>JBGUXP010000022.1:0-77852 GCA_045222295.1 Bacteroidales bacterium | reverse complement strand
TCCTGAGCGTGAGGAGGGTGTGCTGTCGGCACCGGCCTACAGAAAGACGGGCCGTGTCAGCCTCGAGCTGCCCGACCGTTGGCAGGGCAAGACGGTGCACCTCTACGGCTTCGCCGTCGACTATGAGGGCACAGCCTCAGTGTCCACCTACATTGGCAGCTTGGAACCGGAGGTGGATTTGGCGGACAATCTGTCGGCGAATTGGGCGAATGATGCGAATTATTCCGCGAATTCACATTGTGCTGTTGAAAAGAATCTTTGGCATGAAAGTTGCAATACATATAATTGTAGTATTTTTGCACCACGAAAATTTATGCAATGGAAGCAAACTTAAGTGAAAATACAAGGAAGGCTATCTCCTTCAGCCGCGACGAGGCCATACGCCTGAAGAACGGCGGCATCGGCGTAGAACATCTCTTTCTGGGCATGGCCCGCCTGCCAGAATGCTCGGCCATGACCATGCTGTCGACCCTCGGCGTGAACACCGCCGCTTTCCGCGAACGGCTGGAGAGTCAGGTGAGTCAGGCCCAGAGCGACATACGCTATGCCGAAGACAGCGAGATTCCCATGCTGCGGCAGACCGAGAAGGTGCTGCGCCTGAGCTACTTGGAGAGCATTAAGCTCAAATCCTCCGAGATACGCACCGAGCACCTCATCCTAGCTATGCTGCAGGAGAATGACAACCTAGTGGCCAGCATGCTCAACCGCGAGGGCGTGGACTACGACCGCTTCGCGCGGCTTGTGCGCAACGACAGCGGCCTAGAGCCCTCGGGCAACACCGATTTCAGCAGCCAGACCAGCGACGACGACATCGACGATGCCTACGCCGACCCTGCTACCGAGAGCGGGAAACGGAAAGTGGAGGGTGGAGAAAAGAAGAACGGCACACCGGCATTGGAGAACTTCGGACGCGACCTCACCAAGCTGGCCATGGAAGGCAAGCTCGACCCCATCATCGGCCGCCAGAAGGAGATGGACCGTATCGCCCAGATTCTCAGCCGCAGGAAGAAGAACAACCCCATTCTCATCGGCGAGAGTGGCGTGGGAAAGAGCGCCATTGCCGAGGGGTTGGCCATACGCATCGCCGAAGGCCGTGTGCCGCGGACGCTCTACAACAAGCGTCTGATGAGCCTCGACCTGGCCTCACTGGTGGCGGGCACAAAATACCGTGGCCAGTTTGAGGAGCGTATGAAAGCTATCATCAACGAACTGGAGCAGCATCCTGAGATTATCATCTTCATTGACGAGATTCATACCATTGTAGGAGCCGGCTCAGCCAGCGGCTCGCTCGATGCCAGCAACATGTTCAAGCCGGCATTGGCACGTGGCGTCATCCAGTGCATCGGCACCACGACACTCGATGAATATCGCCAATATATTGAGAAGGACACCGCCCTTGAGCGCCGCTTCCAAAAAGTGCTTGTGGAGCCTGCCACTTCTGAGGAGACCCTCGACATCCTGACCCATATAAAAGAAAAATATGAAAGCCACCATCTGGTGTTCTACAGCGACGCAGCACTGAAGGCCTGCGTGGAACTCACCGAGCGCTATGTCAGCGACCGCCTGCAGCCCGACAAGGCCATCGATGCCTTGGACGAGGCTGGTGCGCGCGTACATATAGCCAATTTGCAGGTGCCGGAAGAGATTGTTAACCTCGAACAAGAGGTGGCACGTGTGGAAGCACAGAAGAAAGAGGTGCTGGCCAGCAAGCGTTACAGCGAGGCCGCCGAGTTGCGCGACCAGGAACGCGACCTGGAGAGCAAACTGGCCGACATGAAGCGCAAATGGGATGCCGACGAGCGCGAGCGCAAGGTCACCGTCACCGACCAGGACGTGGCCGCTGTGGTGGCCATGATGACCGGTGTTCCCATGGAGCGCATCGCTGAGAGCGAGAGCAACCGCCTGATGAGCATGGAGAAAGAACTGAAGGGCTCGGTCGTGGGACAGGACGAGGCTATTGCCCAGATTGCCAAAGCCATCCGCCGCAACCGCGCCGGACTGAAAGACCCCAACCGCCCCATCGGAAGTTTCCTCTTCCTCGGCCCCACGGGCGTCGGCAAGACCTACCTCACCAAGATACTGGCCAAATACCTCTTCGACAGCGAGGCCTCCATGATTCGCATCGACATGAGCGAGTATATGGAGAAATTCGCCGTCAGCCGCCTCATCGGAGCGCCTCCGGGATATGTGGGCTACGAGGAGGGCGGCCAGCTCACCGAGCGTGTGCGCCGCAAGCCCTACAGCATCGTGCTGCTCGACGAGATTGAGAAGGCTCACCCCGATGTCTTCAATGTACT
Organism: Bacteroidales bacterium; assembly: GCA_045222295.1. GTDB lineage: Bacteria > Bacteroidota > Bacteroidia > Bacteroidales > P3 > Colimorpha. The sequence goes on along the minus strand of JBGUXP010000022.1, from coordinate 75,555 downwards.
GCTGCAGGTATTGGACGACGGCGTGCTCACAGACGGCATTGGTCGCAAGGTGGACTTCAAGAACACCATCATCATCATGACCTCCAACATTGGCAGCCGCCAGTTGAAGGACTTCGGCGTGGGCGTGGGCTTCAGCACCAGTGCCCGCGAGGCCGAGAAGGCGCAGATGCAGCGCGATGTCATCGAGAAGAGCCTCAAGAAAGCCTTTGCTCCCGAGTTCATCAACCGTATAGACGACATCATCTACTTCAACAGCCTGGGACGCGAAGAGATCCACAAGATTATCGACATCGAGCTGCGCGGTCTCTTTGGCCGTATCCGCAAGATGGGATTCGAAGTAGAGATGGACGAGAAGGCGAAAGATTTCATCGTGGCCAAAGGCTGGGACGAGCAGTACGGCGCCCGTCCGCTGCGCAGAGCCATACAGCGCTATGTGGAAGACGACCTGGCCGATGAAATCATCAAGGCCGATATACTTCCAGGCGATACCATAAAGATTACCGCCGACGAGGAAAAGGTCTTCTTCGAGATAGAAAAAGGAGAAACATCAAAGCAACTCGACGAAGCCCTTGCTACCGAAAAGGTGGAGGCATAAAAAAAGGGAGCTCTAACGAGCTCCCTTTTTATTTCACTATTATCCAATCTTATTTTGGCTGATTTTTAAGGGTCCATTCGATGACCTCGTCGAGATAGGGACCAAAGACAGTCTGACCGACGTAGTAGCCGGCATGGGCGCTGAAACCGCCTATGTTATATTCAAGCACTATAGGCTTCCCGTTCTTGTCTATCGCCATGTCGAGGGCGAAGAGGTGGTGGTGCGGGATGCAACGTGCCACATGGCAGGAGAGCTCCACGGCGGCATCCCAACAGGGGATGCGCTGTCCCGCATCGGGGAAAGGTTTTGAAAACCCCAGATCATCGTAGGAAAGGTCATGGAGACGACCGTCGACGAGGTCGACCGCTACATAGCGGCCACCGGCGTGGCAATTGTCAACCACAGCACCGGGACCACCAAATCGGAAATAGGCGCTGGTAAGATGCGGCTCGCCGTCAATCACCGAGCGGTAGACCACCATGCGCATGGTGTTGGCCGCCGTGGGACAGAGACGCGCCATAAAGGGATGCTGCTCAACGGACTCTTGAAGTACCAGGTTGTCGTCGAAAGAAAGCAGAAAATCTTTGTCGAGACAGATGCCATCATTGGAGACATAGCCAACCTCCTTGCGGAAGAATTTCATCACACGGATGCCACATGAGGTACCCATGGAGGGTTTCAGTATGAGTGCATCAAAGGGGCATTCGGCAAGGGATTTCTTCACGTCGGCCAGCGGCAGTAGGTCAGCACCCAACAGTAATCCTCCTCGGATGCGCGCCACCACGGTTCGTGGAGCATTCTCCTCCCCTATCACGCGCGGAAACATCACCTTGTCTTCGTAAACGTCCCAATAACTGCGGGGGTTCAGAATCCGTTCTATCTGCAAGTGCAGGATATCTTCGGGGATAATGTCGGGCGTAGGTCCGCAGAAATGGCTGTGCAGACGGTAGATATAGGGGTCTACCCATCGATAAAAGGGCTTCCAGCGACGGCGAAACACATCCTCGCCTTCTGCCTTTCCGGTAGGCAGGTGCAACCGTTTCAACGCCTGATAGCTGAAGTGGCTATACAGCATATAGTCGTAGAAACGGTTGCCTACCGTCTTCTTCACCATGGACTTGAGCAGCCTCGATTTCATGGTTTTAGAAATTGTATTTCACCAAGGCACAGATGCGATGGTTGGAAACCTGGTGAAGGTTGTCGTTGTCCTTGATGCTACCGTCAGTATTGATGTCGCCATAGGTGCAGGCGGTCCACTCGTACTCAAGACCGATGTTGAAGGCCTTGACGTTGTAGCTGATGGAGGGTGCAATGCGATAGATACTGTTGAGATTGGTGAAGTTGTTGGCACCCTTCATGTAGATTCGATAACTGTTGGTTCCGAAATCATAGAGGTCCTCTCCTGATCCAAGGTTCTTCATGTAACCGAGAAAGAGGTTGTAGCGCACCTTCTTGCCATAGGCGATGTTGAGGTAAGAGATAGTGTTGCGGATGGGAGCATAGTTCCAAGAGCCGTCGGCGTTGACATCAGTGACACCATAGCCCACCAACTGGTTGAGATGGCTGGTGTTCTGCGCCAAGAGGGTGCGGAACTTCACACTCCAGTTGCCTTCAACATACTGCGCATAAAGCGTCGGTGTGAAAGAGGAAACTGATTCGTCGACCTTCTTGGTGACGGTGCCCACCAAGGCGTGCGTGCGGGGCTTGATGGTCTGGAAGTCACAACCGAGCTGGACATACCAGGGTCCCTGCTTGAAGTTGAAGCCCAGAAAAGCCTCGGGCCACAGAGCGTTGAGGGCGAAGTCTGTCTTGTTGGTACTAGTGGGGTCGGAAGCACTAGTGGGGCCATTGTTCATGTACTGCAACTGATAAAGCAGCGCGGCAGTGAATCCGAAGGAACCCCAATAGCGGATACCACGCACCTGCGGGGTGCGGCTGTGTGGACGGAACGGAGCGCCGGCAGCCATGCCCAACACCTCGGGCATGATGTCGCCGCTGAGGGGATGCCAGGTCTGGCCCACCAAGAACTCACGGGAGCCCTTCTCGTCTTTCGACGAGAGTTTGACGAAGGCCTGACGGATACGCAGCACCATATTGTTGGTGCCGAAGCCGCCGAAGTCTGCCTCAATCTTACCGCTGCTCTGCATACCGAGCAGTTCGGGTCCTTCCAGGTTGAGGCCAATGCGGGTGGTTAGGGCTTGCAACTGGGCGTGAGCCACATCGTTAAGGTCCTCGCTTTTGTCCTCGTTCCACTTCTCGTCGTAGGGAATCATGTTGTACTCACCACCGACGACGGTGTAAGTCTTGCGGGTGTCGATGTTGAGATAGTTACGGACAAAGCCGTAGGGCTTGACGGTAACCTGTGCCACCGCCGAGGCGATGACACAGGTCAGAGCAATCATTATAATGCTTTTCTTCATGACAATTACAAATTAAAAGGGGAAAATCTTAGTAAGCCAGAAGAAAGCGAGCACCAGACCAATGACACCAATGACTCCACCCACTTTGAGCATGTCCCCGGTCTTGATGAGACCCGTGGAGAATGCAATGGCATTGGGAGGTGTGGAGATGGGCATCAGCATAGCAAGGGATGCACATGTAGAAACAAAAATCACCATAGCCTCGGTACCACCGAAAGCGGCGAAGGTGGGATTGGCACTAAGGCCTGTGGAAACGGCGCAGAGGATAGGGACAAGCAGAGCTGCCGTGGCCGAGTTGCTGATGAAGTTGGAGAGCAGATAGCACACCAAGCCGGCAACGGCAAAGACGAGGATGATGCTCATGCTGCCGAAAGGAATGGCGTTGACGAGAGCTGCACCCAGACCGGTACCGCCCTTCTCGATGTCGAGCATGGCGTAACCCAGGGCAAAGCCTCCGGCCACAAGCCAGAGCACACTCCAGTCAATCTGCTTGATATCATCCTTGGTGAAGGTGCCGGTGCACACAAATACCGCCAGGGGGATGAGTGCCACGATGTTGGAGCTAATCTTGGTGATACTCTCCGTGGCCCACAGCAGAATGGTGACAGCGAAGGTAATCCACACAAGGCGAGTGCGCCAAGTGGTAGGCTTGTCGTTCTTGGGAATGTTGACCTCAAGTTTCTTACCCTTGAAGGGGAACATCCACTGAAGTACGAACCAAGCGATGACAATCATGATGAGCACGAAGGGAATCATGTGGACAGCCCAGGTTCCGAAAGAGATAGTCATACCGAAAGAGGTCTCGAGGTTCGAGACGGCGGTGCCGTTGGGGGGAGTGCCGATAGTGGTACCGATGCCTCCGATATTGGCTGCAATCGGGATAGACAGGGCCAGACCTATCTTGCCCTTGTCGTCGTCGGGGAAGGTGGCGAGAATGGGGGCCAAGAAGGCCAGCATCATGGCTGCCGTGGCGGTGTTGCTCATGAACATGGAGAACACAGCAATGACCACAAGGAAGCCCAGCAGCACCATCTTGGGGTTGGTGCCGAAAGGCTTGAGCAGCAAACGCGCAAGGGTGACATCGAGACCATATTTCTGTGCCATGATAGCCAGGGTGAATCCACCCAAGAAGAGCATAACCACAGGATCGGCAAAGGCCGACATAATCTTGGTGTACTTCATCACGCCGACCAGCTCGGCACCGTCAGTGTCGACCATTAGGAATCCCAAACCCTTGTTAGAGAGGGTGAGAAGTGCTATAACAATGATAAGGACAGAGGTTGTCCAGCTGGGGATAGCCTCGCAAATCCACATCATAGCAGCAAAAACAAAAAGAGCGATAGTACGCTGCTGCAGCACGGTAAGACCATCGATACCAAAAGCGGTGGAGGGCATGAACCATACTACAAAGAATGCGATAATAGATATCGCAAGACCTATAATCTTCTTCTTTTCCATTAATATTCTATCTTTTAAATAGAAAAGGCCTTAAAGTCCCTAAGGTCTTTAAGGCCTTTAATGACTTTGATTGTCTTAGTCACCCAAAGTAGCAACCATAACAGCCTTGATGGTGTGCATACGGTTCTCGGCCTCGTCGAAGACGATGCTGTTCTCGCTCTCGAAGACATCCTCGGTGACCTCGATGCCGTTCAGACCGAACTTCTCATGCACGTCGCGGCCGGCCTTGGTCTCCAGGTTGTGATAGGCGGGCAGGCAGTGCATGAATTTGCACTTGGGGTTGCCGGTTTTCTTCATCAGAGCGGCGTTGACCTGGTAAGGCATGAGCATCTTGATACGCTCTTTCCACACGCTGTCGGGTTCACCCATCGACACCCAGATGTCGGTGTAGATGAAGTCGAGGCCCTTCACACCCTTCTCGACGTCGTCGGTGACGGTGAGCTTGGCGCCGGTCTCTTTGGCGATAGCCTGGCACTGTTTCACGAGCTCCTTGGCGGGCTGCAGTTTCTTGGGGGCGATGATGCGGATGTCCATACCCATCTTCACACCGCCAACCATGAGGCTGTTACCCATGTTGTAGCGGGCATCGCCAATATAGGCAAACTTCACCTGGTTGAGGGGCTTGTCGGTATGCTCCTGGATGGTCAGGAAGTCGGCCAGGATCTGGGTGGGATGAGCCTCAGCGGTCAGACCGTTCCACACGGGGACACCAGCATATTGAGCCAGCTCCTCGACGGTGGCCTGGTCGAAGCCACGGTACTCAATGCCGTCGAACATGCGACCCAGCACGCGGGCGGTGTCTTTCATGCTCTCCTTGATGCCGATCTGGCTGCCGGTGGGACCGAGATAGGTCACATGAGCACCCTGATCCTTGGCACCAACCTCGAAGGCGCAGCGGGTACGGGTCGAGGTCTTCTCAAAGATAAGGGCAATGTTCTTGCCAGTCAAGGTCGGTTTCTCGGTGCCTGCATATTTGGCGCGCTTCAGTTCGCGAGCCAGGTCAAGCAGATAGTTGAGCTCCTTCGGCGAAAAGTCGAGGATCTTCAGAAAATTGCGGTTTCTTAAATTGTAAGCCATAATTATAATTTTGAATTATTGATTATTTGATTTCTTTTTTAGGTTAAAATAAAATAGCCAAGCCATACAACCACCGGCCAATGCCCCGCCACCAGCAATCAGCATTCTCATTCCTCCAGGCCAGTGCATCATAGTGAACAGCAGTCCCATCAAGCCCACGGCCAAAGACCAGCCCGTGAGCGTCATGGCAAACTTCCAAATAGGTTGCATCCCCCCGACATAATTGTCGTCTTCGATTGAGTGTGGGCAGGGAAACAGCCCGCCAAGGAAGAATGCTACGAAGGCCAGCGTGCTCATTCCGATGATGAGCAGTGTGTTGCCGCCTGACATCCCACGCAACTTCATCAGCAGGCCGACGAGTGTCAATACTGTATACACCAGCGCAAGCTTCTTCATAAAAAGCTTGAACTTTGGCGACCTGGTGATATTGTCAAGCAGCGATGCCATAAGTACGTCAGGGCATTTATTTTACAATACGGGTACCACAATTGGGATTGTCAAGCTGGCCGGCTTCGGTAATGATGCACTCCTTGCCGCCGTGCTCGACAAACATGATGGCAGCGCGTACCTTGGGTGCCATAGAGCCTTCGGCAAACTGCCCCTCTTCGAGGAGCTTTTTGGCCTCAGCCACAGTGATGGTGTCCAGTGCTTGCTCGTTCTCCTTGCGGAAGTTAATGTAGACCTTGGGCACATCTGTGAGGATGTAGAACTCGTCGGCACCGATCTCCACCGCGCAAAGGGCGCTGGCGAGGTCCTTGTCGATAACAGCCTCGACACCACGCACATAATCACTCTCCTCCACCACGGGGATGCCGCCGCCACCTACGGTGACAACAATATTGCCAGCGGTGGCAAGCTGCTTCACAATCTTGATATTGTTGATGCGCACAGGCTTGGGAGAAGCCACAACTTTGCGCCAGCCGTTACCCTTTGGATCCTCCTTGTATTTGGCACCGGTCTCGCGGGTGAACTCCTCTGCCTGCTCCTTGGTGTAGTAAGGTCCCACGGGTTTTGTGGGATTCTGGAACATTGGGTCCAGTTTGTTAACGGCCACTTGAGTCACCAGAGTAACAACATCGCGCTGGATGTCATTGCGGGCCATCACGTTGCGAAGGCCCATTTCAATAAGGTAGGCAATGCTTCCCTGTGTCTCGGCAACGCAGAAGTCCATCGGCATGGCCTGAATGCCGACGGACTTTCCGGCCTCGTGCTGCAGCATCACGTTGCCCACCTGAGGACCATTGCCGTGACCAATCACTATGTTATAGTTGCGCTTGAGCAGAGCGCAGAGACTCTCACAAGTGTTCTCCACATTTTCAATCTGCTCGCGGTAAGTACCTTTCTGGCCGCTTCGCAGGAGTGCATTCCCTCCGAAAGCAACGACAGCAAGTTTTCTCATTTCTATCCTATTTTATTTATTTTCAGTTAATTAATTAACATTTCCTTCTGACGGGAAAATGCAAATGTACAAAAAAAAAATGATATACAGTAATAAATAATTGATTTCATTAATTTAATATGCCGTTGTATTGATAGTTTCCTCATTGGTCAAAATACCCCCAGCCAACTCCTAGCATGGCAGGAGTTGGCTGGGTATAAGCATTTTTCAGGCACAAAAGTGTTATTCTGTCCGGTTATAGTCTTCCTCGGTAATTGTGTAAATCATGTTTGTGAAACAGTATTCTGTTCTTCCGTACATTCTCACGTCGCGCTCGACACACTTGTATTTGCTGCTATTGAAATCATATGGGCCATCAGCGAGGCTGTCGGATGCATAGTCTTCATAATGCCTACAAGTGTTCGAGGAAAGTTTTCAATAGAGCCATGAAATTCATGTAGTTGCCCAATCCACAGCCTTCGCAGGTGTCGGCGGGGCTGTGGTAGCCACCAAAGGGACCACCGAGGGTATAGATAAAAACAGCAGGACACTCCTGGCTGAGGAACCAGTGATCGCTGTTGGGGGCGTTGTCGCGACGGGCAATCTTGGCGGCATAATGATGTTCTTCGTTTATCTGTACCATCAAGTCGATATAGGGCTTGGTCTCTGGGGCATTAGCGTTGACCACCATGAGACCATCGTCACCGCCACAGAAAAGGTCGATATTCACCAAGAGTTTGACTTTGTCAAGTTTGATAAGCGGCATGTCGGCAAAGAAGCCCGAGCCGATGAGGCCACTCTCCTCGCCTCCGAAGAGAAGGAATACGTATGTGTATCTGCCACGCTGCAGGTTAGCCATGCGGGCCAAATCCATCACCGCGGCTACACCGCTGGCGTTGTCGTGGGCACCATAGAAAATGGTATCGCCATGCATGCCAAGATGCTCATAGTGAGCTGTGAAGACTATCATCGTATCGGTCTCTCCGGGGATGTATCCACAGATGTTCTGCGAGCGGTAGCCCGCCTTGACAATGGGCGGTCGCATGGTGGTATTGGGGAAACGAAAATACTGGAAGTAATCTTTTGTCAACGGTTTGACACCGTTGGCAATCATCTCATTGCGCAGATAAACAGCAGCGATGGAGTCTCCCCTATTCTGCATGCCGCGACCAAACATTTCGGGCGACGAGAGGTCACGGATAATGCGACGCGCATAGCTGCTATCCTGCGCGGAGACTAAAGTAAAAAAGGGAAAAACAAAAACGATTAAAAGAAAACTCCTACGGAGTATTCCCTGTAAGGGATTGCTTTTAATAGGGGTCAGAAGCCGGGTAAATTGAGCCATAAAGTGGGAAGCATTAAGATAAAACCAATAACGATAAGTGCGAGGATGAATTTCCATACCCATTTGAGCCAGGTGCCGTAGGGGATGCGGGCGATACCGAGGACACCGATGAGGACACCACTGGTGGGTGTCAGCATGTTGGTGAAGCCGTCGCCGAACTGGAAGGACAGCACAGTAGTCTGGCGCGAGACATCGATAAGGTCGGCAAACTGAGCCATGATGGGCATGGTGAGCGCCGCCTTGGCAGAGCCACTGGGCATAACTATGTTGAGTAATGTCTGGAAGACATACATCACGCCGAGGGATGCCACCTCGCCCAACTGCGAAAGCGACCGCGTGAGACCGTACAGGATGGTGTCGATGACATGGCCGTCCTTGAGGATGAAGATGATGCCGCTGGCAAGACCCACTACCAAGGCGGCGGAGAGGATATCCTTGCAGCCGGCAAGAAAAAGTTTGGAGATGTCGTCAGCACCTTGCCTGTCGATAATGCCGGCGAAAATGCCCATGGCAAGGAAAAGCGCCGAGATTTCAGCAATGTACCAATCAAATTTCAGTACGCCTACAACGAGGGCTACAATGGTGACAAGAAGTAAGACAAGGATAAGGATGTGGCGGATGGTGAGGGTTGTCTGAGCCGAAGACTCCACCCTTTTTCGCCAGTATTCGTCAAGTTTGTAGACTGGCGAACGCTCAGGCTTTGCTTTCACTTGCTTGGCATACCACAGCACGAAAGCGATGCCGATAAGCGTGAGTACTGCCCAGCAGAAGACTCTGTATTCGAGGCCTGAGAAGAGAGGAAGATCGGCAATGCCCTGGGCGATGCCGATGGTGAAGGGGTTGAGCATAGCTCCGGCAAAGCCTACATGGGCAGCCACATAGCACATACAGACACCCACGATGCTGTCGTAGCCCATCTGGATAGCCAATGGGATGAAGACCACCACAAAAGCGATGGTTTCCTCGCTCATGCCGAAGATGGCACCAAAAAGGCTGAACATGAGCATCACCAACGTGATGATAATGTTCTCCACTCCCAGTTTATGCATCAGCCTATAGTGTTCCAAACATCTGATTCTACGCAGGAAAGCCATAACACCGACGTCAATGGCATGGCTGTTGTTGAGAATCCAGAAGGCACCACCGACCATCAAAATAAAGATGATGATGTCGGCCTTGTCGACAAAACCATTGAAGAGCGCAGAGAATATCTGCCAAGTCTGCGGGGCGCGGTCGACATAGTGGAACGAATTGTTCACCACCACTTCACGACCATCTACGGTCTCGCGAAGAAACTCTCCAGCAGGAACAATCCATGTGAGTAGCGCCGCCAACACTATGAGGGCAAAGACAATGGTAAAGGTATGGGGAATCTTTTTCAAGTTAAGTGTTAAAAGTTATGAGTTGAAGGATGACAAATAGCTGTTGCGGTAGTGTGGGTCGGAAGAGACATCCTCGCCAAACCATGCAGGCGGCGTGAAGGCATCGGCATCTTCCACGGAAGGAAATTCTACCTCGACGAGACGAAGGCCTTCGTGGATGCCGTGGAAGATGTCAAGCTCGACGGTATATTTGTCGACGGGTATGTGGTAGCGGGTCTTGCTGACAAAATTGCCGTCGCACTTTGTCTTCAAGTGGGCATATCTGTCGGCAGTGAGGGTGAACTCCTCCTCACGGTTCACAGCCGCTGTGCTTTGGGTGCGCACATTCTCCTTGACAGTAAGGATAAAAGAATCGCCCATCCTGCGAATGCGCAGGGTGGGCGATGTGCATAGATACCCTTGTTCTATCTCTACATGAGGATAGCTATCTAAATTCTCTGGTAGTGAGTCGACAAGGTATTTCCTTTCTATTTCCATTAGAGGGTGGCGAGATAGTTGGAAACATTCTTCTCGATACGGGCGGCGACATCGGCGCAATCGTCGGCCTTTTGGAATTTCTCGCCGGTGATGTGCTCATAGAGCTCGATATAGCGGTCGGAAATGCTGTTGACAATCTCGTCAGTCATCTCAGGCACCTGCTGGCCTTCCTTACCCTGGAAGCCGTTATCCATCAGCCACTCGCGGACGAATTCCTTGCTGAGCTGGCGCTGGTGCTCGCCCTTCTTCAGACGCTCCTCGTAGCCGTCGGCATAGAAATAGCGGCTGCTGTCAGGGGTATGAATCTCGTCAATGAGGTAAATCTTGCCATCGCGTTTGCCAAATTCATACTTGGTGTCCACCAGAATAAGACCTTTCTCGGCGGCAATCTTTGTGCCACGCTCAAAGAGCTGAAGGGCGTAGCGCTCGAGCTGCTCGTAGTCCTCCTTGGCGACGAGACCGGTACGGATAATCTCCTCGCGGCTGATATTCTCGTCGTGACCTTCGTCGGCTTTAGTGGTGGGGGTAACGATGGGCGTGGGGAACTTCTGATTCTCGACCATGCCCTCCGGCAGCTGCACACCACAGAGGGTGCGGGCACCGGCCTTGTACTCGCGCCAGGCGCTGCCAGCGAGATAGCCACGGACAATCATCTCCACACGGAAACCCTCACATTTGAGGCCTACGGTGACCATGGGGTCAGGGGTGGCAAGTTTCCAGTTGGGGAGGATGTCTGCGGTGGCGTCGAGGAATTTTGCAGCAATCTGATTAAGGACCTGTCCTTTGTAAGGAATACCCTTGGGAAGGACCACATCAAAGGCCGAGATGCGGTCGCTGACCACCATGGCCATATACTTGTCGTCGATGTTGTATACATCGCGCACTTTACCCACATAGAGGCTTTTCTGCTTCGGGAAGTTGAAATTTGTTTTTACTACTGCTTTCATTACTGCTTTTTTCTTTTTGTCGGCAAATTGTACGAATTATGCGAAAAAAATTTCACTAAATTATCCTCATTTGCCGACATTAATTATTTTTTCTTAATTATTCGTCTAATTTCATTGCAAAAAAGGTGAAGTTAACCTTGCCGTAGTTGCGGTGCTGCCAGAAGTGAGGATGTTCCTCAAACCCATACTCGCGCGGATGCTCAAGGATGAAGATGCCATCCTCGGTAAGCACCTGGTGTTCAAAGACCAGGTCAGGCAACTTGTCGAGACCCTCCAGAGCATAGGGTGGGTCGGCAAAAACAATGTCGAACTTCCTGTTGGCACGCTTGAGAAGATCAAAGACATCGGTACGCACCACATGAAGATTTCTCAAGTTCAGCCTCGTAGCCTCCGACTTAATATACTCCGTGCAAGCATTGTTGATGTCCACAGCGGTAACCTCCTTGACACCACGCGAGATAAACTCCACGCCCACGGCACCTGTGCCCGAGAAGAGGTCCAGCACCGAACAATCCTCATAGTCTACATAATTGTTGAGGATATTGAAAAGTCCCTCGCGCGCCATGTCGGTCGTTGGGCGAACGGGCAGGTTGGCAGGCGGATTGAGGCGACGGCCCTTGAGATTTCCAGCAATAATCCTCATTTAAAGTAAAGATTAAAGTTTATTATTTAAAAGATTAGAGAATCAATGCGTTCTTGTATGTATGCAAGGTCTTGAATGCTGGATTTAGAAAAGAGCCGTGAACACCAGTATACAGCGAGGCGGCAGGGAAATATGGCCTCAACAAGGCAAAGCGCTCGCGACCCACATCACCACACATAAGCAGCTCGGTGTTGGCATTCTCAAGACCAAAACTCTTCAGCACCTCGACCGTATGGAACTGAGCCTCGTTATCGGAGGCGAAGGGAACGGTATTGCCGTAGATGTAGCGTCCTTCGCGGAAAGCAGCGAAATCAATTACATTGTCGCGCCAGTGCGTGAGGAGTAACGGATGCTGTTCGCTACGCTTCTCGAGGCCTATCGAGGCTAGTTTGACATGTTGGTTGACGACCAAGAGACCGGGCAGCGACACCTTGAAGGCGGTAATCAAGGCGTCGGGAGCCTCAAAGACAGCCGTAGATGCCAAGAAGCGGCAGGGAGCAGTCATGATAGTGGTAGCCCTACTCCCGACAAGCTTCAGATACTGACGGTTGGCGGAGGGGGAATAGAGTTCGTCGGGAACCCACACACTCTCGTTGCTCAGCACAACAAGTTCCATCGAGGCATAACCCAGCGGACGGATGCCTACCGATGAGAAAAAGGCCTTTACATCGGCCATCACGGCAGTCATCGACGAGGCATGGACACCCTCGGCCTCGCCAAAGGTGAGGAGCACTCCCGAAAGGGTCACTTCCGAAAAAGAAAATCCATTTGACCGAAGGCAAATGGATAATCTCTTTTCGCCGGAAGCAAACTCTTTATCGGTAACTATCAGAGTTTTGCAGCGATACATATTAATTCTTTATTCAAAGTTACCATCGGTGACAGCCTGGGTCATATCACCAACTTTCCAACCAGCATAGCGATCCGGCACCTCTTGGATCTCGGCAATCTTGTTCACAACAAGCTGCTTGTCCATGTCACTGAGGAGCACCTCGAGAGACACCTTGCACTCGAAGACAGCCACTTGGAAACCGCTCTTATCAATCTGACCGGCCTGAAGCTCGAATTCGTTCTTCTCTCCCTTGGGATAGGGAACATAACGGAGGTTCTTAATCTCCTCGTCGGTGAGCTGACGCTTCTTGCCAGTAGCGGCATCGATGGTAGGCAGCTTGCCATCCTCGCGAAGTTTGGCGATGGGGTTCACAAAAACTTCGGCGCGGGAGATATAGCCCAGCTTAACGGCCTCGTTTTCGGGGACCTCGTTGATATCGACATCGGCGGGAATCTTGTCGCGATTGATAATCTTGCTGACAACCTTCATGCTGTCCTCAGTCATCAGACGAGTGATGAGGGTGTCGAAGCTACCGGTATACTTGCCATAGGTGAGCTTGTAGGCCTCCTCGAGGGTACGAATAGATTTGAGCTTTTCTGCACATGCATCGCGGCGGTGGGTGTACTCGTCGGCGAAGCGCATGGGTTTCTGGATGCTGTTGTAGAGCACATAGGCCAAACCGAGGATAGCCACGGCCAGCACAATCTGGATGATAGTTCTAACTTTCATATTGATATATACTTTTTGTTTCTTTTATGACTATAAAATCGGATGCAAAAATACGAATATTTTTGCAAATGACAATCAAAAATTTTCAAAAAGTTTTTTTTTATGCCATATTATGGAAAACATTAACGACATCGTCGTCGGCTTCGAGACGCTCGATAAGGCCGTTGACATCCTCCTGTTCCTCTTCCGAGAGCTCCCGCACAGTGAGAGGAATACGCTCAAACTTGAAGCTCTTAATCTCAAGACCCTTGTCTTCCAAGAACTTGGAGATGGGACCATAATTGGCAAAATCGGCATAGATAAGAATCTCGTCCTCATCGCGGAACACCTCGTCGATATCGCAGTCGATAAGTTCGAGTTCCAACTCATCCATGTCGATATCATCGCGCCAAGCGACGACGAAGGAACACTTGCGCTCGAAGAGAAAGTCGTTCATACCCATGGTGCCCAGTTCGCCCTTGCCACGCACAAAGGCGGCGCGGATGTTGGCGACGGTGCGGGTGGGGTTGTCGGTAGCGGTCTCCACCACTACGGCGACACCGTGAGGGCCTTTGCCATCGTATACCACCTCTTTGTAGGCCGACTTGTCCTTCTCAGTGGCGCGCTTGATGGCGCGTTCGACGTTCTCCTTAGGCATCGACTCGCTCTTGGCGGTCTGTATGAGCAGACGGAGACGGAGGTTGCTCGAAGGATCGGGACCGCCGGCGAGGACGGCCAGTTCAATTTCCTTACCAATCTTGGTGAAGGTACGGGCCATGTGGCCCCAACGTTTCAGTTTTCTTGCTTTGCGATATTCAAATGCGCGACCCATAGTTATTTTTTTTAGGGGGAGATAAAATGAAGACTGGTGAATCTTCCCTTTATCTCCCATTATTCATTAATTATTTTTCAAGCTGTTTGCGAAGATAATCTGTGCAGGAGGCAAAATCGAGGAAGGTGTGGTCCTGGGGGACGAGGTCAGGGATGAGATTCATCTTGGTGAGCATGTACATGGGCTGTGGCTGTATGATGGTCATGAGGACCTGAGCACCACGGGCCTGGATGTCTTTGATAGCCTCTTCCATGGCGTAGAGACCGCTCTGGTCCATGAAACTCACCAGTCGCATGCGGATGATGACGATTTTGGCGTCGGCGGGGACGGTGCTCATCACCTCCTTGAACTTGTTGATGGTACCGAAGAAGATGGGGCCGTTCAAACGCTGGATATAGATTTTGTGTGCCACGGTGTCGGGCATACCACCCTCATCGCTCCAGGGGCTCTCCTTGTCGAAGTTGGTCATTTCCTGGCTACTGTAACCTCCTTCCACGAGGTCGGAGGCCCGCTTCATGAAGAGGACGCAAGCGATAACCATGCCAATACCCACGGCGGTGAGAAGGTCGACGAAGACAGTGACCAGGAAGACCACGATGAGCACCACGGCGTCGGCACGCGGTATCTTGACGAGGTCTTTGAAGCCCTTGAAGTCGATAATACCCCAACCCACAGTGATAAGGATACCTGCGAGAACCGACAGCGGCACATATTTCACCACCGAGCCCAGACCCAGCATGATGGCCAACAGCAGTATCGCATGCACCATGCCGGAGAGCTGTGTGCGGCCGCCACTCTTGACGTTGACGACGGTACGCATGGTGGCACCGGCACCAGGCAGGCCACAGAAGAGACCGGCCATGGCATTGCCTATACCCTGCCCTATCAACTCGCGGTTGCTGTTGTGCTTGGTCTTGGTGATATTGTCAGCCACCACGGAGGTGAGCAGCGTGTCAATGCTGCCGAGACCTGCTAGGGTAAGACCAGGGATGATGGCGGCGACAAGGACGCTACCCCAGTTGATTCCAGCAAGGGAGACGCCCTCTTTGGCGAAGAATGGCAGGGGCAGACCCGAGGGAATCTCGCCGATAGTAGAGACACCTTCCATATTGATAAACAACGAGATGACAGTCATCACGATAAGTGCCACGAGGGTTGACGGCACCTTTTTGGTAAGCAGGGGGAACAAGTAGATGATGGCCACGGTACCCACGCCGAGAAGCAGTGCGGTGAGCGAGATGGAGCCGAAGGCCTCGGGCAGTCCCACCAGGAGGTCGACCATCGAGCCACCCTTGCTCTGCCCTATCAGGGGATAGATCTGCTGCAGGATGATGATAACGCCGATACCACTCATAAAGCCCGACAGCACGGGATAAGGGATATAGCGCACATACTTACCTATCTTAATGAGGCCGAAGAGTATCTGGAAGAGGCCACAGAAGATGGCGGCGAGAGCCATGGAGAGCATCACCTCGGAAATGCTGCCGTTGCTGGCCGTCCAGGCACCGGTGACGAGGGTGGCGGTGACCACGGTCATGGGACCCGTAGGACCGCTAATCTGGCTGTGGGTACCGCCGAAGAGGGCGGCGAAGAAGCCCAGCAGCATGGCGCCAGTGAGACCCACATAGGCTCCCAGCGAAGCGGCATCGGGGCTGTCGACACCGTTAAAAGCCTGTATGCCGAAGGCCAAGGCCAGCGGCAGCGCGACAATGCCGGCAGTCACGCCGCCGAACAGGTCGCCTTTGAGATTCGATGTTAGTTTCATTGTTATTTTGTTTTTATCTATTAATTCTATAATTTTATCTCCCACTCAATCCAACACCCAATACACCAGACTCACACTGGCAATGCCTAAGCCGGCGCCGGCGAGGACATCGCCGGCCCAGTGGCGGTTATGCCACACGCGCATGCACCCCACGAGGGTGGCCACGACATAGCCCGCAACGGCTATCCAAGGGTATTCCTCCCCATATTCGCGGCGCAGCAATTCGGCACCCGTGAAGGCCATAAAGGTATGTCCACTGGGGAAACTGTTGTATGAGGATTCGTCCGGTCGCAACACTCCGAAGCGGTATTTGAAGGCGTTGAGCCATCCTCCGCCCAACAGATAGCTGGCACCTTCGAGAAGGAGCATCTTGCTGAGTTTGTGGCGGCTTTGTAAACCACAGAGATTAAGGGTCACCGGCGTCAGCGCCGGGAGATACTGAAGATAGTCATCGACATAGAGGTTGGGGAGGTCATGGTACGCCACCTCGTCGCGCAGTGCCACGGCCCATTCATTGACGGCGGGAACATACGAAAACACGGCACCGGCAGCCCCGAGTGCGGCTCCGGTGGCAAAGGGAATGATATAGTGGGAGTTGAGTCGCGAGGTGAAGGAATAGGACGAGGTGTCCCACTGAGCCTTCACCGGCAGCATGGCACATATCCAAATCAAGACTATAACCGACAATCTCTTCATACCGTGAGTCTCCCCTCCTTGAGCATAGGTACCACCGCGCAGGTGTCCTGTTTAAATGCAAATACTATATCTGCCTGCGCCTGAGAGCCAAAGCCTTCCAGACGGTGGACATGAGAGGCCTTCTGGCAATAGCCGAGCGGATTTTCCTTGGCCATACGCCACAAATCCAATGCCATCTGTGCAGCGTCGCCGACACCATCTCCCACTCTCTCTATTATGGCTCCCGCCACCAAGGTGTCTTCCAGGCAGAAGTCGTTCTGCCATCCGCTGCAGAGCAGCACCACATCCCTACCCTCTTTTCTCAGCCGTCTGCATAACGCATTGATATTGGCAAAGGCTCCCACGAGTGTCAGCTCGGCGTCGGCACCGCGCAAGATGCTCACTGTGCCGTTAGTGGTACTGTAAGCCAGACGCACACCTCTCATATCCTTGCTTATATACTCCGTGGGCGAGTTTCCGTAGTCAGAGCCTGGCAACTTCTTGCCTCCGCGCTCGGCAGCGATAGCATAGCCCTGCCGACGGTAGGATTCCAATGCCTCGAGGCTGTCCAGAGGCACCACCTCACTGCATCCCGCCTGAAAGGCGGCGCAGACGGCTGTGGTGGCTCGCAGCACATCGATGGCCACGGTGATATGGTTTTCCTTAAGGGTTCTATAGAGATAGAGGGCTGGCGTGAGCGATACTTCTATTTTCATGTCTCGTGGTCAGTCTTTTTCCGTCAGCTCGGTGTACATCTCTGTCTTTTGCATCTGCACCGTACCGTCGGGATGGATGACGAGGTTGAAATATTCGGGGTGCGAAGGAATGTAGCGCTCTGTGCCATGTTCACGACTACGTTTGCCGGCAGGCAGGTCTTTGAGGACGAATTTGTTCAACGTCTCCACTAGGCGGCAACGCTGGGCAGTCTCCAAGTCACAGCCGTATTTCTGGGCAAAAATCTCGTCGTCACGCAACGGCAGGGGGTTACCTTTGAAGTCGGTGGGGAGAATCTTCTTACCCTTCACCGAAACATGCATCAACTCGCTGCCACTCAGCGTCGAACGCAACACATACTCTGTTTCAACAGTCCAACTGTTCGATGTGTTGGCCCAGCCATGGATAGTGACGAAAAGCACCGCATCGATACCTAACTGGGTGTAATAGTCTTCGAGACTGTCGTTTCTCAACTGTTTGCCGGTGCGCCACTCGGTGGCAGCTATCTGGGCCGACGACAGGGGGCCGGGGACATAGTATCCATTATACACCAAGGGGTCGCTGGCGGTAAGGAAGAGCTGCTTGGCAGCGATATTAAGCGAAAGGTTGTAGAGTGAGTCGTCAGGAGTGCGCACTGCATGACGCATCGACCGGTCGTCAAGCGGTGCCACATATATCACCGTCGGACGCTCTTTATAGATGGCGCTGTACTGCTCCAGTTTCTTTTCACTCTTGCAGGAGGCCAGCGATACCACCATGGCCAATAACACGACTATGTTTCCTATCCTCTTCATTTCTTCTTGCTTTTTCTTTCGTCATCCCGTGCTTTTTTTTCAGCCTTGCGTTGGGCTGCCTTCTGCTGGCGGTCGGCCTCGCGCTGTTTCTCGCGGGCTTTCTGTTCCGCCTTGCGGGCCTTCTCCTTGTCCTTCTTCGCCTGATCACGGTCGGCCTTGTCCTGCTTGCGCTTGTCAATCTTGGCCTGCTTGGCGGCGGCTATCGAGTCGGCAACAGCCTGCTTGCGCAGGGCCTCTTCGGCTTGCAGCTGCTCCAGGAGCTCTCGCTTCTCGTTGGCAGAGAGTTCGATGGGAATCTTCACCGAATCCCGAGGGGTCTGCTGGCTAATCCACATCGTATCCGTACTGTCGATGACGGGTGCCACGAAAGGCAGCGTCTTCAAAGCCGTGAGGGAGTCGTAGGCCCATGCCATCAGCTGCACCAAATCAGCGGTATCGCGGTAGGGAGCCGCGAGGGTGTCGTCCAGCATGTCGGGCATCAGGCGTTGCTTGATACGGTATACCAATCCGCGGCTCTCTGGGAAAGCCTTGGCTTCGGCATTGAGCATACGGCAGGCCGCACTCTTATGGCCCATCAAAGCCAGTGTGATGCCATACTCGGCATACATGCCGGGATGCAGGGTGTCGACGGCGATAGACTTGTTGAGGGCCTCGCCATAAGCGGTTGCCAACGTGTGAAGGCCCCCATAGGTCGAGTTCGTCTGGTAGTCCAGCACCTCCGCCCTCGGCATCCCCACATACTCGCCCGAACAAGATGTTAGGATAATGAAAAATGAAAAATGAAAAATGAAAAATACGCTGACGCGAACCTTCCGCTTCAACATTCCACATTTCTGTCCCCTGTTTAATTCTTCATTCTTCATTCTTCATTCTTAATTAAAAAAATAGCCAGGGCCTGTAAGCCGGGTTCTGTCGTGTTCTATCATCAATCTAGGACCGCCGTCGCCGACGGCCTCTATCAACCTACCCTCCAACCTTCCACGGCTGTCAGCTCTGCTGACAACTCCCGTTTTTATGGGCGAGCCTGCCCATGGTCGTTCGACCGGTTGGTTTACATGGTCTTTCAGCCCATGAGGCTTGCCATCGTGCCCGTCACCGGGACACGTCGTGGGCTCTTACCCCGCGTTTTCACCCTTACTCCCTGCAAGCACCCTTGCAGGTTAGCGGTATCTTTTCTGTGGCGCTTGCTGTCACCTTCCTGGTTTAAGGTTTAAAGCTTAATGTTTTAGGAATCCCGGTAAGAACTTTAAACCGTAAACCTTAAACCTTAAACCAGAAAGGTGCCTTCCCGTTAGGAAGCATGGTGGCTCGAGCTGCCCGGACTTTCCTCTCAGCATCCCTGCCGAGCGATAGAATGACCCTTGCTATTTTCGGGTGCAAAAATACAAAATTTATTTCAATTGAAAAAATATTAAAGCCTTGAAGCCGCAAAGTCATAGAATGCTAACACTTTACAACCTTACGACTTCACGGCTTCAAGGCCTTGCGGCTTTAAGTCTTTTTGACTTTTTGCCCTTTTAACTTACAACCTTTATCTAATGATTGTCACCGTCCCTTTTTCTTCACGCGGATGTCCGGCGGTATCGCGGAATTGTGCCACCCACACATAGGTTCCCTGCGGCAGGGCACTGCCATGTGCTGTGCCGTCCCACTCAAACGAGGAGCTGGTGCTCGTAAAGACAAGACGGCCGCCACGATTGTAGATATGAATATGGAAGTGGGTCACCGTCGATGAGAATTTCAGTTTGAAACTCCGGTTGTCAATCTCGTCGCCATTGGGAACGATGACATTGGGGGCCCATATCAGGTTGTCGATATGCACCGGCGTCGCTCCCGCTTTGACAGTGGCCGACGTTTCGGCCTCAGGCTGCTCCTCGTCGGCAGAGCTAATGCTGACAACAGGCTGCCCTATGGCATCGACGGTACCGGTGGCCTCGGTCGGCTCGGCAGGTACGACCAGGGCGACAGCCTCATTCTTACACACTCCGTCCACCCTTCGGCTGTCCACCTCCACTAATTTGGGAGCGGAAATGCTGCCGCTGTTATCCTCTTTATCAATACTTTCTGTCGCTCTACTAACGCTAACCAACTCCTCCCCTATGTTTGCTCCACTGCGGTCGCAGGCCATGTCTCCTGCAGAGCCAGGCAGAGGGGAGGTGGCAGTCGCTTGTGACTGACGGAAGAGTATGTCCTCCTCTTGAACGGCAACTCCCTGGATAGCCTTTTCTGCGACAGTTGACTGTCCCACAATATTTTCCAAAGTGCTCCTTGTCATCATCGCAGCCACCACTGCGCAAACAGCCACCACTCCGACAACGGCACTCCACACCCTCACCATCCGCCTCACCTTCAGCCGATGCTCTATCTTCTCGTAAAGGCCCTCGTCGGGCTGCACCTTATAGTCTTTCAAATTCATATTATAAATAATAATAATTCCAAACTAACCCCATAAACCTTAAACCGCCAAAATCTCTTTCAGGCAGTTCTTCGCGCGCGTCAGCAGCGTGCGCACATTGCTCACCGGTGTCCCCATTCGCTCGGCCACCTCCTCCTCCGACAAGCCCTCCACCTCCAGCATGTTGAACACCGCCCGCTGTCGCGGCGGCACCTGCTGCAGCGCCAGCACCACCTCTTCGTCCCCGAAAGGGTCGCTGGGGAACACCGCGGGCTCCGCCATCTGCTTATCCTCCAGATATTCTATCGGCTTCTGTCGGCGGCAGTGATTGATGCTCTCGTTGACCATCACGTGGTACACCCATGCCATCACCTTCTCGGGCTCCCTCACCTTCTTTAATCCCTCATACACTTTGATATAGCCCTCCTGCATCACGTCCTGTGCCGACTCGCGGTTGTGGCAATAGCGCATACACACACCCAGTGCCATCGGCGCTGTCAGTTCATATAGTCGGCGCATCGCCCTGCGATCACGATGCCGGCAGTCCTCAACCAGTTGTGTGTAGTTCTCGCCCATTCTTAGTGATAGACAATTCCCCTGTCCGAAAATTTCAGCTTTAACAATTTTTAACTAAAGAAAGTATCTCCGCACTCCTCTCCGAAACGCTAAAGCGCACCTCATAGTCCCCGAAACTCATCCCGTACACCCGTCCCGCATCCTCCTGGTAGTGAGGCCGCGGATCCTGCGCCAACGTCTGGCGCAAACACTCGGCTGTTGCCGCCGGCAGGGCTGACAGGCAACCCTTAGGGTCACTCACCCGCAGCACCTCCCCGGGCGCCTCGCTGGCATATCCGCAGCGCACCCCCTCATGGCTGTCGGCATAGGCGACATAGGGTTTGATATCGTAGATGGGGGTGCCGTCCACCAGATCGGCTCCCGCCACGGTCAGCACAGGACCCACCTGGGGCTCGACGCCGACACTCAGCAGTTTCACCGACGACAGCCCTACGGCGTTGGGCCGGTAAGGGCTCCGCGTAGCGAAGACCCCCACCCTCTTGTTGCCACCCAGGCGCGGCGGCCGCACCGTAGGCGTCCAGCCCTCTCTCCTGTTCAGATGAAAGCCCCACAGGAGCCACACATAGTCGAAACCCTCCAGTCCCCGCACCGCCTCGGCAACCCTGTATTCCGGTTCGAAAACCACCCTGCAGGGCACCTCCACAAGACCCGCCTGACGCGGTACCCCGAATTTCGCCCCAAATGGGCTCTCTATATGTGCTATCTGCTTTAGTTCAAGTACCATACATCCACTTATCATCTACCTACCAACACCCTATCAACTCCTACTGCGGTAGGAGTTGGTAAGGTCTTGGTAAGGGGTTCATATGGTCATTTTATTTACCATCTATTATCCATTCGTGAGGATTATCGTCTCCACTATATATATAATATGTATACACAATTTCACCTTAAACCTCTAACCTTACATATAACGCCCTCCTCCCTCCATTATTGTCCTGTAACGCAAAAAGCCCGCCACTGGCCACTTCAGAGCAACCCCAACTACTCCTCCCAGCCCGTACCGAAGGTGCTGTTGTCAGTCGCCTAGGTTTCCTGGTTGCTGGTGATATTGCTGCCATTTAAGATGGGAATAAAGAAAGAGCTGAGGAAATTGCCGTTGCCTCCCTGGCTGCCGGCGAAGCCGACTTCGGCTTTGAAGGAGAGTACTGTCAGTTCGGATGCGGTGTATTGTTTCTTTGTTTTCATAGTCTTATTTTTTAAAGACTACTTTCTGGCTGTAACCGTTGAGATTGAGGATGTAAACTCCGGTGCCGGGGAAGTCGGAATTCTTCATTCTTAATTCTTCATTCTTAATTTCCTTGCGGAAGAGCTCGCGGCCCATCACGTCGTAGGCCGTCAAGGTGCCTTCGCCGCTAACCACCAGTTCCTCGCCCTCCATGTGGGCGAAGTGTGAGGTTGGAAGTTGGAGGTCGGAGGTGAGAGGTGACAATCTCACCAGGTCCATCTCCTTGCCCGTGGCCCTGTCTATCAGATGAACATAATTCTTAATTCTTAATTCTTCATTCTTCACTGAAAGAGTGTACTCCCCGGCTTTGCCGCGGAAGGCCAGGTCGAAGCTCTCCGCGCCCTCCGCAATGGGGGCTATCGCATAGCGCCCCTCGCCCTCCACGATGCTCAGGCTCGGCAGGTCGGCGTTCTGGCGGCCGAACTTGCGGAGGCCGTCGCCCTCACCGAACAGCGCATAGGCAACGTCGCTGTGCCTCCCGTCGCTGACCGTAAACATCATTCTTAACTGCTCCCCTAAGTTAGGGGAGCTGTCAGCCCTTTTAGGGCTGACTGAGGAGTGTGTCCCCTTGCTCGTTGCCGACGGCCAGTCCGCGTCATTGTCGTAGCGGAGCATGGCATAATCATCATATTTTTCGGCACTGGTGAGCTCAACCAGGAAGGCCTGGCCTGGGGCGATGGGGTCGCTGTCGGGGTGCACGCGCCACGAGCCGTCGCCCTCCAGCGTGTAGTAGCCTGTCGCCCACGTGTCATTTTCGTCTCTCAAACGTATTCCGGAACCTTTCACCACATTGTGCGTCATATTATTACCCACCAGGTTGAAACCTTTCAGGACATCGTCGCTATAACTGCGATTTATATAATGGTCGGAACATGAATTTTTCGTCCCGTAGGAGAGCGTCGCGTCGCCTCCACGGCGGTAGATGTAGCCTTTGGGACCACTCATGTATCCGCCTCTTTCGTTCTCCCAGGTGGCGTGTCCCTCGTCGTAGCTGAAGAGGTCGTAGGCGGCGGTGGTCATGTTGGCTATATTGTTGAGAGATATCACATCGTAACCTATCGAGGTCAAAGCCTTCCACTCCCCGGCGCGGACCTCCTTCTCCACGGTGATGGGAATTGTTTCATTCCATTCGTTATGGGTGTACAGCTGGCCGCCGGCGGCGAGGGTCAGGCTCCCGTCGTCCGCGAGGATAATTTTATCGGCCACGGCTACACATCCACTGAGAATGGTGGCTGGGGCGCGGACAATCACCCTCTCGTCGGCCGTCGGCACCCCCGCAGGGCTCCAGTTCATGGCCTCGTCCCAGCGCCCGGCGGTGGTGAAATTCCTGGGAATGGTCACCTGCACATTGTCGACAGCTGCCGGATACTCGTCATCCATATTGTTGTACCAGAAAAAGACCATCTTGTAGATGCCCGCAGCGGTCACCTCCACCACCTCGGAACGTGTGGCCCAATCCTCTGCGTATCTTAAATAGCTGTCGCCGTCGAGCCAGCGCCATCCTGACGGTGGATTATTTCCATAGAGGTAATTATATATATTATTATTATTCTCCAAACTTATATTGTCGGGCACCAACGCCACCCGCAAGAAATTTTCATAGTAACAATCGGCCGTCCAGTCGTAACTGAAGTTGTAATAGTCGGCCGCGAGGCTCAAGCGTATATAGGCATAGGAAACATTGATACTGTCTTCATCGGTGTTATTGCGTGATGTGCCGCCGTCGTCGCTGATGTAGAGCGAATGGGAGCCGCCATTGTTCACAGCGTTGCCCTGACACCAGCGGTTGATGATGCTGCCTCCTACCGTCCAGCGGCATTGCGTCGCCTCGAAGCCGTCGGCGAAGGGTACTGGAGCCATGGTGGTGAAGGCGAGGGTGTGGATGATGCTGGTGCTCTGCGCGTCGCAGCGGCGGCGCAGGTGAAAGCGGTAGGAAGTAATGGGGATGAGGTTGTCGAAGGAGACGCTGTTCGCCGTCGTCGTGGTGAAGTCCGCATCGTCGGGCTCGCGGTCGGAGTCGAGGAGGCAGTACTCCCACAGCACTCCGTCCACCGCGCGCCAGGCAAAGGAGGCTCTGGTGGAATCGTAGTCGGTGAGGGTCAGGTCCTGCGACGGGATACAGCTGGGGGCCACAGACACCTCAATGTCGTCGATAAACCAATAATAATTTGCATCCCGAGGGTTGCTGCGCAATGCCAGGCGTGCACCGATGGGAATGCCGGTGAAGTATTCGGTCTTCTGCAGCCAGTTGCCTTGCGACTCGGCACAGCTGTAGGTGGCCACCGGTGTGAAGGTCGCGGGGTCGGCAGCGTCCGTCACATAGCCCACCGAGAAGGTGCCACAGCCTTCATAGTTCGTTTCTGCACGAAGCTGCATACTCAGCATCAGCCTATTGGCCTCGACATTGAAGAGAGGCAGGAGCATCAGGTTCGAGGTGGTGCCATCGAAGCGGAGTAATTGGTTGATTGTGTAGCCTCCTGTTACCGGCTTCCAGTAGCGGAAGGGGCTTTCGGTCTCGAAGTCGTAGCTGTAGGGGACGGACAGGATGGCCGAGACCACGGTGGCCGTGACGGCGGTATCGGCCGTGACGCTGAAGCTGTTGAAGGATAGTTCGTTGCCACCCACGCTGTAGACAACCAGCTCGTCGGTGGACACAGTGCCGCTGTAGCCAAGGGTGACGAGGGAATTGTGGGCGTAATACGAATGTCCATCATAGGTTAAGCTCGTGCCCGTGGCGGTGACATCGGGCGCGAAGGTCAGCCGCCAGGCAGGGGTGGCATTATAATAATTATTGTCATTAATGTCGCTGCCGTTGCAGCCCACGCCCGTGGCGTTTGCAACGCCACCCACCGTGCAGTTGTAGTATAGGTTATTCCGGAGGTCGTAGGTGCTCCAAGTTCTGCCGGCGATGGCACCTCTATAGCTGCTGCCGCCCGACACTGTGGCATCGAGAACGAGGCAGTTCCTGGTGATACCAGATTGCACATAGCCTACTATGCCACCACAGAGGGCATCGCCGGAAATAGTGGCCCTCACCGTCACATCCGTGCTTATGCAGCTGTCGACGACGGCGTTAGAATCGATTTCACCAGCGATGCCGCCGACATATTGTGTGCCCGTGATGTGAGCATCGGCGATGGTGACATTCTTGACCACTGCGCCCTTGAGATAACCGAAAAGCCCCAAATTATAGGAGTATTGCTTGTAGATGCGGATGCCGCTGATGGTGTGGTTGTAGCCGTCGAAGGTTCCTTTGAAGCATATGGAAGAAGAATTACCAATTGAGGTGTAGTTGTCTTCCGTGTCGGCACCTTCGGCATTGGCAGCAAGGTGAGTATAGGTGATGTCGGCACCCAGCTTGAAGTACTTGCCGCTGTAGCCCGTGCTGGCATAGTCATCGCCTGTGCCGCTGTTGACGCGGGTGGCCAGCAGGTCGAGTTGGGAGGGGTAGAGGATAACCCAGGGGTCATCCTCGGTGCCGCTGCCGCTCCAAGGGGTGACCTGCCGGGTGGTGGTGACGCTGACGTCGGCGTCTGGCATGACGAAGCTGTAAACGCCGTCGGTGGGGGTGATGATGTGGTCGCTGCCGTCGTTGTATGTCACAACGAGGGTGTATCCCTCGGGCATTGGGTCGCCGGTGTAGGAGAGTGACACGGTCTGTGTCTTGCCGCTGAAGAGGGTGGTGGCGCTGCCGTCGTTGAAGCTGAGGACCGAGGTGCCGATGGCGGTGAGGCCGCTGGGGCTGTAGACCGTGGAATCGCCTACAAGAGCGAGGTCCTCACCCAGGGTGAGGGTGCGGGCACGGCGGGCACCGTCCTGGTCGTTGCCATTGGGAAGATTACGGTCGCCAATGCCGCCAATATTGATATTCGTGTAGTAGTTGTTGATGAGGGTGCTGCTGCCACTGGTGAATCCCGCGATGGCCCCTCTTTCAGGTGTATCTGATTCTATAGTAGAGCCGGTATAGAGATTGTTCTGGACAATATCCAAATCACTTGCACTAACACCTATTATTCCGCCATAAGGAGAGTGGTGGCCACTAATTTTTTTTATTGTAGCAGCACTGAGACAACCCTTGACATTTCCTCCATTGGATAATACACCCACGATACCACCAAAGTTAGAGGGGGAAACACCGATCACATTTGAGATCATAACATCACTGCCCACACGGCAGTTGCTAATAGCACTATTTTCGCTATAGCCCGCGATACCGCCTATTTGGTTGGATGCCATGATTCTGGCATCGGCGATGGCAATATTTTTAATGGTAGCATTACTGACATAGCCGAAGAGTCCTTGGTAGCGATTCTTATAGATTCGGATGCCGCTGATGGTGTCTCCGTTGCCGTCGAAGGTGCCACGGAATTGGTTATCGTAGGTGCCGATGGCTGTGTAGTTGCTCTCGGTGCTGTTGGCGGTGTTCCAGTCGCTGGTGTGGGTGTAGGTGATGTTGTCGCCCAGCTTGAAGTAGTTGCCAGTAAAGCTGTTGGCGGTGTAGCCGTCGGTGCCGTTGACGCACTTGGCCAGCACATTGAGGCCTACGGTGTCGGAGATGAGGTAGGGGTGCTCCGCGCTGCCGTCGGCGGCGGGATTGTTGGTGAGGCCCCACACGTCGATGAATGTGGTGTTGACGCTGATATCGGCCGCAGGCATGGTGAAGTGGTAGCCATCCTCGTCGCGCGTGACGGTGTGGGTGCTGCCGTCGTTGTATTGGAAGGCCAGCGCATAGCCCAGGGGCACCGTGCCGCTGTAAGAGAGGGTGATGGTGGAGGCGCTGGCGTAGTAGGTCACGGTACCGATGTCCTTCGTCTCGCTACCCGTGGCGCTGATGTTGTCGCCGAGGCTGAGGGTGTGGAGGCTGCTTGCGCTGCCTTGGAAATCGCCGCTGCCGGTACCCACATGGGTGGCGTTGGCTGTGCCGTTCACGGTGCAGCCGCGATAATGGTTTCTGTAGAATTGGTAGCCAAGGTTGGCCTTGTCGCCCAGAATGGCACCGACATGACTGGAACCGCTGATGGTGCTGCCGAGGACGAGGCAGTGCTCCAGGTCGCTGCTGACGTATCCCGCGATGCCGCCGACATTCTGTCTTCCATGGATGACGGCATCTTTGACGACGACTCTCTTCACAGCGCCGCAGTTGGCGCTAGAGTTGCCTTCGATCCAGCCGAAGAGGCCCTGGTAGTCTTCGTTGCTTTTATAGATACGGATGCCGCTGATGGTGTCGTTGTTGCCGTCGAAGGTGCCGTCGAAATGTTTGCTTTGATTAAGGCCGATGGCGGTGTAGTTGCTCTCGTTCTCGCCGAGACCCTCCGTGCTATAGGTGATATTGTTGGCCAGTTGGAAGAATTTGCCGTTGAAATTATTGGCAGTGTAGCCGTGGGTGCCGTTGACGTTGCGGGCCAGCAGGTTGAGGCCCGTGGTGTCGGAGATGAGGTAGGGATGCTCCGAGGTGCCGTCGGCAGCGGGCTCGTTGGTGACACCCCACACATCGGTGAACACGGCTGTGACGGTGACGCTGCTGGCGGGCATGGTGAGGGTGTTGCCCGAGAAGGTGCCATTGTTCGTGGCACTGAAGCCGCCAAAGACATAGCCCGTGGCCGGCACGCCGGTATAGATGAAGGTGAGGTTCTGCGTGGCACCGCTGTAGATGGTGTTGCCTTTACGCATGGCGTAGTTGCCCGTGCCGATGGCGTTGAGGCTGCTGACGTTGTAGGCTGTCTCGTCGCCCACAAGGACCACCGTCCTCGCCCAAAGTCACGGAATAGGCGCGGCGGGCACCGTCGCAGTCGCTGCCGGCTACGCCGCCTCCGATGTTGTAGGTGTAGTAGTTGTTGGTGTAAGTCGGGGTGCCGGTGTTGCGGCCCGCGATGGCTCCCTTGTAATTATCGCCGGCGACGGTGTTGCCAGTGAAGAGGCAGTTCTGGATGGTGCCAGCGTTGCTGCCGACGATGCCACCATAATAGTTGAGGTTCGATTTGTTGTTTTTTTGTATTTTGGCATCGCTGAGGCATCCGATAATGTTTCCATCGTTGTAGCCCGCAATGCCGCCGTGGCTCATGGCGCCGTTGGCTCCTGAATTGATGAGGACGGAGCCCTCCACGCGGCAGTTGCTGATGGTGCCAGCGGCGTTGTAGCCTACGATGCCGCCGACATTGTCCTTGCCTGCAAAGGTGCAATGTTCGAGGACGACATCCTTCACGGTGCCATTTTTGAGGTATCCGAAAAGACCTATGTTTCCGTCGTTTGTGCGGTTGACGGTGATACCGTCGATGGTATTCCCCTGGCCGTCGTAAGTGCCTTTGAAGCAAGTATTGTCATTGAGTCCGATAGGAATATAGGATTCGTCGCAGTAGATGGTGTTGGCGGTCTGCCGGAAAATGAGGTCGTCGCAATTCCGGTCGGTCTTGTTCACGAGCAGGGCCAGGTGGCGCAGGTCCATCTTGGTGTAAATCTCATAGGTATTTTCCGCCAGCTGCCTGAAGTCGCTGACGCTCCAGCGGTAGTTGGCATCGAGGGCGGTGCCAAGGTCATAAGGATTGTTTGGGGTCCAAGGGGTGCTGAAACTGTTGCCAACCAAATCCTTAATGGTACCCGACATACCCTTTATCTTGAGCGTGCCACTGGCGCTGGAGCTAATCTCACCTCTGAAGGTGAGCACATTGGTTCCGTCTCCCGCTATATAGGTTAGGTCGCCCCACGACGTGGTGAGTTTCTTGCTGCTCCCCGTAATAGTTACAATCTCATTGAACGGAACGCTCACATAAATGATGTTCCCCTTCTGGTGGCGGCCGCCGCTGACCTTGTAGTTATTGTCATTAAGGACCAAGGGAGCAGAAACGTCGACAGCCTGGATGTGGGCGACGGTGTTGTGGGCGTACCATGTGTCATGATTGTCACCTGAGGCATCGAAACGGTAGCCCAGGGTGCTGAAGTTGCTCAAGTTGCTGGCACTGCTGATGATCAGACGACCGTCGTCGGCACGGCAGTTGGTTTTGAACGTCTGATTACGGAGATCGCCAACGTTGTTTCCAAGGTCTGCCCAAGCGTAGAAGAGTGGATTTTTTTTATTATATTCCTTGTTGCCCACCGATGTGACAGGGAAACTGTAGCTGGCATAGGTTGTGTTCGTTGAGCCACCCTGATGGCAGAAGGTGGCCATATAGCTGGAGTAGTTCATGTTGCCGGGTTGGTTGTCGCCGGCACCTTCGTCGTGATTGCTGGTCTGGTTGACAAGAATTTGTACGTGCTGGTAGCCATCGTCATGCTCTTTGGCTTGGAAGGTGAGAGTCATACGCAGCTCGGCTCCAGCAGTCACAAGGTAGCTCTTTGGTGCTGTGTTGGAAAAGAAGGTGGCAACCGGTACGGCGTGGTAGGCCTGCGAATAGTTGGCATCCGTGATGGTATCGGTGCCGCTATTGACGACAATATCCTGTAATCCAAAGGCATTGGTTGAGTTGATGCTGGTGCCGGTGGTGATGCTTCGGTCCTTCGAGGCCAGGATGTAGCCGTCCTTGTCGAGCACCTCGAAGCGGTAGGAGCGGTCGCTGCTGGTTTGGTAACTGTAGAATGCAGCATAGGCACCGGATGGAGTTATCTCGTTGATGGTAATCTCCTTGCAGGTGTCGTTGGCGTTGAAGGACACCATGCCGGAGTAAACGCCGACTTCGCCGTTCAGGACACCGTTGTAGTGTATCCCCTCGAGGGCCGAGAGAGAGACGATGCGCCAATTCACTGTCTCTGGGACTGAGGTGTTGCCCGTACGGGTGATTCTGAAGGTGCTGCCTGTGGGGTTGGTCACTTTGAAGGTACTCGTCGCCCAGGTGTTCTGTCCACCCCACAACAGTAGCAGCAGGGTCAAAAGGGTCTTAAAAATGTGTTTCTGTTTCATATTTCGTTGTCTTTTTTGTCGCTGTTATCGTTCATTTCTTTTTGTCGTTTAAAATGCCGTTGTAGGGCCAGAAGATTTCGTCGGGATGGTTCTTGCGGTAGCGCCAGGCACGGACAATCTGCCAGATGAGTGTCCCGAGGACCAGGGCACCGAGCGAGAGAAGAATAATTAGTTTTGTCGACATAGAAAGTTTTTTTTTCGGTACGCAAAAAAAATAATTTTCTAGTAAAAATTTTTCCTCTAACGGAAATTTCCACTGGAGGAAATTTTTTTTTCGCTTAGAGGAAAATTTTTCGACTAAAGAAAAGTCTTTTGGGGTAAAAATCGCTTATTTTGGGTGAATGAAACACCCCTTTTTACGAACCCAAAAGCATTTTTACCCCAAAACAGGACAACAGAATCTTAATTTTTGTTAAATCAAAACCACGGACTGCGGGGAATCAAGGAGAGGAGCCAGCGCTCCTGGAGCTCGTTGCGGAGGACACCATGTTCGAGGCGCGCATAGGTGAAGGCCCGTCCTTGACGGTCAACGAAGAGGCTTGCGGCGGTGACCCAACAGCCAGGGGCACCACCGGCCACACGTATGAGAGGGTCACGGCCACCGAGCATGACAGCTATCCAGCAGAGGAGGGCGTTCTGACCGCGAAGCCACCGCACGGTATGGCGGCGGCGCACAGGGTCCTCGCCGGGGCGGTAGTAACCCAGCCCTTGTCGCAGGTCGCGCACCACGTCGTCGCGGAGCTCCACATAGCCCTCTCCGGCCAGCCGCCGACACATGTCGTCGACAGCATCGAGCAGGTCGCCGTCGGGCGGCCGGGCGGCGGCAAAACGCAGCTCGGCATACTCGGCACCGGCAGCCCATTCCTTGTTTTTGACAACACCGGAACGACATTTTCTCACCTCACGGTCTACCAAGGCGGCACGCCTTGCAAGGTAGGCATCGATGGCTTCGGCATGGTCGAGACAAGCATTGCCGAAGGCCAGATCGTGGCGGCGGTCGGCAGCCTCGACGAGAGCGGCACGCTGGGTCCCGTAATCCAGCCCAGCCTCCTCAAGGGCACGACAGAAGGCCTCGGCCAGCGGGCCGCCATGCAGTCCGCCCCCCGGGAGGAAATCCACCCCATAAGCCGTTTTTAACCACTCTGTCAGCGACATAGCTTCCAGTCCATGCCACTCCGGGACATGGAATCAAAGTGCAAAGGTAGGTATTATTTCTCAAAAATACAACTATTATATCACTTTTAATATACCGAAATAACACCACCGACACCAATCAAATGACACCTCCTCTCCCCTAGCCTTTTCATCTATGGAAGAAGGTCTACTTTTGCCGGCGACAAACAACAAACATAAAGAAAGGAGAAAAGAAAAATGACGAAAGAGACCCTGCAGGAAATCCTGCATATCCTTGAGTTGGACTACGAGGCGGAGCCCTCGCTGGTCTATGTGCTTTACCGCACGCCCGACGGGCGGATTGGCAACTTCAGCATCAGCATCCGTCTCGGCAACAAAATGAGCAACAGTCAGATAGAGAAACTGATGCACCGCGAATACCCTGC
Source organism: Bacteroidales bacterium (assembly GCA_045222295.1). Lineage (GTDB taxonomy): Bacteria > Bacteroidota > Bacteroidia > Bacteroidales > P3 > Colimorpha. The sequence goes on along the minus strand of JBGUXP010000022.1, from coordinate 43,864 downwards.
CACACGGGGCACCACGACCCTCGCCGTGGAGCGTCCCGACCATGTACCGGCTGTGGAGTGGCTGGACGTGGCCGACGTGTGCCGCATACTGCATGTGTCGGTGCGCACCCTTCGCAACTGGACACGACGCGGCATCTTCCATCCCTCGCTGCTGGGACGCAAACTCTACTATTCGCGCGACGAGATAGAGGATGTATTGCAACGCAACGCCATCCTGGACAACGGCCGTTTCGACAATACAGCCATTAATTCCCTAGAGGAAACAGAAGGAAACTAACGGCAAAAGATGGAAACAAGCGGAACATTTTCACCTTGCCGCATCATAGGACGTATATTGTCATTGTCGTCGCGACCGACAAAGCAGTCTCCGAAGGCGGGCCACCCGAGGGGACAAAAGAAAAAAACATTTTTTATTAACCTTTTAAAACATTAAAAATTATGGCAACAATCAATCGTGGAATTCTGGATGGTTTCTTTGGAAAAGTGGGCACCGTTGTGGGCTCTTTCTGGAAAGGCACCCCCGTGATGCGAGCCTATGTGCGTCGCATCCATGACAGCAAGAACAACTCCCAGCTGCTGGTACGAGCCCGCTTCACGGCCATCAGCGACCTGGCTTCTGCTTTCCTGTCGGCCATCCGCCTCGGCCTGCACAATGACGCTTCCCGCAGCCGCACTACCGAGGCCAATGTCTTCGTGAAGAAGAACTGGGAGGCCGTGCAGGCCACCACCGTCGACTCGGTAACCATTGACTACGCCGACCTCGAGGTCGCCAACGGGTCGCTGCCAGGCGTGCAGTTCGGCACGGCGGACTTCGACACTCCCCAGCAGGTGGAGGTAGCCTTCGACACCAACGAGGAGATTGACAAGACGAGTCTCGACGATCAGGTATACCTCTTCGTCTACTGTCCCGACACCAAGGGTGGCATCCTGTCGGCTCCCGTGAAGCGCAGTGTCAAGAGCATCAGCATCATGGTGCCCTCCTACTGGGGTGGCATGAAGGTGCACCTGTGGGGCTTCACCCTCGGCGGCGACATCTTCAATGCCGGCCTCACGAGCGACAGCGTCTATATCGGCAGCGGCAATATCGGCTGATCCATTGTCAGACAGCTCAACAAGACTCCCCGCAGTAGTACCTGCGGGGAGTCTTGTTATTTTACCATTAGACAAACAACAAGTGGATCAGGAAAGCCATGAGCCAGGCGAGGAGGAGGGAGTTGACGACCGAGAAGGCGGCCCATCCACGTCCAATCTGGCGGCGGAGAGTGGCGATAGTGGCTACACAGGGGAAGTAGAGCAGGACGAACATCATGAAGCCGAAGGCTGTGGCGGGAGTGAAGATGTGGCGCTCGCGGAGGGTTGTAGCCAGGGCGAGCTCGTCGTCTTGACACACGCCCCCGTCCGCCCGTTGGGCGTCCACCCCCTCTAGCTTAGAGGGGGAGCTGGCTGGCGCTACGGGAGCAGAGTCGTGGTAGAGGATGGCCATGGTGCTGACAATGGCTTCCTTGGCTGGGAGACCAGTGAGGATGCAGACATTCATCTTCCAATCGAAACCCAGGGGCTCCATCACGGGGTCGATGGCGCGTCCGATGGCTGCGAGATAGGAGTTGTCGAGAGGGGAGCTGGCTGCCGCATTGCTGGTGGGGCGAGGGAAGAAGCTGAGTGCCCAGATGATGACGGAAGCCAGAAGGATGACGGTGGAGATTTTCTTCAGGTAGTCGGCGCAGCGCTCCCAGATGTGCATGCCGGTGTTGCGGAGGGTGGGACGACGGAAGGCAGGCAGCTCGCTGACGTAGTCCTCGTCACGATCCTTGCGGAACCAAGGAGTGTGCTTCATGACCAATGCGAAGAGAATGGAGAGGAGAATGCCGACAAGGTAGAGAGAGATCATCACCAGCGCCTTATAGTCGGCGAAGAATGCGGAGACCAGCAGGAGGTAGACAGGCAAGCGGGCCGAGCAGCTCATGAAGGGAATCATGAGCATGGTGAGGGTGCGGTCGCGGCGGTTCTGTATGTCGCGCGCCGCCATGATGGCCGGGACATTGCAGCCGAAGCCGACAAGCATGGGTATGAAGGAACGGCCGTGGAGCCCCACACGGTGCATGATGCCGTCCATGAGGTAGGCTGCACGCGCCATATAGCCGATATCTTCGAGAATGGAGAGGAAGAAAAAGAGTATAATGATGTTGGGGAGGAAAGCAAGAACTGCTCCCACGCCTTGTACGACACCGTCGACAATCATCGAAGAGAACCACCCTCCGGGCATTGCGGAGGAGAGCCAGGAGCAGAGGGCGTCGATGCCAGCCTGTATCCAGTCCTGCGGATAAGCCCCCAAGGTGAAGGTGCACTCGAAGACAACAAACAAGACAGCTACAAGGATGGGGAAGCCCATCCAGCGATTAGTGAGAACAGCGTCGACACGCTGCTGGAGGGTATGGTCGCTATCGTCGTCGCTATGGGTGAGTGCGGTAGCGAGTGCTCCACTGACATAACCATGACGAGCCTCGTGGATAATGTCCTCAGGGCTGCGTTTGAGCTCGAGAAGAAGCTGGTGCCGCTCGCGCTCGACAAGTGCTGCGAGATCGTTATAATAAGATTCGGTCTGGAAGAGCGGAAGCGTCTCCTCTGGGCGCTCGAGAAGGCGAATGGCGAGATAGCGCTTAGAGTGATGAGTGATGAGTGATGAGTGATGATGGGCAAGGAAGTTGATGATGCGTTTGACGGCATGCATGACATCCTGACCATAGTCGACATGGACGTGACGCAAGACCTCCACCCTACCCTCGGCGGCGCTGATGACCTGCGAGGCAAGATCGTCGATACCCTCACCAGTCAATGGGTTTACGATACGAGCAAGGACACCCATCTGCTTCTCGATGCTGCCGACATCGAGGGAATGGCCGGTAGAGAGAAGAAGGTCGTATTTGTTGAATGCCAGAAGCAAGCGGCGGTGCATGTCGATGAGCTGAGGAGTGAAGACGAGGCTCTCGTCAAGGTCGGTACTATCAACAACCTGCAGCACCACATCGGGATTGTGAGACTCCACAATCTCGCAGTCATGCACCTCAACCCAGTCAATTTTCACCCCGTCAGCACGACAGGCGACAGCCTCTTGCAATGACTTGCAGAGCTCTGACTTACCGCTGTTTGATGCTCCCGTTACGACTATTTTATATCGTTTCATTCAATATCGTTTTATGCTGCAAAATTACTGTTATTCTGCAGATGAAAGGGGTCACCAGTTGTGGTGATTTTTTTTTGGAGGGACTCTAGAGACCTTAGGGACCCTAGAGACTCTAGGGACTTTAGGGGCGTTGGAGGTGCTTTTTCAGGGCGACGACAAAGGCGTGGATGTCCTCTTCAGTGGTGTCGAAGGAACACATCCAGCGGACAATGTTCTCTGCTTCATCCCAATCGTAGAAGAAGTATTCCTTCTGCAGGGCATGCCACACGTCGGCGGGCAGCTGCACGAAGACGCTATTGACCTGCACGGGGTACATCACCTTAACTCCTAAAGAATGCACTTCTTTGTAGAGTAGCTGTGCCATAGCATTGCTGTGAGCAGCATTCCTATACCACAACGGCATAATATTTTCTGCATTTGTCCTTTCACACCCTTTCACTCCTTGCAAATACGCTTCGAACTGTGCAGCCATAAAGCGCATCTTACTGGAGAGCTGCGTCATCTGCTTGCGGCGGTATTTGAGGTCGACATCGAGGGTTGGATTAAGTATCACCACACTCTCGCCCATCAGGAGGCCGTTCTTGGTGCCACCGAAAGAGAGACAGTCGACACCAAGGTTGGTGGTCATTTCCTTGAAAGAGCACCCCAAGGCTACGGCCGCATTGGCCAAACGGGCACCATCCATATGTAAATACATATTGTACTCGTGTGCGAGGTCGGCAAGAGCACTAATCTCATCGAGGGAATAGAGGGTCCCCAACTCTGTGGGCTGTGAGATGCTAATGGCACGAGGCTGCGAATGGTGCTCGAAGCCGAATCCGTGGAGGCGCGTACGCACAAGAGCAGGAGTGAGTTTACCGTCGGGGGTATCCACCGTCAGCAGGCGGCAGCCCACCACGCGTTGCGGAGCACCACACTCGTCAACGTTGATATGCGCCGTCTCTGCACAGACCACCGCTTCATGCGAACGGCACATGGCATCAATATTCAGCACATTAGCCCCGGTACCATTGAAGACAAAGTATACCTTGGCCTGGGAACCAAAGGCATCACGGAAGAAACATTCCGTGCGGGCACACCACTCGTCATCGCCATAGGCCAAGGCATGGTCGGTATTGGCGTCGGCTATAGCCCGCAGCACCTCCGGGCTGATGCCCGAATGATTGTCACTACCAAATCCTCTTTTCATTTTTCAGTAAACTTTAAACCGTAAACCCTACTTATCCATTGTATAGAGAAACTCTTCGTTATCACGGGTATGAACCATCTGCTTCTGTAGGAACTCCATTGCCTCAATGGGCGTGAGGTCTGTAAGATGGTTGCGCAGCACCACACTACGTGTCAGGATGTCGGGCTTCACCAGCAAGTCGTCGCGGCGTGTTGAGGAGGCTGTCAAGTCAATGGCAGGATAGATGCGCTTATTGGCCAACTTGCGGTCAAGCTGCAGCTCCATATTGCCCGTACCCTTGAATTCCTCGAAAATCACGTCGTCCATCTTGCTGCCTGTCTCCGTGAGGGCTGTCGCGATAATGGTCAGAGAGCCGCCGTTCTCAATATTTCGTGCAGCACCGAAGAAGCGCTTGGGTTTCTGCAACGCATTGGCCTCCACACCGCCCGACAGCACCTTACCGCTGGCAGGCTGCACCGTATTGTAGGCACGCGCCAGACGGGTGATGGAGTCGAGGACGATGACCACATCATGGCCGCACTCGGTGAGACGCTTGGCCTTTTCGAGGACAATATTGGCGATGCGCACATGGCGGTCGGCAGGCTCGTCAAAGGTAGATGCTATCACCTCGGCCTTCACACTGCGCTGCATATCGGTCACCTCCTCGGGACGCTCGTCGATGAGCAGCACCATAAGATACACCTCGGGATGGTTATAGGCTATCGCATTGGCAATCTCCTTGAGCAGGGTCGTCTTACCCGTCTTGGGCTGTGCTACTATGAGGCCACGCTGTCCCTTTCCAATGGGGGTAAAGAGGTCAATGATGCGTGTCGACATGGTCTCTTGGGGATGACCTGTGAGTTTGAACTTCTCATTGGGGAAGAGCGGCGTCATGCTCTCGAAAGGTATGCGGTCGCGAATACGCTCTGGTGTCAGGCCGTTAATTTCAACAATCTTCACTATTGGGAAGAACTTGTCGCCCTCGCGGGGAGGACGCACCATCCCGCGCACCGTATCGCCAGTCTTCAAACCATAATTGCGAATCTGAGCAGGCGATACGTAAATATCGTCGGGCGACGACAGATAGTTGTAGTCGCTCGAACGCAGGAAACCATAACCGTCGGGCACCATCTCCAAGACACCCTCAGCCTCAATCACACCCTCATGTTCAAATCGGTATTCCCGACGCGGCTCGGGTTTGGGTTCTGGCTGCGCAGCGGGTTTCTCTTGGGGGTCTTGGAGTGAAACCGGGGCTTTTGAGTCATTAGTGTCAATAGGTTCTTTAGAGTCCTTAGGGTCTTGGGTAGGCTGAGGGGCAAGAATTGCAGACTCCTTCTTGGCCTCGGAGGCTTTCTTGGGACGGCCCCGTTTTTTCTTGGCAGATTGCTGTTCATCGGAAGATGCGAGTTCTACAGGAGTTTCCGAGGCCTCTCTCGGCGCTGTTTCCTCTGCGACGGCCTGTACAGATCCTTGTGACACCTCAGCAACAGGGGCACTGGTGCGGAAGAAAGGACGGCCCATCGGGCTTAACACCTCGGGCACCTCGGGCACCGTGGGCATCTCTATGTTCAAGTCGGGAATGCCAACCTTCTCTTCTTTCACCACTCTACGCTCTGCGTTCTCCTCTTTTTTAGCTCCTTTATTAGCCTTCTTGTGCAACTCTGGTGTCTTCATGGCCGACTCTGCCAACATCTTGGGTTTCATATGCTGGCGCTTGCGAGGCTGTTCGTCACCGGAATGCTGCTGCGCAGCCTGAGGGACTGGATTGGCCGCCTGGTGGTCTAATATTTTATAAACGAGTTCCTGCGCATTAAGGCGCGCGGCTTTCGAAATACCCATACCCTTGGCTATCTCTATAAGCTCAATGTGAGCTTTTGCAGTAAGTTCTGTCTTGCTGTACATATATTATATATAATATTCCTTATTATTTCCATACACATAACTCATACAACACAAATTCAAATTAAATTTAAAATGCTGAATATCAAAATAAACAAAGAAGAATCGCCCTCTCAACACTCCTATTTTGATGATGCAAAGGTAACGTTTTTTTCTCAAACGCAAGAAAAAAAAATAAAAAAATAATCATCTTTTTTCCCACAGAAAGAAAAAAATGTGTACTTTTGCACTTTGAAAACTATATTATTAATACATTTAATTACATAATAGTATGAACATTCCTGCAAATCTGAAGTACACCCAGGACGACGAATGGGTGCGTATTGAAGGCGAATTTGCTTTCGTTGGTATCACCGATTACGCCCAGCATGAACTTGGCGACATCGTCTTTGTCGACGTGACCTGCGAGGGCGACACCGTGGAGGCTGGAGAGCCCTTCGGTAGCGTCGAGGCCGTGAAGACCGTTGCTGACCTGCTGATGCCCGTAAAGGGTGAAGTCGTTGAGTTCAATGCCGCCCTGGATGATGCCTCCGCCATCAACGCCGACCCCTATGGCAATGGCTGGATTATCAAAATCAAACCCGAGAACATGGCCGACATCGACGCCCTGATGGACGCCGCTGCCTATACCTCCAAAATCGGTGCCTAATTCGTAAAGCGAACAGAAAAAAGAAAGCCGCCCGGAAAGGCGGCTTCTTTTTTTTTGTAGAAGTTAAAGTAGATGAGTAGTTATCGCTTCAATCGCCCTTGGCTCCTTAAAGTCGCCGACCTTCGGTTCGGGCAGTAGTTAAGACAAATGTACCTGTCGATGTTGTAGACTAATACTATTGTCTTAACTACTTAACTACTGTCTACTTAACTACCAGATTAGTCCATGATGGTGTTCCAGTTGTGGATATCCTCGGCCTCACCGAGCTGGATGGCGCGGAGGGCGTTGTAAAGCTTGGTGCTGTAGGGACCAGGCTCCTTCCCAAAGACGTAGCTCTTGCCAGTCTCGGGGTCGTCAAGACGCTCGATGGGACTGATGACTGCGGCGGTACCGCAGGCACCGGCCTCCTGGAAGGTGCTGAGCTCCTCGACGTCGATGGGACGACGCTCGACTTTCATGCCCATATCCTCGGCAAGCTGCATGAGACTCTTGTTGGTGATGGAGGGCAGGATGGAAGTGCTCTTCGGGGTGATATAAGCACCGTCCTTGATGCCGAAGAAGTTGGCAGCACCAGCCTCGTCGACATATTTCTTTTCCTTGGCATCGAGATAGAACTCGCAGGCGTACTGGCCACCGTGGCAAGCCTCGACGTGAGCCTTGAGGGAAGCGGCATAGTTACCACCGACTTTGTAGATACCGGTGCCGAGGGGAGCAGAACGGTCGTACTTGCGAGTGATGACATAGGGGTTGGCTTTGAAACCGCCCTTGAAGTAAGGTCCAACGGGGGTGACGAAGATGACGAAGAGGTACTCGTCGGCGGGTTTCACACCCACGGTGATGCCGGTACCAATCAGCAAAGGACGCAGATAGAGGCTGGCGCCAGTGCCATAGGGAGGAATGAAACGCTCGTTGAGCTTGATGACCTTCTTGCACATCTCGACGAACTTCTCGGTGGGCAGTTCGGGCATCATGATGCCGCGACAGGTGCTCTGCAGACGCTCAGCGTTGGCTTCGGGACGGAAGATGCGGATCTTGCCATCTTTGCAGCGATAAGCTTTGAGACCTTCGAAGGCTTCCTGACCATAGTGGAGGCTCGAGGCAGCCATGTGAATCTCGATGTGTTCGGAGCTGGAGGTTTCGATTTCACCCCACTCGCCGTTACGGAAGTAGCAGCGTACGTTGTAGTCGGTTTTGACGTAACCGAAGGGGAGGTTTTGCCAATCTATATTCATGTTGTTCAATTTTTTAGGTTGTTTTTTTGTTAATTTTCAATTCAGCAAAAATAAGAATAAAAAATGGATAAATGAAAAAAAATTTTACCATGTCCGAAAAAAGTAGTAATTTTGCACCCGCTTTTAGCGAAAGAAATCGGCCGACAGATGGTAGTTAACTCCATGAAGTTGTGCACTGGCCTCTTAGCTCAGTTGGTTAGAGCAGCTGACTCATAATCAGCGGGTCCTTGGTTCGAACCCGAGAGGGGCCACAAAGGAAAGTGTTGAGTGATGACTGAGGAGTGAAAGGATAAAGTTATGGGACGAATAATGGCCATAGACTACGGAACCAAACGCACGGGGTTGGCGGTGACCGACCCCGTGCGCATTATTGCCACCGCCCTCACGACAGTGGAGACCCCTTCCCTACTCCAATATATTAAAGATTATTGCGCGCGCGAGGAGGTGGACATTTTCGTGGTGGGAGTGGCTAAACACATGGATAACAGCCCATCGGAGTCGATGCAGTATATCGAACCCTTTGTTGCCCAACTCGCCCAGACCTTCCCCGACAAGAAGATTGCCCGTATTGACGAGCGCTTCACCTCAAAGATTGCCTTCCAGACCATGATAGACAGCGGCCTAAAAAAGAGACAACGCCAAAACAAAGGCTTGATCGACCAAATATCCGCTACCATCATGCTGCAGGATTTTTTAAAAACAACAGAAACAACAAAAAACAACTAACTAGATATTATGATTTTACCCATTATAGGCTACGGCCATCCAACCCTGCGCAAAGTGGCGCAACCTGTTAGGAAAGACTATCCGAACCTGAAAGAACTTATTGACAATATGTTCGAGACAATGTATGTCGCGGACGGGGTGGGATTGGCAGCTCCACAGGTGGACCTATCCATCCGGCTGGTAACCATTGGAGTTCGCCCGTACGACGAAAAGACGGACACCTACGGTGAGCCTACCGATGTGCATGTGCTGATAAACCCCGAGATAGAGGAGTTCAAAGGGGAAAAGAAGTATTTCAACGAGGGCTGCCTGAGCGTCCCTGACATCCATGAGGATGTGCTGCGGCCGGACACGATTGTTATGCACTGGTGGGACGAGAACTGGGAGGAGCATAGGGAGGAAATCAACGGACTCTTTGCCCGCATCGCGCAGCATGAAATCGACCATTTGGACGGCAAAGTGTTCACGGACCGATTGAGCAGCCTGCGCCGCACGATGCTTAAACGCCGACTAAATGATATCGCCCTGGGCAAGATTCGCACGCATTACAAAATGAAAAAAAGATAATTCTATGAAAAAAATCACGATTTATACCCTAGGGCTGCTGCTGGCCGTGGCTTGCGGCCACAGAAACGAGGTGCCGGACCATGATGCCCTCATCGACTCCATCAGCAACGAGGAACAGCGTATAGCCTATTACGCCTTCGGGGCCGATACCGCAAAGGCAAACCATATCATCGTCCTCTACGACCTCTTTGTAAGCAATTTCCCTGATGACAGCCTAGCGCCCATCTATATGCTACGCACCGCAGAGGTACAGATCAACACCGGTAATTTCGAAAGCGGCATCAACACCCTCGACACCCTCATGACCCTCTATCCAGGTTTTGAGGATATCGCCATCTGCCAATTTCTGAAAGGTCAGGCCTATGAGTCGAACCAACAGTATGACCTGGCACGCGAGGCATACACGGAGTTTGTGAGCAACTACCCCGACCATGTGCTGGCAGCCGACACGCGGAAGATGCTGCCCCTCGTGGGGCTGACCCCAGAAGAGCAACTGGCAGCCATCCAAGCCCAGAAACGCAAATAAGGATAATTTATGAGCATCAGTCGGTTCCGCATCAGGGCAAGCTATCCCAACTTCTACATGGTCACCCTCTTTGCGCGCGAGGGACGAGAGATTTTTGACCACGACAGTGAAGACCCCGCGAACCAGCTGGAAGGCAACAAGCCGGGCACGGTTATCTACCGCCTTGAAGGGAATGAGGAGAGTGTCCACGAATTTCCACCCCGCTGGTATGATATGTACCAGTTGTTGAAACTGCGTGACGGGGAGCAGAAGCAGTTCCTTGAGATGCTCGTTGCCGAGCGCGACGGTCTTCTCTCCAACGATGAGCAGCATTCGCTGGATGAGATTCGCAACACTTTCCGCAAACAGTGCATCGAATTCGTCAACAACAATCCACTTTACGACTCCGACGAGCTCATCACCACCCTGACCACTTCTGCCGACTTCACCGACGAAGCCATCAGTTACAAAGGACACATGCTTCTCGACCTGACCCACAACTGCTACCCTGTCCCCGACTTCGTCATCCTCACGGCCAAATCTTTTAATAGTCCCGAACGTCTGCCCGAACTTCTCCAGAAGGCCATCCGCAATCTGGAGATAATGACAAACTGCCGCTTGGGCGACGTGCGCAATCCATTGGTTTTTGCCATCCGCTGCGCAATGCCACAGTACATTCCTGGCCTGATGCCCACGCTGCTCAACATCGGAGTGACGCAGACCTCCTACCAAGCTTTGAAGGCCAGTTTTGCCCCGACAATGGCCAACCGAGTCTACCTCAGCACTCTTCACACCCTTTGCGAGATGCTGAATATCGACCACCAGTATTCCACCACTGACATCAAACTCACTGTCGACGACCAGCATTCCCGCATCTCCGAACTTGAAAGCAAGATTATCGCTGCCGGCGAGAAGAGGCTTATTACCGATGCCTATTACCAAGCACTGCGTCTCACACAGTTCGTTCGCCAGTTCTACCTCAACAACCCCGACCTCATCCTCACCTTCATGCAAGGCAAGCAGGCCTATCCCAGCCTAATCCTGCAACGCATGGTGTGGACCATAGGAAATAACGACAGCTATCCAGGTGTTCTCTACAGCCGTCATTCGCGCACCGGGGAGGGCAAACAAATCGAGAGCTATCGTAACATTTTCGGCGAGGAAATCATGACGGGCGACGTAACCACCGAAGACCGCGCTTATACAAACCGTAACGAGATACGGCAGCAATTTCCAGCCGTCTACCACTTCGACCCCCTGCTCAAAAAACTTGAATGCCGGTATAAAACCCCTGTCACCATCGAGTTCGCCGTCGAAAGCCGGCCCCATCAGTTAAGCCTATTCTCCGTTCTCCAGCTCAATGCCTCGGAGATGACGGGACGAGCAGCTCTCATCTCAGCCATAGATATGCTCAATGAGGAGCTGATAGACGATCATAACGTTCTAGACCTAATCAAGCCCTATCATCTCCGCCAGATTATCTCCGCCTCGATTGATGACAAAACCATCTCACAACTTGAGTTCTTCGGCCACGGACTGAGTGTGCTACCCCGCACGGCCATCTCTGCGCGATTATGTTTTTCGGTAGCCAAATCGCATGAATACAAAAGCAAAGGAGAGCATGTGTGTCTCTGTCAGAGTCACTTTGTGCCCCAAGACACCATCACACTGAACGAACTGGATGCCATCCTTTCAATGATGCCAGCCGCTATCCATGTCGTTACAGCCTGCCGCGGATATGGAATCCCAGCCATCATGGACCTCCAGTCCTATGGCATCCGTATTGAAGGTAACACCATCGTCAACACCGATGGTCTTACCATTGCCGAAGGCGAGATGCTGACCATCAGTTCCAAGCGGCAGAGCATATACAAAGGACAGGCGGCATTCAAGCCTGCCCGCTTCACCAAATACCTTGAAGGCACCGAGGTCGACCTCAACGACGAGGAGAAACTCTTCTTCAACCGTATGAAGAATGCCTATGAGAAATACCAGCAAATTGTCACCTCCAACGAGGTTTCCTATATCACTGATATCAGCAAGCTGGCACGTCTCATCCGCTGTAACCTGCAAAACCAGCCCAAGAAAGCCGCCGTTATCGTCAACTCGTGGTTTGAGCAGCATCCTGAAGAGTATGTCGAGGGGGTGCTCCAAAGCCGCATGGGCGACCATAACGATCAGGGACGCCTTTTTGACCACCTGACTGTCAGTAACAAGGTCGATCTCTTCCGCCGCCTTTTTAACCGCTGTCGCGCGAACAACCTTTCCGGTCTCACCGCTGGCAGTTTCATGATAGGCCGCTTCGTTGCCCGACCCTTACCCCGCAAGATGTGGAACAGTCTCTCAGACACACTGGTGGCATTTCTCATGAACGAATATGTGCTTTACGAGAAATACCAACAGGTGCTACAAGAGGTGGGAGAAATCAAGCTAGCCCGTGCCCACTCACGTATCGAGACCGAGGGCATAGACAATATGGTAGTGAGGAATTTCGACATGAACAACTTTGTTCCCCTGCTCTACTCCCAGCATAACTGGGAACAGGTGGCCAATGAACTTGAACGAATGGAGCATCAGGACAACACCCACCTGCTTATCGAGAAACTGAGCCGTCCCATCGAGGAGATTTTCGACATGAGCTCTCTCTGGAAAGCCAGCATCATACAGGATATTCTTAAGAAATCGGAAGAATAGACCCTACAATACCGGGAAACGACGGCCGTAGGTCCATTCGATGAATTCCACACGGCCACCGTGGGCGTTGACAGCCACACCGAGATAGTTGCGGCTGAAGTTGTAGTAAACCCCTACCCTTTCATAAAAAGGAATTGTCACCTGTGGCGACACCACGATATTGGGACCGATGCCTGCCTTGAGACTCAGAGGCCCCCAGAAACATTCCATCATCGCCATAGCACTCACATAGAGTGGAATATTATAGATCCCTTCTTCCCGGTCCAAATGTCTTGTGTCGCAGAAATTATACCATAGGTCCATTGCACCTCCGAAAGCAAACAGGGGGCTGGTATATTTTTGAAAATAGAGAGAGAGGTCGTAACAGAAATAATAGCCTCCGAACTCGCGGTCGCGCGACATGACGGCCCCAGGCGAGAAGGCGATGCCGAACTCCCTTTCGTGGAATTTTGGGAAAGCCTCCTCTTGCGGATATCTTTTGGGGTATCGCTGACCAAACGTGGTTCCAAAATCCAGTTGAAAATAGTTCAGACCCATATTGGGCCACATCAACATACCATTACTGGTATGCAGCACACGGAGCGACAAGAAATACCTGTTTGTCGGACGATAGGTGATTCCAAAATCTATCAAGCAGTTGATTAACGAGCCTATGAAGATGTTGTTGGTATCGCCTGTGATGCTGCGCGGACGCGTGTAGGCCGACAATCCCAACCCTACACTCCATTCCCAGTGTTCAGCACGGCCAAGAGGCTGCCGCAACTGGCCAGTAAGTCCGAAACGGTTTCCCGCCACCGAATTGGGTATATGGGCATATGAGGCTTTGATGCCAAAAGACGGGTATCCCCGGCGGCAACGCCATAAGGACGAATCTATTCCCCGGATCCACCAAGTGACATCCAATCCCAAAGTCGGAGAAGCCTTGTCTCTGAAAGCTGGATTATTTGGCATCATATAGCCCCCATTGAGGGAGAAATCCCAGCTGTGCAAGGTCTCTTGTGTCCTACCAACAAAGGCAGACAGCAACACCCATACTATCGCCAGCGTCCTTTTCATCCCTCAGAAACCATTTCCAAATATTCATTCTCCGGAAGAATTTTCACACCCAACTTCTCTGCTTTCTTCAATTTCTCAGGCCCCATTCTCTCCCCTGCAAGCAAATAGGTGGTCTTTCCACTGATAGAGCCTGACACTTTGCCGCCATGGTTTTCTATGTGGGCCTTGATTTCTTCGCGAGAGAAATGTTCGAAGACCCCACTGACGACAAAAGACATTCCCTCCAGTTTTCCACTCGCCACTTTCCATTCCCCACTCATTTTCAGTCCAGCCTGTCTCAGCCGGGTTATAATCTCGCGGTGCAACGGATTGGCGAACCACTCGTTCACCGCCTTCGCCGTCACCTCGCCCACGTCTTCCACCTGGGCCAGTTCGGCAACATCGGCACCCATCAGGGCGTCGATGTTCTTAAAGTAGCGTGCCAGTTTCTTGGCGCCTACCTCTCCCACATATCTTATTCCCAGTGCGAAAAGCACCCTTTCGAAGGGCACATGCTTCGAAGCCTCGATGGCTGCCAGCAGGTTATCGGCACTCTTGTCCTGAAGCGTGCTCGACGACTTCATGGAGTCATTGGAGACCTCCTGATCGGCTCCCAAGCCAATCAGTTGCTCCCGTTTTAGGTCGTAGATATCTGCGATATTCCTCACCAAGCCTGCTTTGTAGAGCATCTCCAACCGCTCCGGTCCCAGACTCTCAATGTCCATGGCCTTGCGACCGACAAAATGCTCCAGCCGTCCAATAATCTGCGGATGACAGCCGTCGGCATTAGGACAGTAATGCCCAGCCTCACCTTCAGCACGCACCAAAGGGGTTCCGCATTCGGGGCAGCGCTCTATGTATGCCACCGGCATCGAACCCTCGGAACGCTGTTCAAAGTCCACTCCCACCACCTTGGGGATTATCTCGCCTCCCTTCTCGATAAAAAGATTGTCGCCGATATGGATATCCATCTTGGCAATGAAGTCGGCATTGACCAGCGTGGCACGCTTCACCGTGGTGCCTCCCAGCCACACGGGTCTGAGGTTGGCCACCGGCGTGATGACACCTGTGCGACCCACCTGGTAGCTGATGCTTTCCAATGGAGTACTCACCCGCTCTGCCTTGAATTTGTAGGCAATAGCCCAACGTGGACTCTTCGCCGTCAAACCCAGACTCTCCCACAGTGGCGTCTGGTTAACCTTAATGACGATGCCGTCGATGCCAAAGGGAAGGTTCCAGCGCTCCTTGTCCCAGTATTCAATGAAATCTTTTATCTCCTTGATATCCTTGCACTCCTTGATATAAGGTTGCACCTTGAAACCCATCTGGCGGGCAAACTCCAACCGTCCGAAGTGGGTATCAGGTATTTCCACACCGCCAGGAGCCATCATGAAGTACATGCAGAACATCAGCTTACGCTTGGCACACTCGGCCGAGTCCTGCAGCTTCAGACTGCCACTGGCAGCATTGCGAGGATTGGCAAAAGGCTCCAATCCCTCTTCCTCGCGCTGCCGGTTCATGGCATCAAAGGCCTCGAAAGGATAGACCACCTCTCCCCTCGCCTCGAAGTCGTCGGGATAGTCTCCCCTAAGTTTCAAAGGGATGGTGGTAATGGTCTTTGCGTTTACGGTGATATCGTCGCCCACGGCACCGTTACCACGTGTCACCGCCTGCACCAGCCGCCCGTGACGATAGGTCAAGCCAATAGCCACGCCGTCGTACTTCAGTTCGCAGGTATAGCTAAACTCCTTATCGACGAGCAACTTGCGTGTCCGAGCCTCGAAATCCTCAATCTCCGCTATGGAATAGGTGTTGCCAAGCGAAAGCATCGGAAAGCGGTGTTCCACTTGGCGGAAATTCTTGTTCACCTCGCCCCCCACACGCTTGGTCGGACTCAGCGGCGATGCCAAATCGGGATATTGTTGCTCCAAGTCCTGCAGTTCGCGCAACATGGCATCGAACTCGAAATCGCTCACCAAAGAGCAATCATTCATATAATACTCATAGTTCAGCCGGTCGATTTCCTCGGCCAACTCCTCCATGCGCTTGCGGATGGGCTCGGTATCTATTGCGCTGAACAAATCCATTCTCCAGTAAAATTCAAGGCCACTGGACCTATCAGACAAACATTCTTATAACCCTCGCCCGAGGCATCGAAGGTTACTTTAAAATCACCGCCACGTGTCACAATGGCATGATTTCCTGTCACTATAGCGCAAGCGGTTACACCCGTGCCACAAGCCCAAGTCTCGTCCTCAACGCCTCGTTCAAAGGTGCGCACAAAAAGGCGGCCGTCAGGTAAATCTTCTATAAAGTCGACATTCGTCCCTTCCGGGAACTCTGTCTTGTTGTTCCTGAGTCGTCGTCCCTCCCCCAAAACATCAAAATGTTCCAAATCTCTCACTCTCTGCACATAGTGAGGAGAGCCCGTATCCAGAAACCAACCGTTCATACAGCGGCGCACCTCCCGGGTCGCCACATTGCGCATCCCCAATTTCACGATACCAATTCCACGCTTCTCGTCCCACATAATGATTTCGGCATCGTGCGGACCGTCGAAACCCTTAAAGTTCAAATGCTTGGGCATCCCGAGCAAATGGGCGAACGCCGCAATGCAGCGGCCTCCATTTCCGCACATAGAGCCCAGACGGCCGTCGCTGTTGTAGTATTTCATCTCGAAATCATAGCCCTCGGGAGGTCTTTCCAGCGTCATCAGGCCATCGGCGCCCACACCGCACCTTCGGTGGCACAGCCTGGCCACCTCCTCTTCCGTGGCACGGAAGTTACTGTCGCGATTGTCTATCACGACGAAATCATTCCCGGCACCGTCAAACTTATAGAATTTCATGGTTAATAGTCTATTTGGGGAAACAACTTCCTCAATTCCACCAGCTTGGAATTATGCTCCAGCATGGCGTTGTATTTGTCATCAGGCGAATAAATCACCTCTTCCATGCTCACAAACCGCGGGTTAACCTTGCAGTCGAGCATCTTCATGCCGGTCTTGCCGCGGAAGAACTCCATGATGTCAATCTTGTGCGCCTTGAAGTCCTCGTGGAAGGTCACCGACTGTGCGTCCACCTCGAAGCATCCGGGCTTTTCACCCAAGTGAGGCACGGCTTCAGAGAGCAGTTCCTGAAGGCCTAGTTTCTCGCCAGCCTCTTTCCAGTAGACCTGCAAGTCCTCCTCGGTCAACGGCTTCACTTCCACAGCGATATGCTGTACAGACTCCACCTTTGGTTGCGTTACCTTGATGGAAATACCACCTAATATCGGAGTAGGACGTGAAGACATCGGAGCGGCAACAGCCTGCTGAGGCCTAACCACAGGCTCCTGAACGGGTTGCAACAACGGAGCAACCGTTGGCTTTACCTCCGGCTCCTTTCTTTCACATTTCTCCGTGCCTGCCCTTTCGGGACTTCTTGCAATCTATCCATTTGGCATCGAGGCGGTTGTAAGTTTCATCAGACACACCTCGACAAACAGGTTCTTGTTGTTGGCTTCACGGAACTTATATTCATACTCCGAAGCGGTGTTGAGCCATCCCAACAGTGCTGGCAATCCGCACTGCTGAGCCTGCTGGCCGTAGCGCTGGCGGAGAGCGTCGCCGCCATCTATCAGCTTGAGTGTCTGCGGGTCAAGGCTCACCATGAGGTTCCTCAGATGCTCACATAGCCCCGTAAGGAAGTGCTGGCCTCCGAATCCCTTGCCGATAACCTCCTGATAGAGCAGCAGGGCCCCGCTCAAGTTACCGGCTTTCATGAAGTCGGTCAGCTTAAAGTAGTAATCCGAGTCAAGCACGTTAAGATTCTCAAGCACACCCTGATAGGTCAAGTTTCCCTGGGTAAAGTTCACCAGCTGGTCAAAGATAGACAGAGCGTCGCGCAGACCGCCCTCGGCCTTGCGGGCGATGACCTCCAGCGCACCCTCTTCAAATTTCACTCCTTCGCTATCAGCCACATACTTCAAGTGACGAACGATATCTTCATTCTCGATGCGCTTGAAATCAAATACCTGGCAACGGCTAAGGATGGTGGGGATAATCTTGTGTTTCTCGGTAGTGGCCAGGATAAACTTGGCGTAATTCGGTGGCTCTTCGAGGGTCTTCAGGAAGGCGTTGAAAGCCGCCTGACTCAGCATGTGGACCTCATCAATGATATAGACCTTGTACTTGCCCATCTGAGGTGGTATATAGACCTGCTTCACCAGCTCTCGCATATTGTCCACCGAGTTGTTCGAGGCGGCATCGAGTTCGAAAATGCTCATCGATGCGCCCTCATTGAAGGAACGACAACTATCGCACTGGTTGCAGGCCTCACCGTCGGCGGTACGATGCTCGCAATTAATCGTTTTGGCAAGGATACGCGCACAGGTCGTCTTACCCACGCCGCGCGGTCCGCAGAAGAGGAAAGCCTGTGGCAGCTGACCTGTCGCTATGGCGTTCTTCAGCGTCCGCGTGATATGCTCCTGCCCCACCACGCTGGCGAATGTCGTGGGACGATACTTTCTTGCCGATACTATGAAATTATCCATCTATCTGTTTTTCCGTTAATAAACTCCAAACTCACATACCTTTTGCAAAGCAAAGATACAAAAATTCCGCGACATGGAAAAATATATTTCTCTCCCCTCCTCTCCTGCCCCACACAACACACCATACACCAACCAACTCCTAACCAAGTCCTACCATGGTAGGACTTGGTTAGGAGTTGGTAAAGAGTTAATAACTGGTTCATAGGCAGTTGTCGCTTGGTTGACACAAAAAAATGGGCGCAACTTACGTCGCGCCCATTCCACACTAATTTCCAAACGTTTATTTCCTTTTTTAACTAATCCACTCAGGAATCCTTTTTATTAGAATTCCTCGCCACATTCGATTTATTTCTTAGCGGTACTCGGTTTCCCTGCAGGGTTGTAGAAGACGAAGTGGTCGTCGATGACATCGATGATGATGGTCTCGTTGGAGTGGATTTTGCCCTCGAGAAGCTGGCGACTCATCTCGTTCAATATCTCGCGCTGGATGACACGCTTCACGGGACGTGCACCCATGGCGGGGTCGTAACCGATTTCGGCCAGATGGTTGACGGCCTCGTCGGTCGCCGAGATGGTGATTTCGTTCTGCTCCAGCATCTTGGCCACCATGCACAGCTGTATGCGGACGATGTCCTTGATCTGATTCTTGCTCAGCGGCTGGAACATAATGATTTCGTCGATACGGTTCAGGAACTCAGGACGTATGCGCTGTTTCAGCATCTCCATCACAGCATTCTTGGTCTCGTCGAGCTCGTACTGTGTGGGCATGCTGCTGCCCTCCAGTTTCTCACGAATGATGTCGGAACCCATGTTCGAGGTCATGATGATGATGGTGTTCTTGAAGTCGCAGGTACGACCTTTGTTGTCGGTCAATCGACCGTCTTCCAGTACCTGCAGCAGGATATTAAACACATCGGGGTGCGCCTTCTCAATCTCGTCGAAGAGCACTATCGAGTATGGTTTCCTACGCACGGCCTCGGTCAGCTGGCCGCTCTCATCGTAGCCTACATACCCTGGAGGTGCACCGATGAGCCTACTGACACTGTGGCGCTCCTGGTATTCAGACATATCGATTCGCACCATCATATTCTCATCGTCGAAGAGCACCTCGGCGAGGGCTTTCGCCAACTCGGTCTTACCGACACCCGTGGTGCCGAGGAAGATGAAACTGCCAATAGGACGCTTGCCGTCGGAAAGACCTGCACGTGAACGACGAACGGCGTTGGCTATCACGCTGATTGCCTCGTCCTGCCCAACCACACGCTTGTGCAGCTCGTCCTCGAGGTGCAGCAGCCGCTCACGCTCGCTCTGCAGCATACGCGTCACGGGGATGCCGGTCCACTTCGAGACCACTTCGGCTATCTGCTCCGAGTCGACCTCCTCGTTGATCATGGCGTTGTCGGCCTGCATCTGCTTCAGCTGGTCCTTGAACTCCTGCACCTTCTTCTCGGCCTCCTTGATGCGGCCATAGCGCAGTTCGGCCACCTTGCCGTAGTCGCCGGCACGCTCGGCCTGCTCGGCCTCGAACTTGTAGCTCTCTATGTTCTTCACCTCGGCCTGGATGGCCTCGACCACCTGCTTCTCGTTCTGCCAGCGGGCCTTCATCTGGTCGCGCTGCTCGCGGAGTTCGGCCAGTTCCTTGTCGAGCTGGGCAATCTTGTCTTGGTCGTTTTCTCTTTTAATGGCTTCGCGCTCAATCTCCAGCTGACGGATACGGCGCTCTATCTCATCAAGTTCCTCGGGCACCGAGTCGATTTCCAGACGCAACTTGGCAGCCGCCTCGTCGATAAGGTCGATGGCCTTGTCGGGGAGGAAACGGTCGGAGATGTAGCGGTGCGAGAGCTCGGCGGCGGCGATGATGGCCTCGTCCTTGATTCTCACACGGTGGTGCACCTCGTAGCGCTCCTTCAGGCCACGGAGGATGCTGATAGTGTCGGGCACCGAGGGCTCGTCGATGAGCACGCTCTGAAAACGACGCTCCAGGGCTTTGTCTTTCTCGAAGTACTTCTGGTACTCAGCGAGGGTCGTAGCACCGATGGCGCGAAGTTCACCTCTTGCCAAAGCCGGCTTGAGGATGTTGGCGGCATCCATTGCACCTTCTCCCCCACCCGCACCCACGAGGGTGTGAATCTCATCGATGAAGAGGATAATCTCGCCGTCGGATTCATTAATCTCGCGGATAACACTCTTCAGTCGTTCCTCAAACTCGCCTTTGTACTTGGCGCCGGCGATAAGTGCACCCATGTCGAGACTGTAGATAGTCTTGCTACGAAGGTTCTCGGCCACGTCGCCACTGACGATACGTTGTGCAAGTCCCTCGGCGATAGCGGTCTTACCCACACCGGGTTCACCGATAAGGATAGGGTTGTTCTTGGTACGGCGGCTAAGAATCTGCAGCACACGACGAATCTCCTCATCACGTCCGATGACGGGGTCAAGCTTGCCGGCCTGCGCCAGCTGGTTGAGGTTCTTGGCATACTTGTTCAAGGCATTCATCGTCTGCTCCTGGTTTTGGCTGGTCACCTTGGAGCCCTTGCGGAGGTCCTGGATGGCGGCGAGGAGTGCCTTCTCGTTGACACCGGCATCTTTCAGCAGTTGGCTCACGCGGTCGCGACCGCTGAGGATACCCAGCAGCAGATGCTCCACGCTGACGAACTCGTCGTTCATCTTGGTGGCGCGCTGCTGTGCGGCCACAAGGGCTTGGTTGGCATCGGAGCTGAGGTACACCTGACCGCCGCTAACGCGCGGCATAGAGTTTAAGATTTCATCCACCTGCTGCGTCAGGCGGGGGATGTTGACCTCCATCTTCTTGAGGAGGTAGGGTGTCACATTCTCGTCTTCCGAGAGGAGCCCCTTCAGCAGGTGTGCCGTCTCGATGGCGGGGTGCTGCCCTCCGAGGGCCACCTCCTGCGCCTTCTGCACGGCTTCCTGCGCTTTAATTGTGAACTTGTCTAAGGTCATAGTTATTTGGTTTTTATTTATTATTCGTTTATTTTAACGTATCAACCTATCAACGTATCAACGTTATTTTCACTGACCCTCAAAGCAATAACCATACCAACAACAAAGGACTGCCAAAATGGCAGTCCATGTGTCAGTCCGATGACCCTTCGACAATTCTTCGGTAATCTACCTAACATAGTGCGTCTACAAACTGCAAATAAAGCATTTTCATTGATTATAATTCGGCCAAAAATGTGAAAGCAATAAAAAAATACCAAAAAGGTTGTAATACTACAACCATTTCAAAGATATTTTGTATTTTTAGGACAGAAGCAACGATTTGATTCTGTTCGCGAAGGAATAACCGAATCCCCCATTCAGCGTTAAGCTCCGAGCTGCCGCATGACGTGGTTGTCCAGCCGTATAGTGACTGAACGCGACGCAGTCGCAGCCTACGCTGACCCTGGCAGACATGAAAGAGTTGACGGGTATCAGCGTGGCAGCTATCCAGAAGCTGCTGGTTCAGTTGCTGGAAAAGAAATACGTAGAGTGTGGCGACAAGGACGGCAGCTGGCGTGTGTATGTGACACAATAAAGAGGCTTCAAGAGTTTAAAAGTTCAAAGGATCAAGAGAATAAAAGTTCAATCAATTCTAGGATTTAAAGCATATTATCGGCAAGATTTCATATCAGAACACGGTGGATAGATACGAATTTTGCCGATGCTGGCAAATAAAATTAGCTTATCGGTAGTCTAAACACGGGTAATGTGTATATTTGGTTCATGAACCGCTGCTTGCCTTCTTTGTTCCAATATTCAAATTCTTGCCGGACCTCCTTGGGGTCGAACACCAACTGGGGCGCATCCATTATTGTCAAGTTGTTGTCTTTCACCCAATGGACAAAAGCATCATGCGTTACGAATGGGAAGTCGGTCTCGTTGCATGTCAGGACAGCTTCTCTTGAGAACGCCGTTCCCTTAACAAACTTATTGATAATTGATGCTAAAGAATCCTGTGGGAAGAAACGACGTCCCTGCAGGCTTAAATCATAAATGAGTTTTGTGGCTTTATTATCATGACGGAAGAATATCTTCTCAACACCTTCCATAGTGTCAAAGTCGTCATTCTCATTCTGTTTGATAACCAATGCGGACTGCCTTCCGGGACGATTGAAATACTGCAAACCAATCGCGTGTACCTCATCTTTTCGGATACTGCCATCGGGCATCACCCACGGATATCTGTAAAACACACCGTATTTGGGGTGATTAGCGTTATTGGTATCGACTGGTTTGTATTCATCATTTTCATTCATTGTAGTTGCAAAGAACGCAGCAACCCACTTGTCGGCTGTAATATCCAAATAGCTAGTCTTGATGCCGTAGTGTTGTGCCAAACCCTCGAAATGAATAGGTATCGGAACATTGAATATTTTGTTCTGAAAGTTGAGTCTAGTCTGCATTATGTCCCAAATAACAGGGTGTTTCCGCAAACAGCAGAACAACTCAGCGATTTGCAGGCTTGACACAAGCACATTCCTGCTCATTTCTCTCTCGTTCCTAAATAGAGATGGTTTACAGGGTGAATGGTATTTGCTTTGTCCACGGTAATAGGTCATCCTGCTTTTGCTAACCGGCAATAACTCAACATTGTTATTATCGCCTGTTGGCGACATGATGATATAACGTCCGGGCCGCTCCAACAGGCTTAACGATGTATGATTGTGAAGTAGGGGATATTTGACACTCACCCGATTATCTTCCTCTCTGATAATACTCTCAATTATATCGATTATCGACGGATAATCGTCCAAGTTACCCTTCGGCTCTGATGCCCATCTTGACCAATCCATCATAACTGAGTCTCAAAATTATCGCACCATTGTTTTAATATGTTCAAGGCCTCGTCCTTTCTCCCAACCTCACTGAGTATCTCCGCACGCTTCAATTCTGAGAACATGGCGACGTGTTGACTTCTAACATCGCAGGCTGTCTCGGACACTTCGCGCAATATCTCCAATGCCATGTCTTTGTGCCCTTTCCAATACAATGCCAACGAAGTGTAATATTTTGCACCCAATTCAAACCTTACGTTTTTCAGCTCCTCAGCAATCACAATGACATCACCTAAAACCTCAATACAATCGTCGTATTTCCCATTTTGATATAAATACTTTGAGTGCTCCATACAACAGACAGCATAATCGGCCTTGTGTCCCGACTGCTTAGCCAACGACTGAGCATTCCTAATGGCTTGTTCAAGATTAGCGATGTCACATATTTTGCAGTATTCAATCGCAGCTTGATGCCCTGCCATGCTATAGTAATAATCGTCCGATTGTTTCATTGCCTTAATACACTCGTGGGCTTCCTGGAAGCGTCGGGCATCAAACAAATGAAACACAATCATCTTTCGAACGTCATTTTTATGACTTTCGCTTTCTATCTTGTCAATCAGCCCAAGTGCTTCTGTACAGGCCTGATTCCGTTTGATATCGTCGGCAGAGAACAATCTGTCGTACAACTCAAACAAAGTGCCATTAAACTCTTTTAGATCCATATTCATTTTTTTGCAAAAATACAAAAGAATAGTGAGTTGGCAATATTTTTTATCAACAATCTTGTATTCATTGCTCCTCCCTCGTATCAAAAATCCACAAGTAATTATCCTCGAAAAAATCCAAGGGCATGGTTTTAAAACCATGCCCTTGCACTAAAAAATATTTTTTTTGCTTTAATAATCAAAATCGCAACTGATAAGTAGAGCCGGTTTGTTTGCGTTTATTTTATCAAAATACAGTCTCCCTAATAATTCAAATAATGTAGGACGAGTCCTGTTTTTGGATTTAAACACTACTATGTATTCTCCATATGGCAATGACATAGAATATTTTCCAGAATTATCAATGAGAGACAGGTTAACATACTCATCTTTTGCTTTAATATACTCACTCAGTAACTGGCCCTGTACGGAATCCAATTGAGCCTCCCTTTCTTTTGAAAAAGAAGATATGCTTCGTCTATTTGCATCGGAGATATTGTATTCTTTATATTCAAGATAAGTCATTTTATATTTCACCAATTTTTCATATTCTTGCCATAGCGTATATATGTGAGAAAACTTCTCTACGGAATATACATATACTTCTGCACCAATATCTATCTTATAACCCACATAGTCGTTATACTTATATTGAACAGTTCCTTGCAGATTACATAATTGCTCTACTTTAGGTGCGACTGGAGTTTTTTTCTTTGTACCTTTGTTTTGTCCAAATGCAGTCATGCTGCAAATAATAAATGCCGCAATAAATATAAAAGTTCTCCTCATTTTTCAAGTGCCCGTTTTATCCTGTTGGCTCTTCAGTTTTATTATGATTAATTAATTCACTTTCCATCCATAGAGTCGGAAGCCAATGTTGAAATAAGGATATAAAAAAAGGCATGAAACCTTCGTTGTTAATCCTTATTTCTGTAACAGGCGACTGGTAAAAGCCTTTGACTAAATAAGGTACGAACATTCCACGCCAACGCGGGAACTCTCCGTAATCTCATTCTCAGTCTCTATGATTACCAGTCATTTGTTACAGAAGAACAAGTACGTCAAGATCTATGTTTTCTTTATTATTTCTATATTTTATGTCATAATATTTTCTAGATTTCTCGATGCAAAGATACAAATATATTTTCAGTCAACAAAAAATATTTGTTATCGGCTATTCAAAATTAAGCATATCGACCAATTGGAGGAAGTGAGGAAATCAACCAGAAAATATTTTGCCATGCGGAGAAAAAGATGTATTTTTGCAGCCTCAAATTAGCAACTATCATGGCATTAATCAAATCATATAAAGGCAAATCCCCGAAGTGGGGCAAAGAGTGTTATTTCAGCGAGAACGCCACGTTGGTGGGTGATGTGACGCTGGGCGACCAGTGCTCGGTGTGGTTCAACGCCGTGGTGCGAGGCGACGTGGCCCCCATCACTATCGGCGACCGAAGCAACGTGCAAGACGGTTCCTGCATCCATGTGACACACGACACCGGCCCCACGCATATCGGCAACGACGTGACCATCGGCCACAACGTCACCGTGCATGCCTGCACCATCCACGACGGCGCCCTCATCGGCATGGGGGCCACGCTGCTCGACGACTGCGAGGTGGGAGAAGGCGCCATCGTGGCCGCCGGAGCACTGGTGCTGCAGGGCACAAAAATACCGCCCCATGAGATCTGGGGCGGTGTTCCAGCCAAGTATATCAAGCCCACCCGTCCCGGGCAGACCGACAACGCGGCACATTACGTGGCGTATGCCAAAGAATACATGAAAGATTAGTACCCCTCGGGATTGTTCTTTTGCCAATTCCAGCTGTCGCGGACCATATCGTCGATACCGTACTTGGCTTCCCAGCCCAACTCGGCTTTGGCCTTGGCAGGATTGCAGTAGCAGGTGGCGATATCGCCGGCACGGCGAGGCTTGATGCTGTAGGGCACGTCGACACCATTGACACGAATGAAGGCTTTGACCATATCAAGCACCGAATAACCGTTACCCGTTCCTACATTATATATACCTAAGCCGCATTTGCGGTCGATGGCTTTCAATGCACACACATGGGCGGCGGCGAGATCGACAACATGGATATAGTCGCGCACGCCGGTACCGTCGGGCGTGGGGTAGTCGTTTCCGAAGACCCCCAGCTCCTTGCGCTTGCCCACGGCCACCTGAGTGATATAGGGCATGAGGTTGTTGGGGATGCCGTTGGGGTTCTCCCCTATCTTGCCGCTGGGATGCGCTCCCACGGGGTTGAAGTAGCGCAGCAGCACCACGTTCCACTCGGGGTCGGCCTTCTGGATGTCCATGAGCACCTGCTCGAGCATGCTCTTGGTCCAGCCATAGGGGTTGGTGCACTGTCCCTTGGGGCAGTTCTCCGTGATGGGAATCTCCGCGGGGTCACCATAGACGGTGGCGCTGGAGCTGAAGATGATGTTCTTGCAGCCATGCTTGCGCATCACGTCAACAAGCACTAACGTGCCATTGATGTTGTTCTCGTAGTATTCCCAAGGCTTCTCCACGCTCTCACCCACAGCCTTGAGGCCGGCAAAGTGGATACAGGCATCGAACTTATGGGCGGCAAAGACTTTCTCCAAACCTTCGCGGTCGCGGATATCTACCTTATAGAAAGGTATTTTACACACGCCCCCGTCAGCCCGTTGGGCTGCCACCCCCTCTAACTTAGAGGGGGAGCCTGAGGAGATTAGTTCCTCCACACGCTGAAGGGCGACGGGATTGCTGTTGCTGAGGTTGTCGACCACCACGGCAGTGTGGCCTGCCTTATAAAGTTCTATCAATGTGTGGGTGCCGATAAATCCGGCTCCGCCAGTGACAAGGATGTTCATTGATATTGGTTAAGTGTTAACGGTTAAAACAAAAAGATCCTTAAGGTCTTTAGTGACTTTAAGGACCTTAAGGACCTATTGATTAGAATCTTACCAGGCGAAGAGAGGACGGTTCTGCATCATCTCGTTGACCTGACCAGTAATCTTGGCGCGGACGGCCTCGTCGGTCGGGTTGCAGAGGACAGTGTCAATCATGTCCACAATCACCTGCATGTCGCCCTCTTTCAGGCCACGGGTGGTGATGGCGGGCGTTCCGACGCGCAGACCGCTGGTCTTGAAGGCGCTGCGGCTGTCGAAGGGCACCATATTCTTGTTCACCGTGATGTCGGCGGCCACGAGGGCGTTCTCGGCTTCCTTACCAGTGAGTTCAGGGAACTTGGTGCGGAGGTCGATGAGCATCAGGTGGTTGTCGGTACCGCCGCTGATGACCTTGTAGCCCTTGTTGACGAAGGCTTCGCACATCACCTTGGCATTCTTCATCACCTGCTGGATGTACTGGTCGTAGCTGTCGGTCAGAGCCTCGCCGAGGGCGACGGCCTTGGCGGCGATGACGTGCTCCAGAGGACCGCCCTGGGTGCCGGGGAACACGGCGCTGTCGAGCAGGGCGCTCATCTTCTTGATCTCACCCTTCGGGGTGGTCTTGCCCCAAGGATTGTCGAAGTCCTGACCCATGAGGATCATACCGCCGCGAGGTCCGCGGAGGGTCTTGTGGGTGGTGGTGGTGACGATGTGGCAATACTTGACAGCGTTGTTCAGGTAGCCCTTGGCAATCATGCCGCTGGGGTGGCTGATGTCGCCCATGAGGATGGCACCAATCTTGTCGGCAATCTCGCGCATCTTGGCCCAATCCCAGTCACGGCTGTAGGCGCTGCCGCCACCGATGATGAGCTTCGGACGGAACTCGAGAGCTTTCTTCTCCATGTCCTCATAGTCGACGGTGCCGGTCTCTTCCTTCACCTGGTAGCCAACCACCTTGTAGTTGATACCGGAGAAGTTGACGGGGCTGCCGTGCGAGAGGTGACCACCGTGGTTGAGGTCCATGCCCATGAAGGTATCGCCGCTGTTGAGGCAGGCCAGGAACACGGCCATGTTGGCCTGTGCACCGCTGTGGGGCTGCACGTTGGCCCAGCAGGCACCGTAGAGCTTCTTGGCGCGCTCGATGGCGATGGTCTCGCTCTGGTCGACAATCTGGCAGCCGCCATAGTAGCGCTTGCCGGGGTAGCCTTCGGCGTATTTGTTGGTCATGACGGAGCCCATGGCTTCCATCACCTGGTCGCTGACGAAGTTCTCGGAGGCAATCAGCTCGATGCCTTTGGTCTGACGCTCACGCTCTTTGCGGATGAGGTCGAAAATCTCGTTATCTCTTTGCATATCTGTTTATTATTTAATATTTTTGATACAATAATAATTTGCAAAAATACACATTTTATTTAATTTTTGAAAAAAAAGTGTAATTTTGCAACCGATATGAAAAAGACTTTTTTTATTGCATTGTGCTTTATGGCATTGCCAATGAGCGCAATGTCCCAATTGATACAACTGTCATCTTCGGAGTCGAAAAACAAACTCTGGCTCGACCCCGACCATATCTACAACTACAACCTCTACGAGAAATCACGCTGGGGTTTGGGACTGCAATACGACATCAATTTCAAAACCGAAAAAGAGCTGGCACAAATAGAAAAACCCTGCGGTTTCAAAACTCTCTCGCTCTCCGCCTACGGTGCTTATGGTTACGGAGACCTGCGTTTCAAATGGGGGCTGAAAGCCGACCTGCAGGGAGCCTCCAAGCGTCAGAGCCACACCTACATGTCCTTCTTCCACGACCTGACGGCCGATGCCTCGCGCACCCTAGCCACCCCCACCCTAGCCATCCTCACAACACCAGGAAGCCTCATGACACGACTCTTCAGCGACACCTACCGTCTCACCGTTGGACGCTCACAAAAAATAAACAAATGGCTTTCTGCAAGCCTCGAACTGCGACTCTCTCGTGAACGTCCGCTCTATTGGGCCGCCGGCAGTCCCGACCTCTGGGCGCTGGCCTATCCTTCCTCCTACAACGACCTCAAAATTCTAACCTACAACGACTTTATAGAAGGACAACTTTACCTCATACAACGTTGGGGTTGGAGTGCCAAACTGCTGGGCGGATGCAGCCGTCAGGAGGGCGGAAACGTCCAAGGACACCTGAACCTGCTTACGCAATATGACCGCTCGTTCAAATTATCATTCCTAAAACTCGGTATTTACGCCCAAGGGGGTATCACCACGCCCAATGCCCCTTATAGCCGTATGTTCGACCTCGGTGGCACCTGGAGCAGCCCCATCCTTCTCAATCACTCACTCCTCACAGCACGTATCAGCGAATTCACTGTCAACTTCTTCGGAATGGCCAGTCTCAAACTCACCACCCAAAAATCCCTCATCGAATTATACAACAATATCCTCGAAATCGGTACTGCACCTTATCCTTTCCTGCTTGCCAACGCCGCTTGGGGAAATACCTGGGAGAAAAACGATTACATAGCTCCCGACCATGGCATCGCTGAAGTGGGTGCCGGCATCGACGGAATCCTCATCTGGGGACAGGTCTTCTGGGGTGCTGCCGTAGTCTACCGCCTCACCCCCGCGTCAGCTGCCTACCACTTCTCCGACCCCAAGGACAATCTATCCTTCCTCTTTACAGCCTACCTCAACCTCTAATCCCCCTAACAAATCTATTTTTTCGTCAAAAACTGCTCCTAATTAATAGACTATAAATTAGGCATTTAATAGTATCTTCTCTGTATATGCTCTGTAGATACTCTGTATTTGTTACAGAGAAAAGACATCATATGTATAGAAAAAAAACAGAATACAGTATTTGAAAATATTTAGAAATACCGGTATCTTTCATGTTTTCAGCATAATGAGAATCTAAGCAGAATAATAAAAAAAAGTTTTTACTAATTATACAATAAACGGGTGTGGAGTACGTTATATATATTTAAATTTTACAGACAAAAAGTAAAACTAAAAAATGAAACGTATTGTGTTGACACTGATGCTTGGGCTGGCTTTTGGAGCTAGTGCCCAGCCGTACAAGATGGAATTCCATTTGGAAGGACAGACTGACAGCACACTATATATAGCCCGCCATTTCCGCGACCAGCTACAGGTGGTCGATTCAGCCCGCGCCACCAAGGCCGGTACCTATATCTTCAAAGGTAAAAACAACTTGAAACGAGGCATCTATGCCCTGGTACGCCAAGACAAAGAAAAAGCCATCGGCGACTTCGTCATCGATGACAGCCGCCGATTTACCATCACAGCAGATGCCAACCTAACACCCAAGACGGTGAAGGTCACCGGCAGTGTAGCCAACAGCCAGATGTTTGGCTATCTGGCCAAAATCAGCGATGCCAAGCAACGGATGACCGAGATCGGCAAACGCAAGAAGGTCTCCGCCACCAAGGAGCAGGCAGAGAAAGATGAGAAAGCACTCATCGACGAGATGAAAGCCTATGAGGAGGCGACGCGTCACCCTAAAAAAGCACAGTTGTTCTTCGACTTGGTGAACCTCTTCGACGACGGCGATGTACCCGACTCGGTGGAGGACAAGGCATATTATTTCAGAAAACACTACTGGGACAAGATGTTTTCCGTAACGCCCCCCCTACCGATAGAAGAGATGCTTTACACGCCGAACCTCTATAACAAGTTGAACTACTTCTTCTACGGTATGCTTTACCATGCCGACAGCGACACCATTATCAAGGAAATCGACCGTCTGGCCGCCCGCATTGGCGACAACACCGAACTGTTGCGCTATGTCTTCGACCACATTGAACCACGCTATTTCCGTTCGACACGCAATATTGGATGGGATGCCGTGTGGTGCCACCTGGCTGGCGAATACTACCTGAAAGGCCGCTGTCCCTGGGCCTCCGAGGGCACGCTGCACAACATGCGTTACAACTACAACCGTATCCGCCAGAGCCTCATCGGTGTCCACGGCCAGGAATTGTGGATGGCCGACACCAATCAGAGCACGAATCCCGACGACTGGATTAGCAGCCACCGTTTCCCGACCAAATACGTCATTCTGTGGTTCTGGGACCCCGACTGCCACCACTGCCAGGAGCAAAGTGCCGAACTCAAGGTGCTCTACGACTCGCTGCTCACCGCCCCCTACCGCCCCTTCGAGGTCTACGCCGTAGGCTACGAGAGCGACGTGGCGAAGTGGAAAAAATATGTGAAAGAACACAACTTCAATTGGATTAACGTAGGGGGCCCCAATGTCAATATTGACTATCAGGAAGCCTACAACGTGCATGGTGCCCCGACAATGATTATTCTCAACGAAAAGCGCGATATCATCATGAACAAGGTACTCCCCATCAAGAGTCTGCTGCGTTTCTTCGAGGAATACGAGAAGAAAAACAAACACTAAACTACCGAACACTAAACACAGAACACTTAACACGTGGATATTATCAACATATTGCCTGACAGCGTAGCCAACCAGATAGCGGCCGGCGAAGTGGTGGACCGTCCCGCCAGTGCCGTCAAAGAGCTGTTGGAGAACTCCATGGATTCCGGTGCCACTCAGATAGACCTGGTGGTGAAAGATGCCGGGAGGACGCTGATACAGGTGATTGACAACGGCTGCGGCATGAGCGACAGCGATGCACGTCTCTGCTTTGAACGTCACGCCACCAGCAAGATACACCGCTCGGACGACCTCTTTGCCATCCAAACCATGGGGTTCCGCGGCGAGGCTTTAGCCTCCATCGCTGCCATCGCACAGGTGGAGCTGCGCACCCGACAGCACGACAACGAGCTGGGAACACAGGTGGTTATCGAAGGGTCTCAGATTGTCAGCCAACAGCCCACGGCCTGCCCGCCGGGCACCTCGCTGGCCATGAAGAACCTCTTCTACAATGTGCCAGCCCGCCGCAATTTCTTGAAGAAAGACAGCGTGGAGTTGAGTCATATAGAAGAGGTGTTCCGCAGAGTGACCCTGATACATTACGACCTAGGCTTCACCTTGACGAGCAACGGCAAGGTGCTCTACGACCTGAAGGCCGGCAGCATGTTGCAGCGCATCAGCCAACTCTACGGCAACAACTACAAAGAGCGCTTCTTCAACGTGGAAGAGAATACCGACATATTAAAAATCAAAGGCTTTGTAGGAAAGCCTGAATATGCGCGCAAGACCCGTGGCGAGCAGTACCTCTTTGTCAACGGCCGCTTCATCAAGCACCCCGCGCTGAGTGCGGCGGTGGAACG
Organism: Bacteroidales bacterium; assembly: GCA_045222295.1. Classification (GTDB taxonomy): domain Bacteria; phylum Bacteroidota; class Bacteroidia; order Bacteroidales; family P3; genus Colimorpha. The sequence goes on along the minus strand of JBGUXP010000022.1, from coordinate 12,061 downwards.
CGCCTATGAAGGCATGCTGCCCGACCACTGCTACCCCTCCTACTTCATAGGGCTCACGGTGGACCCATCGCGCATCGACATCAACATCCACCCTACCAAGACCGAGGTGAAGTTCGTCGACGAGCACGCCATGTTCGCCATCCTACGGTCTGCGGTGAAGAAAGCCCTGGGGCAGTTCACACTGGCCACCGAGCTAGAGTTCAACACGCCACCTGAATTCAACATCCCGCCGGCTCCCAAAGGCTATATGCCCCCGGCACCGAAGATAAGCTACAACCCAAGTTACAACCCATTTAGCGCAACACCTGCACAAACTCACCTCCATCTTGACAAAGAGTTTAAAGACCCTAGGGACCTTAGAGACTCTAGGAACCTTAAGGACCTTACAGACACTATCATTCCTGCTGCTGCTCCCGTTCCTGCCACTCCTGCTAATTCCTGCCTGCAGCTGCAGAACCGCTACATTGTCACCACCCTCTCGTCGGGTCTGGCGGTCATCGACCAGCAACGGGCCCACGAGCGCGTGTTGTTCGACAAACTGACAGCGAGTGCCGCCACCCCCACATCCCAAACACTGCTCTTCCCCGTCAACTGCCAATTCTCCGCCGCCGATGCCGAGATGTTTGCCGAGTTGCTGCCCGACCTGCGTGACTACGGCTTCGCCATCGACCCCATGGGACAGTGCACCTTCGTGGTCACCGCCACACCGCCCGACATCAAGGAGAACGAGTTGCAGGACTGCTTCGACCACATGCTGACCGACTACAAGAGCTCGATGCTACAGCGATTCAACAACCGGAGCCAAAGCCTCTGCACCTCCTTGGCGCGTCAGATGGCCGTAAAACCCGGCAAGACTCTGTGTCAAGAAGAGATGCAACAGCTGGTGGCAGACCTCTTTGCCTGTCCCATGGCCGAAACTTCGCCCAGTGGCAAAAAAATCATCACTATTGTTAAACCCGAGGAATTACTGAAATGACACAATACCAACCCCAAGGATTCAGCCTGCTCCCCCCGGCTGTCAAACACCTACTCATCATTAACGCACTGTTTTTTGCTGCCGACTATGTGTTGCAAAGACAGGGTATCTTCATTGGCAATGCCTTCGCTCTGTGGAGTCAGGATGTGCCTGCATACAACCCCGAAGGCTGTTTCCGACTCTGGCAGCCAGTGACCTACATGTTCATGCACGCCAACTTCAGCCACATCTTCTTCAACATGTTCAACCTATGGATGTTCGGTGCCGCCATGGAAAACTTCTGGGGTACCAAACGTTTCCTCATCTATTATCTTGCCTGTGGTATCGGAGCGGGAATACTCTATTCGTTCATTCCTGGTCTGCACGTCACTGTGGGAGCCTCGGCCGCCGTCTACGGCTTGCTGCTGGCTTTCGGCATGACCTTTCCCAACGAGTATATCTACCTTTACTTTCTCATGCCCATCAAGACAAAGTGGTTCATTACCGGCATGATTGCCATCGAGATAATACAGGGTGTGTTCTACTCCTACGACGGCGTGGCCCACTTCGCCCATCTCGGTGGCATGCTCATCGGCTTCCTGCTCATCCTCTGGTGGCGTAAACACCCATTCTCAAGATTTTAGAGTGCAAATTATTAATCAAAAAATTAACAATAATGAAAAAAAGTATTCTTTTGGTAGCGATGCTTTCGCTGACAGCTGCCATCTTTGCCCAGAACAACGGAAAAGATTTCTTTAACATCGAACACCAGTGGTCCAAGATGATAGGCTACAGCTATCAGCCCGGATACCCCTATGGTTTCTCGTTGGCTGGCGGTTCTCTCTTGTCAGTAGGTTTCGGCGACGGTACGGAATATGTAATTACCGCGAACAAAGAGAAACGCGAGCCTACATGGTCGATGCGCTTTGGCTGGATAGGATACAACTTCGATGAGGATGTTACCGGCTGGGGTGCCGTGTCTTTCCGCCCAATGCTGGTGCTGGGATTTGACAAAGCCAAGGACAAACTTTTCGATGCCACCACCAACACATGGGAGAGTGAATCAAACACCTATTTCACCATGGCTCCATCGATAGTAGTGAACCTGTGGATGGTACATTTCTCCGTTGGCTACGAGATTGTTCCCAAATTTAAAGAACTCAACGGCCTGAACTTCGGTGTCGGCTTCTCCATTCCCCTCAATCCCGAGAAATGGGAGCAAAAAGCAAAGACCTATCAAGAGAGCAGAAATGCTAAAAAAAATACGACCTCATTAAAGAGCACAAAAAATAAAACAACCCTCCAAAGCACTAAGAAATAATTTTAAGAAAAAGCATCTATGGAGTTAGCATCAAAATACGATCCTCGACAAATTGAGGAAAAATGGTATCAATTCTGGCTTGAAAAGAAACTCTTCCACTCGGAGCCCGACAACCGTGTGCCCTATACCGTGGTCATTCCGCCGCCCAACGTGACGGGCGTGCTCCACATGGGTCACATGCTCAACAACACCATCCAGGATGTGCTGGTGCGCCGCGCCCGCATGCAAGGCAAGAACGCCTGCTGGGTGCCCGGCACCGACCACGCCTCTATCGCCACCGAGGCCAAGGTGGTGAAACAGCTCGCCGAACAGGGCATCAAGAAGCACGACCTCACCCGTGAGCAGTTCCTCGAGCATGCTTGGGAGTGGACCCACAAGCATGGCGGCATCATCCTACAGCAACTCCGCAAACTCGGCGCCAGCTGCGACTGGGACCGCACGGCCTTCACCATGGACGACACCCGCAGCGAAAGCGTCACCAAGGTCTTTGTAGACCTCTACAACAAAGGCCTTATCTACCGAGGTCTTCGAATGATCAACTGGGACCCCAAGGCTCTCACTGCCCTCTCCACCGAGGAGGTGGAATACAAGGAAGAGCGCTCGAAGCTCTATTACTTGAAATATTATTTAGCCAATCCAGAAACTCCGGAAATTCCGGAAGATCCGGAATCCGGCAACATCATCCACAAGGATGAGAAGGGTTACTATGCCGTAGTCGCCACCACGCGTCCCGAGACCATCATGGGCGATACCGCCATGTGTATCAACCCCAAAGACCCGAAGAACCAGTGGCTCCGCGGCCACCGCGTCATCGTGCCCCTCGTGAGCCGCGAGGTGCCGGTCATCGAGGACCGCTATGTTGACATCGAGTTCGGTACCGGTTGCCTGAAGGTAACCCCCGCCCACGACATCAACGACTACAACCTAGGCAAGACCCACAACCTTGAGACCATCGACATCTTCAACGCCGACGGCACCATCTCGGAGCAGTCGCCCCTCTATGTCGGCATGGACCGTTTCGCCTGCCGCAAACAGATTGCCAAAGACCTCGAAGCCGCCGGCCTCATGGAAAAGGTCGAGGACTACACCAACAAGGTGGGCTACTCACAGCGCAACCCCGACACCGCCATCGAGCCGCGTCTGTCGCTGCAGTGGTTCCTCAAGATGCAGCACTTTGCCGACATCGCTCTGCCGCCCGTGATGAACGACGAAATTAAGTTCTACCCCGAGAAATACAAGAACACCTACCGTCAATGGCTGGAGAACATCCAAGACTGGTGCATCAGTCGCCAGCTCTGGTGGGGCCACCGCATCCCGGCTTGGTACCTCGAGGTAAACGGCAAGGAGGAGATTGTCGTGGCTGTCAACGAAGAGGAGGCCCGCAAGATCGCCAAAGAGAAATATGGCTACACCGGCGAGATGCGTCAGGACGAGGATGCCCTCGACACATGGTTCAGTTCATGGCTGTGGCCTATCAGTCTCTTCGACGGCATCAACAATCCCGGCAACAAGGAGATTGACTACTACTACCCCACCGTCGACCTCATCACCGCCCCCGACATCATCTTCTTCTGGGTGGCCCGTATGATCATGGCCGGTGAGGAATACCTCCACAAAGTGCCCTTCCGCAGCGTCTACTTCACCGGCGTGGTGCGTGACAAGCTGGGCCGTAAGATGAGCAAGTCGCTCGGCAACAGCCCCGACCCCATCAAGCTGATGGAAGAATACGGTGCCGACGGCGTCCGTATGGGCATGCTGCTCACCGCCCCTGCCGGCAACGACATCCTCTTCGACGAGAAGATATGCGAGCAAGGCCGCAACTTCAGCAACAAGATGTGGAACGCCCTGCGCTTGGTGTCTGGCTGGCAGGTTTCCGGAGAATCCGGAAATTCCGGAGATTCCGGAAACAACGAAGTCGCCGTCCAGTGGATGGAGCAGCGCATGGCGCAGGTCATCGAGGAGATTGAGAAAGACTTCGACCAGTACCGCCTCAGCGAGGCCCTGATGGCTACCTATAAGCTCATCTGGGACGATTTCTGCTCGTGGTACCTCGAGATGGTGAAGCCCGCCTATGGCACCCCCATCGACCGCGAGACCTACGACGCTACCCTCAATATCTTCAGCCGCCTGATGCTCCTGATGCACCCCTTCATGCCCTTCGTCACCGAAGAGATATGGCATACCCTGCAGGGCATCGGCAAGAGCGAGGAGCAGCAGCAGTTCATCAATGCCAACTACAGCATCATGAACCAGCACATGCCCACCAGCGTCTTCTTCGACCAGCGGATGCTCGACGAGTTCGACACCGCCCGCGAGGTCATCGCCGGTGTGCGCAATATCCGCAACACACGCAACCTCTCGCCCAAAGAGGCACTGGAGGTGAGTTTCATCGCTGCCGACGAGCGCTATCGCTTCGACCATTTCTACGGTATCGTGCGCAAGCTGGCCAACGTCAGTGCCATCAACGAAATCAAGGAAAAGCCCGCAGGTGCCCTCTCATTCATGGTGGGTACCATGGAGTGCTTCGTACCGATGCCTGAGAACGTCAACAAAGACGAGGAACTGAAGAAACTGCAGGAAGATCTGAAGTATGCTGAAGGCTTCCTCAACAGCGTGCTGAAGAAACTCTCCAACGAGAAGTTCGTCAATGGCGCCCCCGCGGCAGTCATCGAGAAGGAGCGCAACAAACAGCGCGACGCCGAGACCAAAATCGCCGCCCTCAAGGCTCAGATTGCCTCCCTTGGATAATGCTTCGTAAACTGCTTATACTAACCGCCACTATCTCGCTGTCTCTAGGTATTCATGCCCAGGGAAGCCTCGAGAAAGGTATCAATGCCGATAGCAAAGGTCTCAACGACCTTGCTGTCGGCTATTACCGTGAGGCTGTGGACACAAATGCGCAGGCACGCCTGCGCTTAGGGCTACTGCTGCAACGCCTAGAGCACTTCTCTGAGGCTGCCCGATGGCTCGCTTATGCTGACAGTAGCGCCACAGCCTTGACTCATCTCGCCGAATGCCATTGTGAGCTTCGAGACTGGCCTGCCGCTAAAAAAGCAGCAGAAAAAGCTATCGAATTGGCAGCACCTGACGACAATAAACTCCGCGCATCGGCCATGGCCACATTGGCGCTGACCTACTGCATCGACGAGAACTACACCAACGCCCTCACCTGGGCTCATAAAGCACAGAAAGAGGATCCTCTGTCGGCAAGAGCGCTCAACGTCGTCGGTATCATCCATTTCTATAAAGGCAACGACAACGAGGCCATCCAAACCTTCCGAAAAGCCATCCAAACCGATACCAAGAACATCGACGCCTACTTCAATCTAGGCACTATGTATTGTTACCGTAACCACTACGACTTGGCCATCGCCACCCTCAAGAAAGGCCTCAAGGAAGAACGAAACTCCATCAAACTCATCTATTGCCTCGGCTGGGCATACCTGCTCAAAGGAGAAAAAAACAATGCCATCGAATGTCTGGAAACAGTCATCCGCTACGACAGCACATACGTTAACGCCTACAATCGCCTGGGAGATATCTACTTCAAAAATGCCGAATACAACCAGGCACTGGCGCTCTATCGCACCGCCACACACATTGCCCCCAATCAGACCGAAGCCTTCCGCCTCATCGGCCGCACCTATACTGAGATGGGAGAATTCGGCAAAGCCATCCGCAGCTACCAGCATGCCGTAGAGATAAACAAAAAGGATGCTGAGACCTATTATCACATTGCAGAACTCTATGGCAAACAGAAGAAAAACAAACAAGAACAGAACAACTACAAGCGCGCTGCCAAGCTAGGCCACAAAGAGGCTCAGAAATGGTGCACACAACACGGAATAGCTTATTAATTATAATATGAACAATATAAAATATTATCTTGACCGCGTGGCGGAGATTTTCGCAGAAGAGCAATTTGTCTTCGAGCCACACGAACTCTACGACCCCATCGACTACACATTGCGTCTGGGCGGGAAACGTATACGCCCCACCCTGCTACTGGCCGCCAATGCGCTCTTCGGTGGTAAAGAGGAAGAGGTGCGCAGTGCCGCCCTCGGTATCGAGACATTCCACAACTTTACCCTCTTACATGACGACCTTATGGATCGCTCGCCCCTGCGACGCGGCCAGCCAACAGTCTATACAAAATGGGGGGACAATACTGCCATTCTCAGCGGAGATACCATGTTCGCCTTGGCTTGGCGATACTTCCTACGCCAACCATCGCCACGTCTGCAGGAAATCCTACAGTGCTTCAATGAGACAGCCATCGAAGTCTGCGAGGGACAACAGAAAGACATGAACTTCGAGACACTGAGCCTCGAGGAGGTAAGTCTCGATGACTACATGGACATGATACGCCAAAAGACCGCAGTGCTGCTGGCAGGAGCGCTCAAGATAGGAGCCCTTTACGCTGGTGCATCAAAAGAAGAAATCGCCAAACTTTACGAATTCGGTATCCACATGGGCCTTGCCTTCCAACTACAGGACGACCTACTGGACGGATATGGTGATACTGCCGTTTTTGGCAAGAAAACCGGGCAGGACATCCGTGACAACAAGAAAAGCTATCTGCCTATAACAGCCCTAAATCTATGCTCTCCTGAGCAGAAAAAAGAGCTCACCACCCTCTTCTCACCCCAAGACACCTTCGATGAGGAAGAGAAAATACGCCGAGTGATGACACTCTATGACACTATTGGACTGCATGCCACCCTCGATAAAGCCATTAGTGAGGAATTTGAGAAAGCACAGCAATGCCTCAACGACATCCAAGTTCCAGAAGAAAAGAAAACACCTCTGCGCGAGCTCATGGAGAACCTTGTCGGCAGAAAAAAATGAAAGAAAATTTTGCGGTATTAGAAAATATGTGTATATTTGCACATTGAAACATATTAGAACAAATATTATCAATAATTTAATAATCAACACACTAAAAACATCATGAAAAAAGTAATTGCTTTGATGTCAATAGTCGGACTGTTGACATTTGCCAACTTCAATGACGTGAAGGCACAGGATCAACCCGCTGCCGAAGCCACAGAACAGGTTGCTGAGGCTACCGAACAGGTCGCCGAAGAGGCCGCTCCCGCTGAGGAAGCCACCGCTGCTGCCGAGGAGACCACCAAGTCGTTCCACCAGGTGCTCAAAGAAAAGTACATCCAGGGTGGTGCAGGCTGGATGACCCCCGTGCTCCTCTGCCTTATCTTCGGTATGGCTCTCGTTATCGAGCGTATCCTCTATCTCAACATGGCCACCACCAATGTAAAAAAACTCCTCGGTGGCATTGAGGACAACGTGAAAGCCGGCAACTATGAGGCCGCCAAGGAACTCTGCCGCAACACCCGTGGCCCCGTGGCCAGCATCTTCTACCAGGGTCTCGACCGCGTCGACCAAGGCTTGGAGAACGTTGAGAAATCCGTCACCAGCTACGGTGGTGTCCAGATGGCCCGCCTCGAGAACAACCTTACCTGGATTGGTCTGTTCATCGCCCTGGCTCCTTCCTTCGGATTCCTCGGCACCGTCGTCGGAATGGTGCAGGCCTTCGATGATATCGAGGTCGCCGGTGACATCAGCCCGACCGTCGTCGCTGGCGGTATGAAAGTGGCTCTGTTGACCACCATCTTTGGTCTTATCGTCGCCATCATCCTTCAGATTTTCTACAACTACATCCTCACCAAGATTGAGAGCCTCGTCGACCAGATGGAAGACGGCAGCATCTCCTTCATGGACATCCTCGTGAAGTACCACAAATAATGGTTTTCTTATCCGATAAGATAAAACTTATCAACTGATAAACCTATAAACTTATCAACGTAAAAAAAAGAAACCATTATGAAAGAAAAAACAGATAAACTCATCACCTATGTTGGTCTTGGCATTGCCATCGTGTGCTTCCTGCTCGCGATTCTCTTTGCCATGAACAACGGCAGCGATGTGAAGACTCTGGCCGATGTCCAGAAAGGTGGTCTCTTCGACACCATCTACTGGATTCTCGTGGCCATGGTTGTCCTCTCTATCGTCGCCATCGTCGTCTTCTTGTGTGTCAAGCTGGCTGACCGTTTCAAAAGCGTTCCCGGCTACGCCAAGAGATTCTGCATCATCCTCGGTGTCGCCATCGTGGCCTGCCTGGCAGCCTTCCTGCTCGCCAAAGGCAACGATGTGACCCCCGCCCTGATGGAGAAGTTCAATGTCACTGAAGGCACATCCAAACTCATCGGCGCAGCCTGCATCCTGGTCTATATCCTTGTGATCGGAGCCGCCGGCTGCATCATCTATGCCGAAGTCGCTAAATCTTTAAAAAAGAAATAAGATATGGCTAGAAAAACTCCTGGACTGAATACAAGCTCGATGTCCGATATCTCGTTCCTGTTGTTGGCCTTCTTCCTGATGGTCTCCAACATCAACTCCGATATGGGTATCGCGCGTAAGCTGCCTCCTCCCCTGCCTGAGGATGCAGAGGCACCAGAAGTTCACGAGCGCAATATCTTTGTCGTGATGGTCAATAAGGACGACCGGTTGCTCTTCAACACCGAGTACGGTCGTATCGAGGACTTGAAGGACCGTGCCAAGGAATTCCTCGGCAACCCCCAGAACAAATCCTATATGCCCGAGAAGAAGCCGACCCAGATCGACCTCCTTGGCACCTACGACGTTTCCAAAGGCGTCATCTCTCTCCGCAACGACCGCGGTACTTCTTATGACATGTACCTGCAAGTGCAGAACGAGCTGACCGCCGCCATCAACGAAATGCGCGACGAACTGTCTACCACCCGCTTCGGCAAACACTATGCCGACCTTAGTGAACCACAGCGCAAAGCCGTCGAGACCGCCATCCCCATGGCCATCTCCGAGGCCGAGCCTACAAAGATTGGAGGTAAATAATGGCACGTTTTACAGGTAAAAAAGCTAAAGAGACGCCCGCACTCAACATGGGCTCCATGAGTGACATTATCTTCATGCTGCTGTTCTTCTTCATGGTTATTACCACCATGCGTGAGAGCTCGCTCTACGTCCAGATTAAACCTCCTCAAGGTACCGAAGTGACCAAACTTGAAAAGAAGAGCCTCGTGAGCTACATCAATGTCGGTGTCCCCATGCTCGACCAGCAGAAAAAATACGGCACTGAACCCCGTATCCAGCTCAACGACCAGATTTCCGAAGTATCGGACATCATCGCCTTTGTCGAGCAGGAGCGCGAACAGCGCCCCGAAGCCGACCGTCCCCTCATCACCACGGCTATCAAAGCCGACCAGAAGGTACGTATGGGTATGATTACCGATATCAAGCAGGAACTCCGCAAGGCCGGTGCTCTCAAAATCTTCTACAATGCCACCAAAGGCAACCGCAAGAAGTAACGCTACATTACATAAGAAAGCCGCTCCATTGGGGGCGGCTTTTTTTTTTCCACTAAAAACTAACCACTAACCACTGACCACAAAACTCTTCTACCGTCCGGTCATCTTACGGAAGAAGAATACCAAGGCGACAATCATCGCCACCATAACACCCACGATAACCCAGAAAGCAGTGGTACTGGTGACGAAGGGGAAGTCGACATTCATGCCGAACAAGCTGGCCACCACCGTCAAGGGGAGCATGATGGTCGAGAAATAGGTCAGCACGCGCATAATGTCGTTGGTACGGTTGGTCAGCAACGAGTCGAACGTCTGAGACAAACCCTCAATCAATTCGCCGAAATCTTCGATGGAGTCGAACATCTTCTGATACTGGTCCAAGATATTGCCCCAGTAGTCTTCCATGTCGATGAGCTCGGGGTCGACAAAGCCCTTGATGCCGCCGCTCTCAAACATGTGGAGCACCCGCAGCTGAGGTTTGAAGGTAGTATTGAGCAGGATGGTATTGCGTCGCGTGACCGAAATCTGCTCGATAATCGAGCGGGCACGCTTGTTGAAAATGTCGTAGTTGATAAGGTCAACCTCGGCGCCCACGCGCTGCACCAGCGTGTTGGTCTCCAGCATCAGGCGGTTGAGGATGTGGTAGAGCAGCTGGTCGCTCGTGGCCATCATCTCCTGCGTCTCCTCGTCGCCCTCCTGCAAGTCCTCCTGAATCTCGTCGAAGAACTTCTTCACCACCCAATGGGCCTTTCCCACGGTGATGATATAGTCCTTGCCCCAGAAAATCTTCACCTCTCGGATGCGGATAAACTTGTTGTCCCTGTCGAAATAGGGGAAATGAAGGATGAGGAAATAATAGTCGTCATACTCGTCTATCTTCGGGCGCTGGGTGGTGCCGCGGCAGTCCTCGATGTCCAAGGGGTGGAAATGATAGTCGTCTAACAGCAGACGGTAGTCGTCCTCACTCGGATTGGTGATGTCAAGCCATCGGATTGACTTGTACTGAATCGTTTCAATCATAATAACACCTCCTTGGAAATCAAGATTCTACATTCGAGTAACTTTTTTGGTTCAGTTTGCAAAGATACAAAAAAAATCCAAACCCAAAGATTTTTTTACCCCCAAAAAATAATTTTGAAAAAACAAAATATCTCTGTACCTTTGCAAAGATAGATGATTCTCACAGAAAACACAACATCCACAATATCAATATTAATCAGCAAAAGGACAGGAGTACCAATTGTTTTTCAAATTAAAAAAATATAAATATGAAAAAAGCATTTTTTTTCTTTAGTGTGATGTTCTTTCTTGGGGCCGCAAAGGCACAAGAAACAATACCATTTAATAATCCCTATTTCGATTACCCTGAAGTTGTAAAAAACATTGATTATTATAACAACTTTGTTTTTCTCCCAGTAGATACCATAATTAGTATTGCAGAATGTATTGGGCAATATGGACTTTCTGGTTTTCTGGGTGAAATGCATTATTCTCCATCATCCGTAAACATTCTAGGAATAGCCACAACATCCGACATCTTTGATTTGCCGTCTAGTGTGTCTTTCTATCTGATAAAATATTCGAATGATAGCACAAAATATTTAATCCTTGATTCTATTAACAGCAATACCCTTTGCTTTAGCAAAAGAATGTTTTTCGATTACGGAACAACCAATTCTTGTAGCAACAGAGACTCTATTCCTATTCCCACCCCCTGCAACTTGTATTTTTTTAACAAAAAAATACAAGTTCAAGACACATTCTATTTAGGTTACAATGAGCGAATAACCAGTAGTCTACGATATCAGTATTTTCATCCGTATACATGTTATTATGGTACTCCTGTTTTATTCTACACAAATAATCATATCTTAGTTCAAACAGGTTCATGGGGAGGGTTCTTCTTCATTCTTGACCTTCCGTGTCCGAAGCCGGCAAAGCCACATGTCGGACCCAATATGGACGGGGATGTGACCCTACGGTGGACCCCTGGCGACACCTCGCTCTACCAGTTGGCCTTCCACACCTATCCCGATGACAGCCCTGTCTACACCACCGACACCCTGACCGACACCCTCTTCCACCTCGTCGACAGCCTCGTCCCCGCCACCATGGCCGACGGCCGCTACACCGTGCGCATCCGCAAGGCCTGCAACTACATGGATTCGCCCTATCACTCCATCGTCTGGAGCGACTGGAGCGACCCACAGCTGTTCTACTACCGCCATCGCACCGAAGGTATCGTCGGCCCCGGAACAGAGATTCTACCCTTCTCCCTCACCCCCAACCCCACCGCAGGCGACGCCACCCTCACCTTCGACACACCGCTGCCCACCGACGCCACCCTCGATGTCTACGGCCCCGACGGCCGCCTCCTGGATAGCTTCACCCTCCAAGTCGGCACCGCCTCCCACCGCCTCG
>JBGUXP010000021.1:0-81382 GCA_045222295.1 Bacteroidales bacterium | reverse complement strand
TGTCTACGGCCCCGACGGCCGCCTCCTGGATAGCTTCACCCTCCAAGTCGGCACCGCCTCCCACCGCCTCGCCACCGCCTCCTACCCCTCCGGACTCTACCTCCTCCGCCTCGCCACCCCCTCCGCCGCAGGCACCCAAAAACTGTCCATCCAGCACTGATTTTCGCCCTCTGAGCCAAAATTGAAAATCAATAGGTTACAAGCCTAAAACGGCACTCAACACTCTGACTGAGTGCCGTTTATGATTTTAACGAACATATAACTGCCTGATACTTAGCACCAACACCGTATCAAGTCCGACTCATCTCCGACTCTTCTCCGACTCATCTCCGACCGGGGTCGGAGATAGTACGGCGGAGGTACGGTGACGGTACGTTTTTCGTCCCAAAAGGGTATTAAAAAAAATATTTGGCGGGGTCGTTTTTTTTTTCTATTTTTGTACGATTGCAGCCGACGGGAGTCGGCGGATAAGGAATTGATAATAATAATAATATAAAATATAGCAAAATGGAAATTACAGGCAAATTGATTCAGTTGTTGCCCGAAGTGTCGGGCGAATCGGCCCGCGGCCCGTGGGTGAAAGGCGGTTTTGTGATTGAGACCGACGGCGACTATCCGCGCAAGGTGGCCTTTGTGACCTTCGGCGAGGAGCGTGTGGCCATGGCCAAGAATATCCCGATGGGGAGTCCCGTGCAGGTGACCTTCAATCCGGAGTCGCGAGAGTTCAACGAGCGCTGGTACACCGACCTGCGTGCTTCGCGCATCCAGCCCTTCGTGCCGGGCCAGATGCCCGCTGCCGGTGGTTATGCTTGGCAAGGTGCCACTCCCGCTGCTGCAGCCCAGCCTGCAGCAGCACAACCCGCAGCTGCTCCTGCTGCCCAGCCCACCAACTTCGCCGCGGCTCCCCAGATGGCTTCCTCGCCCGACGACGACCTGCCGTTCTAAGGGGTTGGTAGGTTGATAGGTTGATAAGTTGATAAGTTGATAGGTTGATAGGTTGATAGGTTTTATGGAAAAGGCTGAGGTCAGAAAGATGATACGCGAGTTGAAGCGTGCGGTGCCGCTGGAGGAGAAACTCCGGCGGAGCGCAGGCATCATGCGCAAGGTCGAGGCGCTACCCGAGTTCCAACAGGCGCGGGTGGTGTTGCTGTACTGGTCGATGGCCGACGAAGTGCAGACGCATGCATTCGTCGGCAAGTGGTACAAGGACAAGGTGTTGCTGCTGCCCTGCGTGGACGGCGACGACCTGCGCCTGCGCCAATACACGGGTCCCGAGTGCATGGTGGCCGGAGAGCAGTTTGGCATCGGGGAGCCTACTGGCGAGGAGTATAAAGACCTTGACAAAGTGGAGCTTATCATCGTGCCAGGCGTAGCTTTCGACCGCCAGTGCAACCGCATGGGTCGCGGCCGCGGCTTTTACGACCGCCTGCTGAAGAGCACCCCCAACGCCCTGAAGGTGGGCGTGGCTTTCGACTTCCAGATGCTCGACACCATCCCCACCGAGCCTTTCGACGTTAAGATGGACCACGTAATCAGCGAGTAATAAATTTTATTGTTGCCGGCCAAGCCGACCCATTGCCATGCCAATGTTCTACACCCCCAAGCCGCGCCAGTTCCGCTACCAGCCGCGCTTCTACGACCCCGAGAAGGAGAAGTGGGAGGCGCTGAAGGCCAAGTATGCCCTGGAACGGAAACTCGAGGAGACACGAAAGATGGAGAATGAGGTTGCCGAGTCGGACCAGTCGGACGGGGAGAACCTGTCAGACATGTCGGACAACGAGCTAGCCTACTTCCAGCGCCGCGTGCGCGAGATGGACCGTGAGGAGAAACGCCACGGGCTAACTTGGAAGGACATGTTCCGCAAACGCGAGATGCCCACCTTCAACTACCAGCCTCGTTTCGCCACCACAACCGAAAGCACCACAGAAAGTACAGGCGAACACTTGGCCACCTTCAAGAAGCGCAGCACCAAAATCAAGCGCCGCTTCGACATCACTGATAAAGACTATATGAAACCGGTGCCTGCCAGCCGCATCATGCTATACACCATGGTGGTGTGTCTGCTGCTGTACTGGATATTATTCTAAGTTAAGAGTTTAGTTAAGTATTAAAATGCTTATAGAAGTATTAAAATCGAAAATCCACCGTGTGACGGTGACCGAGGCCGACCTGGACTACATCGGCAGCATCACCATCGATGAGGCACTGCTGGAGGCCAGCGGCATCATCGAGAACGAGAAGGTGGAAATTTATAACATCACCAATGGCGAGCGTTTCGCCACCTATGCCATTCGCGGCGAGCGCGGATCAGGCGTTATCGGCATCAACGGTGCCGCTGCCCACAAGGCTCATGTTGGCGACCTGCTCATTATCGCCGCCTACGCCCAGATGGACTTTGAGGAGGCCAAGCAATGGCATCCCACGGTGATATTTCCGAAAAACAACAAGATATGAGCGAAAAGCAGTTGGCAAAGGGCAGTAGATGGAAAGATGTACTGAGAATGATAGTCTTCCTCGGTATCGGCTTTTTCTTCATCTACTGGTTTTTGCTAAAGCTCGATGGAGAACAGAAGGCCGCCATCTGGCAGTCGTTCCGCGAGGCCGACTACTGGTGGGTGATAGCCTGCGTGCTGTGCAGCCTGTTGAGCCATCTGGTCAGAGCACTGCGCTGGCAACTGCTGTTCAAGCCCATAGGTTACCAACCGAAGCTGAACAACACTTTCGGATCGGTCATCATCGCCTACATGGGCAATCTGGCCTTTCCGCGTGCAGGCGAAGTAATGCGCTGCGCCACACTGCGCACCAGCGAGAACATCCCGGTGGAGAAATCGCTCGGCACCGTGGTGACAGAACGCATCATCGACCTGCTGGCTTTCGCGCTCATCGTGGTCATCGGCCTGCTGGTAATGTTCGGCCAGGCCAAAGACTGGCTCTACAACTCGCTGTCGGAGAAATTCGAGAGCCTTCCCAACATGGCGATGATAGTCGGCACGCTGGCAGCGCTGGCCATTGCAGCATTTCTATTCTACAGATTCTTTTGGAAGAAGCTGCTGCACATAGGACTGTTTAACAAAATCAACAACTTAGTGCTAGGCATGGTCGACGGCGTGAAGAGTGTCTTCCACATGGGATGGCGCAACACACTGCTCTTCCTCCTTTACAGCGTTGCCATCTACATGCTATATATCCTTGGAGGTCTTATCATCTTCCACGCCTTCGGCGAGACGTCGTGGCTGGGGTTGCGGGCAGCTTTTGTGGTCTACCTCTTCGGATCGGTAGGCATGACTTTCTCGCAAGGTGGCATTGGCGTCTACCCTGCCCTGGTGATGATGGGTTTGACCGACATCTACGGCATCAGCATGGAGGTAGGCACAGCCTGCGGATGGCTGCTCTGGGGCTCTCAACAGGCCACTGTGCTGGCTGTGGGTGCCGGATACATGACCTACTTTAGCCTCAAGAAACGTAAGAATAACAAATAAAACCTGAAAGAATAAAATGGAAAAGACACGCTGTTTGATCATCGGCTCCGGTCCCGCGGGCTACACTACCGGCATCTACACTGGTCGCGCCGACCTGAAACCCATCCTTTACGAAGGAGAACAACCTGGCGGCCAGCTGACCATCACCACCGAGATTGAGAACTTCCCAGGCTACCCCGAGGGCATCAGTGGCACTGCCATGATGGAAGATCTTAAGAAACAGGCCATGCGTTTCGGTACCGATGTGCGCAGCGGATATATCAGAGAGATTGATCTCAGCAAGCGTCCCTTCCACGCCAAAGACGACCACGGCGTGGAGATTGAAGCCGAAACCGTAGTCATCGCCACCGGCGCCAGTGCCAAATGGATTGGCCTCGAGAGCGAGAAACAGTTCTACGGTCAGGGCGTATCGGCCTGTGCCACCTGCGACGGTTACTTCTACAAGAACCAAGTGGTGGCCGTTATCGGCGGCGGCGACACAGCTTGCGAGGAGGCTAACTACCTCAGTGGACTATGCTCGAAGGTCTATCTGGTACACCGCCGCGACGAGTTGCGCGCATCGAAGGCAATGCAGCACCGCGTGCTCACCAACCCCAAGATTGAGATGTGCTGGAACTCACGTCCCAGCCGCATCCTCGGCAACGACATGGACGGTGTCACCGGCATCGAACTGGAAGACACCAAGACGGGTGCCAAGAGCGAAAAGGAAGTGACGGGAGTCTTCGTGGCCATCGGCCATAAGCCCAACACCGACTTCCTCGGCGGACAAGTGGAACTCGATGAGCAGGGCTACATCAAGGTACAGAATCCTTCGAGTGCCACCAGCATCCCCGGTGTCTTCGCCGCCGGAGACGTATGCGACCCCAACTACCGCCAAGCCATCGTGGCTGCCGGCAAAGGATGTGTGGCCGCCATGGATGTGGAACGATTCCTACAAAACAACTAACAAGGATAATGATAGTGAGAAGAAAAGTATGGAAAGTGTTGATGCTGTTATCTGTCAGCATCGTATTCCACATTCCTCTTTCCTCTTTCAACTCCGCTCATGCTCAAATCAGAAAGACCGACATCTCTACATCACGCGATTTCGGCAAATTTCGTTCAACCTCAGGCCTAAGTACTCAACAAAACAACCAGAACCGCAGTCTTACCACATCCACCGACAGTAGTCAGACTGACACATCAGCCACCAAAGGACTTGTCTATGTCAAGGAGACACCCGACTCGGTGCTGCGGAAAAAAGTGTTTTTCTTCCACCATACACCTCTTAGCGTGAAGATTGACGAATTGTGGAATCCCACCCTCGACCCGACAGGAGCACAGTTCAACGACCCACTGGATGGTTTCAACGGAGACTTCTTCCTTGGACAAGGCACCATCGGACACCCCCATTGGAGCATTATTCCCAAAGTGGCTGACGGTCTGGTATACAACCTCCAATCCGATGGAAATGACGGCTACCTCAAAACGCCGGGAAACATCCGATTCTACCAGACGATGACTCCCTATACTGTGCTGTCGTACAACAACTCTCTGAAAAAAGATTACTTGGTGCGAGTGGCACACACGCAGAACATCATCCCGGGATGGAACGTTTCGTTCGACTACCGACTCATCTGCCCAGAGGGAAATCTTTCCGGTTCAGGTGCCAAAAACCACTACCTCGATGCCACCACCAACTTTTTCTCCCGCGACTCTCGTTTGCAAGTACGGGCAGGCTTCATCTGGCAATCGATGACCACCGACGAGAACGGCGGTTTGAGCAATGACAGCCTCTTTACCTCTAGCTCATCAAGCAACCTAAACGGTCTTCCTGTAAAACTTTATAACTCAGCATCTAAAAATCTTCACCATGACGCTTTCCTGCATACTACCTACAACTTAGTGAGGCAGGTGGAACGCTATCGCGAGCGAGACTCGCTGGTAATTCGGCATGATACCGTCAGTGCCGACAGCGTCCGCCTCATCATGGACACATTGGTGGTCACTGACACGCTACAAGTGGGCAAGCATCATGTCGTCAATGCCGGTGTGCTGGGTGTCGAGTTGGACTATAGCCGCTGGAAACGAGCTGCCTACCTGACAAACTATAGCGACTCTATCCTTTGGAGCAACACCAGTGCAACCCTTTTCTGGACCAACGATGCCTATCCAGACTATCGCTGGCGCAACCCATTGAAAATTACCCTTGGTGCCACCGCGCGGCGACTAAATGCCATCGTGCCGAAAGACACCGCCTCGGCTCCCGACACCCTGCTTACCTCAGTTGCCATCAATCCCTTTGCCAAGATAGCTCTTCGGCTTTGGGCAGTCACCCTCCGTGGCGAAGCAGAACTCGACAACACTCTTCTTGGCCTGAATTCCTCTATCACCGAGCCCGACTTTCACTCCCAGGCTTCACTGAGCATTCCTTTCGATAGCACAGGGAACAACACGATGGAATTGAGTGCAGCATTACAGAGCAAGATGCCAGAAATGAGGATGTTGCATGCCTCGAGCTATTCCATCAAAGCTATCCAGGCGCAATGTTTCGAAGCGCTCATACAGCACCAAAGCGACAGCGGATTTTTCCGCCATATAAACCTGAGTGCCAGAGCTTCGCACATGAGCCACAACTTATGGTACGATTCCACCCTATCTGTAGTAGAGGGAAACAATGACCTATGGCTTTATCAAGCGGCATTGACCATGCAAATGCAATGGCGATGGTTCCATATCGACATGCAACAAATTCTACAGCACTCCACCGACAAGGTGCAGATGGATGTCCCTCTATTGGCCAGCAAGAACTCTGTCTACGCCGATTTCTCCCTGTTCCGCAACGCCTTACGTCTCCAAATCGGTGCTGACATACGTTATTTCTCGAGCTTCGCTGCCGACGCCTACGACCCCGCTACAGGACTCTTTTACATGCAGAACAACAAAGTCGGAGACTACATTTGGGCCGATGCATTCATCAACTTGCAAATCAAACGTGCCAGCATCTATCTCAAGGGCGGCCACATTAACGCACTCTGGGAGAGCCACCCTCAATACTTCCTACTCCCTCACTACCCCGGCAACCGCTTTGGTCTCTTCTGGGGTATGACATGGAATTTCTTCGACTAAAAACAAATACAATATGAAACGACTGATTTTTGCGACCAATAATAAACACAAGGTCCAAGAAGTGCGTGCTGCATTGGATGGGCATGTGGAGGTGGTGAGTCTTGCCGAAGCAGGACTCTCGGGAGAGATTCCCGAGACTGCCGACACTCTGCAGGGCAACGCTTTACAAAAGGCTCAGTGGGTATGGCAAAGAACCCACACCGACTGCTTCGCTGATGATACGGGACTCGAGGTTGATGCTCTCGGTGGTGCACCGGGTGTCTATTCTGCTCGTTATGCTGGCGAACACTGCTCCTTCGACGATAACATCAACAAGATGCTGACATCCATGGACGGCAAAACCGACCGCCGCGCGGACTTCCGCACTGTCATCTGCTTGATAGAGAATGGCAAGGAGCGATTCTTTGAAGGCCGTGTCGACGGACAGATACTCACCGAACGTCATGGTGCTGAAGGTTTCGGCTATGACCCCATCTTCATGCCTGACCACTTCGCCGTAAGTTTCGCCGAAATGCCCTTGGAGGTAAAAAACAGCATCAGCCACCGCGGCCTCGCCGTAGCCAAACTGAAAGAATATCTGGAACAATGAAACAAGTCTACCCATTGTCTATCCAGAGTGGCCTGTCGCAAAGCGACAGCTATATACTAATGCTCTGTGAGCCCAACAGCGGCCTTCAGATTCCCATTTTTATCGGTGCTCACGAGGCACAAGGCATCCTGCTGGCAAAAGAAACCGTGCAGACACGTCGCCCAATGACTCATGAACTAATGGTTCATATTATAAATGACTACGGATTGACAGTCAAAGAAGTAACTGTAGATAGGATGATAGAAGGAATCTTCTATGCCACCGTTCACATGACCGATGGCTTTAACGAAAAGAAGTTTGATAGCCGCACTTCTGATGCCATCACTTTGGCACTGCTCTGCGACTGTCCCATCATGGTGTCCGACGATGTACTGGAGGAGACCGGCGTAAAGATGGAGAACAACGAATCTTTCTTCTTTGGGAAAAACAATCCCGAACAGGATATTGCCCGACTGGAAGAGGAGCTGCGCATCTGCGAGGAACAGGAGAACTACGAGCAGGCCGCCGAGATACTGAAAAAGATAGAACAACTTAAAGGGAACCAATGAACTACGACAAGACATCACAATACTTGACCGACATCATCGCATGTAGCGGACACCCGCTGCCCTCAATCGCAGTTGTACTGGGTAGCGGCCTTGGCAAACTGGCTGACAAGATAGAGAGCCCATTAGTCATCCCTTATGCCGGAATACCCGGCTTCAAAACAACCACAGCCGTCGGACACAAGGGCAACCTCATCATTGGATCGCTTGGAGGAACGACCGTCATGGCTATGCAGGGACGATTTCATTACTATGAAGGCTATACCATGGAGGAGGTCACCTACCCTATGCGTGCCTTCGCCCGCATGGGAATCAAACAGGTGCTGGTGAGCAATGCTGCCGGCGCTGTCAACCCCGACTACAAGGTGGGCGACCTTATGGTCATTACCGACCATATCAACTTCATGCCCAACCCCCTAATCGGTCCCAACAAAGAGGAGTTCGGCCCCCGATTTCCCGACATGACGGAGGCTTACAGCCGTCGCATCAGAGCCATTGCCATTGACGAGGCTAAAAAATTGAACCTCAACCTCCGCGAAGGTGTTTACGCCGCAGGTACAGGCCCCTCATACGAGACCCCTGCCGAATACCGCATGTACCGTATCCTTGGAGCCGATGCATGCGGCATGTCTACCGTACCGGAAGTCATCGTGGCCCGCCATAGCGGCATGGAGGTCTTCGGCATGAGTGTCATCACCAACCAGTCGAATGATTTAGGCAATGGTGTCCTCAACGACGGCGATGACGTGGTGCGTGCCGCCGATCAGGCTGCCGACAGCATGACCCGCCTTTTCTCCCAGATTATCAACCGACTCTGACCCAAAATGGCCAATTTCAAGCAATACGTACTCCCTGTAGCTATCGTCCTTGGGTTTCTACTGCACAACCTCTGCGTCAGCCTCTCATTCCTTGTTCCCATACTCATCTTTTCCATCCTACTACTCTCCTTCGTAGCGGTAGACATACGCCATCTACGCCCCACCCTTTTCGACCTCGGTCTGATTGTCTATCAAATAGTTGTAGGCGTGGGGCTCTTCCTAATACTTACCTTCTGCGGTGTTGACAAAATTATTGCCGAAGGAGTAATGATGGGAGCACTCACCCCCGTAGCGGCCTCGTCAACAGTGGTAGCCTGCATGCTGGGGGCCAACCGCGAGAGGGTGACCACCTTCGCCATCGTGGGCAATATTTCCATGGCCGTAGTGACACCTGTTGTCTTCACCCTCATCGGCGACCACCCCGAGCTCTCCCTACACAACTCATACATGCTGATGATGGCCAAAATCGGCAGCGTACTGGCGCTGCCATTCTTTCTGGCACTGATACTTCAAATATGGCTACCCAAAGTGAATGACGTGCTGGCGAAGCGTACCAACTGGAGCTACTACATCTGGGCCATAGCACTGCTACTCACCCTCGGACAGACCATCCACTATATCTTGACTCAAGGCAATGGACAATGGTCAAACATCATCTGGCTAAGTTCTTTGTCGCTGTTATTTTGCATTTTCCAGTTCTGGTTCGGACGCAAATACGGGCGGTATCACAACGACGTTATCGGTGGCGCACAGATGATGGGACAGAAGAACTCCGCCATGGGCATCTGGATGGTCAACACCTTCCTATATTCTCCACTATCATCGGTATTCATGGCTTTCTACAGTGTCTGGCAGAACCTTTGGAACGCTTGGCAACTAGCTCATCTGAAGAAAAATAATAGATAAGAGTTTTATGATTAAAGCAGCATTTTTTGATATAGACGGGACACTCCTCAGCTTCACCACCCACCGGGTTTCCCAGGGCACCATCCGTGCCTTCGACCGTCTCCATCGTGCCGGTGTGCACACCTTCCTTTCCACAGGTCGTCCGGATGTGCTTATCCCCGAGATGCCCATCACATTCGAAGCTAAAATCACCATGAACGGGGCTTTAGTGTTCGTCGACGACCCCAAAAGCAATGCCAATCGATTGACACTATTCTCCAATCCGATTCGAGAAAGAGACTATCAAGCATGGCTTGATATCGCAACAGATAAAAATCTGTGTACGATGGTTTTCACAAAGGACGAAATGTATCTTGCACAACCCAACGAAATAGGATTGAAGTTACGCAACCAATTGGAGTTTGAGATGCCGCCCGTGGTAAACATTGAGCAGATGCGTAACCTCACAGCTTACCAGATTATCGCTATCATGCCTGGCGAGATGGATGGTCAGGTAGGCGAACTCCTCCCTCACTGCCGCTTACCTCGTTGGCATCCCGACTTCACTGATATTGTATCCAATGGAAACAGCAAAGCACACGGCATGGAGGCCATCTGCCGCCACTACGGCATCCGTCAAGAGGAGACCCTCGCCTTCGGTGATGGTGCCAACGATATTGAGATGCTCGAATGGGCGGGCATTGGAGTGGCCATGGGAAATGCCGATGATAGTGTCAAAAAACATGCCGACCGTGTCACTACAGACGTAGACAACGAAGGCATTGAGAATATTGTAAATCAGATATTACAATGACTTCACTTGAACAGCAACTAGAAGAGACTCTAGGACTACTTGACAGTTATCAGGAACTCTCCATCGACCAAGAGGAGGACGATAGTTTCGTAGCCCGAGGAAATGGGTTTTGCGACCGTAAATACAGCGACGACTTTTTGCAGATGCAAATAGCCCAACTCACCGCCCGCGCCGCCGAACTCAAGAAAGAGATACAAAACCAATAGCCTATGCTATACGAAATAATCCTTGCTCTCATCATCATCGGCTCGCTGATTCTCGTCATCTCAGGAAACAGAAAGCCATATATTTCCATGTTCTGGATAGTTTTCATCGTGCTCCTGCCGGGTGTGGGAACGGTGTTCTATCTACTCCTGGGCAAAGACTATCGTAGCCGCCGCGTCATCAAACCCGACGAGTTGGCACGATTCGATGCCCTGCGCAATAAAGCTGTAGGCAACTACATAATAGACTCTCTCCCAAACGATAAATACAACAAACTGGCCAGCATGATGCGTGGTGCCAACGACACCCCTGCCCTTAATGGTAACGAGGTGCGAATATTCACCGACTTCACCCCCATGTTCCAGTCGATGCTCGACGATATTTCACATGCCAAAAACTTCGTACACATACAGTTCTACATCGTCGAGAACGACGAGGTGGGTCACCAACTCAGCAGCCTCCTTATCCGCAAGGCTCAGGCGGGCGTCGATGTTCGCCTGATGTTCGACAGTTGGGCCAACCTTTTCGTCCGCAGCGAATACTACGAACACATGCGCCGCGGTGGCGTCAAGGTTCAGTCATTCCAGAAATTAATACCCTCGATGTTCACCCGCGATGTCAACTGCCGCACCCACCGCAAGATAGTGGTCATCGACGGCAATATTGGCTACACTGGCGGCATGAACATCGCACGCCGTTACCGCGACGGAATCAATCACGGTGTCTGGCGCGACACCCATATCCGCATCCAAGGACCCGCCGTCTGCCAACTCGAGCTCTCCATTCTTGCCGACTGGCGTTTCTGCACCAAAGAGCTCCTCGACGAACCTCGATTCTTCCCCAATCAAGCAATAAAACAATCAAGCAACCAGGCAATTGCGCAGATTGTCACCTCAGGTCCCATGGACGAATGGAACACCGTCATGCAAGGAATGGTGCAAGCCATCGCACAGAGTCGTCGCTACCTCTACGTACAGACACCCTATTTCGTCCCAACGCATCCCATCTTACTGGCTCTGAGGAATGCAGCTCTCGCAGGAGTTGACGTGCGACTGATGCTTCCCGCCGTTGCCGACCGCAGCCGAATCACCCTCGCAGCCTCGAAGTCCTATTTCCGCGATTTGATGCCCGCCGGTGTCAAGATTTATGTCTACAACAAGGGATTCCTCCACTCGAAGACGATGGTCTGCGACGACGACTTCGTGACCATAGGCTCAACGAATCTCGACCCTCGTAGCTTGGAGCAGAACTTCGAGGTCAACGCCTTTATCTATGACGAGAACCTCGCTTGCCGCCAGCGCGACATCTTCCTTGACGACATGAAGGAGTGCATCCTTATCGACCCTAACGAATGGCAGCAACGTCCCTGGCTGGAAAAATTCGGACAGTCCATCGCACGAATCTTTACCCCCATTCTGTAAGTTTTCGACGTACCATCGACGTGCCACCGGCGTATCATCTCCGACCGTGGTCGGAGATGGGTCGGACTTGGTACGGAGATGAGTCGGAGTTGATACGGAGTTGGTGCTAAGTATCAAGCAATTAGAAACGCCCTTCAACGAGTGTTTTCGCCGGAGGGCGTAAAAATAATAACTTACTGTTTTACTGACGATTAATCAAGAGTTAAGAAGATTCCGAACTTGATGGGATAAAGGTCCTGAGACGAGGAGCGGAGGGTGCTCATGGTTGGCATCTGGAGGTAGAGGCCGATGTTGTCGTAGCTGAGGGTGGCGCGGAGGTCGAGTTTGTAGGGGTTGATGTATTTGTTGATACTCTGGTCGTAGTCGGTGCGCTCTTCGAGGTCGGTCTTGTACTCACGGCGCAAACCGGTGTGGCTGCCGCCCCAGTGGATACCCGGAAGCGCGGCGAGGGTGAGGCTCCAATCATGCCACAGGTCGAAGCGGAAGGTCAGAGGAAGGATAACATAGCGCGTATTGAGCCACGAGGTGCAGGTGGGGTCTCCACCGTCGACGAAGGTGTAGGGGTCGGTGGCGGTGTTGAACGCAATCTCCTTACCCTCAAACTTATACTTATCCCACTCGAGGCCGAGACCGATGTAGCAACCAAAGTGACGGGTACCGACAAGGGGGTAGTTGACAGAGAGATGGATATTGTTGAAGCTGGTGCGGATGGAAGCATCGTCGTCCACGCCCTCGAAGCCGTTGAACATGCCGGTACCCCAGTTGTGAAAGCCCCAGGCAAAATTCAGGGCCACATCGCGGTAGCGCCAGATGGAGCGTTTCGTCTGCCCGTCGTCGGAGGAAGAGGTCGAACGGTGCCGTATTTCGTTCCTCACACTGTCACGACTCTGCACGGCCTGCTGCTTCCGGTCGCGGACATACTGTGCATAGCGAGAGTCAGACCCGACATTCTCGACGGTGTCCTCGTAGCAGTAGTTCCAGTTCACAATGCAGTTGTCGCATACACGAACGGTCTGGCTCCTCGTCTCCATGCCAGGCTCGTACCGTTCCTGGAAACAGACAACGGTGATGTGGGCGTAGTCTTGGGGCAGAACCTCGAATCCGTAGTTGAGCATGCGGACCTCGGAGTGTATCTGAGAATAGTCCTCAGCCTGTAGTGTGAGCTTGACCGCCCACACTGAGTCGGCAAGCGAACCGCTGAAGAGGGCGCGGGCATGATCTTCGGTATGCACGGTGAGCTGCTGACGCTTGTCGAAGCTGCCTACGAAGACGAGGCTGGAGTTGTCCTCGGCCACAAAGGTCATCGAGCGGCCAGCCGGAAGGAGGAGCGTGGTGGTGTAGGCGCCGTCGCTGATGGTCATGCGGTTGTTTTTCACCGAGGCCACCTGGTACTTGCCAGGGGTCTGCAGCATCATTTCGCCATCGGTGGACTTCACCATGAGGTTCACATTCCCCTCGAGGCGTATCTCCCCCACCTCGTCGGGCACCTGCTGGGTATACTGCTGGGCAATTGAAATATGAAAATTGAAAATTGAAATTATTGCGAACAAGGCTATCTTTTTCATAAGGCAATGTTTTTAAAGAATGATACCAAATTTGACAGGGAAGAGCTCATCGCAGCTGCCCTTGAAAGCGGAGAACATGGAGGCCTGGAAGTAGACACCGATGGAGTGGTACTGCACGGCGATGCGGGCATCGAGTTTGTAGGGATTGATGTAGGGGTTAACGGAGTAGTCCTTGATGTTGGTCTCGTCGTCGCCACTGGTGATATCACGGCGGAGGCCGGTGTGGCTACCGCTCCAGTGGATGCCGGGAATGGCAGCAATGCCCAGTTTCCAATGGTGGCCGAGGTCGAACTTCACTTCGATAGGAAGAATGACATAGCGTGTCAACAGACGACTCTCGCTATTGGCCACGGTACCGTTATAGAGATGGTAAGGCTCGGCGGTAAGATCAAAGTGGACATCGCCGCGGTGGAACTTGTATTTATCCCACTCCAGACCCAGGCCGCCATAGAGGGCCACACGCTTGGAGGTAAGTACAGGGTAATTGAAAGTCAGCAGGATATGATTGAAGGAGGTGCGCACGGCGGCATCGTCGTCGGTGCCGGCGAGGCCGTTGAAACGGTCTTTGCCCCAGCTGTGAAAGCCCCAAGCGAAATCAATTCCTGGACCCCAAGAGCGGCCTTTGTTGATTTTTGTCTTGACTTTCTGCAAAAAATCAGTTACTTCCTCAGGATTGGAAAAGTCATAGTCGTCGAAGTCTATATTATCATCGTCCACACCCTCTTCTTCATCCTGTCCTTTATTGTTTTGGGAAACACTCTTTTCTTTTGTAACAGAAGCAAAATTCTTCATCTTCTCACGGTCGATGAAGTCATCATCCTCGGCAAAGAACCGTTCTATCTCCTCACGATTGAAAACAACCGGTTTGCCTGCAAAGCGATTGGAGTCGACACCTGTACCTCCGTCCTTGGTAAAAGTCATCATGTGTTCATCAGAAACGATGAAGTAGGGAATATCAACAATGGCGTTAGTATTGTTGCTGACATTAGACGGTTCACGATCCTCACGGGTGCCCATACACTCGACGAGAAAAACCTTCAAGTGCGAAAAATCTTCAAGGTTGAATTCGTAGGTATGCGGCTGCAACCTGCTTTTTGCAGTGACATGGGCGACATCCTTGAGGGTAAGGTTCATGCGCTTTGCGCTGACGGTATCATCAATGTTGGCAAGGGTCACCTTTGAGATATCGCTGACATTAAGCTCAAATTTACCCGGGAAGTGGAACGTTCCTTCAAAGGCAACCTCAGACCTATTACTCACATCAAAAGAGGATATAGTACCGGGACGCAGGTGGATACGGACAGGGCGTTCCCATTTGTAGAAGACCATCTTGCCGTCGCTGACGCGGGTGCCGGAACCATTGTTCATCACAGCATCCTCGTAGCCATTGACGGTATCAGGCACAATGATAGCATTGCAATACCTGAAGACAAGTGTGTTCACTTCATGGGGCAGCGGATTAAGCTGTGCCTGCATCGATGTAGCGGCTAGCGACATGGCTAGTGCCAGTAGAATTCGGTTGTGTCTCATAACATTAATTATTTGATTATACTTTTTACATTGTCAATCTTTTCGCGAAGAGGCTCGACCACTTTTTCTTTCAGTCGTCGACTGTCGGGCAACTGACGGCTAACAAAACGGCCCAAGGGCCGGGCACTTAAATCCTCATGGAAAGCGTCGTTAGCGGCCAGCAAGGCATCGCCCCAATCGGTGGGACTTTCATAAGTGATAAGTGCGGTAGTATAGAGGGTGTCCCCCGACTCCTCCATTTCAAAAGCTATCAGAGTGTTCACCTCCATGATGGTCTGTTCTGATTCTGGTTCAATGCTGTCTGAAAGGGCAACGATGGATTCCGCCTGAGCCTCATTAATCTTATTTTCAAAGAGGTTATGACTCTTGGTATCCCTAGAATCCCTAGAGACCGTAGAGACCGTAGGGTATTTGGTGTCGACAGCATTGGCGAGGAGCGGGGCGGGAGATTCGAGGGTATCCATGGTGCCCATGCGGAGGGCCGGAACCATGAGAGCCGCCATCACGGCGGCCACGGCGCTCCAGCGCATGACAGCAGGCCACAGGGGGCGCACAGGCACCTTGTAATGGATGCTCTTGTCGGCCTCAAGGCGTGGAGCTTCGTTGTAGAGTGCCAACTCCTCAGCGGCCTCGGGATGATCCTGAAGCCAGGCCTCCATAGCTTCGAGCTCCTCGGCTGTCAACTCACCTTCGGCATAGCGCAACAGCCACAGTTCGTAATTATTGTTATCTATCATTGTCATAACCCATCTGTTTCAGTTGTTTTCTCATTGATACACGGGCGCGGAAGAGGTAGACCTGCACTTGTTGGTCGCTGAGCGAGAGGGTCTCCCCTATTTCGACGTAGCTGTACCCCTCAACATCGCGGAGTTGGAGGATGGCACGTTGCACTTCGGGCAAAACCTGCAGGCTCCTTTCTATTGCCTCGCGGAGGTCGAAGCGCTCGTCGGGCTGCTGCGTTGTCTCCTGCAATGCCTGCTGCTCATGCATCTGCACCACCTTGCTGTGACGAAGCGTCATCATGAGGGAGCGGTAAGCCGAACTCAAGAGGTAGCTCTTGCCTTTGTCCTGCGGCACCTCGTCGCGGTGACTCCAGAGTGCCGCCAAAGCCTCCTGCACAGCATCCTCGCAGTCGGGGCGACTATTGCAACAGCGCATCACAAAGCGCATCGCATCGTCGGCCCACAGCCTCACTCCTTTGTTATATTCTTTGGCAGTCAATCTTTGTCCGTTTACATCTAATAATTGCGCAAGGGTGGCAAAATCTTACAGTAAAAACGAAAAAAAGTAAAAAAAATTTTCACCCCATGTCAGATTTGCCCCCAAAAGTGTGTATTATATTAGCGAAAGGACAAATTTCATTTAACCCAATAATAACACAAAACAATGAAACAGACAATCAAAAGTCTCGTCGTCCTCATCGTGGCGGCAATCCTACCCTCAATCGCCTCGGCCCAGTATTTTATGTCGGGCGGCCTTGGCTACCAAGTTCTTTCCGCGGATGACCATACCGTGGAAGTGACGGGTAACGAATCATGCACCGCCTACCGCGGCAGCATCGAGATTCCCGCCACGGTGACATACAATGGCACCACCTACGATGTCGTCGCCTTGGGGCAAAGAGCCTTCTTTGAAGCCACACTCTCCAGCGTCACTATCCCGTCGTCTGTCACGGAGATAAAGAATGAATGCTTCCGCAGCGCCAACGGACCTACCACTATCAACATCCCCGCATCAGTGACGGATATCGGATTCTTTGCCCTAACAATCAATCGTTTGACGACCATCAATGTGGACGAGGCCAACCCCGAATTCAGAACTATCGACGGCATGTTATTCACCAAAGACACCTCCACACTGGTTGTATGTCCTTCGGGAAAAAGCGGTACAATAGCGATACCCCAAAATACCAAATACATCTATGACGCGGCCTTCTTCGACTGCAAGTCTATAACCGGCGTCACTCTTCCCAACAGCCTGGAAGAAATAGGATACTGGGCCTTCTCTGGCGCCGCCCATTTGAACAATATTGTCATTCCTGCATCGGTAACCAATATTTATGACGGCCCCTTTGGCGGATGCACCGCACTCAACAATCTCTCCATCGAGTCTGGCAACACTCATTACTATATGGACGAGATGGCCATCTACACCATTGGAGGTGACACACTGGTGTCGTGCCACAAGAGCGCCGATTCCCTGTACCTCCCATCCACGCTGCGCGTAGTAGGCGGCTTCCTCTTAAACAAAAACATCAAGTACGTACACGTACCGGAGGGTGTTACTACCATTGGTAGTGATGCCTTCGAGAGCTGCTCTCTGCGGAGCATCGACCTACCCGACCACTTGGAGGAGATAGGCTCCTACGCCTTTTGCGACTGCGGCTATCTTAACCATGTCGGAATGCCCACAAGCCTCGACACAATGGGGCGTGCTGCCTTTGAGTTATGCACAAGACTGACTTCGATTGACATTCCAAATGGCCTGCGTACCCTCCCCGCCGAGGCCTTCATGTGGTGTCCTTCTCTGTCGCACGTCACATGGGGAGATTCTGTCGAAACCATCGATAACTACGCCTTCGGCAATTGTGCTTTCAGCGAATTGCAGCTGCCCGCGACGCTTCGAACCGTCAGGTATGAGGCATTCTGGAAAGGGCCAAAGCTGAACAGGGTCGTTTTCACGGCCCCTGTCGACACATTGGAAGACGGGGTCTTCGACGAGCATCCACTGGGCACACTGGTACTAAAGAACACCATCCCCCCCATCGTCGTGTCTCCTTTCTACGATACAATCATTGGCTGCCTGTCCGGAACAACGGTGGACACCATCATCATACCCTGCGGAAGCCTCAACGCTTACCTGACCAACAGCTACTGGAGCCAATTCTCCGACAAATACCAAGAAGACTGCAATGGAATTGACGAAATCCGCTCGTCCGACATCAAAGTCTATTCCCTCGGTGGCCGCATCGTGGTCGATGGTGCCGACGGCGAGGATGTCCGGGTGTTCGACATGATGGGCCGCGAGGTAATTAATTCTCAATTACCAACGGGCATCTACCTCATCCGCGTTGGCGGCCGTCCGATAAATAAAGTTATTGTGACGAACTAAAACACCCCCAGGTGCTCCAAAAGTATCTTCAAGCCCAATCCAATGAGCACCAGGCCGGCGATGATATTGGCGGTGCGCTCGGGGACAGGAATATTACGTTTGCCGAGGTAGACACCGACGAGAGAGACTAGCATGGTGACGGCGGCGATGACGGCGACAATCCAAAGGACGGTGGCGATGGGGTTGTCCAACCCAAGTCCGATGCCCACAGCAAAAGCATCGATGCTGGTGGCAATTCCGAGGAGGAGATAAGTGGCTAGTGGAGAGCGGGAAGTGGAGAACTCCTGCTCTTCTTCTTTGTTTCGGATGCCGTCAAATATCATCTTGCCGCCGATGAAAGCCAACAGTCCGAAGGCGACCCAGTGGTCGACGGTCTCGATGAAGGAACGGGCGACATCGCCGATGAGGGCTCCGGCCAACGGGAAGCCACCCTGGCAAAGTCCGAAGACAAAAGCCATTAGCAGTCCCTGACGCCACGGCATCTTGCTCTTGAAGGCCGTGGTGGTCGACACTACCAAGGAGTCGACGCAAAGGGCGAGGGATAATATTAAAGCTGCGATAAATGACATATCAATCGTAGCGGTTAATGGTTAACGTTTAAAGATTCATGAGCAATCATACCCATGGTGTGGCGGAAATTGATTTCGGAGACATGAATGCTGCCATCGGTGCAGACCATCAAATCGACACCCAGCGGCCCACGATAACAAGGGAAGACGTTATCGTTTAGCCAATTCTCTATGCGCTGGCGGATGGGGAGCAATGAGAAGGTAGATTCAATCTGCTCGTCGGGCCAAGGAATATTTTCCTTGTAGACACCGCTGCCTGTCTTGAAATAGCTGTAGCCGACAAACTTAACACACTCTGGCTGCTCCCCTCTGCCTGGCTCCGAAGGAGACATGGCCTGCGACCGAAGTGGAGCAAAGTTAGGGGAGCTGGCAGCGCAAAGCGCTGACTGAGGAGTGTGTAGATACTCCAACGCCACATCAGCGACAACTTCGCGACGAGGTTCTGCAATGACGCAGCGTTGTGCAGCGACAGTCTTCAACAGCCAGTCGCGGTCGATGGCAGTGAGGGCACCGTGGACCCAGCGCAGCCCCCTACCCGCTCCGCTCCACGGGGCTTTCATGACCCAATGTTCGCGCTTTTTTAATAATGATTCCATATCTTCTATGGAACGCACCTCGTGGCAGTCCTCCTGTAAAGGTAGCACGGTGGAGCGGTGCTGCAATTCACGGATAGTATTTATCTCCTCGTCCGAAGGGAGCAATTGGGCAGGAATGCCACGTTTGAGGAGTTCATGCTTCACCACAGCGTCCCAACCCCAGGCCACCACTTCGTGAAGTGATGAGTGATGAGTGATGAGTGATGAACTGAAGTCGTAGACGGAGGTGCAAAGAGCATCGGGATAGAGTACCTGCATAATGCTTGCGTCACGGCGGGCGAAGTCGACAGCCGACCGTGGCGGGACATAATGAGCACGACCTTTGGCTAGGCAAAGGTCGTGCTCAGGGTTGAAAATGCACAGGCGCATTTTATTTATTCACCTGGAATTTCTTGTTACCGGTCTTGAAGAAGTCGGCAATCTGGTTGGCGGCGGCGATACCGGCGTTGATGTTGGCCTCTTCGGTCTGGGCACCCATCTTCTTGGGGGTGGCGAAGTAGCGGCCTTCAAAAGCCTTGAAGTCGGCATCGGCATCGGGCATGATGTCGGTGATGTACTTGATATCGGTGCGCTCGGCCATCAGCTTGAGCAGGCCGGCCTCATCGATGACTTCCTTACGGGCGCTGTTCACGAGGATACCACCCTTGTGCATCTTGCCAACGAGGTCGTAGTTGATGCTCTGCTTGGTCTCCGCAGTGGCGGGGATGTGGAGGCTGACGATGTCGCAGGTCTCGAAGAGGGCGTCCTGGTTGGCAACGGCGGTAGCCATACCGGTGGCGTTGATCTGCTCGGCAGTCATGAAGGCGTCGTAAGCGTAGACCTCCATACCGAAGCCCTTGGCGATGCGGGCCACGTTGCGTCCCACGTTACCGAAGGCGAGGATACCCAGCTTCTTGCCCATGAGCTCACTGCCGCTCTTGCCGTTGTAGAAGTTACGGACGGCATAGACAAGCATACCCATGACGAGCTCGGCAACGGCGTTGCTGTTCTGACCGGGGGTGTTCATGGCGACGATGCCACGGGCGGTGCAAGCCTCAAGGTCGAGGTTGTCGTAACCGGCACCGGCACGGACGACGATCTTTAGGTTTTTGGCGTGGTCGATAACCTCTTTGGTTACCTTGTCGGAGCGGACGATGAGGGCGTCAGCATCGGCAACGGCCTTGTAGAGGTCGTTCACGTCGGTATATTTCTCGAGAAGAGCCAGCTCGTAGCCATTCTTCTCAACCACTTCGCGGATGCCGTCAACGGCCACTTTGGCGAAGGGTTTCTCAGTAGCAACTAAAACTTTCATTTTCGGATAAATCTTTATTTCATCGGAGAAGACGCAAGTAGGCTCCTTGCGAAGCTTCTTCTCGAATCCTTCCTTTACGTCGTCTCTGATTTCCATTGTTTTTTCTTTATTATCAATCAGAACTAAAAGAACTATCAGAATTCCGTCCAGTTTTCTTTTTGTTCTTTTAGTTCTGATTGAGCTTTAAAAATCTCTTACTTGTTAGCTTTCTCGAAGTCCTGCATGCACTGGACGAGAGCCTCGACGGCCTCGATGGGGCAAGCATTGTAGAGGCTGGCGCGGAAGCCACCCACGCTGCGGTGACCCTTGATGCCGACCATACCGCGCTCCTTGGCGAAGGCCATGAAGGCATCCTGCAGGTTCTCGCGACCCTCAGCCATCACCCAGCAGTGGTTCATGATGGAACGGTCTTCCTTCTCGGCAGTACCACGGAACATGCTGTTGCGGTCGATTTCCTCGTAGAGCATGGCGCTCTTCTTAAGGTTGATCTTGTTCATGTTCTCAACACCGCCGATGGTGTTCTTAACCCACTTCAGGGTCTCGTGCATCACGAAGATGGCGCTCACGGGAGGAGTGTTGAACATGGAGATGTTCTTGGCCTCTTCAGCGGCGTGGGTGCGGAAGTCCACCATGGTGGGCAGGGGGTTCATATAGGTGCGGTCGGTGATCTTACCGAGGATGTCTTTGCGGACGATGTAGAAGGTCACACCGGCGGGGCCGACGTTCTTCTGGGCGCCACCGTAGATGAGGCCGTACTTCTTCACGTCGACAGGACGGCTCATGATGTCGGAGCTCATGTCGGCGACCAGCATCACGTTGTTAATCTCGTTGGCGGCGAAGTCCTTGCGGATCTCGGTACCGTAGATAGTGTTGTTGGTGGTGATGTGGAAGTAGTCGGCGTCGGCGGGGACGGTCCAACCCTTCGGAATGTAGCTGTAGGTCTTGTCCTCGCTGCTGGCCACGATCACGGTCTCACCGAAGTTCTTAGCCTCTTTGGCAGCCTTCTTGGCCCACACGCCGGTCTGCAGGTAAGCAGCCTTCTTGTTCAGGAGGTTGGCGGGAACATCCATGAAGCCGGTGCTGGCACCACCACCAAGGAAGAGAATCTCGTACTCAGCGGGGATGTTCAGCAGGTCACGCCAGAGCTGGCGGGTTTCTTCCATGGTGCGCTCCCAACCGGGGGTACGGTGAGAGATCTCGAGCAGGCCAATACCAGTGTTGTCAAAGTCGCGGATGGCGGCGATGGTGGACTCGATGGCCTCTTTGGGCAGGACGCAAGGGCCTGCATTGAAATTATAAGCGGTCTTCATTGTTGTTTTTTGTTTTAAAGGGTTTATATTTAATTAATTAACTTCTTTCTTCCCTAAAGGAATAGGCTACAAAAATAGTAAATAAAATTATATATACAAAAAAAAGTTTTCACAGAAAGCCACAAAAGTCCACATCACCCCACGACCTCTCGGTGATTCCTCGGCGGTGTGTCGGCGGTCGTCTTAGGACATTTTTCTCTGCCAATTTGACCCCTCCAGAAAAGATATACTCATCTACGCATAAAGAGAATATCTTCGCTTGTCAAGCTCGCGAGGCGCACCACTTGCACGAAAGATATACTCTTTTCTGGGGAAAGATATACTCATTTTTACTTACCGCGATTCCATCGGAAAGTTCTAATGACATTCTCCATATCGCATTGCCATTGACTTGCATCTTGTTCGCGATACGCAGTCATAACCATCGCCATCTCATCGTAGTTAAACAGATAGTACATTGCACATGCTGTTGTGTTTCTATTGTTACCACTACGCCTGTACTTTACCCGTATTGCCTTTGTACCGCCAATGTCTATCCAATCGTAGGATGGCGAGGAGAGTAACTGCTGTGAATAGGCCAAATTACCTTTCACATTCTCCAGTAACCAAGCTCGTACATCTGCATCTATTTCCTCTGTTTCATTATAATGCAACAAGTCTCCGGGAGAGGCTTTTTCATAATTGACAAGCACTCGGCAATAATGTTCATCAGCTTTTGCCAGAGAACTATTGTTTAATGATTTTTGCTGAAATATCACCACACCTTCAATTTGTGGAGCACCTAAGTTATTAAGTTGTCTTCTGTAGTTATCATTCGGATTACTTCTTTCCATAGTGTTCGGAATAGAAAGAGTGAAAGCGGAATACAGAACATGTTCGCTCCAGGTGTCCGGCGTCTGAAACCTGCCAAGTGATATGGCTTCAGGGGCAGAAAATATTAACTGCTCAGCTTGTTGTGGATTGTATTGACAGCTAACACATAATGAGACAAACAATCCAATAAATAGTGTACTGAGAAAGCGTTTGGTATTACTCATTGCTCCAATTGTCTTGTTGGTTGTTTTCTTCTTCTTTCTGTTTTGCACGGTAAATCAGGTAAGCACCCAGGACAATAAACGCAATTCCTCCTGCGCTGCCTGCCGCTCCGTTAGCAGCGGCAAGCAGAGCTCCGAGGAGGCTTAAACTACCAAATACTATCAGTATTATGCCCCAGGTTTTCATACGTTTCCTCCATTCTTCGACATATCGTCAAACTTAGTGACATTGGTCTTTTCACTGCAAGCAGCTATTATCCACCCGATAACACCAAGTATGGCACCGAGAACAAACGACCATCCGCCACCGATTTTACGATTTCGGCCAATAAGGTAACCGATGCCACCACTAATAGCCATACCAATTAATCCAACGAAAATTGTTGCTCCTGCTTCTTCCATAATGATTGATTTTAAATGTTAATATTAAGTTTAATTCTCGCCTCTTGGCGCAATGCCTCAAGGCGTTTGACATTCTGTTTGTTCTTCGTGATTTGCATTGACAACTCATTGGCAATTGTCATTTTCTCCTCATTGGGGGCAAATCGGTCGGGATGACATGCCCTGATAAGTTGATTGTAAAGCGGTCCTGCGTTTTCGATGCTATTCATAGTGTTCCTCAAATCCAAATCACCCTCAGCTATTACATTCCGCTTTAGCTCCGACTTATTGCTGTCGCCTTGTTTACGTCCTATCAGCAAAGTAATAATGACGACAAACTCAGCCAAAGCAATTATCATCCATACATTAATCCCGTTTTGAACAGCTTGTTCTGCTGCGATAGCCGTAGTGTCAGCTATTGTTTGTTGTAAAGTATCCATATTTATCTTCCTATTAAAATATAATCATGCAACTGCCATTGACATCCGTGGTTCCCAACGTCACAATGTATTTGAAGGGTATCCCATCCTAACACCACCATTCGTCGCACAAGTACATCATTAGCCAAAATCGTGGTACCGATATTGATTACCTCTTGCTTTGATAATTGGCGACCCGAGAACGCTTTGATACGGAAACCACTACCATCGAGTATTTTTGAAAACTGGTGTCGGTAACGAGGCTCACCCTTTACAATCTTTGCTTCCATCATTACAGGCACTATCCCCTGTACGAATGCCTCTCTGGCCGAACGATTGAAACTGCGTACCAGTGCAGCCCTTGATTGCCTGTCTTCGAACCACTCTAAGATTCTGTTCCAAAAGTTTGCTATTATTGCCATTTGTTCTAGTTGTTTGCTTCCACTATTAAAGCGATACCAATAACGACAGCTACTATAATAAGCATAATGATGGCAGTTCGTTGGTCGTCTTTCTTATTTTGAATTTTCTCCTCTTCCTTTTGCCGAATTTCCATCATCTGCTTTTCTTCCTCGACCCTCCTTTCAATAAAAGAAGAAACTTCGTCTCGAAGATGCTCAAGTGCATGTATGTCGTCCCTGCATTCTCTCATTCGTATGAAATAATCTCCAGCTTGCGCAACGCGATCTGCATCGTAAGGCTTCATTGTCGTGTACACTTCGGGATTGAGATAATGATCTAACCAATCGTATAGTTTCTTTGTTGAAATGTGTATGCCAAGTTTGACCATAGCAGCGTCTCGAAGTTCAATGAGTTCATCATCGTTATGATTTTCCTTGGTTTGTAATTCTCGATACATTTCATTAGCCAACAGAAACTTTTTCTTATCCGAAGCATCCCCGAGAAACCTATCCGGTCGACATTTATCAGACAACTCTTCATAAAGAGAATCATATACTTTCTCATTATCCCAATCGCTGGTTTTGGGAGTAAACATTCCGCCAAAATCCGGCATTGTGTCAAAATGTATGTTTTCTTCTTGCTCCTGCATGGCATCATTCTTTATAGGTTATCAACATCAATGTAGCCGCCATAGTTTTCTTGAATATACTTTTTGTAGTGGTAAATCCCCAATGAGTTTCGTATTTCTTCTAAAAATGACTGATCCATGTTAAATCGACGAATTGCGTCTTCTCTTTCGTTTTTTTCAACCACTTCGCTATCGAAGGCCATAACTTCTTCTTGCTCTTGTGTCTCACATTCGGCTGCTTGTTCTTCGATTATCGCATCAATAAACCACTGCCCTTTTGCCTGAATGCTCTCCAATGCGATGTAATCTCTTTTATTTGCTTCGATTGATGGATAGTATTCATTGGCAACTTCCAATTTGTCCGGATTAAAAGGCTTAAGATATAAACGTGGATTGAAGTACTCCATCAGATATTGGTATAGCTTTGTGCCGTCAAACTTTATTCCAAGTTCCTTGTAAGCCCTGTGCATCAAATCTTTCTGAAGTGCTTCGTCGTTTTCGCTCTGAAGTATCTCTTTGTATATTTTGGTCGCTGCAGAAACTAACGTGGCATTATATGGCTCCATAAAGCGTTCTGGATAACACTTGTCGCATAATTCTTCATACAAAGAACTGTAAGTTTTATGTTGTGCAATGGCGGATGTTTCTTTCATAACGGTTTCAGAAGTAAACATTCTTCCGAACATATCCGGCATTTCATCAAATTTTATTTGTTCTTCTTCCTGCATCTTGTTTTCATCCATTGGTAATAATAAAACTCCCTCATTCAACGTAAATGAGCTTGCTTTTGGTGTCAAATAAGATGTGAAGAAAGGCGCAAATCCCTCCGTTGATTAACTCACCTTATTTTCAAAGCTGGTGTCTGGAATACCAATGATACAAATAAGGGGAAAGGAATCACGCCTATGCGTGAACTATCCGCATCTTATTCTCGTATCATGGCTAGTTTTCCAGACTTCGCTTTGAGAGAAACAAGAGCGTCAGCTCAATATGTCTTTATGTCTATTCTATTCTGTTGTTTTATACCATAATTATCATTTTCGTTTCACGGTGCAAAATGCACGGTTATTTATGCCTTGTTTTCGGCCAGCCATTCATCAACCTTTTCCTTGACGGCGGCGATTAACGCCTTGGCTTTGGGGTAAAGCTTTGCTGCAGACACCTCGTCGTGGTTAAAGAGGTCTTCGTAATCGCCTGTCTGACGTGCCTCGAACAGGTTGCTATAATCCTTGCCATAGGACGATGGAAAGATGCCTGTGCGGATGAAATGAAGGCCGAACATCTGCTTCACGCCGTCGTGCGACTTGGTGATGATGCCGTTGGCAATGAGCAATGCACTTACCGCATAATAGCATGCGTAATACATGCGATTGGCCGCGTTGTTGTAGTATTTGAGGGCAAGGAGATTGTCAATCTCGCCAAGTGTCTTCTCGGCGCACTCGATACGGTATGCAACGATATCATACCGCTCTTTTGGTGATAAATCCATCCGCTCTGTCATAACCGCCTCCCGTCGTTAATTACATTCAGCCGGAAAGGGGTCATGCGCGACTCCCATTGACTTTTGGGAAGCAAAATCGGGTTTATGGCCACACCTGCGTCCCACTCGATGGGCATGGTAATATCGTACACTTTGTCCCTGTCGTCGTCTTCGACTTTCGGCTTGTTGAAAAGCACCAGCAGGTCGATGTCGGAGTCGGGACGTGCGTCGCCACGGGCCTCGCTGCCATAGAGCCACACCTCGATGTCGAGAGGAAGGGATTCGAGACCTTTCTTTATGGCTTCTGTTATGTTCGGTCGTCTCATAACATCGTACTGTTATTTCAAAGTGCAAAAATACGAAGAAAAAACGAATCTGCAAAATAATTTGTCTGAAGATTTAATCCTTTACGCTAAAAACAAACGAAAAAAGGCTGTGAAAAAGACATAAAAATTCATCCAAAAGGCCACCATTTTTTCAGATTTGCAACAGCCTGATAATTAACGCTAACTCCGTATCAAGTCCGACTCAACTCCGACTCAACTCCGACCCATGTCCGACCGGGGTCGGAGATGGTACGACGGAGGGTCGGAGAAGGTTGGGTGATGGCAGGATAACAACCCCTGTTGGACCGCCGGCATCCTGTCGGCATATTTTTTATATCATCACATAATATTATGGCTCTTGCTGCGTTATATACATATTATTTTTTATGCCGGCAGAATGCCGGCGGTCCATTTTGATAAAAAACAATTAAAATCCAAAGAAAATGAGAAAACATATCGTAGCAGGTAACTGGAAGATGAACTGCACTTTCAACGAGGCCGACGACCTCATCAACAGCATCATGGAACAGCTTGAGCAGAAAGAGCTTCCGCGCGACACGCAACTCATTGTCTGCCCACCGTTCCCCTATCTGGAGATGACTACCGACTACGCCAACGACAGCTATTTCATGGTCGGCGCACAGAACGTGGCCACCGAGGAGAAGGGCGCCTATACCGGCGAGGTGAGCGCCGAGATGCTCGAGAGCATGGAGATTGACTACTGCATCGTGGGCCACTCGGAGCGCCGCGCCTATTACGGCGAGACCGACAAGACCGTGGCCGCCAAGGTCGACCGTCTGTTGGCCCACAACCTAAAGCCTATCGTTTGTGTTGGCGAGGTGCTTGAGGAGCGCGAAGCCGGCAAGCAGCTCGACGTGGTGAAACGTCAGGTTGAAGAGGGTCTCTTCCATCTCACTCCCGAGCAGATGAAGGAAGTGGTCATCGCCTACGAGCCCGTGTGGGCCATTGGCACCGGCAAGACCGCCACGCCCGAGCAAGCTCAGGAAATCCACGCCCATATCCGTTCGCTGCTAGCCGCCAAATACGGCAAGGAGGTGGCCGAGGAAATCAGCATCCTCTACGGCGGCAGCTGCAAGCCCGGCAACGCCAAAGAGCTTTTCGCCTGCCCCGATATCGACGGCGGCCTCATCGGCGGCGCCTCGCTCAAAGCCGAGGACTTTATCGCTATCGCCCTGAGTTTCTAGTTTAACTAGTACTACTAGTATAACTAGTTCAACTAGATGAAATTCGAGCGATTCATAGCACGGCGGTTTATGCCGCGAAGCAAAGATGGCGGGGGCTTTTCGGGGCCCCTGTCGGTTATTGCTGTGGCCAGCATCGCACTGGGTGTGGTGGTGATGGTGATGGCCATGAGCATCCTCAGTGGCTTCCAGCGTGAGATTACCAACAAGGTGGTGGGCTTCGGCAGCCACCTCACGGTAAGCAACTTCGCCTCCA
This sequence comes from Bacteroidales bacterium, assembly GCA_045222295.1. GTDB lineage: Bacteria > Bacteroidota > Bacteroidia > Bacteroidales > P3 > Colimorpha. Next base: position 53,419 of record JBGUXP010000021.1, on the reverse strand, counting down.
ACCCCCTCTACCAAGAGACTCCTGTGGAGGTGGACAGCACTATGGTGGCTCATATTAAAGAGGTTCCCGGCGTACGCCATCTGCAATTCTTTGCCACCAAAGGCGGCATGGTGAAGACCCCGGAGCAGATTTACGGCATCATGCTGCGCGGCCTCAGCACCAACTACGACACAAGTTTCTTCGCGAGCAACCTTGTCGAAGGAAGACTACCCAGATTTTCCGGAGATTCGGGAAACGCTTCCAACGAGGTGCTTGTTTCCAAGACCATCGCCGCAAGGATGAAACTGACAGTAGGCGACAAGATGCGCACCTATTTCTGGAACGGTGAGACCTATCGCTCTCGGGCTTTTAACATTTGCGGCATCTACAACACAGACCTCACCGAGTTTGACGAGATATACGTCATCGGCGACCTGCGTCAGGTGCAACGCCTCAATGGCTGGGATTCTAACATGGTGGGAGGCTATGAGATACTCGTCGACGACTTCGACCGTCTCGACGCGACGGCATTCGACGTCACTGGCGTGCTACCCTACAACTACTCGCTGCAGACCATCGTCGAGTCCCACCCTGCCCTCTTCTCATGGCTCGACCTGCTGAACAGCAACATCGTACTCATACTCATCATCATGGGCTTGGTATGCGCAGTAGCCATCGTTTCAGCACTGCTCATCATGATTTTCGAGAAAGGCCGCACCATCGGCATCCTGAAGGCCATGGGAGCCACCAACGCCTCGGTGCGCCGCATCTTCTTATTGAAGGCCTCGCGCCTCATCCTCGAAGGCATCCTCATCGGAGATGCCATTGCGCTCGCACTCTGCTATATACAGGCACAATGGACCGTGATAAAGCTCGATGCCGCAAGTTACTCGATGCCCTATGTGCCCGTCGACCTCAATCCCGCGACTTTCATAGGCATCAGCGTGGCTACCCTGGCGGTCTGTCTGCTGGCACTGCTGCTGCCGGCGACCTACATTTCCCACATCAGCCCAGCAAAAACCATCAAGTCGGAATGAAACAGCGCATAAAACTGATACTCATGGCTCTGGCCATAGCACTGGCACTTTTCGCATTGTGGGAAGTGCAACATATCGCCGGTCAGGTGCGCAAAAGCGAGGAAGCCAAGGTGCGCCTGTGGGCCAACGCTATCTCGCAACGCAACCGCATGGCCGAAGTGACACAGCACTTCTTCCAGCAAGCCACCCTCGATGAGCACCGCAGGATGCAGCTCTATACCGACATCCTGCAGTCGTTCAACGACCCCGACCAGAGCGTGGACCTGCGCTTCAGCCTCGCCTATGTCCACTACATCGTCGACTCGGCCAAGACACCCATCATTATCACCACATCGAGAGACTCCCTCATCACTGTTCCACAAGAACTTGCAGGACAGAAACTGGAAGGCGAACTGCTGGAGGAATACTCGAAGAATCCGCCATTCCATTACCGCATATGGGGCATGCCTATGACTCTCTACTACAGAGAGTCGCAGTATTATACCCAGCTGCGCCACGTGCTGACAGGCTTTACCCGGTCGTTCCTTGCCGACATCACCAACAATTCGGTCTTCGTGCCTGTAGTCATCGTCGACAGCACGCGCACCAAAGCGCTGGCCATCGGAAATCTCGACTCGTTGGAAGTCAACAACCCCGCCAAGCTACTGCCGCGCCTCGAGCGCATGGCCTCGGTCAACGACCCCATCGAAATCACACTGCCCGACAACAGCCGCGCCTATGTCTATTATGAAAAGTCGGCATTGATGCGCTCGCTGAGCTGGGTGCCGCTGTTCTACATGATCATCGGACTGGTGCTGCTACTGGTGGCCTACTATATCTTCCGCACTACGCGCACCATGGAGCAGAACCGTATCTGGGTAGGTCTAGCCAAAGAGACGGCCCACCAGTTAGGCACGCCGCTGAGTTCGCTGAGCGGCTGGACACAGTACCTGCGTGGAAAAGAGTTCAGCGAAGAGTATGCCACTGAGGTGGAGAAAGACATCCACCGTCTGGAAACCATCACCCACCGCTTCTCGAAGATAGGCTCGATGCCGGAGCTGAAGGAGGAAAACGTGGCCGACGCCGTGAACGCCGCCATTGCATACCTGCGCAGCCGCGCCCCAAGGAAAGTGCAGTTTGTGGTCACCTTCCCTGCCGACGAGTTGTTCATCGCCCCCCTGAACAGCTACCTTTTCCAGTGGGTGATAGAGAACCTCTGCAAGAATGCCATCGATGCCATGGAAGGCTCTGGGACCATCACCATTGTCGCCTCACAGGACGCACGAAACATATACATCGATGTCAGCGATACCGGCAAGGGCATGAGTGCCTCAGTGCAGAAGAAGATATTCGAAAGCGGCTTCACCACCAAGAGTCGCGGCTGGGGATTGGGACTCCCTCTGGCCCGCCGCATCGTCAACCAATACCACCGAGGCCGACTCTTCCTCAAATACTCCGTTCCCGGCCAGGGAAGCACCTTCCGCATCGTACTGAAAAAATAATGCCGTGCAACACAATAATCACTTACAGCAGGCGTTATTGAATATTATTTTATTTGATAACAAAATATAATATCATATGGCAAATCAAGACGATTTCTTCAAGAAAGTAGTATCCCACGCCAAAGAATACGGATTCATCTTCCCCAGCAGTGAGATTTACGACGGACTTGCCGCCGTCTACGACTACGGACAGCTGGGTACAGAACTGAAAAACAACATCAAACAGTACTGGTGGAAAGCCATGGTGCAGATGCACGAGAACATCGTGGGCATCGACAGCGCCATCTTCATGCACCCCCGCATCTGGAAGGCCAGCGGCCACGTGGATGCCTTCAACGACCCCCTCATCGACAACAAAGACAGCAAGAAGCGCTACCGCGCCGACGTGCTCATCGAGGACCATATCGCCAAGATTGAGGAGAAGATTGAGAAAGAGTGCGAGAAGGCCCACAAGCGTTTCGGCGACGCCTTCGACCGCCAGCAGTTCGTCACCACCAACGCCCGCGTGCTCGAGCACCAGAAGAAAATCGACGAGATTCACGAGCGCTATGCCGACTGCATGAACCGCAACGACCTCGCCGGTCTCAAGCAGCTCATCCTCGACCTGGAGATTGTCTGCCCCATCAGCGGCACCCGCAACTGGACCGATGTGCGCCAGTTCAACCTCATGTTCGCCACCAAGATGGGCAGTGTCATCGACGACTCCGATACCCTCTATCTGCGTCCCGAGACGGCACAGGGCATCTTCGTCAACTTCCTCAATGTGCAGAAGAGCGGCCGCATGAAGGTTCCCTTCGGCATCGCCCAGATAGGCAAAGCCTTCCGCAACGAGATTGTGGCCCGTCAGTTCATCTTCCGCATGCGCGAGTTCGAGCAGATGGAGATGCAGTTCTTCGTGCGTCCCGGAACCGAGCTCGAATGGTTCAAACACTGGAAAGAGGAGCGCCTGCAGTGGCACCTCGCCCTCGGCATCCCCGCGGAGAACTACCGCTACCACGACCACGAGAAGCTGGCCCACTACGCCAACGCCGCCACCGACATCGAGTTCCGCTTCCCCTTCGGTTTCAAGGAACTGGAGGGCATCCACAGCCGCACCGACTTCGACCTCTCGCGCCACAGCGAGTTCAGCGGCAAGAAGTTGCAGTATTTCGACTCCGAGCTCAACGAGAGCTACACGCCGTATGTCATCGAGACCTCCATCGGTGTGGACCGCACCTTCCTGGCCATCTTCAGCCACTCGCTGAAAGAGGAGACCCTCGAGGACGGCTCGACCCGCACCGTGCTCTCGCTGCCGCGCAAGCTAGCGCCCTACAAAGCCGCCGTGCTGCCGCTGGTGAAGAAAGACGGCCTGCCCGAAAAGGCCCGCGAGATTCAGCACCTGCTGATGCCCGAGATGATGGTGCAGTACGACGAGAAGGACGCCATCGGCCGCCGCTACCGCCGCCAGGATGCCATCGGCACCCCCTTCTGCATCACGGTGGACAACGACACGCTGACCGACAACGCCGTCACCGTCCGCGACCGCGACACCATGAAGCAGGAGCGAGTCAGCATCGACCAGCTGCTGGGCTATTTGAAAGCCAACTTATAAACGTTAATAAATTAACGACAGAATATCATTTATGACAGCGCTCTCCGACGGAGGGCGCTGTTGTATATTGGCACCAGTGAGGAGAGAGCGGGTCTCGTCGAGGGCGGCGAGGTCGAGGGCGTCGGAGGCCAGCTGAACGTCGGTTATGACGCCGCGAGCCTCGTCGACGGTGAGCGACAACTCTACCCCACCCCAGTCGAACTGGGCAGAGCGTTGGGCGGTAAAGGAGCGCCAACGGCCATAGCGCCACTCGTCGGAGGCGAACTGCTCGTAGAGGACGCGGACCTCGGGGCGGGCGGCGATGTCGGGGAAACCGACATCCACACTCTTGTCGCCATATATTTCCTCGAAGGCACTGCGCAGATGCGGCACGATGCTCTCAGAAGTGATCTCTGGGTTGAGCTCAGAGAGGTTGACTACGCGGCTGCGCACCGAGGCGACGCCGTGCTTCTGCAGTTTGGCGGGCTTGGGCTTGAGGTAGCGCTGCAGGTCCTCCATATTGCCCTTGATGAGGATGGTGCCGTGATGCAGGTCCTGGTATTTCCCTTTGCTGAAGGCGTTGCCGCTGAATTTGCGGCCCTCGGTGAGGATATCATTTCGTCCGGACAACTCGGCCACAATGCCGAAGTCGGCCACCGCTCGCTGGATGACACGGAACTGACGCGTCTGATCATAATAGGCCTTGGGCACAACAAAACTGAAATTGATGTTACCATCGTCGTGATAAACAGCACCGCCACCCGTGCGGCGACGCATCAGGTAGCCGCCATCGGCCTCCAAGGCCTCCACATTACATTCACTGAATGGGTTCTGATTCTGCCCGATGACAACGGTGCGGCGGTTCTTCCAAAGATAAAGCGTCACCACCTCGGTCTCAGGCAGCGACAAAAGATAATTCTCGACCGCGATGTTCCAATAGGGATTGGTCTGGTTCGATACAAGAAACTGTAACTTCATACTATAATAAAAAAACAACTCCAACAACAACAAACAACCTTTGGTTGCTTATTGTGTTGTTTATGTTGTTCATGTTGTTTTAATCTAATTAAAAACGATAGCTGAGGGTGAAGAAGTCGGGTGCCTGCGAGAGGTGGTAGTTGCGGCGTGAATAGGCGAAGTCAAAACGCTTGGTGTGCAGACCGAAACCAAAGGAGAAGCCGCTGAAGTTCACGGCATCGATGCCTCGCATCTCGGCTGTCTGGCGATAGCTGTAGCCCACGCGAGCAAACAAGGCCTTGCTAATATTGATTTCCACTCCCACCTGCGCATGCCGCAGCAGATTGTCCATAAAGCCTTTGGCCCATCCCTCCTTAGTCACCTCGCCGGTGAAGGGGTCGACCTCCGTGGTGGGACTCAGCGGGTCCTCATAGCGCAGGTCCCACCGCTGCAACTCGTTGGCGGCGAAAAAGAAGCGGAACGGCGCCTTGGCGAGCTTGTAGGAGAGTTCTACAGAAAGCTCGAAAGGAAGGGTCTCGACGGTCTCGTCGAAGGTATACACCTGGGCTCCGATATTGCGGCCCATCACCGTGGCGGCGAAACGGCGGTTGTCGCTGACATAGCTGCCCGCAACATCGAAAGCCACGGCCAGCGCTGAATAGATCTCATAGTGAGACAACACGGGCTTGAAGTTGACACCCACGCTGAAATTGCTGTCGAGCCACATGCCCCACCCCACGGTGAAGGCATAGTCGGCAGCCGAGAAGGTGCCGGTGGAAATATCCTCTTCGTCGTAGCCGTCGAAACGGCCGTAGTTATTGAAGCGGAAGGAGAACATCAAGGTGCCGACACGCTCGAAGTTGTGAGCGTAGGAGAGCGTTCCCATCATGCTGCCCTGGAAGAGGGAGACAAAACTCATCGAACCCATGCCCGCCATCTCGCGACGCAGCAGCGACGGGTTGTCGATACCTATGACAGGGTCGGTGTCATAGACCGACAGATAGTCCAACCCCAGACCCGACGTGCGTGCCTGACTGCTGAGGTCAAGCAGCGTCAGCGTATTCATGCCGGCAATCTGAGCCTGGACAGAGTGAAAAGTGAAGAATGAAAAATGAAGAATGAGGCTGACGCATACCAGACGCGCCAGCCTATTCTTCATTCTTAATTCTACATTCTTCATTATTTCTTATTGCGTTCGTGGCGCATGAGGTGGCTGGGCTCGAGGGCCATGCGGTCGGTCTCAAGCAGGCTGGCGACACCCTCGTCCACGCGGCGTTTCTCTTCGCAAGCCGGGCAGTGGCACTCCTCGTGGTACTCACGCGGCTCGGTGTAGGTGGTGATAACACCCTCGAAGTTGCGGAGGATGACCTTGTCGGGGCTCTGCGAGATGACATACTGGGGCATGACAGGCGTCTTGCCGCCGCCACCAGGAGCATCGACCACGAAGGTGGGCACAGCGTAACCGCTGGTATGGCCACGCAAGTTTTCGATAATCTCGATACCCTTGCTAACGGGGGTGCGGAAGTGCTCCAGACCCATGCTCAGGTCGCACTGGTAGATGTAGTACGGACGCACGCGGTTGCGCACCAACTCGTGCATCAGTTTCTTCATCACATGGACGCAGTCGTTCACGCCGCGCAGCAGCACTGTCTGGTTGCCCAGAGGAATACCAGCGTTGGCCAAACGGGCGAGGGCCTGCTCGGCCTCGGGGGTGAACTCGTTCGGATGGTTGAAGTGGGTGTTGAGCCAGATGGGATGATATTTCTTCAGCATGTCGCAGAGCTCGGGGGTGATGCGCTGCGGGCAGACAACCGGGGTGCGGCTGCCGATACGGACAATCTCCACATGCGGGATGGCGCGGAGGCGCTGGATGATATACTCCAACTTGGCATCGCTGACCATCAGGGCGTCACCACCGCTGAGCAACACGTCGCGCACCTGCGGGGTCTTCTCAATGTAAGCCAGGCACTTCTCAATACGCTCGCTGGGGCTCTCGTCATCCTTCTGACCGGCGAAACGGCGGCGGGTGCAGTGGCGGCAGTACATGGAGCACATGTCGGTGATGAGAAACAGCACACGATCCGGATAACGGTGGGTCAGTCCAGGAGCGGGCGAGTCCTCGTCCTCGTGCAGCGGGTCGTTGAGGTCGGCCGGGGCAATATTGCACTCGGGGCCGGCGGGGATGGCCTGACGGCGGATGGGGTCGTACGGGTCGTTGGGGTCGATAAGACTCAGATAGTAGGGTGTGATAGCCATACGGAACTTGGCCAAGGCCTTCTTGATACCCTCAGCCTCTTCGGGAGCGAAGGTGAAATACTTGCTCAACTCCTCGTAAGTCTCGATGCGGTTCTTCACCTGCCATTTCCAGTCGTTCCACTGCTCGTCTGTGACGTTGGGGAACAGCTCTTTTCTACGGTTTACTTTCATTGCGTTAATTTATTATAATATTCTTCTTATATTTCTATTTTTCAACATACTGCACCACTGCCAATAGGCTGGAGCAGTATTCTATGAAAATGCAAATATACAAAAAAAATACAATATAAAAAGCAAAAACACGTTAAAGCAAACAAAATAATAAAAATGAGGACAATCGAGAAAGCCATCCTGAACCGCACCACCCTGCTTGTCGGCGACAGTGTCATGGAGCGCATCGCCAACACAAGCGTCATCATTTTCGGCATAGGCGGCGTCGGCTCCTGGTGCGCCGAAAGTCTGGTTCGCAGCGGCATCCGCCACCTTACCATCGTCGACTCCGACCGCGTGTGCATCACCAACGTCAACCGTCAAGCCATGGCCACCACCAAGACCGTCGGGCGTGTGAAGGTAGAGGCCCTAAAGGAACGTCTGCTCGAGATAAACCCCGCCGCCGACATCACCGCCATCCAAGAGATATTCTCCGCCGACACCGCCGACAGCTTTCTCCTCGAAGAATACGACTATATCATTGATGCCATCGATAGCCTGAAAGATAAAATTGAGCTCATCGTACGCGCCACCGACAAAACCCTTGCGAGACCGAAGTTCTTCAGCTCCATGGGGGCGGCCCTCAAGATGGACCCCACACAGGTGCATGTCAGTGAATTCTGGCAGGTCGACGGCTGTCCGCTGGCCGCCGTGCTGCGCCGCCGCATGCGCAAGCAGAAACGCTTTCCCGACCGTAAGTTCCAGTGTGTGTGGAGTCCCGAAGTGCTGCCCAACCTAGGGCAGGCACGCACCTGCGGCACCTCGGCCTGCATGTGTCCCAAAAACGCAGATAGTGAAGGCCGTGCCGACCTCGCCGACCACGAGTGGTGCACCTCCAAAGCCCAAATCAACGGCACCACAGCCCACATCACCGCCATCTACGGCTTCACCCTCGCCGGCCTCATCATCCAAGATCTGTGCCACAAATAAGAAGAGAGAGCCTGCCGTCTGGCAGGCTCTCTCTTCTTGTTTGCAACAATTCGATTATGCGTAGAGCTCTTCAAAGATCTTGCGCAACTCGGGGCTCTCGCGGAGCTCCTGGAGGGTGAACTCGGCGTGGCCTTTGGTGTAGCCGTTGCCCATGATCATGTTCACGTCGCTGCCGATACCCTCGGCACCGAGGCTGGCCTTGGTGAAGCTGGTGGCCATGCTGAAGAAGTAGACGATACCGTCGTCCTTGGTGCAGAGCACAGCGGTCATCTCCTGGTCGGGAACGTTGACGCAGTTAATGGTAACGTCGGCCATCTTGCCGTTGGTGAGGCGCTCAATGAGCTCATAGACCTGCACGGGGGTCATGCCGGCGGCAGACTCCACGATGTCGCAGAAGCCGAGGTCTTTGATACGCTGGGTGCTCTTGGGGCTGTTGGCGATGCCGATGACCTTACCGGTGACACCGACACGCTTCTTGGCCTCGTAGCAGCAGAGCATACCGCTCTTACCACCGGCACCGAGGATGACGACGGTCTGGCCATACTGGCACAGCTTGGCGGTCTGGGCGGGAGCACCGGCGACGTCGAGGGCGCTCAGGGCGAGCTTCTCAGGCATATCGGTCGGGATCTTGGCATAGATACCACTCTCGAAGAGGATAGCCTTACCCTTGATATCGACCTGGTCGACCTCGGGACGGATCTCGAGGATCTCGTCGATGCGGAGAGGAGTGAGGCTCAGCGAAACGAGGGTAGCAATACGGTCGCCCTCTTTCAGGTCGATCTTGCCCTTCAGAGCATCGCCGATCTTCTCAACTTTACCGAGGAGCATACCGCCCGAACCGGTACGACGGTTACGGTGCTTGCCCTGGAGCTCGACATTGAGGAGCATCTCCTTCTTGACCTCTTCCATGATTTTCTCCTGGCTGGCGCCTTCGCCGGCCTGCTGCTTGGCATAGTTGTGGATGTCGGTGAACGAAGCGCTGTCGATGTTCAGGGTCTGAACGTCGATGAGGATCTCGTTGTCCCAAATCTCATCCATGTTGTTGTCAAGCTTGTTGGCGGGCTGAGGGAGAACGCCCTTCGGCTCGATGACGCGGTGGGTACCGTACTTGTTGCCTTTTTTCTGCATAATAATAGGTTATTTTATTGATTATTAATTAAATTAATTGACAATTTTCTCACCTAAGAGGAGACAAAGATACAAAATAAATTTGAATTGCTGCAAAAAACTTTTTCCCTCCCCAAAACAAACTCCACAAACCACTGGAAACCAATTCCGAAAAGGCACCAACTCCGACTCATCTGCGTCCCTTCTCCGTCCCACCTCCGAGCCATCCACGACCGGGGTCGGAGATGGCTTGCCGAAGGCCCGCCGTAGGGGCGGGGAAAAAAAATATCATTTTTTTCTTGACATGGGAACATTTTCGGATTATATTATATGTTGACGAATTTTCGTCGGTGTTTTTTCCGTCGGCGAATTATGCGAATTAAACGAATTATTTTTACAATTTGGGAAATTCGCACAATTCGCCGACAAAAAAATAATATTGCAGTTAAAGTATTGGCAGTTAAAACAAAGCAGTTATGGCAAAACAACGTTATGGAATCAACGACGGTTTCCGCGGGACCGTCGGCACCGTCATCGGATACGAATGGAACGGTCGGTGGTGTATGCGCTCACGTCCGCGGCATGTATACAACCCACGGACAGTGAAACAGCAACAGAACCGTGGCCTCTTCGCCGCAGCGTCACGGCTGGCTACAGCCATGGGCGAGGCCCTACGGATGGGAATGCTCAGCGCCGCACGCGAATGTCATCGCACAGTGTACAATCATTTCTTGAGCGTCAACACCGAATGCTTTTCTTTAACAGATGGACAATTGAATGTTGATTATGAGCATCTTGTTGTTAGTGAAGGAGAGGTGGCACCGGTAGGTTTTTCACACCCCGCCCTTCGGGCACCCCTCTATGAGAGAGGGGACGACTACCTCCATACATCCCCTCCCCTACGGGAGGGGTGGACGCCGAAGGCAGACGGGGTGGGTTATACCATCATTGTGCCTTTCGAAAAGAACCCTTTGCACCTACGGAGCAACAATGATGACAAGGTGTACCTCTGGGCCTGGTGTCCGGAGCGGATGGAGGGTTGTATGTCTGTGCCCGCTTACCGGCGTAGCAGACAGGTTTCCATCGAATTACCTCAAAGCTGGGGAAGTCTTGAGGTACACCTCTACGGCTTCGTGGAAGACTATGCCGGGCGTACCTCCGACAGCACCTACCTCGGCACCCTCCCCGCAGAGACGAAGCGTACTGCGTCTCTACAGGAGAAAATATTTGCTGGCAGTCACAATAAAAACAAAGGTTTCGCGTTAGAAGAGGTAAATTATTATAATAATATACATGAAACGGACACTACTATTGGTTCTTACTCTGGCACTTGCCGGAGTGGCCTGGGGCCAGGAACCTCAACGTGAGGTGAAAGTGACTTCCGAAGGCTCAAAAGTGGAGAATGTTAACAATGTCATCTTCACCGTGGTGGAGGAAGAGCCCGAGTTCCCCGGTGGCCTGGAGGCTTTGTACCAGTTCATTGCAGCCAACATCAAATGGCCCTGCAAGAATTGCGAGGACTGCCACAACAACAAGGTCTATGTCACTTTTATTATTGAAGAAGACGGTAGCATAACCAATGCCAAGGTTATTCGTGATCTTTGTCCCAATTATGGCTTTGGCGACGAGGCGCTGCGCGTGGTGAAACTCATGCCCAAGTGGAAGCCCGGTCGCCAACGCGGCAAGGCCGTGCGTGTCCAATACAACCTGCCCATTAACTTCAGCTTCAAATAGCCATGAAAGTCATTATCCTCGGCACCGCCTGGCCCTATCGCGGAGGTCTCTCGGCCTTCAACGAGCGTCTGGCACGCGAATACCAGAATGCAGGCCACGAGGTGGAAATTGTCACCTTCACGCTGCAGTATCCCTCGTTTCTCTTCCCCGGCAAGACACAATACAGCGACGACCCAGCCCCCGAAGGACTGAAGATCACCCGTAAACTCAACGCCATCAATCCCTTCAGCTGGATTGCCACAGGCCGTTATATCAAGAAACAGCGTCCCGACCTACTCATCACAAAGTTCTGGCTGCCCTTCATGGCGCCGGCCTTGGGCACCGCCAACCGTTGTGCCAAACGCAAAGGGCTGCGTCGCATCTCGATTCTGGACAACCTCGTGCCCCACGAGAAACGTCCGGGTGACAAGATATTTGCCAAGTACTTTGTGAATTCTGTCGACGGCATGGTGGCCATGTCGAAATCGGTGCTTGCTGATGCCGACCTCTTCGACCCCAAGTACCTCAAGCCAAGAGCTTTCTGCCCCCATCCACTCTATGACCACTATGGCAAGGCCATCTCACGTAAGGAGGCCCTCGGCCTTATCGGCCTGCGCGAGAGCCAGCACTATGTGCTCTTCTTTGGCTTCATTCGCGACTACAAGGGTCTCGACTTGCTGCTCGATGCCATGGCCGACGAACGCATGGAACGTCTGGGAGTAAAACTCATCGTGGCCGGCGAGTTCTACGGCGACCCCAAGCCTTACCAAGAGCAGATTACCCGCCTCGATATTGGTGACCGTGTGGTGATGCATACCGACTTCATTCCCGACCACGAGGTGAACCGTTATTTCTGCGCTGCCGACCTAGTGGCACAGCCCTACAAGACCGCCACACAGAGCGGCGTGACACAGATAGCCTTCCATTTTGAGAAGCCCATGCTCGTCACCAATGTGGGCGGCCTTCCCGAGATAGTGCCTGAAGGCAAGGTGGGCTTTGTGGTAGAACCTGATGCCCAGCAGATTGCCGATGCCATCGTGCGTTATTTCGAAGAGAACTGGCAGGAGCGCCTGGCAGAAGGAGTGCGCCAGGAAAAACAGAAATACCTCTGGTCCAACATGACCGAGGCCATTGATAATTTGATAATTAAAAAACAACATATAGATATTTTTTAACGACAATAAAATACAAGAAAAAACAAAAAATGATTTGTTGTCTTTTCCTGTCCTTTCTTGTCGTCAAACAAAAGAACTTGTCGTAAAATGACTATCAGAAGCAAAGCACCATTGAGACTGGGATTGGCTGGCGGCGGTACCGACGTGAGCCCCTACAGCGACCTTTATGGCGGCGCCATCCTCAACGCCACCATCAGCATGTATGCCTACACCACCATCGAGCCCACCGACGACGGCCGTGTGGAGTTCCTCGCCCCCGACAAAGGCTTGCGCGAGGTCTACGACAATGCCATGGAGGTGGATACCGACGGCTACTTCATCCTCCACAAAGGAGTGTATAACAGGATTGTGAAGCAGTTCACCCACAAGCCCCTGTCGATGCGTATCGCCTCGTTTGTCGACGCCCCCGCAGGCAGTGGCCTCGGCACCTCGTCGACCCTGGTGGTCTCCATCCTCGGTGCCTATGTCGAATGGCTTAAGCTGCCGTTAGGAGAATACGACATCGCCCGTCTGGCCTATGAGATTGAGCGTGTCGACCTCGGTCTTGCCGGTGGCAAGCAGGACCAGTATGCCGCCACCTTCGGCGGTTTCAACTTCATGGAGTTCGTCGGCGACAATGTCATCGTCAACCCCCTGCGCGTACGCCAGCAGTACATCGACGAATTGAACCATAACCTGTTGCTCTACTGGACCGATACCAGCCATGTCAGCGCCGACATCATCAAGGAGCAGCAGCAGAATGTCAAAGCCAAGAAGACCAGCAGCATTGAGAGCATGCACAAACTCAAGGAGCAAGCTCAACAGATGAAAGAGGCACTGCTGAAAGGACATGTGGGTAGCATCGGCGAAATCCTGAATTTCGGCTGGCAGCACAAGAAACAGATGGCACAGAGCGTGAGCAATGCCCGCATCGACGCCATCTACGAGGCGGCCATCAAGGCCGGTGCCACCGGAGGCAAGATCAGCGGTGCCGGCGGTGGTGGTTTCATGTTCTTCTACTGTCCAGGGCTCACACGTTTCGCAGTACGTGAAGCACTAAGCCAGTTCGGTGGCGAAACCAAACGCTATGAGTTCACCGCCGAAGGGCTCAAAACCTGGACATTGTAAAAATAATAAAAAACAACACAAACAACCAAAAACAACTTTTATAAACAACTTTTTTATTGACCCACTGGTTGAAATAAAACGAATCAAACAACAGGAAACAATTTTTTCTTATGGTCAATTTTGGAGAAATGAAAGCATATATGTTCGAGGTGGTGGGTGCCATCCACGAAGTACATACTGAATTGGGACCAGGATTGAATGAATACTGCTACCAAGAAGCTCTCGAAATGGAATTAACAGAAATGGGAATTCCTTTTCAAAGAGAATACTCCTTTCATCCACTATTCCATGGAAAGACCCTGAACGCAGAATATCGGACAGATTTTATTTGCAAAGGGAATATTGTTCTTGAATGTAAAGCAGTTGAAACGCTTGCGGGTGTACATAGAGCCCAGTTGTTTAACTACATGAGACTATTAAATATGCCTTGTGGAATACTGGTGAATTTCTCTCCTCGCCACGCTGAAATAGAACGATATTTATACGATAAAGAGTTGAAAAATATTTTGTTCATTGACGGAAGACCTTTTCAAAAATAAGTTGTTTATTGTTGTTTATGCTGTTTTTAAATAATATGAATAATATGAATAGAATACGGGAATCGATTGAACAGAGCATTGCTGTCAAACAGCAGATTTTATCGGATAATGCCATGATGCAGCGTGTGGAAGAAGCTGCCAAGATGATTGAGCAGAGCCTGCGCAACGGTGGCAAGATACACTTCTGTGGCAACGGTGGCAGCGCCGCCGACGCACAGCACCTAGCTGCAGAGTTGAGCGGCCGCTTCTACTTCGATCGCCCGCCTCTCAATGCTGAGGCACTGCACTGCAACACCAGCTACCTTACCGCCGTGGGTAACGACTACGGTTACGAATACATCTTCGCCCGTCTGCTGAGAGGCACTGCGAAGAAGGGTGACGTAATCGTCGGCATCAGTACCAGCGGCAACAGCAAGAACATCCTCGAAGCCTACAAGGTAGCCCAAGAACTGGGTGTGAGCATTATCTCTATGACCGGTGCCACGGGAGGAAAGATGAAAGAGTGCGGCGGCCTGCTGCTCAATGTGCCTTCCACCGACACTCCCCGTATTCAGGAGAGCCATATCATGCTGGGTCACATCATTTGCGAACTCGTCGAGACAGCAATGTTTAAGTAAAATACAATAAACGACAAAAAAAACAAAAGACACAAGTAATAAATTGTCTTTTTTTGTCCTTTATTGTCGTATATTAAGAACTTGTCGTATATGAGAGAAGCGATTGTTTTGGCTGGAGGCTTTGGCACACGACTTCGGAGTATGGTATCGGACGTTCCAAAGCCTATGGCTCCCGTGGCGGGAAGACCATTTCTCACCTATGTGCTCGACCGACTGGGTCGTCAGGGATATTCCCATGTGGTGCTGGCCACAGGTTATCTCCATGAGAAAGTTGAGGAGTTTTTCAAAAACGACTATCAAGGCATCACCGTGGACTATGCCCGTGAGCTTTCGCCTCTTGGTACCGGCGGTGCCATGATCAATGCCCTGCAACACTGTCATGAGGAGTATGTTACCGTACTCAACGGCGACACCCTCTTTGATATCAACCATGAACGACTCTGCCGCTTCGCCGAAGAGAAAGAGTCACCGCTAGCCATCGTGCTGCGGCAGGTGGAGGATGCCGGACGCTACGGGTCGGTAGAAATTGACAACGAGGGACGCATCACGGCCTTCAAGGAGAAGAATGCCGAGGCCGGCAGTGGTCTTATCAACGGCGGTATCTACCGCGTCAAGCGTAGTCTCTTTGACGGCTACACAGTCGGCAAACAATTCTCGTTTGAGAAAGAACTCATGCAGCAGCGCTATCGCGACGAACGCTATTATGCCTATGCCGACGGCGCCTACTTCATCGACATCGGCATCCCTGAGGACTATTCACGTGCACAAAAAGAACTGCCTCTGTTATGAAAGCCCTATTCCTTGACCGCGACGGTGTAATCAATGTGCTACGCCATAATGACTATGTGAAGACTCCTAACGAGCTGGAACTGCTGCCCGGAGTGACAGAAGCTGTGGCTCTCTGCAAGCCTCATTTCGACTATATCTTTATCGCCACCAATCAGCAAGGCATCGGCAAAGGACTGATGACAGAGGAAGACCTCGCGGCTATCCATGACAAACTCTTGAATGCCATTCCCGGCATCGATAAGATATACTACTGTCCAAAGTTGGAGCGTGAGCACAGTTTCAACCGCAAACCTAATATCGGCATGGCCTTGCAGGCTCGTCGCGACCATCCCGAACTGCGCTTGAAGGAGTGTGTGATGGTGGGCGACTCAATGACCGACATGCTCTTCGGCCGTCGCGCCGACATGACAACGGTGTTGGTGGGAGAAAATTCGGACTGCGCCATTGCCAAACCCTGGCTGGTGGACTACAGGTATAAAGATTTGCTTGATTATGCCCGCAGCCTTTAGCGGTCGATGCGCACCCGCGGGTCAAGGAGGCCGTAGACGAGGTCGGTGAGGATATTTATCAGCACCAACAAGACACAAATAAAGAGGATGGCCCCCATGACGACTGGGAAGTCGTAGGTGTCGAGTGCATTGACAATAACCACGCCCATACCTTTCCAATCGAAGACATATTCCACAAAGACCGCTCCTGCCAGCAGTCCGGCCAACCATCCGGAAGCCGAGGTAACAACAGGATTGAGGGCGTTGCGCAAAGCGTGATGGACAACCACACGACGACGGCTGATGCCCTTGGCACGGGCTGTACGAATGTAGTCCTGGCTGAGAGCTTCAAGCATGGAGTTCTTGGTGAGTTGCGTGAGAGTGGCAAGCGGACGGATACCGAGAGTCAGGGCCGGCAGGATAAGATTCTTAAGGTCGAGATACTCCCCTTCACCATAATCGTCAACGGTGAACAGGTTGCCAAACATGTTAAGGTGGGTCCAGTCGGCCAACACATAGGCGAAGAACCAAGCGATAAGGATGGCGGCGAAGAAGGATGGCAACGACATGCCAAGGGTGCTGAGGACGAGGGTTGTGCGGTCAATCCATGTATCTTTATGCAAGGCACAGACAACACCCAGCGTGATACCCACGGCCAAAGCAAAAAGCATGGCTACCAGGGCCAAAACGGCGGTTTGAGGGAACGCGGTGGCGATAATCTCGCTTACACGACGCTGGCTCTGGTAACTTCGACGCAGGTAAGGGGCTTTGACTACCAACGAGGTGGAGCCCATCTTGAGCAATGTGGCATAGTGGTATTTCTCGGATGAAAGGAAGAAGAAGCTGGAGGAGTCGGTATTGTTGTGCAGAGAGAGTGGCGAGAGGTCGTTGAGATAACCTACATACTGAAGTCCTAGAGGCTTGTCGCGCCCGAGGTCACGGTTGATGACAGCGATGCTTTCAGCGTCGGCACGCTGGCCAAGCATCATACGGGCAGGGTCGCCAGGAAGGATGTTGAAGAGGAAGAATACGAGCGTTACGACTCCCAGCAGCACTAGGAATCCATACAACAGTCGTTTCCCAACATATCTCAACATAACGTACTACCTATCTTAAATATTTATCCTTTCTCTCCCGCTCACTCTCTTAAGCCATGTACAACACTTTTCTTGGCAACAAAATCCTTGAGATAGAAGGGTTCGAAATAGGCCACATCCTCTGTCTCACCTGCAGTGATTTTCCGTGCGGCGAGGTCAATCATACCCTCGGCCGAGAGGCGGAAATCACCGTCATAACGTGCATTTGGATGTGCACCCAACAGTTCGCGCGTCTTCTCTGCACCGTCGCCGATAAACATCATCTCTCCCCTATCGAGCCACTCGTCGAAAAGGTTTTCAGTTATCACCTCTGCCTTTGTGTCACGCAACATTCCTTCACGACCGACAACCATGGTGTAGCATTCCATGCGGCGAGCGTCAATCATGGGGCAGACAAGACCGTGGTAGTCGGGATGCTGACGATAGTAGAGAGCCGCCATGGAGAGCAGCGTGGGCACTGAGACCAGCGGGATGCCGAGTGCATAGCAGATCCCCTTGGCTGAACTAACGCCAATGCGGAGTCCAGTATAGCTACCAGGACCGGCTGAGACACTGACGGCACCAAGGTCGCGAGGAGTGAGGCCGCTCTCTTTCAACACCTCCTCGATGAAGACCGAGAGACGTGTAGAGTGGGCATTGGGAATGTCGCTGTCGCGACGGGCGACAACACGCGACTCTCCCCCTTGGCAAGGGGGAGTACCCCATAGGGGGGAGGGAGTCTCTGCGAGGACAACAGAGCAAATTTGGGTAGCAGTTTCAATGAGGAGTGTTTTCATCTCATATCAATTACTTCGGCCTCGGGATGGTCGGCGGGGTTGAACTTGAAAGCACCTTTGAGGAGCACATATTTAAGTTTGGAAAAGTCGTAAATCTCACGGCTAGAATCATATTTGTGTATCTCCATGCGTTTCAGCACACCTGTCTCCTCTTCGATAAAAAGTCGAATCTTATGATAGCTCTGAACCGAGCGGGGCTGAAGGTCGATGACGGCAGTGCCGTCGTCCTCGGTGCGAATATACTTGGCGCGGAAATTCTTGGCATAGTTGGCGATAAGGCGACCAGGGTTGAGGAGGTCTATCTCGCTGTCGGGCGGCATGTTGTTAATAACAATTTCCTTGGCCTCCTTGTTCCACTGCCACACGGTACTGCCGTCGCACCAAACCTCCATGCCGTCGGTCGCGAGATGATACTTGCCTTTCCAATAGGAAATCTCAGCCGTATGCTTGGCGGTCTGTTTCTTGTTGCTATCGAGCAGGGTGAGCGTCACCTTGCCCTTGACACTCTGCAACTTCTTGGAAGCCTTCTCCAAAGCAGCAGTGGCATTCTCGTCAAGATGCCCCTGCGAGTTGTGGGTAATCTGAGCCTGGAAAATTGAAAATTGAAAATTGAAAATTGAAATTAAACTTACAACAAATGCTATTTTCAGTAACCTTTTCATTTGTCTTTAACTCCTTTAACTTCTTTATCTCCTTTAACTACCCAAACCATCAATGCAAATTGACACCAATGATATTCATAAACTCCTCGCGGGTCTTGGGGTCTTTCATGAAGGCACCGGTGAAGTCGCTGGTGGTGGTGACACTATTCTGCTTCTGCACGCCACGCATCGACATGCACATGTGCTGCGCCTCGATGACCACGGCCACACCCAAGGGATTGAGGACCGTCTGGATGCAGTCCTTAATCTGTTTGGTAAGGCGCTCCTGCACCTGCAGACGACGGGCAAAGGCATCCACCACACGAGGAATCTTGCTCAGCCCCACAATGGTGCCGTTGGGAATGTAGGCCACGTGAGCCTTGCCGACAAAGGGCACCATGTGGTGCTCGCAGAGCGAATAAAGCTCAATGTCCTTAACAACGACCATCTGCTTATAGTCCTCATGGAACATGGCCGAACGGAGAATTTCCTCCGGTTCAATGTCGTAGCCATTGGTGAAAAAAAGCATGGCCTTGGCAATGCGCTCCGGACTTTTCAGCAGGCCTTCGCGTTCGGGGTCCTCACCCAGCAGTTTGAGGATGGCCTTGTAGTGCTCGGCCATCTCGGTCACACACTGTTCATCGTATTTGTCTATTTTCTGGTATCCTAATTCCATATATGTTTAGTACTGTTTTTTTTATTCAACTTGCAAAAGGAGACCCTTGAGGTACTCGCCTTCGGGGTGGTGGATGCTGACGGGGTGGTCCATGGCGTGGGGCAACTGACGGACGATGCGCACTCGGCGGTGGGCATTCATGGCGGCGGTAAAGACCATGGTCTGGAAATCCTCCTTGCTGACGGCCTGGCTACAGCTGAAGGTCATCAGCAGCCCGCCTGCGGGCAACGCCTCCATAGCGCGCTGGTTGATGGAGCGGTAGCCTTTCAAACCCTGCTGCAATGAGCGGTGATTCTTGGCAAAGGCCGGAGGGTCCAAAATAATATAATCAAACCGCTTATCCGTAGCATCAAGATATTTCAACACATCGGCGACGGTACCCGTATGGTTTGTACTGCCAAGGAAGTTCAGCTCTACATTGCGGTTGCAGAGTTCAATGGCTTTCCTTGAGATATCGACTGTCTCGACAAAATCCGCACCTCCTTTGAGGGCGGCGAGGGAAAAGCCTCCAGTGTAGCCGAAGCAGTTGAGTACCCGATGGCCACGGGCGAGGTCTTGTACGAGCTTACGATTCTCACGCTGGTCGACAAAAAATCCAGTCTTCTGGCCTTCATAGAAATTTATGAGCATCTTGACACCGTTCTCAGTAATCTCGTGCTCTTGCGGCTCGATGCCCCAGAGGTAGCGGTCCACACACTCCTCCCCCACCGCTTCGCGGCGGTCCCCCTCCCCTAACTTAGGGGAGGAACAAGTGGCACTGCTCTTATCAAAGACGGCGAGGAGCCTGTCGCCGAGGAGCTCACGAAAGAGGTCGGTGAAGAGTGGAAACAGACGGTGCATTCCCACGCTGTGGGCCTGCAGCACCAACACGCCGTTATACCAGTCACAGACAAGACCGGGAAGATAGTCGCCCTCTGCATGGACAAGACGGAAAACGTTGGTCACACACTCCTCCACCACCGCAGGGCGGCAGTCCCCCTCCCCTAGCTTAGGGGAGGAGTAAAGATAGTTAAAGAAGCCAAGGCGTTCACGGTAGGCAATGGCGGAACGGAAACGTTCACGAAAGAATTTTTCATCGACCTTCGGGGTGTCGAAACTGAGCACCTTGCAGATGATAGATTCATTCTGGTAATGCCCGGTGGCCATCCACTGGCCATGAGCATCAACAACATCCACGAGGTCACCCTCCTGCGGCTTGCCGACAACACGCTTGACAGCACCCGAGAATATCCACGGGTGACGGCGGAGGATGGCTTTCTCCTTGCCAGAGGCTATGATGAGCTGTGGACGCGTCATTGCTTCATGTCGTGAATTGTCTTCTGCGGGTCGTCACTCTTGAAGACTGCATTGCCAGCCACAAGGACATCGGCACCAGCCTCGAAAAGCAACGGGGCATTCTGCAGATTCACACCACCGTCGACCTCAATGAGACAGTTGGGATTCTTGCGGTTGCAGAGCTCGCGCAACTGACGTACCTTGTTGTAGGTGTTCTCTATGAACTTCTGACCACCGAAGCCGGGGTTGACACTCATGAGCAGCACAAGGTCGCACTCCTGGATAATGTCCTCAAGCAGGCTGACAGGCGACGAGGGATTGAGTACCACACCCGCTTTCATGCCTGCATCATGGATGGCATGGAGCACACGGTCATGATGATGACAAGCCTCGTAGTGGATGGTGAGGATGTCGGCACCGGCATCACGGAAGTCCTGCACATAGCGGCCGGGGTCCATAATCATCAGATGCACGTCGAGGGGTTTCTTGGCGTGCTTCTTGATATGCTTCACAATCGGCTGTCCGAAAGAAATATTGGGCACAAAGATGCCGTCCATCACGTCGACATGCAGCCAGTCACACTCGCTGGCGTTAAGCATCTCGATGTCGCGCTGGAGATTGCCGAAGTCGGCACTTAACAAAGAAGGAGATATGAGTTTCATAGTTTCAATTTTTCAAAGTTTTTTCCATAGACACCCTGGGCCTTGTTGACGCTGATGAAGGCGTTCTCGTCGATGCGGTGGATAATCTGCATGACATGAGCCTTGTCGGTGCGGTGCACCATCATGAGGAGCACCTTCTGTCCCTGCTTGGTGTAGCAGCCTTCGGCATCGAGGAGCGTGGCACCACGGCCCACCTCACGCGCCACGGTGTCACCGATTTCCTCGTTCTTCTGCGAAAAGACCATAATCTGGTACGACTGCTTGTTACCATCAAGCACCATGTCGAGCACATAGGTCATGACACCCATGACGACATAGCCGTAGACCACATTACCCAGCTTGCCAGAGACGAAGTAGGAGCAACCCACGATGACAATGTCGATGAGCATGATAACACGGCCAGGAGAGATGTTGTAATACTTGGTGACAATAAGGGCGATGATGTCGGTGCCGCCGGTATTGCCTCCCATGATGAAGCTCAGGCCAATGCCCAAACCGCAGAGGGCGCCGCCAATAATAGCGCACATGAAGGGGTCGAATTCCATAGTACCATCGGGCAGCATAAAGAGGTTCTCCACATGCAGACCTTGCTGCCACATGATGAAGAACACCGACGACATGGCAATACCATAGATAGTGTTGGCACCAAATTTCGATCCTAGCATCTTGAAACCTATGGCAACAAGGATGCCGTTGAAGACAAGGTTGAGAATACCGATGGGAATGTGGATGCCTGCGGCATAGTAGATAATGGCAGACATACCACTGACGCCGCCTCCGACAATCTTCGCCGGCAACATGAACGCCGACCAACCGAAGGTGTAAATCATCAGTCCGATGGTGATAATGACATAGGACATGATGATTTGCTTGCTTTTCTGAAAAATTTGCATATTATTTATGGTTTAAGGCTTACAGTTTAATGTTTAAGGAGACTGTAGTCGCGAGGACCGAAGATAGAGGATCCGAGGCGGATAAGGGTGCTCCCCTCCTCGATGGCGATACGCCAGTCGTGGCTCATGCCCATGGATAGCACACAGAAAGCAGTATTGTCTTTGAAAACTCCGGCCTTGAGGGTGTCGAAGATACACTTGGCTTCGTGGAAGTCGGCACGGACACGAGCCTTGTCGGAAGTGTTACTGGCCATGGCCATGAGACCGCAGATTCTAGTATGCTCTAGATGTTCTGAATATTCTATATGCTCTAGTTCATTTGGCAGGAAGCCAAATTTTGTCTCTTCCTTTGCCACATGCACTTGCAGCAACACGTCAACCACACGGTCAACCTTGGCGGCAGCCTTCTCCACCTCCTCGAGGTGCTCGAAACTGTCCACGCCATGAATCATGCTCACGAAAGGGATATAATATTTCAACTGTTTGCCCTGCAGGTGGCCGATGAAATGCCACTCGATGTCCTTGGGCAACACCGCGGCTTTATCGCGGAGCTCGGTGGCATAGTTCTCGCCGAAGGCACGCTGGCCGGCATTGTAGGCCTCCATGATGTCCTCCACAGGCTTAATTTTCGAGACCGCCACCAGTTTCACACCAGCAGGTAGCTCCGCGCGAATCTTTTCTATGTTCTCTGCAATCATATTTTTTTCATAACGTATTAAAAAATGAATTATTATATATAACAGCAAAATAATCTTGCAAAGATGGAATGAGCCTGTTTTTATTCTTTATAGTATCCTGCCCAGTTACTGTTGCTGGGATTATCGGTCTCATAGACTATTTCGAAGGGGTCGTGAGGTTGGAGATTGGCCCAAATAGAGTCGGGAGGTGAGGTCCTTCCATGATACCACTCGTTTCCAACACAAAAATAATATTCGACCATCTTCGCACGATTCCTACCAGTTCCTTTATACACTCTCTTGACATGCGCTGTCGTCAGGGCATGACTGCACCCCAGACGATAATCGTCCATAAACTGGGGAGTAAGCAACCCTATCAGAAATACGATCGGTACCCACAGTGGCAACCAACGTAAGATGCCTCGGAAGATGCACTTAAAAGGAATGAGCTTCCGTGACTTGATTCTTTGTGTCTCCAACGGATAATCAGGGCGACGATTTAGGTTGTGGGGCATTAAAAATCATTTTCGAAATAACATCGAGACAATCAATGCAACGGCGATTCCCAAAGCAACTATCCATTCTCTAGTTCTATCCGTCTTCTTATTGATTACCCTCCCGTTGGAGAGTATCGCCCGTCCACCATCAATGTCGTACAAAACAACCTTGTGTTTTTGGGCAATCGCCATTACTTCTCCAAAAACATTCTGCACGTCCGAGGAAGCACACTCTATCCAAATCACATCCTTACCAAACACATATTCCGAATCAAGATATTTACCTGTATCCACAT
Source organism: Bacteroidales bacterium (assembly GCA_045222295.1). Taxonomy (GTDB): domain Bacteria; phylum Bacteroidota; class Bacteroidia; order Bacteroidales; family P3; genus Colimorpha. The sequence goes on along the minus strand of JBGUXP010000021.1, from coordinate 29,974 downwards.
CATCGTCCGCCACCGAATACTCACCATTCAATGGGCGTACAATATCCTTTAATTCAAGAAATAGGCTTTGCAGGCGTGGAGAACATCTATGATAATCATTGCATCCATCAAGGCAACTGTATTTCTTCTGAAAAACCTTGAAAGAGTAATTTAACCTTTTGTCTACAAGTGCTAGAATATAACTCATGAGATAGATTATTTCATCTTTAGGCAAGCAGCTGGCTTTCTCAAATCATTTTGAGGAAGCCGACCTCCTTCTCAGTCAGTTCACGCCAGCGGCCACGGGGGAGGTCTTTCTTGGTGAGGCCTGCGAAGACGACGCGGTCGAGCTTGTGGACCTCGTAGCCGAGGGCCTCAAAGAGGCGGCGCACGATGCGGTTGCGGCCACTGTGCAGCTCCACACCCACAACACGTTTGTCGATGGTGCCTCCGGTGGCAGCATACTGAATATCATCCACATGCATGGGGCCGTCTTCCAGCTCGATGCCCTCCAAAAGCTTTTTCATATCCTCCTTGGTGACAGGCTTGTTGAGCTCCACCTGGTAGATTTTGTAGACCTGCGTGGAGGGGTGCGTGAGGCGCTTAGCTAGTTCGCCGTCGTTGGTGAAGAGCAGCAGGCCGGTGGTGGCACGGTCGAGGCGGCCGACGGGGTAGATGCGCTCGGCGCAGCAGCCATCCATGAGCATCATCACCGTGCGGCGCTCCTGAGGGTCGTCAGTGGTGGTGATGAATCCCTTGGGCTTGTTGAGGAGGAAGTAGCGCAGTTTCTCCGATCGGAGCTTCTCGCCGCCGTAGCTGACCTCGTCGCCGGGCAGCACCTGATAGCCCATCTCGGTGACCACCTTGCCGTTCACCTTCACGCTGCCGGCGGCGATGAGTTCGTCGGCCTCGCGGCGCGAGCAGATGCCTGCATGGGCGATATACTTGTTGAGACGCATAGCACCTTCGGGATGCGGCTCCTTGGGTTTCTGCATTGTGGGCTTTTTGCCCGCCGGGCGGGTGCCTCTTCTAGCAGGTCTAGAATCTCTAGACTCTCTAGAAAATCTAGATTCTCTAACAGGTCTACCCTCTCTGGTCTTCTTCTCCTCTTTGTTCTCCTTGTTCGGTTTGTTGTTCTTTATCATTGTCTTTTTTATTTTGTTTCCACTCTTCTAAATCCATCATGGCGCGGTAGTGTCCGCCGAAGTGCATCACGTAGGGCCAGGCATATTCCTTCTCCTGGTATTTGAGAAACTTCTCCACCTCACGGACGAGCATCAACAGCACGCCGAGCTTGTTCTTGTAGAGCCACTTCAGCGAGTCCACGTCGTGCTGGCAGGCCAGGGCGAAGCGGAGGTTGACGGGAGTGAGGCCGTTGCGGACCCAGTCGATAGCCTTCTCGTCTCCGTCGCAGGCGTTGCTGAGGATGGCCAGCCAGGCGAAGTTGTGCTTGAAGAGCCACACCATGGCGTCGTCGTCGCCGCGGATGGCGTTGCTGAAAGCCGCCAACTCCGGGTGCGGCCCCTCCACCAGCACCTTGAAGAAATCCGTCCGCCCGCCGACGCTCTTCACCAGCGCCAGCAGCAGCTTCACATCGTATTGCTCCAAGCCTTGCATCATATAATTAACGCAAAGAGTTATTAAATATTATATAAATAGTAAAAAGAAATCTCCTAACGGAGAATGAATGGGAGATGTGTGGAAACGATGACCTATGAAAAGAAAACGCCTACGGCGTAAATGCTCCGTAAAGTCTCTATTATATTACAGCCAGATGCTCCGTAGGAGCTTCCTTTTAATAGCAATTCACAAAACAGCCTCCTTCCCTACTCCGTAGGAGTTTTCTATTAATCATTTCCCCACCCTATGCAAAATAAATTTTGCCACGTCACAGAAATGTCGTATCTTTGCAGTCGATTTCAGAAGGAAATCGCAACGAAGCGTTATGCGCGTTCTTGTTGATGGGAATGTAGGAAACTCACAGCGGCAAGACAGTATAATGGTTCTCGCTATTATAGCGTGGGCTGTTATTACTACATCTTCCGCAAAGGTATTTCCTACAACCTCCATCAAAAGACGTGGTGTACAGACCACGCTTCTTGTTTATACGGAGGTGCCGAAAACCGTAAAAAGAGTAGGCGTAAACTAATACTCAAAAAGCATGAAACAGCAACCGAAACCGTTTCGCTCTGTAACGTTTGACGAAATGGTGAAATGGCTCAAAAAGCCAAGACGAGTACCCACTCTTGGACGGCGGAGTTACATCGATGCATCTGCCCCAGATGCGGACACCATCCACATTGTTGGCAAAAACGGAGGACAAGCCAATCTTGACCGCGTTTATTGGGATTATGTGTGCGAAGTTATTGACCGCACCGCGCCAGAACGTCGGCACATCGTAACAAACTACAGCCATTTGAAAAACCATTATTTCTCGCCGAGCGTTCCCGCCCTTTGTCGAGCCTATTGTGAGGAGAAAGGAGGTTTAAAATGAGAACAACAAAAATTCTATTGTCCTTTCTCTTGGTTTTATTTGTCGCTTGTAAAAATGGAGAAGGTGATGGTTTTTTATCATCTCAAGAAACCGAGACAACTGACGTTGAAATAAAATCCGAAGGAGTAAAACTACCTGAAAATTGTGAATGGAAGAAAGTAGAACCATATGATCCGATTTCACATATTACAATTTCTACAAATTATAAAACATTGGAATTTAGTAAATACAATATTCCAAGCCATGTCAAACTTGATGGCTACTGGTTTTATTTAAAGATAAGTATTCCTACTGAAGTTCATGATTACCGAGGCAACTATTCTGCTCTTTTTGGGGGTGATTGCTATTTGTTTACTGCAAATGGTAATAATTTATACCATTTTAGTAGCCTCAGGTATTATCCGAGGGGTGATGACAAGATGCATGAATGTGGAAAATTGGAATTAAAAAAGAATGGCAATATTGTTATCAAAGATTTTCCTGATGAAAGAGTCAATGGAGTCTATCAACTGAATAGACAGTATTAAAATCGTCAAAAATTTCCCCACGGGATTTTGCAAAATCCCGATGGGAAATTGGAAAGTCCCATCGGGATTTTTTAGTGTCCCATACGGGACTTCTTTTTATCCGCGAATCTTGGCGCCGAGCTGCGTTTCGAGGGTCTTCTGGATCTTGGACATGGTGGCCTCGATCTGTTTGTCGGCGAGGGTCTTGTCCTTGTCCTGCAGGATGAAGCTGACGGCATACGACTTGAAGCCGTCGGCGATGCCTTTGCCTTCGTAGACGTCGAAGAGGCTGACGCGCTTGAGCAGTTTCTTCTCGCACTGCATGGCGGCCTGCTCGACCTGGGCGAAGGTGATGTCCTTGCGCAAGACGAGGGCGAGGTCGCGCCGCACCTCGGGGAACTTGGCCACCTCCTGGTACTGCACCTCTTTGGTGGGGTACTGCTTGAGGAGGAGCGTCCAGTTGAGGTCGGCATAATAGACGGGCTGCTTGATGTCCATCTTCTTGAGGGTCTCGCGGCCTATGCGACCGATGGTGCCCAGCAGCTTCTTGCTGTCGCGCTGCACTATATCGAGGCCTTCGGCGAAGAACTTGTACTGCGACGGCACCATCTCCACGCGGCCCATATTGACGCGCATGCGGTGCAGGATGTCCATGACGTAGGCCTTGAGGTAGAAGAAGTCGGTCTCGGCGGCTTTCATCTTCCAGCTCTCGGGGGTCATGTTGCCAGTCATGAAGATGCTGACGTGCTCGGTCTCGGAGAACCTCTTTGTAACCGGCAGTTCCTGATTGTCAGCCTCGTCGGTCTTCACATACGTGTGACCGAACTCGTACAGCTTCTGATCGAGAATCCTGAAGTTGATATTGCGGGCGATGCACTCCAGGCCGCTGTAGAGCAGCGTCTGGCGCATGACGTTGAGTTCCTTGGAGAGGGGGTTGATGATGGGGATGCAGCGGTCGGCGGGGAAGTCGGGATTTGCGTCAGCCTTATCGCCCTCCGCGGGCACGCGGTCGTAGTATTCGCTCTTGGTCAGCGAGTTGTTCATAATCTCGCTGAAGCCGTTGTCGGTGAGGTAGTCGCTGACGGCATTCTTCAGCTTGCGCGGGTCGGGCTTCTTGCCATACGACAGGCAGCTGTTGACGGTGTCACCGATATGGATGTTGTTGTAGCCGTAGATGCGCATGATTTCCTCCACGATGTCGCACTCGCGGGTAACGTCGGCCTTGCAGGTGGGTACCTTCAGGGTCATGCCTTCGGCGGTCTCGTTGACGATTTCGATATCCAGCGACTTGAGGGCGGTGCGGACAGCCTCCAGCGGGATGTCCTGACCCACGAGGTCGAACATGCGGCGGAAGTTCACCTCCACCGTCGGGCGCTCGATGGGCTTCGGGTAGAGGTCCACCATCTGGCCGCAAACCTCACCGCCGGCGAGCTCCTGGATGAGCTTCACGGCGCGGCGCAACGCCCACACGGTGATGTTGGGGTCGCAGGTGCGCTCGTAGCGGTAGCTGGCGTCGGTCTTCAGCGTGTGGCGCTGGCTGGTCTTGCGGATGCTGACGGGATTGAAGAAGGCGCTCTCGAGGAAGACGTTCTTGGTCTCCATGGTGGTGCCGCTCTTCAGTCCACCGAAGACGCCGGCGATGCACATACCCTCTTGCTCATTGCAAATCATCAGGTCGCGGGCGTCGAGCGTGCGCTCCACGCCGTCGAGGGTGACGAACTTGGTGCCCTGCGGCAGGGTTTTCACTATCACGTGGCCACCAGTGATCTGGTCGGCGTCGAAGGCGTGCAGCGGCTGACCCACCTCCATCATGACGAAGTTGGTCACGTCGACCACGTTGTTGATAGGACGCAGACCCACGGTGCGCAGGCGGTTCTGCAGCCATTCGGGGCTCTCCCCTACCTTCACATTGCGCAACGTGATGCCGGTATAGCGCGGGCAGAGGTTGGCATCCTCGACGGTAACCTTGATGGCCTCCGGACAATCCGGAGTTTCCGGAAATGCCGGAGCCTCCGGCCACTGTATCTTCAGTTGTTTTCCCTCGCGGGTATTGCGGACAGCCACCACGTCGCGTGCCACGCCGATATGCGAAATGGCGTCCATGCGGTTGGCGGTGATAGCCACCTCAAACAGCCAATCATCCTGCACATGGAAGTATTCCTTGGCGGGCATTCCGACGGGGGCGTCGTCGGGCAGCACCATGATGCCGGCGTGGTCGGTGCCCAGCTGCAGTTCGTCGGCAGCGCAGAGCATACCCTCGCTGACGGCGCCGCGCAGCTTGCCTTTCTTAATCTCGTAGTATTCCGTGTCGGAAGTGTAAATCTTGGTACCAATCTGGGCGCACACCACCTTCTGTCCGGCGGCCACGTTGGGGGCGCCGCAGACGATATTCAGCGGCGTACCCGTTCCCACGTCGACGGTGGTCAGGTGCAGGTGGTCGCTGTCGGGGTGCGGCTCACAGGTGAGCACCTGTGCTATCACCACATGCTCCAGACCGCCCTTGATGGTCTCCACCTTCTCCTTGCTGTCCACCTCCAAGCCGGAGAACGTCAGCAGGTCGTCCAGTTCCTGAGGGCTCATCCCCTCAATATCCACATACTGTTTAAGCCAATCAAAAGAAATATTCATATATGTATCAGTTTATTATCAATAAAATATACTCCTTGCATTAATCTGCAAAGATACTACATTTTTCCCAAACTACAAAGAGAAAAATAGCACTTATTGCCTTTCCTTTAACAATACGGTAAAGGCCTGTAACTTTAGAACCGCAATCTTTTTGACTGCCCATTATCCCACAATTTATCCATCTCATCAGTAGCCTTCTGTGCATAATAGTTGGAGATAACTTGACGCAGTTTCTCCACTTGTTCCACCGTTTTCATCCGGCCAAGCAGACGAAGTTTGGTATTGATAAATCCCCAATTCGTACAAGTCCAGTTATCCGGGTCGTCATCGGTGTCGTCATAGTCGCCCGTAGCCACTGCAGCCAATCCTTCGGAGAAATACTCATTATCAGTAAACACTGCACCAAAAACATTGTTTTAGTTTCTATCAATAAAGAAATGACCTTCATCATTCATCAAAACTTGGGCAAAACCTTCATGGAACGGAGCCGCCCAGTCAAATTATGCATCTATGACAATATTGAAGTCGTCGTCAGCATAACCATAAAGACAATCTTCCTCAAACACCCACAATCTTTCTCCATATTCCTCCATTACGGCATCCTCGCCAACTTTATTTCCTACCATAATCGTATACCCTGCTACGTGTCGGGCACAACCTTTGCACCCCGGACCTCCAACGGAAACATTATTTCATACAAATAGAAAAGGCATGAAATTATGTGCTCATCTCACGCCTAAAGATATCTTGCTTACTGCTTACACTTCACTCTTGTGAGCGACTGCAAAATACGAATAAAAATCCAATCCACAAATAAAACTTTGCCACCGAAAGAAAAAAACATCTCATCCCCGATAGGCCGGTAACCCATACAAGGACCAAACCAAGTACCTAACAACCCCCTATCAACACCCTACCAACTCCTACCGTGGTAGGAGTTGGTTAGGTGTTGGTAAGGCGTTTGTAATTAGTTTACAGGTAGTTGGAAGCACGTATAGTTTTCAACGGTTTTTTGTTGATAACATTATTTTGCAGAACGGAGGAATGGACGTATCTTTGCATCGTGAGGAGTGAATAGTGAGTCCGAGCCAAGTACCTTGACATGAATATTTTGCCATGGTTGGATGTTATATCTTGTATCGAAAAAGACGTCCACCAAGAGGGAACCGCGTGAGATTCGCGGGCTGTCGCGCAACTGTGAACACGGTGTCGGCTCGGCCGACAACTGTGACAATAATGACGGCTGAGCCTACATTATTTTAAGCCAGACACCTGCCATGGACAAAGAACGAAACATGCCGCTTTCGCGTCAAAAGCCGGCCGTTGCCCCACCCCTGCTTTCGGTCCCCTTTTGCGCACCATGTGAACAGAGCATAATATTTAATGAATAATATATAATAAGCAAGCCACTATGGAGACCAAAAGCTTTACCATCACCAAACGCGACGGGACACAGGAACGCTTCTCGCTCGACAAGATAATGAATGCCATTATCAAGGCGTTCAACTCGCAGAACGAGCCCATCGATCTGGGCAAGCTGTCGAAAATACTCTCCCTTATCGATATCCACGACGGCATCACCGTCGAGGAGATACAGAACCAGGTGGAGGTGGCGTTGATGAAGGAAGGCTACTACAATGTGGCCAAGAGTTTCATCCTCTACCGCCAGCAGCACACCGAGGACCGCGAGACGATGGAGAAGCTGCACTTCCTCTCCGACTACTGTGACGCCGCCAATGCCGCCACGGGCTCCAAATACGACGCCAACGCCAATGTGGAGAACAAGAACATCGCCACCCTCATCGGCGAGTTACCTAAGAGCGGCTTCATCCGCCTGAACCGCCGTCTGCTCACCGACCGTATCAAACAGATGTACGGCAAGGAAATGAGCGACCGCTATATCGACCTCCTCACCCACCACTTCATCTACAAGAACGACGAGACATCGCTGGCCAACTATTGTGCCTCCATCACCATGTATCCCTGGCTACTGGGTGGCACCACCAGCATCGGCGGCAACTCGACGGCTCCCACCAACCTCAAGAGCTTCTGCGGCGGCTTCATCAACATGGTCTTTATGGTCTCCTCCATGCTGAGCGGTGCCTGCGCCACACCTGAGTTCCTGATGTATCTCAACTACTTCATCCAGAAAGACTACGGCAAGGACTACTGGAAAGAGCCCGACCGTGTGGTGGACCTCAGCCTCAGACAGAAAACGATGGACAAGGTCATCACCGACTGCTTCGAGCAGATTGCCTACTCGCTGAACCAACCTACGGGTGCCCGCAACTACCAGTCGGTGTTCTGGAACATCGCCTACTACGACAAGCCCTATTTCGAGAGCCTCTTTGGCGAGTTCCGCTTCCCCGATGGCAGCGAACCCGACTGGGACGGCCTCTGCTGGCTGCAGAAACGCTTCATGAAATGGTTTAACGCTGAGCGTACCAAGGCCGTGTTGACCTTCCCTGTGGAGACGATGGCACTGTTGTACGACAAGGACGGCCACTTCGTGGATCAGGATATGGCCAACTTCACCGCCGAGATGTACGCCGAGGGCCATTCCTTCTTCACCTACATCAGCGACAATGCTGACTCCCTCTCCAGCTGCTGCCGTCTGCGCAACGAGATTACCGACAACGGCTTCAGCTACACGCTGGGCGCCGGCGGCGTCAGTACGGGCTCGAAGAGCGTGCTCACCATCAACCTCAACCGCTGTATCCAGTATGCCGTCAACAACGGCAAGGACTACAAGGAATTCCTCACCGACATCATCGACCTCTGTCACAAAGTGCAACTGGCCTATAATGAGAACCTCAAAGAGCTGCAGGCCCATGGCATGCTGCCGCTCTTCGATGCCGGATATATCAATATCGCCCGCCAATACCTTACCATCGGTGTCAACGGTCTCGTGGAGGCCGCCGAGTTCATGGGCATCCCAATCAATGACAACCCGCAGTACCGCGAGTTCGTACAGACGGTCCTCGGCCTCGTAGAGAAGAAGAACAAGGAATACCGCACCAAGGATGTGATGTTCAACTGCGAGATGATTCCTGCCGAAAACGTGGGTGTGAAACATGCCAAATGGGACCGCGAGGACGGATACTTCGTGCCACGCGACTGCTACAATAGCTACTTCTATATCGTTGAGGACCAATCACTCACCGTGCTAGACAAGTTCCGCCTGCACGGTGCTCCCTATATCGAGCACCTCACCGGCGGTAGCGCCCTCCATTGCAACCTCGAGGAACACCTCACTCAGCAACAATACTACCAGTTGCTCGAGGTGGCCGCCAAAGAGGGATGCAACTACTTCACCTTCAATATCCCCAATACTATCTGCAACGACTGCGGCCATATCGACAAGCGCTACCTGAAAGAGTGTCCGAAGTGCCATTCGCACAATGTGGATTACCTGACACGCGTCATCGGCTACCTGCGCCGCGTTTCCAACTTCAGCAAACCACGCCAGCAGGAGGCAGCCCGCAGATACTATGCCAAAATGTAATTCTAATTTCTAAATTCTAAGTCACAAGTATAACGCGAAGCCTCTTAGATATTAGAAAACAAAAGTCAGAAATCAAATAATGCTAAAATATACCAACACAGATATTGTCTTCCAGGAGATTCCCGACGAGGTGACGCTGGCCGTCAACCTCTCAGGGTGTCCCTGCCGCTGTCCGGGATGCCATTCTCCACAGCTATGGGGCGATATCGGGGAACCGCTGACCGACGAGGCCATCGATTGCATGCTGGAGCACCAGCCGGCAGGAGTGAGTTGCGTGGCCCTAATGGGTGGCGACGCCAATCCCGCTGAGATCAATGGCATCGCCTCACGCCTCAAACAGCGCCATCCAGGCCTCAAGACCGCCTGGTACAGCGGTCGCGCACTACTTTCCAAGGATGTGGACCTCAATAACTTAGACTACGTAAAATTGGGCCCATACCTGCAGCACCTCGGCCCCTTGAAGTCTCCCAAGACAAACCAGCGCCTTTACCTTGTGCAGCACCGCCGCAATACCGAGCCCGGCAATATCCTACAGGACCTCACTCCACTCTTCTGGCGCAACAAAAACCCGAATAAAAGTTAATGAGGAAAGTACTCCTCGAAAGTCCGGTCATCATAGAAGAAAAGAATCTTTACAAGCCTGCGTCCGTTATCAACAATGGGCGCAGGTTCTTCTTTTTTCTCCACCATAGGAGCTGGGGTGGGTATAGCATCGGGGAATGGCATCTGTTCGGATTCTGACTCAGACGATGGTTCTGGCTCAGAAATGGAGGCAGCCATGGTGAGGGGGACAGGGTCCAGTTGCGGAATAGGTTCTGTCATAGAAAAAAGATTAGGCTCCTGGGCAGGTTCTACAGCAGGAATCACTCCAGCATTCATCGCATCTCCGGAGGCATACATCTCACCCTTGCCGAGGAGCAACCAATTGGCATCAATCTCAGGATAACGGCGGATGACTTTGTTCACAAACTCCAAACTCGGATTGTTCCGTCCGCTCAAAATATGCGACATTCCGGAAGGCTGAATTCCGATTTCTTCCGCAAATTGTTTTGCAGTGATATTTTTAGCCCGTAGAATCAGATTTATCCTGTTTATCATAATCTTACAAATGTAATTATTGTTATTTCGGATTACAAATGTACATACATTTTCCAACCTATGCAAATATATTTTACGTTATTACAATTGTAATATTTTACAATTAATAAACTAGTAGTTTATATAGAATATTATAAACACTTAATATATAGAATGATTTAAATTTTGTTTCCATTATCATAAAGCATATCATTGCTGGTACAAATAACATATTCTACCGCTTTAATAGACAGATATAATCTATTGAATATTAATTAATAATTATTATATAAAATATTAATGTTAATGAATTTAACAAAATCTACAGATGTTTTATTTTTACAATTGTAACAATGTAAATCTTATGCATAATTTACAACTGTATATATTAATATAGATTGTAGAATAGTTACAAATGTGAATACAGAAAAATCGATTCTAAGCGCATATCTCAGCCCATGACTAGTTGGCGCTCTAGAATACAAAAAAAATCGCTCAGCGGCGATTTTTCATTTCTCTCAAAATTGACTTATGGGCATCCGGGACGCGGTAGCTCTCGAGTGCCTTTTGGATAGATTTGCCCCTCACCCACCCCTCCAAGGTGTCGAGGATGGGAAGTGTGGCATCCCATTGTTTGGCGAGAGCAGTGGCAAAATACCAAGCCTGCATCATTTGGATATAGTACTCTCTCCTACTCACCGAGGCGACCTTCATATGATATTTTGCACGGAAATCACCGTCAAGGAAGTGTCGCATCAGCATCCCTATGCCGAAGCGCACCGTGTACTCATGCTCCGCCGACATCCATTGCTCGATATGCGGCAGAAGTTCTGCTTTGTGTCGGTTGAAGGTACGAGGAGCCAAAGAGTCGCACACCGCCCAATTGTCAATGTATGGCAGGAATATTTCCGTTTCCTCGACGACATTCTCGTATTTCTTTTCCTCGCACAGCAGGTAAGCATGTAGCATATTCTCCTCATGATAACGGTGAGGCAACTCTTTGAGGAACGATGAACGTTGAGTGATGAGTGATGAACCGCTATCGCCTTTGGTCAACTCTTTAGCAAGTGCACGGAGCTGAGGAGAGCGCACTCCGATGAAACGGTCGGGCTCCACGGTGGGTATCAACTTCGCCGAGAAGGCCGCATATTTCTCATCCCTAAGTGAGAACAGTTTTTCTTGTAGAGTCATTTCCTTCTATTTCTATAAGAATGAAAAGAATAAAAAGAAATTATCGACCTGTTTCTTTCCTATTCTTTTCATTCTGATTGAGATTAATTTGGTCGAGTATTTTTTTGCGAGTATGCTTTACACCGGCACCAAGTTCGGAGGGTTCCATGAGCATGAGACTCTGACGCAACTCCTCTTTCAACTCAGGATAATGGCGGCACTGCTGATAGGCCAGTTTTATGCAGAGAGCTTTGACTCCGTAGGGTTCGTCTGCCCTTATCATGTGCTCGAGACAGAAGTCCAGCAGGTCTGTGCGCACATTGTCTCTCCCCCACTCCAGCCTTTCGAGCAGCACCAGCGAGAGACGTCGCAACGAGGTATCAGACGTACTGATGGCGAAATCCGTCAGCCTCGCGCGTCGCGTATCTATATATATATTGTCCTCCTTGGGCAAGTGCGTCAGCGCCCAAGCGGCATTCCTCGCCTCGCGGAGGTCGTCGCCCTGCATCTCCTCAAAGAGGCTATCACGGAACAACTCATCACGGTGCGCCCTCTGTGCCAATGCTTTAATATCGTCGATGTGCATCACCATAGCACTGCAAAAATACACATTTTTTCCAAACAATAACCTTTAACCTCTAACCTTTAACCTTTTTTTCGTATCTTTGCAGTCGGAATTAAAACACTAATCAATATGAAAAACACCAGTATTATTGATGGCCGCCGCGTGGCGTCGGACCGCATCGCCGAACTTGGCGAAAACGAGATATTTGTCTTCGGAAGCAATATCCAAGGAGCTCATGGTGGTGGTGCCGCCTGGTTTGCCCACAAAACCTTCGGTGCCCAATGGGGTGTCGGCGAAGGCTTGACGGGGCGCACCTATGCCCTTCCCACCATGGAGGGCGAAGCCTCGTTGAAGAAAGCCGTGGAGAACTTCATTGCCTGCGCCAAGCAGCATCCCGAGCTTACTTTCCTCGTCACCGCCGTGGGCTGCGGCATCGCCGGCTACACACCCAACGAGGTGGCCCCTCTGTTCAAAGAAGCCACCTCGCAGGAAAACGTCTTTCTCCCCCAGGTATTCTGGGAATTTTTATAATTTACTCATCTTTGTAGCCGGCGGCAATGCGGGCGCGTTTGCGCTCAATCTCGTCGAGGATGATTTTGCGGATGCGGAGGTTGGAGGGGGTAATCTCGAGGTATTCGTCCTCGCGGATATACTCCATGGCCTCCTCGAGGCTCATCTTGATGGCGGGAGCCGTGGTGCTCTTGTCGTCGGCACTCTTCGAGCGCATATTGGTGAGGTTCTTGGCGGTGACGACGTTGATGACGATGTCGTTACCCGGACGCAGGCTTTCACCGATGACCTCGCCGGCATACACCATGTCGCCAGGCTCGATGAAGAAGGGACCGCGGTCCTGCAGCTTGCTGATGCTGTAGGCAGTGGCCTCGCCGGTCTCCTTGGCGATGAGGGCACCGTATTTGTGGTCGTCCATGTCGCCCTTCCAAGGCTGGAACTCGAGGAAACGGTGGGCGATGATGGCCTCACCGTTGGTGGCGGTGAGCAGCGTGTTGCGCAGGCCGATGATGCCGCGTGAGGGGATGGTGAAGTCGAGCTGCACACGGTCGCCTTTGGTGTCGATGGTGCCCACCTCGCCTTTGCGGCGAGTGACCACGTCGATAACCTTCGAGCTGAACTCCTCGGGCACCAGCACGGTGAGCTGCTCAATAGGCTCGCACTTCTGTCCGTCGATCTCGCGAATGATGACCTTGGGCTGTCCCACCTGCAGCTCGTAGCCTTCACGGCGCATGGTCTCGATGAGCACCGAGAGGTGCATAATGCCGCGGCCGTAGACGAGCAGCTGGTCGGGCGAACCTGTTTCCTCGATGCGCATGGCCAGGTTCTTCTCCAGCTCGGCATAGAGGCGGTCGCGCAGATGGCGGCTGGTGACGTACTTGCCTTCCTTGCCGAAGAAGGGCGAGGTGTTGATGGTGAAGAGCATGCTCATCGTGGGCTCGTCAACCTTGATGGGAGGCAGTGCCTCGGGTTTTTCAATATCGCAAATGGTGTCGCCAATCTCGAAGGCCACATTCTTGTCGAGCTCCATGAGCACGGCGCAAATCTCGCCAGCCTCCACAGGCGTCTTGATACGCTCCTTGCCAAGACCTTCGAAGGTATAGAGCTCTTTGATTTTGGTCTTAATCATCGTACCGTCGCGCTTGGCGAGGGCGACGGCCTGACCGGCCTGCAGGGTGCCGCGATGCAGACGTCCCACGGCGATGCGGCCGAGGTAGCTCGAATAGTCGAGCGAGGAAATCATCATCTGCGTGTTGCCCTCGTCGGTCTTGGGCTCGGGGATGTACTTGATGATGAGGTCCATCAGGTAGCTGATGTCCTCGGTGGGGGTGTTGTAGTCCTCGCCCATCCAGCCCTGCTTGGCGCTGCCATAGGCGGTGGGGAACTCCAACTGATCGTTGCTGGCGCCAAGGTTGAACATCAGGTCGAAGACGGCCTCCTGCGTCAACTCGGGGTCGCAATTGGGCTTGTCGACCTTGTTGACAACCACGATGGGCTTCAGACCCAGTTCGATGGCTTTCTGCAGCACGAAGCGCGTCTGCGGCATCGGGCCTTCGAAGGCGTCGACCACCAGCAGCACGCCGTCGGCCATGTTGAGCACGCGCTCCACTTCGCCACCGAAGTCGCTGTGACCCGGAGTGTCGATAATGTTGATTTTATAGCCCTTATAGCGTACGCTGACGTTCTTGGAGAGGATGGTGATGCCTCGCTCGCGCTCGAGGTCGTTGTTGTCGAGGATGAGTTCGCCGGTCTCTTGATTGTCGCGAAACAGTTTGGCCTGATAGAGCATGCGGTCGACCAAGGTGGTCTTTCCATGGTCGACGTGAGCTATAATTGCAACATTACGAATGTTTTGCATAATTATTATACTTTTAAAACAAGGTGCAAAAATACAAAAAAAAATAATATTAATAAACACATAGATAAAAAAATACAGCCCCACATCTCTGCGGGGCTGTAATAAAGAAATGATTTAAAACATCATTTCAACTGTGCTTTGGGGCTAATCTCGATAGCCTTTACCGAGCGGGAGTCAATGAGGCGGAGGTAGCCGCGAGTGGAGAGGAGTGCAGTAGCCGTTTCACCCTGTACCGATTGCAGCAAGACACCGTACTGCTCCAACTCACCGTCGGCATAGGGAGGGTCGAGGGTAAGGAAAGCAAAGACATAATAGGTATCGCCGCGACGCTTGAGGGAGTAGCGTTCGATGAGGGCGGTATCATTAGGGCCCACCTCGCGGTCGAGTTTCCTAAGGTCGTTCTCAAGCATGCGTGCCATGGCAGAGAGGTGGCTGGGCTGCCGCTGCTCAACAGCTTTGGGTGCAGGCTCTTTTGAGGAACCACAACCACATACAGAGGCTGAGAAAAGCATTGCAAAGAATAATAAATAACTAATCTTCATTGTGCTAACAACATTTTCAATTGACAATCACTTTTCTCGCGGTGCCATTGCCCAAACGGATGACATAAACTCCGGCGGAGGGCATGAGGAAAGTGTTAAGTGTTGAGTACTGAGTGTTGAGTGTTTGGTCGACGATGGTGCGACCCATCACATCGACGATGCGGACAGGCTCTCCCTGGGGAGCAGCAACAAGGATGCGGCGACCGTCGACGGCGACCGTGAAGTCGATGCCGTCGGTAGTCTCAATGCCCTGAGGTTGGGCTGCGGGGAGAGCTCCAAAGGGATTGATTTTGCCCCATCCCCAGCGATTGCTGCCAGTGGCGGGGATGATGCCGGTAAAGCTGTCGGTGCGGGCGGTGGAACGAATAAGGGCAATCACCGAGTCGAAGCCGTAATCGGGATGAGCCTGGAGCCAGAGGGCAACAATGCCGGTGACCATCGGACAGGCCATCGAGGTGCCTCGCATCTCGCCGTAGTAGTGGGTGCTGCCGTTGAATTCGGTGCTGGCCACGCAGAACATGTCGTCGTCTTCGGTCCGGTATCCCTCATCGTAACTGTTAATGGGAGCGAGGATAAACTGGCCGGGGGCTGTGATGTCGGGTTTGGTGCGTCCGTCGGCGGTGGGGCCCAGCGAGGAGAAGTAGGTGAGGTAACCCTCAATGATGGAGTCTCCGGGGCGGGTGCGGTCTTCTCCATTGATGTCAAACCAATGGGTGCGGGTGGTATAGGCGCCCACAGAAACTATATGGTTGCCGGTACCACCAATCTCGCCCACCGTGATATTATTGTCACCCTCCAAAGCTCCCTGCACACCGGCATCGCTGAATTGGCAGTTATATCCCCAGACGTGGAGGGTGGTGCTGTCGCTCACCACCAGCACGGCGAGACGGTAGGCGCTGTCGGCGAACGGGTTATAATCAACCGAAACCATCATCTCTTGACGATGGGTGACAGGACTCTCTGAGCTGCTGATCCACCAGCCGATTCTCTCTGCAGGGATGGAATCCATCACAACAAAAGAAGAATCAGTAGAATAATAACCGGAAGTAGCCACATACTCACCCGTGGCGGTATTCACCACGGCGAGGGCTACCTTATAAGACATGTTTGGCGCCCCCCACATGTCAAAAATCGCACTGCCCTCGTCGCCATCATTGGATTCAACAAAGGAACAGAGTGCAGTGTCTTGTGCGGTGAACTGCTTCTGGAGGTGCAGTTTGTCGCAACCCTCGTTGCCGGCGGCACCCACGAGGACGACCCCCTGGGGATGGGCGGCAATGACTCCGTCGCAAGCGCGGTCGAACGAGGAGGTGCCATCGTGGGGACCCACCTGGCCACCGATGCTCATGTTGATGACGCAGGGCTTGCCAACGGATTGGGCATAGTTGACAATGTAGGTAATACCGTCGAAGATAGTCGGATCCTGCATGGTGGTGGCCACCATCACGATGTCGGCCGCCGGAGCCATGCCACGGAATTGGCGGGTGGCGTCGGTGTTGCCGCCGCAACCGGCAGCGATACCGGCCACGTGCGAGCCGTGCGACTCGGTGGTGTGGCTGCACTGTGCCGCCATCATCTCCTCCGTGGTGGTATATTCAGTACCGTAGCCGAAACCCGCGGGATGGTTGCCCGTGGTGTCCTTCTGGCTCCAGGCACGCTTCACACGGTGGACGGTGCCGGTAGAATCGTAGAAGGCGGGGTGGCAGTATTCGAATCCGATGTCGATGATACCCACCACCACACCGGTGCCGTCGTAGGCCTGGCTCAAGCCCACACCGTTGTAGATATTGTTGATACCCAGCTCGGCGCGGGCAGCCTCGAGGGCCGGCTTGCCCTTGGCACCCACGTCGATGCGCGAGCAGACACCGCTTTGAGCCAAAGCAACGAACTGACTGAGCGGGATATTGACACGCATGATTTTTCCGCTCTGCGAGACCACTTTCGCGCCGTAGCCTTCGAGAGTTTTCTCACCGCCCTCGACGAAGGCGGTCACGGTGGCCTGGCCGTCAACATAGACGAGGCTGTACTTCTCCACCAACTGCTGCTCGCTGAGTTTGCCAAAGGTGAGGTCGGCCAGCAAGAAGGCGCTGGTGGCCGAGAGGCCTTCGGCGCGGAGAGCCTTCTCCATGTTGGCGGGATTCAACTGCGGCACTGGGGCCAATTTCTGCTGCGACATAGCCATTTGACCAAAGACCAGCAGGAAAGTAAAGACAGTGATCTTTCTCATGTACTTGATTAAATAGTTGTGTTTCATTATTATAAATTAAAAACTATATATATTAACAAATGCAAAGTTACATTAATTTTTCAATGTTTGGTGTTTTTTGTAATATATAGCATTGGGGACCATGTTCATCCCCTCATCTTTTTCATCTATCAGTCAACTATTTATACATATCATCTCTGTACATACTCTGTATATGCTCTGTACCCTCTCTGTACATACTCTGTATAAAGTACAGAGAAAACATAGCGTAGATACCTATAAGAAGTATAGAAAAAACATAATTCTCCCCTGTGTTCAGGCATTTATCTCGTCCGCATCGGGACAACTGCAGTACGCAAAATAATAGTATTATAAGCATAAAAAAAAATTCTTCCGGCGACTGCCATCTGGCTGACATTTGTCGGCAGGTGGCAGTCGCCATAAGTAACTGCTTCATTTTTTTTCATGGTGTTGTAGTTTTTGGCCTATTTTTTGCGTTATTATTGTTGTGAGAAAGGAGGATCCGTTTGACTCGCTGCTCCATCGCTACCGCGGACTGTTGTTCGAGCTCTGTCGCCGATACACGCGCCGCGGAACGACGACGGAAGATCTGCTGCAAGAGGCTTCGTTGGCTTTGTGGCGGGCGAGGGAGCGCTTGCTGCCGCTGCGACGGATAGAGCAGGCGGCCATGGTGTGGAAGGTGGCACGCAACGCGGTGATCGACAGCCTACGACGCACCCCCTACCACGAGCCACTTGAGGAATGGGAAGAGCCTCCGCAGGACGACCGCACGCTTGTAGAGCACCTGCACGAACGCATAGCCCTGCTGCCGGAGCCCGACCGCACGGTGGTGAGGATGCAACTCGAAGGCTATAGCTACGAAGAGATAGCAGAAGCGCTGGGGTTGACGGTGAAGAACGTGAGCGTGAAATTGGTAAGAATAAAAGACAAAATAAGAAAGGAATGGACATGATGACAGAAGAGGAATTTGATGCCCTGTGGCAACGCGCCGAGGCGGCTCCGCACACCGCCCGTCTGATGGAGGAATACCCCGTCTGGCGCCGCCACCGCCGCCGCAACCTGAGGGTGGCCGCCTCGCTGGTGGCCGTAGTGGCCGTGGCCCTGCCGCTGTTGACCCATCAACAGCCCACCATACACAACGACAGCTATACGGTGGCTTATTGCAACCGAGCCGACATGACCGATCAATATTGGGTCGATATGGCCGACGCTCTGCTAATGGAAGTTTATGGTTAATAGTTTAAGGTGAAAATGAAACGGATATTATTCATATTGTTTATGACGCTGGTCTTGAGCGGATGCGACACCTCCGACCTCCAACCTCCGACTTCGGATTTATACCAGCGCTACGCCCATCGGCAGGAGCTCAAGGTGGCCGAGGTCGACGGCTTCAAGCTCAGCGACAGTGTGCGCATCGATGTCGTCATGCTGCAGGCCGAGAACGACGAGGACTGGCAGCAGCTCTGCGCAGAATTCGACATCCGCGGCGAGGAAGGCTCCGTGAGCTGGCTCGGCGACACCGAGAATCCCGCACGGCGCACCGAATGGAACGGACAGCCCCTGTTGCGCGTCATCGCCTCGCACGAGAGACGCACCGTCGCCTTCTACCGCATCGATAACGAGGCTCAGTACGATGCCCTTATCGACTACCAGATAGAGAGAATGAAGAACTAAAAATAACGAATAAATAAAGAATTAAGAATTGATATTAATATGAAAAAGATATTCATTGCATTGATGTTGACAATGGGGTTAGCGGGCATGACGTCCTGCGAAAAGGAAAACTCTGAAAGCAACAACCAGACTCGAGAGATATTCTACACCGTTTCGGAGCACAGCGCCCTCTCCGTCTTTGACGGTACCACCGTCCGCCTCACCACCGAGGCCGAATTCGACGCCCTCCTCGACCGCTTCTGCGACTACACGCAGAGCGGCGAACAGGTGATGTTCGTCGGTACCCGTCCTTCGCAGATGAAAGGCAACGCCTCCGACACACCCACCACCATCTCCACCTCCGACCGCGAGGAGCTCAAAGCCTGGATGAAAGAGATGGAGAAAGCCGGCAAGACCGTTCGCGTAACCTACGATAACGGCACCTGGAACGGCACCGCCTATGTCAACCTCGGACAGGACGACGCCCAGCAGGCACAGCTCTACACCGGCACCCTCGTCCTCGCCCCCACCCCCGTGCTCGAGAATCCGCCGCTGGGAGGAGCCGTATGGGCCATGCAACTCACCGACGGCAGCACCCTCATCCTCACCGTCCACGGCATGATGATGTGGAACGAGAGCGAGACCCCCGAAGGCGATGTCGCACTCCTCATCGGCGCCGAACTGCAGCTCGTAGGTGTTGCCGGCACCCACACCGACCTCAACGGCACACCCTTCCAAACCCTCAGCCTTCAAGTGGAAAATGAAAAGTGAAAAGAGAAAAGAAAAAAAAATTCAGCCGTCTGTAGTTTTTTCAAAAGTTATTCCGTTCTTATTAGCGAAAAGAAACAAATCAAATAATCACAAACATTAAAAAAAAACATCATGAAAAAGACCTTGTTTATCGCTGCCCTTGCAGCCCTGACCATCTCCTTCACCGCTTGCCAGAAAGACGATGTCACCAACGGCGGCAACGGTGGTAACGTCAACCCCAATGCCCGCGTGAAGACCACCGCCGACCTCCACAACACCGACTGGACCTACACCGTGACCTCCAGCGAGCTCCTCAGCAACCTGCTGGGTACCGACATCCCCTGCATGGACAGCACTGCTGAAGAGACCTATGTGTTCGGTCTGAACTTCGACGGCCAGTATGCCCACTTCAGCTTCCCCGAGAACGTTATGGCCTTTGGCGGCGGCGAGGGCGAACTGGAGCAGATTACCGGTGTCTCCTATGAGTATACCTACGCCGGTGCCACCCACACCGGCTACCTGACCGTTGCCGCTGAGGACATGGACGGCGAAGAGACCATCGCTCCTCTGGAGTTCACCTATGACGACTCCACCGACATCATCACCTTCAACCTGAACATGTTCTACGCCGAGAACGGCACCCCGCTGACCCTCACGCTGAACTTCGCCCGCAACGAATAAACACAAGCGTCAAAACAAAAACATGGAAAACGCCTGCATGACAGCAGGCGTTTTTATTGTGTCCAACTTTCGGGGTTCACTTCATGGCTGCCCCGCTTCACATTTTGTAGTATGAAAAACCTATAGTTCAGTTGTCGCCGATAGCTGCTTTATCCCTCAGAATAGGTCTGTGACAGGTACCTGTCCCTTGACCCCTAAGTTACCGATGGAGATGTTACCTCCCTTGTGGGCCAAGGGGGTAGTTGTCCGAAACAAGTTTCATCTTCAACGTCTTGCCGTTCTTCAGTACGCCGTCGTAAGTGACAGTAATGGGAGTGCCATCGTTGTTGCCCGAGACGCTGTAGGTGCCGCTGCTGAAGATTGACTCATTCTCGTATTCCTGTCCGTCGAGAGTGCCGTAACCGCCGGTGTTTCCACCATTGTTAAACATCTCGAACGTCATTTCCACCACCCCGTAAAGATGGAGAGAGACCATCACACCATCGGGATACTGAGTGGCGTCGGCTAGGTCGAAACTATTGTTCCAGACTTCAGGCATGATATGGATGCCCTGAACCATGAGCTTGGGGCTGCCGTTTTCAAGTGTGTCATCGGTGAAGGCACCCATCAGAGTGAGCTGACTGTGGTAGTAGTCCACCACCACATGGTCGAAGGTGTAGGTCTGGCCGTCATATACCAGCGTGTTGTTGGCAATGTTCAGCGGAGAGTCTTCATTGTCCTTGTCCTTGTTGCAAGCCACCATCGCGGTCATCGCAAAAGCGACCATCAGGATTGATAAAATTTTCTTCATAATGTTTGATTTTTAAAGTTATTAAATTGGTTTGCTAATCAATATAAAACTATCCCGTAGTTATCAATAACGTCCTTATCCCTTTTTTATTGTTGTTATTAGGTTTAAAGTTTAAGGTTTAGGGTTAGTGGTTAGTGTGTAGTGTCTAGCCCCCCGCCACGAATGCTACCTACTAAAATTTTTCAATTATCAATTACAACAGGGCGCCCTTGCCGTCGGCGAGGAGGTAGATTCCTGGTGGGCCGTGGGACAGTCCCCTGTCCCACGGCCTCAGAATAGGTCTGTGACAGGTACCTGTCCCTTGACCCCCACGGCTTCTATTCCGGTGGTTTCCGACAGATGTTGGGCATAGCGTTTCGTGGAGCCGTACTGGCTACCGTAAATGATGAGAGTATTCATGGTGTTCTTGTGTTAATCTTTCAAGATTTTATTTTAAAAACATAAAAAGGCGAAAAATATTGTGCCACAAAAATTGGGACCGCCACGCATGACGGTCCCGCTTCACATTAATATGTCCATTTTTTCCTCAAAGCAGGCGTGTGACAGGTGCCTGTCCCTTGTCCCTTCGCACGATGTCCGTTGCCGAGAACCACCATTTGTTGTGTTCCTCGTCCCACACCGCTCGAACTTCGCGGTCGTTGAAGAATCTTATCGACTTTTTTGTCATATCCTTATAACGTCATTATTCCTTACTTATTTCTCCGTTTGTGCTCCTGTCTATATAGTATGATTTATGTAATAGGAATTTTCATCATGGGCACCACCACTAATTTCTCAAGGTATCTCTTCCGCCCTTCCTGGTTCCATTCTTCAAACTCACGTTGTGCCTTATCTTGGTCAAAAAACAATTGGGGCTCTCCTGCTATTTGAAAGCCATGTCGAATAACGTTTTCACTAAAAGCCCCCATGCTTTTTTCAGGATAATAGTATTCTCTGCACATATTGACCGCGTTAAGAGAAAAGACATTTGCTTTCAAAAAGGGCTTCATCATGTCTGCCAAAGAGTCCTCGGGGAAAAGCCTCCTCTTTTGTTGACACATATCATAAATCAATTCAGAAGCAACTTTGTCATGGCGAAAGAAAATTTTCTCAACACCGGGTATACTGTGGAAATCTCGTTTATCTTTCAAATCCATGGCAACGGCAGATTGCTTCCCTGGCCTATTGAAATACTGCAAGCCTATGCCATGAACTCCATTCGGTCTCAATTCCCCGGTGGAAAGCAACCAAGAATACCTATAGAAAACTCCAATTTTAGGGTGATTCTCTATTGATGGATCAACTGGATAATACTCGTCATCTTTACAAATCGTAGATGCAAAAAATGCCGCCACCCATTTATCTGCAGTCAAATCGAGCAATGTGGTCTCAATTCCGTAGTGCTGAGCTAATCCATCAAAATGAATGGGTAATTGTATATTCATTATCTTGTTCTCATAGGAAAAGCGATTAATGACCAAATCCCAAATCACAGGATGAGACAAAAGGCATAATTTAAGTTCCGAAATTTGAAGTCGTGACCGAAGCACTTTTTTTTCTTCTTTATCCTCTGTCTTCCTGTACAAAGATGGCAAGCATTGTTTGTAGTAATCATTCTGACCTCTATAGTACGTCAACTTTGATTTGCTCGTTGGCAGCAACTCCAAGTGTTCATTATCTCCTGTTCGGGATATCATGACAAAACGACCAGGGCACTCCAATTCTCTGCCAAAATGATAGTGATTCAATGGATATTTGCAGAAGAGGTGTTGCTCCTCTTTCTGAATAATATCATTTACAATATCCACTATGGTCGGATATTCCTCCGTATTACCGTCTGGCTCTCTTGTCCACTTCGTCCAGTCAATCATATCTGTGCTTCAAAATTATTACACCACTGTCCAATAATTTCCAAAGCCTCGTCTGCCCTTCCTACCTCTTTCAAAATGGAAGCTCTTTTTATCTCAGAAAACATTGCCGTACCTTGTCTATGGGCCTCATATGCCTTGTTTGAAATGTCTCGCAGCAATTCCAATGCCATGTACTTTTCTCCCTTTTGGTCCAAAGCCAATGCTGTAAAATATTTAGCATCCATTTCAATTGTTGTGTTGTGCAATTCTTCTGCCAACACTATCACATTTCCTAAATCTTTTATACACTCATTATACTTGCCATCCAAATACTTGTACTTGGCATACTCATAAATGCCAAAGGCAATATCCATCTTGTTTCCTTCTTGTCTTGCACAATCAAGAGCAGATTGAAGACTCTCCTCTAATCTGAAAATGTCATTTTTCTTGCAATATTCAACATGAGCCCTGTATCCCAATAGTTTGTAATAATACTCTGTCGATTTAACCAGTCCTTCTATGCATAATAGGGCATTGGAGTAGCGCTCTGCGTCGATCAAATGCAACACAACGATTCTTCTCACCTCATTTTTCTGCCTCTCATCATCAATTTCTTCCAGAAGCTGCATGGCTTCATCACAGGCCATATCTCTCGTAATTCTGTCGCCAGAAAACAACCTGTCATATAATCCGACAATTTTCTCTTTTATATCCATGTGCTACGATGCTATTCTTTATCAATCAGTTTCATCAAGCGGTCGGTTTCGAGGAGGATAGTGATAATTTTCTGGTAATGTGCAATATCGTCAAATGTCAGCGTGCGGTTTTTGCGGTCTTTGAGCCACTTTTGGGCGGGTTGGTAACCGCCGATGTAGAAGTTCCAAGCAGTTTCGGGAACGTCTGCGAAACACTGTTCTTTGTTTATCCATACGCATCCGTCCTTGTATGTCGGCTTGTCCACAAGGTTGTCGCCCGGAGTGTTGAACTGGGCATAATTGGATTGTGGCATATCCTCCATCAGGTGCAACTTTCGCAACTGGCTGCCGATTGCCGACAGTCGGTGGAATTCAGTGGCATTGGCAGGATAAGGAATACGAGGGAAGTCGATTTTGAGGAATTCCTTGTGTTTGGTGCGATAGGCAGGAGAATGCAGCACAGCATAAATATAGTCGAAGATACCCTCTGGTGTTGTCTCTTCGCCCACCGATACGCTTATCTTGTCCCAAATCTCCTTGTCGAGATTAGGTTTGCGGATTGTCCCGTCTTCGCTATAGAGGTAGAGGGGGAAAACGTAATTGCCTTCTTTGGTTTGCATAGATACAGCATTCATATCCGAGATGCAATCGGACACTATCACGTGCTGAAAGTCAAATGTGCTTTGTTGTTTTGAGAGCAATAGAGATACATTCTCTCTTTGCATATTCTGAAGCACGTTATAGAAGGCTCTTTTTATCAAATCTTTATCATAGTAAATAAGGCGCTTGTCGAAAATCCTATAGTAATATGGGACAATCTTGTCTTTGGAGAATCTGGACGCAGCAATTCTTTTGAGTAATGGGTAACTACTAGAGTCAACAACTTTATATGTTCTCTTGAAATCTTCGGGAATGTTTCCAGACAAAAGTGTCTGCACTTTTCTTTCCAAATTCTCACCAATTGAATCCACATAAATATCATCACGTCCTGACTGAACACCGCTAATATACGAAGTCATCAGGTTATCAACCTTGAACCCCTTTTCATACTCCTCTTTGGTGGTGAAATCCTTTGGAACAAAGAAATAGTAAGGCTCTTCGGGCGATAATTCCGTCCATTGTACTTTCTTAAGGTCATTGGATGCAAGGAAATCATATTTGATTTCACGGCTTCCGAACAAATCATAATGAAATACTCTGCATTCGCCAGCATCTTGCGATTTCTTTACGAAGATATTGATGCTGATACCAGGCATTATATCAAACACATTCTCATCCTTGCTGCCATTGGGTGCGGTCTCTTTTTTGCGTGTGTTTCCGTGCAGGTCGAGAATGTATATCTCATTGAACTTTTGCATCAGTTCTTTACGCATTTGGCGATGAATTATGCCATCGATGAAGCTATTGTTGCAAATAAAAGCTAATATACCCTCGTTGTTACGGACAATAAACTCCTGTCCCATACGGATAAACTTGATATAATCATCCGACAGGGGCTGTATGTTGCGTTCGTTGAGATTCTTTTTGTAGTCGTTGATCAAACGTGTGATGAATTCGCTATTGTTCGAACTGCTGACGCTATACGGTGGGTTCCCCATCATCACCATTACAGGAGTGTCGCGCTTGATACGGCTGGCTTCCGATGCCTCCTGGCTGATGGCTGCTGCGAAGAGTGTACCCGTGTCGGCATTGTGTTCCTCAAGGCTGTTGGTCAGATATACACGCAGACGCTTGTCGCTGTTCGATGTGTAGCCTGTTTCATGCAGCACCATATTGAGTTTGAGGTGGGCGATGGTGTAGGGTGCCATCATCAGTTCGAAACCGTTTAGGCGAGGCAGCAAGTGTTGTTCCACATAGTCGTTCCACACGCCCCACTGGCCTTCCATATTGGCGTGTATCTGGCGTATCACGGTGGCGAGGAAAGTGCCTGTGCCTGTGGCGGGGTCGAGTATCTGCACACGGTGGGTGGTCTCTTTGATGGTCTTGGTGTCGCCCTTTGTCTTCGATGCCCTGTACCAGTCGTTTTTTATCTTGTGTTCAATCTTCGAGTTGTCTGCCAGTCCCATTGGCAGGTTGAAGTCGCGCTTCAGAAGGTCATCTACAGCACGGACAATGAAATCCACTACTGGCTGTGGGGTGTAATAGACACCACGTTTGTCGCGCAACGCCGGGTCGTATTGCCCCAGGAAGTCCTCATAGAAATGCATCATCGGGTCGGTGCGTCCCGATGTGCCACCGAAACCGCGCATCACCTTCGACATGTCGGTCACACGAAACACCTCCACCAAATCGTCGACAATCCAGGCGATGCGGCTGTCGACGTTGTAGCCTGCAATGTCGTTGAAAATGCGACGCAGGAAAGGGTTGCTGCGCGGTATTAGCTCGTTGGCCTCTGTGCGCGAGAAGTCATCTGGCGTGGGATCGTTGAGCCGAGCCGAGAAGAGACCGTAGGCAATGGTCTGGGCATATATGTCGGCAAAGGTCTTCTCGTTCAAGTCGTGGATAAGGAACTCCTGAAACACCTTCATCTGCTGTGCCAACTCCGACGTTTGCTCCGTGTCGTTCTCCAACGCCTGCTCTATCACATTGGCCAGCAGACGTGCTTTCCCGGCCATCATAGCGGCAAGTCGTGTTGGTGAAACAATACGCTGAGGAGTGGATTTTGCCAAGCGGTCAACAAGTTGTGTGAACTTATCGATGAACTCTTCGTTCACTACAATTTTGTCACCCCTTGCTTCCGCCAAACGTACAGAATCGACAAACTCGCCGTTCTCATACAGGTGGAAATCCAGATAGTCGGTAAAGATGATGTGGTCGAGCGACCTTTTATAACGGTCGAACTGTTCTTTGTTCTCTTTGCGACCGTCGAGGTCGCTGTCGAACAGGTCTTTTGCCTCGATATAAGCGACAGGCGTTTTGCCTTTGAGGATAATATAATCAGGTGCACCGCATTTCTCTCGTGTCGGCTCGTTGACAACGGTATAGCCTTTCGGCAGCAAAGCGACAAGCAGATTCTGAAGAGGCCCACGATAGGAGTGCTCGTGAGCAATACCGGTGGCGTACTGCTTGTTAAGCTCCGCCATGTATGTTTTAATGGCATCAATCATGGTATAATATTTTCAATTTGCAAAGATACGAAATCTTTTTGAAACGGAAAATGGCTATCACACTCCCAGTTCGAGGCTCCACTCGTAAACCGGCTGTGAATCGAAGGGACATGAATCGATGAATCGAAGGGACAGGAACTTTAATACTCTTTTCCCCAATTTGCAAAGATACTAATTTTATAGCATCCGTGCAATTATTACTTCTTTCGTTTGCAAAAATACAAGTATTCAATATTTCTTTCAATATGTTGCAAGGCTTGCATTTTTTACTATTAAGCAAACTTTTCCAAGATGTTCACTCGCCAACTTCCTCTGGAAGTGCCGTGCGATTCTCCCAACGTTGGCGGGCAGCATCGATGCTCTTACGCAGCTGCTCCTTGGAAGGTAACTCCGTGAGGTATTGCGCTACCTTGATGCCGGATTTGTCCAGTTGCAGCAGTTCAATCTGTTCCTCGCTTCCCTCGGTGCAGAGCAACAGACCCAAAGGTGATTCCTCGCCTGGTTCCATCTCGTTCTGCTCCAACCAGCGCAGGTACAATTCCATCTGCCCTTTATAGGCTGCTTTGAAACGTCCTTTCTTGAGGTCGATGGCAACAAGGCGATGCAGACGACGGTGATAGAACAGCAAATCGAGATAGAAGTCTTCGCCGTCAATAATCATCCGCTTCTGACGGGCAACAAAGCTGAATCCATTGCCCAACTCGATGATGAACTGCTCCAAATGTGCCACAAGACAGTCTTCGAGGCTCTTCTCACTATACATACCCTTCAATCCTGTAAACTCCAAGAAGTATGGGCTCTTGAAGACGAGGTCCGGTGTGAGAACATTATCTTCTCGCAATCCTGTCAGTTCTTTCTTAATCAGTTCGTCGGGCTTCCCGCTGATGGCAGACCGCTCGAAAAGCATGCCGTCAATCTCCTTGCGGAGTTGACGGATGGACCATCTCTCGGAAGCTGCAAGCGTCAAATAGAACTCTCGCTGAAGATCATCCTTTAGCGGTAGTATCTCAATAATATGTGACCATGACAATTGTGTCGACACTGCCGACACAATCTTAAACTCAGGAAACTCCTGCGCGAACTGCATCATACGCCAAATACTGCGAGGCTCAAACCCCTTCTTTCCAAATTCCAATTGCAATTGTGTCGACACTGCCGACACAATTAATTTCCCGTATTCCGCGCGCTCGTTACCAAGCACTTCACGATTGATACGTTCGCCAATATGCCAATACATGATGGTGAGTTCCGCATTGACATTGGCCGCAACACGGTTGCGCGTCTGATTGATAATCTGCCGCAAGTCATCAATCAGCGGTGTAATGCTCGTTTCTTTCAAGGGGATGATATTATTTTCGCTCATGCTTAAGTCTCTGTTGCTCATGATGCAGTCATACTTCGTGATAGCATAAGGTGCTATCTTTTATCTTGCAAAATTATGCAATAAATCCTAGAATTCCAAATTTTTCTTAAAAGCAATTTATAAATATAAATAAATCAGTAATATATAGAGCGAGTTTGTGAAACGTGAAACGTGAAACGTCAAATGCAGATGAAAAGAAGGGAATGAAAAAGGGAAATGATGGAGGGTGGGTAATAACGATAACGATAACGAAATAGGGAGGATGGAGGATCTATCGCCCCAGGGGGCTTTCCCGAATCAGCCAAAAATAAATAAGCGGAGCCCGTCGTGGTGTTCCGCTTGGGAGGCGAAAAGATGTAAGATGGATGATGGATGAGGGCAGATGTATCGCCCCGCTATTCGCTGGATAAGATTTATTTCAGCGGTGCTCATCACCCCTTACGGGGGTGGGGCTTAAAACGGTGGGGGACCATACGATGTCCGTGGGCAAACGCCCACGGCTAAGATCTGTCGCCCCCAGAAGGGGGATTTATCGAATCAGCCAAAACAATTTCCTCAAAGACAGAAAGAGGCCGCAATTCGCGACCTCAAGTAAATTATTTCCACACCTCTAAAATTCTATAATTTCCGATACGTACGGTTTCTGTTGCCGCCTTGAGCCTCCAGATAGCCGAACTCTGCGAGTTGGCGCAGGTAACGCTTGGCGGAGGTATCCGGGAAACCGAAGTGCTGCACGACGGCTTCGGTGGTGATCTCTTCCTTGTCGGCCACAAAAGCCAAAATATCGGCCAGTTTCTCGGCCAAAGTGGGCTTTATCGACCATTTATCGACCATTTCCTGCTTCAAAAGCGATTTATCGACCACTTTCTCGGTCGTCGATGCCACATATTGGTCGATATCGGCTTGTAGGTGCCGACAATGGAGCTCGGTCATGCAGGAGCAGAAGAGGTCGATATCCTCACGCTCGCGAGTGTCGACCAACGCCTGGATGTACTCGACCTTGTCTTCTTTGAGCACCTTGACGGGCAGCACACCGAACTCCCATTGCAGCAGGTTCATCAGCAAGCGGCAGGTGCGGCCGTTGCCATCTGCCCAAGGATGGATAGTCACCAGTTCGTAGTGCGCCCAGAAGCTAAGGTCGTAGACAGCGGCCACATCGGTGGGGTCGACAGCCTTACGGCGCTTGTTAAGTTCTTTGCAAAATTCCACAAGCCGTTCCGGCACTTTCAAATAGGACATATACGACTTACCACCAAGGCCTGCAGAGACATTGAGTTTTCTCAACTCGCCTTTGGCGGCAGAGAAATTACCCCCAATGGCGCTATACTCGCTGCCGGTGCGGGCCATCACCTTAGAGGCCAGCAGGATGAGCCAGTCGACGGTGATGGGCTCGTGATGCTTGATCCATTCGCGACCGTAGTCGTAGGCAGCCTTGAGGTCGAGGTTCATCATCTGCTCCATCATGGTGCGCTTGCTCGAGGTGATGCCCTCGTCGAAGAGCAGCTGGTTCTCGATTTCGGTCACCGTAGAGCCCTCGATGGCGGTGGAATGGGTAATGATGGAGTAGAGATAGAACTTGTCGAAGTCTATCTGCCCCGAGATGCCCAGCGCTTTGTGCCGCCCGAGCAACTGCAGTAATATGTCCCTATTCTCTTGCGTCATCCGATATTGCTCTCACGCGCTTCCATCGTGCGCGTAAGTGATTGCAAAAATACGAAGTTTTCTTGGATTAGCAAAAAATTATTTCCGCAAAGACAGAAAGAGGCCGCAATTTGGCGGTCGGTAGCCACAATTTTTACATCTTTCAGACACATTGAAAATGGCGGGCTTGGTAGGGAAATGTTAAAAAGTTCCAAGTCTAACCTAACTCTAACGTAAGTCTAACTTAACTCTGACTTGAGGGTGAAGCTGGTTTTTAACATTTCAGGGCAGCATTATTCCCTTGGTGCTGTCATCGGTCTCAAATCTCAAATCTCAGTTGCAAAAAAAGTCACTATCCAACTCACTATTCCTCTTTTATTATTTATATAACTAATTAATAATAA
>JBGUXP010000020.1:0-29377 GCA_045222295.1 Bacteroidales bacterium | reverse complement strand
GGTCGAAGACTACGACCTTGATAGGCCGCAGGTGTAAAGGCAGCGATGTCAAAGCCGAGCGGTACTAATTACCCGAAGACTTTCCGTTGATAGAACACCTTCAAAAGTGTTCAATCTTTCTCTTATATGTTTTGTTCCAGATGTCAAAACCATTATTTTTGGTGGCTATGGAGTGAGTGTTCACCTCTTCCCATTCCGAACAGAGAAGTTAAGCCTCACATCGCCGATGATACTGCACTTGTTTGTGGAAAAGTAGGTCGCCGCCAATTTTTTATAAGGGAATCACGAAAGTGGTTCCCTTTTTTGTTTGCCCAATCCGAATTTTTCTTGTATATATGCAAATCGAAAACGGAAACGCATATATGCTTGCATCATCATATATACCACGCAATTCTGGTCACGACTACTATGGCCGAGGGACATACCTCATCACACTGGTGGTAGCATCGCGCGCGCACCTGTTGACCCATTTCGCGACTAATATTGGTCGCAAAGGGAATGGCTTTGGGCGCGAGGCAATAGCCCTCACCTCTCTCGGCGAGGCCGTACAGCAATTATGGTACAAAACTCCACAAATCCAAGCCACCTATGGCAACCGCGTGACGGTCCATGCCTGTGTCTGTATGCCTGACCATTTCCATGGCGTGATAGAGGTGCTCGAATCGATGGAGTGGAGCCTTGGCGACATCATCCAAGCCTTCAAGGCTGCCTGTATCAGCCGATGAAGAACCTGCTTGACTGGCTGTCGCGCCCGATGGACATGAGCAACTTCCAGAACCCCTCGGCTGCCCTTGGCACGAAGGTGGCCATCAGCGGCTGTGGCGGTAAGAATATGACGCAGAGCTGTCGCGCCAAACTCACCGAATTGCTCGACTTCATGAAGATGGACATGATGCACGAGCCGCAAACCGGCATCGCCCTCGGCATGGAAGCCTGGACCAAAGGCGAGTTCATCCTCACCGACGAACAACGTGCCGAGCTGCAGAAACAAGCCGACGCTTTCTGCACATTTATTGAAAAATAGGTCGCCTCTCATTTTTTATAAGGAGTTTCAGAAATGAGACTCCTTTTTTGTATGTGGATTTTTTTGTGTATTTTTGCACCGCGATCACACGATAGACTTATGGAGCAACTACACGACTATATAATCGTTCGTGATGCGACGGAGAACAACCTGAAACATGTTACGGTCCGCATTCCAAAGGGGAAGATTACGGTGGTGACGGGCGTTAGTGGCTCGGGCAAGTCGTCG
The DNA here is from genome assembly GCA_045222295.1 of Bacteroidales bacterium. Classification (GTDB taxonomy): domain Bacteria; phylum Bacteroidota; class Bacteroidia; order Bacteroidales; family P3; genus Colimorpha. Next base: position 28,125 of record JBGUXP010000020.1, on the reverse strand, counting down.
CTAGTGCTGGACACCATCGCCGCCAAGTCGCGCCGCGAACTCAACGACACCTTCCCCTCCTTCACGCAGCAATACCTGCCCAAATATGGGCGCCCGCATGTGGGCGACATCGAGAACTTGCCCATCGCCATCGTTATCGAGCAGCGCAAACCCGTCGCCAACTCGCGCTCCACCGTGGGCACCTACACCGACATCTACGCCCTGCTGCGACTGCTCTTCTCGCGAATAGGAAAACCTTTCGTGGGCTACAGCGACGCATTCTCGTTCAACCATCCCTCTGGTTCCTGTCCGCGATGCGGAGGATTGGGCGAGATTCGTGAGCTGGACATCCACAAGCTGGTGGATTTCGACAAGTCGCTCAACGACGAGGATACCATCCACTACATTGCCTTCGGCAAGGGCGGCTGGCGTTGGATACGCTACGCCCACAGCGGTCTCTTCGACCTCGACAAGAAAATCAAGGACTACTCGCCCGAGGAGCTCGACCTCTTCCTCAACTCGCCGCAGATCAAACTCAAGAACCCGCCCTCGAACTGGCCGAAGACTGCCAAATACGAGGGACTTATCCCGCGCATGTATCGTAGTATCATCAACTCGGAGGAGGGGCTGCTACATGCCGCCGTGCTCAACCCCATGCTGAGGATGGGCACCTGTCCCGACTGCGGCGGTACGCGCCTCAACGAGAAGATACGCTCCTGCAAGATTGGGGGGCTAAATATTGCCGACGTTACCGCAATGAGTATCATCGACTGCCGCCGGTGGATGGAGACCGTCGACAACCCCTTGGCGGAGGATATCAAGAGAGCCACCCTCGAACGGTTGGCAGCATTGGAGGAGATTGGACTCGGCTACCTCACCCTCGACCGAGCCATCGGCACCCTCTCGGGAGGCGAGGCCCAGCGCTGCAAGATTGCCAAATACATCAACTCGCCGCTGTCGGACGTAATGTATATTCTCGACGAACCCAGCGTGGGCCTCCACAACCATGATATCCTGCTGATGCAGAAATCGGTGCAGAAACTGAAGAACCACGGAAACACCGTCATCTTGGTGGAGCACCACAGGGAGATGATCAAGATTGTCGACCACATCATCGACATGGGACCCGGAGCCGGCATGAAGGGTGGCGAGGTGGTCTTCGAGGGAAGTTACGGTGAGTTGCTGCAGAGTCAGACGCTCACCGGTACCATGCTCAGTGCGACGAGTGCCATCAAGGAGACGGTGAGGTCGCCACGCTCGTTCTTCCATATTGAAAAAGCCTCCCTTCACAACCTCAAAGAGCTGAGTATTGAACTTCCCTTGGGCGTGATGTGCGGCATCGCCGGTGTGGCTGGCTCGGGGAAGAGCTCGTTGATGGAGTGCTTTCGTCAAGCCTACCCACAACCGGAGGAGATTGTTTACATCAGCCAGAAGAATATCGGCATCAGCCTCCGCTCCACTCCCGCCACCTATCTCGACGTGGCCGACGATATCCGCAAACTCTTCGCCAAAACCAACAAGACCAAAGCCGACCTCTTCTCCTTCAACGGTAAAGGAGGCTGTCCCGTCTGTCAGGGGAAGGGTGTCATCGTCAACGATATGGCCTTTATGGATGCCATCGAAACCACCTGCGAGGCCTGCGGTGGATTGCGCTATTCGCCAGAGGTTCTTTCATACAAGGTGAAAAACCTCAATATTGCCGAGGTAATGGACCTCACCGCCAACAAGGCCTCCGAACTGTTCGCCGGTAGCGTGATAGCCGAAAAGCTGGAGCCGCTGCGTAAGGTCGGCTTAGGCTACCTCCATCTGAACCAGTCGCTCTCGACCCTCTCGGGTGGCGAGTTGCAGCGCATCAAGCTGGCCTCCTATCTGCGCGACGCGAGCAAGATATTTATCTTGGATGAACCCTCAGACGGTCTTCATGCGAGCGATATACGCCGCATCCTCGACCTCTTCGACACCATGGTGGAGGCCGGTAACAGCGTCTTTCTCATCGAGCACAACATCGAGATGCTGAAAGCCTGCGATTATTTGATTGAACTCGGCCCAGGTGGTGGTGCCATGGGTGGCCAGATTATCTTCACCGGCACTCCTAAGGCTATGTCCGTAGCCCCTGCCTCCATCACAGGTCCCTACCTGTGGGAAATTCTCTAGAACCGCACATATTGGCTGAGGATGGCTGTAGTTACGGGGAGGATTACCGTTGTGTGGGGAATTGAGGAGTGGCCTTCAGAAAATCCTGATAGTCGTGAATCATCTCGGTGTACATTTCTTTGCGGCTGTAGACGTTATAGTTGGGGTGGTATTGTTTGACCGCAAGAACGTTGGCCGTGGGAGAGTAAAAACAGTGTCGGTTGACTTGTTCGAGATCGGTGTATACATGTTTCTGTAGAAAGTCAACCATGATGCCCTGCCCACCGACGCAAAGTATGATGTCGGTGTTGTACATGGTAATCTGTTCTTTCAACAGGTCGGAGTAGTTGTCCATGTATTTCTGAAGTACGGCATTGCTGGCGGCCTTGGTATCGGGCTGTTTTTTGCAGTTGATTCGCACAATAGGTGCATTCTCATAGAACCCTTGTAGGCGCGTCGGAAAATCGGCCTTGCTGAAGGCGATGACCTTTCGGTCGGGGATTGTCAGGAGGCCATAGACCCATAACTCAAGATTAGGGAAGAAGCGCTGTGCGGTACGCTCGGTCATTCGAGGCGAGGGCACACGGCCACTCTCGGCGCGGAGGTCCCAGCAGTCTTCTTCGTCGAGTTCCTTGGTGAGTACCATCAGGCGCATGCCAGCGTCGCTCCAAAGTTGCTCTTCGTCAGCGGGGCGGTGGAGTTGGTTGAGGCCGTCCCACCACAGTTCGCCGCGATAGAGTAGGCCGTCTTTGGCAATGATGTCGGCATCGTGCAACTTGTGGGCACGCTGGGCCCATTTGGAGAATAGTTTTTCTTCTTGGTCGCGATAGGTCATAGGGCAAAAAACTTTATCGTTTGAACTTGCAAAAGTACGAATTCTTTTGCACATGGCCAAACAAAAAACGATATTTTTTTCTTACTGAGCAATTTTCCTCCTTTTTCAACGTTTGTAAAAGTGAGATTCTGAATGAAAATATGAAGAAATATATTCTTTGGGCCTTGATGACTGTCTTTGGCAGTCTGCTGAATGGCGTGGCGGCACAGGAGTGGATGGGGGGCTTGAGCGCGGGCTTGGCTGTACCGGCAGGCTCCAGCAGCAATGCCTCGAAACTTTCCGAGAGTTTCACCGCGGGTCTGCGGGCTGTTTATTTTCCAGGCCGTCCGGCACTGCCACTCACCGTGATGCTTGACGGTATACATTGGCTGTATTCCGAGTCTCCCGACCGTTTGGCTGTACCTATCGACGAAGGACTTTATGCCAAGCGATACCTTTTCTTTCCTGTTACTGCAGGTCTGTTGCTCCCCATATGTTCCGTTGGGAAAAAACATTTGTGGGCTCTCACTGGCTATGCCACTGTCGGAGCCTATTGGCGCAACATTAACTGCCAGCGTATGGCGGCCCCAGGGGTGATGGACGACATGGAGGAGCATGGTTGGGGTGTGGCGTGGAAGGTGGGCTTCGACCTTGCCTGGCTGTTCAAATGCTACTTTGGCGTGAGTTATACTGCTTTTGGCAATCCCTTTGACAGTGGTGGCGTCCCCTTGCCGGCCGGTACGGGTGCCGTGGTGGACGGCGTGCGCCGTTCGCAGCCCACTCTCGACGGCTTCGGGCAGGGATTCATTAAGTTTGAGATAGGATACTGGTTATGCAAGTGATTTATATAGAAGATCTTGAGGTGCCCGGGCTGGCCCCCTATGCTCGCCTCACCGAGGCACAGCTCCGCAACCGTCTGCATCCCGAGGAAGGACTCTTCATTTGCGAGAGCGAGAAGGTTATTCGTGTGGCGCTGGCTGCAGGAATGCAACCAGTGTCGTTCCTCTGCGAGGAAAAATATATAGATACGCAGGTGCGCGCGATGGCCGAACGCTTCCCCGACGTGCCTGTTTACACCGCCGAGCGCTCTATACTGGCCTCGCTCACAGGTTACGAGCTCTCGCGTGGCGTTCTCTGCGCCATGCACCGCCCGCAGCTGCCAAATGTGGACACACTCCTCAGTCAGCTGAAAGCTGACAGCTCCCCTAGCTTAGGGGAGCAACATAGACTGTTTCGGGTACTAACCAGCTCCTCCCCTAAGCTAGGGGAGGTGGATGCCCAAAGGGCAGATGGAGGAGTGTGTCGAACGAACAGAAAAATCCGTGTGGCGGTGATGGACAGCGTGGTGAACTCCACCAACACCGGTGCCATCTTCCGCGCTGCCGCGGCTATGGGTGTCGATGCCCTGCTGCTTACTCGCACCTGCTGCGACCCGCTTAACCGCCGCGCCTGCCGAGTCAGCATGGGCACCGTCTTTCAGATTCCCTGGACATGGCTCGACCACTACGGTCAGCTCAAGGATCTGGGATTCAGGACTGTTGCCCTGGCTTTGACCAACCGTTCCGTGGCTATCGACGACCCCGTGCTGAAGGCTCCGGAGAAACTTGCCATCATCATGGGAACAGAAGGTAATGGCCTTAGCGACAGCGTTCTGCAGCAGTGCGACTACGTCGCCAAGATACCCATGCACCGCGGTGTCGACTCCCTTAATGTCGCTGCCGCCGCCTCGGTGGCCTTCTACGAGCTTCTCCGAGAAAAATGATATAAAAAGAAATCCCCTAATGGAGAATCCATGGCCATAGGGGGGCTATTAAAAGAAAACGCCTAACGGCGTATTTTCCCGTGGGAGTTATCCGTTAATAGAAAGGCGTAGCTGTTTCGTGGAAGTTATCCGTTAACAGATAGGCATAGCTGCTCCGTAGGAGCTTCCTCTTAGTAGTTATTTGATTATCAATAGTATTTACTCCGAAGGGTTTTTCTTTTAATCAATGATATCAACCCCCTCAAACGGCATCTTTTTTGGTTGTCGCTAACTGCCTATAAACCAGTTACCAACTCCTTACCAACTCCTTACCAACTCCTACCACGGTAGGAGTTGATAGGGTGTTGGTAGGTGGATGGTAGGGTAATCGGGTTAATTATTTATTAACTGATATAAGTGGCCCGGGAGGGTGCGGATGATTTGGGACATCTCGAGGTTGAAGAGGTGGGAGGCGGTTTTGGGGAGGGAGAAGGAGGTGGCTGTGGCGATTTCGTCAAGGGTGAGGTGGTCGTAGTCCTTCATGGCATCGACGATTTTCTTTTCGTCGGAGGAGAGCTTGGGTTGCTCTTTCAGCTCATTTATTTTCATTTGTTTACCCAATAAAGGCCAGCCGAGTTGGAAGGCGATGTCGTCGGCATCGCGGACGAGGAGGGCACGGTTGGTGGAGATGAGGTTGTTGGTGCCGCGAGAGTAGGTGTCGGTGAGGCGGCCCGGGACAGCGAAGACTTCGCGGTGGTAGCTGGCGGCTATGGTGGCGGTGATGAGGGCTCCACCTTTCTCGGAGGCTTCGATGACGACGGTGGCATCGGCAAGGGCGGCGATGATTCGGTTGCGGGCGGGGAAGAAGCGCGGGTTGATGGCGGTGCCGTTGGGGTATTCGGTGACGAGGGCACCGTCGGCCTCGAGGATGCGCTTGGCCAACAGACGGTTTTGTGTGGGATAAATGCGGTCGAGGCCGTGGCCAAGGACGGCAATGGTGGGGAGCCCATGTGTGAGGGCTGCTGTATGGGCGGCGGTGTCGATACCGTAGGCAAGGCCGCTGATTATCGGGGTATTGTATGACGTGAGTTCTCGGACGAGGCGGTCGGTGTTGTCGCGACCATAGGGGGTGGCGCGACGGGTGCCAACGACGGCGACGGCGCGTTCGGGGTTGAGGCTGGCAGTGCCAAGGACATAGAGCAGGGCGGGACAGTCGTCGGTCTCTGCACGGTTGAGACGTTCGGGGTAGTCGGGGTCGGTAAAGAAAAGGGGGCGGATATGGTTCTGTTCGCAGAAGCGCAGCTCCTCCTCGGCGCGCGAGAATCCGCTCTTGTTGAGGATGTTGTCGAGCACGTCGTGATGGGTGCCGAAGGTTTCCTTCAACTCGGATTGGGGCAGGGCGAAGATGTCCTCGTTGGGGTAGAGGTCGACGAGGCGTCGGATGGAGGTGTTGCCGAGGCCGGGGGTGAAGGTGAGTGCTATCTGCGATAACGGGGACATTTGTCGGCGAATTATGCGAATTTAACGAATTTGTTTTTCTAGGGTGCGGAGGGTGCCGTAGGAGAACTGGAGGCGGCGGTGCCACTCGTTTGGTGTGACCCATTCGCCGGCGGTGATGCCCTCTTCCTGCTGGGGTACAACGGGTTGCTTTTCGGCGGACATGGGGAACCAGGAGGTTTGCTTCAGGTGCCAGCCGCCGTAGAGATTGAAGATGTGGTAGGTTTTGACAGGAATAGTTCCCGCGGCCGCGGGAACTATTCCTGTCTCTTCCTCTACTTCGCGGAGGGCGGCCTGGAGGAGGGTCTCGCCGGGCTCGACCTTGCCTTTGGCGAGGTCCCAACGGCCGTTGCGTTGGATGAGGAGCATGGAGCCATCAGGGGCAGTGACGATGCCGCCGGCGGCACGGACATAACGCATGCGGCGCTTGAGGATTCGCAGCATCCACAGGGGGATGTTGAAGGTGTGATATTTATAACTTAGCTTCATTGCAATTCGAAGTGGAGGGTCTCTTTGTTGTCGCGGTAGAGGGAGAGTGTGTATTCGGTGATGAGTATGTAATTGACTTTCGCGAATGTTGCAACGAATCGCCCTTCGGCATTCATGTCGGCATCGGGGCAGAGTATGGATCCGGTACCGAATGTTTCAATGGAGAAGGGGCACCGTCCATCGGCAGTGGAGGCGGTGCCTATGGCATAGGTGCCGGCATAGGAATTGCAGGCCGTTTGTCCACGGAAGCTGCCGGCTTCAGGGTTGAAGGTGAGGGTGACGGTTTTGGCGCCGGCGGACACCTCACGCCCGTTGAGGACGGTGAGCTGCCAGGTCTGGCTCTTGTCGGGCAGCAAGGATGTTGGGGCCGTGTATGCCGCTTTCCGATGGCTTCCACAGGAAAATGTCAGGGTGGCCATCATTATCGTCAGGAGAGTCTTGAGGATGTTTTTCACACTGAATGTTGATAAAAAATCGGGTGCAAAAATACGATTTTTTTTTATATTACGTTACAATAATGTTTTGAAAGGTGAAAAGAAGATAAGGATAGCGATGGCGGTGGCCAACGATTTGGTTACCGACCGACGTGTGGATCGCCATTGTCGCACGCTGACAGAGGCAGGCTATGACGTTGTATTGATTGGACGCGAATTGCCCGAAAGTATCCCTGTGGAACGCTCGTACCCCACTGTTCGCATGAAGCTGCGTCACCGCCGAGGATGGCGTTTCTATGCCGAATATAACCTACGATTGGCGATGATGCTTCGGAGGATGGCTTTTGATGTGGTGTGGGCCAACGACCTCGATACCCTGCCGGGATGTTGGATAACAGCATGTAGGAAACGTAGTCCTCTGGTATTGGACTGTCACGAGATTTTTCCCGAGGTGCCGGAAATAAGGCACAAGTCTCTGGTGAAAGCGGTGTGGCGTACGGTGGAAAAACTGATGCCCCGCTGCGATGCGCTGTTGACGGTGTGCAACAGCCTTGCCGACTACTACCACACCAAGTATGGTGTAAAGATGACGGTGGTAAGGAATATCAGTGATGAATTAGCTGTCGCTCCCCGACGTTCATCACTAATCACTGATTACTCATCGCTGCACCTTCTCCTTTATCAGGGAGCTGTCAACGTGGGCCGTGGAGTGGACTGGGCTATTGACGCATTGGAGTGGTTGCCTGAGTGCCGGTTGGTAGTGGCTGGCGGGGGTGACCTGCTGGAAGAGATGAAAGCTTACGCAGCCTCAAAGCCGTGGACCAATCGTATACAATTTCTTGGACAGGTGCCGCCATCCGAACTGATATCGTTGACGGGTGCGGCCGACGTGGGACTTGTGATGCTTGAAGAAATGGGGCTAAACTATCATTTCGCGCTGCCCAACCGCATCGGAGACTTTGTTGCTGCGGGGGTGCCGATGGTGGTGAGTGATATGCCGGAGATGACCGCCGTTGTCAAGCGATATGGTGTGGGGGAGGTGATAGACAGGCTTCACGGTACTGACGGCAGAGCGAAAGCGAAGGCGTTGGCGGAGGCTGTGGAGCGGGTGCTGTTGCGAGAGTGGAGCGATGCTGATTTCATCGAAGCCCGAAAAGATATGGACTGGAATAAAGAGAAAGAAAAACTACTTAAAATAATAGAATTGATATGATTTACGAACTCTTGTTAATGCTCTATGTATTGGGAACTTTGCTGGGTCTCTGGATGGTTTTCAAGAAAGCCAATGTGGCACCATGGAAAGTTCTTGTTCCAGTGTATAATATTGTCATCTGGGTGTGCCTGTGTATCAGGAAGAAAAGTAAAAGATGGATGTGGTATGTGGCGTTCCTGATTCCCGGTATCAATATCTTCGCATTTCTGTTGATGGTGCAGGAAACGGCGAAGTGTTTCAAGAGAAGTAGTTTTTGGGAGCAACTCTTTGCAGTATTGCTTCCCTGCATCTATCTGCCTATTCTGGGATTCAGCAAGTGGGAGTGGCTCAAAGAGGATGAGGAGTTGGGCAAGGTATCGGAACTCCGCGACTGGACAGAGTCGATAGTCTTTGCTCTTATTGCCGCTGTGCTTATTCGTGGTTTTGTTTTTGAGCTGTTCAGTATTCCGTCGTCGAGTATGGAGAAGAGTCTGATGGTGGGCGACCATTTGATTGTGAGTAAGCTGGCTTACGGTCCGCGAGTGATTATGACTCCCTTGGCACTGCCATTGATGCACAATACCGTTATTGGTACGCAGAAGGACTCATACTTAAACTGGCCGCGACTGCCTTACTATCGTTATCCGGGCTACACTCACGTGAAGCGCTACGATGCCGTGGTGTTCAATTTCCCTGCCGGTGACACGGTGCTGAGCAATTTCCTCGATGGTAAGTATACTTACTACGAGGCTGTGCAGGAGTTTGGTCGGGAGGCTGTGATGAACGGTAGCGCCTATCATCCAGCACTTGGCCCATTGGGGAAGATTAAGGTGCGCCCGGTGGATAAGCGTGAGAATTATATCAAGCGCTGCATGGGGCTGCCAGGCGAGACGTTGCAGATTATTGACCGTGTGGTTCATATCGATGGTAAACCTGTTGAACTGCCTACGGATGCCGAGTTTGACTACGAGGTGCTTATTTCCAGTGGCTTCAATCCCGAGATTATTCTAGGGGAGAGTGGTGTGAGCCGGGAGGATATTTTAGATGCTCCTACGGGCTATGATGCTGCGGGCAACCGTGTGCTACGTCTGCCCTTGAGTGCCAGCCTTGTGGATAAGCTGAAAGCCAACAGTGTTGTGCTTGCCGTAGAACCGGTGGAATATCCCGCCGATTCGGCACAGCGGCTTTATCCCAACGCCGAGGGCTACTATTGGTCGGTGGATAATTACGGTCCCGTCCTCATCCCTGCCAAGGGGAAGACCCTGAGGCTTACCCTGGAGAATTTGCCGCTTTATCGCCGCGTGATTACTGCCTATGAGGGCAACAGTCTTGAAGTGCGTGATGGCAAAATATTCATCAACGGCACCGCTACTGACAGCTATACCCCCAAGATGGACTACTATTGGATGATGGGAGATAATCGCCACCACAGTCAGGATAGCCGTTTCTGGGGATTTGTTCCCGAGGACCATATTGTCGGCAAAGCCAAGCGGGTGCTGTGGTCGAGTGATAAAGACCATGGGGGCTTGCGGATGAACCGTATCATGAAAAATGCTAATGATAGATGAGAAATAGGGGGGGAGTGAGAGAGTGTGAATGGATAAAGGAAGTAAATAATGGAAGAGAAGGAGATAACTAACATAGAGGAACAAGGGACTACCATGTCGTTGAGTGGCATGTTTAAGGACTATTGGATAGACTATGCAAGCGATGTTATATTGGATCGCTCGGTGCCTGATATCGATGATGGTTTGAAGCCTGTTCAGCGGCGCATCCTCCATGCCATGGAGGAGACCGACGACGGCCGTTTCACCAAGGTGGCCAACATTGTGGGTAACACGATGCAGTACCACCCTCACGGAGACATGAGTATCAAGGATGCTTTGGTCAATATGGGCCAGAAGGACCTCTTGATTGACTGCCAGGGAAACTGGGGCAATATCCTCACCGGCGACGATGCCGCCGCCGGCCGTTACATCGAAGCACGCCTGTCGAAGTTTGCCAAGGAGGTGGTGTTCAATCCCAAGACCACACAGTGGAAACCCTCATATGACGGTCGCAAGCAGGAACCTGTCTCGTTGCCTATAAAGTTTCCGTTGCTACTGGCTCAAGGTACGAAGGGTATCGCCGTCACGTTGACGAGTGTCATTCTGCCCTACAACTTCTGTGAGTTGTTGGAAAGCAGCATCAAAATATTGAAAGATGAGGAATTTGAGATTTATCCCGATTTCCCCACAGGCGGTTTAATAGATGTTTCGCGTTATAATGACGCAGCCCAGGGAGGACGCCTCCGCATTCGTGCCAAGATGCACTATGACGAGAAACGTAAGGCCATCGTTATCACGGAACTTCCTTATACTGTCACTACAGATGTGCTCATTGACAGTATTTTGAAGGCTAATGAGAAGGGGAAGATTAAAATCAAGAAGGTCGACGACAACACCGCCGCCGAGGTGGAGATTGTGGTGTATCTGCCCGCCGGTGTCTCGCCCGACCAGACCATCGATGCCCTCTATGCTTTCACCAACTGCCAGATATCCTTTTCGCCACAGACTTGTGTCATCGTTGACGACAAGCCGGTCTTCATGACCGCCAGCGACATCCTGCGACACAACACGATGCGTACCAAGGATCTCCTGCGGCAGGAATTAGAGATACAGCTTGCAGAACTCGAGGACCGTTGGCACTGGGTGTCGTTGGAGAAGATTTTCTTCGAGAAACGCATCTACAAAATCATGGAGAACGAGCGCTCGAAGAGTTGGGAGGATCAGGTGGCACAGATGGAGCGAGCCTTCGACCCCTATCGTGACCAGTTCAAGAAAGAAATCACCCGTGATGATGTGTTGAAGCTCTGTGAGAAGCCTGTTCGAAAGATCAGCAAGTTCGACATTAAGAAGGCTGTGGAAGAACTGGCCAATATAGAGATGACCATTGAGGAGGTGCAGAACCATCTGGCTCACCTTACCGACTATGCCATCCGTTATTTCCGTCATATCCTTGAGAAATTCGGCAAAGGACGCGAACGACGCACGGAGATTCGATCCTTCGAGGATATCGAGTCCACCACCGTAGCCCTCGCCAACGAGAAGCTCTATGTCAACTACAGCACCGGTTTTGCCGGATGGGGACTCAAGCGAGAGGAGGGAGTCGAGGTGGCCTGCGAATGCTCCCGTTTGGACGACATCATCGTTTTCCGTCGCGACGGCACCTTCATGGTGACCAAGGTACAGGAGAAAGGCTTTGTCGGCTCACAGGAATGTCCCGAAATTCTCTTCATCTCCGTCTTCCGCAAACGCGACGAGCGCACCGTATACAATATGATTTACCGCGACGGTGGGCCCGACGGCTACGTGATGGTCAAACGTTTCAACGTCACCTCCATCACCCGTGACAAGGACTACCCGCTCACCAAGGGGACCAAAGGGTCAAAGGTGCTCTATTTTACAGCCAACCCCAATGGCGAGGCCGAGGTGATTACTGTCCATCATGTCTCCAAACCCAAGCTCAAAAAGACTTCTTTTGATTTCGACTTCAAAACACTCGCAATCAAAGGGCGACAGTCGATGGGTAATATCCTTACGCGAAATGCAGTTCGCTCCATTAACCTCAAAGACGAGGGTGTCTCTACGCTCTCGGCCCGCAAGATATGGTTCGATGAGAGTGTCAAGCGTCTCAATGTGAGTGAGGCAGGACGCTATCTTGGTGAATTCAAGGGCAACGACAAGATTATGGCTCTCATGCAGTCGGCAGTCTATCGTACGACCAATTTCGACCTGGCCAACCACTATGACGACGACCTCGTCGAACTTCGCAAGTTCAATCCGTCTGCCATTCTTACCGTTCTTTACAAATCCCCCGACGGATATCCCTACCTCAAGCGCTTCGTACCCGAGACTACCGACCGCAAGATGTCGTTCCTCGATGACGATGGCTCCCAGATGCTTTCCTTCTCCTTCGACTATTATCCCCGACTCGAGGTGATTTATAATCCGGAGAGTGGCAAGAAGATTTCCTCAGAGATTATTGAGGTAGAAGAGTTTATTGGAGTTAAAGGCATCAAGGCCCGCGGTAAGCGAGTCACTACTTTTGCAGTCGACCAGTTCAATTGGTTGGCCCCTTTGAAGCCTGATCCTGATCCGGAAGAGCCTGAAGATACTGGAAATATCGAAGAATCTGGCATGTCTGTTCCCGATGAACGTCTCGGATATGCTGAAGGTACTCAAACACAATTGTTTTAGCCTCTTAAATTGTAAATTTTAACCTTGAACCAATGAAGATATTAGTAGTTCTACCGCGTTTCCCTTATCCCCTTGAGAAAGGAGACAAACTGCGTGCCTATCACCAGATTGTTGAACTTTCCAAGCGGCATGAGATTCATCTCTTTACCGTCTCCCATACGAAAGTTACGGTTGAGCAACGTGCCGCACTCGAGCCCTATTGCAAGAGCATTTCAGTGGTTACTCCTACGCGCTTCACTTCCTATTTCAATATACTTCGCAACTATTTCCGCTCCAAATCGCTTCAGATGGGTTATTGGGACTCCCGTCGCGCACGTCGTACTGTCAAGGAGATGGCTCGCAGCATCCAGCCAGATATAGTCTACAACCAGATGGTACGGACCGTTCCTTTCGTTGCACGTCTACCGTTCCTTAAAGTTATGGACTTCCAGGATTCACTTTCTATGAACACAGAGCGTCGTATGGAACAGTCCAAGGGGTTCTGGAGAGCACTCCTCCACTATGAGTTCAAGATGCTGCGCTCCACGGAGTATAACGCCTTTAAGATTTTCGATGCATTAACCATCATTTCCGATGTCGACAGTGAGTCGATTCCCCACAAGAAGAATGGAGAGATTCATGTTATTCCCAATGGCGTGGACTTCGATTATTTCGCTCCTAGGCCATCCAGTGCTCCGGAAAGCAAGTATTCGATTGTCTTTTGCGGAAATATGTCCTATGCACCCAATGTCGATGCAGCCCGCTATTTGGTCGAGGAGGTGATGCCTCTTGTATGGGAGAAGTTCCCAACGGCCAACGTGCTGATTGCCGGTGCCGACCCCAAAGCCACTGTGCGTAAACTGGCTTCCAAACAGGTGACTGTCAGCGGCCGCCTCGACGACATCCGCGAGGCGTATACTTCGGCTAAGGTCTTTGTTGCTCCTATGCGTATTGGTAGCGGATTGCAAAATAAGTTGCTTGAGGCTATGTCAATGCAGATACCTTGTGTTACCACCAGTCTGGCTGATGCGGCTTTGGGTGCCACTTCTGGCGAACAATTGCTTATTGGAGACACTTCGGCCCAACTGGCAGAAAGTATCGAGAAACTCCTCAACTCCGAGGAACTCCGTATTCGTATTGCTGCCGAGGGGCACCGTTTTGTTACCGAGCGCTACTCGTGGCAAGCCGCTGTCCAACCTCTCGAAAACATCTTTAATGAGCTCGTGGAATCCAAATAAACAAGGAAAGTTTCGTAATTCTCTCGACGGCACGTCCCCTCTCTCTGAGAGGGGTGGCCGCGAAGCGGACGGGGTGTGTAAACGGCCTACCCCTCAGGAACGCAATACATTCGTCAATGAAGATGTTCCTGAGCGCGCCATACTTGTCTCTGTTTGCCCTTCAAACCAGACCATCCGTCGCACTGAGGAATACCTCGACGAGCTTGAGTTCTTGCTCCGAACCGCCGGTGGAGTCACGGTGAAGAAAGTGATTCAGAAACTCGAGCGTCCCGACACCCGCACCTACGTCGGCTCCGGGAAACTCGAGGAAATAAAGGAATACATCAATGCGCTGGATGTTGATATTATGGTGATTGACGACGACCTCTCCCCGGCCCAGCTCCGCAACCTCGAGAAAGAACTCGACCGACGCATCCTCGACCGCACCACGCTTATACTTGACATCTTTGCCCGCCATGCACGCACCGCCACTGCCCGTACCCAGGTCGAGTTGGCACAGTTACAGTATATGCTGCCGCGGTTGACACGAATGTGGACCCACCTCGAACGCCAGCGCGGTGGTATTGGCATGCGTGGTCCTGGCGAGACTCAGATTGAGACCGACCGCCGCCTTATCAAGGAGAAGATTGCCGCTCTTAAAGTCCAGCTCGCCAAGCTTGACACTCAGAAAACTCTCCAGCGAAAGAACCGAGAGAGTCTTGTCCGCGTGGCACTTGTGGGCTATACCAATGTGGGTAAGTCCACTATCCTCAACCTCTTGGCCAAGAGCGATGTGTTGGCGGAAAACAAACTCTTCGCCACCCTCGACACCACCGTCCGCAAGGTGGTCATCGGCAACCTTCCCTTCCTCCTCACGGATACTGTAGGCTTCATCCGCAAGCTCCCCACGCAGCTTGTCGAAAGCTTCAAGTCGACCCTCGACGAGGTTGTTGAAGCCGACCTCCTGCTTCATGTTGTCGACATCTCGCATCCTGACCACCAGTCGCAAATCGATGCCGTCAATAAGACCCTCTCCGACATACATGCTGACGAAAAGCCTGTCATCATGGTCTATAACAAGATTGACGATTTGGAATCCTCGGAGGACTCTGAGAATTCCGATTATTCTGACTACTCCGAATACTCCGAAAAATCCATCTTCATCTCCGCCGCCAAGCGAATAAACATTGATTCCCTTCGCGACCTTCTCTATCAGGAAGTTTCGCGCATTCACGCCATCCGCTACCCCTATAACAACTTCCTTTATTGACCTTCCACAGAATCTGTTCATTTTCAGTATCTAATACCTATCATCTCTGTACATGCTCTGTACATACCCTGTACATGCTCTGTAGATAGTCTGTATATGATACAGAGGAAGTATATAGAAATCATTTTTTTTCTTCCCGGCGTACAATAAACCGCCAACTCATTCGTTATAAAAAACAGTTAATAATTATTAATAAAATACGTAACATAATGAAAACCACACCGTACACCGACTTGCACATCAAACTTGGTGCAAAGATGGCCGAATTTGCCGGCTACAACATGCCTATCCAGTACACCGGTCTCGTCGAGGAGCACAACAACGTCCGCAACAATGTGGGCGTGTTCGACGTGAGCCACATGGGCGAGTTCCGCGCCAAAGGCCCCATCGCCAAGCACTTCATGCAGTATGTCACCACCAACAACGTCGAGGACCTCTTCGACGGCAAGGTGCAGTACACCTGCCTCCCCAACGGTCAGGGTGGCGTGGTGGACGACATGCTCGTCTACCGCGTTGCTGACGACGAGTACTTCATGGTGCCCAACGCCGCCAACATCGACAAGGACTGGAACTGGATGAGCCAGATTGCCGACAAGATGGGCATGGAACTCGGCAAAGACTTCGTCAACGAGAGCGAGCAGTGGGCTCAGCTCGCCGTCCAGGGCCCCAACGCCCTCAAGGCCATGCAGAAGCTCACCAGCGAGAACATCGTGGACATGGAGTACTACACCTTCAAGATCCTCACCTTCGCCGGCATCCCCAACATCATCCTTTCCACCACCGGCTATACCGGCGCCGGCGGATGCGAAATCTACATCCCGCGTGAGAAAGCCATCGAGGTCTGGGACGCCGTCTTCGAGGCTGGCAAGGAGTTCGGCATCATGCTTGCCGGTCTCGGCTGCCGCGACACCCTCCGTCTGGAGAAAGGCTTCGCCCTCTACGGCCACGAGATGGACGACACCGTCAGCCCCCTCGAGGCTCCGCTGGCCTTCATCGTCAAGCTGAAAGCCGAGAACAACAGCTTCATCAACAAGGAGCTCCTCCTCGCCCAGAAGGCCGCCGGCTTCAAGCGCAAAGTGGCCGGCTTCGAGATGATCGACCGCGGCATCGCCCGCAACGGCTACGAGGTCTGCGACGCCCAGGGCAACAAGATTGGTGAGGTTCGCAGCGGCTCGCCCAGCCCCAGCACCGGCAAGAACATCGGCACCGCCCTCCTCAAGGCCGAGTACGCCAAGAGCGGCACCGAGATCTACATCAAGATCCGCGAGAAACTCCTCAAGGCCGTCACCGTCAAGATGCCCTTCTACGAGGGTTAAGCCTCCGGCATCATAAACGAAAACAAAGGGGGTGCTGGTCACCCCCTTTTTAATATCTAGCAAAATGAAGAAAGTATTTTTTGTATTTGTTGCGATGCTTGCCCTAGGATTATTCAGCGCTTGTGACCCCGCTTATTTTATCGACTATTCTGTTCGCAACAAAAGTGGACATGATGTGACTATTTACTCCACATTCCCTTCCGACAGAACGTTGTGGAACAATAATCCCAATGGAATAGCGGTAAGTAATGGACAAGATACGCTGTTTTGCACAACAGAAGGGCTCGGTTCGGCAAATCTAGCTGCAGCAAAATCTGACATTAGGACTTGGGTCTATGGCGACACTGTCACGTTTATGTTTGATGACGGGAAACAGCTTGTATATTTACAATCAAACGAAGACGAAGTGTTCGACGTATATAGTAGCCATTATTCATGGTCTTCCGAGAAGGACTGGATGATACTTTTGCACTATAACAAATATGGCCATCTAAAATATACCATTACAGAAGAAGACTACAATCGGGCACAATAAATTTCCTACAAGCTAAACGTAAACCCAACCGGCTGCCGTCCGTAAGGACGGCAGCCCTAATCAGCGGCTCCTTCGGGAGCCTTTATTATCCTTTAGGAACAATACATGAACTATACCGCACACTACGACTCGCCCCTCGGGGGCATCACGCTGGCCAGCGACGGCAGGGCGTTGACGGGGCTGTGGTTTGCTGGGCAATGGTATTTTGGCAGCACCCTGGGACCAATGGCATCCTTGCCGGCAGCATTGTCTGTTTTCGATGAGACCTGCCGTTGGTTGGATATTTATTTCTCCAGTCGCGAACCTGATTTCACGCCTCCGTTATCATTGAAAGGTACACCTTTCCAGCAGCGCGTGTGGAAGGAACTCCTCACCATTTCCTACGGCCAGACGGTGACCTACGGCGAGTTGGCACGTCGTCTCGGCTGCCGCTCGGCGCAGGCCGTGGGCGGTGCCGTGGGCCGCAATCCCATCTCAATCATCGTCCCCTGCCACCGTGTGGTCGGCACCAATGGCTCCCTCACCGGCTACGCCGCCGGCCTCGACCGCAAACGAGCCCTCTTGGAACTGGAGCAAAAGATTTATTTTGCCAATTAATTTTCTTTTTATATATTTGCACATGTGAATATATTGTACCTAAAAACACAATATATTGTGTATCATTTAACTCAAGCAATCAAACAATCAAACAATAAAGCAATAAACCTATGAGTATCATTAAACCTTTCAAAGGATTCCGTCCCCCGGTGGACATCGTCGAGAAACTGGCTTCGCGCCCCTACGACGTTCTGAATAGCGAAGAGGCCCGCGTGGAGTGCGAGGGCAACCCCTACAGCCTGCTGCACGTCACCAAGGCTGAGATCGACCTTCCCAAAGGCACCGACGAGCACTCGCCCGAGGTGTACCTCCAGGTGGTGAAGAACTACAACCTGTTCAAGGACCTCGGCTGGCTGGTCAAGGATGAAGAGGAGAAACTCTACATCTACGCCCAGAGCATGAACCCCAAGGATGCCAACGCCAAGTGGCAGTACGGCATCGTGGCCTGCGCCTACAGCGAGGACTATGTCAACAAGGTCATCAAGAAACACGAGCTCACCCGCAAGGACAAGGAAGAGGACCGCATGAAGCACGTCCGCATCACCAACGCCAACGTGGAGCCGGTGTTCTTTGCCTATCCCGCCATCGCCCGCATCGACGAGATCGTGGCCGGCATCACCGCCAAGAAGCCCATCTACGACTTCATCGCCAAGGAAGACGGCTTCGGCCACCGCTTCTGGGTCATCGACGACAAGGCCACCATCGCCGAGCTCGTCGACATCTTCGACAAGCAGGTTCCCGCCATGTACATCGCCGACGGCCACCACCGCAGCGCCGCCGCCGCCCTCGTGGGACAGGAGAAGAAGGAGCAGAACCCCAAGCACACCGGCAAGGAGGAGTACAACTACTTCATGACCGTCATCTTCCCCGACAACCAGCTGAACGTCATCGACTACAACCGCGTGGTCAAGGACCTCAACGGTCTCACCAAGGAGCAGTTCATCGCCGCCGTGGGCGAGAGCTACGACCTGCAGGACATGGGCACCGAGATCTACAAGCCCGCCAAGCTGCATGAGCACAGCATGTACCTCGACGGCCACTGGTACAAGATGACCGCCAAGCCCGGCACCTACAACGACAACGACCCCATCGGCGTGCTCGACGTCACCATCCTCAGCAACCTCGTCCTCGACAAGGTGCTCGGCATCAAGGACCTCCGCACCGACAAGCGCATCGACTTCGTAGGCGGTATCCGCGGCCTCGGCGAGCTGAAACGTCGCGTCGACAACGGCGAGATGAAGGTCGCCTTCGCCCTCTATCCCGTGAGCATGAAGCAGATCATCGACATTGCCGACACCGGCAATATCATGCCCCCGAAGACCACCTGGTTCGAGCCCAAGCTCCGCTCCGGCCTCGTGATCCACGAGCTCTGCTAGTTTTATGAGTGGATAGTGGGTAGTGTGTAGTGGACAGCATACGGACCAAGTGCTACCCACTAACAACTACCCACTACCCACTTTTTTACGTTATATGGACAAACGACTTCAAATAGAAAAGCTCTCGCCAGTCCTGTTCTGGGACATTGACCGAGACCAGTTCGACCCCGAGAAGAATTCGGCGCAGTTGATACAGCATGTGCTTGAGTGCGGCGAGCTGGACGACTGGCGTATGGTGCGCGACTACTATGGATTGGACCGCATAGCCAGCGACTGCAAAGGACTGCGGTCGCTATCTCCCGAAGCACTGGCGTTTGTCTGTAACATGACCGATACCAAAAAAGAAGACTACCGGTGTTACAACTTCAGACAGTCTTTCCCGACACTCTGGAACTCCTGAAAGAGTTATCCTCCCGACCTGAAATGAGCGGTCTTCGGTTGGTTGGTGGTACAGCCCTTGCTTTGCAGTATGGTCACCGTCAGTCTATCGACCTGGATTTCTTTGGTACTCTTGCCGTAGAGCAGGATGACATTATAGAAATGTTTTCCTCAATGGATTCTTTTACCATTCACAACCGCACAAAAAGAATATTGCAAGGCGCTTTGCGTGGTATCAAGGTTGATGTGATTGATTACAGCCAGTATCCATGGATAGATGCGGCCGTTGTTGAAGACGGCATTACGTTGGCCTCGCCGAGAGACATTGCCGCCATGAAGATAAATGCTATCGAAGGCCGTGGCACCCGCAAAGACTTTGTCGACATTTACTTTCTGTTGCAGCATTATTCTCTCTCGGAACTCCTTGCGTTTTACGCACAGAAATATCCCAACCATTCTTTCTTCAGGGCATTGTTAAGTCTCAACTACTTTGAGGATGCCGAACAGCAGGCTATGCCCAAGATGCTTATCCCTGTTGACTGGGAAGAGATAAAGTCAACCATCATTGCTGAAGTCAAGAAAAAACAGCAATAACCCCTCACTTCGATAAAAATACAATTTATCCTCCGCATTTTTGCGGAGAATAATAACTTTTTTCTCCGCAAATGCATTTTTTTATCGCCAATCCTTCGGTGGTCCATCGGTGATGTCTCGACGAAGTTAGCATTATGTGCTGCTTATGCAATAAAGCATTATTCATAAGCAGCAGAATGAAAGCTTATAATACCTTTGCAATACTCTTTCAGCTTATCAAGATATCGCTCCTTGAAAACATAGGTGCTATGCATCACACCTTGGTTTCCTTCCGCATAGTGGATTACGATGCCATCTGTTTTTTCAATATATGCAAGTACAACATGAAGTGGTAATCGGATATAACAATCTTCTTCGTATACTTCATGATATGTTTCCTCCCAACTGAAAAGGTGCTTAATCACACCACCCGTTGTATTAGATAGCGTGTTTACAAACATCAGATAGAATTGGTTGGTATCTGTCAGCAATGTTCTTGGAATCAATATGGAGAACATCGCGGGCATACTGTCTTTCTCCCAATCTTTATAATAGGAAATGTCCAAATCAATCCAATTGTTTTTATCATCTGTTATAGGAATTTCCATCTCCATTAATAACGAATCTTCGTTTTGCGATACTATCGTCCAACGGTAAGGCACCTCTGCCATTTTGTCAATACTATCTACCAAATAATGTATCGCACCCATATCATAAAGATTGCCCTCCAAAGAAAATGCAAATGCCCTTGTGCCGACCCTCAATATTGGATTGTCGCTGTGCTCAACAAGGTGCAGCAGAGTGTCCGCGAGTCTGTCATACTCCATTTTGGCAGCCTTATCCCATCTTTTTTCATACAGTAGCACATCCTCCACTTTTGCCATCTGAGAAACGATTGCTTCAAAACGATCCGTGGAATACGTTTCTAATTTAGGGATGCTGTTTTTATTCTGCTTGTTTCCACAGGCTGACACAATAATGACACCTAGTGCAATCAATAAAACTGTTTTCTTCATGATAATATCTTTATTTCTGCTTTACATCCAAAATATAAGAGCCCAATTCTTCAGACCATACGTTGTCAATCCGTCCACCTTTCGAAGATTCGAATAGACACGCACGTCTGGTGCGACCACACACGCACGTCTAGTCCGACCACACGTGCGTGTCTCGTGCGACCATTGGTGCGTGCGTGGTCAGATGCATTTTATTCCATACTATCTTGGTGTCCTATCATCGTAATAGTCATATCTTGGAGATTTATTTGCGGCATCGTGAGAACAAGACTTTATGGAACTAAATATTGCCACCAAAGAAAAGACAATGAATACAAGCGATAGTACCCAACATCCAATATTGGATTTCGTCTCATTTGAGGATTCCGTCCATTCGTTCATCTTGAACAGGAACCATAATATAACTGCAATCAATGCAAAGCACCCGATTAATACCCCTAATACTTTCATGATTTATTCTCCCAATATTCAATTATCTCATTCATTACTTGGTCAATATCAGAAAAGATGGTTTGCATCTGTTCAAACTTGTTTTTGCAACCTCTGCTATTAAGAAACAAAAACCAACCCGAAATTGATTTCTGTCCGTCCATACATTTCCGTAAGGTTTCAACAGGCAACTCAATTGAGCAGGCAAGGTCGAAGAATCGTCTGACAAGTCCTTCGTATAATCCAATATTAGGCTTGTAATCTTGATAATTAGCACCAAATCTTTCACTGTTCGCAAGTGTTTCAATTTGCGAGTGCAGTTTTATTAGTTTCGTTGCTGTATCCATAATGTCATGGTATTATAACAGGTGTATTATTCGGTCCACCGATTTCCACCCAACGCTTGGCACCGATTACCTTCCCCTCTTGGTTACGCATTGGAACAAATCGATAGCTGTATTTGGCATACCATTCTTGCTTCTGCTGATAAGTCAAGTCGGTTCTATTACGTATTGACTCTACAACAGAAACGTATTCTTCGTACGTGCGAATTCTACAAGATAGTTCCGTATTAGAATATATTTCTCCCATATATTCTGTCGCACGGTTATATGCAGTCGAATAATCTCCCACATCAAGAGATGATTTGACATTCTTAAGCATTGAGTTGATATTTTCCTCAAACCAAATCAGAGTTTCTCTATCATTACTAATTTTCTGTCTTTTCTCACCTATAAGTTGGGCCAGTTCAGAATATTTTTGGTACGCTTGAGTACTCCGATTTTCTTGCCGTTCAAAACTTCTTCGAAGTGTTGAATAGTCTGTAGAAACTGGTTGATAAGTCGTGCCTTGAAACACATTTTGTGCATTAGACACTTGCAAACATACTGTCATGATAACAGTAGCTGCCAAGAAATGTTTTTTTGATTTCATGATTTAATTTTTAATTACTTGAGTATTTCTATATCATCTATCATTTGGTCGACTATTTTCTTCAATCTCGGACATTTTTTGACTTGTTCTTCAAAATGTATCTGCGGATAACTGATATATTCGATATGTTCGTTTGGCGTGTCGTAAGAAATAATGATAGTGTTTGTGGAAAGCATGGCATCAATCAAGAAAGATGGTGACACTAAGGCCCGCTTCACACCAGCGTAGGCATCGGAATTATCCACATACAATATATCATCGTTGGTAAGTGCTATCAATGTATCTCTATCCTGCAGGAAGAGTACGCTGAGATTGTCCATTGCCGTGTCGACAAGATTGGTGAAAATCATTTCTGCATAGACATTTTCGTCGTTATCAGACTTAAAAAAAATGATATTCACTTTTCGCCCCAAAGCCTGCCAGGAGTTATAGAAAAGAGATGTTCCCATAAAGTCTAAGGTATCGTCGCTGAAAGTTTGCCAACGACAGTCTATCATCATTAATTCAATAACACAATCTGACAAAAGACGATTGTCAACAGGCATTCTGCCAGCAATGTTTCTTGCAGTCGCACGCATCATTTGAACAAACTCGAAATAGCCATCGGTGTCTATAATATGTTCTATGGTCTCTTTCATTTTACAGATGGGTTCTTCAAGTTGCTCCGCTGTGATGGTTGTGTCGTCAATCATATCAAATACCGATATGATTTGGTCAATAACTGCCATGCGTTGGGCATCATCGTTTATGGCATACGTCTCAGACCACATTCGCAAAACGTCCTGCCATGTTGTAGAGGCTTCATTGTTGTCAGTTGCTTTCTGTGTCGTACTGCAAGATGCTAAAAGCACTATACTTGATATGAGATAAAAAAGCTTCCTCATGTTTATTCTCTACTCCGACCCTCCAACGGAATGTTAATCAATAACAATAAGAAAAGGCATGAGGGTATGTGCTCATGTCCGTCTTTACCAGGTATCGCCAAACACCTTTACGGGAACGGGGTTTATGGAACATATCTCACGCCTGAAGATATGCTACAGGGGTATAGCATACACAATCAAGCGAAAGCATAAATGCTTCATCCTCCCGTATGAACTTTGGCGAAATTCGGTAAAGGGACTTTATCGCAATGCTTTTCTTGCTTACAGCTTTCGCTCTCGAAAGCAAATGCAAAATTACGAAGAAAAACTGGATTGGCAAAAAAAATATTTTGCCGTTTCCGGGAAACGATGTACTTTTGCAGCGTTTTTTTTAAGGATTCGTACCGAGAGAAATGAAGAAATACCTCTACATAGGATTAGGGCTCCTGGCTGTGGGACTTGGAGCGTTGGGAGTGGTGGTGCCGGGGTTGCCGACGACGCCGTTCGTGCTGCTGGCATCGTGGCTGTTCTACCGCTCGTCGCCCCGATTACAGCAATGGCTGCTGGCCTCTTGGATGGGGAAATATATCCGTGGCTACCAGCGTCGCGGTGGCATGACGGCGACCCAGAAAGCCGGAGCCGTAGGCATCATGACGGCCATGGTGCTTCTCTCCGCCTTCGTCTTCATCCCCGCCGGCTCCGTGGCCCGAATCATCGTGCTTGTGGCAGGAGCCGTAGGGGCCCTGACGGTCATCTTCTGTGTTCCAAACGCAAAAAATGACGATCTATGATAGTGATTCTGTTGATAATAATGCTTTTTGCAGGCTATGTGGGGTGGCACCTGTGGATGTTGGCGCCGGTGCTGTGGCTACGGTGGACGCTGGTGGGGATGGAGGCCGTCTGCATGGCGATGGCGGTGTTCTCGCTGACGCGCTACCTCGACCGCATACCCTATTGGATGGCTGTGGCTGTCTACAATATCGGCAATAGAGGGCTGATGATCATCTGCTACCTCATCATGGCGTTCTTGCTGGCCGACCTGCTGCGGCTTGTCCACGTGCTGCCCACGGCGTGGCTGCGCGACAATTGGTGGAGCTGCGGTGTGCTGCTGGTGACCCTGGCGGGAATCTTCATCTACGCCCGCTGCAACTACGAGAACAAGCGGCGCGTGGAGCTGACCATCGCCACCCACGGCAAGATTGACCATCCTGTCAAACTGTTGGCAGTGAGCGACCTGCATCTCGGCTACCACAACCGCCGTGCCGACCTCGACCGCTGGGTGGCGATGCTCAACCGCGAGGGCGGCGACATGCTGCTCATGGCCGGCGACCTTGTGGACCGCTCGCTGCGCCCCTTGCTGCATGAGGAGATGGCCGATGGGCTGCGAAAGCTGCAGATGCCTGTCTATGCCTGTCTGGGCAACCACGAATACTACGCCGACCATTACACTCCCGGCGAGGCGGAGCGCTTCTACCGCGATGCCAACATCACCCTGCTGCGCGACTCGGTGGCCAAAGTCGGCAACATAGCCGTCATCGGCCGCGACGACCGCACCAACCGCCACCGCAGGAGCGTCAATGCCTTGGCGCATTTCCACACCGGCGCATTCACCATCCTCCTCGACCACCAGCCCTACCACTTGGAGAAGGCCGAGCGCGCGGGCATAGGGCTGCAGGTGAGCGGCCACACCCATCGCGGGCAGGTGTGGCCGTTGTCATGGATTACCGACGCTCTGTATGAATGCTCGTGGGGCACGCTGCAGAAAGGGGAGACCACTGTCTATGTCACCTCGGGCCTCGGCATCTGGGGCGCCAAATACCGCATAGGGACACAATCGGAATACCTTGTAATCAATCTAATACCGTGAAGAATATGCATACAATGAAGATGGCTGCCGTTTTGGGGCTGGCTTTTTGTTTTGTCGCTTGTGCGCCGAAAGGCGATGTCGTTCCGGCAGAACCGGACTACAGTGACACTACGCAGTGGTACGTTGTCGACCGCGATGCGGCGGTGGATGTGTTCTATATCGTCTCCACCGAGTGCGGCGACTACACGCTGGACGGCCATCCCATGCACTATGCCGACACGCGCAACGACAGCCTGCGGGCGCTGCTCTACGGCGAGATGGTGGGTGTGGATCAGATGCTGGCCGGCGAGCTGAACTACTACTCGCCTTACTACCGTCAGGTGACCTTGGAGACCTACACCGACGACAGCCTAGTGGGTGCCCGCATGGGGGTGGCCTACGGCGATGTGCGTGAGGCCTTTACCTACTACCTTGAATATTACAACCAGGGGCGACCCTTTGTTCTGGCGGGTTTCAGCCAGGGGGCTATGGCGGTTGTCGACTTGTTGAAGAGGATGGACGAGGAGACTTACAGCCGGTTGGTGGCGGCGTATGTGATTGGCTACAAGGTTACGGGGGAAGATGCCCATATTCGAGGGGCGCGGGACAGTGCTGACCTGGGGGTGACCGTCTGCTACAACTCGGTGCGCGACAATGGCTGTGTCATTCCCTTCCTCAGTGAGGGTAACCGTGTGGCCATCAACCCTGTGAACTGGCGTACCGACGCCACCCCGGCCATACTTGTCGACCCGCGTTATGGCGACACCCTCACCGTCACCCTCGACACTACGACCCTCCTGCTCCACATCGACGGCTACCACCGCGACGACTATATGCTGCCCCTCATTGGGAGGGAGGGTAATTACCATTGTTTATAGATCTCGCTCTTCCGCGACTCTCTGCGCCGGAATATCGCGCTGCGTTCCAATCGTTTTCTCCATCGCTCGTAGAGGTATAAACATCTAGCCAACGACCTATCAACACCCTACCAACTCCTACCATCGTAGGAGTTGGTAGGGTGTTGGGTAGGAGTTGGTAGGGAGATGGTGTTTTGTGTAAATGGCTGGGTGATATGTTGTTGACAGGGGGTGCTTAATTTTTTTTTGTTAAATATTTGCAAAAAAGAAAAATATTTATTAACATTGCAATGTTGAATTATTGTCTCTACTGTTTATAGGGATTTATAATCAGCATATTATAATAATTGGTAGAGACGAAATTATAAAATTAAAAGAAATAGAGAAAAAGTTATCGAATTGAAAATTAATCATTAACCTAAAAACAAACAAACATGAAAAAGACATTACAACTTTTGGCCCTTTTGGCGCTGCTTTGCGTGCCTTGGGTGGGCCGAGCGCAAGTGGAAGTATCCATTGGCGAAGGTACAACTACCAATTCGTACCTACCAGGTTACAATTTTTACAATTACAGTATTTCGCAGCAAATCTACACTGCTGACGAGATTGGAATGGCTGGTTCCATCGCCAGTGTGGCATTCCAAAACACTGGTGGCGAAAAGACACGTACTTACAACGTGTACATGGCTCTCACGGACAAAGATGAGTTTTTATCAACTTCCGACTGGGTGGCCATGAGTGAAGCCGACCTTGTTTATTCCGGCTCTGTTACTTTCGCTGTTGGTGAATGGACGACAATAGAGTTTGAGACTCCGTTCTCGTATGACGGTACTTCAAACTTGATTCTCACCGTAACAGATGTCACGGGGAGTTACTCCAGCTCTCCTCACATGTCATGCCTGACCTTTAGTGCAACTAACCAGGCTCTGTACAAATATCAAGACAGTTCTCCTTTTAATGTCTCCGCACCAGGTGTCACAGGCACCCTCCCAGCCTTTAAGAACCAAATTGTTCTTGGAATCATCCCCGGTGGCAGTGGTCCTATTTGCACAAAGCCCGCTACCCTTAATGTCTTTGACATTACCTCCGAAGGGGCCAGCTTCAGCTGGAGTGGCACCGAGGCCGGACTCTATCAGTTCGAAACCAAGACAGATGCCGATTCTATTTGGAGTATTTGGGCTCCGCAGACAGACACTTCTTTTGGTCTCTTCTCTCTCAATCCGAATACCGCTTATAATGCTCGTGTAAAAGCTCTCTGCTCTGATAGCTTGGAGAGCGGCTACAAGACCGTGAACTTCCGCACAGCCTGTGCTCCCATCTCATTGCCCTACGTCATGGGTTTCGAAGATGGTGATTTGATGGGTACTTCCACCAGCATGGAGAAGTTCCCTTGGTGCTGGACACGCATCAACGATGCCACCAGCAGCACGTATAACTACTACCCTGTGTGCAACAACTCTTCTTCCTATGTCCACACCGGTAGCCGCTATTTGCAGTTCACTGGAGGCACTTCCGCTTCCTATCCGGAGGTACAGGTAGCCGTTCTGCCTCCGCTCGACGTGACCCTTTATCCCATGAATGCCAACCGCATCACCTTCTGGGGCCGCTCGTCGAGCGCCTCCTACAACAAGGTGGTCTACATCGGCACCATGTCCGACCCCACTGATTTCAACACCTTTGTTCTTATCGACAGCGTTGTTGTCAGCGGTACTACCTATACCAAATATGCAGTACCGTTGGCCAATGCCAACGCCACCGATGCCTATGTGGCCATTTGGGCACAAAAGAGCAACGGAACACTGTATGTCGACGACGTGACCCTCGAGGAGTTGCCCTCCTGTCTGGAAGTTGTCTCTGTGGCCGTTGACGCTGCTTCGAGCAACAGCATCACCCTCAGCTGGCTGCCCAATGAGGCTAACACCAACGCCTCTTATTCTATATATATAGTAGGAGGAGATGGCAGTAACACCCTCGTGGCTTCCGGCATCACCGGCACCTCCTACACTGTCATGGGCCTCGATGCAAACACCCCATACACCTTTGCTGTCCAGACCAACTGCCCTGCTGGTGATGCCGCAATGATTTCCGTCAGCGGCCGCACCACCTGCGTTGCTTATGCACTGCCTTTTAGCGAGACCTTCGATGTCTCTTTGTCCAACGATCCTTGCTGGGGAGGCGCTACCAACATCACTGCTGATGAGGTGCTCGCAGGCACCGCTTTGCCCCTCGGTGCCAACAGCGTGTGGACTTATAAAAATACCGAGTACAACGGTCTTGCAGCTGGCCACTACTATGTCAACATTTACGGCTCAAGCTGCAGGAAATGGATGATTACCCCTGAGATTGACCTCAGTGATGCCACCAATCCTCTGTTGACCTTCGATGCTGCTTTCACAAAATACAGCGGCACTGCTGCCGCAGAA
>JBGUXP010000019.1:0-117109 GCA_045222295.1 Bacteroidales bacterium | reverse complement strand
TTATTATTAATTAGTTATATAAATAATAAAAGAGGAATAGTGAGTTGGATAGTGACTTTTTTTGCAACTGAGATTTGAGATTTGAGATTTGAGACCGATGACAACACCAAGGGTGTAACGGTGACCTGAAATGTTAAAAAAGCCCCTCACCCTCAAGTCAGAGTTAAGTCAGAGTTAGGTTAGACTTACGTTAGACTTGAAAGATTTTAACATTTCCCTACCAAGCCAACCTGATTACACCTCAATGTTCCGTCCCGGTTCAAAGCCATTTACACGGTGCTCAGCATAAATCCCTATAGTATCAATCAAACGCATAATGTTACACTCAAAGAACAGCAAAAAGAAATACTGAGTCCTGCCGCGTTCGGTTAATGTAGGGCTATAGTAAGGCTGGTGTAGGGCAGACGTACGAAAGGGGAAAGAAAATCTTTTTTGCAAATCCAATAATTATTTGTATTTTTGCAATCGCTTACGTGCGTGCGTGCACGGGCTAAAATCATTGGGAGGCATTGCCGTCAGGCGCACAAGTCTCATGCCTTTCTTTTTTGAATAATCCCCGATTGGAGGCTTGCGGGAACGAAGAACAACGAAAGAACGATAGAAAAATAACGAGTCAAAAAACATCCTTGATTAGGCTGAAGGATTAGAATTAGCACTTCAAAAACGTATCAGTCGGACAAGGCAACGGATGTTTACGCTTTAGGACAAGGGCGTGGACAGATAGGTTGTTGTCTGATACGGGCAGTGCTAAGCCTTAATCCACTCAATCCGTCACCACGCCCTCTTTTAAGAAACAAAAGAGGGCTTTTTTCATGCCCGGAAGATATATAAGCATATGCCTAAAACAATACATACTATTCTCTACGATGACGTACTCGATGGTTCCAAGATTATCGAGATGGATAATTGCGTTTGTCAGTTGAGCGTGATTAAGCGAGGATATACGGAGTTCATCAAAGAGATGAAGGATGAACTGTCGAAACCTGCGTTGTATATTTTACTCAATCGTGAGAAGCGGAAGGCTTATGTCGGAGAGACGGACGTGTTCGTCAAACGGATTGCCAACCATACGGCCAAGAAAGAGTTTTGGGACGAAGCATTGGCTTTCACCGCAAACGACAATTCTCTCACCACCACAGAGGTGAAATACTTGGAATCGCTTGCCTATGAGACGGCGAAGACGGCCAATTCATATGACTTGTCGGAAAATTCGCAGGCGCCCACCCGACCTCATGCAACCAAATCCCAAGAAATCAAAATTAAGGGATTCTTCCAATATGTCACTTTACTAACAAAGTTTGTGGGATGCGATCTGTTTGAAAGGAACCACGATGCACAAGGGGTACAAATCGTCCACAAACCCATCAAGTTGGATATTGACGTGAAGCCCGAAGATTTGGAAGGGAGAGTTGCCATCCGACTAAATGGAGTCGAATACAACACCAAGGGAAAGATGGGATATGCTGTTGTCAAAGAGTATCTGAAAGCTCACCCTAAAACCACTTTGGCGGAGTTAAAAGACATATTCCATCAGGCATTATTGGGCAGATGGGGGGCTTGGAATTTTATAGAGGATGACATCGAGGCTGCCAAAATGGCCAAAGAAGAAACAGGACAACCCCGCCATCTTTTACAGGAAGAATACATTTTGACTAGCGGTGACGGAGTAAGGTTTGTTGTCTCAAACCAATGGGAGAAAGGAAATGTCCTGAATCTTTTGCAGATTGCAAAGAACGAAGGATGGAAATATGAAATAATTAAATAACCAAGATATGATGACGGATAAACAAAAAAAACAGATTATCGAAAGTGGAAAAACTTACTTTCGTGAGATTATTATCCCCAAACATTTAGGGAAGTTAAAAACAATCAAGCTAAGTGATTTTAACATCAATCCATTTACAATCAACTATATTGCAGCATTCCTCTGTGGTAACACGGAACCCGAATCCGTTGCAAAGGCCTTAATTTATCCCCGTGTATTGGGAACGAGTATTAGCACTAGTTTTGGAACACACCTTCAAGACTTCATTGCACAAATCAGGCAAATCACTAGCAGCGGATCTGCTATTCCCGGAATAGATATAGAATTTGTTGATGCTATTGACAAACGAAAGAAGTACTGTCAATGTAAAGCTGGTCCTAATTGCATCAACAAAGATGACGTAGATACTATTCTTACGCACTTTAAGCAATTCAAAGGCATTGCAAAAACGAACAAACTAAAAGTATATGATGATGACCTCGTTTTAGGTGTTCTTTATGGATCACCCAAAAAATTATCTTCTCATTATAAAACCATAGCAACCACGTATCCGGTCTTGTGTGGAGCTGATTTTTGGGAGCATATAACTGGTGATAAAAACTTCTATTTACGCTTGGCAAAAGCTTTTGGGGAAGTTGTAGAAGAAGAGAAAATTGATGGCAGTCAATTAATTGAGAATGCCGTCAAGAAACTATCGAAAGAAATAGCGAAGAAAGGTATAGTGTAATGCCAACATTTTTATCTGCAACGAATTTAGCTGACCTAACTGGGACTTCGCTTGCTACTGCACAAAAGTGGGGGGAGAGTGGGGTTTATCCGTACCATAGAAACAAAGCCGGCAAGATGGGTTTCTATATGGAGGAACTGACTGATGTAGAACCTGTTCAGATGATGCTCAATAGCAAGTGGGAGGAAGAAATGCACGTCACTCCTCTCCGCGATTTCACCTCGCTGGAGCTATTTGCAGGAGCGGGAGGATTGGCGTTGGGTATGCACTTCGCTGGATTCCGCCACATTCTTCTGAATGAGATTAACCCGATGGCATCTGAAACATTGAGGTTGAACCGTCCCGATTGGAATGTGCTTGAAGGTGATGTTCACAAGGTGGATTTCACTCCATTGAGAGGCTTGGTGGATTTTGTTTCGGGAGGATTCCCCTGTCAGGCTTTTTCATACGCTGGCAAGAAAGGTGGTTTGAACGATACCAGAGGAACATTGTTCTTTGAGCTTGCACGTGCCGTCAAGGAAATACAGCCTAAGGTCTTTATGGGAGAGAACGTGAAAGGACTCCTTTCCCATGATGACGGGAGAACACTTGAAATTATTCGTAATGCCATTGCCGAGTTGGGTTATACTTTGGTTGAACCTCGTGTGTTGAAGGCTGTTATGTATCAAGTTCCGCAGAAAAGGGAACGACTTATACTGGTTGCCATTCGCAATGATATTGCTCCCTATGTTGAGTTTCATTGGCCAGCACCTTACAAGAGAATAATGACCCTTAGAGATGCCTTCTTCAAGGGTAAACTATATAAGAAGGATGTTCCTGAATCGGAAGGACAAACTTATCCTGAGAAGAAACGCAGAGTGCTTTCTATGGTACCGGAAGGCGGTGACTGGCGCGATTTGCCGGAAGATGTAGCCAAAGAATTCATGGGTGCCAGTTTCTATCTTGGTGGTGGTAAAACCGGAATGGCTCGCCGTCTCTCGATGGACGAACCCTCTCTTACCCTCACTTGTGCACCCGCTCAGAAACAAACCGAGCGTTGTCATCCAACGGAAACTCGTCCGCTGACTGTTCGCGAATATGCCCGTATTCAGACTTTCCCCGATGAATGGATGTTTGCAGGAACAGTTTCCGACCAATACAAACAAATTGGCAATGCGGTACCTGTGAATCTGTCGTATGCCATCGGGCGTTCGTTGATAAGACTTTTCAACGACATCGACGCGAGAGAACACGAGAAAAGCCACTTTGATGAAGCCTATCGGGTTGCAAAGAGCATGATACCACCACAGTTGTTCCCCATCGACTTGTTTAGCTTGCAACAAAGCCATCCCGATGAGATTGTCCACAACAGGCTCCGTAAAGCAAAATCCACGAGAGATAAATTCTTGGATACATCGAAGAATGTTCTTGTCTCGTTGGTAACCAATGAGAATGTTGCTCCTTACCTTGAACAGGACGCAAGGATATACTATTCGGGCAAGGAGTTCCCTTCGACAGTAGAATTGAACCACCTGTACTACTTCATGCCCTACGTGAAGAAGAAAGGCATTCGCGACTTATACTTCATCAAAGTTGCCCGTATCGGCTCCAAACATGAGGTTCAAGCCAAAGCTGATCCCAATGATTTGCGACTGGTATTTGAGATAGAATTCGTACAGCAGCTATTTGACGATTACAAGCCAATTAATTTGGAGATTTGGCATACGTTTACTGATACTAAACTGGATAAGATTCTGGCTATGGAATAATGGCTATTGTGTATGTCTTTCTACAAAAAGTACAAATATTGGATTATCTTTGCAGCAGTGTCGATTATCGTCATTGCATTGTGTGTTGCATATTTCTTCATTATTCGAGCCAATATAAGTTCACCTGAAGAACGCGGGACTTTTGGTGATATGTTTGGAACTGTAGGGGCGTTGTTTTCGGGGCTTGCTTTTGCAGGCGTAATTGTCACAATGTTGCAGCAGAAAGAGGAACTCGAACTACAGCGAAAAGAATTGGCACAAACGAACCTGGCACTCGAATTGCAACGTAAGGAGATGGAGGCTCAAAACAAAACAATAATGCTCCAACGTTTTGAGAACACATTCTTTAATTTACTCAACTTTAATATTGGGATACGGAATGGCATCTATTATTCGTCATCTGGGGAGAAACTTACAGGATCAAAAGCTGCCGAATACCATTTCCAAATATGCGGAAATAATTTAGATGATTTGAACTATGTTGAAAACTACATTGGGAACAATGGACAGATAGATTATTACTGTCGAAACATTACAGGCATATTAAAGTATATCGACCAGTCAGATATCATACATATGGATGAAAAAACTTCATATGTGGACATCTTGTTATCAAATATGTCCTTTGATGAATTGGGTCTCTATTATTGCTACTGTTTAACCCCTAACGGGTCTCTTGAAGCAAAGGTTTTAGCAAAAAAATACGCACTCTTTAAATCCGTTAATCAAGATTCGATTTCAGAAGAATTACGTCCTTGTTAATGTAAATCTCAAATAGAAGAACTGAAAGAGGAATTCGAAAAGGCGTTTGGTACATGTTCTAAATACAGAAAGGATGCCCAAGAAACTAACATTAGAGGTTTTTGTTGACAGAGCAAAGCGTCTGTATGGTGATAAGTATGATTATTCTAAAGTAACATACGTAAATACAGAAACAAAAGTCTGTATAACTTGTCCTGGGCACGGTGACTTTTGGGTAACACCTCATAACTTTTTAAATAACCACGCTTGTCCTGCGTGTAGTGGGCATCAGAGGATTACAAAAGAGATTTTTATTGAAAGATCCACTCGCAAACATAAAGGTAGGTATGATTACTCAAAAGTTGATTATCAAGGTTTGGATGTTCCTGTAACCATTATTTGCCCCATACACGGAGAATTTCAACAACTTCCTTCTGGACACATGTACGGCAATGGTTGCCCAAGCTGCTTTGGTTCTCCTAAATCAACCACAGATGAGTTTATACGGAAAGCCAAGGAAATCTACGGCGACCGATACGACTATTCCAAAGTTGTTTACAACGGTAATAAAGAAAAAGTTTGTATTATTTGTCCTGAGCATGGGGAGTTTTGGATGTCTCCAAACAATCACCTCAGAGGCCATCGTTGTCCAGGGTGCTTCGGTACTCCCAAACTAACGACAGAACAATTCATTGCGCAAGCAAAGGAAGTTCATGGCAATCGATATGATTATTCCAAAGTGAATTATCAAGGACTCACAAAGAAAGTGTGCATTATCTGTCGTGAACATGGGGAGTTTTGGACAAGTCCTGCAACTCATCTAAAAGGACATGATTGTCCCGCCTGTAGTGGAGTTCAAAGAATAACTGTTCCTATTTTCATTGAGCGATGCACGAAGATACATAAAGGGAAATACGATTATTCTTCCGTGCATTTCAACAATCTACAGGACTTTGTAAAGATTGTTTGTCCTGAGCATGGGGAGTTCTGGCAGAGAGCAAATGTACATTATCGCGGATATGGGTGTCCTATTTGTGGAGGCAGCAAGCGCCTGACTAACGAGGAATTCATCGAAAAGGCAAAGCTTGTTCACGAAGACAAGTATGATTATTCCAAGGTTCAATATGTAAATACTGCTACCAAAGTCTGTATTATTTGTCCCGAGCATGGAGAGTTTTGGCAAACACCAAACAATCACCTTTTTGGTGCAGGATGTCCCACTTGCCCAGAAAGCAACATGGAAGGAGAAATACGGCATCTTTTGCTAGCCAACAATATTGCTTTTGAACAAGAAAAAGGATTTGACTGGTTAAGATACAATCGTAGCATGTTCTTGGATTTCTTTTTGCCGGAATACGGAGTGGCGATAGAATGTCAAGGAGGACAACATTTCTCACCTTCACGATTATTTGGTGGGGAAGATTTCTACAAACTCACAATCGAACGAGATGCTGCGAAGAAGAAATTATGCGAAGAACATGGTATTCGAATACTCTACTACTCTAATGCACATATAAAGTATCCCTACCCTGTTTTTGAAAGCATGAGAGCACTACTGAAGGCGATAAAAGAGAAAGGTTTGGTTTCAGATAGTTATTTGTGGGAGCAACAGCTTACATTGAATTTTGGGGATGAATAAGGATGTGTGCTCCATTTCTACAACTTTTGAAATAAAGAAATAAAACAATGGATATTAATATTCTAACATTGGGAGTTGCAACATTGGCATTAATTGTTGGATTTGCTACGCTAGTGATTACTTTTTTGACGTACCGTTACTATATTAAGAGCGACCGAAGAAATGTTCGTCGTAAACTAAGAAGAAAAGAAGAACGCCTAGAGAACCTGGATAACTTCATTAAGCATAGCACTTTTTCTGGTTGGAATGGTTTGGTAACGGATAAACATTTTGATCAAAGAGAAAAACTCGAGAAAGAAATTGAAGATTTAAGAGATCGGTTATAATTGTTCCTATCTCTATAGGATGACCGACACGATGACACCGGAGCAGCGGCAGAAATGTGGAAAAATGCAAGAAAATGTGATTTTCTCATTTGGGAAATTTGTAAAAATGTGATTTTTCTGTACATAAAAGTTGTAAAAATGTGATTTTTTTGTATTTTTGTAGTCGAAAAATGTGACGAAACACAATGAAACTACTTGATAGAAAAATAGATAAGTTTCTTGATAGCTGGAAAAACACGCCAAAACGAAAGCCTCTGATTGTGAAGGGAGCCCGTCAGGTTGGTAAAACGGAGTCGATTCGAGCGTTCGGCAAGGCTAACTATGAGTCGGTCATCGAGATTAATTTTGTGCTGCAGAAGAAATTCAGAGACATCTTTGCCGACGGCTACGAGGTGGAGTCGATTATCAAGAACATCTCGTTGCTGGAGCCCTCATGGAAGTTCATTCCCTACAAGACGCTGATCTTCTTTGATGAATTGCAGAAGTGTCCCGACTGCGCCACTTCACTCAAAGCGTTCTGCGAGGACGGCCGCTATGACGTCATATGCTCCGGCTCACTTATGGGCATCTATTACGAGGAGATCGAATCCAATGCTGTCGGCTATAAGGAGGACTTCGAGATGCACTCGATGGACTTTGAGGAATTCCTGTGGGCTAAGGGTTATTCGCCGGAACAGATAGAAGACCTCTATCGACACATGATAACTCTGCGGCCGTTTACGCAGCTGGAGTTGGACACGATGACCAATGTTTTCCGCGACTATATGAGTCTTGGTGGAATGCCGGAGGTGGTGAAGATGTATATTGACAACGGCCATTTTGGCGGCACTTTGAAACTTCAGCGCCAGCTGTTGAAGGACTACGAGGAGGACATCACAAAATACGCAAAGGAGACCGACAAGGCGAAGGTTCTTTCCGTTTACAGTCATATCTCCACATTCCTGGCCAAGGAAAACAAGAAATACCAAATCACCAAGATTGCCAAAGGGGCCAGGAACAGGGAGTATATCGGAGCTGTGGAATGGCTGAAAGAGGCAGGTGTCGTCAACGTCTGCTATTGTCTGAACAATGTGGAGCTGCCTCTGAAAGGCAATTATGACACTGACAGCTACAAGATTTACTATCACGACACGGGGCTTTTGATAGCTTCGCTTGACGAGGAGGCGCAAGAGGATCTGCGTGCAAACAAGAACTTTGGAACCTACAAAGGTGCCATCTATGAGAATGTGGTCGGCGAGATGCTGCGCAAATCGGGATACGACCAACTATATTTCTACAAGCATACGAACCCCTCGCTGGAAATGGATTTCTTCGTCCGTGATGCCGAATCGTTAGTACCGGTGGAGGTGAAGGCCAAAGACGGAGCCACGGCTTCGCTCAACAACCTCGTTAAGTGGGATTCGTACCCCGATGTAAAATATGGAGTGAAACTTGGCTACAAGAACATCGGTTGGAATGGACAATTTTATACTTTTCCTTATTTCCTCACCTTCCTGTTGAAACGCTTCCTCGGGACAAGGGAACAGGCACCTGCCCCACACCAAAAGTAAGGGAATATTAAGTGGCACATTTTCGGTTTTTGGATACTATATTGATGGAAGATGTAAGATGGAAGATGTAAGATTAAATAGGTAATATGTGAAATGAATTGCGTAACTTTGCAAAAGAAATATAAAACCTTATGGATAAAAAATATAACCATCATAGACAAGGATTATTCCCAATGGGTAAAAGAACTTGTCACACGCTATCGGCAAAGCCAAATCAAGGCCGCCGTCAAAGTGAACACAGAGCAAATTCTGTTCAACCTAAGTTTGGGCAAAGACATTGCTGAACGACAGGAGGAGAATAAATATGGTTCGAAGTTTTATGCAACACTCAGCAGAGACTTAAAAGAGGAAATACCCGATGTGGAAGGCCTTTCAGAATCGAACATCAGATACTGCAAAAGGTTTTATCTAATTTACTGTCAGACCATTGAAAATCTTCCACAAATTGTGGAAGATTTGGACAGCAAGAATCTTCCACAACTTGTGGAAAAGAACAACTGAGAACTGTGTAACTTTGCAAAAGAATAAAAAATGAGCAAGATATCCATACGCTTTTATAATAATCGCGAGGTTCGGCTATCAACGACGAAGAATTGATGGGGAAAGTAAAGATATACTATTTCAGTCCCACAGGGAGCACTCGTCAAGTGGCGCAGCACCTGGGCGATCGGCTGGGCGAGCTGCTGGGTGCCGGGGTGGAACAGCACTCCTACACGCTGCCGCGTGAGCGCGAGGCGCTGCCACAGGTGGAGGCAGGGGATGTCGTCGTGTGGGCGACGCCTGTCTATGCGGGACGTATACCCAACAAGACGCTCGACTACGTGCGGCGAGCCGTCCATGCCGACGGCAACAGGGCGGTGGCTCTCGTCACCTTCGGCAACCGCGCCTACGACAACGCGCTGGCCGAGTTGGTGGGGCTAATGGAGGAGGGCGGCATGAAACCCGTCGGAGCCGCCGCCTTGGTGACGCGACACGCTTTCAGCGACACCCTGGGTGCAGGACGTCCCGACGAGGATGACCTTGCGGCCCTCGACCGTTTCGCCGCCGAGGTGAGTGAGAGGCTCTCGGCCGACAACACCCAACTGTCGCCCCTTGCCGTTCCCGGCGAGGCGCATCCCGAGAAATACTATACCCCGTTGAAGACCGACAACGTTCCCGCAGGATTCCTCAAGGCAAAGCCCTCATGCAACAGCGAGCTATGCACGCGCTGCGGCGAGTGTAGGGAGGTCTGCCCGATGGGCAGCATCGGAGCGAATGACGGGATGCCGACTTTCGACGGCATCTGCATCAAATGCCAGGCCTGCCGCCGCCATTGTCGGAGTGGCGCCATAGCCTTCACCGACCCCGAGTACCTGTCGCATGTGGCCATGATCGAGCGCACCTTCGCCGCCCCGAAGCGGCCAGAGTTTTATGTGGCTTTTGACACCACCAACATGTGCTCGCACCTGCGGAGGAAGCTGTTTGAGGAGGAGGGCGAGTATCACCGCCTGTGGCTGGCGCTGCAGGACGACCCGGGGCTGACGGCGGTGGTGCGCTCACGGCAGCTGCATATCTACCGCAATGGCAAAAAAATACTCGTGCTGGCCGGCAAGGCTGCCCCGAAGGTCATCAGGGAGGACAAACTCTGCGAAATGGTAAATAATATTTTAGCTCAAAAGAACTAAAAGAACAAAAAGAAATTCTAATGGTTCTGATTGTTATGATTGAGATTAAAAAATGATCTGATTGAGATAATATAGAATAACAAATATGATAATCGACTTTAAGAATATTGAAGAATCCGTGATGCCTCAATTCAAGGGGGGCGAGGGCGACACGCGGTCGCGCAACTTCTTCGACGGATTGAACAAGATTATGCTGGGACACCTCGACGTGGGCTGCTCCATCGGCTACCACAAGCACGAGACCAACAGCGAGGTCATCCTCATCACCTCGGGCGTGGCTAAATGTTTGTATGATGACGGCGAGGAACGGCTGGTCAAAGGCGACTGCCACTACTGTCCCCGCGGCCACTCCCACAGCCTCATCAACGCCAGCGAAAAAGAGCCCCTGGAATACTTCGCCATCGTCCCCGAGCAACCTGAACTCAATCAGAACTAAAAGAACGAAAAGAAAATAAATCTCAATCAGATTGTAAAAGAAAGCTACGCAGTCATAATTCTTTTAAAATCTTTTAAAATCTGCCGGAGAGAGAAATGAAATTCTGATTGTTCTGATAGTTCTGATTGAGAAATATAACAAAGTGGATATGGAATATATTATTGAGAGAAACCGGATATACGTCGTCAAAGACGGCGAGGAAGTAGGCGAAGTGACATTCACGCAGAGGGATGGTGTCTATGTCATTAACCATACGTATGTCGACGACCGCCTGCGTGGACAGGGCATCGCCAGCGAGCTGGTACGCCGCGCGGTGGAGGAGATAGAACGTAGGGGCGGCCAACTGAAAGCCACCTGCTCGTATGCCCAACTATGGCTGGCAAGAAACCGCGGCTGCGAACTCACTAGTCCCCTCAGTTGCCCGATACAATGACAAATAAATAACTTGATGAAACGATTTAGAGAAATTGCAGGTTATCTGCTTGGTGGATTGCTTTTTGTGGCACTCATACCCGCCATCATGTGGTTGGTCTCAGGGCGGCCTGTCTTGGGTCATGTCGGTGCGGCAAAGGCCATCCTCATCGGAATTCTGATGCTAGGAGGGCTGGCGCTGAGCGTGTACACCATCATCTATATGAAGAGACGCGGCAAGGGCAACCCCATGGATGCCTTCGGCCACGAGGTGGCGCCGCGCACGCAGCATCTGATGACCGACGGCCCTTACCGCCTCAACCGCAACCCCATGCTCACCGGCACCTTGCTCTACCTCGCCGGATGGACGGTGTGGCTGTGGACCTGGCAGGCCTGCGTGGTATGGGTAGCCTTCTTCGCCATCATGTTCACGCAGGTGCTGAGCGAAGAAAAACGCCTCCGCCGCGACTTTGGAAAGGAATACGAAGACTATTGCCACAAGAGTCGGCGGTTCTAAAATGATCCTCGAGGAGTAATATTTCACCCCCTTCACGCAATTATACTATATGAACAAAGCTATCACACTACTCGTCCTGCTCTTTCTGGTCAGCGGTCTCCATGCGCAGGACTACCTCACACTGCAAGGCCGCATCACCGACAGTCACACTCGCAAAGCCGTCCCCTATGTCGCCGTGCTACTGCAAGGCACCAACATCGGCACACAAAGCAACGACGCGGGAGAATACAAACTGAAAGTAGAAAACGGGAAATGGAAAGCTGACGACAAGGTTCTCTTCTCGGCCATGGGATATAAACGGCTTTCCGTCAGCATTGAACAACTACAGAAGAAAGGCGACGTGCGGATGGAGCCTCATGCCACGGAACTGAAAGAGGTGCAGGTGACGGGCTACGTCACCCCGCAGGCCATCATCGCTGAAGCCATACGCCGCATCCCGGAGAACTATCACATCGACACCACGATAGACACCTGGTTTGTACGCGACTACCGTCTGCTGAACGACGACCTCTACCTCTTCGACGAGAGCGTAATGGATGTTCTGCGCTACGGTTACCTGCACGACAGTACCAAGCGCTACTATTCCTTCGACGACCGCCAGCGCGAGCTGGACAACAACTACAAGTCCGTGCTGCGCCACCGTCTGCTTGTCCTCGACAGTCTCAGCGTGCGCCTCGCCGCCGGCGACATGCCCAAGGCCATGGCCGACATGGCCTATCAGGATAACAGGCTCTTCTCCGATGCACTGCTCACACCTCAAGCCTACTATGCCACTGCCGAACGTCTTGTAAAAAAACATAAATACGCCCCCATACGAGAATACACCGACGACGAGGGGGTGGCCTACTGGCTGATTCGAGGTTACGGACGTTCGCGCAGCCCCTATTTCAAAGCACACTACACGCTACGCATCCGCCAAGACAACTTCGCCGTGACAGACGTGCTCTTCGACAGCGACACCGGCCGCGCCGACTATCCCACCGCAACTTGGTCATTTCAACCATGGACATCCGTCTATTGCCATCGCGCCATCGATGAGGAACACTACGAACCACGCAACGGCAAATACACCCTGACACGCTCTCTTAACTTTCATGATGAGACCTACTACTGCCACCAAGCCTATGGCTACGAACTAGCCGACCCCGAACAGCGTATCGTCTCCTGCCGTGAGATGTTGCTCACCGACCAACGCCCAGGCGACACCTCCTTCCTTCGGACAAATCCTGTGCAGGATTATAAAAGCCAAGGCTATGCCGAGGCATTTGGAAAAAGTTTCTACAACGAAGACTTCTGGGGACAGTACAACATCTTGCCCCTGGACAGCACCATCAGAGTGAAGCTGGGTGTATCTACCGATACCAGTTTTACTAGTCCAACTAGCTCTACCTGTCCAGAACTGGCGGCTCTACATGCCGCAAAAGACACCACACCTGCCACCATGCTGCCCCTGCCTCGATGGGTCTTCTACCGCTATGGCGGCATCGGTGGAAATCGTCTGGTAGGCGATAGCGACAAGAGCCACCGCGGCTTCAGCCAACAGCTGGGACTGGGCACGCGCCTCCACCTCGGTGGACGCTACCACCTCTATGCCGACCTGCAATATGCGTGGATGCACACTAAGGGCGACTTTGGCCACCTGAACACCCACAGTCTTACGCTGCCCATGCGTCTGAGCTTTGACATCGGGAAACCCTCGCCAAGAATCGACTGCCGCTTCTACGTGGCCGTCGGTGGCTGGGGACGATACACCTTCTTCGGCCATATTGGCAACGACACCGAGGTTGTGGGACGCGACATCGACCGTTGGGATGCGGGCTGGAGTTGGACCATCGGCATAGAGTATTTCCGTACCTTCTCGTTGGAATGGACATCCTACCGCAGCCTGCGCAACTCGATGCTCGACGGCTCCGAGATGTTCCGCCACAACGGCGCTTTCACATTAAGCATCAATTTCTAAGCTAAATAAAGAACAGGCAAACACCCAAGACACTGATAACGGCACCGACGACCTCGCGTGCCGTCACTTTTTGATGGAAGAGCCAGGCGGCGGGGGCGATGATGAGGACGGGCGTGAGGGCAAAGAGGGTCTGCGCGATACCCGTGGAGGTGTACTGCGTGGCCAACAGCGAGGCACTGACACCCACAAAAGGCCCAAAGATGGTAGCACCCAGCAAGCACCACATAGCCTTGCGGTCGTGGGCAGCGTGACTCAATTTCAGCTGCCAATCGCGGTTGAAAATCACCAACAGCACAAAGAACCCGACAAGACCTATCGCTGCACGTATCATCGTGGCGGAGAAGGGTATGGAAAACATCAGCGGCACCGGAAGCAAAGCCCCATCGGGCGTCAACGACGGGTCGACACCAGCCATTGACAACGCATTGTCATATTTCTCCAATCCCATCTTGCTCAACACCAACCCAAAACCCTGACAGATACCCGCCACCGCAGCAAAAAACACCCCTTTCGGCGGCAGCGAAAGCTTGACATGCTCTTCTCCTTCTCGTTTGGACAGTATGGACATCGAAATACCTCCGAGCGTGACCACCATGCCTATGATGGCAAGCCAACTCATTTTTTCACCTAACAACAAGAAACCGGTGATAGCCGCTGTGGGGGCAGAAAGAGTCATAAAGAGCTGTCCGAAGCGCGAACCGATATAGATGTAGCCCTGCATGAGGCAGTAGTCGCCAATGACATATCCCACCACACCCGAGAGCGTCAGCCACAGCCATGTGTCGCCGTCGGCAAAACGGGGATACGGCACCCCCAGCAATAACCACAGCGTCACAGTCAGTAGGAGGAGCGACATCGTCATGCGTAGCGTGTTCAGCGGAAGCGATCCCATACGCTTCGACGCCACCTCGGCAAACAACGCCGTCGCCGTCCACGACACCGCCACTCCCAATGCAATTATTTCTCCTGTAATCATCTAATCCAACTAGAACCAAGGAGTAAGGATAAGCAATCCTGAGGTGGCGATATAGCGCACCAGCTTACCCACAAACATGATAATCAGTGTCCATAACGGATTGAGACGCATGAAGCCCATGGCAATAGCCAACGGGTCGCCTATGATGGGCAGCCAGGTGAGCAGCGCCGCCCAGACACCATATTTCTCGATATGACCACGGAAACGATCGAGTTTCTCTCGCTTGATTTTAAAATATTTCTCCAACCACTCCCACTTGCAAAGCCATCCCATATAAAAGCTAATCATGCCACCGGCAGTGTTGCCTAGGGTGGCCACCAGCACAATTATCCAACGGTCATAACCCAAAGCCATAGCTCCCGCCACGATGGCTTCCGACGAGAAGGGAAGAATCGTGGCAGCCAACAGACAGGCCAAGAAAAGTCCGAAGAGTCCGAGGTTTTCCAACATAGTTTTGACACTAACGTCATTACCCATCAATTATTGTGCCATACAATAATTAAACGTGCTTGTCGTTGTATAATATTATGAATGTCAGAAAATCCACACCAGCAGATATTGACCTCATCCTGCGCATGTACGACCATTCGCGCAGCGTGATGCGCGCCGACGGCAACATGACCCAGTGGGTGGGCTACCCCTCAAGGGAAGATATCGAGGAAGATATTCGCCGCGGAGTGTCGTATATTGTGTCGACACACTCCTCAGTCAGTCCTTTCTGGACTGACAGCTCCCCTAAGTTAGGGGAGCAGCAGGATTGTCACCGCGTCAGCAACTCCTCTCCTAAGCCAGGGGAGATGGCTCCGCCAAAGGCGGAGACGGAGGAATGTGTAGTCCCCCCTATAGGCACTTTTGCCTTGGTACCAGGCATCGAGCCCACTTACGGCTATATCGACCACGGGCGCTGGATTGACGAGCAGACTCCCTACTCCACCCTGCACCGTATGGCGGCCATGCCAGACACCCACGGCATCGCCGACATTGCCTTCCGTTATGCCAAAGAACATTGCGCCCACTTACGTGTCGACACCCACCACGACAACCGTCCCATGCGTCATATCCTTGAAAAGGAGGGCTTCGTCTACTGCGGCATCATCTATATGCCCGACGGTGCGCCGCGCGATGCCTACGAGTGGTGGCGCTACGACGCGGTGCCCGCCGACCTAAAGGAGTATGCGGAAAGCGTGATACTCCCACAACACGAACACTACGACGCTGCCCACCGTCCCAACCATATCCGGCGGGTCATTGCCCGCAGCATGATGATGCAACCGTCAGCAATGACCTACGCGGCTGCTGCCATGCACGACATCGGCATCTGCGAAGGTCGCGAGGTACACCATCTGGCCTCGGGACGCATCATACGCGGCGACCGAAACCTGCGCCGCTGGTTTTCAGAAGAAGAAATCGAGGCCATCGCCCAAGCCGCCGAGGACCACCGTGCCTCCGCCTCCAGCAAGCCTCGTTCTCTGCTGGGCTGCATCATTTCGGAAGCCGACCGCGACATCGAACCCGAGACCATCGTGCGCCGCACCGTAGAATATGGCCTCAGCCACTACCCCGAACTCGACCGCGAAGGGCACTGGCAGCGCACCCTCGACCACCTGCATGAGAAATACGCCGAAGGCGGCTACATGAAACTCTGGATGGATGACAGCCCCAATGCCGCACCTCTGGCAGAACTACGCGCTCTGATAAAGGATGAAGAAAGACTAAGAGCTCTGTTCAACAAGCTATTAAACGAAAACGCCTACGGCATACCCCCAAAAAACTGTAAACCTTAAACTGTAAACCATAAACCAAAATATGAACACCTTCCTCATCATCATGGCCTTCGTCTGTCTGTTGACAGGCATCGTAGGCTCCATCGTACCAGGTCTCCCAGGCCCTCCCATCAGTTGGCTGGGATTGCTTCTGGCAGGCTT
This sequence comes from Bacteroidales bacterium, assembly GCA_045222295.1. GTDB lineage: Bacteria > Bacteroidota > Bacteroidia > Bacteroidales > P3 > Colimorpha. The sequence goes on along the minus strand of JBGUXP010000019.1, from coordinate 100,724 downwards.
CACCCCTTGGGGCGAGACCTCCCCTACACTGCTCATCGTCACCGGCACCGTGGCGGTGGTCATCACAGTCCTCGACTATATTGTTCCTTCGTTGGCCACAAAACGTTTCGGAGGCAGCAAGTACGGCATCTGGGGCTGCAATATTGGGTTGGTACTTTCCATCGTTGGTCTCCCTTTCGGTCCAACAGGACTGATAGGCATTGTCTTTTGGCCCTTCATAGGTGCGCTTGTCAGCGAATACGTCAAGCAGCAGGATGGTAAAAGATCGTTCCGCGCCGCCTTTGGCGCCTTCGTGGGCTTCCTCACCGGCACATTTCTCAAGCTAGTCTACTGCATCGCCCTCCTCGTCGTGGTTATTGCAGCGATTGTGTAGTTTTTTTTACTTTTTTGCAAAAATTAACAAAAATTTGCAAAAAAATAAAAATAATCCTATATTTGCAACAACAAAAAACAATAATAAAATATGAAAAAAACTATTAACCTGTCACTTACACTTTCTTTCCCCGAATTCATTTTGCCCTAACATCCTGCTGCAAGAATGACGACAATAATTCAGATAATCATTTTATTAACCAACAGTTGCGCCCGACACGTATTAGGGACAAAACAATGAAGAAAAGAGTTCTCTTTCTGTTTGCTGCCGTTGTGATGGCTTTCTCCATGAGCAGCTGCATCACCCAGAGCGCATTGACTGCTATGAGTGATGGTACCGCCATCAGTAGCTCCAACTTCACTTATGTGGGCACTGTCCAGGCCGAGGCTGAAACCAGCATCTACCTCTACCTCTTTGGCGGTGCCAACGTTGATCAGAAGGTGATGGACGAACTGAAGATGAAAGCCCACCTGACTGACGGCCAAGTGCTTACCAACATCCGCGTCACCACTGAGGAGCAGTTGGTGCTCTTCGGCGTTATTATCAACAAGAAAGTCAAAGGCACTGCCGACATCGTGCAGTTCAAATAAGCACTTCTCGTCACTACACCCAAAAAAGAGGATGCCAAATGGCATCCTCTTTTTTTTATTCCACACCTTCGAGGCTCATCAGCGCATGTACCGGAGCAATGTCTTCCAGTAGCTTTCTGCCACCCAGAGCGGGTAGCTCAACCAAGAAGAGGAACTCCTTGATGCGAATCTTACGTCCTTCGATTACCTGCTGCTGCAACGAGTCGACAATGCCCTTGACCGTACCGCCGGTAGCCAGCAGGTCGTCAAAGAGGGTGACATCGATAAACTCGCCATTGGGAACGCAGGCTGCGAAGTCGCTGAGACGGTAGAAGAGTTCGTCGCTACCGTATTCCTTCATAATCTCAACCTTTACCAGGTCACCTTCGTCATGAGGCAGCTTGCCCTTCTTGCGGAAAGGAACAATGGTTTGAACCTTACCCTCCGTGGTCAGTAAAGGAGAAGCAAAGAGGAATCCACGGGCTTCGACGGTGGCTACATTAGGTGCCGTCGTCAGACGGTCCAGCTCTGCCACAGCCTTACTAAAAGCGGCCTTGTCCTGCAGGAAAGGCAGCACATCAATGAAATCGATTCCCGGCTTCGGGAAATCAGGATAATGTTTAATAACGTCTTCGAACATAACTCTTTTTATTTAAGGAGTTAAAGGGAGTTAATGTAGTTAAAGACAAATGTGTTTTGTTTCTGCATTGACGATATTTGTTGTCTTCAAACTTGTATTGCCTTTAACTACTAGCGAACATCATGAGCGATAACTTCTTTTAACTTCTTTAACTACCATATTAATCATTTATAGTGCCCAGACCACCAGTCCTCCGCAGATGATGACACCTGTGATGAGAAGGTCGATGAGGCAGTAGCCCATAATGTCGCGTGCCGAGAGTTTGGCGATAGCCAGTGCCGGCAGCGCCCAAAAGGGCTGTATGAGGTTGGTCCACGCGTCTCCCCAAGCGATGGCGGTACCCGTGAGGCCGGGGTCCACGCCGAGGTCTGCACCTGCGGTGAACATGATGGGAGCCTGGATGGCCCAATGACCTCCACCCGACGGGACGAACATATTGAGCAGCGCCGCACAGAGGAAGGTCAGCAGTGGATAGGTGGTGGGATTGCTGATATTGATGCAAGCGTTGGCGATAACCGTACCCATGCAGATGCCACTGGCTCCCACGCCGGTGATGATACCCATGATGCCAGCATAGAAGGGAAACTGCAGGATGATACCGGAGGCACCCGTGGCCGCCTTGCCGAAAGCACGCACATACGCCAGGGGCGTACCGTGAAGCATCAGTCCCAACGAAAGGAAGAGCATGATAACGATACCCAGATCGAGGGTGCCACCGCGCACAAAGAGTTTCACCACCAAATAGGCTGCCAGCAGCAGCGCTATCATCCATGACAGCAGGTGGCTGCGCTCCATGCGCTGGGCGGGCGTTTTTTCTCCCGGATTATCAGGAGATTCCAGAGTTTCCGGATCCGCTAACAGCCCTGGGTCGACGGTCACGGCCCCCGTCTTGGGGTGCATCAAGGTGTTGGCCACGGTAATGGCCACGATGACCAGCAGCACGATGACGATATTATGAGGGTTGAGGATGGTCTCCGAGACCGGCACGGGCGCCGTCAGGGCGCCGTTGGTAGCCGTAGCAAGGGCATCGCCGGGAGTCGCCATGGTCAGCGGGATAGAGCCCGACAGGCCGGCATGCCACACCACGAAGCCACTGTAGGCCGAGGCGATGAGCAACCGATAGTCGACACCTGCCATCTGGCGGGCTATCTCTTTGGCAAAGATAACGCCCACGATGAGGCCAAAGCCCCAGTTGAGCCAGCAGGCCAGAGCCGAGATGACCGTCACCAAAGCGATGGCGCCGGCAGGACTCTTGGGGATACGCGCCAACGCGCTGATGCCGCGCTTCACCGTCGGCGCCGCCGCCAACGTGCTGCCGCATACCAGTACCAAAGCCATCTGCATGGCAAAAGCCAGCAGGTTCCACACTCCCCCACCCCAGTGCTCGACAACCTCCAAAGGAGTCTGATGACAGACAGGCATGGCAACAATTGCCGCCACGAACGTCAGCAGGATGGCGAAAACAAAGGGCTCTGGGAGCCAACGCTGCACTAATCTAACACAAAATTTTATCATCTTATTTACCTAACTACCATCAAATTACAGTTGCATCAACCATCTAATCTTTTCCGGAATATCAATATTTTCCTGGATTCCAGAGAAATAATGAGCCCCCGGTCCCATGGCGAAGACTGGAACCATGCATCCTGTATGGTCACCCCAGAGGAACTTCACCTCGTTCTGACCCTTCTCGATGTCGCCAGTCGGCAGTGTGACGCCGCCAGTCTCGTGGTCGGCAGTGACAACCACCAGCGTGTGGCCGTCGCGCTGTGCAAAATCAAGCACGGCATGGAGCATCTCCTCGAAGTCAGCCATCTCAGCACGCAGGTAAGCCGAGTCGTTGTTATGGCAAGCCCAATCAATCTGCGAACCCTCGATCATCAGGGCGAAGCCTTTGGGATTGCGGCTCAGCATGGCGATGGCCTTCTTGGCACCCTGGTACAACACGTTCCCGCGAGCAGGAGCCGTCAAGGGGTCGCCCTCATAGAGCAGCGCCACCAACTTGTCGCCCTGGAAGCGGGTCATGCTGTCGAGGGTATTCACCACCGTATAGCCGCGCCTGGCCAGCGTATCGAGCGGTGCAAGGCCATCCTTGCGGTTCTCCTTCTGGAAATACTTGCGACCACCACCAATCATCACACTATGCTGGCACTGAGCCATCTGCAGGCTCAGCGTATCGAACATCTTTCTGTAGGGCACATGACCGTAAGTAGCGGCGGGCGTAGCATCCAAGACGCTGGAAGTCACCACAAAGCCCGTGCTCATGCCATATTTCTTGGCATCATCGAAGATGGTATTGTAACGTGTCGAGTCTGGACCCCAGTTCACGTGGTAGTTGTCCACCTTGTGGCCTGTCATAAGGGCCGTGCCACCGGCGGAGGAGTCGGTGCGGTACTTGTTGCGCGAGTAGGTGCGCGAGAAACCTGTGTAGGGGAAACGCAGGAAGGCTGAGTTGTTGCCTTGGGCTGCCACCACCGACGAATAGACCTGTGCCACACCCATGCCGTCGCCGACAATGAGGATGACATTGGTGGGTACCGCCACCTCGTCTTGGGCTGCCACAGTCTTCTGAAGCTCCTCAATCTGCTGGTTTTGCGCCTCGATTTCCTCTCCCATCGCCGCCATGAGGCTCAGACAGCCAGACAGCATCATCGACCCAGGCAGCAACAACAAAAAAAATATCTTGCTAATTTTCATAGAGTAACGTAAAAATTAATAGTTTGAATAGACTGCAAATATACGAAAAAAAAACATACTGGAACACATTATTTTCAATCGCCGAACGAGGGCATTGACAACCTATGTAGTTCATTAATTCATAGGTTGTTAATATGCTGTTCTTATGTTGTTCTTATGAATAAATCTAAAGAACAACATAAGAACAGCATATTAATAAGTTGAAAAACAAGCATGTAAACGGCTATGTAAAATAACGCTTCCGGCTTGGTTAACGTATGGTGGAGGAGATGAGTGTGAGGTCGATGGCCGTGCGAAACTCACGCTCGAAGATGTCACGTCTAATAATGCGATAATGAGGATTATAGGCGGCCTTAAAGGCGGGGCTGTGGGTCTGGACGAACTTGGGGTCGGGCGTAGGTAACCCTTTGGCACTGCGCAGGAGGGCGGAGACGAACTGCTCTAGTGTGAACCATCCGCGCTTGACAAGAACAAGGTTCACCCTCACAAAGTTGCTGTCGCACAGCGTGTACTCGTAGAGTGGGAAAGGGCCGTCGTTGATTGAATGAAGTTCTTCCGGGTAGGCGCTGTCGTCCATCTCGGCCACCTCCTTGGAGATATAACGCATGGCTGCAGCGGAGTCGGTTAGCAGGTGTCCGGGACCGTAGAGGTCTTGGAAGACAAGCTTATAGAGGTCCTGTGGCTCGGCAGCAGGATAACGCTGGGCGTACTGCATCAGAGCGGTTGCACATTGAGAGTGTGCTGGTGAAAGGTGAAAGGAAAAAGGAGAAAGCAGCAAGATTACAAAGAAGAGGGTCTTTTCCATTTTTTTTTTCGTTTCATTATCCCGGTAGGGATTGTCTATTTACAGAAGGCTCCTACGGAACATATCATGTTTTTTCCACTTTTTTGACGATTAGGATGCTCAATTCCCAAAGGAGGTAGATAGGCACCGAGACAAGCGAGAGGGTGAAGGGGTCTCCAGTTGGGGTGATGACAGCGGCGATGATGAGAATAGCCACGATGGCATGGCGGCGGTATTTCTTCATGAATGAAGACTTTAGGATGTCGAACTTAGCCAGCAGCCAGCAAAGTACCGGCAGTTCGAAGACTACACCCATCAGCAGGCTCATCACCAGCAGCAGCGAGATGTAGGACGAGAGGGAAATCCTGTTTGGCACCGCATCAGACACCTGATAGTTGCCAAGGAAATCGACGGTAAAGGGAAAGATAACGAAGTAATTGAGCAGCAAGCCGACAACGAAGAGCAGGTAGCCTCCGCCTACGGCACCCAGTGCCATGCGCCGTTCGAGGGTATACAGTCCTGGCGCCACAAAGGCGAAGAGCTGGTAAAGTAAGTAGGGCGACACCACAAGAAGTCCCGCGAAGAGGGACACTTTCATGTGGGTGAGGAACTGCTGTGTTATCTCGATATTGACAAGCTGTATGTCAGCTCCTTTGGGTGCGAAGACAATGGCGAAGAGCTGCTCCTTGAAGAAGAAACAAGCCACGGCAGCCACCAGTACAGCCACCAGTACGCGCCACAGGCGTGAGCGCAACTCGTCAAGGTGCTCCCAAAAGGTCATTATTTCTTGTCAGACGAGTCGGACTTATCGGACAAGTCAGACTCCACACCATTCATGCCGTCCTTGAAACTCTTGACACCTTTGCCGACGCCGTGCATGAGCTCGGGTATCTTCTTGCCGCCGAAGAGCAGCAGAACAACAAGGACGATGACGATAATTTCCCAGGTTCCTAACATTAACAGGTTCATACCAATGAATCTTTTAGTTTGTTTGTGTAATCTTCAATCATGTGCATCTTCTCGGGAATCTTGATGCCCTGTGGACAGTGAGTGACGCATTCGCCGCAGTCGATGCAGTGGTCGGCCTGGCGCAGGCGCGCCACACTCTCGCTGTAGGAGGTGAGGTAGGCCCTGCGGGCGCGACGGAACTCGCGCTGTTCCACGGTCCCCTCGGTGGCGATGTTGCCCTCGTTGAGGCATTTGTTATAGTGGGCGAAGATACCGGGAATATCGAGGCCGAAGGGACAGGGCATGCAATACTGGCAGGCGGTGCAGGGGATGGCAGGGAAATGGGCGAACTCGTCGGCCACGCGGTCGAGGAGAGCCAGGTCGCTCTCGCTCAAGGGCTCCAGGGGCGCGCAGGAGCGTATGTTGTCCTGCAGGTGCTCCATGAGGTTCATGCCACTGAGGGCCGTAAGGATGCGGGGGTACATGCCGAGGTGACGGAATGCCCAAGAGGCCAACGACCGGTTGGGTTCGCGCTCCTTGAGCATGGAGGCCGTGTGGTCGTTGAGCTTGCCGAGGCGGCCACCCAGCAGGGGTTCCATGATAACGATGGGAATATCCTTCTCGGCCAAAGCATTGTAGAGATGCTCGGCATTGACGTTCTCAGGCTCTATCTCATGGGCATAATGCCAGTCGACATAGTTCATCTGTATCTGCGCGAAATCCCAGTGGTACTTGTCGTGCAGCGCCACCACCTTGTCGAACTCCTCCTGCTGGCCGTGGAACGACCAGCCGAGGTTGCGGATGCGGCCTGCCTCGCGCTCCTTGATTAGGAAGTCGAGGACGCCGTTGTCGACGAAGCGCTTCTCGAAGTCGCTCTTGCCGTCCTGCACGCCGCCGAAGGAGTGCAGCAGGTAGTAGTCAATATGGTCGACCTGCAGCTTCTCGAAACTCTCGCGGTACATCTTCATGCTGGCCTCATAGCTCCAGTCGCGGAAGTTGCTCATCTTGGTAGCCACTAACCATTTGTCGCGCGGATGACGGCTCAGGGCGATGCCCGTAGCCTCTTCCGACATACCCTTGAGGTATACTGGGGCGGTGTCGAAGTAGTTGACACCATGTCCGATAGCATAGTCGACCATCTGGTTGATGGCCTCCTGGTCGAGCTTGGCATCGGGATGGTCGCGCAGTGTGCCGCCGCCCTCGACGGGCAGACGCATCATGCCGAAACCCAGGAAGGACACCTGCTGGCCGTGGGCGTCGGTGCGCATAGACATTTTGTCCGTCGGCACCTCGCCGGGGGTGTAGCCCTCGGCCTTGACGGCATTGGGGTGGTCGCAGCCCACAGCCATGGCGGCACCCGCCACGGCAGCACCTGCCATACCTTTGAGGAATTGTCTTCTATTCATTGTTTTATGGTCTTTAGGGTCCTTAGGGACTTTAAGGACCTTAGGGTCATTTATCTCTTGTCCACAATCTCCTTGCGGGCTTTGCGCTTCTTACCGCTGGACCAGTAGCCGTAGACCTCGCTGACGTTGCCGGCGGTGGAGAAGGCCTCAATCTTCTCGTCCTTCATCCATCCCAGAATCTTGCTGAACTCGTCCTTGCTGAGGAGCACCTCGAGCTCGATACTCTTCTCTCCGCTGTAGCCGCCGGTGACCTCATAGAGGGTGCAGCCGCGGTGCAGCTCATTGATGATATACTGGCGAATGCGCTCGTAGTCTTTCGACACGATGCAGAGACGCTTGTGGTTGTTGAGAGTGGCGGTGAAGTAGTCGACCACAAGACCATTAATCCAAGTACCGATGAGGCCGATGATGACCATGCGGAAATCGTTGATGAAGAAAGCGGTGCAGCAAATGACGGCACCAGCCACCGAGACGGAAGCTCCAATGTCGAAGTGGAGGAACTTGTTCACAATCTTGGCCAGGATATCAAGGCCGCCGGTGGAGGCGTTGATGCTGAACATCAGGGCCTGGGCAGCGCTGAGCAGCAGCACAAAGCAGCAGAGGTCGAGCCAAGGGTCTCCCATCACCGAGGGAGTGCCAGTGACAAGGTTGTCGTTGGCGATATTCTGCCAAGGGTAGACAGCATCCCAGAAGTTGGTCAAGGGACCGAGGATCAAGGCAGTGTAAACTGTCTTGAAGCCGAACTCACGGTCAATCAACAGGAAGGCCAGGATCAGCAGAATCACATTGATAATCATAATCAGGTTACCCAGGTTGAGGTTGATGCCAAGGTTGGAGAAGATGTTGACCAACACGATGGAGAGACCCGAGATGGTACCGATGATGAGTTTGGAGGGAACCAAGAAATAGTAGACGGCTGCGGCAGTAACCAACATGCCGAGGGTCATGATGACCAGTTCTTTCCAGAACTTGAAGGTGCCGACATACTTGACGGCTTCGTTGAATTTTTCAGAGATGTTGCTCATTGTTTATTGTTTTTTTTAATTATTATTTTCTCAAATTTCCATGTGGCGTTCACGGCCTTCGACATAGATGGCCGTCATGGGACGTGCAGGGCAGTAGTATTCGCAGGCACCGCAGCCCAGGCAACGACTCTCGTTGACGGCGGGCTTGCCGTCGACCATAAGGATGGCCGACGAGGGGCAGTGACGTGCGCAGGCGCCGCAGCCTATACAGTTGTCGGCCAGCACCACGGCGTGGCCGATGCTGATGGCGGTCTTCTGCTCCTTGGCGATGGGTTGGATGGCTCCCGTGGGACACACCTCGCTGCATCGCGTGCAGGCCGTGCGGCAGTAGCCCTCGTCGAAAGCCATATAAGGCTGCATGAGGGTGGCGAGGTCGGTGGAGGGGCGCAGCACCTTCTCGGGACACTTGCCCACGCAGAGCTGGCAGGCGGTGCAGCGGCTCTCAAAGTTCTTGAGGCTGATGGCGCCGGCAGGCTTCAGCGGCATGGTGCGCTGGGGCACCTGCTTGTTCTCGATGGCGGCGAGGCCGCCGTCGAGTTTCTGTTCCTGGGCGTGGAGTGCCGTGGCGGTGCCCACGGCGGCGGTGGCCGCAAGGAACTTGCGACGCGAAGAGTCTACACCGGAGTTTCCAGACTCTCCGGAAATCCCGGATTTTCTGGCAATCTTTATCGCCCCCTGCTTGCAGTGTCCCAGGCAGCTGAAGCACATCACACAGCGGCTGCCATCGACAGTCTTGTTCTCCATGTCGATGCAGTTGGCTTTGCAGCGCTTCTCACACTGGCGGCAACCTACGCACTTCGCCTTGTCGATGCGGATGCCAAAGAGCGAGTATTTGCTTATCAATCCCAGCAGCGTACCCACCGGGCAGAGGGTGTTGCACCAGAGGCGGCCATAGAGGAAACTCATCAGGCCGATGACCACCAGCGTGGCAAGGGCAATCCAGTGCACAAGGCCCGTGCCGTGAATATTGGCCACCATGCGGGCATAGGCGCTGTAGGGGGCTATGAGGGTAGCGATACCGTTGAGGCCCAGCACCATCAGCAGCACGAAGAGCCCCAGCACCACATAGCGCAGCCAGTTCTGCGGTTTACGGTAGCGGTAGGGGCGTTTCTTGCCAAAAATAAGCTTGTGCGACCAGCTGAAGATATCCTGTAAGATACCCATGGGGCATACCACCGAGCAGTAGAGGCGGCCAATGAGAAAGGTCACCAGAATCACAGCCACCACCACGGCGACATTCAGCGCCAGGATAGCCGGTAGCAGCTGCACCTTGGGCATCCAGCCCAGCCAGTGGCGCAGCACGGCACCATCGGTGGCATCGAGTATCAGCGCTGTGATGCCAAACAGCATCAAGGCCGCAAGGGTTATTCGGATGTATTTTAGTATTTTCATGGGTTTTATGGGCTTAATAAGGTTTTATGGGCGCTTCAATTATCAATTCTTCTTCAGCATGGCGTACACCGCCAAGCCGGCGACACTCTTGATGCCGGTCTTCTTGGTGATGCTTTTGCGGTGGGTATTGACGGTGTTGACAGCGATATTGAGGCGCGTGGAAATCTCCTTGCTGCTGAGGCCCTGGGCCACCAGCTCGAGGACATCCTGCTCGCGGTCGCTGAGGTTGTAATCCTCCGGTGGCACCAGCAGCAGCTCCTCAATCATGGCGTGCTTCTCGAGGTCGCGACTCAGCTGCAGGATATCGAACACCAGCTCCATCATCTCCTCGTTAAGGCGCTCGCCCGGGAGGTACTTGTAGATAATCTGCGTGAGGTCGGAGAGCCTGTCCTTGATATTATCGTGGCTCTTCAGGTAACTATCCACCTTCCGCTCGCCTTTTTCCACTCCGTCGAGATTCTTCTCCTCGCGGCGCACATGCTCGCGCACCTCGCGGCAGTAGTCGGCATAGTATTTGCGCAGTATCTCGCCGCTCTGACCCGCATGTTCGGTGATATGGTCGAGGTGATGCTGAAGGTGCGGCAGACGCTCCTCGAGGTAGTAGCGGTGCGAGGCACGGAGGTGCTCGGCCACGAGGCGGTTGTCGATACGCGAAATCTCGTCATCGTCGGGACGGAAGTCGTCAAAAGTGTAAATATTGCATACCGTAAGGAAAAAATGGTCGTCGACATTGTTGTCGCGACAGACCTCCTTGACGCTCTTTTCGCCGAATCCAAGAGGGATGCCAAAGCGAGGCAGCATAAGGATTAGGTCGTAGTTAGAGGCAATCATGTCGGCCATCTTCATACGGCTGGTAAAGAGGGTTCTTATCATGCTGCAAAAGTACGAAAAAAAAATGATATAATATAAAAAATATAGGGGCGGCAATGCCACCCCTATTATTGCGTCTCTCCTTCTCCACTCTTTTTAGGATTCTTCTCTCACGAACATCCATGACTACTCATGAGTATTTTTCTTATTCGATTCATTCCTTTCGTTGCCGTCCCGCTTGATGTTGCGCCAGCAGGCCACGAAGAAGACGACGATGCCCACGGTGGCCATCAGGCCAAAGAGGATACTGAGGGGGTTGAGTGAAGACAGCCGCATCAGAAGATTCATGTCTTTCTTTTTCGGGGAGTGGAAAGGGATGCTTTTTTATTTCACGTCTCGCACCAGGCGGACGGAGTTGCCCCACATCTTTCCGCCATTCTTTGCGGGGACTAAAGACGTGTTGTCGAATCGCATTTTATAATCATCCGTAGCCGGTTTCTCAGTGCTTGAATGATAGCCACCCATCTTATCGACTTCCTGGGAGGCATCCTCTTTGCGACAACCAGCGGCGGGAAGGAAGACACAACCCTCGGCCTCCAACAGTCTCCATTCGGCGTCGGAAAGAATATTGGAAGAGAAATGATCGCCGGATTTATTGTAACTATTGATGGTCACACCCGTCGGCAGGACGAAGTCGTCGGGAAAGAGAATCAGACCGGAAATCTTGTTATCTGAAACTATAGCTTTGGCAAATCTATACTCATCCTTACGACCATTAGTGCCCTTGACATTGATGATGTACTCCCATTCCTTACTGCTAAGGGTGCGCCAGTCGAAACCGCGCTGGGAGGCATCGGCGAGTTCGGATTCCTTCACAAAGTCTTCCGTATTCCAGAGATATCTGGTGGCATCGTATGGAATCCTGTACGGATCCACATTATTGCCCGTCCAGGTACCCCAGCCGAAGTAGTCGACCCAATCGGCGGTGTTCCACGCTCCCACACAGTCGTACTGGTTCAGGGCGAAACGCCAGGGGAAGCGTTCCCCTTCCTTGTACTGCAGGTTGCCCATCGAGAAGTAGACCTTCATATTGTCGCTGACGGAGAAGGCTCCCAGGACACGTTTTGTTATCTCGGTGCCGTCGGTGGTCATGTTGACGGGCAGGGAAGCCACAGCATTGCGGACGAGAGCGGGGGTATTGCTCTTCTGGTTGGTATAGATCAGGCTCTGGATGCTGGAACTGGGCAGAGTCGTATGGGAATAGACATTGACGGTGAGGTCGCCCAAGCTGGTGGCGTTAGGTATTACGGGTACCTGGATGGTCTTGCTGCCGTTGGCGGCGAGGCTGACAGGAGAGGCGAAATAGACGGTGACGGTCTTGGTGCCGTTACCGGCAGTAATGGCAGCAGGGTCGGCATCGGCGCTGAGGGTCACCGTGACCTGGCCACAGAGGTTGACGGTGGCAGAGGTGACGCTCACGGAGTCGACAAGAAGGATGTCGCCGGTGTTGTTTTCCACATTCACATTGATGCCGGCACTGAGATGCTTGAAGACCACGCTGGTGGCACCGCCCTCGCAGCGGGCGCCCATCGGCAGGGCAATCACCTGGCTATTGCCGTCGAAGGAGCTGGCATAGCGCGACGGGAAGACCACCGTGGCGGTGGCAGCGGTCTGGTTGCCGGCAGCCGCGGCGGTAGCGAGGGTGGCGGGATAGAAGGCATTGAAATCGGCACTGGTGCTGAAGGTACCGTCGGCATACCAGTGGCCGCCGCTCTGCTTCACCGTTCCGTTGATACCGTTAATCCACACCTCGTCGTTCTCAACCCATTTCACAGATGTGCCGTTGACGGTGGTCTTGGCACCCGTCCCTTCGGCGAAAATCTCCAGGGCTCCATCGGAGATACCATTCACATCCTCTTTCGAGCAACTTGTCGTCATCGTCAGGCCGCAAAGGGCAGCGGCCGCAAATATATATATATCTTTCATTACTGTATTCATTATTTTAGTTCTTACTTTCTCACTACCATGTCCAGCTGTTGGCTGTGCCACGGTCTTCCAATGTCTGGTAACCTTCGTTCTGATACAGCGAACTGATGGCCAAGGTGTTTAGTAATTTTGCTTCGCTGCTTGCATAACCGCGTTCTGCTTTAAATGTCACCACCGTCAGTTGTGGTGCTTCGTAGTGTTTCTTCACGTTTTCTTTCATTGATGTGTTAGTTTATATTATTGTGATTATTCTAATCGGTATTTTTTTCTCAATTCGGCTGCAAAAGTACACCCAATCTCAAAAACAGACATTGCAATTGGTACAAACTTCTTGCAAACGGCCTGCAAGTTCGTTGCAAGGGAAGGCAACAGGCATTGCAAATTGTACAAAACAGGCAAGAAACTACGCAACAAAAAAACAGCCAAATCACTGATATTCTGGCAGAATTGTCCATCAGCGAATTGCACGAATCGAGCGAATGCCACGTAGTAAAAAAACAGCCGCGGGCATACGCCCGCGGCTGTTGTATGTTGCTTGCAAGAGGACAGGGGGATTAATTACGAGTCAGCGTCCAGGTCATGTCCGAGTTCGACAGAGATGAGTTGAAGTGTGTGAACGCGCTTGAGGTGGAAGCACCCTCAATGCCGTCGATGGTCACCGTGCCGCAGGTACCATCGGAACCCGCACCGATAATACTTGTGCTATAGTAACCTTTTGTGGCGGTGACGCTGGTGACGCCGCTTCCAATGGTGACGCCGTTTGTGCAGCTGCCACCTTTTCCACTGCCAATGCCGGCGGCTTTGGTGCCTCCATTAGCAGTTATGGTGCCTCCAGAGATAGAGATGCCTGCGCAGGTACCGTTAGCTCCTTGGCCACTACCGATGCCTGCGCCTTGGCCTCCAGCATGCTCATTATTTTTATTTTCATAACTTGAAGCAGTAATTGTACCGCCATTTAAGGTGATGGTTCCGCAACTACCCCATGACGCACCACCGATGCCAGCCCCACCGGTATATCCCTTGGCAATTATGTTTCCGCTGTTAATGACGATATTGCCTGAGGGTAAATCGTATCCGCTACCGATGCCGGCTGCACGGCCATCAATTTGACATTCGGCAGTGAGACTTCCTGTTCCCTCAATGGTAAGTGTTTTGTTTTGGGGTACATATATGCCAGGGTAATTGTCGCCATACCCCCTCGCCTGATTCGTTCCGACAAGCTTAAGTGTGGCATCGCCCAAGCAAGTAATGCCTGCCCAACTATTTACTGCGCTGTTAAGGGCGGGGAGAATGACGTTTTCCAGCACTACTGTGGCACCATCGGCAATGGTGAGATGGGTGGAGTTTGTACTACCGTAACCGGTGATGATGGCTCCATCGGTGGCAGTGACGGCACCCGTGCCGTCGAAGAGGAACACGAAGGACTTGCTGTAGGTCTCGCCGGCGGCGAAGTTGGCCTGAGTGGCCGAGAGGGTGGCGGTGGCGTTGGAATATCTGTTGCCCATACCGTCATTGCAGACCAGTGTCTGTGCGCCGGTGTATTTGCCGGCGGGGATGGCCATATAGACGGTGTTAGTGCCGTCGGCGCCCACATTGAAAGAGGCAGAGGCAATGGTGGTGCCATCGCTCTTGTAGCTCAGCGTGACGGCGGTGTTCTCAGCCAGGCCTGTCGCCACGGAGAACTTCATCATCGAGGTGTTGACGCCGAAGGTGCAGCTGATGTCGCTGCCATCGCCATACTGAACCACACCGTAGTAGAGGTTGCACTTTGCGGCGCTGGCCATGGTGCCGTCCTGGCTGGTGAAGGTGCCGGAGGTGTAGGTGTAGGAACCGTCGGTGTTCACGGTCACTGCCGAGGGGGCGTTCTTGTCTTTCACATAGCAGAGGAGCATCGAGGTGGCCGAAGGCGTGCCCGAGATGGTGCCCGTGAAGGTAGCCGAGGAGGTGCCGGCACCGCTGGCCAGGGTAAGGGTGTTCACAACACCGTTGTAGACAACATAGAGTTCATCGCCAGTCTCCCATGTGGCGGTGATATTGGCGCCCTCCTCGGTGTAGGCCACCTTGGCACCGTGGCCGCCGTAGTTGGCGCTGATGGTGATGGGGGGTTTGACGGTCATATCCTCCTGCGAGGTGACATCGTCCTTTTCGCATGCGGTCGCAACGATGCCCATCAGGGCCACGACCATTAAAGTCTTAATCTTCATATTGTTTTATAATTCTTAATTCTTAACTGTTAATACTTGATTTAATTCTCCCAGGCGCTGCCGCCGTTGTCGGTCCAGCCGCTGCTGATGTTGCTGCCGCCACTGGAGGGCGTATTGCTCCAGGCATCCAGCAGACCGACACTCCAGGCGTTGCCCAGACGGAAGCCCCTCTCGCTGGAGGCATAGCCCTTTTCGGCCTTGAAGGTCACAGTGGTCAACTGTGGCGATTCATAATGTTGTTTCTTTTCTTTCATTGTTTTGTTAATATTTTTTTATGTATGATTCAATAATCTAAACAAAAGCGAATGCAAAAGTACATCCTCTTTTAAAAACCAAGATTGCAATTGGTACAAATATCTTGCAAACGGCCTGCAAGTTCGTTGCAAGGGAAGGCAACAGGCGTTGCAAATTGTACAAAACAGGCAAAAAACCATGCAACGAAAAACAGCCAAATCACTGATATTCTGGCAGAATTATCCATCAACGAATTGCACGAATCAAGCAAATGCTACACAGTCAAAAAAAAAGCCACGCAAAGAAAAATCTTGCGTGGCTTTGTGTCAATTCGCGTAATTCGCCGACAGAAAAAACGTTTGTCGTCGACTACTTAGTGAGTCGCTTCTTGGAACGGTAGTAGGCGTTGTAGGAGGGAAAGCCCGAAGAGAGGGCTGCGGACTCCTTGGTCTCGTTGGGGTGCTCGACGACATACTGCTCGTAGTGCGCCAGACGAAGGCCGTTGACATAGCTGGAGAAAGAGCCGAAGCGACGCTGGATGGCCAGCGAGACATAAGTGCGGCCGTGATGGCAGTGTTCCACCACATCGTCGATCTTCAGATGATTGTCAAGGTAGGCTTTTTCCTCCTCGACATAAGCCTTAATCTCCAAGGCCACCTGCTCCAGCTGTTCCTCGACAGAGGCCTCCTGCTGGGCGGTGAAGTCCGAATCTTCCGCTTCTGATTCGGAGAAAATGGCCTTACGACGCCAGGCGGGCATGACGGTGATGAGCAATACAATGTTGAATATCGCCAACAAAATGTGCAGATGAGCCATTCCGATGCGCGAATCAAAGATATAGGCAGGCCAAACCAACGGTGTGAGAATCAACGGATAGAAGAGCACAATGCTGGCATAGCGGACAGGAAAGTCTTCGGGGTTGGAATAGTTGGCATCACGGCTCTCTTTAATCCAGCGCCACACCTGCCACATGGCCAAGCTGCAGAAAACCATCATGATGAGACTCTCGATAGTGATGGCATAATGCCAGAAATGCAACCCCTCGGCACTCATGAACTCGAAGGGCAGCCAGGCATTGAGCACGGGGATGAGCATGGTGGCGATGACGATGATGGCAGCACCCCAACTAACCGATTTCCAGCGGTTCCACTGCTTCACGGTGCCGGCATAGCAGAGCAGCAGCATGCCACAATAGAAATAATAGGTTGCGGGGAAATAGGACTTCATGAGCATCCATGCCGCATCGTTGGTGGGATCAAAGACATAAGGTAAGAGGAGGGTAGCCATGGAATAGGCGAGACACTGCAGCTTGCGGTCGGGCCAAATGTAGCGCTGACGCTCCTTCGGCACACGGCAAGCATGGAACCAGCGCACCGCCACAAAACACCAGCAAGTGGTGATATACAGCATCGCCGCCAATCCATAGAAGTAATATTCGTTCATAAAATCAGTGAATTATACAACAATCAATCATTTTTTATCGGTTGCAAAGATACAAAAAATAATAGAACTTGTAAAAAAAAATGTATCTTTGCATTATGAAAAAATACTTCTCGACACTAGTCTTCGGACTAATAATATTTTGCGGCACAAAGGTTTGTGCCCAGCAATACCCTTGGCAGGACACCACCAAGAGCCTCGACGAGCGAGTGGAATGGCTGATAAACAACCTGACGCTCGACGAGAAGTTGAGCCTTATGGTGCACCAGAACCCCGCCATCGAGCGCGTAGGTTTGAAGCCCTACAGCTGGTGGAACGAGGCGCTGCACGGCGTGGGACGCGCCGGCAAGGCGAGGGTTTATCCTATGCCCATTGCCATGGCGGCAAGTTTCGATCCCGGGATGCTACAGACAGCCTTCACCCTCGTGGCCAACGAAGCGCGTTACAAATACCATCAGGCGCAGGATACCGGCGGTTACAGCGACTACACGGGTCTCACATTTTTCACCCCAAACATCAATATATTCCGCGACCCGCGCTGGGGCCGCGGCATGGAGACCTACGGCGAAGATCCCTACCTCACCGCCATGATGGGCAAAGCCTGTGTCGACGGCCTGCAGCACGCCTGGGCCGAGAACTATGTTGGAAACCCATTGATTACCGCCGCCTGCCTCAAGCATTTCGCCGTACACAGTGGCCCTGAAGGTATCCGACACGAGTTCGACAGCCGAGTCAGCGACCGCGACCTGCGTTCGACCTACCTGCCGGCATTTGAGTATATCATCAAGAACAGCGACGTGCAGCAGGTGATGTGCGGATACAATCGCTTGAATGGCGAGCCGTGCTGTACTAACAAGGAACTATTTGATATTCTGAGGAATGAGTGGCAGTATGACGGCATCCTCGTCACCGACTGCTGGGCTTTGAACGACGCATACGAAACCGACACCGTCATCCCGCGCCACCGCACCCACGCCACCGCCGCCGCGGCCTACGGCGACGCCTTCGGGCACGAGGTGGACCTCGAGTGCGGCAGCGGTCTTCCTGCCTTGCGCGAGGCTGTGCAGCAAGGACTGGTGCCTGAGAGCAAGGTCGACGAGCATGTGCGCCGCATCCTCCATGTGCGCCTACGTGTCACCGACGAGCCCAAAGAGGCCGACGAAGTGAGCGAATATGACATTGACGCATTGGGATTTTATACTCAGAGTATGGTGCTGCTGAAGAACGACGGCATTTTACCGCTCCAAGTGGAAGACTCCCTGCGCCTCGAAGGTCCCAACATGTGGGACAGCATCATGCCCCTGGGCAACTACAACGGCACACCACGACACACCGTTACCATCGGCGAAGGACTGCAAACCCCTCCCTCCTCACACTGTGTGAAGAAGATGTCGCATGAGGAAGGACGTGGACCTATATTAATCTATGCCGGAGGATTGAATCCCCAACTTGAGGGCGAGGAACTGCCAGTGGAGAAAGAAGGTTTTTACCGTGGTGACCGCACCCTGATAGAACTTCCAAAAGAGCAGGTGGCGGAAATCAAAGCCTTCAAGGCCCAAGGGTACCGCGTGGTGCTGGTGCTCTGCACTGGCTCGGCCATCGCGCTGGAGAACGTCATCGACGACTGCGACGCCGTGCTGGTGGCTTGGTATGGTGGCCAGGAAATGGGCACCGCCGTGCGCGACCTGCTCTACGGCTGTCGCGACGACTTCGGCCGCCTGCCCGTCACCTTCTACCGCTCGACCTCCGACCTTCCCGACTTCTCGGACTACAATATGCAGGGCCGCACCTACCGCTACGCCGACCGCGAGCGTGTGGAGTTCCCCTTCGGCTACGGCCTCAGCTACAGCTACCACCAGCTGTGGGGTGCTCCTACCATAGACGAAGCCAACTTCACCGTCGAAGGGCTGGTGAGCCAATGCCACACCGAGGCTCCGGCCTTCTTCCACCGTACCGTAGTGCAGGTCTACCTCAAGAATGAGAACGACCCAGACGGCCCGGTCAAGCAGTTGATAGCGGTGAAGCCAATCCAGACTGTCGATTTTGACCATAAAGAGCCATTCAAGATAGCCCTCGACCCCTTCTGGTTCCGCCAGTTCAATCCCAAGACCGGCCAGATGGAAGAGCCCAAGGACGGCACCGAGTTCACCTTGCAGGTAGGCTTCAGCAGCGACGACCGCGACCTAGTAGACATACCTTTCACATATCACAACAGAAAATGAAGAAAACAATTATTATAGGCCTGATGGGCTTAATGGGTTTAATGGGCCAAGTGAAGGCTCAACACGACTCAATTCCCGAAACCAATCCTTTGATTGTCAACCGCATTGGCGAGTGGCAGGACCTGAAGTTCGGCTTTATGATGCACTGGGGTATTTATGCACAGTGGGGCATCGTGGAGAGCTGGAACCTCTGTAATGAGCCGTGGATCAATAGGAACGGAGCCAACTACGAGGACTACAAGCGCGAATACTGGGCGCTAAACAAGACTTTCAAACCCAAGCATTTCGACCCCAAAAGCTGGGCAGCAGCAGCCAAGAAGGGCGGCATGAAGTACGTGGTCTTCACCACCAAACACCACGACGGTTTCTGCATGTTCGACAGCCGCTATACCGACTATACCAGCATGGGAAAAGACTGCCCAGCCAAGAACGACTTCACGCGCGGTGTGGTGGATGCCTTCCGCGCCGAGAAGATGTGGATAGGCCTCTATTTCAGCAAGCCCGACTGGCACTGCGACGACTACTGGGCCCACGAGTGGGCCACGCCCGACCGCAACGTCAACTATTCCATCGCCGACCATCCCGACCGCTGGCAGCGCTACTGCGACTTCACCTACAACCAGCTGCATGAGCTGACACACAACTACGGCACCGTGGACATCCTCTGGCTCGACGGTGGATGGGTGCGTCCAGCATGGAGCGTCAACGACGAGACGCGTCCTTGGCTGGGTTGCAGCGGCCAGGTGCAGGAACTGGACATGCACCGCGTTGCCACTACCGCACGCAACAAGAACCCCCAGATGATTATCGTAGACCGTAGCGTCGGTGGCCGCTACGAGAACTACCGCACCCCCGAGAAGCAGGTACCCGACACTCTCCTCCCCTACCCTTGGGAGACCTGTATGACCATGGGCGACAGCTGGAGCTATGTGCCCAACGACAACTACAAGAGCGCCAAGACACTCATCCACATGCTTGTTGACGTAGTAGCCAAGGGCGGCAACCTGCTGCTCAACGTGGGACCCGATGCCGACGGCAACCTCCCCACCGAAGCCCTCCAACGCATGGAAGAGATTGGCAAGTGGTTGGAAAAGAACGGCTACGCCATCTACGGAACCCGCCCCCTCTACCCCTACTGCGACGGCAACAAGCGCTACACGCAGAGCAAAGACGGGAAACAGCAGTATGAGATAACCCTCATCGACGAAGCGCCCTATGCAATGGTGAAGAAAAAAAAGAGACCTTAAAGACAAAAACAATGAAGACCAAAGAAGAGAAATACGCCGCCCTACTACCGCAGGTGAAAGCGCTCTGCGAGGGCGAGACAGACATGATTGCCAAGATGGCCAATGTGGCAGCACTGCTGCACCAGAAGTTTGGTTTCTGGTGGACAGGATTCTATCGCGTTGCGATAAATGAAGAACTAATTCTAGGGCCGTTCCAGGGACCGATAGCCTGCGTGCATATCAGCTACGGGCGTGGTGTCTGCGGGACGGCGTGGAAGGAGCGAAAGACGGTGGTAGTGCCTGACGTTGAGAAATTTACCGACCACATAGCCTGCAGCAGCGAGAGCCGAAGCGAGATAGTGGTGCCGGTATTCAAAGGTGATGACATCATCGCCGTCCTGGACATCGACAGCCGCGAGCTCGGCACCTTCGACGACACAGATGCCCGATACCTGGAAAAGCTGGTACACGCCATGGTATAACGGCCTGCCTTCTCCCTATCATCTCCCTATCATCTCCTACCGTGGTAGGAGTTGAGTAGGAGTTGGGAAAGACTTGGTAAGGTGTTAGTGCTTAGTATCAGGTTGTTACACACGACAAAAAAAACGCCTCCATAGGGGCGTTTTTCATTTTTTGCCATAAATGTGCTATTACACTGATTTACAGCGAAAACTTAAGGTCGATACGGATAAACCAACAGTCTTTCTTCTCCCAGCCGTCGACATACGAGAGGCGGCGGACAAAGTCAACACGTAGGATACGGAGGATATTCTCGATGCCGATGCTGTACTCCATATAGGGCACATCGCCGATGGGCCGTGTTCCGACGGGCATCTGGTAGAGTCCCACGGGGTCTAGGTCGAAGTTATTCTTGTCGGTGAGAGCACCATAGAGAATATTGAAGCCCATCACCTCGCGCAGGCGCAGGCGGTTGATGAGGGGTATACGGTTGAGTATCCATCCCTTGAGGTGGTAGGACGCAAAGAGAGCCACATAGCGGTCCATGATGAACTCCATGGGTTGCATGGTATTGAAGGCGTTAGAGGAGATATAGATACTCGAGTTGCCGGAGGGGATGTAGAGCCGTGTGTAGGGGGCGCGGGTCCAGATGGCACCGGCTATCAGCTTGGCATCGATGTGACCGAAGGAGGAGAGCCAGATGCGCTTGTCGGCAGAGAAGCTCGAATGCTGGACCCAGCGGACTCCGTCGACGAGGTCGACTGTATGGCCGATACTGATAGACGGGGCATCCTTGCGGAGGTTCGACTGGGTCTCGCGGCGGCGTGTACCAGGCGAGAAATTGGGAGTAAAGCTCAGTCCCACATGCCACTCGGCCTCGGTGAAGAAGTCGACACGCTTGGTGGAGAGGGCGTTGGTCTCATCAATGTAATACTCGAGATATTCCAGTGACCCTGCTGGCTCGTAGCGGCGTGCCGCCACCCAGGTGTCGAACCTCACGTGGCTCTTCCACTCCTTGCGGAAGCGCAGCAGCCCCTGGGCCACATACTGCACGTTCCTCTCCTGGTCGGAGGAGGACATGATATTGTCGCGGTCGAAATTATCATAACTCTGTCCTGGGGTCTCAAGTTCGTAAGCAGCGTTGAGACTGAAGCTGCTGAAAGGAGCCTCATGGGAATGGCGGTCCTTGTCGTCGAAAGTGTGGGTAAAGGTGACGTTGCCCTTGGGCCGCTTGTCGCGGAAGCCGTAGGCAGCATAGCCCTCGAGGAAATTGCGCGGGCTGAGGGTAGCCTTGGTCATGCCGCCAAGGCGCACACGCCAGCCCTCCTGGTGGTTGAAGCTGAGGATATTGAATACAGGGCCAATATCGAACTTGCTATCGCTACGTTTCTTTGCCGTGGGGATATAGCCGCTGGCCAGCAACTCGCCAGTGTACTTGATGGCGCGGAACTCAGGAAGACGGCCTAACTCCACCCACATGCTGTCGAGCACCGTTTCCTTGGCGGAGAGCTTCACAGGGCGCCGCTCGTTGAACTCGCTCTTGAAGCGCATGAGGTCCTTGCGTGGCAACGTCACCTCGTGCTCAAATGCCGAGAAGAGACTGTCGGGCAGCATCTTCGCCGTGTCGCTAAGGTCGTAGTTGGTATAGACACGCATCTGATGGACATACAGTTCCTGGATACGCTTGGAGATATACATACGGCCATAGGTGTCACAACGATAAGGCAGGTAACGCCCAGTGGAGTCACGGTGGAAGGTCTGCACCACCGACAGGTCACGCACGAAATTGAGGTTCACATGTGGCGAGACCGTCATCACATACTTCGTCAAAGCGAAAGTGCTGTCGGGGTCGAGCGAGACATACATGCGGCCCGTGAAACCGTAGCTCTGCTGGTTGGCAGGGACAAAACTCAACTCTACGCACTTCTGTCCATCTACAAAGGTGGTGTCAGTGATATAAAATTTATAGAACGTGGTGGCCAATACTGGCGACAACGGGCTGGTGAAATGATTCAGCATCAGCTCGATGTCACCATCGTAGATATCCACCGGAGTGAACATCACGCGGATATTCTCGTCGATACCCTCGTCGGTAAGGATCTCATCGAGGCCCTCCATGCGTTTGCCCGTGATGAGACGGCGACGCTGCGAAGGACTCTTGCG
The DNA here is from genome assembly GCA_045222295.1 of Bacteroidales bacterium. Lineage (GTDB taxonomy): Bacteria > Bacteroidota > Bacteroidia > Bacteroidales > P3 > Colimorpha. The sequence goes on along the minus strand of JBGUXP010000019.1, from coordinate 78,146 downwards.
ATAACTCTCCTCGGCCAACGCCTCACGCATGGAGACGATGAGGATGGGAGTGGCATCGAATTCTGTCTCGTCAATATATTTCTCCAAGAAATTCAGCTTGCGCCAAAGACGCTTGCCTTCGAAATCGGGATTGAAGTCATCGAGCGACATAGAGAGTCGCTCGTAGACATCGCGCCGCCACTGGTCGGCATTTTCTATGCGGTTCTTCTCCTTCTGAGCGATTACTTTCTTCACCAACTCGACGGCAGGGTTGTTCTTTCGCGAATACTTGTTCTTACCCTTCGTGGCGGTGATTTCCACAGCCTGGAGGGTCTTGCCACGTGGCACCATCTTCACCGTCACGCGTTTCTTGGTCTTGCCACGCTGGAGCTTCAGTTTCTGGGGTTCGTAACCCATCATGCGGAAGACAACGGTGGTGTAGCCCTGCTCGTTGCTAATGGAGAACTTGCCGTCCATATCGGTCTCGGCACCGATAGTGGTGCCCTCGAAGACTATCTGCACGAAGGGCATGGGCTCGTTGGTCTCGGCATCGCGCACCCTGCCCTGTACCGCCGTCGTCGGGTTCTGTGCCGTTGCCGCCATGGACGCCAATAGCACCAACAAGAATAAAATCAGTCTATATTTCAGTAAAATACGCATCTTTGCACTACTTATTAAAGTGATGCAAAGATACGTATTTTTTTTAACATACTGGACCGCCAACATCTCGTCGGCACTAATAACCAGGAAAAAACTTTACTTGAAGGCGTTCTCACTCAACCCATGGCCACTCAAGGCGAGGTCCTTCATGTAGCCGGGCACTTCACGGCCGAGGTACTTGTCGACATACAGCTTGGCGAGGTACTGACCGAGCATGAAGCCGTGACCGCGGAGGCCGGTGAGCAGACCCACCTCGGGGTCGACGATGTAGCGCGGCTCGGTGTAGCGGCCGGCCCAGCAGGCCAGGAAGCTCACATCCTTGAGGTTAGGCAGCCATTCGGCGAAGACCTGGCTAACAATCTCCAAGAACTCCTTACTGTTGTATTTGATATTCTGACGCGTCTCGTAGGCATCGGTGTCGGGACTGGCACAGCCGATGATCTGGCCAGTGTGCTCGAACTGCTGCCCGTAGACGGCGCTGAAGCCCTTGTAGTGGCGACGGTCGATAATCATATCCAGCGGGCCACCGTTAGGTCCCATCATGGGCAGACGGCGCGTGATGAATGCCTGGTGCTTGACAGGATAGAGGCCAGTGTCAATACCCAGCATGTCGGTAAACTTTTCAGCACCCCAGCCCATGGCATTGACAAAGTGGTCGCAGGTATATTCTATATATTTACCCTCATGGTTGCGCACCAAGGCAACGACCTTGTCGCCCTTGCGCCAGACGCTGAGCAGCTCGGTGTCCTCATAGTAACGGCCGCCTAACGACACACCGATACCACGGATGTAGTCGATGACACGGCCCGGGGTGGCCTGCCAGCAGTCGCGTGTGATAAGGGCGTGGCTGTAGGTGTCGCGCGTGTCGTCCCACAGCGGCGAAATCTCTTTCTTGAAGTCCTTTCGGTCAATCATGTAGGCGTCACTCCAAGCGCGGCTGGCGTCGAGGGCCTTGTAGGTAGCCTCGTCGTGGACAAGGTTCACATAGTGCGTGGGCTTGTAGTTGATGTTATGTACCTTCTGGATGGTCTTGAAGATTTCATGGCTGTGCTGCGCGATATCGGCGATGTCGGGGTTGGAGAAAGCCGGACGGCCGCCACCGATATTGCGCCACGAAGCGCCACGGCTCCAGTTGACCATGACGGGCTTGAGGCCTGCCTCACTGAAGTAGCGGAACAGGCCGCTGCCCGCAATGCCGCCGCCGGCGATGAAGACCTTGAGCTCCTCGTGCTGCACATCGTTGCCCTTCGGGAAGACATAGACCTCCTTGCGGCCTTCAGTGTAGACATCGCTCAAAGTCACCTGGTTGCTCAACGGAGCACGAGGTGTAGCCTCGCCAGTGAGTTCGATGCCTTGGGCACGGAGTACCTGACGGGCACGGGCGATGCAGCGCTTGCCACGGCAGGGGCCCATACCCATGCGGGTGATGTGCTTCAGTTCGTCGACCGAGATATACTTTCGGTCGCCCACCACCTCGAGCATCTGCTCTTCGGTGATGTCCTCGCAATGGCAGATATAGGTAGGCTCTTTCTGTGTATTCTGAATATTCTGAGTACTCAGATTACTCGGATAACGGTCTTTGACAATAAATCCCTTCACATCAGTCAACTGGCCGTCGACCTGGGCGACAAAGACGCGGGCCACATTGGTCTTGTTGTCCTTCTTCATCACATTCTCTATCCTTCCCTCGCCAATCTTCTTGCCGTTGTTGTTGACCAGATAGACCTCGGCACCGTCTGCCACCTCGTACTCAATGGGCAGGAAGCACCAGTTCTTGGCCATGTTGTAGCCAAAGATGGCCAGACCCGGGCAGTGGTTCACACAGGCCATGCAGCCAATACACTTGTCGTAGTCCACCGTCGGCGTGCTGCTAGTGGTGGGCTTGCTAATGGCCCCCTGCGGACAGCTGAAAGTGCAGGGGTTGCAGGCGAATCCGTAGAGACAGTCGAGCTGCACGAAAGGCTTCTCCGCCATGCGCTGCGGAGTAGGCAGGTTGGGTTTCTCGAGGATTCGTACGGGGTGCTGCTGCGAGTCGATATACTGGCGCGAGATGTCGAGATACTCGTCGTAATTGAAACGGATAGCCAGCTCCTGGGCAATCTCGTAGGCCGCCTGCTTTCCGCGCAGCACAGCGCTGGTGCCCTCGCCGATACGAACGGCATCGCCCACGCCATAGACGTGGTGGCCGAAGAGTTCCTTACCCTTGGTCAGCAACTGGTTGTCGGGCACCAAACCCGTGCAGATATTGATAATGTCGATGTCGTCGATGACCTGCTCCGTGCCGGGGATGGCCTTGAAATTCTCGCATTTGGCTATGACAGCCCCCGTGATGCCCGTCTTGTCTGCATTTGGGATGGCGCGCACCAGCGTGTAACCCGTCATGATGGGGATGCCGAGACGGCGCACACGGTTGGCCTGTACGGGGAATCCGCCCTCACAGGGCATCGCCTCGATGATAGCCTTGATGGTGGCACCTGCCTGCATGCCCTGATAGGAGGTCAAGTAGCCGATATTACCGGCACCCACGGTGAGGACGCGTTTACCAAGTAGAGTGTGCTCCTGGTTCATCATCTTCTGGAACACAGCGGCGGTGTAGACACCAGGCACGTCGTCGTTCTCAAAGGCCGGCATGAAGGGTACGGCGCCCGTGGCCACCACGAGGAACTGCGCGTCCACGTAGGCCATCTCGCCATTAATGATATTCTTTATCGCAATGCGTGGCCCCTCCAGCAGGTCCCACACGGTGTTGTTCAGCAGGATGCCCTCCTGGCTGTCGCCCGCCAACGTCTTCGCGATGTCGAAGCCTCGCATGCCGCCGTACTTCTTCTCCTTCTCGAAGAAGAAGAACTGGTGTGTCTGCATATTGAACTGACCGCCGATGCGGCCGTTGTTGTCGATGACCAAATTGTCGATGCCGAATTTCTGCAGATGCTCACGACAAGCCAGACCAGCAGGACCGGCTCCAATGATAGCGACGGTGGTCTTGTAAATCGTAAGATCTTTTGCAGCCTGTTCCTTGACAGGAGCATCGAAAGTGACACCTGGCAGGTCGGCCTCATGAGCAATGATGCGAACCTCTTTCACCCCGTCGACAGGCGTGATACAGATACGTCGCACCTTGCCGTCGACCAGCATCTCGCAAGCACCACACTTGCCGATACCACATTCCAATGAGCGATTGCGCCCCTGCAGCGAATGACTGTGTACGGGATAGCCTGCCTCATGTAATGCCTTCGCAATGGTGTAGCCTTTACGGCCTTGCACCTTCTTGCCATCAAACAAAAATTCCACCACCTCGCTTTGCGGGATGTCTAGGATAGGGTGTTTTTCAATTTTGTACATAATATGTAAGTGTTTTAGGATTAATTTATTACGAAATATTCTTCTAACAATCGAACACTACAAAAATAATCAATTCCCAAAACAAATACAACTTTTTTTATTAAAAAAATCACTCGTCCTCCGCGTCCGTCACCCCGATAATAGGGATGAAAGGGCCGGAGACAAGCCAAAGCCAAGAGGCGAGGGACTCCAGATATTCCTCTCGAGGAGGAATGGATACAGGCAAGAAAATCCTCTCCTGGGGAGTGCATTTGTTGCACTCGTCGTCAAAATGGTCCCAAACGACAAGGTACTCCGTGGGATAGTGCAGGAAACGGTCTTCGCTTGTAAACACATAGACTTCCGTGCCGTCGTATATCGTGTCATTATAGCTATGCAACCTGTTGCTCCAGTAGGTGCCTGCAAGATAGAAGGTATCCCATACCGTGACAGGAGTCTCGAAATAGGCCTCGTAGACATGACAGTAAAGCGTCCGTGAGGTGTCGCCCGTAGTGGCAGCCTGCGCCGTGGTGGGCAAAGCCATCACCTTGGGCGCAGCGGTATCCCAGCGCACCGAATCAACCACCGTCATCTGTCGGGGGTAAAAGAAAGAGGACACCCCGGGCGTCAAAGCCCCTCCTTGATAGACATATATATACTCCGGCAACTTCAGGCTGTCGTAAGATGGCATATACTGGGCATGTACAACATCTTGTTCCATCTCAATTGGCGTCATCACTGCCACCCCCTTGAGGATCAATGGCCCAGGCGAATACTGCTCACCGACCATCATGCGTACTGGGAGGACATTATCGAGGGTCATCATAAATGGAGAAAACCCGAAGTCGTTTGTATCGTCCTCATAACGAAAACATTCGTCATACCAGGAATAATAGTAGTAGTTCGGGTTGCGTCCGAAAATAGTATCCGTCATCTGTCCCCAAAGCGGTGATAAAGAGACGAAAATAGTAAGCAAGAAAACAAGGGGATGCTTCTTTCTCATATCACTTTTTTTTTTTAACGTTTAACAAATACATCGACGTGTACTCCCTCCTCGCCCAGCAGCATCACAATGTAGTGCCCCGCCGAGAGGTGGCTCACATCAAGTCTTGCCTGACCGGCGAAGGGGCGCTGCAACAGGACCCGCCCCATGGCATCGTACAGTCGCAGTGTCCAGGCTCCCTCTGCCTCCATGGTTACAAACAATTCCTCCTGGGCAGGATTGGGGTACAACTGGGTCTCGGAGACCGATACCTCTTCCACCCCCATAGCCTCGCGGAAGGAGGCCACCAGCGTCGTGTCGCTTGCCATCTCCACGATGCGGGGATTGTCGGCCACACCGTCGCTCCATCCCGCAAAACGGTATCCAGCGACAGGTGCTGCCCTGACTATCACACGTTCCAGGGAGTCGTAGAGTCCACTGCCATACACCGTGCCATGAGTGCTATCGTCGGCCACTGCCGTCAGACGAAACTGGGCAGCCTCGAGAATCAGGAAAAAGGGACCCGACCACATATTCTCCCCATCCAGCCTCTCCCACAGGATGCCTTCGGTGTTCTTCCCAATGTAATGGCCATAATCATAGATACAGGTAGCACAAGGATTGGGATATCGTTCCGAGACATAGGGGTATACCGTGGGGCGATGGGCGAAGCGGTCGCTTCCATAACCATGCCCCGACGAAACCAATCGGTTGTTCCGCAAGGTGCCACCGATAAAGAAGAGCGAGTCTACCGTCACGGGTTGGTCAAAAAACACTTCTTGAAGACCGAAATGGAGAAACTTCGTCGTGTCGCCTTCATACATCGTCATCAAACACTGCGGTGCCGTCACCCTAACCAATTCGCGTCCCTTTTCCTTCCAAACGGCAGTAGCTGCCGGTTCCGGAACGCTCTCGATATCGCCATTCCAAACCATCAGGGTTTCCTCCACCCGCAATGTGTCGTAAAAATAGAACGGCTGATGGTAAGGGTTGACCTCGTTCCAATCAAGCAACGTCATTACTGCCACCCCCTTTATCCGCAGCTGCTGGTCGGTAACAGCCTTGGTGACAAATATCTCTGTGGTATCTCCCCGACCTGTATAGAAATCCAGATGAAAATAGTTTTGGTCTATCCACTCGCCCGAACAATATTCAAAACGCTCGCACTTCTGATAGTTGTCACAAGCCCAATACCTGTAAGGCACTCCCAGGAGGTTGACAACTCCTTCAGGCTGCGCAGAAAGACCCACCGCAGTCCCCAAAAACATCAAGAAAAAAACAAACATCTTCATAGACAAACCTTTTTTCAATTTACATCCGTACACGCCCTCTCTGCAGCAACCCCTTCCTGATAGAATTTCATACTCTTCACCTCTGCAGTCTCTTCAAGAATTATTCTCATGGCTTTTCCTAACTTATAATGTCGACTTATATAAGACCTATTCTTTCTGAGTCCCATTACCTTTTGTGCACAGTTCCCTGGATTCCACGAATTGATTCTGGATAGAAGTTCGGTTTCATATAAACAAGACAATCGCTTTTGCCAGTTCGGATAATAACCTCCCACGTATATTCCCAGTCCGTTTGTAGACGAGGGGAATGTAGCGACAGACATCAAATTAATATCCTGCAGCGAGAGTGTCTTATCACTACTGCTCCACAAATCGAAGAAACGGAATACCGAATTACCCAGGCTATCCTCCAACAGAACCACCATCTTGCCCGAAGCAAGGATACTCATATCTTTAATCGACCTGTATCTCTGATTATCGGTATTGTACATACATGTCGGATTATTATCGTTTTCTGTATGAATAACAAAGTTCACCCACTTTCCTCTATGTTCATCCATAGGGACAATCGGATTGCAAACAAATCCAATAGCCACCTCCTCGCCATTATGTGTCTTGTCGAAAACAAGCGGAGCATCGGGGTCAAAATCAAGATCGGAATATCCTGTCACATCCCACGTTGGATAAATGTACACCCGTGGGCTTGTGGAAAGGAATGATCCTGGGGTACCATAACGCAACCCTATCCCGTGCTGGTAATATATATTATGAGAAGGGTTATTAAATCGCGAAAGTGTAACAATCTTTCCCCCTGTATACGTAATATCTTTGAATTGCTCGTCAGAAAATGTCGATTGTCCTAAACTATATCCCCATTGGAGATTATTGTTTCTCGTCAATTCCACAAACAACCCCTCATAGGTTTCCCATGAACCAATAGCAGCAATACCACCAGGATAAATAATCATTTTATTCAGACACTCTATATAAGGAATCTTTATATTCCATACAGGGCAAGATCCTGCCACCACTGTCGATAAAAGAATATAACCCAAGAAACCCTGGCGCTCTACCTCCCAATATCCCAAGCCTTGCGGCGTGTAAATCAACTCTCCAGTCTCTCTCCAGAAAGACCCGCAGAACCAACAGGTATCACCTACAATCTTCATATCCTTAATAATATAACCATGGTTAAGCACTGGATTGGGGTCAAGCGGACCGCTTTCCACATATTGAGAGGTTGGATAATTATAAGTCACGTTACCATCCGTCACCATAAAACTGGCAATATTATACTTGGAATGATAGCACGTAATCCTGTAATGTCCATCATCCGAAACCCTAGATATCACTCGATCTCCCTTCAAAGAAGGATACTGATCCAAAAATCCATTTTGCCCACATAGAGGAAATGAAATTAACAATAGTAGTATAGCCATTAAGCTTAATTTACCCTTTTTCATAATAATAATATGAATGATAAATACTTTTAGTTTAAACAAATACAACGTTCAATGATATTCAATGGATACTACAAAGATAAACAAATTCTCGATATCATGTAACTTTTTTTCAAAGATAGTCTATAGAGGGCATAAAAAAAGCCCCTTGCGGATAGCAAGGGGCTTGAATTGTTTCTGTTTTGACAATCAATTGGCGCTCCAGCCGACAGGCATACGATAACGAGTGGTGGATCTTCCAAAATTGTAGATATAGCCAAAGGTAATTGACGGAATACCAACACTGAGGTTCATCAAGAGCCTATTACCGTTGTCAGATTCGTTGGTACCACCACCAATGCGCGGATGCACTAACATATACTTGATATCAGCATAGAGGTCACTATGTGTACTAAGATAGTAGCGGAAGAGAACACCAGCATCAGCCTGCATGTCGAACATAACGTCATCATAGCGCCAGATGAGGCCAGCACCTGCATAGGGAATGACATTCAGACGTTTGCCACGGGAAAAGCCGATGAGGTTGGAGACATTCATCATAAGGTCAGCATGGAGGTCGGTGAAGACATAAGAATCGCCGGCGACATCATTGACTTTATCATAGCGCTCATGTCCTATCAGACCGCCCAATTCTATACGCACTCCCCAAAACTCGGTAAAATTGCGGCCGAACATCAGTTCCGGTGTAATCCCATACATACCAAGTTCCCCCATATTCTTGAATCCGAAGGATGAGAAATTGGGCCCGATGCCGATACCGAAGAACCAGTCTTCTCCCAAAGAACGGGATTCGAATCTGGAGTGTCGACGATAGGGATTATCAGCCCAACGGCGGGTGACACCTATGGTGGCAGTGTGCATGAAATTGTCTCCCTGACTACCATCAAAAGACTGTGTCAGGAAGGTGCATTTATACTCGAAGAAAATATCCCAAAGGGGGGCAATACGGAACGGAGCATGAAGACCCACCATAGCAAGAAAGTCGTATTCCGACGATTCCCTGACACCGTCAACCTTGATTTCCGGACGGAACACCATTCCAAGTCCGAAAATAGGATAGAACGGGATGGGATACTGGTAGTTCTTGTTATAGACTTTGAAGAAAGTTGCATTGATATCCCACATAAACTCACAAGACCCCTTAAGGAAGAAGGTACTCCCTGAAGATTTACTCTGGGAATAGCTGGGAGCCATTACCGCATCGGCAGCAAGGCGGATGGCCAGAGGATGCATAATCCAACGGCCAACACTAATTCCTCCAGCGGGAATGCCAAAGTCGCCAGTGCCAGAGTGTTGATAGTAGGCAGCACCAGCGTTGAACGACAGGAAATAGGTATGGTCGGAGACTACAAGCTGTGCCCGAGTACCGACACATCCCAACGCAAGGAGGAAAAACAATACAATCTTCTTCATTTTCTTGGCATTTGTCTTTATTCTTTGGCGCGCTCGGCAAACTCCTTGGCGGAAATCTTCTCGACTTCGGGCTTCACCTGATCTTTGAAGAGCTTGCTGAGATTGTCGGCATAGAGGCGGTCGATAACCTGGGCGATGTTCTTGCGATCGGCGGCGATGCTACGGGCGGCTTGCTCGAGGCGCTGCTCTGCCTGCTCCTTGGTCTCGCCCTCAACCTTGCGGTCACTACGGCGGAGAATATCCTTGATGTAGTCGACAATCTGGTTATTGGTGGGCTCGACAGGGCTGATGGCTTCGAGTTTGGACTCGATAAGTTCCCACTTCAGCGAGGGGACATACTTGTCGTTCCAGTCGGCCTCAATCTTCTCGGCGGTCATTTCCTTGTCACCACGGGAAGCGAACCAACGTTTCAGGAAGTTCTCGGGCAGAGGGGCGGTAAACTGGTCGAGGAGGGCCTTGCGGACCTGATTGACGAAGAGGTAGTCGCTCTGCTCGGCGTTAGCCTTCTCGATTTCCTTCTGGAGGAGTTTGCGGAAAGCGGCCTCATCCTTAACCGTCTGGCCAGGGAAGACCATCTGGAAGAGCTCGTCGTTGATTTCGTGGGGAATGATGCGGGAGATGCCAGAGAGGGTGAGCTCGACATCAGATTTGAACTTTTTGGCAGTGGCATTGTCCATGTGGAGAGCACGCTCGATGTCAGCCACGGGGAAAGCCTTGGCCATGTTGAAGACAATCTTTTCCTCGGCCTTCTTGCCTTCGAAGAGAGGCATCAGCTCGGCATCCTTGAGGTTAAGGAGGTTGAGGGAGACGAAGGTCTCGACACCACCTTCTTTGACAGCACCTTTCTTGTCAAGCTCGACAAGTTTGCCATACATGATATCACCAGCGGCAACGGCTTCAGGAGTCTCGAACTTGCCATAACGGTTAATGACATTGTTGAGTTCGGCATCGACATCCTTGGCAGTGACCTTCAACTGGTTATATTTCACATCGACCTTATCCCATGCAATCTCAAACTCGGGAGCGACAGCAACATCAAAATAGAAGGAGAAGGAAGTACCCTTGGCAAAGTCAACCTCGCCCGTCTTCTCATCGTTCGACATAGGCATGCCGAGAATGTGGAGTTTCTCGTCATCGATATACTTGAACAGGGAGGTGTTGAGGGTGTTCTGCACGGCGTCGCCAACGATGGCAGGCTTGTACATGCGCTCAATGAGCCCCTTGGGAGCCATACCCTTGCGGAAACCAGGGATAGTGGCCTTGTGCTGATAATCTTTCAGCTGTTTCTTGACATTTTCAATGTAGTCATTTTCCTCAATATCAATCTTGATACAGAGTTCCAAATCACTTAATTTCTCTCTTGTGATGTTCATCTGATTATTTATTTTATTGATTTCTAATCTTTTTTATATTAATATTAAAAATGCAAAAATAGTAAAAAAAAATGATATGACGAAATTTTTATTACAGGTCAGTAGAGACCCACACCGAGTTCTGACAGAAAGGTAAGCAATCCCCGGGGGCCGGAACTGTTATCGGAGGGCATGTGCATAAAAAGATGGGTACGGCGAGAGGCAAAAACACCTACTCCACCCTTGATATTTTTATATATTTCGGTATTCTGAGAGAGGGAGGCACCAGAGGTGAGAGTGGAAAGATAGGCATTAAGGTCTTCGCTACAACAGGTGAGATAGAGATCGACATAGGGTATGTATTGTTTGCGGGAGGTGTCAGCCTGGAGCTGATTTTTCAACTCGTCGAGGAAGAGGTCGCGGGAATAATAGGTCTCGTTATTCTTTGAGGAGACCGTGGGGCACTTGAGGTCGACATGCTTTGTAACACCCTGAACACGATAGTAGAAGCGTACTATAGGCTGATAGAGACGGGCATTTTCAAGAGCATTCCATTTCATGTGGCAATAGAGGGTGGTGCTGCTGGTACCAGTGTTGTCGAAGAAGGCAAAACCGCCACTGATAGTATCGGTGCCGTTGAGGATTACAAGCGAGGGCTTGGAGAAAAGCCTATCGGAAGATGTCTTTTTAATAAGGTTGATGGGGTCGGTAGTGGCTAGGATGGTGCCATCAGTGGCATTACGAACAGTGAGGACATAGGAATAATCCTCACGCAGGCGGTTACGTGTTTCAAACCAATAGAGAGGCTGGTTGGTGTGAGCAAAACGGCCTGTGTCAATCTGGCGCTCGGTATATTGAAACAACATAGTATCCTTCAGCACCCCGTCCTTATAGGCATACATGGTAACAGTGATAGCCCCTTGAGGATAATTGATAGAGTCAGAAACCTGACCATAGTCGTAGATATTGCCATCGGTCAAATAGCATCGTTGGACGCGCACCCAAGTGGTGTCGTCATCCTGGTCAAGCAAACAATAGACTGCTGGAATGTTCTTCCATTCGGCATTAGGGGAGAACTCCACCTCACATGCGGTGAACAGAAGTACTATCGGAAGAAGAAATAGTATCTTACGCATAATCATTGTTCATTATTAATGGGTTCCACCCTCCTTGCAGCCTCACTCACCTCTATCTCATCTATCATCAGCCACGGCTTGAGACCCTTCGCCCTATGCCACACAGGGATGGTTCCTATCGACGATGCCACGATTTTCAGGAATCCCACACCGGCCTTTTCCACAGGAACTTTCAGTTCCACCACCTGAGGGCTATTATTTTCATCCGACAGGGGGTCAAAAGGCATGGCGACATTTACCGTATCGGAAAATATCTGTCCGTCAGACGACAAGAGAATAGTCACCTGCTTTGGTGCAAAAGCCCACATCTCCGGGAAATGGGCAAAACGGAGCGTAACGGCATCGATATCGATAGACTTGGAAAGTTCAACCATTGTAGTCACGCCATTGCCGGAGAAACCAAGCCATCCTCGCGAAAGGTCATCGACCATCCCCTTCTCCCCATCAAAGAGGAGTGTATCGGTACCCACATTGAAGGGAGTATTAGGTTTTTGGGAGAAAGTTGTTTTGACAATATAGTCATAGTTAAACTTGTGCGAGGCAGTGAAAGAAGGCGGCAACTCCTTGTCAAACACTTTCGCCTTGACCATAGTGGTAGTAGTCAGCGTAAAAGGCTTGTCATAAAGGATTGATGTCTCTGACGGTTCACTCCCATCAAGGGTATATCTAATACTTGTCTGATTGCCAGACTTCTTGTTACTAGTGATGGTCACTATCAGCGGAGCAGAGAAACGTGCTTCCGAAGCAGTAATGACGGGCGGTTCCAGCATGCCCGTGGATACCTGGGGATAAGTCATCCCTATGAAGTCCCTCGGATGTTCGCCCCCTTGGTTCCGTTGCTCAAATTGCTCCTCACTAATATAAGTGGAAGAAATATTAAACACTTTCGGAGAGAAGCCCCGCAAATGCAGACGGAAAGAGGGCTTGGAGTGATTGGCGATGGAGGGAGTGATCCACAGCACGTGAGTGTCTGCCATGAAGGTGAAGTGTGTGTCGGGCACATCGATGAAGAGGCCCTTATAGGTGCTGTCGTTGATAGCACACCAACGGTTTTCTTCTCGTATCATACCGTGCGGTAGCGTCTTGCGATAGGTGCCGGGAATGGCGCTGCGGCACTGTCCGTAAGGGATCTCGCGGTCGAGTCCGAACCACGAGAGGGTGTCGTTTTCACCGAAAGAATGCGCTATCTCGACCCGCGGCACGAGGGTTTCGTGCAACTGGTCGGAAGGAGCGACGGTGTAGTCCACCACAATGTCGCCGGTGGCGAAAACAGTGTAAGTCTGACGCACGTCGCACATCAAAGTTCCCAAACGTCCGGCATCACTTCTGCCAGGACGGGTGTAATAGCGAAGCATGGCATCGACAACATAGACATTCGGAGAAGGCTGGTTAGTGGTGAGGGCCACCAGCAAAGACTTCCAATTCCGGTGGTTCTCGAAGAAGAGCGTCAACGAGTCGATAGGCATTTGGCCGAGCCCCGAAGTGAACCATTCCAACGTACCGTCAGCCAGATTGAAGGCCACCTCGTTGGTTAAGGTATGCACACGGCAACACTTACGTCCGTCGAGGGTCTCGAAAGTAGCCAGAACCTTCGTCTTGCTTACGTCAAGCATCTTCTTTTTCCCTGCCTTATCGGAGATCGGGTATACGAGGGTACCCATGTTGTTGCTTCCCGATGACTGGCGTACGCCTGCCTTCTGGCGGCGAGTCAGGTCGAAACGGATGAACATCTCTTCGCCGGGCTGCATATGGATGGGAGGCACCTGCAATTTTACCGCTTCCACACCCCCACCACGAATGGCCAAGGGCAAATCGCCAGCAGTGATATTAGGGCGCAGATTGGTATAAATAGTATATTCTAATATATAACTACTGAAATCAGTGAAATCATTCTTGTTATATACATTGAACTCGGCTTCGTCGAGTGTAAGTTTCGAAAGATGAATGTCGAATGGACTATACAGATTCTTTAAATCCGTAAGAGCCTGTGAAGACCAGTCATCGACAAATGTACCTTGCAGCGTATGGCTTTTAGTCACCTGGTCCCATATATCATAGAAACCCTTTTTTGTCGCTGACAAGACAACAACTGGACGTTCCCCTTTCTTCGCCACTGCCTGACGCAACTGTGACAACGAAGGATTATTCAAAGCAATAATATCCGTCGACTCGGAGAAATCGGCTCCCGAGAAAACAATCGGGCGGCTCCTATCCAATGACTTTAACCGCTTATAAGCTACAGCCATGCAGATGCCGTTGTCACGTGTGTCGCCCAATGACCATGCAATTATTGAAGCATGGTTTTTGTATTTTCCATAAAGATTTTCTACGCGGTGTTCAAAGAGAGGAATGAAATCTTTATCCGTAGCCACCACCTGGTGCTGCGATGAGGCTGGTTGTAGGTTGGCGTCGCAAATAACATACAGGCCATACTCGTCGCAAAGTTCATAAAAATATGAATCTAAAGGAGAGAATTTAGCCGTGCGGACAGCATTGATATTGTTGTCTTTGAGATTCAAAATATGTTGTCTGCACATCTCGCGACCATGAATGTCCCCATCAATAATCACACCCTTGAGGGTCACTACCGTACCATTAATCTGTAGCAACCCATCCTTGACCTCCACACGCCGGAAGCCAAAACGAGCACCTACCAACTCCTCCTCTTCCATTTTCTCATTACGAAGACGGCATACGACCGTGTAAAGCACCGGCTTCTCTGCCGTCCAAGGCTCAACTCCCGACCAAGTACGGGTCATGTCAACCAAGACTTCATTCTTATTGTCAAAAACCACCCAACGGCCCATACGATCAAAGGTATGCCCCTTGGAGTCCAAAACCTCTACCTCGAGGTAGTATTTACCTTTCTTTTTGCTGTTGAAAATCGAAGCGTCCACGGACAAGGTTCCCGACAGGGTCTGTACATCGTAGTCAGCAACGAGTTTGAGGTCTGAAACATTAGGGTCACCCTTGAACAACAAATAAGGGTCACCGTTCATTCCAAGAGGAATCCTGCTATTCTCCAGCAATGCCCCTTGTGACTGGTCCAAAGCCTCGATGGTCAGCATGTTCATCTTCCCGTATTTGAGGAAGTCGTTCAAGGCAAACTCGTTCCAATGACGCGAGTCGTCGGCATAGCCCACCTCTTTGCCATTGAGCATGACACGACATGCTCGTCCACACCTTACATTGAGTGAAACACAATAATCTTTCCAGAACTTTTCCACCTCCAACTCTCGGGAGTAGACAATAGAGCTGTCAGTCTTCCTATGGGTCCAATCACCCACAAGGTCAATAAAATAAGGAGAATTGCGATAAGCTAACTTCAAGATGCCAGCCTCGTCGTCATATGCTTCCACCATGGAACGCGAGGAGACAAACGCACCCTGAGAAGGCTGCGCCTGTAACCATGTCATACTAAGGACAAGGAAAAAAAGCAGAAGTTGACTTTTTCGCATGACCATCCTTTATCAATTACTTCCGAAGTAGAAAGACAGACCGCCTCCCACAAGATGAAGCTCTTTGGGTTCTGCCCATGTAAAGTTTTCGCGTTGCACATTATTGGAATGCAAAAGCTTATACGAGAGATGTAATCCCAATGCCGTAGAACGGCTGATGGCATAACGAGCACCCACTTCTAAACCAAAATACAAGCCGCCCTCGTCGATTTTAGTCACTGGCGGCTCCGAGGAGGCTCCGACAGGAAGAGAATAGCCTACCTGCAGGACAGTATAAGGAGTTATGCGGCTACGCATAAAATGGCTACGCAATTCCACGAAAAGAGGCAACTGACGAAATGCTCCCGCAGGGTCGGCAAGATAGCTAAATCCAACTCCTACGCCAGCCTCTTTCCTGAACTGGAAACCACAAGAAAACGAGGGCATAAAAGCAGAAACAGTATCTGCAGCACCTCCTTTGTCAACTGATCTATTGACATTAAAAACATAACTGGCATCGCCAACAAGATAAAAGCCATGCCAACGGAACTCAATATGCCGCTGTGCGGCTGCTGTGCCACAGAGGCACAGCAACACAACAACGGCTATGAAAATCTTTTTCATGAAATTATTGTTTGATTGTTTGATTGCTTGATTGCTTGAGTATTTCTTTCACTCAAACATTCAGACATTCAAGCATTCATTTTCTTAAGGTTATCGCTGATAATCAGCTTAGCCTCGGTAGCGGCCTGCACCTGCTCGACGGTGAACTCGGGGTTTATTTCCGTCAACACGATGCCCTTGGGGGTGATCTCCATGACACCCATCTCGGTGATGATCATGTTCACCTGGCCCTTGGCAGTGAGCGGCAGGGTGCACTTCTTCAGAATCTTGGGATTACCCTTGGCGGTGTGCTCCATAGCCAGAATAACCTTCTTGGCACCGACCAGCAGGTCCATGGCTCCACCCATACCGGGGGTCTTCTTGCCAGGGATCATCCAGTTGGCCAGGTCGCCTTCCTCATCCACCTGCATGGCGCCGAGGACACTCACGTCCACATGGCCACCGCGGATGATACCGAACGAAGTAGCGCTGTCGAAGGTCGAAGCACCGGGCACATGGGTGATGTATCCACCACCGGCGTTGATGAACCAGGGGTCTTCCTTGCCCTCTTCGGGGGTGGGACCCATGCCAATCATACCGTTCTCGCTCTGCAGGATGACATGCACGCCTTCCGGCAGGAAGTTGGGGATCAAGGTCGGCAGACCGATACCAAGATTGACGACATCGCCGTCGTGCAGCTCCTGAGCCGCGCGCTTGGCGATAAAGGGTTTAATCTGTTCTTTTTCCATTGTTATAGTTATTTAGTTTGTTTATTTCCAACCGCGATTCACCATCTCCTGGGCGACATACGAGGCCACATCGTCAGCGTAGGTATTAGCACCAAAACCGGCATCGTAACCCAGTTCCTTGGCCAACTCATGGCTGATACGTGGACCTCCACATACAAGAATCATTTTGTCACGCAAACCTTCGGCCTCAAGCATCTCAACCAACTCGGTTAAATTCTTGATATGCACATCTTTCTGCGTCACCGTCTGACTCACCAACAACGCGTCGGCATGCAGTTCGATACCCTTGGCAATAAACTCCTCGTTGGGCACCTGGCTGCCGAGGTTGTATGCGTCAATCATGTCATAACGTTCCAGACCATAATGGCCAGCATAGCCCTTCATGTTCATGATGGCATCAATACCCACAGTATGTGCATCGGTACCCGTCGATGCGCCCACACACACTATCTTGCGGCCAATATGCTCGCGGATATACTCGTCGCACTCCTTCATCTCCATGGTAGTACTCTCCACCTTGGGGACATGGATGTTTGTATAATCCACCGTGTGGGTCAGCGAACCGTAGCAGTTCATGAAGCAGAAGCCTTCGGTCAGCTCCTTCTGGTAAACCACCAGAGGGTTCTCGAAGCCCATCTTCTTGAGCAACTGCTTGGCGGCCTCTTCAGCCTCCGCGCCCGCAGGCACTGGCAGGGTGAAACTCAGCTGCACCTTGCCGTCGTTCATCGTGTCGCCGTATGGCTTTATCTTGGTGAGGTCAAGGGTTTTGTCGTAATCCTTTGCCTCCATCGAATACAATCCTTCGCTCATATTATTTCTTTTTTGTGAAATAGTTGTCGGCAGAGCCGACACTTACTTCTTACCTTTCATAAGTTCAACAAACGGGTTAAAGTAGTGCTCACCCTTGAGGGTGACACCGTCGAGGCCCTTGCCGCCAGTCTTCGGGCGTTTCACATTGGCGAAGATACCCTTCTCCAGCGCGGTGAAGAGGCCTTCGCTCTCCATGGTCTCCAGCAGGTGCGTGGCGTTGTGCAATACTTCCTGCGCACGGCTCTTGATAATGCCGCCTTCCTTGAACTCAACCTCTTCGCCGATATCCTTCATGTTATTGAAGATATACTTGGCATTCTCGATAGAGAGGTAACGGTCGCTCATAAAGGGGGTGTGGATAGCCTCGGTGGGCATACCCAGCAGCTGCAGCCCCTGGTGCGTCCACTGGCCGATGACGTTGAACAGAGCGTCCTGTATGTGGCCACGGAAGATGTTACCGGTCATGAACTTCGTCGGGGGCATGTACTTCAGCGGAGCCTTGGGGAATATCTCACGTATCATCTGTGCCTGAGCCAGCTCGTAGAGGAATCCGTTCTCCAGCATCGGGTCCATTTCGAAGGCGTGACCAAGACCCATCTGCTCCTCGGGCAGGCCGGCCATCAGAGCCAGCTGCTCGTTGATGAGGTCGGAAGCCAACACGGTGTGTGCCTCCTCGTAGGCGTCGGCAGTGGTCAAGTAGTTGTCCTCGCCAGTGTTGATGATGACGCCTGCGAAGCCGTTGATGATACGGCTCATATACTGGTCAATCAGCGTGCGCTGCATATTGATATCGCGGAAGAGGATGCCGTAAAGGGCATCGTTGAGCATCACGTCGAGACCTTCGAGTGCACCCATGGCGGCGATTTCCGGCATGCAGAGACCCGAGCAGTAGTTGCAGAGGCGGATGTAACGCCCCACCTCCTCGCCTACCTCGTCGAGAGCCTTGCGCATGATGCGGAAGTTCTCCTGAGTGGCGAAGGTACCACCAAAACCTTCAGTAGTGGCGCCGTAAGGCACATAGTCGAGCAGAGACTGACCCGTGGTGCGAATCACAGCAATGATGTCAGCTCCCTGACGGGCACCAGCCTGTGCTTGCACGACGTCCTCATAGATGTTACCGGTAGCCACGATGATATAGAGGTAGGGCTTGCTGCCCTCACCTATCGTCTCGATGTATTTCTCGCGGCGCAGACGGTTGCCACGCACCTTCTCGATGGTTGCGTTGATTACGGGCTCCAGGGCCTTGTCAATGTCTGCTTTGCTGTGGACGGGCAGTTTGGTGATGTCGAGCGTGCCGGCGGCGATGGCCTCGGCAATCTCCTGCGGGTTCTTGCCGGTCTCCACCATGGCATTGCCGACATAGAACATGGCACCTTCGCCGAGCACACCTTTGCTCTTCAGTTCCTCAACCACCACATTGGGCATCGGCACCTCGTTGGC
This sequence comes from Bacteroidales bacterium, assembly GCA_045222295.1. Lineage (GTDB taxonomy): Bacteria > Bacteroidota > Bacteroidia > Bacteroidales > P3 > Colimorpha. Next base: position 59,512 of record JBGUXP010000019.1, on the reverse strand, counting down.
GTCAATACCATCGATACCCAGGAAGCGGCACAACGTGCGCTCCACAGCCACCGTGGTGTAGTCTTCGACGAAATCCTGCACCTGTCCGGCAATCTTCTTAGCTACCGAACGAGCGTGCTCAACCTCCACAAAATCAAGTCCTACTTTACTTTTTTGCATTGTTGTCAGTATTGTTTGTTTATTGTTTTTATACTATAATTGGAACTGCAAAAATACAAAAAGTAAACGATATGGCAAAATATTTTTTTGCCATATCGCATGAACGACTTAAAAACTTATTTCTTGGTACTATCAGTCACAGCAGTACTATCGGCAGCCTGCTTAATCTCGGAGGTTTTGTCGGCAGACTTCTTCTTCGGCATCTTGATGTCGCTGAGACCATGGGTGCGATTGAATTTGCTGAAGTCCACACAACCGCTGATACCGCTGAGATGGCCAGTCTCGGTATACTGCCAGAGGGTATAGCGCACCGTTGGCGTACGGCGGTAGTTGGCGATAAAGATGTGGTAATTGCGGTATTTCTTACCGGAGAAATGCAATTTATAGACCTTCTCACTGGTATAAATCATGGGTTTCACTCCATACTCTTTTTCCATCAGTTCCAACAATTTATCCACACGCTCCATACAGAGACGTCCCGAATGGTGTCCCTCAATATCAAGCACCGGGATGAGGTCCTGATCGCTCTTCTTAACCATCTTCTTAAAATTGGCAAACTGCTGATAAGCTGTTGTCTTACTGCTATAAAGATGGTAACTTCCCACCAGAAGTCCGGCCTTCTTGGCCGCTGCGATGTTGGTCTTAAAATAGGGATCCTGAATTGATGTTCCCTCTGTGGCTTTGATATAGACAAACTTAATGGTCTTGTCCTTAACCACCTTGGTCCAGTTGATCTTGCCTTGGAACTTCGACACATCAATACCACGAGTCTGGGCTTGTACTCCCAGAGCACACAAACACATTATCAATGCCAACAGGCTACATTTGTATCTCATCACCATTGGCATGAAAGAATTTGAAATCCAACAGGCTATATTGTTCCGAAGCCTTCACCTTGAGCCTCACATGGTACTTGCGTTTCCACTGCGACTTGAGACTCTTTAGCCATCCCTTGGTGAGGTAGGCGTGGATGTACGGATGCGTAACCAGAGTCAATCGCTTCTCATTCGACGAGGTGAGGAGATATTTGAGGCTCGACTCAATCTCGTCGACCACCACGAGGCTCGATTTGATGGTACCAGTACCATCACAGAAGGGGCACTTCTCCTGAACGTCGACCTCCATGGCGGGACGCACGCGCTGACGCGTAATTTGCATCAGGCCAAACTTGCTAAGCGGCAAAATAGTGTGACGAGCCTTGTCTCGCTTCATTTCCTCGGTCATCACATCGAAAAGTTTCTTGCGGTTCTCAGCCTTGTTCATGTCCACAAAGTCAACGATGACAATACCGCCCATATCCCTGAGTCTCAGCTGGCGGGCTATCTCCTTGGCGCTCTCGATATTCACCTGCAAGGCGGTATCCTCCTGGCCAGTACCAGCCTTAATGTGATTACCACTATTAACGTCAATGACATGCATAGCCTCAGTGTGTTCTATGTAGAGATAAACACCCGAGCGAATGGTAACAATCTTGCCGAAAGCGCGCCGTATGTCGCGTGAGATGCCAAACTGATCGAAGATAGGGGTCTCCATCTTGTAGTGCTTCACAATGTCTTCCTTGCCGGGCTCAATGTCTTTGAGGAACTGACGCACCTCGCCATAAAGGTCGGCATTGTCAACATAAATTGTAGCAAAGTCATCGGTGAGCACATCACGCAACAACGCCGTTGTAGTGTTGAGTTCGGCATGTACTTTTGCAGGGGCGTTGACGCGCTTGAGTTTCTCGGTCATCTTAGCCCAGCAATCCATGAGATGGTGCAAGTCGGCATCAAGTTCAGCCACGGTACGGCCCTCGGCCACAGTGCGCACGATGACACCGAAATTCTGGGGACGGATGCTTTGCATCAGACGACGCAGACGGCTACGCTCGTCGTTCTTTTTTATCTTTTGCGAGATGGAGACTTTATTGCAGAATGGGGTGAGGACTAGATAACGACCGGCGATACTGATATCGCCCGTCACCTTGGGACCTTTGGTGGAGATGGGCTCCTTAGTCACCTGCACTAGTACTGGCTGTCCCACCTTGAGCACATCACCCAAATTACCCACCTTCTCAAGGATAGGCTCAATCTTGAAATTATTTAGAGTGGCGGCCGAAGCATCGCCGTTCATGGAGAGGCGCAGATATTTGTCGACAGATTTGTAGTCGGGACCAAGGTCGAGATAGTGCATAAAACCCTCCTTGTCTCCGCCCAAATCAACAAAGGCGGCATTGAGGCCCTGCATAATCTTCTTCACCTTACCGAAGAAGATGTCGCCAACGGCATACTGACCAGCAGACATCTCTTTATGGAGTTCCACCAGCCGTTTGTCCTCCATCAGGGCAATTTGCACACCCTCGGCGCCAGATGATATAACTAGTTCTTTATCCAAAATTCAATTAATATTAATAACTATCGCGTTCGGTAACATATACAAAACAAATTACATACCATCCCTGACGGATGGTGTGTAATTTGTTTTAGTTTTAGAATTAAGAAGAAATTACCTTCTAAAGGTATCGTTATTTCTTCTTATGTCTGTTCTTACGCAGGCGTTTTTTGCGCTTGTGCGTAGACATTTTGTGACGTTTGTGCTTTTTTCCGTTAGGCATAGCTCTAAGATTATGTATTATTTAACTTTCTTTTTCACATCCTGCATGAAAGTCTTGGCGGGCTTGAAAGCGGGGATGTTGTGAGCGGGGATAATGATAGTGGTGTTCTTGCTGATGTTGCGGCCAGTCTTCTCAGCACGTTTTTTAACGATGAAGCTGCCGAAACCACGCAGGTACACGTTCTCACCTTCAGAGAGACTCTCCTTGATCACAGTCATGAACTCCTCGACAGTGGCCTGGATGGCGACTTTCTCGATTCCGGTTTTCTGAGCTATTTCAGCTACGATTTCTGCCTTTGTCATTTTACTAAATTATTTTTTTGTTAATCTTTACTATCTTGTTTTTCAATCAAAATCGGAGTGCAAAAATACTACTTTTTTTTCAAACGGAGAATATTTTTTTCCACAAGAACGATTTTTTAACATTTTTAACAATACAACTAATTGTATATCAATAATATTTGTTTCTCGGAATATTTTGCAGAAGAAGGACAAAAGGCCGAAAAAAGAGACGCTTGCAGTTCTCTAATTACTAATTTTTAACCCTTTACCAAAAGTCACGGCAAAGAGCATCACGGCAGCCACTGAACAGACCAAAGTAATGGCCCAACCAAAGCCGAGCGGTGCTGCAGGATCGATGCCCGACAAGGAGGGTGCCATCCAAAAGAACAGCACCACCATTGCATTGTTGACAAAATGAGCCACAATATTAACAGCCAAAGATTTCCCACCCACATACAAGTATCCTAGCAGAGCGCCCAGCAGGAAACGAGGCAGGAAGGCAAAGAGCTCGCCGTGGGCCAGACTGAAAACAGCCGCGGTGACCCATACGGCGGCATGGGGGCTCTTAAACCACCGCTGCAATAGGTTTTGTATGCCGGCGCGGAAGAAGAGTTCCTCGCAGAGAGCGGGAATCAAAGCCACACACAAGAGATTCATCGGCAGGCTCTCTTTCTCAAGAATCCTTGACATGACCTCCTGCGACTCCTCCCCCACCCTGCGCAGCTCGCGCTCGACAGCCTCCCAAACTCCCGACCAATGCCAACTGTCGTTCCACACCGTCAGCCATTCGGTCAGGGGAACCAGAAGCAACATTACCGCAACCCCTGCCATAGCCAATAGCCATCGGTGACCGCAAAAATCAAGTTTCAGAAAATCGCGCTGTTGTCCACGAAAATACCTAGCGGAGACAATAAGTGCCGGCAGGCCGAATATCATTACCTGAGAAACAGAATTCCAAACAAGAAAAAAACTCTCGGCACCGGACTCCCGCCCGTCGGCAACGCCCAAAACAACACCCAAGACACCCAACAAAACAAAAAATGCCAGCGACAACATCGCTAGCATTAATAAATGCATAAAGGGATGAGTAAATCTTGTCATTCGTGACCCCGGCGGGATTCAAACCCACGACTTTCGGAACCGGAATCCGACGTTCTATTCAGCTGAACTACGGGGCCAAGTCTCTTTTTCAAAAACGCTATAATAACTGCCAACAACAAATATTATTGTGCAATGCTAAATTTTTTTTTCACCAGTTGCGGGCTGCAAAAATACGACTTTCGCAAAAATCAACAAAATTGTTAAACTTTTTTGTCAAACCACATCCATAAATACTTGATTCTTAACACCAACTCCTTATCATCTCTTTCCCAACTCCTACCCATCTCCTACCAAACTCCTACCACTGTAGGAGTTAACAGGGAGACGACAAGATATTGACACCTTTTTGGGTCAAAAAAAAATCCCTTCAAAGACAATATAATGGGAAAGACCTCGTTAATAACAAAATCCAGCAAAAACACATACGCTTATCGAGAAAAACAATACTTGTTGAACAACCTTATTAATTAACTTAAAAAACAATTTGTTGTGAAAGTATTGTTTCAAAGCATAATAATGCTTTTTGTTTTCCTGTTGTCGTTCCTTTCCGGGACTGCTCACTCGCAAGTACGTGACAGCAGTGAATTTTTTTATTACAATTGAATACAATAAAATAATAAAAAGGACGTTTTTTTAATAGAAAATATCTGAAAGATAAACGAGGAAATGAAACATTTCTTTAGAGGCATAAACATTTTGACTTTGTTGCTGGGATTGAGCTGTGTGGCGATGGGTCAATACAGTTCAGTATTGAGCAGCGGCCACTGGTGGAAAGTGAGTGTTAACGAGGAAGGCGTATACAGCCTCACAACGCGTGACATTCCGGCGCTGCAAGACGTAGCCATCGACAGCCTGGGTGTCTATGGCGCCAACGGCGCCATGCTGTCGACCCGCAATAACGAGACCCCCACCAACATCCTGAAGCCGATACCCATAGACATCATCGACCACAATAACAATGGGCTCTTTGATTCGGACGACGAGTTGCTCTTTTTCGGCGAAGGATCGGACCGCTGGGTATACGACAACACCATGGGCCGCTGGATATTCGCAACCCACGCCTATGCTAACGAAAACTGTTACTACCTAACCACCAACAGTCCTGAGCATGTGCGCATAGCGACAGCTCCGGAGGTAGAGACCGACACAACGCTAACCACCCACACGATGGTGGCGCACCACGAGAACAACTTGGTAAACCTACTGGGAAGCGGCCAAACCTGGCTGGGCGAAAAGTTAAGCTCGGTACAGACGCAACGGAACTTCGAAGTGAGACTGGCAGGCACTGGCATCACTGACGTGACACTTCACTACGCAGTGGCGAGCACCTCGACATCACAAGCCACCTTCACGCTGAGCACAAACGGATTCAACCGTCAAGAGACAACCTCCTCGAGCAATCCCTGGCGCGAAGTAAATGACCTCCTGAGTACTTCCTCTCAAAGTTACACTTTCACCCTGACATTCAACCCCGTTGACAATGCAGGCTTCGGCTATCTGGACTACATCGAACTCACGGCCCATGCATCGCTGACCTACGGCGGCGGACAGACAATCGTACGCAACGACCAGCATCTGGGCAATGCCGTGCGCTTCCAAATGTCAGGACTGGGTGAGAGCCGTGTATGGGAAGTCACTACGGCGGGAGCCGAGCGCGAAATGGCGGTAAGCAATAACAGCTGGACCGACAACACGTCCATGGCACGCCGCTATGTGGTCTTCGACGGCTACTCCTACCTCACGCCATCCTCCATTAAAAAGATTGAACCACAAGACCTCCACGCCTGCGCCGAAGCCGACCTGGTGGTGGTGACCCACAAGGACTTCCTTGAGCAAGCCACACGCCTGGCAGGACTACACGAACTATTTGACGGGATGAGCGTGCTCGTGGTCACCGACGAACAGGTATACAACGAATACTCCTCGGGCAAGCAGGACCCGATGGCCATTCGTTCCTTCCTGCGCGACATGAAAAGCCGTCATGAGGCACATCCGCCGCTCTACCTGCAACTATTTGGCAAAGGGACCTACGACAACCGCAACTATTTGGGAGGCACCCTACCGACGATAGTGACCTACGAGACTCCATGGTCGTTTGACAGCGAAGGCAGTTCCTTCGCCAGCGACGACATGCTAGGATATCTGTCACCCTCTGGCCGCGGCACCTCTTCCGAAACACTAGAGGTGAGCGTGGGTCGCCTACCAGCCAAAGATACCGCGGAAGCAAAGCTCCTGGTGAACAAAATCGAGCATTATATCACCCGGCGCGACTTAACTGACGAAGAATGTCGCGGCGACTGGCGCAATTATGTGGCGCTGCTGGCCGACGACGCCGACCCCGGCAAAGGCGGCGACACCATTTTCGCCCATTCCTCGGAAGCCATAGCAACAACGCTCAAGACAACGATACCGCAAATAAATATCGACCGACTTTATGCCGATGCCTACCATCAGGAGAGCGGTGCTATCGGTTCATACTACCCCGACCTCAACAATGCCCTGCGTCAACGCATGAACTACGGATGCCTGCTGCTGAACTACATCGGTCACGGCTCAACAGCCTACATCGGTACCGAGCGTTACATAGAACCCACTGACATCACTGCATACAATAACAGCGACCGGTTGCCACTGTTCGTCACCAGCACCTGCTCTTATAGCCGATACGACGTGCTGGATGAACTCTGCGGCGCCGAAGCCTGCGTACTTGCTCCGGCGGCGATGATAGCCGTTATTGGTGCCTCCCGTCCCATCAGCCACATTGAGAGGTTCAACAAAGACGTGGTACTCTTTGCCCTCGACCCACAGAACACCATCGGCGACGCCCTGCGCAAGGCGAAGAACCGCACGCCGGTATCAATGTGCATCGGCCTGATGGGCGATCCCGCCCTGCGGCTGAGCCAACCAGAAAACCGCGTAAAAGTAACACATATCAACATGGAGCCCGTGAGCGACACAGCCGACGTGACGGCCAATGTTCTTTCACGCGTCACGGTGCAGGGTGAGGTTCAGGACAAAGACGGCAACCTGATAGAGGATTTCGATGGTACACTGTATCCGATTGTCTTCGACCGCGAGATGCGCTCAACGACACTAGCCAACGACAATCCCTATACCCAAATCTCTTTCTGGCAACAAAAAACCGTGCTATACAAAGGTAGCCACGCAGTGACTGGCGGACGCTTTGAATACACGTTCCTAGTGCCGCGCGATGTCCCCTACCAGTATGCCTATGCCAAGTTAAGCCACTACGCCAAGTCGGGTTCGGACCACGCCACAGGCAGTTTCCTACGGTTGAAGCTGGGCGGAATGAGCGATGTGGAAATCGAAGGCATGAAGGCGCCAGAGATCACCCTCTTTATTGGCGACACCAATTTCAGGGCCGGTGGATTGACAGGCACCTCGCCCACCCTGCTGGCGCATATCTTCGACTCAGTTGGCATCAACGTGGGCACGGGTCTTGGACACGACATCACGGCAGTAATTGACGACAATCCCAACAGCCTCATCGTCCTCAACGACCTTTACCAGCAGGATATCGGCGACAGCCGTCGCGGCAGTGTAGCCTACACGCTACAGAAACTGACTCCAGGTCGCCACAAGGTGACTGTGAAGGCGTGGAACATCTACGGGCTCTCAGGCTCGGCCACGATACCCTTCACAGTATATGGGGAAGACGAGCTGGCCTTCTCGGAATTGAGTTGCCTGCCCAATCCCGCCACCACGCAGGCACGGTTCGAGCTGCGGGTGAACAGCCCGAAATCCATCACGACGGCAGAGCTGCAAATCTACAATCCACGTGGCCAAATAGTAAATACCTTCACCCCAGCCATCTCAGCGGCAGGCTACACGGTAGGACCCGTGCTGTGGGATGTCAGCAACGTACCTCCCGGACTCTACCTGGCACGCATGGTGATAATAGACAGCGATGGCGAGACCCACCAAGTCATAACAAAATGTATTGTCCGCTGAACAATAAAAGATTTGATTCCGCGTTAATAAAAATTGATTTGAAAACAAAGAAAGAATATTTAGACAAAGATAGATGAAAAAACTGACATTTCTAACCTTGCTTGTGACGTTGTGCGGAACAATAGAAGCACAGTCTTATCTGGGTCAGGACCAGAAGAATTTTATTTCAACGGGTATGCCTATCCTTCTCATTGCCCCCGACGGTATCTCGAGTGCAATGGGTGATGTGGGAGTTGCTACAACCCCCGATGCCTACTCGACACACTGGAACAACGCCAAATACGCATTTATCGATGGCAATGTCGGTGTCTATACCACCTACACCCCGTGGCTGCGCAAGTTAAAAGTGGGAGATATGAACCTCTTCTATCTTTCTGGCTATTATCGCATCAACTCCCGAAGCACTGCGGCTGCCAGCCTTACCTACTTCACGCTGGGCGATATTGATCACACGGACATGGAAGGCAACAAGATTCAGGTTCTGCATCCCAACGAGTTTGCCATTGATGCAACCTATGCACTGAAGCTCAACGACAATCTGTCCCTTGGTGCCACAGGACGTTTCCTGCGCTCCGACCTCACAAACGGAATAACTTTGATGGGCGACGAGAACGTCGTTACCCGTCCCGCCAGTTCTCTTGCTGCCGACATCGGACTCTACTACCAGCAGGAAATTGACAAGACACAGGAGTTTGCCTTGGGTGCTTTCATCTCAAACCTCGGAGCCAAACTCTCATATTCCGATGACGACAACGACAAAGAATTCCTGCCCACCAATTTGCGCATCGGCGGACGCTACACCAACAAAATAGACGAATATAACAAAATCTCCCTCATGCTCGACCTCAACAAACTGCTGGTACCCACGCCTCCGCTGCGCAACGACACTGCCGCCTGGCCCGCTTACAACAACATGGGTGTCGTTGAAGGTGCCTTAAGGTCGTTCAGCGATGCTCCCGGCGGTCTTACCGAAGAACTACAGGAAATACAAGTTTCTGGTGGTGCCGAATACTGGTACTCTGAGACTTTCGTAGTGCGTGCCGGTTACTTTTACGAGCATGCCAACAAGGGTGGCCGCCAATATGCCACCGTCGGTGTCGGCATCCGTTATAACTATTTCACTGGCGATTTCTCCTACCTCATCCCCACCACTACCATCTCTACCAACTCGTTGGCCAATACCATACGCGTCTCCATTGGTCTAGATATGAAACCTAGCAAGTAGTCAAGACAAATGATGAGAATCGGGACAGGATATGATGTACACAGACTTCAGGAGGGCCTGGAGTTATGGATTGGCGGTGTGAAATTAGAGCACACACATGGCCTGCTGGGACACAGCGATGCCGACGTGTTATTGCACGCCATTTGCGATGCCTTGTTGGGTGCCGCCGCCCTAGGCGACATTGGAAAACACTTTCCCGACACCGATCCTAAATACAAAGGCATCTCAAGTGTAAAACTATTGAAGCACGTGGGAGAATTGCTTAGAGAGCACGGCTACACAGTAAGAAACATCGACTCGACAGTCGTCGCCCAACGTCCCAAAATGGCGCCTCACATTAGTCAGATGCGGCAGATCATTGCCGAAGCCCTTGAAATCGATATCGACCAAGTATCGGTAAAAGCCACTACCTCTGAACATCTAGGCTTTGAAGGTCGTGAAGAAGGAATATCGTCACAAGCGGTAGCCTTGATTGAAAAGATATGAACAAAGACGAGAAACCCTATGTAAGTCCGCAAGCCGACGACGAGGCCGTGGTGTTGGAAGACAACGGCAGCAGCCTTGTGCTCTATAATGACGATGTCCATACTTTCGACTATGTCATCAAGGCTTTGGTAGACATCTGTCGCCACACCACGGAGCAAGCCGAACAGTGCGCCATACTGGTCCATTGCCATGGTAAATGTGCCGTAAAACATGGTTCCTATTCCGAACTGCTACCCATGCACACCGCTCTGCTTAACAAACAGCTAACCACAGAAATTATAGAAAATTAATACACCATGAACACTACATTACTCATCATTGTTCTTCTCCTCGGCGTGATACTTCTCGCCTTAGAGATAGTAGCCCTGCCTGGCGGTATTGCTGGTGCTTTCGGAGTACTGCTTATAGCCTTCGGCGTATGGCAGAGCTTTACCTTGTTCGGTTCTACCGTCGGCACAATCATCCTGCTTTGCTCCATCGCACTTTGCGTGCTAATGCTCGCATGGTTCATGAAGACCAAGACTTGGAAAAGGTTTAGCCTCAACGAAGAGAGCAATAGTAAGGTCAACCAATTGGAGCCTGCCGTGAAAGTGGGCACCAAGGGTGTCACCATCTCGCGTCTCGCTCCCACGGGCAAAGCTCTTATCGACGGCGAGACGATGGAGGTACATGCCGTCAACAAGTTCATTGATCCCGACCATCCCATCGAAGTGGTGGCCATCGAAGGCTACCGCATTGACGTCGTCGAGACTTCTGATAAAAGATTTGAAAACTAAATTAATAACAAATAAACATTAAACATTATGGAAACTGCCATTATCGTCGGAGTATGCGCCATAGCGCTCATCCTTTTCCTCTACCTTGTCCCCATCGGAATCTGGTTCCAGGCTCTGATTTCGGGTGTCCACACCTCGCTGGTGCAACTCATCTTCATGCGCTTCCGCAAAGTGCCTCCCACTGTTATCATCAACAACATGATTTCCGCCTCGAAAGCAGGCCTGAAGATTCAGCAGAATGACCTTGAGGCCCACTACCTCGCTGGCGGTCATGTAGCATCGGTTGTCAACGCTCTCATCAGCGCCGACAAAGCCAACATGAACCTCGACTTTAAGACCGCCACAGCCATTGACCTCGCTGGTCGCGACGTGCTCAAGGCCGTGCAGACCTCTGTCAACCCCAAGGTTATCGACACTCCTCCCGTGGCCGCAGTGGCAAAGGACGGTATTCAGCTTATTGCTAAAGCCCGTGTCACCGTGCGTACCAATATCAAACAACTCGTTGGTGGCGCCGGAGAGGAGACCATCCTCGCCCGTGTCGGCGAAGGTATCGTCACTTCCATCGGTTCGGCCGTGAGCCATAAGCAGGTGCTTGAGAACCCCGACAGCATCTCAAAGCTTGTCCTTACCAAAGGCCTCGACAGTGGTACCGCTTTCGAGATTCTCTCCATTGACATCGCCGATATCGACGTGGGTAAGAACATCGGTGCACAGTTGCAAATGGACCAAGCCAACGCCGACAAGAACATCGCCCAGGCCAAGGCCGAGGAGCGTCGCGCTATGGCTGTTGCCAGCGAGCAGGAGATGAAAGCCAAAGCCCAGGAAGCCCGCGCCAAGGTCATCATGGCCGAGGCCGAAGTGCCACTGGCCATGGCCGAAGCCTTCCGCAATGGCAACCTCGGCATCATGGACTACTACCGCATGAAGAACATCCAAGCCGACACAGACATGCGTGCATCCATCGCCACCCCTGCAAGCAAGCCTGTCTCCTCGGCCACTCAGAAAAGTGAAAAATAATAAATACGAGACTATAAATATTAAACCTTAAACCGAATATGTTTAAAAGTTCAAAAACAAGCCTCACCATCCGCGGAATCCTCTTCTCGGCCCTCGGCATCCTCTGTTTCTGCTCGCCTTTGGCCACCATTGAATTCTTTGCCAAGATGCTGGGTGTAGTCATCATCATCACTGGCACGGTCTTCTTCATTCTTGAATACAAGGCCGCAGCACGCAGCCTCGAGACCATGCGAATTACCGCATCGGTGCTCTTGATAACCCTTGGCGTGCTTATCATCATCCATCCAGAGATTATCGCTATCCTGCTTGGAGCATTCATCTTCTTCGAAGGTGTCGACTTCACCCTCAACACGGTAAAATACTACCGCGCGGGAGCCAAGAGTTGGTGGCTCATGCTGCTACTAGGGCTCTTGGTCATAGGCTTTGGCGTGTGGAGCATATTCGTTCCTGAGATTACTGCAGCCACCCTCAGCATTCTCTTCGGCATCGCCTTTATTAGCATTGGTTGCGCCAGTTTCACTGCCCTCGCAGGCCTCAACCTAGTCGAAGACTACCTCGAGTCTGCCCAAAAAGCCAGTCAGAACAAAGAAGACTACGTCGAAGCGGAGGTAGTAAAATAACATGTTTCGGAAAAGCTCATTACTCATTATTGCCGTTCTGTGCAACCTATCGCTATATGCGCAGAACGGCAATTTTTTTCAGTATGCCGACAGCATCTTGAAACAACGCTACCACCGAATCAACTACGACACCAACTTCATCTCACGCCCTAATTACCCTTGGACAATCAAGATACGTCCGAAACTCTCACTCTACGGCGTGCAAACCGAGACCATCGGCAAAAACGGCTTGATGAAAGTCGACCTCAAGTCCTCCCCTAAAGGCAAAGTCAGCTTCTCACTGGGCTACAGCGGCATTACTCTTTCTGCTTCCGCCAAACCGGAGCATTTGACACGCGCCAAAGAACAGGACCTTGAATTCCGATTTGATGTTTACAGCCGAAAATTCGGTTTCGAGGCCGAAGCGAGTCTCATTCACTCCCTCGAAGGCTCTTTCCATATTGAATCAGCGCTACTGATTCCTTCATTAAACGGCGACTCAGTCCTTGATCTAAATCTTCCGAATGGTTTCGTCTCCCAAGCTAATTTCTTTCTTAGCGGATACTATGTCTTCAACAACCGCAAATTCTCCTACCCTGCAGCCTTCACTCAATCCTATATCCAGAAACGCAGCACCGGAAGTCTCATCGCTGGGGCAAACCTAGGCTTCGGCCAACTCACATTGGGCGACAGTACACAAGGTACAGAACTCTACCAAATTACCAATCTATTTATTTCGATGGGTGTGGGTTATGGATACAATTTCGTCCTCCCCCACAAATGGTTATTTCACATCTCGGCCATTCCCTATCTTATCATACACAACAAAGCTATCTGTCGCTTTGGAGGGGAAAGTCAAGAGTGGCAGACAAAATTTCCACAAGTGATTATCATTGCACGCGCCGCAGCTATCCGCTCATGGGAACGCTGGTTCACCGGGCTGACAGCACACTACATGTACTCACATATAGGCTCACAAAGCCTTATTGAGATAGCCAACCAGCAATGGCACCTCATGGCCATCATAGGATTAAGATTCTGAAATTAGTATTGTTCTTTCTCGCTGGGGAAGTCGCCGGATTTGACATCAGTAATGTAGTGGCGGATAGCGTTGGAGATGTCCTCGCCAAAGGTGCCATAGGTACGCAGATAGCGGGGCTTGAACTGCTGAGTGATACCTAGCATGTCCTGCAAAACGAGTACCTGTCCGTCAGTCTTTTGCCCGGCGCCAATACCTATAGTGGGGATTTTCAATTCGTCTGTAACCTCGGCTGCCAGCTTGGCGGGAATCTTCTCCAGTACCAAGGCGAAGCATCCTGCCTCTTGAAGGATGAGGGCGTCTTTCTTCACCTGTTCGGCTTCCTCCTGCTCGGTGGCACGGACGGCATAGGTACCGAACTTATTGATGCTCTGCGGAGTAAGGCCAAGATGTCCCATAACAGGAATACCAGCCGAAAGGATGCGCTGGATGGACTCGAGGATTTCCTCACCGCCTTCCATCTTAATAGCGTCAGCACCAGTTTCCTTCATGATACGAATGGCAGATGCAAGAGCTTGCTTCGAGTTGCCTTGATAAGTACCAAACGGCATATCAACTACAACGAGAGCACGTTTAATAGCACGTACCACCGAAGCGGCATAGATAATCATCTCGTCGAGCGAAATGGGGAGAGTTGTTTTATGACCTTCCATGACGTTGGCGGCGGAATCGCCGACTAGAACAACATCTATCTTGGCACTCTCGAGAAGTGAAGCCATGGAATAGTCATAGGCTGTAAGCATGGCAATTTTCTCGCCATGAAGTTTCATATTCTGAAGTACACGCGTGGTGACCTTGGTGACATCTGTCTGTAAGTAAGCCATTTTTTTGAATTCAAATTTCTAGATTCTGATTTTCAAAGTATCGAATAGGATTTTAGGATTAATCTTCGAGGATTTCTTCGCCTTTCAGTTCTTTTCTGCCCTTAACAGGGACCTTTTGCTGGTCTTCTTCTTGTTCGGGGACAATACGGAACAATGCTTTGAGAGCTTTCTTGAGCTCATACTCGCCATGTTTGCCAACCGTGTAAGCCACGAAAAAACGCTTACCGACAGCAAAAGCTGCGGCCTCAGTGGGCGAGTCCACTTCATAGAAATAACTCTTAAGCTCCTTCTCGCTGATTCGTTTACCAAGATAAATGGTGTCGAACTGGTCGACACTGATGGGTGCCTGAAGCATGAGTTGCCCCTTGCCTGGCATCTTGCGCGTAGACAACGCCTTATACTCCACACCACGCGAAGTCTTCTCTTTAGCGAAGAACTTTAGTTTGGATGAAACCTGATCTTCGGTAACAGGGATGCGAATAAAGATAGAGTCTTTCTGCTCCATCTCACATTCGTCGAGGCCACGTCCATAGTTACTGCTGATGACAACATACCCAGCCTGAACGAGCAACTGTTTAGGATGCGGAATGAGGTGGTATCGTTCGACGGTAGTCTTGTAGTCAAGATGGTCTTCAATCTTGATTTCCATACCTCCAGGACATGTATCCTTGGTGTTATCAATGGCATAGACGGAACCTTTTGTCAGCGCTAACTGTGCATAATAGCCACGCACCAGGCTGTCCTCCGACGGCATATAGCATCCCCGGACACTACCGACACACCCATCAGGGTCATTACGGAAAGTCACAAGAACAGTATTGGTGAGGTCGATGCTCTTATTCAACTTTCGACGCGATTCGGGAAGTTGTCCACAATCATAGACTGCCGTTTCGGTGGGTACCTCGAAACGAAGTGTTTCCACACTGTCTCCATGGCACGAGCATCGTATCGGATTATGGGCATAGCGTATGGGGAAAGGCGACCTCGAGTTCGAGCGCATGGCGAAATAGCGCACAACACTCTCTATTCGTTTATTTCCCAGCACCTCGTCATTGTTGACATAGCTTTCCACAGTCATTGTGTATAACTTTGGATTATTGATGTCGAAGGCTATGCGATAGGTAGAATCGAGGAGGTCGAGGTCAGTCACAGAATAGGTTGAGTCGTTGCCATGATAGGCAAGCAAGAGATGGAACGTTTCAGGATTCATCAGCGCCTTCTGCATATTCTTCACTGGTTTGGCCGACGGCACATAAAGCCCGGACTGCGCATGAGCAGCAGAAAACAAGAGGAGCAGAGTGGTCGCTAAAAAAAACCTTTTCATGACTTCAACAATTCGGAAATAATCTGGTCGGTAGTGATGCCTTCGGCCTCGGCATAATAGTTACGCACGATGCGGTGGCGCAACACATTGAAGGCAACAGCACGAACATCCTCTCCATCAGGCGAATACTTGCCATGCAGTGCGGCATGAGTGCGAGCACCCATAATTAGATACTGCGATGCACGAGGACCAGCGCCCCACGAGATGTAGCGGGATGTCTGACCCGTCTGATTGGTTGGACGAGTCTGTCCAACAAGCCTTACTGCATACTCCACCACGTTATCGGGGACAGGCATATTGCGTATAACCGCCTGGAATCCTAGAATCTCCTCTGCATTGAGCACCTTCTCAACCATGACAGTCTGATTGACAGTAGTCTGCTTCACAATCTGCACTTCCTCCTCAAATGATGGATAGTCGAGACGGACATTGAACATGAAGCGGTCAAGCTGGGCTTCAGGCAAAGGATAGGTTCCCTCTTGCTCAATGGGGTTCTGAGTGGCGAGGACAAAGAATGGTTGCGGCAGCAGATAGGACGTGCCACCCACGGTGACTCTCTTCTCTTGCATAGCCTCAAGGAGTGCCGCCTGTGTTTTGGGAGGCGTGCGGTTGATTTCATCAGCAAGGACCACCGAAGAGAACAGAGGGCCCTGGATGAACTTGAAGTTGCGCTCACTGTCAAGAATCTCCGAGCCAGTGATGTCGGAAGGCATGAGATCGGGAGTGAACTGGATACGATTAAACGACAAGCCTAGCGTCTGTGCCAGTGTGTTTACCATAAGAGTCTTTGCCAGCCCAGGAACACCTAACAGCAGGCAGTGTCCACCTGTAAAGAGAGCCAATAGCAGAGAATCGACAGCTTCATGCTGTCCGACAATAACCTTACCCATCTCCGTGCGGAGAGCAGTATATTTCTGGACGAGAAGATCGAGTTGTTCTTTGTCACTCATAGCACGTTATGATTAAAAAACAAGGTTATCGAAAGTGCAGTCCTTGAACTCGTCAGACAAGTGGATATAGGTACTCTTGGCCTGCTTTCGTGCCCACTCTTGCAAGCGTTTCTGTTTTGCAGTGACAAGGGCTGCATTGTAGATATTGTCGTAGTCATCCACAAGGTTGGCCTTGTGGGCAGGATATTTGCGATTGAGGCGCACAATACGATAGGCATCGCGGTTGTCTTCGTTTTTAAAAGCTGTGGCTGTGGAAATCTCTCCCACATCCATTCCTGGAATACCCACAGCAAAATAGTGCTGCTTAAGTGCCTCGGCGTCAAAACGGCTGCTACCGTCAGTCTGGTTGGTCACCGTACCTCCTTGCTTGGCATTGTCAACCGTGCTGTACTGGCGGGCAGCATCCTCGAAACTAATCTTACCGTCGCGTATCTCGGAAGCAAGACTATCAAGAGTCATACGGGCTTTTAGCATGTCCTCGGTCGACACTCTGGGAGAGATGAGAATATGACGGGCATTGACCGTGTTGCCACGACGCTCAATAAGCTGGATGATATGAAAACCAAACTGAGTCTCAATTATGGGAGACACCTCTCCTGGCTTTAACGCAAAAGCCGCCGACTCAAACTCGGCCACCATACGTCCACGCGGGAAAAATCCCAACTCGCCTCCTTTCTTGGCAGAGCCGGGATCCTGCGAATAGAGGGTCGCCAACATGGAGAAACTCTCGCCTTTAATCACACGTTCACGTAATTCTGCAAGTTGGGCACGCACACGGTCACGTTCAGCCTCGGAAATGACAGGCTGTATGACAATCTCCGAAATCTCATATTTCTCAGGCATCATCGGAAGACTATCAACAGGCAGCGACTTAAAGAATTCGGTAACCTCGGCAGGGGTCACCTTGACCCCTTCGGTAATTTGATATTCCACATTACGGCTAAGCAAGTTGACCCGTATCATGCGGTCATATTGTTCCTTCAACTCATCGTAGCTGAAACCCGTAGCTTCTCGCAGAGCCTCCTTGGAGCCGTACTGTTGGAGATCACTTTCAAGATAATAGTCAAGGTATTGCTTCACCTGTTCTTCTTGCACCTCAATACTATCCACCTCGCCCTTGTGCACCAGCAGTTGGGTGAGTATGAGGTTCTCCAGTATGGCGCAGCGCGATGCCTGTGCATCGGTCACACCCGACCGCAGACGCATCTGTGCCAACGAGCGTTCAATATCGGAATATTTCACGATATTCTTTCCTACAATGGCGGCTACACCGTCGACCAGGGTGCCTTTCTGGGCCCTCAGCATCTGACTACCGCATGCGGGAATCATCAAGAGTGCCAAAGCCAACAATAATTTTTTCATGTTCATTTTCTTCTTTTTCTCACAACATCCTTTCAACATCGCCACCTTCCTCTGCCTCTTTCAACAGGTCGGACTGAAGCTTGTTAAGGATATCTATCTTTCTATGGTTAAGGATAATTGCTTTAATGTTATCACGTTGAATCGTGAGAGGTGAGACTTCGTCAGTAACCTTGTAGTCAAGGATGCGGGCAGCATAGAAAAGCGAATCGTCGCTGAAGGCTATGGAGTGGTGCTGCCGCAGGAAAGCTTGTTCGTTGTAGGCGGTGACAGGGATGGTGGTCTGCAAGGTCACAAACGGAATCCAGTTATCTATGTCATAGTAACCCACAAGACCATTATGGGAAGCCGTTTCCTCAAGTTCCATCACGTCACTGGCAGTAAATCTGTTACGGAGAACTATCTTCTTAATTTTGGCCACAGCAGGCGACTTCACAGGTGCCGTCACATAAACTGCCTTAACAATGCTGCTTCTCAACAGAAAGTCATTCTTGTGCTCATTGTAATAATCCTCTATCTGGGCATCTGTCACCAATGTATCGAGCAACTGGTCGATAATCTGACGCTCGTAGGCGTAGGCCAGCAGGCTGTTCTTGTAGTCCTGCAATTCGTGCGAGAAGTCGGTCTTGACGTTCTTCTCAGCCTTTGCCAGGATAACGGCCTGCCTAATCCATTGTTCCACATAATTCTTCACCACCGCCATACTGTCCTCCTTTGAGAGTCCTGCAGGCACCAACCCCACCAGATCGCTCTGGTGCAACTCACGTCCGTAGACGCTGGCCACCACTGGCGAACGGTCACCCCCGACCTGCGAACAAGCCGAGAACAACAACATGGCTGCCAACAGACTAGAAGCGAATCTTGTCAACGACATTGTGGTTAATTTTCACTCTGTATTTGCTACGCAGTTCCTTGCAGAGATTTTCCTCTACCTCGTTCTGCCAGGCATTAAGATAGTATCCGCGAGCCTCCATCTGTCCTTTGATGCATGGAGCAATGATGTCCTGCACTACAAGCACCCTGTAACCTTTGCCCGAATGGACAGCATAGATACCCTGCTCCCACTGGTCGTCTGCGAGAAGGTTCTGACGGGTCTTCTCCACCACCTCCAAGGTATAGGTCACTGGCGGTTCGTTGTCACATTTCTTGGTGTCAACCTTCTGGAGGAGGGCCTCCTGCATGTCAGCCGACGAAAGGTTCTTTTTTACTGCCTTACGCAACACCTTGACTGCCTTCTCTGAATCAAGGCAACGGCTGTCGGGGACTTCAAAAGCCACCACACGCGCACGCGTATGCCAAAAATAAATGGAGTCGTCGGGATTATCAAGACTCTTTTTGGCACTCTCTCGCTGGTAGAAATTTGAGAAGCCTACACTGTCCTTGATGGCTTTTACCCATATCATTTGCTCGTTATAGTTGAAAATCATCAGTCCACGACGGTATTCCTCCACAAGTGCAGCAAATTCAGGATAATCCTTTTCAAGCTGGGAGTCAGCATAAACGATGGTCACGCTGTCGAGAAAGTCTTCAAAGCGTTGACGAACGTAGTAGCCGAGTTCCGAGCGCGACTCATATTTCTGAGAGCGATAAACGAAGTTGGCAAAGTCCAACATGTTATATTCCTTATCAGGCACCCGCACCAAAGGACGCAAGTCAGTAAAAACTGAGTCATTCTTCTTCCATTTGGCACTGAAGACTCTGTTGTCGATATTGGCGGTCAGCTCATCAAGCGAAGCCATCATCTTCACTGGCTGTTTCTTGCCTTTCTTAGAGGCCTTCTTGGTGGCCACTGGTGTCATGGTGAGGTCAATGATGCCATATTTCTTGCGGGCCGAGGAGGCAAAGGATTTGCGCGAAGCCGCACCACGGGGATCGCGAGCCATGCGCTGACGGTAGAAAGGTTCCATCTTCTCGAACGAAGGTATCGTGTCCTTCTTCACCAGTCGCACGATGTGCCAGCCGTAGCGGGTCAGGAAGGGGCGAGAGAACTCACCCTCTTTTAAACGGCTGAGGATAGTGACATATTCCTGCGGCAACTGCTGCATGGAGGCATCATAGATATAGCCTCCCTTGTCGGCAGTACTGAGGTCATCGCTCTGGAGGGCCACCATCTCGAAGGGCGTGCCCGACTGCAGACGGGCATACACCTGATCCATATTCTTCTCGGCATTATGGTTGCGGCTCCAATAGTGCTGCAACGTCACTCGTCCGTAGAACTCCGAACGCTCGAAAAGCTTGATGATATGATAGCCATAGCGAGTACGCACCGGCAGGCTCACCTCACCAGGCTGTAGCGCATAGGCAGCATTCTCGAAGGGATATACCATGTCGAAGGCGGTGAAATAATTCAACTCGCCCTCGTTGGGCTGTACTTTGGCACGGGGATCCTGGCGGCGGACCTCCTCGATAGAAAGGTCGTAGAAGTTTTCACCATTCGTCACACGTTGGTAGAGTTCCATGGCGCGGTTGTATGCCGCGAGAGTATCCTCAGGAGCTGCGTCGGGACTCACCTTAACCAGTATGTGAGCCACATGCAGGGCGTAATGGTTGCGCTCATAGGCCTCACTCATGATTTTCTTGAGCATCGCCGAGTCGATAAGATAAGGAGCGGCGAGGTCCTTGCGGTAGCGTGCCAACTCATTACGCAAATCAGCGGTGGTATCGAGGCCAAGACTCACGGCATCGCGCAACTTAGCCTGGAAATTGGCATAGAGTTCAACATATTCATCAAGAGCCTTGCGTTTCTCCGCCTCACTGGCATTATGAGCCACAAGATTATCGCCCACCGACTGATTGAAGTCCTTCATAAACTCCTGCTGATGGATTTGGCGACCGCCAATCTCCATAACGACAGGATTCTGTACTTGTGAATGTGAATATTGAAAACCGAAAATTGAAAACAGGGCTGAAGCCAGCAATATCTTCTTTCTCATCTGTCTTTTTGACTTTACAACTTTATGACTTTACGACCTCTTATCTCGAATAGTTCGGGGCCTCACGGGTGATGGCGATATCGTGCGGATGACTCTCGGTGCGACCGGCATCGGTGATGCGGATGAACTTGGCTTTCTGCAGGTCACCGATGGTGCGGCTACCAGTGTAGCCCATACCAGCCTTGAGACCGCCTACCATCTGGTAAAGAACCTCAGCAAGAGTTCCTTTGTAAGGCACACGTCCAACGACACCTTCGGGGACAAGTTTCTTGGCATCGGTCTCCTTGTCCTGGAAGTAACGGTCCTTGCTGCCTGCCTGCATAGCCTCGAGCGAGCCCATGCCACGGTAGCTCTTGAACTTACGGCCTTCATAGATGATGGTCTCGCCGGGAGCCTCTTCCACGCCGGCCACCAGAGAGCCGACCATGACACTGCTGGCACCTGCAGCCAGAGCCTTGACGATGTCGCCGCTGTAGCGGATACCACCGTCGGCAATGACAGGCACATCATAGCCTTTCTGTTTCAGGGCACCACAAACCTCACAAATGGCGGTAAGCTGCGGCACGCCGATTCCCGCAACGATACGGGTGGAGCAGATACTTCCGGGGCCGATACCCACCTTGATGGCATCGGCACCGGCCTCGGCCAGCATCAGGGCAGCTTCGCCAGTGGCGATATTACCCACGACGACATCAATATTCTTGTATTTGGCTTTCACGCTCTTGAGAGCCTCGACGACACGCACGGAATGGCCATGGGCAGTATCGATGACGATGGCGTCGGCACCGGCTTTCACCAAAGCATCCACACGGTCCATCATGTCGGGAGTGATACCCACACCGGCAGCCACACGCAGACGACCGTTGGCATCCTTGCAGGCCATGGGGCGCTCCTTGGTCTTCATGATGTCGCGATAGGTGATGAGACCCATGAACTGGCCTTTGTCGTTGACCACAGGAAGCTTCTCAATCTTGTGCTGCTGCAGGATATCAGTGGCCTCGGCAAAAGTGGTACCCACATGGGTGGTGATGAGCTTGGTAATCATAATCTCACTCAGCGGACGTTCCATGTCACGCTCAAAACGCAGGTCGCGGTTGGTCACCATGCCGATGAGCATACGGTTCTCATCGACAATGGGAATGCCGCCGATACCATATTCTTCCATCAAATGCAAAGCATCTTTCACCTTCGCATCCTTGTCGAGGGTCACAGGGTCGATAATCATACCGTTCTCGGCACGTTTCACCTTGCGCACCTCATTGGCTTGGCGCTCAATGCTCATGTTCTTATGCAGCACACCGATGCCACCTTCCTGAGCCATGCCAATGGCCATAGCAGCCTCGGTAACAGTGTCCATGGCAGCACTAACCAGTGGGGTGTTCAGCGCAATGTTCTTCGAGAAACGGGATGCCACCGTCACCTCGCGGGGGAGGATTTCGGAGTAAGCGGGGACGAGCAGGACGTCGTCATAAGTGAGGCCTTCGCCGATGAATTTAGAAGTGTCTGTATACATAATATCGCGTTTTATTTACCAATGAAATTAGTTTGCAAAAATACGACTTTTTTTTGACATATCGCGAGAAAAAAATCAACAACTCCTGAAAAATAAACATTAAACACTGATTATCAACCAACAAACACCCAAAAAACAATTTTAAGAAAAATCTTAAAAATTATTCTAAATTCATAAAATATAACTAGCTGATACTTAACACCAACTCCGTATCAACTCCGACTCAACTCCGTATCAACTCCGACTCAAGTCCGACCCGGGTCGGAGATGACACGGCGGTAGCACGTCGATGAAACGGAGACAACAGGTCTTAGGCACGAAAAAAATATTTGGCCATATCCTGCAAAAGTCGTACCTTTGCAGCCGTATTTTTTATAATAAACAAGATGAAAAAAGCATTCCAAGTCATTTGCACCGTGGCAGTTATCGCCATTCTCGGCAGCTGCGGCAACAAGAACCAGTACACCATTAACGGTACCGTCGGCGCCGAAGAGATGAACGGCAAGATGGTCTATCTGTACAATAGCGACGACCCGTCGGCACCCGCCGACAGCGCCCTGGTGACCGACGGCAAGTTCACCTTCAACGGCACCGTCGAGGAGCCCTGGATCGCCATGATGGTCGGCGAGGCCTTCGAGTCCCTGTGCATCATCGAAAGCGGCGTTATCACTGTGAGCGACGAGACGGTCGGCGGCACCCCCTTGAACGACAAGATGCAAGCCTTCAACTCGAGCTTCGACACCAAGGACATCGAGAGCCAGATGGAAGAGTATATTCCTCTGTATTACAGCGCCCCCAATGCTGCCGAACGTGCCGAGGTAGAGCATGTGCTCGACAGCCTCGAAAGAATTGCCAACGACCGCATGCTCGACGCCTGCTGGAGCCTCTATCACGAGAACGGCGACAATGTGCTGGGCGTCATGGCCATGCAGCACATCTCGCGTCTGGGCGAGTTCACCTACAGCCAGTTCGACAGCATCGTCAATGCAGCCTCGCCCCGTGTGGCCGACAGCAAGCCCGTGCAGACCAAGCTGGCACAGCTCAAAGCCATCGACGCCACCTCGGCCGGCAAGCATTATGTGGACATCCAGGGTGTCGACGGCAAGCTGAGCGACCTCATCGACGGCAAGCTCGCCTTGGTCGACTTCTACGCCAGCTGGTGCGGTCCCTGCCGCAACGAGATTAAGGACAACCTCGTGCCCTTGTGGAAGAAATACGAGAAGAAAGGCCTCGTCATCGTGGGCCTCAACGTGTGGGAGCGCGGCGACGCCGAAGCCCGCAAGGCCGCCCACGAGAAAGTGATGGCCGACCTCGGCATCACCTATCCCCAGCTGGTGGATAGCACCCGCACGGCCACCGACACCTACGGCGTCAACGGCATCCCGCAGATTATGCTTATCGGCCCCGACGGCACCATCCTCGCCCGCGACCTCCGCGGCGCCGCCATTGAGGAGGCCATCATCAACGCCCTCGGCAAATGAGGAAGCTGCTGGGGTTGATAGGTTTAATGGGTTTGATGGGTTTCCTGCCCATTGAACCCATTCTGTCCATTAATCCCACCCACGCCCAAGACCAAGACACAAACACCCTCTTCCTCCACGTCGACGGCTCCGTCTTCTTTATCGACAACGAATACTTCGGCGACCGCATCAGCGGCTATACTCTGCCGGGGTGTGTGTTGCAGCCGAAAGTGGAATGGAATCTCAATGACAAAGTGTCCCTTAAGGGGGGCTTCCACTGGCTGAACTATTGGGGTGCACGCGACTACCCCGCCACCACCACTTACGGTGCCTATCCACTGTACGACAGCGTGTCGCGCCCCTTGCACTTGCTGCCATGGGTACAAGCAAAGATTATGTTCAAGCCCAATGTCAAGCTAACTTTGGGATGTCTTGACAATAGTGGCCACAATCTTCCCATGCCCCTTTACAACCCCGAACGGGCATTGGTGAGCGACCCCGAGGCGGGCTTTGCGCTGGAAGCAAGCAACAAATGGATGATCATGGAAATCTGGACCAACTGGAGCGAATTTATCTGGGACCGCAGCCCGGTGCCCGAACGCTTCACAACAGGTCTTTCCGGTCGGCTGCTCCACTATTTTGGCAACTGGGATGTCTATCTGCCTCTGCATTTTGTGGTGCAACACGAAGGCGGTCAGAACATGAGTGTAGAACACAGAATCAACAACAACTTCAATGCCTCCGCAGGACTAGGGTTATCCCGTGAGTATTCCCTTGATTCTTATTTTGATTTGAGCTGCCGCGTGATGTGGTATCATCAACACGGCAATGCCGCCGTACCCTTCTCCCAAGGGTGGGGCATCTATCCGGAAATGAGTATTGCTCTCAACGGTTGGAGCTTTTTGGCAAGTTATTGGCACGGCAAGGATTTCGTACCCTTGCTGGGCAGTTGGCATTTCAGCAACCTCTCGGCCAATACCCCGGGGCTGACCTTCGACCGCACACGGGTCATCACCCTTCAGGTAGGATGGAACTGGTCCGATGGACCGGAGGTCTCCAACTACAACCTCTCTCTTTACGGCACCCTTTACCATTACCTGCCCTCCACGGGCACCTATACGGACGGCACAACGACGGATTACGGCCACCGCAATCAGTTCGCTGTAGGTGCCACATTCAATTTTTGCCCCATGCTAAGACTACACTAATGTTCCAACTCTACGACATACACGGTTCCATCGCTTCAATCCCCGAACCCACGGCAGTCACCGTTGGCGTTTTCGATGGTGTCCACCGCGGCCACAAAGCATTGCTCCAGCGACTTTCAACTTTCAACTTTCAACTTTCAACTTTAGTAGTCACGCTGACAAGCCACCCCTCCTTCGTCCTCGGCCGCCGCAATAACGAATACTGGCTCGACGACCATAAGGAACATCTACAACTGCTCTTCGAGGCGGGTACCAAGTATGTTGCTGTGCTGCCTTTCACCCGCGAGGTGGCGCAATTGTCAGCCTGCAAGATGGCACGTCTGCTATACGAGAAACTGAACATGCGCAGCCTGCTGCTGGGATATGACAGCCGCTTCGGCAGCAAACAGAATGACGACTTCGACCGTCTGCCGCAGTTAGCCACAGAGTTAGGTTTCACCCTGCAACGCGGGGAGCCATTCCTCGTCAATGGCCAACCCATCAGCTCCAGCCGCATCCGCGAGAGCCTGACGAGCGGTGCCGTCGAAGAGACCGCAGCCCTGCTGGGTCGTCCCTACAGCCTCACCGGCAAGGTGCTCCACGGCCGCGGCGTGGGTCATACCCTCGGTTTCCCCACCGCCAACATCTCGCTGGAAGGCACCCGAAAAATGTTGCCCAAAGAAGGGGTCTACGCTGTGGATGTCACACTCCTCAGTCAGCCGCAAGCGGCTGCCAGCTCCCCTAATTTAGGGGAGCAGCCAAGTTACTTTGGAATGGCAAACCTAGGAGCCATCCCCACCTATGGCATCGAGAAACCCGCTTTGGAGGTCCACCTATTGGATTTCGACGGCGACCTTTATGACCAAACCGTTGAAGTACAATTTGTCCACCGTCTCCGCGACATCGTGCGCTTCGATTCAATCGAAGCGTTACAACATCAGTTACAACAAGATTTAGAACAGATAAAGCAATGGTCTTAACCTTCTTTCAACAAGATATCATCTGGGGCGATGCCGAAGCCAACCGCAAAAAGGTAGAACAAACGCTTGTCGAAAGCCCAAAGAGCGACCTTTTCGTCGTTCCCGAGACTTTTACCACCGGCTTCGGTGACCACATGGCCGCATTGGCCGAGGAACAGGAAGGTCCCACGCTGCAATGGGCGCGCCACATGGCTGCAAAATACGACCTACTGTTTATCGGCACCTGGATTGTAAAAGAGAACGGCCAATGTTATAATCGCCTGCATTGGGTCTATCCCAATGGCTCCTATGACACCTATGACAAGGCCCACACTTTTCGCGTCAGCGGCGAGTACGACGTGATAGCTCGCGGCACCAAACGCAAGGTATTCGAGTACAAAGGCTGGCGCATCAAACCCGCCGTCTGCTATGACCTACGTTTTCCAAAATGGCTTAGGAATAAATCAGAATACTCGGATTATTCTGAATACACCGAAATGGATTATGATCTTCTACTCGTCTGCGCCAACTGGCCGGGGAGTCGTCACGAAGCTTGGACAACACTGCTCAAGGCCCGTGCCATTGAGAACCTCAGCTATGTACTGGGCTGCAACCGCAGCGGCGTAGACGGTGCAGGTGGAAAATATACTGGCAACAGCGCCCTTATCGACTACAAAGGATTCGTCGTTGCTGAAGCGGAAGCCGGTGCCAACCAATCCGTCACCGTCACCCTCGACAAAGAAAAACTCGACACCTTCCGCCAACACTGGCCCTTCTATCTAGATTTCGACTAAATGGACAACAATATCGAACAGAAACTGGGATTCGACCGCATCCGCCAAATGGTGGTGGAACAATGCAGCAACACCCTCGCCGCCCGCATGGCCGACGAGATGCGCTTCTCTTCCGACTTCGAGAAGGTGCAATACGAGCTGCAACTCACCGAAGAAATGCGCCAGATAGTGCTCATGGAGAGCGAGTTTCCCCAGCAGGATTTTATCGACCTCACCCCCACCCTCACCCACCTCCATGTGGGCAACACCTTTATTCCCCTAGAACAACTGTTTGACTTAAAACTCTCGCTGCGCACCATCCGCGAATGCTACCATTTCCTCACCGCCGAGGAGCACCAGCAATACACCGCCTTGCGCAACCTCGCCATCGAGGTGGAGCTTGGCTACGGCGGCAAGAGCTCGCAGTTCAACGTCATCAACTCGCTGCTTGGCAAGCTCATCGACGACCACGGCGAGCTCTACGACAACGCCTCCCCTGCCCTCGCCGAGATACGGCGCACCAAGGCCCGCAAGGCCGCCGAGGTCGACGCCCAGGTCAGCAGCACCCTGGCCCGCGCCAAGCGCGAAGGGTGGGCCCCCGAGGGGGCCGAGGTGACCATCCGCGATGGCCGTCCCGTCATTCCGCTGCTCACCACCCACCGCCGCAAAATCAAAGGTCTCATTCAGGACGAGAGTGCCACCCGCCTCACCGCCTTCGTGGAGCCTGCCGAGGTGGTGGAGCTCGGCAACGACCTCCGCGAGCTCGACTTCGACGAACACCACGAGATACAGCGCATCCTACTCACTTTCAGCGACCGCCTGCGCCCCCTGCTGCCGCAACTCGAAGAGGCCTACCGCTTCCTGGCCCGCATCGACTTCCTGCGCGCCAAAGCCCGTGTGGCCGTGGAGCTGGGTGCCAGCGTCCCTATCCTCCACCGCGAGCCCCGCATCGAATGGATGGATGCCCGCCACCCCCTGCTCTACCTCCAGAAAAAAGATGCCGTGGTACCGTTTGCTTTGCGCTTGTCCGACACGTCCGACCAGTCTGACCCGTCCGACAAATCACGCATCCTCATCATTTCCGGTCCCAATGCCGGTGGCAAATCAGTGTTGCTCAAGGCTGTGGGACTGATACAATACATGCTGCAATGCGGCATGCCCGTCCCCCTGCGCCCCACCTCCGAGTGCGGTATCTTCGGCAGTATCTTCATCGACATCGGCGACCAGCAGAGCATCGACAACGACCTCTCCACCTATACCTCACACCTGCAGAACATGAAAGTGCTCGTCGGCTCGGCCGATGAGGAAACGCTCTTCCTCCTCGACGAGCTTGGTGGCGGCACCGAACCCCGTTCGGGCTGTGCCATTGCAGAAGCCGTGCTAGAGACACTCTACGAAAAAGGAGCCTTCGGCGTAGTCACCACCCACTTTGCCGACCTCAAGCTGTTGGCCGACCGCATGCCAGGCATCGTCAATGGTGCCATGCTCTTCGACACCGATGCCATGCGGCCGCTCTACCGCCTCGCGGTGGGTCATCCTGGCAGCAGCTTCGCCTTCGAGATAGCCGAGAGCATCGGCTTCCCCAAAGAAATTCTCGACCGTGCAGGCGAGATGGTGGGACGCGAACAGCTCAACTTCGAGCACCAGCTGCAGCAACTTGAACTCGACAAGCAGGAGATTGCCCGCCAGCGCGAAGAGCTGAAGGTAGCCGACGACTTCCTCAACGAGGTGACACAGAAATACCAGCGCCTCAACGACAACCTGCAGGCCCGCCGTCACGAGATTATCAGCTCCGCCCGCCGCGAGGCGCAACAGATACTCACCGATGCCAACCGCACCGTCGAACGCACCATCAGCGACATCAAGAGTGCCAAAGCCGAGAAAGAGGCTACCCAACAGGCCCGCGCCCGCTTGGCCGAAGCAACAGAACAGAACAAGAAAGCGCAATCAGAACTAAAAGAACAAAAAGAAAAGCGGCAGTCTTCTGATAATGCTTTTAGTTCTGATAGAGAAAAAGAAGTCCCAGTTCAAGTCGGTTCTATCGTCCGCATCGACGGCGAGGATACCTTCGGGCAGGTGGTGGAGATTAAAGGCAAAAAAGCCGTCGTGGAGAGCAACAGTATCCGCATGACCATCGCCCTCGACCGCCTCACCGGCACTGCCAAGCAGAAGATTCCCACCGGCAAGAAACCCGCCAGCCAAACCTTCACCTCCATTTATGACGACATGAACGAGAAGCGTGCCAAGTTCAACCCCACCCTCGACCTCCGCGGTCACCGTGCCGAAGAGGCACTCAACGAACTGCACCAGTTCCTCGACACCGCCATGCTCCTCAGCGAGAAAGAGGTGCGCATCCTCCATGGGAAGGGCTACGGCATCCTCATGCAGGTTATACATCAGGAACTGAAAGGCATGCGCGAAGTGCGCACCTTCCACCCCGAGAAGGTGGAGTTGGGCGGCGTGGGCGTCACCATCGTCGAGCTCCGCTAACGGCAGCGGAGTAGCTCACAATAGCTAATGAGACGCCAGCGGTTGTATTCGCCTGGATCATAAATATGGCAGATGGGTACAAGTCTAAGTTCCAAGTAACGACACACCGAGGGGATGAACTGCTGACGGTCGGGGTAGGACGGAAGCGGTGCATGGCGCAAACGCTGCACACCATAATAGCGCGTCCAATCCATCAGATGACGTTCCATATAGAACCAATAGTCGTTGAAATGTTTCACATAATCCACGGCCCGGGGACCTACAGCAACTTTTATCTCTCCGTTCGACGGCTCGCCGTGCCACACCGAAGCCACCTTCCATATCACAATTCCCTCCACATCACCCAAAGGATATTCCAACACACACTCCTCGCCACCCAGTCTCACTTCGCGGCAGTCTGTCACCCTCCCATTCACCATCAAAAGAGCCACAGCCCTTACATCCTTCTGCCATGAGGCCAGATGTACCCGCAGGGTGTCGCCGACGGCGAGCACTCCAGAACCCTCCCGCCAGGCATCGATATGCGAGCCTGTCATCGGCCACCGTCCATGGCAAAGCGTTGCATGGGTTTCCTCCTCCCCCACCTTGATGGTGACACGGTAGACACCGGCGGCCTCCAACGGCGGCATGGCAAAGGCATGGTTCTCGGCCGCCTCAAAGTGCTGTCGCCAGACACCCACCAGCTCGGCCACAGGCCAATCGTCGGTGCGGTTGATTGAAGGACTATAGGCAAAGCCCGGGAATCGTCGTTCGAATTCGGCAGAGTCAATCGTCTGCTCCCCATCGCGCGAGAGCATCATGTGATTCAGCCGATGCACAGACGGCACCTGGAGTCGCTCCACCGTCAGCTCGGCCTCCACCGCCGGCAGATAATGCGTTTTACCGTCCCAATGGAAATAGCCATAGCAGAACCAAAGGCTGTCGCACGTGGCACTGTCATAGTAAAGTCGATAGTCTTGGGCGATTTTAGCCAGCGAATCCACATCCAGTACCTCGCCGTCCTCCTCATCCTCATCATCATCCCATTCATCCTCCACACGGGTGGTATCCAGTACAAAATGTTCCAGTGCCATCGGATAGACGTACATTCCGCGAGCCAGGTCAAGCCCCTTGTAGGGGGCATAAAGTTTGTATTGGTTATAGTGATCGGCCTCTTCGGGAACATCGAAAGCGAAATACCCATGTCGGTCGGTTCGAACGGAAGCGACAGTGTTTCCCTTGTTTTGCATATAAACCTTGAACCCTTTTACAGGCTTTCCCGTTCGGCTGTCCATCACTACGCCGCGTCCCACCTGGTCGGCCATCAGGTAGTGGTCGCTGAAGATGACCTCCTGCACATCGTAGTAGTTGAACAGGCTGTCGGCCGAGGCCCACAGCAGGTAGTGTCCCGTGGGCATGGGTGGCAGGTAGACATAGGCCTCATGGTATTGCAAGTCGGGATGCTCACTCACCGTCATCGACCACTCTTTCAACACCTTTGGATGCTCTCGTTCCAAGGTATCCATCGGTGTCAGCCGCAGCCACACCTTCTTTGTCAAACGGTGCCACACCGTTCCCAGTGCCCACTCGTTGGCGGCATAAGGGACAACATAGGGACGATAGACATCCTTCAGGCGCACCTCGCCCGTCATCACCCGCTCGCGCAAGGCCTCGGCATGCTGTGCCACGATGCTTGAGGGCCAGAAGCGGCAGATGGTGTCGCACCAACCGACAATATCCTGGTAGCGACTCCACTCATTATAGTTGTCAGCATTCTCCAAGGCCTCCTTGGCCATGCGCAGATAGTATTCCGCCAGCAGCACCGACGTGTCGCCACGGTGCCGGTCGAGATGTTGTTCGTAACTTCTCGTTCCCCAGTGATTCAACTCGGCAAGCTCCAGGTCGAGCCACAGGCAGCTGTTTGGCACCCCCTCGTAAGAACTCCGCAGCAACTCCTTGGCGTGAGGTTCCGCATTGGCCACAAGTTTGAAAAGCCGCCGTTGTTCCGCCGTGGGCAGCACCCCCAGGCGCACCATGGCCACGCTGTCCATTTCTCCAAACATCTCTTTGGCACTCTTCTCACTCAAGTGCGCCAATGGTTCAACCGACTTGCGCCACAACGGCTTGCCCATCAGCATGCAGTGGACGTTGCTGTCGCCCGTGTCGTCGCGCATGAAGCGGGCATCGGCATAGGAGGCTACATGGAAGGGCAATGTGTCCGAGCCGTTGCCCGACGACCATACGGCTTGTATCATTTCCACCCGTTGCCACCACGACCGCTGTGCGGTGATGGTGTAGGCAGTGTCGCCACGCATGGCCGCGCCATAGTAGAGGCAGCGGATGTGATCGATAGTCAATGATGTGTCGCAACGCCCAAACCGTTTCACCAACTTCCTATAATTATACTCGCCAAACCATCGCTTCGTCTCTTTCTGGATACGTTCATAGTTTGGTGGCATCGGCGCCGGGTTTTCCTGCGCCCACAAAGGCAGCGCCACAAAAACAACAGCAATGATAATCAACAGTCTCTTCATAGTTTTTCACTCTTCATCTCAAGTCAATAACTTGTCCAGACAGATCGAACGTCTCGTATTGATACAGGTCATCCCAATACCAGTCAAGCCGAGTGCGACCCACATCGACGCGCGCCGTCCAAGAGTCAAACTCGCCATGCCATATTGACAGAAACTTCATCTGCACCACACCCCGCTGACGTAGCGGCTGACAGAGTATCGTCTCGTTGTTATTAAACCGAAGCTGTTTAACCTCCACCACTTTGCCATTCACTTCCACCTGACACAGCACCGTCACCCCGTTGTAGCAACTGCCCACTTTCACCCGCAGCGTGTCGCCCACCGCGTGGTTCTGCCCGCTGATGTTGTAGGCATAGAAAGGACTACTGCCGAGGCGATAACCCGGAGTGCAATAGTGGTAAAAAAGCCTCTCGACGGAGTCCCTATCCCCCTTTGGAAGGGGCATTGTGAGAATGATGCGGTACGAACCGGAATCCAATTTGTCCAAACCGATACTCGCAGTGTCACCGTTGGCCATCTCGAAGTCGTAGGAGGCTGCGAGGGTCAAATCAGGCAGTTCAGACAACGAATGGCGGCTCATGGTGTCCATCAGCAGATAGGGGAAGCGACGGGCGAACTCGGCGCTGTCTATCGAATGATGGATAACATCGGCTCCTATCGGCAAAGAGAAACGGGTGCTCATGCGCCACGGATGAGGTTCGCCAAAGCGCATCACATCCGCATGCACCGGCACACGGGAAGACTCGCCGCTGTAGTCCTCCACAGTAAACCGCAAGCGGTGGTCATCCATAGCCCCCCCCTGAAATTCACGCTGATAAAAATGGTACTGATCCTGCTCATCGGCAATGTCTGGCCGCACTATAGCCACCGTATCGTCTTGGTCTACAATCAGGTAATGCGGTCCTTTCTGGGGTAGGACCACCATTGCCTCGCTGATGCCCATGTCGTTAGGTTTAAAGTGCACCGAAGCCACACGCCTGTCCTCTTCATCCACCAGCCGGGCATCGGGCGAGAACCCCCGACCGACCATGCGCACCGTGTCGCCGAAAAAAATGTAACGAAAAAACTTATCCCATTGGTACAAGATACCCGTTCCCTGCGTGCCAGCATCGACAGAGTATTCCCTCCATGACTCAAGGACATGGAAACGATACGCTCCCACCGAGTCGGTGAAGAGCGTGGTCACCAGCGCTTCGCGCTCAACATCAGTCAATTTCACCTCGGCACCTACAACAGGCTTGCCGCTGACGGCATCGAGAAGAAATCCTTCATTCCCAATCCAGAAATAGTTGGCATCGCAATTAAAAACCAGCACCGTATCGGAACGGACAATCAATACCTCGGCCAAACTGGGGTCTCCGCGCCGCAACGAGGCTTGTAGACGGTAGCGCCCTGGTGCCATGGGCGGCAGGTAGAGACACTCCATCTTCTGCTCAAAATTTACCTTCCACTCTTCGACCAGCGTGCTGTCGCCATCAGTTATCATTCTCACCCACAGCGGTGTCTTCTCCTTGCAGAAAACACCCACCAGAGACCACTCGCTCGCGGGGTAAGCAGCCGAACGCACACAGAAACGTACGCTGGTGGGCACCTTATCGGCAGTGCAACCCGCTAGCAACAAAAGCATTGCAAAAACAACCCGTCTCATATTCTTTCTTTTTCCCATTGCAAAAATACAACTTTTTTCTTTGTCCATACATAATATATATAACAGACTTTTTGCCAAATCTCTACAAAAGCCCCTTTTTTTTTAACATTTTTCACATCCCGCCCCCACCTCTTAGGGTCCTTCCCTATGCCATCACCGCACCTCCACCGACCCATCTCCGACTACATTCGGAGATGGGTCGGACTTGAGTCGGACTTGATACGGAGATGGTACTAAGTATCAGGCAGTTGGAAATTGCCATTTTCGGGTGTGTTTTTTTTCGTATATTTGCAGTAGAAACTGAGGGCCATAAGGCTTCCTAAAATATTGTAAACGTGAGCAAAGGGAATGAACTAAAGCCGAGAATCGGCTTCTTTGGCCGGAGGAACGTGGGCAAGAGCTCGCTGGTGAATTTTTTGACCGGCCAGCAGATTGCCATCGTCAGCGACACCGCCGGGACGACCACCGACCCCGTGCGCAAGAGCATGGAGATTGGCGGCATCGGTCCTGTGGTGCTTATCGACACCGCCGGCATCGACGACGAAGGCGAGCTCGGTGCCATGCGCGTGGAGAAGAGCATGGCCGCCCTGGCAGAAGTAGATTTGGCACTGCTACTCTACACCAAAGGAGCCTACGGCGAACCTGAAGAGAGGGTAGAAAAATGGTGCAAAGAGCATGGAACTCCTATGCTCAAAGTGCTCACCAAGGCCAGTCCTATCGACAAGGAATCCCTTATCAATCAAATTAAGAGAGCGTTGCCCGAGAGCGCCTACCGTGGGCGCTCGTTGCTGGGAGATATCGTTTCCCCGGGCGACACTGTAGTGCTGGTGACACCCATTGACAGCTCCGCCCCTGAAGGGCGCATGATACTGCCGCAGGTACAAGTATTGCGTGACCTGATGGATATTCATGCCCAAGCATTCTTCTGTCAGCCACAAGAACTGGCGTCGGCGCTGAATTCGCTTAAAACAACCCCACGACTAGTTATTACCGACAGCCAAGTGTTCCACACCGTGGCCCAAATAGTTCCCGACGAAATATCACTGACCAGTTTCAGCGTAGTTCTGGCGCGGCAAAAAGGCTTGTTCGACGAGTACCTACATGGAACACAAACCATTGGCAACCTCAAGGATGGTGATCGTGTACTGCTGCTGGAGAGCTGCACCCACAACGTGACCTGCGAGGACATCGGCCGCGTGAAGTTGCCCGCCCTATTACAGAAGGCCACTGGCAAACAGTTGCATTGCGAGGTTATTGGAGGCCTGTCGCCACTGCCGTCCGACCTGTCACAGTATGCACTTGTGATACAGTGTGGCGGTTGTGTCATCACCGCACAGCAGGTGAAAGCCCGTCTGTTGCCGGCCATCGAATCCGGCATCCCCGTGAGCAACTACGGCCTGGCCTTGGCCCAGTGCAACGGCATATTCGACAGAGCAACAAGAATTTTTAATAATCTCAATCAGAACGAAAAGAACAAAAAGAAAATCTGATAGTTCTTTTAGTTCTGATTGAGAAATATCATAAAAGAAAATGATTGACATCAACAAGCAACCGAATCTTTCGATAATTGTAGCACAGGCCGAGAACCGCGCCATTGGACTCAACGGCGACATGCCGTGGCATCTCAGCGGTGACCTCAAGCGTTTCAAAGCCTTGACGATGGGACATCCTGTGGTGATGGGACGCCGCACCTGGGAGAGCCTGCCCAAGCGTCCGCTGGTGGGTCGACGCAACATCGTCTTCTCGCTGAGCGAGGACTTCGCCCCCAAGGGCGCCGAGGTGGTGCGCTCCGTCAACGACCTCCTCTCATTGCTGCGCGACAGCGAAGAAGAAATCTTCATCATTGGCGGTGGCCGCATCTACAACATGCTGATGCCATGGGTGAACCGTCTCTATGTCACCTGGGTGCACAAAGAGTTCCCCGAAGCCGACACCTTCTTCCCCGTCATCGACCTCTCAGAATTCAACAAGGTCAACGAGACAGAAATCATGACCGACGAGAAAAGCGGCCTGGAATTCAGCTACGCCGAATACGACAGAAAATTCAGAATATGAACGTTACAATCATCAACATAGGCGACGAGCTTCTGATTGGGCAGGTCGTCAACACCAACGCCTCGACGATGAGCCGCATGCTCACCGAGGCAGGCATGGAGGTGAAGCGTACCGTGGTGGTGGGCGACATCCACAAGGACATCTGGGAGGCCGTGGACACAGCCATGAGCGAGGGCGACGCGGTACTGGTCACCGGCGGCCTCGGCCCCACAAAGGATGACATCACAAAGAAACTGTTGTGTGAATATTTCAACTCAGAATTAGTTGAAAACGAAACGGCGCTCGAGAATGTGCGCCGCATTTTCGCAGCCCGCGGCTACGAGCTCACGCCCGTGAACCGCGCCCAGGCCCTGGTGCCCAAGTGCTGCGAGGTGCTGAACAATGATTTGGGGACAGCACCCTGCATGTGGTTTGTGCGTGAGGGGAAGGTGCTGGTGTCCATGCCCGGTGTACCTTTCGAGATGGACTGGCTGATGCGCAACCGCGTCATTCCCAAGCTACAGGAGACCTTTCAAACGGAGACCATCATCAACAAGAACATCCTGGTGCAGGGCATTGGCGAGAGCTTCCTCTCAGACCTTATTGAGCCGTGGGAACTCGCGCTGCCGAAGAATATCAAGCTGGCCTACCTGCCTGTGGCTGGGATGGTGAAGCTGAGGCTGACGGGAAGGATTCCGAATTCTCCGAGTAATCGGAATACTCTGATTACTCAGATAAACAATGCTGTGGAAAACCTTTACGCGATAGCCGGCCAATACATCGTCGGCGAGGACTGCGAAACACTCGACGAGCTGGTACACAAGACTCTCATCACCAAAGACAAGACCCTCGCCACCGCCGAGAGCTGCACCGGCGGCAACATCGCACGACTGCTGACTGCCCAAGCCGGCGCTTCGACCTATTTCAAGGGTGGCGTAGTTGCTTACAGTAACGAAGTAAAGAAGAGTGCTCTCGGCGTGAAGCACAGCACCTTGGAAGCCCACGGCGCCGTGAGCGAGGAGACCGTCCGCGAGATGGTGGAGGGCGTGCGAGAGCGTCTCGGTGCCGACTACGCCATCGCCACCACCGGCATCGCAGGCCCCACGGGCGGCACAGCGGAGAAGCCCGTCGGCACCGTCTGGGTGGCCGTGGCTGATGCCACGCATACGGTGACCCAGCTGATGCACTACGGCGACCGCCGCCAACAGACCATCGACCGCACCACCAACCAAGCATTCTCGATGCTCATCAAACTCATACAGAAATAAATTGAGATAAAAAGAAAGAAGCATGTCAAAAGGATTAATCTCAATATTGTTGCTCGTGGTGAGCAACGTCTTCATGACGCTGGCCTGGTATGGCAACCTCAAACTCGAGCAGATGAACGTCACCAAGGACTGGCCGCTCATCCTCATCATCCTGCTGTCGTGGGGTGTAGCGTTGTTAGAATATTTCGTTATGATTCCCGCCAACCGCATCGGCAGCCAGATTACCGGCGGCCCCTTCTCCTTGATGGAGCTGAAGATTATCCAGGAGTGCATCTCGCTGACGGTCTTCACGGTTATCGTGGCCACCATCTTCAAAGGCGAACCTATCCGCTGGAACCATATCGTCAGTTTCGGTTGCATCATCCTCGCCGTGGTCTTTGCCTTCTGGAAAACAAAGTAGTTAATCTCAATCAGAACCATCAGAACTATCAGAATTTTCTTTTCGGTCTTTTTGT
Organism: Bacteroidales bacterium; assembly: GCA_045222295.1. Taxonomy (GTDB): domain Bacteria; phylum Bacteroidota; class Bacteroidia; order Bacteroidales; family P3; genus Colimorpha. Next base: position 22,574 of record JBGUXP010000019.1, on the reverse strand, counting down.
TCTGATTGAAAAAACAAAATAAATGAAAAGACTTTTTCTGGTTGCTTTGCCATTGCTGTTTGCGGCCTGTGCCACAAAACCCGACCGGGTGGAACTGACCGACTGGTACTACTCAAACACTGACAATTACGCAAGTGCCCATGTACCAGGTTTTATACATACAGACCTAATGTCTAATAAACAAATCAACGACCCCTATATCAATACATACGAGGATTCAGCACAATGGGTGTCGCAACTGCCATGGACATACCTCACCGAAGTGTATAGTGGGGATTTGCCCAAAGGAGACTCCCTTTGGATAGTGTTTGAGGGCTTGGCTGGAAATGCTGAGATATTTATCAATGAACACTCTGTTGGAACCGCCGACAACATGTTTGTCCAATACACATTCCCCATTCCCCGTGAAGATGAGCCGTGCAACTATAGGATAAAAGTCCGATTCACACCACTGAACGATTCAATTCGAGAGGATGCTTACGGTATATCTCTTCCCGACCGGCGGGCATTCACGCGCATTGCGCCCTACCAGCAGGGCTGGGACTGGGGCCCCAAGCTACCCACCTGCGGCATCTGGAAGCCGGTGTATATCACAAACTGGAAGCCGGATGTTCCGGAAACTCCGGATCATCCGGAGGCTCCGGTGGAACTCCGACAGGAGCAAGACTCCATTGGTCAGAGCTTCACCTTCTACCGCGACGGCAAGCCCCTCTTCATCAAAGGTGCCAACTGGATTCCCGTGCACAGCTTCCCTGTTGACAACAAGGCCAATCGCGACCGCTACCGCCTGCTGCTCACCTCGGCCAAGGAGGCGGGCTTCAACATGCTGCGCGTGTGGGGCGGCGGAATCTACGAACACGACTACTTCTTCGACCTCTGCGACTCACTGGGCCTAATGGTTTGGATGGATTTCAACTTCAGCACCATGCTCTACCCCGACAACCTCGAAATGCTAGAGAGCATCAAAAAGGAAGCCTACCAGAACATCACCCGTATCGCCAAGCACCCCTGCGTGGTCCTCTGGTGCGGAAACAACGAGGTGAAGAACGGCTGGGAAGACTGGGGCTGGCAGGGAGTATACAATTGGACTCCCGAGCAGCGGCAACGCCTGGAAAAAGCCATGGACACCATCTTCGGCTATAGCCCCTATAGTAACTATAGTGACTATAGTATATTGGCGCAAGCCGTCCGCGACTGCGACCCTCTGCATCGCCCCTACATCACCACCTCGCCGCTCTACGGCTGGGGGCATCCCGAATGCGTCACCCATGGCGACAGTCATTATTGGGGTGTCTGGTGGGGCGAGGAACCTTTCGAGAAATATGCCGAGAAGACCGGCCGCTTCATGAGCGAGTACGGCTTCCAGAGTTATCCGATGATAAGCACCATCAAGCAGTTCTGCCCAGAGAACCAACTCTATATCGACTCCCCCACCCTGCGCAGCCACCAAAAACATCCCCGCGGTCGTGAGATTATCGACAAGGCCATGCGACAGTACTACGGATTTGACAGCAAAAGTCTCAGTCTTGAGGACTTCTGCTATGTCAGCCAGCTTCTGCAAGCCTGGGGCGTTGGATATGGCATTTTTTGTCATATAGATGCCGGCAGGATGCCGGCGGTCCATTGTATGGGGACCCTCTATTGGCAGCTCAACGACTGCTGGCCTGTAGCCTCATGGTCATCCATCGACTATTATGGAAACTGGAAAGCTCTACATTACCGTGCACAAGCCTTGTATAAAGCGGAATATGGAACGTGGAGCGTGGAGCGTAAAAAATGGCAACAATACTACAGCGTCTATCCCAAGAACCGCACCTATCAGAAGCCCAAGTACAATTCAAAATTCAAAATAAGAAATTCAAAATTGGAGGTCACGATAGCGGCCGAAACCGACCTCTACGACGTATACATTGAAACCGTTCCCCATATCAATGGACACTTCTCCCGCAACTTCTTTGACCTCAAAGCCGGAGAGAGCGTCACCACCACACTTATCCCCAACGACCCGAAAATCGATATATCTAATATCAAGGTGACTGTTCGTACCCTCAACAGCCTATATACAAAATAAAAAAGGGGCATGAAATTCTTTCATGCCCCTGATCTAAATATTGGAAATTTAGATTTCCTTGCAATTCAAGGTCGCGGAATAACCCATCATTTGCTGATCAATTTTGACATCGTCACAACTACCCTCTACATCATTGTAGGTAGCCTCAGAAGTTCCAACGACCTCACCATCCATGGTCTGAGTAATAGTGCATTTGCAGTCCACTTTCTTGCTGCAGCCAACCATTCCGAAAACCAGAGCAACGGCTGCCACGATCATTACTTTTTTCATTTTTTGAAAATTTTTAATTAATAGTTAAATTAGTGTTTAAAACGGGTGCAAAGATACGAATATTATTCAATATAACGAAGTTTTTTTTCATTATATCAAAAAAAAAAAACAAATATCTCTAATTTATAGGCAGATAAATCACCTTTTTTGTTTCAAAAAACTCCTCATTGAAGAAGTCAGAAATATCCCAAGTCTTTACTTTATGGCGGAAAGTGAAGAGTTCTTTAGTGAGATCGCCACCTTTTAGATACAGAATTCCATTGCGCAAGTCGTTGTACTGGCTCTTGGAAATCTTTTTCTTCACCCACGGTACAAACTCGCCAAGTGTGGTAACGGCACGGGACACTACAAAATCGTACTCTCCTTCCAATTGCTCGGCACGAATCTGCATAGCCGTGGAATTGGTCAACTCCAGACGGTCGATGACATCGGAGACCACCTTAATCTTTTTTCCAATGGAGTCGATAAGCGTAAAACGGGCATCGGGGAACATGATGGCCAACGGCACACCGGGAAAGCCGCCGCCAGTACCGACATCGAGCACCTCGCTCATCGAGGCAAAGCGCATCACCTTGGCAATGGCCAACGAGTGCAGCACATGGTGCTCATAGAAATGCTCCATATCCTTACGCGAGATAACATTAATCTGCGCGTTCCACTCCTCGTACAAAGGCAACAGAGCGGCAAACTGCTCACGCTGCCGCTCTGTCAATTCCGGAAAATATTTTAAAATGATATCCACTACAAATAGGCTTTCAGGTGCTTGCTCTTACTGCTGGATTTGAGGCGTTTGATGCCTTTCTCCTTGATTTGACGCACACGCTCGCGAGTGAGGTTGAACTTCATGGCAATCTCGTCAAGGCTCAGTGGGTGAGGCAGGCCGATACCGAAATACATCTTGATGACCTCGCGCTCGTATTCGGTCAGTGTGGAGAGACTGCGCTCAATCTCTTGAGAGAGCGACTCCTGCATCAGTTTGCTGTCGGTGGGAGGGGTATCCTCGTTCGGCAGCACGTCGACGAAGTTGACATCCTCGTCGCTGGCCAGAGGGGCGTCAATGGAAACATGGCGGCCACTGATACCCATGATAGCCTTAATCTTATCCTCAGGGATATCGAGCAGCTCGGCCAGCTCTTCCTCTGATGGCGGACGCTCCAACTGCTGTTCCAGCTTGGAGATTTCCTTTTTCAATTTATTGAGGGCTCCGAGCTGGTTGGAGGGCAGACGCACAATGCGGCTGTTTTCAGCAATAGCCTGGAGGATGCTCTGGCGAATCCACCACACGGCATAAGAAATAAATTTGAATCCGCGCGTCTCGTCGAAGCGTTTGGCAGCCTTAATAAGTCCCACATTGCCCTCATTGATAAGGTCGGGCAATGAAAGGCCCTGGTTCTGGTATTGCTTAGCCACCGACACCACAAAGCGCAGGTTGGCCTTGGTGAGGCGCTCCAACGCTGCCTGGTCGCCTTGCTTGATGCGTTGCGCCAGTTGCACCTCCTGCTCGGGCGTCAGCAGCTCCTCACTGCAGATGTCCTGCAAGTATTTATCCAACGACTTGATATCGCGGTTGGTAATCGAATGGGTAATCTTCAGTTGTCTCATACTTCACCTTATTTTACACCTAATTTTTGATTCTATAACGCAGAAAAATTGAAAATGTTACGTCGCAAGAAATTTTTTTTTCACTTAACACTTTTTTTAACATTTTAGAAACCAGCGCGCAAACCATCCTTCGGAAAAATATTCTTGGGAAAGAGAATTTTCCTACCGTTTTTTTCTGTATCTTTGCAACCGAAATAACAAAAAACAAAAAAAACAATGAAAAGAACCGCCCTTTTGATACTGGTCGCCGCCACCTTCGGGCTGACAGTCTCCTCGTGCCACAAGGAACCCCAAGATGCCTACCTCGAGAGTTCCGGCACTCGCGTAAAAGAAGTCACCGTGAAAGGCACCGACTGGGTCACCAACGACCCCACCGTCAGCTATGCCTATTGCACCATCGACTGGGATGTCCTCACTGACCATGTGGTCTACGACGGCAACATCAATGTTTATGTCTATGACAACGGCCGCCAAAACCCTCTCCCCTATGTCTACCCGCTGGGGTTCGTGACCTATAGCGACGGGTCGACCGATTTCGCCACTGAAAATCTCCGCTTTGACTTTGAGGTGGGACGCGTAACAATCATTATGCAGGACATGGATGGCGCCATACCCAATTTAGGTCTTGCCACTCCCAACATGGACTTCCGCATCGTTGCCACTGCTCCCATCAACTACATCATCCAGCAGTAAATCAATACTCAATAAAAAAGAAAGCCGCCTTCAGTTTGAAAGCGGCTTCTTTTGTTTCTATCTCTGCTCATGACGGTGGTAGGCTTGGAGCGTATTCTGCAGGAGCGACACGATGGTCAGCGGTCCCACGCCGCCGGGTACGGGTGTCACCCAGCTGCATTTCTTGTCGACTTCCGAATGCTTCACGTCGCCAATGACACGATAGCCATTCTTCTTCGTGGCATCAGGCACGCGATGGATACCCACATCGATTACCACGGCACCCTCTTTCACCATATCCTCAGTGACGAACTCGGGCTTGCCGATGGCCACCACAAGGATGTCGGCCTGGAGGCAGAGCGTTTTGAGGTTCTGTGTCTTGCTGTGGCACATGGTCACCGTGCAGTCGAATCCCTTACGACTCAACAGGTTGGCGGCAGGGGTACCCACGATATTCGATCGGCCCAGCACCACACAATGCTTGCCAGCGGTCTCGATTCCATAGCGTTTCAGCAGAGTGCAGATGCCCATCGGCGTGGCGGGCACGAAGCAATCCTCGCCCAGCACCATGCGACCGATGTTGATGGGTGTGAAGCCGTCCACGTCCTTGTCGGGCGAGATGGCGTCGATGACCTTCTGCTCGTTGATGTGCTTGGGTAGCGGCAGCTGCACGATAAATCCGTCGATATCAGGGTCATTGTTGAGGAAATCGATGGTCTCAAGCAGCTGTTTCTCTGTGGTCTTCTCGCTCATGCGATAGACACTCGAAGTGAAACCCACCTCGTGGGAGGATTTCTCCTTGTTGGCGACGTAGGTCATGCTGGCCCCGTCCTCGCCCACGATTACTGCGGCCAGATGAGGGGCACGGTGACCGTCTTGAGTCAGCTTGCGCACCTCATTGGCTATCTCATCTTTAATCTGCAAGGCCAACGCCTTGCCATCTAATAATTCTGTCATATCATTATATATTTTAAAACAACCCGGACAACTTGGACAACCTAATCAAAAAAAACGTTGTTTTTGTTGTTTTCATTACCTGCGTTTGCGTATTGGCAATTTGCCGCCATTCTTGGAGACCATCTTCATCATCTTGCGAGTGTCCTCAAACTGTTTCAGGAAACGGTTAAGTTCCTGGATGCTGCGACCACTACCAGCAGCGATACGCTGCTTGCGGCTGCCGTTGAGGCACGACGGGTTCTGGCGCTCATAGGGTGTCATCGAGCCAATCATCGACTCGATAGGCACAAAAGCATCGTCTCCAATCTCTACATTCTTAGTCAGCTTATCCATTCCCGGAATCATCCCGATGAGATCCTTCATCGAACCCATCTTCTTGATTTGAGCTATCTGCGACAGAAAATCCTCGAAGTTGTACTCGTTGTGCATCAACTTCTTGGAAATCTTCCTTGCCTCTGCTTCGTCGTACTGCTCCTGGGCGCGCTCCACGAGGGAGACCACGTCGCCCATGCCGAGAATACGGTTGGCCATACGGTCGGGGTGGAACACGTCGAGGGCATCCATCTTCTCGCCGATACCGACGAACTTGATGGGTTTCTGAACCGTATATCGGATGGTGAGGGCTGCACCGCCACGGGTGTCACCATCGAGTTTCGTCAACACAACACCGTCGAAATCAATCCTGTCGTTGAAAGCCTTGGCCGTATTCACGGCATCCTGACCGGTCATCGAGTCAACCACGAAAAGGGTCTCCTGCGGCTGCAGCTCCTTCTTGAGGGCGGCAATCTCGTCCATCATCTCCTCGTCGACAGCCAGACGGCCAGCGGTATCGACGATAACCACGTTGTAGCCACGGCCTTTGGCCTCGTTGACAGCATGTTTGGCAATCTCCACAGGATTCTTGCTACCCTCCTCGGTGTAGACCGGCACCTGAACCTGCTCACCCAGCGTCTGCAACTGGCTGATAGCGGCGGGACGGTAGACGTCGCCAGCCACCAGCATCACGTTCTTGCCCTTCTTGGTTTTCAAGTAGTTGGCCAGCTTGGCGCTGAAGGTCGTCTTACCGGAACCTTGCAGACCCGCGATAAGCACGATGGCAGGCTGTCCCTTGACGTTGATTTCCACCGCCTCGGAGCCCATGAGCTCGGTAAGCTTCTCGTGCACAATCTTCACCATCAACTGGCCTGGTTCGATGCTTTGGATAACATTGCGACCCATAGCCTCAGCCTTCACCTTGTCGGTGAACTCCTTGGCGATGGGATAGCTTACGTCGGCATCCAAGAGGGCCTTGCGCACCTCTTTAACAGTCTCCGCAACATTGATATCAGTAATCGACCCTTTACCACGAAGGGTATGTAACGCTTTCTCTATCTTGCTACTAAGGTTCTCAAACATAGTCTACACTGCTATTAATCAAACTGCAAAAATACGAAAAAAATCTAAATACACGATATAAAAAACATCCCAACATCTCACCATCACCCTACCAACACCCTACCAACTCCTACCGCGGTAGGAGTTGGTTAGGAGTTGGTAAGGACTTGGTAACTGGTTAATAGGTAGTTAGCATTAATCAAAGAGCACCCCTTTTTCAAGAGGTGCTCTGTCGTTGTTTCAGAATGTCGTTTTTGACATTATCTACCTGACAACCAAAATCTTTCGTGCCGGTAGGTCGCCAATCTTCACCAGATATACTCCTGAAGCCGGAACGGGGATGCTAACCAGCTGCTCCCCTAAGTTAGGGGAGCTGGCAGCCGCTTGCCGGCTGACTGAGGAGTGTGTCTCTCGTCCCACGGCATCAAACACGCGCGGCTTTTCCAACAATTCTCATTACAATTCATGTAAGTCCATCTGATTGATTTTGTCGAGGCGCTTCTGGTCGAGAGTGCCAGAAGACCACAAATCGTCAAGTTTTTCACCCATCCGTTTTGCGTAATGTCTGTACAAAACATCACACAACTCTCTCAATCCTCGCTCGCTGCGATTGACTGAGAACATCAGCAACAGATGTATCTGTGAATCGTTAAAGGTGGTTGTCGCTTCCATAATATCGAAGTTTTTTACGACTGCAAAATACAAAATTATTTCAATCCGACCAAATTATTTTACGCGAAGAGGGCGCGGAAGGCTTCCTCGATGACGCTGACGGCGACAATCTCGATATGGTAGCGACGGCGGTCGATTTCCTTGAGGTTGTATTTAGAGATGAATATCTTCTCGAAACCCAGACGGTCGGCTTCGGCGATGCGCTGCTCGACGCGCGAAACGGGGCGCACTTCTCCGGAGAGGCCCAGCTCGGCGGCGAAGGCAATGCGCGGCGAGATGGGAATGTCGACATTGCTACTGAGGATGGCACAGGCCACGGCGAGGTCGATGGCGGGGTCGTTGACACGGAGGCCTCCGGCAATATTGAGGAAGACATCCTTGGCTCCGAGCTTGAAACCGCAGCGTTTCTCAAGGACGGCCAGTAGCATGCTCAGACGCCTCATGTCGAAGCCGTTGGCATTGCGCTGCGGCGTACCGTAGACAGCGCTGGAGACGAGGCTCTGCACCTCGATGAACATGGGGCGCGCACCTTCGAGGGTGGCGGCCACTGCGGCACCGCTGAGGGTCTCGTCGCGCTGGCTCAACAGGAACTCGCTGGGGTTGGGCACCTCGCGAAGGCCATTGCCCTGCATCTCGAAGATGCCTATCTCGGCCGTGGAGCCGAAGCGGTTCTTCAAGGCCCGGAGGATGCGGTAGCCATAGTTGCGGTCGCCCTCAAACTGGAGGACGGCATCGACGATGTGCTCCATCACCTTGGGACCTGCCAGGGTGCCGTCTTTGGTGATGTGGCCGATAAGCAGCACGGGAACACCTGTAGTCTTGGCATAGTGCTGGAACTCGGTGGTGCATTGGCGTATCTGGGAGACACTGCCCGCCGGCGAGTCGATGTCCTCGGTGGAGATGGTTTGGATGGAGTCGACAATCAACAAGTCGGGTTGCACAGCATCGACATGCTCGAAGATGCGCTGCGTCACCGTCTCGCTGACCACATAACACTGTTCTGTGTTGATGCCAATACGGTCGGCCCGCATCTTGATTTGTTGCTCGCTTTCCTCACCGCTGACATATAGGAGTTTACGGTCGTGGATGGACAATGCTGTCTGCAGCAGCAGGGTGCTCTTGCCAATGCCGGGCTCACCGCCCAGCAGCAGCAGGCTTCCCGGCACAATGCCGCCACCGAGCACACGGTCAAACTCGCCACAATGCGTCGGGATGCGCTTGGTTTCGCTGTAGGTCACCTCCTGGATGCGCTTGGGCGAGGAGAGCGTCTGGTTTGCGGACGCGCCACGGCGCGTCCCTACAGTTGGGGTGGCTTTCACCACCTCTTCGGCGAAGGTGCCGAACTTGCCGCACTCCGGGCAGCGCCCCAACCAGGAACTGCTCTGGTAGCCACACTCCTGGCAGAAATAATATGTCTTTGCTTTTGCCATAAATACTCTTGATATCAAGTGGTCGGTTCGGATTCGGGTCTATAGAGGTCGTTACGATGGAGGAACAGCACTGCATAGCAGGCCGAAATCGACAGAGAGAATAGACAGGAAAGAATGTCTACAATAATCGTTAGCTTATCCATCTCCTCGAAAGAGATGAAAAGCGTGAAACAGGAGAACAAAATATTACTCAGCAGCGGTATTGCCAACAAAACGGTACAGGTAACCGCCAACACCTTCAGCCGTTCCTTGTAGAAGCGGATAGTGGCGACAAGCAGCACCACCCCGTAGAGCAAAATCAAAGCTGACGCGACAGCATTACAAACAATATATAGTGTCGGAACCTCAAATTCACTGTCCATTTCGCAAGGAATGAATTCCATGGAGAAACTGAACAGTTTCGACGCGGCGGCGGAAATCAGCAGAAAGAGCATCAGTTTCGGGAAGCGGCTCGACTGCCTGGCTCCGAGGTACATGCGGTAAAACAAGTATATCAGTATGGCGCAGCAGACAAAATCGAACACATGGCTTATCAACTGATACAAGGTCGAAGGATAAGGATCGTGGTAACGGTGCCATATCTGGTCTAGAGTAAACAGTGGTGCCAAGAGCGCCACGACGATTTCCCAGGATTGGTATTTCTTCATATTCAAGTGTGCATTAGAATTCATCCATAATTTTGTCGATGCGGTAGACCTTGTCGCCGCGGTGGAGGAGCTCGGAGGAGGCGAAACTGAAGCGGTCGCCTTGATGGACTTCGGGGACGGGGTCGCGGTCGGTGCGAAGCTCGCGGATGGTCTGGCGGTAGACACCGGTAGTCTCACCGATGACCATCACCTCATCGCCCACCTTAAGCGTCTCGTTGGTCTGCAACTGCACTTCGGCGACGTTAATTTTGCCGAAATAATTGCGTATCAAACCTAGATAAACCTTGTTCTCTGTAGCCTGACTTCCATAGCGTTCGCTCCACTCGCCGAGGCGACGGCCAAGGTAATAGCCATCCCAGAAGCCACGGTTGAAGACGGTGGCCAGCCGTTGCATCCAGCCGTCGATTTTCTCCTTGGAATAGGTGCCGTCGGCGATAGCCTCCACGGCCTCGCGGTAACACTCGGTGACGGTGCGCACATAGTCGGCACTCCTCCCCCGCCCTTCTATCTTCAGCACCCTGACGCCGGCCTTGACAATCTTGTCGAGGAAGCCGATAGTGCAGAGATCCTTGGGCGACATGATGTACTCGTTGTCAATCTCCAACTCGAGGTCGCTCTCCTTGTCCTTGACGATATAGCCACGACGGCAGAGTTGCAGACAGGCTCCGCGGTTGGCGGAGTAGTTGTAGTTGTCGAGCGAGAGGTAGCACTTGCCGCTAACGCTCATGCAGAGGGCACCGTGGGCGAAAACCTCTATCTGCACCAACTCACCTTTGGGTCCGCGGACGTCCTCGTCCGCAATAAACTGTGTAATTTCGGCCACCTGGCGCAGGGGCAGCTCGCGGGCGGTGACGATGACATCGGCGAACTGAGAGTACCAGCGCACGGCCTCAATGTTCGAGACATTGCACTGCGTGGAGATATGCACCTCGAGACCTATGCTGTTGGCATAAGAGATGACAGCCATATCAGAAGCGATGATGGCGCTGACGCCCGCTTCTTTGGCAGCACGCAGTAAGGTGTGCAACTCCTCTATCTCGTCATTATAAATGATTGTGTTGACGGTGAGGTAGGTGCGCACAGGCCCCCTCTCCTCAGTCGCTACACGACAGCTCCCCTCAGGCTGGGGAGCAGCCTTGCAGATGGAGACGATACGCGGCAGGTCGTCGACGGTGAAGTTAGCCGCCGAACGTGAACGCATATTAAGTTTGCCTACGCCGAAATAGACAGCATTGGCACCTCCTTGAATAGCAGCCTGCAGGCTCTCCCAAGAGCCTACAGGCGCCATGATTTCAATATTCTGTTGCATTTACAAGAAGAAAGTAAGACCCATCGAGCCCGTGAATGGGTCATAGATAAACTTATTGGCATTGTCATGGAGGTCACTGAGCCAGGCAAAGCCCATACGCAGACTCAGCTTCATGTGTTCACCTCCGAGGCGCAACATCACCTGGGGCTCCAACAATAAATTATTTGCCGTATAACTCTGGCGAGTATTGGGAATCTCGTCACCATTGCCGTCGACATCATAAGTATCGAAATCGGGCTTGTAGCCGCCACATTTCAAACCAAATGCAAGATCGATATGGAGACGTGTCAAATCGTGCCAACCGATATTGCCCTGTACGAATGGCAACATGTAGTGACCACTGAAACTATAGTTCTTGCTGGCATTTTCGGAATTACCTTTATCCACATTGTCACGCCATCCGCCTCCATAGCCAACACCCACATAAGTTTCGAAGACCGACTTCGCGCCTAGCGGAAGGTAGAATCCCGGAGCGGCCTGTCCGTAATAGTTGTCGCCACCGAAATTAGCGTGAATCTGGCCTGTCAGCCAGTCGTTAAAGCCGTGAGACACCGTAGCGTTAACAGTAGCCACATCGGGGATAATCCAGTAGGAAAGGCCTGCCGAGGCGTCGATACGCGTATCGCCGGCATGGTTGATCAATGGAATATCAACCGCCTGAGGATGGTACACACTACATCCTACCAAAGTTAACAACGCAGAAAACAAAAGGATAGTCTTTTTCATAATCGTGACATTTAAGTTCTTTTTTCATAACGTACTCTTTCAAAAAAAATTGTTTCAATAAATAAAACATTTTTTCACCGAAGAAAAGACCACACAAAAAAAATTTGGCCAATTAACAAAAAGTTTGTAACTTTGCAATCGCTATAATTTTTTATAAACCTATCTATATAACCTAATGAAAAACACATACAAGATATTTAAAAAGAGTGTAAAAGACATTACACGCTACTATATGCTGCTGGTGGAAGAGACTCGCAGCGAACGCCTGGTGGGCAGCACGAACGAGTGGGTTTTAGACAATTACTACATGATAAGCGAACAGGAGAAGGTACTTCGGAGCGAACTAAAGGGCGTGGAGAGTGGCAATTGGAGAGTGGAGAAAGGGCGTGTGGAGGTACTATGGAAACTTTTGGAAGGCTATCTGAAGCGTTGTCACCACCAGGTAGACAAGGCTTTGCTGTTCCGCTATCTGAGCCAGGTACAGGCCAGTCAGAAAGACTTCCTGACCTATCCAGAAGTGTGTGCCCTGCTGCCGCTAGTGAAGACCATCCTGATAAAAGAGCTTGCCGATTTATGCCTGGAACTGGAGAAAAAAGGAGCCTGGCACTACACACCTACCGACAGAAGCCAGGCCGACATGGACCACCTCAACGAAGCTTCGCGGCAAAACCTTCAGATGATGAATATCTTCAACTCGCTGAAGAAAATGACAAAACTGCCTCTGGCCGAACTCATCGACGCAGTGAGCTATTCGGAGCGCATGCTCAAAAGCGAAAAAGCAGGGATGTACGACCAGATGCAGGACAAGACGAAAGAGGACTACCGAGCCAAGCTTGTGCGTCTTTGCAAGAAACGCAAAGTGAAGGAATACGAATTGGTAAAGCAACTGATGGCCAATGCCAACGAAAAAAGCGAACATGTGGGCTGGCAGCTGTTCCCTCCCAAACGCTGGAATGCCAGAGCACACTGGTACATAGGTATTGTCGTGGTGGCAAGTGCCATCTTGGCGGCAGGCATCGGCCTGTGGGGCGTCAATGGATTCACTCTCAAATTCTCCATCCTCAACTTAGTATTCTCAGTGCTCCTGTGGGTGCCAATGAGTCAGATTGTCATAGACCTTTTCAACTGGTTGCTCGGCAAACTGCACAAACCCATGGGCACCTTCAAACTGAAGTTCAAAGATGGCCTTATTCCCGAAGAATATACCACCATGGTCATCATGCCGACCATTCTAAAAAACAAGGCAAAGACCATCGAATTGCTGGAGCAACTGGAGATATACTACCTGAGCAATATCAATCGAGCGAGCGAAGGGCAACGCATGGAGAGTCGCCAGCAGAACCTCTACTACACCCTTATCGGTGATGCTGCCGCCTACAAAGAGGCCGATGCCCCATGGGACGATGAGGTGGTGGAAGCCGGCGTAAACAAAGTAAAAGAACTGAATGAAAAGTATGGAGCCCCCATCTTCAACTTCGTCTATCGCAGACGTGCCTGGAGCGAAGGCGAGCAGACCTGGCTAGGATACGAACGCAAACGAGGAGCCATCCTTCACTTCAACGATCTCGTCCTCGGACAGACCTCAGAAGACGACAAGGTCAAGCGTTTCCGCTGCGAGACGATTTCTGCATGGTTGAATGGAGCTACAGAAAGCCCAATACGTTTTATCATCACTCTCGACACCGACACCGAGTTGGTGCTCTACTCTGCGCAGAAACTCATTGGAGCGATGGCACATCCTCTGAACCGCGCACAACTGAGCAAGGACGGCCGCCGTGTGAATCACGGATACGGCATCATGCAGCCGCGCGTCAATGTCGACGTGGAGGTCACCAATAAAAGCCGCTACGCCCAGCTCTTCGCCGGTCTTGGCGGACTCGATGTCTACACTACCGCCAGCTTCGAGCTTTATCAGGACATCTTCAATGAAGGCTCTTTCTGCGGTAAAGGCATCTACGACCTGCGAGTGTTCCAGCAAGTACTCAAGGGAACATTCCCGGAGAACCTCATCCTCAGCCACGACCTCATCGAAGGCTGCCACATTCGCTGCGGTCTCATCAACGACCTTGAACTCTTCGACGACAACCCTTCCAACTACATCGACGATGCCAAGCGTCACCACCGCTGGACTCGCGGAGACTGGCAAATTATCGGCTGGCTAAAAAACAAAGTAAAGAACGAAAAGGGCGAAATCACCAAGAATCAAGTCAACACCATCGGTCGATGGAAGATATTCGACAACCTGCGCCGCTCCGTGTTGAGTCTAGGCGTGATGGTCATGATCATGTTCGGATACATCATCTCAGTGGTGCAGGGCGGCCAAGGGGTAAGTCCCGCATGGTTCGTGCTCTTCGCCATGGTGGTGGTGATGTGCCCCATTGTCTTCTTTATCCTTGGGCAAATAACCCAATTGCCTAGTTTCGGCAAACGCTATCGCTACTATATGACATTGATGCGAGGTTTTGAGGTCATCATCTACCGCTCGCTGGTACAGTTCGCCCTGCTTCCCAAGGAGGCATGGATGTACAGCGATGCCTTGATACGTGCCTGCTACCGCATGTGGTTTAGCCATCACGACCTGCTGGCTTGGATTACCAGCGACGAGGCCGCCAAGAGCACCAAAGGCACCCTCGGCGACTACCTGGGTAAATTCTGGTTCAACTATGTTGCTTCCGCCATAGTGATGTCATTGGCCGTGATGACGGGCCTCACGTCGGCCATGGGCTCAGCCTCGTTCTGCGTGCTGACGTGGTGCGGTGCTCCCTTCCTGATGTACTGGCTGGGAAAGAAATTCCCTCAAGACAAGAAAAACCTGAACAAGAAAGAGACTGAAGAGGTGCGCCAGTTGGCGGGAGACACATGGCACTTCTTCGACAGTCTGCTGACAGAAGAAAACCACTGGTTGATTCCCGACAACTACCAGCTCAACCGCGAGAATAAATGCGACTACAAGACCAGCCCAACCAATATTGGCTACTCTCTCACCGCTATTATCAGTGCCGCCGAGCTGGGATTCATCAACAAGAAGGAGGCCGTTGAGCGTCTAAGTCACATCATCGACACCATCTGCCGACTGGAGAAATGGAACGGGCACCTCTTCAATTGGTACGGAATCAAGACCCTCAAAGCTCTGCCCAACTTCTTCATCAGCACCTGCGACAGCGGTAACTTTGTGGCGTGCCTGTATGTAGTGAAAGGCTTCCTCTCAGATCTTTCTGATAAGTCCGCCCAGTCGGATGACCTGCTGGCCAAAGTACAACATCTCATCGACCAGACCGACTTCAGCAAATTGTACAATCCCGAACTGGATGTGTTCAGCATCGGCTACGACCATAGCAACTACACACTCCTTCCCTATCATTACAACAACTTCGCTTCCGAAGCCCGTCTGACAAGTTTCCTCACCATTGCACAGGGCGACGCTCCCTACAAGCACTGGTTCTGTCTCGACAAGACGCTGGTGCAGTATAAAGGCTACAAAGGTGTGGCCTCATGGTACGGAACCCTGTTCGAGTATTTCATGCCTCTTATCTTCCTCCCCACCTATAAACACACGTTGATGGACGAAACCTACAGCTTCGCCATCCGCGCCCAACGAGCCTTTGTCAAAGCCTTCAATGACAAACTCCCCTGGGGTATCTCGGAAACTGCCTACAACGAGCTTGACGATGCCCAGAACTACAAATACCACGCTTTTGGCGTGCCCTACTTGAAGTTTCAAAACACAACACCCGACCGCATCGTCATCTCACCTTACAGTTCACTGATGACTATCAGCGTAGACGACCGGGCAGTGTAT
Source organism: Bacteroidales bacterium (assembly GCA_045222295.1). Lineage (GTDB taxonomy): Bacteria > Bacteroidota > Bacteroidia > Bacteroidales > P3 > Colimorpha. The sequence goes on along the minus strand of JBGUXP010000019.1, from coordinate 7,045 downwards.
GATAACATCCAGCGCTTCCGTAAACTAGGGATGTATGATGAATATGGCTTCTACGAGAGTTATGACGAAGAGGACCATGTGCCGGTGAAAGCTCACTACGCACACCACCAAGGAATGATACTGGCCTCGCTGGCCAACTATCTGGGCGGTCATTGTCTGCAACACTATTTCATGCTGGAGCCTACCATGAAAAGCATGGAGACCCTCCTGAAAGAGAAAGCCCAGGTGAAGCCCTACATCGACCTCAAAGTAACACAATACAAGCGTTACAAATATTCCAAAGTACAAACCGAGAGCGACGCCCGCGATTTTGACACAATTGCTAATGTGCCTGAAATCGGCGTCATCAGCAACGGACAATACACAGTGCTGCTGAACGACCGAGGCAGTGGATTCTCGCGCTTCCGCAACATCATGCTGGGTCGCTACCGCAAAATCTCATCTGACCACTATGGCATGTATGTCTATATCCGCGACCTCAGGAGCGACAAACTATGGTGCAACACCTACGCCCCGCTGGACGTGATGCCCGAGAGCTACCATATCAGTTTCGCCAGCGACAAAATAAGCTACCTACGCGTTGACAACGGCATCGAAACAAAGACCGAAGTGACTGTGCTCAAAGACCGTCCAGCAGAAATTCGCCGCCTCACCTTCACCAACAACAGCGGTCAGGATGTCGATTTAGAGATTACCTCCTATGGTGAAGTGGTCCTCGCACCCTCTGCCGAGGACGAGAACCACCGTGTATTCAATGGCATGAAGATTCAGTCAGAGTACGATGCAGAACATGAGTCGCTGATTTTCTCTCGCCCCATCTCCATCGGCACACGCCATTACATGCTTCACAAGATGTGGGTTTCAGATCCGACTGACAAGTCCGACATGTCCAATCTTGTTGAATACGAAACCTCACGCATCAAATTTATCGGCCGTGGCAACAGCCTGCGCCACGCCGATATCATTGAAAGCCACCGCACCCTCACCTCCACCGTGGGCACCACGCTCGACCCCATCTCCTCAATGCGCCGACGTCTCCACATCCCTGTAGGTAAGAGTATTGAAGCCTATATTCTCACCGGATTTTCAAAAGCCAAAGAGCACCTGCTGCAGCTGGCAGAGCAGTACCAGAGTTCTGTCGACATCGAGCATGCCTTCAAAACCGCCTCGGTATTTAACAACATGCGTACCAGCATGTCTCTGCTCAAAGGCTCCCAGATGCGTCTCTACAACAGCATCTCCAAATACTTGACGCAGACCGCCGCCCTTGGCAACAAACGCAATGAATTGCTAGCCAAGAACACCCTCTCGCAGAGCGAGCTATGGCGTTTCGGAATTAGCGGCGATATCGCCATCTTGCTCATGGAGATTGACAGCATGGAACATTCAGGATTCGCTAAGGAGATGCTACGAGCATTTGAATACTTCAAAGTCCACGGTCTCCGTCTTGACCTGGTTTTCATTAATGACGCTCCGGACCGAGACCGCGAGGGACTGACGCATTTCATCCGCAATATGGCCAACACCGAGTACCTTTGGGCGCCACACAGTGACGCCGGCAAGGTGTACGTCATCAACGGAAACGAGGTAAACGATGCCGAACGCATACTGCTGAAAACAGTAGCACGACTCCACTTCGACACCAAGGACGGCATCTCCATCGCCGACCAGCTTCATCAACTCGAGACGGCCAACCAGCACTATCAGGATATGATTGAATATCCTATGATGAAGCCCAAGAAAGAGTTCCGCGTATGGAGCAACCTGGAGTTCTACAACCAGTATGGTGGCTTCGACAACAACGGACGCGACTATGTCGTCACCAATACCAACACACCCATGCCGTGGGTTAATGTAATATCTAACCCTCACTTTGGATGTGTCGTCAGTTCCACCATGGCAGGATTCACCTTTGCCCACAACGCACAGCAATTCAAACTCACCGGTTGGAGCAACGACATCGTGCGCGACAACGCCAGTGAGATGCTTCTCATCAACAAACAGCAGTTCGTCCCCGCCACTGCCCGCCACGGACAGGGCTGGTCGGCCTTCGATGCCGAATACGACGACATGAGAGTCGCTGTGCGTATCTTCGTCGCCACCGACAAGATGGAGAAATACTATCAGATTAAGATTGAAAACCTTACCGACAAATCTCTCGATCTCCAGCTCGATATGGTCTACAAACTCGTCCTCGGCATGAGTGAAGAGAAAACAGCCCGATTCCTACACTCCGATTGGGACGAAACAACCAACACCCTCTCCGTTCGCAACGTCTACCACCCCATCTACCACGATCAAGTGATGAAAATCACCTCTACCGAAACCATTACCGATGTAAGCCTCAACTACCCCAACCGCAAACGACTCGGACTTACCGTCAAAGTCCCCGAGAAAAAGCAAAAAGAGCTGGCCTTCATCATCTCGGTAGAGTCGCAAGAGTCTCCAAAAGGCCAAGAGTCCTTAAAGTCTCCAGCGACAATCAACGCCGAATTCAAGCGCGTAGTCGACTTCTGGGACGACAAACTCAGTCACATCCAGGTGGAGACCCCCGACCGCAGCCTCAACCACATGCTCAACCGCTGGTATCTCTACCAGGTCTACTCCTCGCGCCTCTTCGCCCGCGCCGGCTTCTATCAAGTAGGCGGTGCCACAGGCTTCCGCGACCAACTGCAGGATGTCATGTCGGTCCTCTATAGCGACCCCGACTATGCACGCCGTCAGATTCTCGACCATGCGGCGCACCAGTTTGCCGAGGGCGATGTCCTCCACTGGTGGCATGAAAGCATGCACCTCGGGGCCCGCACAACCTTCAGCGACGACTATCTGTGGCTCATCTTCGTCACCTACCAGTACATCCATGTCACTGGCGACATCAGCATTCTCTCCGAACAGGTGCCCTTCTGTCTGGCCGATCAACTGTCCCCAGGCGAAGCCGAACGCGGCCTGAACTACATTGTGGGCAACGAATACACTACCCTTTACGAGCACCTGCGCCGCGCCATCAATCGCGCAATGTCGCGCAAAGGAATCCACGGCCTGCCTCTTATGGGTTGTGGCGACTGGAATGATGGTATGTCGACTGTCGGTGTCGAAGGCAAGGGCGAGAGCGTATGGGTAGCCTTCTTCCTCGCCGACCTCTTTCCTAAGATGGAGCACATCACTCAGATGATGCCCAATGCCGACCTCTCCTACTGCGAAGAGCTCTCGGCATACCGCAAGGATCTCGTCGATGCCATCCAGAAGACGGCATGGGACGGTGCCTGGTTCCTCCGTGCTTACTACGACAACGGCGACCCAATGGGCTCGCGCAACAATACCGAGTGCCAGATTGACCTCATCTCGCAGGCCTGGTCCATCCTCACCGATGTCGCCACTCCTGAGCAGAAGGCCTCTGTCTTCCGCGAGACCGACAACCGCCTGGTCAACCGCGAACATGAGATTATACAACTCCTCACTCCTTCTTTCCAAAACTCTAATCCCTCGCCCGGATATATCATGAACTACCCCGTAGGCGTGCGCGAAAATGGTGGCCAGTACACCCACGGTGCCATGTGGTACATCATGGCTCAGCTCAAGGAGGGGCACTACGACATGGCCTATTTTCTCTACTCACTCATCAACCCCATCCACCGCACACAAACCCTAGCCGACGTGCTCAAATACAAAGTCGAACCCTACTGCATCGCTGCCGACATCTACAGCAATCCACAGCATCCCGGCCGTGGCGGATGGACATGGTACACTGGTTCCGCCTCATGGGCTTACAAGACCGGTATCGAGAACATCCTCGGTCTCAGGAAAGAGGGCAACCAACTCACTATCGAACCACGTGTACCCACCGAGTGGCGCACCTTCAGCCTCCGCTATCGCCATGGCAGTAGCACCTACATAATCAAATACGAGCGTGAGACCACCACCATGTCTATCCCCACCACCATCGACCTCGTCGACGACGGCCAGGAACATATCATATCTATCCACTAAAAACAATACCATGAATATCATCAACACTGCACTAAAGAAATACACGTCGACAAGCCTGATGCTCCGCATCTTCACCGGTTTGGTCATAGGCGCTCTACTGGGGCTGCTAATACCGTCTTGGTCAAGTATCGGCATCCTTGGACGTATGTTCGTCAGCGCCCTTAAGGGTATCGCCCCCATATTGGTAGCCGTACTCGTCATCTCCTCCATCGCTAAAGCGGGCAAAGGCCTCGGGCCTCGCTTCCGCACAGTTATCTCGCGCTACCTTCTCTCCACTTTTATCGCCGCCATTTGCGCCGTGGTGGGAAGCATGGCATTTCCTGTGATACTCGAGCTGGGAGAGACTGCCAATGTCGAAGCCAGCGCCGGCTCGCTGGCCGATGTCTTCACCAATCTGCTCACCAACATGGTGGCCAACCCCGTGGCCGCTGTCGCCAACGCCAACTACATAGCCATCCTTTTCTGGTCTATCGTGATTGGCATCTCACTGAAAACCATGGCCTCGAAGGCCACCGTGCAAGTAGTCCACGACCTTAGTGATGTCATCACAAAAGTAGTCAAATGGGTCATCCAGTTCGCCCCCTTCGGCATCATGGGACTGGTGTTCACCACAGTGAGTGAGAACGGGCTCTCTGTCTTCACCACCTATGGTCACCTATTGGCACTACTCGTGGGATGCATGCTCGCCAACACGCTCATCTTCAATCCACTAATCTCCCTTGTAATGCTCAAGCGCAACCCCTACCCGCTCCTCTTCACCTGCCTCAAGGAGAGCGGCCTGCAGGCTTTCTTCACCCGCTCCTCGGCAGCCAACATCCCCATCAATATGGCCCTATGCAAGAAACTGGGTCTTGACGAGGAATTCTATTCCGTCAGCATCCCGCTGGGTGCCACCATCAACATGGACGGTGCCGCTGTCACCATCACCGTCTTTGCCCTTGCAGTGGCCAATACCGTAGGTGTCGACGTAACATTCGCCTCCGCCCTGTTCCTCAGCATCATCGCAACCCTGGGAGCCTGCGGCGCCTCGGGCGTAGCCGGCGGCTCCCTACTGCTCATCCCCATGGCATGCTCCTTCTTCGGCATCGGCAACGACATCGCCATGCAGGCTGTCGCTATCGGCTTCATCGTCGGCGTGGTGCAGGACAGTGTCGAAACCGCCCTCAACTCCAGCGGCGATGCCTTCTTCACCGCCACTGCCGAATACTACGACCGCATGAAACGAGAAAAAAAAGATAATTAAAGAACCGACTCCATCAAACGACGGTAATAGGATGCCTTCTCCTTCAACGGCATAGGAAAAGCCCGTGAGGAAGAAGGCATCCTCCATAGATGCATCTGGCGACCGTTGATAGAGAACTCATTGTATTCCCCCATCTTGGGGACCTCCACGCCATAATCCTCCGTCAGCACCGAAAAACTCTTCTGTCCGGTGCAGACGATATCATGGCAGAGGGGAATCTTGTCCAGCAGTGCCACGATGTCGGTCTTCTCTACAATTTGCAGGTCTTTGTCGGAGGCGTTGCCACTGAGTCGCCGCACGGCTGTAGCCGTGTCAAAGATGGCGATACCGCGCTCCTCTAAAAGCGCCCGAACCTCCGACAATCTGAACGTCCGATGCTCCGCATCCACTAGCCGTTGGCTGTCATTGAAAAACACCTCGCCAAATATCTCCCACATCATATTGGTGCGGTTGGGATAGAAAAAATCCATGCACCATCTTTTCCGCGGTGGCGGAAAACTCCCCAGCATCAGCAGCCGTGCGTTGGGAGGGAGGAACGGTTCCAGCGGATGCCGCTCAACGGGGACTTCTTTCGTTTCACCTTTCACTTTTCACCTCCTCTAACGTCCCCGTCTCGCTGTCGATAATAAATCCGCGGACGGTGACATCCTTGGGCATCAAGGGATGGGTGCGGATGGTCTCCACGGTCTTGCGGACGCTCTCCTCGGTGTCGCGGAAACCCTCGAGCCAGTGGTTGAGGTCGACGCCGCATTTGCGGATGGTGTCGAGCGTTTGGTCGGTGACGCCACGCGCCAGCATCTCGTCGTGGAAATGGTCGTAGCTCATGTGGCAGGCGCCACAATGCGAGTGCGCCACCACCATGATGCTGTCCACGCCCAGCTCGTACACCGCCACAATAAGGCTGCGCATCGCCGAGTCGAAAGGCGTGATGATAAGGCCGCCGGCGTTCTTGATAATCTTCGCGTCGCCGTTGCGGAGTCCTAATGCCGCAGGCAGCAGCTCCGTGAGCCGCGTGTCCATGCACGACAGCACCGCCAACTTCTTGTCCGGGTACTTGTCCGTCACATACTTCTCATACCCCTTCTCCGCCACAAACCGCCGGTTATAATCCAGTATTTGGTCAATCATAAGGCAATATAATTTTCGTGCTGCAAAGATACGAAAGTTGAGCGAAATGGCAAAAATTTATTTGACATTTCCGAAATGAAGTATCGCCGTGAGCGAAGCGAACAAAGATACAACTTTTTTCTATACCTATCACTCATTCGTGTCAAAGTTCTCTCGATGATGCCAGTCATCATCCAACTGCTTGTTCCCGATTTCGTGCGATTTCTCCGTTTTCTCGATGTCTCGATGTCTCAAAGTCTTGCTCTAATCTCAATCAGAACTAAAAGAATCAAAAGAAAAGCTCGACGTCCTGTTGACTTGTCAGCTGCTCCCCTAAGTTAGGGGAGCTGTCACGAAGTGACTGAGGAGTGTGTAAAGCCGTTCATCCTCGTTTTTGTCCGTTGAAATGACATTTTTGGACAGCCCCCCCCCTCCAAAAGAGCTTCGAATGCCAATTTTCAGGAAAGCACTTCTGTACTCCAAGAAGGGGGGAAAGTATCGAAACGAGGGTTTCGGGTGCCTTTTTGTGGCCTTTTAGAAAGAAAAAATGCACGAAAATGTCCCTTTTCGAGGTTCAACATCTGTTGGATAGGCAAACAGCAAACATCCTATCTTATTGTATTTTTGCTTTTTAGATGAATGATTCTACTGTAAAGTGTTACAGTTACAGTTGTTACAGTTGTTTTTTGAGGTATGACAATTCTCTTT
>JBGUXP010000018.1:0-108521 GCA_045222295.1 Bacteroidales bacterium | reverse complement strand
CTGGGGGCCGAGGCCGCCGAGGGCCACCTGGAAGGTTCCCGAGTAGAGGTCGCGGAAGGGCCTCGACGGGTGCCATGCCAGCCGCGCATAGTCCTCCCCTCGCTCCTCCAGTCTGAAGTTCTCCACCCGCCCGCACAACAAGCTGTCCGGCCGCACTATCGGGAAGAAAACACCCCAAGTATGTTGCATCGGGATGCTGTCCCAATCATGGATTGGGGTATCTCTAAACAGCCATCGTATTCTACCATTATTGATTTGGCCAAATGTAAGAATTGGTATGTGTGAATAATGAAAATAATTGTACATTGTTACACTACTATCCATGAGAGTACCGATAAGGAAAGGATTCGGTAGGTCTCTCAGGGGAATGGGATGTTCGAAGTAGTACTCGTGCATGTAACTGTAAATATGGGAGGGACCATATTGCTCGTTGTCTTGTACAAAATAGTCGAACATTTTGTCTACACGGTAGCTATCTATCGACATGGAGGCTCTTACATCAATCACATTGGTGGTATTATGTCCGGCGACAACAAACCTCAATGCTCCAGGATTCGTAAAATATCCCGTATCCGGACGGAGCACTGTGGTGGCTATCCCATAGAGTACACCGTCTGAGGGTCCGTTGTCATATTTTTGAAGAAAGACATAGGGAAGGTGTGATACCCGATTCCACCTGAATGGGTTCTCCTCGTTGGGGTTGAAATTGCTGTTGAGAAAGAGGTTGTGTGGCTCATTGAATAAATACATCGGATACCCATATTGTGCAGTGTCTAAAGGATAAGAATGCTCAAAACGGAAATAAAAATCATGTGTAGATAGATATATGCTATCAACAATCTGAGCCTTTGTCATTCCGAAAAGCGAAACCATGACGCAAACGAGAAAGAATCTTTTCATAATAAAACAGGTTTAATGGTTGATTGTATTTTCAAAATGCAAAGATACGAAAAAAATCCATTCCGTCATCTTTACATCTCCTACCGTGGTAGGAGATGGGTAGGAGATGGGTAAGAGTTGGGTAAGAGTTGGGAAAGAGTTGATAGCGGTTTGGTATTGGGAATCAGCTGGTTCGTGATGCTTGTTTCGCATGGTCGGAAGGGCTTTCTGGAAAAAATATGTTTTTTTTGAGCGGCAATATACTATAATGAGCTTTTTGTCGTTAAAACAATAATGAAAATAAGGAATTATTTATATATATTGGTGGTGATGATGGCATCCGGTGCGGTGCCGGCAAGGGCGCAGAGCGAGGTGGAGATGATGACGAAGATGTACACCGATGCCTACGACAGCCTGATTAACAGCTACTACCTCCGCCAGTTCTCCCACAGCCGCCTGCTCAGTTCGCGCGAACTCTCGCTCGAGGAGTTTGATGCCATCCCCGACTCGGTGATAGCCCGCCGCCTCGCCTCGTTGCATACCGTTATCCCCATGACCTTTAACAGCGAGGTGCGCTCCTATATCCGCTTCTACTTGAAGTATATGTCGCGCCGCCTCGATGTGATGCTGAGCCTGGGGCAGTATTACCACCCGATGTTCGAGGATGCCTTGAGCCGCTATGGCGTGCCTGAGGAGCTGAAGTACCTGACCATTGTGGAGAGCGCCATGAACCCCATGGCGACGTCGAGGGTGGGTGCCGCGGGCCTCTGGCAGTTCATGTACAGCACGGGCAAGCTTTACGGCCTGGAGGTGAACTCCGTGGTCGACGAGCGCCGCGACGTGTACAAGTCGACCTACGCCGCCGCCCATTTCCTGAGCGACCTGCACCGCGTCTTCAACGATTGGACGCTGGCCATCGCTGCCTACAACTGCGGCCCGGGAAACATCAACAAGGCCATTGCCAGAAGTGGCGGCAAGCACGATTTCTGGGAAATCTACTACTTCCTGCCCCGCGAGACGAGGGGCTATATCCCTGCCTTCATCGCCGTTACCTATGTGATGAATTTCTACCACGCCCACGGGCTACGTCCTATGGAGGTGAAGGCACCAGTGAGGACCGACACACTCAACCTCTCCTCCGACGTGCTGATGGCTTACATTGAGGAGTATACCGGCGTGGGTGACGAGGAGTTGCACACGCTGAATCCCCAATACCGTACCGATTATATCCCCGCCTCTACAGGCAATTACGGTCTCTGTCTCCCCATCTCGAAGATGGAGCTGTTCATTGCCAACCAAGATTCCATCTATGCGCGCTCACAGGACAGCCTCTCGCGCCGTCCTATGTCGATTGAACCCGTGAAGAAGAACGTCAAGGAGGCGAAGGCAGGCAAGTCGAAAGGGGGCAGCAACCGCTACCACACGGTGAAGAAGGGCGAGACGCTCTCCTCGCTCTCGCGCCAATACGGCATCTCTGTGCAACAGTTGAAGAAGATGAACGGGTTGAAGCAGGACGTCATCACTATTGGTCAGCGTTTGAGAATTAGGAATTAAGGGTTATGGATTTCAAGAAGATAAAAGATATTAGAGGTCTGAAATACTGGGTTGCCACCGCTATTTTCGCCGTGGTTATCCTTTTCCTCGACCCCAACAACCTGCTTGTCACCTTCAAGCTGGCCCATCAGGTTCACTCTTTGCACGACGAGGAAACTGAACTGCAGGAGGCCATCGTCCAGGACAGCATCAATGCCGCCTCCCTCAAGGACAATCTCGACGCCATAGAGCATTATGGCAGAGAAAACTACTACATGAAACGTGCCGATGAAGATATTTTTGTGATTAAATAAGGTGTGTAGGAGATAGGAGAAAAAAGAGTTAAGACAAATGATAAACCGTAGATATATTACCATCTTGTTGAGTGCCGTCTGTATGTTGCTGACGAGTTGTGATGCGTTGCGCAATTTCCTCTCTCGAGACTTGGAGGAGGAGGACTTCATCATCGGAAAGCTCTATGTTGACGAGGTGGTGAACGAGACCCCCGTTATCGCCCGGAAGGTGGAGCAAAAGAGCAACGACCGCACCAATCCGCTAGGCCTCACTTATAATGCGGATGACAATCGGAAACTCTATGAGGTTGTCAATTCATGGCTTGGGGTACCCTACAAATATGGCGGCACCGATCGCAACGGCATCGACTGTTCGGCTTTTGTGGGAACGGTCTACGAGGAGGTCTATTCTGTCACCCTCCATCGTACAGCCAATGACATGCTGCGCGACGTCACTCTCATTGCGAAGGCACAACTGGCGGAAGGAGATATCCTCTTTTTTACCAACAGCAAAGGCAAGGTGTCACATGTGGGCATCTACCTCAAGGAAGGCCTTTTTGCGCATGCCTCCACCAGCAATGGTGTCAGCGTCAGTCGCCTTGACGATAGCTACTGGAGCAAGCACTTCTACCGCGGTGGCCGTGTGAAGAAATAATATTTCAGGTTTCTCTATTTGGTGTTTTTGTAGCCCATCGATTGGAGGAGGGCTACAATCTTTTCTTTGTTCTCGCCTTGGATGATGATTTCGCCTTCTTTGGCGGATCCGCCAGTACCACATTTGGTTTTCAGCATTTTGCTGAGGGCCTGCAGGTCGTCGTCGGAACCCACGAAGCCTGTGACAAGGGTGACGGTCTTGCCGCCACGGTGGTGACGCTCAATGGAGACGCGCAACTTCTGGCGCTCGGGGGCGAGGGTCTCAATCTCGGGTTGCCCGTCGTCATAACGGAAGTCGGGGTTGGTGGAGAAGACGATGTCGTTCATTTTTTTCGAGCGTAGATTTTTACTGAATTGGGATGGTTGACGAAGTGGAGCTCCTTGCCGAGGTTCTCTCCCTCGCCGTCGATGTTGACCCACTTGTGGACGTTGCCCTCAATGTAGAGCTCTTTGGCGCGGAACATCTCGGCATGCTGCGAGTGGTCGAGGAGGTTCATGAAGGCCATGGGGGCGGTGATGAGGATGTGGTCGAGGGGTATCTTGTCGATGATGGAGATGTCGATAAGGCCGTCGGAGAGGTTGGCCTTGGGAGCCACGGAGAGGTTGTAGCCGAACTGGCGACCGTTGGCGATTGCGATGAACCAAGCGCTACGCTCGAGGGTGCGGCCGTCGATGGTAATGCGGTAAGGGTTGGATTTGTAGCTTGCGTACTCGCGGAGGATAAGGTTGGTATAGGCCGCAAAACCGCGGGTCTTGGCGGCTTTCATCAGGCGGGCGATATAGGCGTCGAAACCCACGCCGGCGGCGTTGACCGAGATGCACTTGTCGTTGATGACGATGGAGTCGATGAACTGCTCGTTCTGCTGGTTGAGGAGGCGGATGGCGGAGGCAGGTGTAAGGGGAATCTTGAGCGAACGCGCCAGGCCGTTGCCGCTGCCGCAGGGGATGATGCCCATGGTGACGCCGCTATCCTTCAGGCCTTGGGCCACATCGTTGACGCTGCCGTCGCCACCCACGGCCACCACGCAGTCGTAGCCCTGGTCGACGGCCTCACGGGCTATCTCGGTGCCGTGGTGGATGCGCTCGGTGTAGCGCACGGTGTAGTCGAAGAGGTCCTGGTTGAGGTTCTCCTTGAGGAGGCTCTCTATTTTCTTCTGTTTGCCAACGCCCGAGATGGGGTTGACCACGATGACGGCTTTGGTTTTCATTTTACAATGAGTTGGTTGTTCATTACACGTTTGAAATACTGCTGCACGACGGCCTTGAGGAAGCGTATGTTTTCGGGCGTGCCGATTTCCTGTTTGCCGCAGAGGATGGTGACGTCGTGCTTCTTGGGGTCGGCGGGGTTGTTGCTGACCATGCAGAAGTAGTCGTTGCCGAAGTAGACCTGCCAGCCTTGCAGGGATTGGAAGATGTCTTGGCCGAAGGCAATCATGTGGTCGTCGAATCCCAGACGGGCGATGAGCGAGGGCAGAATGCTGGTTTGCTGGACAATGCGGTGGTCCACAAGTCCCACTTGGATCTGTGGGTCGTAGATTATCAGGGGAATGCGATAGGAGCCGTCGTAGTCGAGATATTCGGGGCTGAGGCCGGGTCCGCTGTGGTCGGCGGTGATGATGAAAAGCGTGTTGTCGAACCAGGGCTGCTTCTTGGCCTCGTCGAAGAATTTCCGCAAGGCATTGTCCATGTATTCCACGCACTTCAGGATGGGGTGCTTGCCCTCGTGGAAGCGACCTTTGTACTGCTCTGGCAGGGGGAAGGGGTCGTGCGAGGTGACGGTGAAGACGGTGGTGAGGAAGGGCTCCTTGAAGGTGCTGGTGTGGCGCACGACATACTGCAGGAAGGGCTCGTCGTAGACACCCCACACGTTGTCGAAGTCTTTCTCCTTGGATTTCCCTTCGGCCTTGAATTCGTTCAATCCCAGATACTCGTCGAAGCCGATGCGTTGGCACACTTTGTCGAAGTCCATCACGCCGTTGTGGCTGCCGTGGAAGAAGGCGGTGTGGTAGCCGTGGCGCTTGAGCACCGTGGGGATGCCGGCGATGGAGTCGTTGCGATAGGTGCAGTTGACAAACGGAACGTTCATCAGCGTTGGAATGCCGGTGAGGATGGCGGTGATGCCCTCGATGGAGCGTTTTCCGTTGGCGCGGCCCTGGGAGAAGATGCTGTGGTGGGCCAGTGAGTCGAGGAACGGCGTGCGTGTGTCGGCTCCGGGAGTTTTGTTGTAGCATCCCATATACTCTTGCCCAAGGCTCTCGACGATGATGAGCACCACGTTGCGGGGTTGCCTGGGAAGGGTGTCGGGGGTTAGCGTGTCGAATTGAGGGAATGGCACGGGGAAAAACTGGGGACAGAACAGCTCGTCGGCCTCCTCCTGGCTCATGTATTCATGTGCCTCCAGCTGGGGCTGGAAGAGTGTGCGCAGGATGTTGTAGCCGCTGTTGCTCACCACCGGGATGTGCTTGGGTTGGCAATAATGGGCGGCATCTGTCAGTTGGATGAATCCGCCGAAGCCTCCGCGCAGCAGGAACCAGGCGATGAGAAGGCCCGAACCGAAGCCTATCCATTCGTTGGATGCCACAGTGTATTGGTTGCGTGGGGCCAGATGGATGCGGTGGTTGAGGATAAGGAATCCAATGATAATCAGGATGCCGAAGACCCATGCGTACCAGTAGTTCACCATGAAATGGGGGATGAGCTTGTCCATGGGGCCGCTGTTGCCGAGGTAGGTAAATATCTCGTTCGACAGCATGCGGTAGGTGTACTGGAAGTAGGCCGAGTCGGCACCTTTGGCTACCAGTACCACAAGCCACGGGAGGAGGTAGAGAGTCTCGGTGACGATGTGGTACCACCGTTTCCAGCGTGCTTTCAAAGGCAGCAGCATCAATATAATGAAGGGCAGGAGGACGGTGCAGACCGTGGCCAGTCCGAAAACGATGTTGCCCCAGATGATGCCGGCCCATTCGCCGAAGCCGTCCGGGCGGAAGATATGCCTGTTGGCCACATGGAACAGAATCTGCATGGCTTCCAGCGAACCAAAAGCCAACAGCAGCTTGTAAAGCGTATAGAAATAGGTGTTGTGTCCGTTATGTTTCATGGTTTGTTATAGCTCTAAGGTCTCCATCCTGAGGTCTCGAGAATCTTGCGGCTGTCGCTCTCTGCAAAGAGTTCGCTCATCGAGGCACCGGTCTTTTTCATGTATTTTCTCACTATCTGCCAGCCGATATAGTCGCTCGTGCGTGGTGCGGAACCTTCTCCGAAGGCATTGGTCTTGGGTGCGTCGTCAAGCATATTGCGCAGTTTGGAGAGGTCGGTGCAGAAGAGCATGTCGTTCTGTATCAGCCATCCCCACACATTCTCAAGGTTCTCCTCCATCCAATCTATTTGCTCTTTGGTGAAGCGTATCTTGAGAGTATCGGGTGTGGAGGGCAGCACCTGGTCGAGAAAATAGAGCGTCTTGCCTTCGGCAATGGCACGGTCGAGGAATGTCATGTCGCCGTCGGGCAGCACAATATGATTGCGTGCGGTGGCGGCCATGCAGTCGGGGACAATATACTCGCGGCGGCAGAGCTTTGTGATATAGCCGGGCACGCCGAAACGCTGCATCTCATCCACATGTCCGAGGGTATACTGGTCGATGCTGATGGCCAGGTCGGTCCAGTTGCAGAATACTCGGTTGGCATAGTTGTCCATGTCGGCAGTGACGAGGGTGAAGAAGTGTTTATAGTCGATATCCGGACATTGTTCGTGGGCACGGCTCATGGCATCGCCTAACTCTTGCTCCAGCCACGAGAGGTCGTGATAGAGGCTGTCTGTGATTTCGTAGACACGGCGCACTACGGGGTCGCTGACAAAATCGGTTACAGCCCTCATGAACTCGGGGTTGTCGGGGTAGTAGTTAAGCAGGGGAGAACTGAAGTCGGCGGCATTGCCCTGCTGGGCAAAGAGGAATTGTTCGAAGCGATGTATCTTTACCGGCTCGGCTTTCTTTCCGCAGCCGGCAACCGCCAGTGTAAGTACCAATAAAAGATATTTAATTTTCATGCTCTTCATATCAACCTATCATCTTATCCACATCAATTGGTTAGTTTGAAGTATTTCTCCAGCACACGGAGCCCTATGTAGCGTTCGCGGCGCAGGTCGCGAAACTGGTCGACATACAGGTTGGCGTTTCTTGCAATCTCCTTGGCCTCCTTGGGATGGCTACTGTAGTAGTCGAGCTGGCTCTCGAGGTCACTGAAGTCGTCTTTTACAAGAATGTAATGCACGCCGGGCTCCAGGCGTTCTTCCATAAACCACGACTCGCAGGTGGGCTTGGGCATCACCGCCAGCGAGTTGCTCGACATCACCCAGCGCAGGTTCGATGCCACATCGTTGCCCTCGAGGGCCATGATGTAGCGATAGGCCAGGTGCTCGTAGAGCGACAGGCGCGGTGCGGCATTGCCCGAGTTGGGTATCTTCTCCTCGGCGAAGGGGCTACCTCCCGAGAGGGTGTTGGCCACATCAACACGCGGGTTGCCAGCAAAGGTGTTGCAGAACAACAGCCGGTTGGGACGCTGCCCTATGTAGCCGCGGAAGATGGCACGGTCGACTTTCGACTCGAAGGGACGGCGGTCTTTCAGGAAGACATAGTGGCGGCATTTATCAAGCTTCAGCAGCACGCTGTTGCTGTTGTCCTCGTGCCCCACGGCGTGGAGGTCGTTGCTCAGGCTGCGGCTCTTCACGATGGAAGGGTAGGGCGGTATGTCACGCACGTCGCCGAAGACGTAGTTCCAGCGCAACTGGGGGTCGAACCATTGCAGCAGCTCGCGGCTGTCGTAGTAGTAAGTGCTTCCGTGGTTGCGTTTCAGCAGGCCTCCTATCGTCTGGGCTCCGGGACCCAGGTGGCGGTGTTCGTTGAAACGGCAGTAGTAGTTCACGCGGTCCTCGATATAGGCCTCGTCGTACAGACGGCGGCAGGCCTCCATCTCGTGCTTCATGCGTCCGCGGAAAAGGAGGTCGGGCAGAATGTCTCTAAAGCCGGCTTTTAGATAGTAGCCGGCTTTAGAGTTCTTGCCACTGTGCAAGATATAGCCTATGGTTGCGTTGGCCATGGGGTTTTATTGTTCTTTTTTCTCCTCTTCTTTCTCGGCCTTTTCGGCTTCATTTAGGATGCGGAGTTTGGCCTGCATCAGTGCAATCTGCTGGCGGGCGCCCTGCATCTTCTTCTCAAACTCCTGCTTCAGCAGGTCGGCCTGTTTCGAACTGGCGAGGAAGCCCAGGTTGTTCTCCCAGAGGTTGAGGTCGCTGCGCAGCTTCTCGATCTTCTCCAAGAGCTCGGCCTTCTCGTTGTTGACGAACTTCTTGGCGTCGCCGCCAGCACTGCGTATGCGCTCACGATAAGCGGTCTCTTCGGCCTCACGGGCGCTGATTTTCAGCTGCTCGAAGATGCGGTCGATTTCGCCACGGAATTCCTTGTGCAGACGGTCTTTCTCGGCCATGGGGACGAAGCCCACCTCAGCCCAGCGGCGTTGAAATTCCTTGATAGCGTTAAGGTTCTCCTCGCGGTTGTCACCGAACTGGTGGGCCTTGAGCTCGGCAAGGATGGCCTCTTTCTGGGCCAGGTTCTCGCTCTCCGAGGTGCGGCGCTCGGCGAAGAATTCACCCTTCTTGGCGAAGAATTCATCGCAGGCTTTGCGGAAGCGTTGCCACACCTTTTCACTTACCTTGCGGCTCGTGGTACCGATGGCTTTCCATTCTTTCTGCAGCTCCAGCAGTTCTTCGGTGGCCTTCTTCCAGTCCTCGCGCTTGGCGATGGCTTCGGCCTTGAGGCAGAGGTCTACTTTCTTCTGGTAGTTGGCCTCCTGCTCGTCACGGATGGCACCGAAGTATTCCTTCTTCTCGCTGTAGTGCTTGTCAATCATGCCCTTGAACTTGGTCCATATCTCCTCGTTAACCTCGCGGGGCACGGGACCGATGGTCTTCCATACCTTCAGCAGCTCGTCGAGGGCCGTGGTGGTGTCGTTCCACTCTTTGGTGCTCTCGGGACGCTTCTCGGTGAGCTCGGTGGCTTTGTCTATCAGGGCCTGCTTGGCTAGCAGGTTGTTGTCGAGCTCTTCTTTGCGCTGATCGTAGTATTCCTTGCGTCGTTCGTCAATCTGATTGGCGGCATTGCAGAAGCGCTGCCATATCTCCTCGTTCTGCTCGGCAGGTACAGGACCGATTTCTTTCCAGCGGGCGCGGAGGTCCTGCAAGCCTTTGAAAGCTTTGGTTACCGACGGCTCCATGATGAGCTCCTCAGCGTTCTCGCAGAGTTTGATTTTCTCCTCAAGGTTGCGCTTCTGGTCGAGGGCACGGAGCTCGCGGTTTATCTTCAGTTTGTTGAAGAATTGCTCAATCTGGAAGTGGTAGTTCTGCCAGAGGTCGTTCATCTGCTCGCGGGGCACCTCGCCGATGGCTTTCCAGCGCTCCTGTATGTTGTTGAACTTGTCCATTGCGGTGCGCACCTGCTCCTCTTCGGAGTCGGTTAGGGCGCGCATCTCCTCGATGAGTGCTTGCTTGGCCTCGAGGTTGCGTTTCTTTTGCTCCTCGAGTTCTTCCATATATTTCTGACGCATGGTGCGATAGTGGTCATGTAGGCGGTGCATCTCCTCGGCCACGGCATCGTTCTCGTACTGGTAGTCGTCCTTGTTGCCACCCTCGGCAAGGAATTTCTCGAAGGCTGCGTTCTGCACCTCGCGGTTTAGCTCGTTGAAGCGGTTGCGGATGCTGGCGACACGGTTCTTGATTTTCTGTACGTCTTGGCCCAGGAGTTCCTTCATGGCTGCCACCAGCTCCTCGCGGGTGCAGTTGGTGTAGTCGGGCTCGGGCTCTTTCTCCTCCACAGCTTCCGGAGCGGTCTCGGGAGCGGCTGCTGCGGGTAGGGGCTCCTCGTGCATTTCAGCGGCGGGTGCTTCCTGTACCTCGGGGACGTTTTTTTCATTTGTCTCGGGAGTAGGGGTCTCTACTGTTTCCGCGACGGGAGACTCTGTGGTCTCAGCAGGGGTCTCTGTCACCTCGGGGGCGACGGTTTCGGGTTCAGAGTGCTGCATGGCCTCATTGGCGGCGTTCTGCAGTTCGTTGGTCTCTTCCATCATGATGGTTTTTGTTTGTAGAACTACTTCTGTAATAATATTTTACAGGTTATTAATCGTGCGCATTCCTTTCAAAGCGCAACTGCAAAGATAGTCTTTTTTTTCGATATGGTAAAAAAAATGAAAAAAACATAATTTTTCCGTGCGACAATTGCTAGCTCCCATTCACATGGCTTAGAACGAGTAATTCAGCATAAAATCCAAGCGATTGGCCACACCATACAGGGAGGAATTGTCCACTGATGCTGAACCATGATACCGTAGGTCTTTCATTCCAAAAAGACATTCCGCTCCTATCGTAAGATCAGGATGAATATCCCAAAACAGGTTTATTGCGGCATAATGTGTCGCATCCAGGAACCGGTCACCCTTTCCATAGATGTAGTCATCATCCTGGAAAAGGTGGGTATACCCATAGATAAAGGAAGAGCTGAGCCGCGCGGACCACAGGGCTTGCAAGGAGACATAAAAACCAGTCATCGGCGCGCTTTTCATTTCTGCATCTCCGGTATTACGGTTGGTCATTTGCACCAAATCAACATGTGCGGCTGCCAAGTCGTTGACATAGCTGGCAATTCCCTTTCCGATGAAATATTGGCCGGAGAAAATACATTTTTGGGCAATCAACACCGAACCACTGGCACTCTGGTGATTCTAGAGCGGACAAGATCAACGTAAGCAATCACAGGTACGTTTACAAGCGCTTACTGTTTCTTCCTAAACTCGGTGAGCGATAGTCCGGTATGGCGTTTGAAGTATTGGCCGAAGGCCGACTGGTCTGGGAAGGCGAAGCGGTCGGCCAGCTGCTGGAAGTTCATGTCGGTGGTGAGCAGCATGTTCTGGATGTCGCCCACGACGAACTCGTCGATGATTTCTTTGGGTGTCTGCCTCGTCTCGCCCTTACAGACTTTGAAGAGATGGCGCACCGTGATGTGCAGCCGCTCGGCATAGTACTCCGGGTTGCGCTCCGTCACGGGGCTCTGCTCCGAGATGAGCGCGTAGAACTGTGTCAGCAGCTGATATGAGCGCTTGCCCTCTGTTGAGGTGGTCTCGTCCGTCGTTTGGCTTTCGGTGGAGGCTTTGTAGTATGTGAGCAGGAAATGCGCCGTCATTGAGAGCATCAGTTTGTTGTCCATCAACTTGTCGGGGTGCCTCAGCATACAGGCGAGCGACTCGCAATCCAGCAGCAGCATTTGACCGTAGGGCGGCTCCATTTGGTCGAAGAGTCGCAGCGGGCCTCCGACGAGGCTCCAGTTCACCTCCGGCCCCAGGAAGGGATAGACAACGTTCAGGAAAGAACTGCGGAACACCATCACCTCCATCGCCATCTCTTCGCTCGACGACACCACGAGGAACATCTCGCCTTCCATCACCACGAAGGTGTCGCCCTTGCGCACCGTCTGCTCCCGCAATTCGTACGACACCACCGCCTCGCCCTCCATCACACGGCACACCCACATTTCGTTCATCCCGCTCTTCTTCAGCGTCTCGCTATGGGTGATTGTGGTGATAAAACATTGATTGTCTTTGCTCTTGCTCATATTAATTTAATCCATTTTTAAGTACAAAGATAAGAATAATTCCGAAAATATACAATAAATGCGGTTTTTGATACAAGATGGTTCCGAAAATGTGATGTAATTTTGCATTTTGAAAACAGGACGATATAATGAAGAATAAAGGATTGGTATCCAGAAATTTGCTAAATCATAACATGACGCTCGAACCGCTACAGACAAACAACCGCGAACAGTTTATCATTGACAACCAGCGGGCGTTCCGCTATGGCGCTACCGAGGAGTTCGGCTTGCGGGACGACCATTTCGAGGAAGACGGCGAAATCATCTCTCGTGCCACCATCGAAGCCTCCATTGACGGTGAAAACGCGGAAGCATACCGAATCCTCCTCGACGGTGAAAAAGTGGGCGGTGCCGTTATCAGCGTGGATGGCACGCATGGCGAACTGGAGCTGCTGTTTGTCAACCCCGAGGTCCACAGCAAGGGCATCGGCTATGCCGCCTGGTGCCTCATCGAGGCGCTGCACCCCGAAGTGACGGTGTGGGAGACGACAACCCCCTACTTTGAGAAGCGCAACATTCACTTCTACGTCAACCGCTGCGGCTTCCACATCGTCGAGTTCTGGAACAGTCACTTCCACGACCCGTCCAATCCGGAAGAGGAGTGCGACAAGGGAGAGATGTTCCGCTTCCGGAAAGTGATGAACCAAATACACACTCCCTCCCCCCTTCGGGGTACTCCCCCTAACTTAGGGGGAGAGTTAGTTACCAACCAGCATAAATAAAAAAAAGATATTATGATTATGAAGAAAAGAATTTTGATATTGATGCTCGCAATGGGCATTGCCGGTGCTGCAATGGCACAAAATACATTTTCGCTGCAGGGGAGCCTCGTCGACAGCAAGAGTCAGTCGCTTCCGTTTACCAATTGCGTGCTGCTGAAAACGGCGGACAGTTCGTTTGCCTACGGGACGACGAGCGACCTCGACGGCGTGTTCTCGCTGACAGGAGTCAATCAGGGCAACTACCTATTGCGTATCAGCGCCGTGGGACATGAAACCTACTGGCAGGAACTCGCCATCACACAGGACATGAATCTCGGCGTCATCGAAATTGCCGACAACGCCACGCTGCTGCAAACCGTGCAAATCACCGCCAGCCGGCCGCTCTACAGTGCCGACGGAGAGAAGGTGTTCTACAATGTGGGTGACGACCCCAGCGTGCAGAGCGGCAACGCCACCGACGCGCTGCAGAACGCCCCGGGCGTGGAGGTGGATGCCGAGGGCAATATCAAATACCGTGGAGGGGCAGAGGTGACAATTTGGATCAACAACAAGCCGTCGCACCTCAAGGCCGAGAGCCTCAAGCAGTACCTCAAGTCGCTGCCCGCCGGCACGTTGCAGCGCATTGAGGTCATCGCCCACCCCTCGGCCAAGTACCACACGCAGAACTGCGTGGTCAACATCGTTACCACCGCCAAGGTGAAGCGCAACGAGCTGCTCTGCCTCGGCCTCAACGCCAACAGCCGGCCGCAGGTGGGGCCATGGGTGGATTATGTGTGGAGCAACGAGAAAGTGCGCTTCAACGTCTTCGTCAGCGGCGACTACGACAGCTACAGCGGCGAGCAGCAGAGCGACAGCCGTCTGCTGGCGCCCGACAGCACGCTTTCGTCCATCGTCAGCACCAAGGGGCATAGCCGCAACCGCACCCTCGGCGGCAACTTCGGGCTGGATTTCGACTACAACATCGACAGCAACACGCTGGTCAACCTCTGGCTGTGGACGACCGCCACGCACGACAGCAGCCGTCTCGACGGCCGCACCGAGCGCACGGAGTTCCTCACCGCACCCGGACGCTATTTCTACAACGAGAAGGTGGGCAACAGCAGCCTGCTGGCCGACGCGGCCTTCGGCGTGATGCTTGAGAAGAAGCTCGACACGCTGGGCGGGATGCTCTTCGTCGACTACACCGGCACGCTGACGCGCAACCGCTCTTTCGCCAGCGACCTCCGCACCCACGACAGCCTCACCGCCCTCGACTTTGACCGTCTCCGCACGACCCGCAACCCCTCGCAGTGGCACGGCATCACCGCCGACCTCGCGCTGCCCTACAGCCGCCACGGTGAGGTGGACTTCGGCCTCATGGCGAGCCTCGCGCCGGAGCGCAAGGATGTGGACGAAAGCAATAATGGTCTTACAGATAGCTTGTGCAGCTACTCCTACACCAACGGCACCTACGAACTCTCAGTTTATGCCGGTGCCGAGCACCACTTTGGCCGCTTCACCCTCGGTGCCTCGCTGAGTTGCGACAACGCCTGGTACCGCCTGCGCTACCCCGAGGCTGACAGCGGCGACGTGACCAAGCATTACCTCACCTTCAGCCCCACTGTCCACGCCTCCTACAGCACCGAGTCGATGCACAACTTCACCTTCAGCTACACCCACTACGTCGCACCGCCCACCGCTAGCCAGCTCACGCGCTTCACCATCTATGGCTACGACAGCTACAGCACCGGCAACCCCAGCCTCAAGAATGGCTACACCGACAACCTCGAGCTCGGCTGGGAACGCTATTTCGACCACCTCGGCTCGATAGGCCTCAGCGCTTGGTACAACTCGATGCGCGACCAATCGGGCACCCTCACCGACGTGGCCTTCTGCGATGTTTTCGGGCGTATCGTGGCCTTCAGCCAGCCCTTCAACATCGGCACCGCCCGCAACGGAGGCCTCGGCCTCAACGCCACCCTGCGGCCTGCCGACTTCATGAATATCCGCTTCTACGCCAACCTCTTCGACGACTACTACCGCGTGCAGTACCGACCCGGCCGTTGGGCCGAGAGCGAAATGCTCTGCTACTCATTGCGCCTCAACTTCTGGGCGAAACTGTGGGAGAAAAATGGAAGCAAATGGTTTGACGGCCTTCAGGTCTTCGCCAATGCCGTCTATCGCAGCCGAACACAGACCTTGTTGGCCGAGGTCGACCCCTATTTCAGCTTCGACTGTGGCCTCAGCACTGACCTCTTCGACCGCCGCCTGTCGCTCTTCCTCAACGTGGCGGACCTCTTCGGCACCGTCCGCACCGGCGGCGAGAGCACCAACCCCTACAACCCCTCCACCACCGAAAGCACCCTCACCAGCCAATACGTCAGCTTCGGCCTCACCTGGCGCTTAGGGCGTACCGAGATGGAGGGCCAGCAGACGCACGGCAAGAAGACCCGCCACAAAGCGAAATAGCGACGACTGGAATTCCTCCCACGCCGCCCCGCAGGCGAAACGTCCACTGGAAGTTTCGCTCCCTGCTGGGCGGCGGCGTTTTGCGCGGAGCAGAAATTGTTGCTGGCGGTGGCAATAAAAACGTGATACAAGCGTTATTATCCTCGTTATGACAAACGAGGAATGCCTCTTTCTAAACAGCGTGGCTGACGGACACATGCCGTCTGAGTTTACCGCGACACACCATGTGCACATACTGGTGAGGTGTGGATTGGTGAATTTCTCGGACGGTAAGAATTCTTTCCGCGCTGCAAAGGACGACCTTGTAATTTGGCAGATGGCCAACTCCATCCAGCAGGTGGAGTACACGCCCGACTTCGAGGCTGATTTCCTCATTGTCGGCCCGCAGTTCCTCTCGCATTTCAACCCCGAAATGGTGTGGGCCACGCGCGGCTATATCTTCATCAGGCGCAACCCCGTGTTCCACCTCGATGCCGACGCGTTGCAGCTTATCAAGGGTGACTTCGCCCTATTCCGCCAGCGGCAGGGGCAGACGGACAATCCTTTTCGCCGCGAGGTGCTGGGGCGCGTGATGCAGATGTTCCTCTACGACCTGTGGCTTGTTTACCGCAACGGCCTGACGCAGATGGAGACCACCGACAGCGCCTCGCAGCTCTTCTTCCGCTTCCTCACCCTCGTCGAAAGCAACGTGCTGACAGAGCGCGGCGTGGCTTTCTATGCCGACAGGCTCTGCGTCACCACCAAGTACCTCTCGCAGGTCTGCCGCTCGGCATCGGGACTTTCGGCGATGCAATGGATAACATACTACGCCTCGTTTGAGATTGTGCGCCGGTTGGACAATCCCGCCCTGACGCTCACCGACATTGTCGACGAGCTGGGCTTCTCCTCGTTGCAGTTTTTCTCGCGCTATGTCAGTCGTTGTCTGGGTCTTTCGCCCTCCGACTACCGCAAGTCCAAAGGCCTCTAAAAACACCTTCTTCCTTTTGTGCAAGTTTGTGCGCCATTTGGATAACAGCCAGGTGGCGGAATGGTTGTACTTTTGCAGCGTAATTCAGTCACACGCAAATACGATTAAACAACTAACATACAGAACAATGGAAGCAAAACGAGTTGACCCGCGCGACACTACGGACGCTCAGCGCGAGCAAGGAATGAAAGAGGTGAGGCTGGTTTTCGGCATCAACCACACCATGCCCTACACCGACGAGTACAACGCCCTTGTAGCGCAACTCTTCGAAGGCCGCATCGGCGAGGGGAGTATGGTGCTACCACCGCTCAAAGGGGTCTGTTTCGACCAGGTGCGGATTGGGCGCGACGTGCTAATTATGAATGACTGCCTGATGATGTCGCGCGGTGGCATCACCATCGACGCTGGCGCCCTGATTGCCGCCAACGTGCAGCTCATCAGCAACAACCACGACCTGCACGACCGCCGCATACTGCTCTGCAAGCCCGTCCACATCGGCCGCAACGCCTGGATTGGTGCCGGGGCCACCATCCTGCCGGGCGTGACGGTGGGCGAGAACGCCGTGGTAGCCGCCGGAGCCGTGGTCACCAAGGACGTCGCCCCCAACACCATCGTCGTCGGCAATCCTGCCAAGTTCATCAAAAACGTGGAATGATGAAACGCTGGCTTCTACTAACGCTTATCCTTATGGTAAAAATAAATATGAACGCACAAAACCAGGAGGTGGAGCAGTATCTCGACAGTTGGAACAAAGCGATGGTTGAGGCCGACACGTCCACGCTCGGCTCTATGATGGACGACGGACTTGTGCTTCACCACCTGACTGGTGCCACGCAAACCAAGCAGGAATGGCTGTCCGATGTGGAAAACGGTGTGTTTCGCTACCATCGCATCGAGACACGCGAATTGAAGATAACCCCACAGAAGGATGGCACCGTCGTCGTGTACAGCGTCGTTTCCGTCACCGCAACCGTCTATGGCGCACACGGAACGTGGACGCTTCGCGGCAATGCCCGCCTCGCAAAACGCGGCAACAAATGGATTAGAATAGAATATTAAATCGTCAATATGAAACCCAAAGCATTTCTCACGGTAGCCCTCGCGCTCTTTCTGGCCACCAGCTGCCAAGGTCAAACCAACAATCAAGCATTAAAGCAATCAAACAATCAGGCAATGAACAAAATCGTCATCTTCTTCTCCCACGCGGGCGACAATTACGCGGTGGGCAACATCGAGGTCGGCAACACCAAGATTGTGGCCGACTACATCAGCGAGCTGACCGGCGCGGCGCAGTACGAAATCGTCACCCACAAGTACGACGGCATGGCCTACATGCCCCTCATCCGGCTGGCGCAGGAGGAGGCCGACCGCGGCGAGCTGCCGCCTTACGAAGGCGAAGCTCCTGACCTCTCGCAGTACGACACCGTCTTCATCGGCGGCCCCGTGTGGTGGGGCACATATCCGCAGGTGATGTTCACGCTGTTCCGCGACATCAATCTCGATGGCAAGACCGTCATCCCCTTCACCACCCACGAGGGCAGCGGCCTCGCCAGCTGTGTGAGCGACATAAAAAAGGCCTTCCCCAAGGCCAAGGTCACCGCTGGCTGGAGCATCTATGGCCACGAAGTCCGCACCGGCCGCGCCAAGGTGGAGAAATGGATTAAAGGGTTGGGCTACTAAAAACACATCAAACAATGAAAAAAACAATTATATCAATCATTATATTAATCATCAGCATTATGACAATGAACGCACAACAACCTTACCTCACGCTCAACAACGGCGTGCGGATGCCCCAGTTCGGGCTGGGACTGTACATGATTCCGGACGGCGACGAGGCCTACAACGCCGTGCGCACCGCGCTGGCCGAGGGCTACCGCCACTTCGACTGCGCCCACGCCTACCAGAACGAGCGCAGCCTCGGCCGCGCCCTGAAGGACAGTGGCGTGGAGCGCGACAGCGTGTGGGTGACCAGCAAGCTGTGGCCCAACGAGTACGGCGAGGGCAAGACCCTGCGGGCCATCAATCGCATGCTCTCGCGCCTCGGGCTGGAGTACATCGACCTCGTCTATTTCCACCAGCCCATGGGCGACTACATCGGCGGCTGGCGCGAGATGGAGCAGGCGCTCGAGAGCGGCAAGGTGCGCGCCATCGGCATCAGCAACTTCGACGCCAGCGACGAGATTTTCGACAGCCTCATCTCCTCGGCACGCGTCAAGCCGCAGATTATGCAGATTGAATGCCACCCCTACGCCCAGCGCCGCCACTGGCAGGAGCGTTGCGCCCAGGAGGGCATACAGATCGAATGCTGGTTCCCCCTCGGCGGACGTGAATCGAAGGGCGAGATACTGCGCGACCCCGTCATCCAGCGCATCGCCGAGGCGCACGGCAAGAGCGCCGCGCAGGTCATCATCCGTTGGCACCTGCAGGAGGGCTTCTCCGTCATCCCCGGCACCTCCAACCCCGACTACATCAAGGAGAACATCGGGGTCTTCGACTTCGCCCTCTCCAACGTCGAGATAGCCGCCATCCGCACCCTCGACAAGGAGAAACGCTACTTCACCATGCCCCTCGAAGAGCAGCGCAAATGGTTCTCGCAATGGAATCCGACTGACTGAACGTTTTCGATAAGCCAAATGACCAAAGGGAGCTTGCTCACTTTGGCATGGCGAGAAAACGTGGTGGCGAAGCAACCAACCTATTAACCGCGAAATCGGGATGGGTATCCTTCTGCACACAGACACTATCCAGACGCGTCCAGACACTATCCAGGCGCGCATGGATACTGTCCGGACAAAAACCGACACCCATCCCGACAGAGCATAAAACCCAAGTAATATGGCATACTACAAAGGTGAAGAAAGTCCACAGGAGCTTCTTCACATCGGCCGCACCGAGATGGAAGGCCAGCAGACGCACGGCAAGAGAGCCAGTGGGAAGAAGACTAAGAAATAAGTGAAGAGGAAAGTCACAGAATCAATCGTGATAATCACTTTCGTCCCATTCGAATTTCACGGTTTCGGGCACTAGGTATTTGCCAATCTTGTAGTCGATATTGGCTTTGTGGGCTTGGCTGAGTTGGTGGCAACGTTTCACGCGGTACAACTTGCTATCCTTGATGAAATGCGCGCCCGTCTGGTGGAAACGGAAAGGGATGTCTTTCGCAATGCATTGCTCGCGGAGGGCGAGAATCCAGTCGTAGTCGCAGGGTCGCGCCTCCACTCCCGACTCGCCTCCCACAGACACCTCCTCTATGCTCTCGTCGAGATATGGGGTTAGGTCGATCGCGCCAATCAGTGGCGACGCGATGATGCTCTTGTGCTTGATGGGGAGCGAGAGGAAGATGGGCAAACGATAATCGGCCATTTCCTGGTTCTCCACGGTGCAACCGACGATGACGTTGTCGTAACCGTCGCCCCAGTCGTCGGGTACACACTCCATGAAGCGGTCGATGCGTTTGGTGAAGAAGTAGAACCAAAGGTCACTGCGCTGGCGCATCATCTGCCAGCATTCCGGTCGCCACTCGTCCGCGTCTTTCAACAAGAAGTCGGAGGTGAAGCAAGTGAAGACCAGCTTGCCGCTCTCAATCTTCCACGATTTGTCATGCTTCCGTTTGATAGGCAGGTTGAAGTTGGCGGTCTTGCGGCATTCGCTGCTCGACACCTCAGCACCATACATCTCATCCTGCCGGTAGACATAGCAGTACTTGCATCCAGGGCTTATCTTTGTGCACCCGTGCCACGGATTCCAGTCGGCGTATATCTCCCAATGCTCGGACATAACATTTATCGCATCCAGCCTTCCATCTGGTAGTTTTTTTCCATCAGTTTGTGTGCTTTGCCGTGGGTGGGTTTGTGCCACACCTCGACGCGGACAGCATAGTAATCACCCCAGTCGCCCTCATAAATGGTGAAGTCCTTGTGATTGGGTTCAACCACCTGTCCGAAACTGTTGTGATTTGAAACCGAAGTGATTGTACGGGATTTCAGTCGGTCTTTGGAGAGTTCTATATTTTCCGTCACTTCGAAGCAACGGAGGTATACCTCACCATCCTCAAGGGCAGGCCAATAAAAGGCAAAGTTGTATATGCCTCCCTGCCCGCCATTCCAAATCTGCAGCCAAGAAGTGGTGTCGGTGCTGTCAATCTCCACGGGTGTGAAAATATCCCCGTCGTGGGCGTTCCATCTTTTTTCAGTGTCGGTTATCGGGATGTTGTATTCAAGTCCTTCGGGGATGGGGTGTTGTTTGCCAAAGTCGTCGGGCTCCATGCTGAAAAGTGTGGCGGCAAACATTGAGATAAGCATAAATGCTATGCCTACAAAGGGGATAAGACTGACAACTCCCAAGAAAAACGACCCTACCGCCCGCCACCATTTTTTGTTGAACAGCAAGATGACAAACACCGGCAGTTGCAAGAGGAGTGGAACAGCGGCGAGGCAACACAATGCGATACCGAGGACAGGATGCCCGTCAATAATAAAAAGTGGCACTACAGAAAGCAGGATGGTGACTAACGGAAACAACCACCAGAAGCGTACTATCCAGTCGATAAATGGAGACTTGCTTGTTTTCATGATTCTGCAAATTGTTTCAGTGTGTCCTCATCCAGTCGCTGCACCGTCCATTCGTCCATGGGGATGGCTCCGATGGAACGGTACACCTTGAGGGCGGGCTTGTTCCAGTCGAGGCAAATCCACTCCATGCGGCCACAGTTGCGCTCCACGGCGAGGTTGGCGAGGTATTTCAGCAGGGCTTTGCCGTAACCCTTGCCGCGCTTCTCGGGGATGATGAAGAGGTCCTCAAGGTAAAGCCCTTTGCGCCCCACAAAGGTGGAGAAGTTGTGGAAGAAGAGGGCGAAGCCAATCACCGCACCGTCCTCCTCGGCAAAGACCACCTCGGCGGAATGTTCCACAAACAATGACTGGTGCAGCGTGGCTTCATCTGCCACCACCTCGTCAGCACATTTCTCGTATTCGGCCAGCCGTTTGATGAATTCAAGCACCAGACCTTCCTCGCCTGGCTGTACGGGACGGATATTGAAATTACTGTTCATCTGTTCAATTGTTTTTGTTTTTTCGCTCATAAAATGTCACATGCACCATGTCGCCGAAGCTCTTGCCTATCTGTTTGCGGATGTCTTTCCGGACACCGATGATGTGGCAGGGTGTGCCCATCTTCACAATCTGTCCGTCGTAAGGCACTCCATCGAAAGTAGCATGCACCGACAGACGGCCTTTGCCGAAGAGCGCCTTGATGTCGAACGGCACTTCCACGTAGGCAGCATCCATATCCCCGTTTTGCAGGATTATTGCATCGAATTCCAACATGCAGGTTTTTTCTGTGTTCATTGCTATTTCCTGATTTTCGCAGCCTTCTTGAGGGTTTTGAGGTACTGGTTCTTGACACCGTTTTCCTCCTCGCGGTCGCAAACGGCGACGAGACGGTCGTAGAGGTCGCTCTTCGCATAGCGGTCGAGGACGACGATGCGCGAGAGGGAGTAGGCTGCTGCCCAGCGTATCACGGTGCCTTCGTCAGAGGTGTTCTTCATCAGGCGCTCAATGGCATCGTCGAGCAGGTCGGGATATTGTGCCGCCATATTACCCACGATGCGTGAGGCTTCGCGGCGACACGAGTTGTTCTCCGACGAGATATAAGGCTCCGCCCATTGCAGCCATGCCGACGGAAGTGGGCAAAGGTGTTTGTTGCTCACCTCTTCAACGGCCTCCAAAACGGTTGCCACATTCTTTTCCCCAATGACAGCAGAGATTGCCGCTACTTCATTCACTGTCAGCTCCCCAGCGACAATCATATTCACCACCGCTTGTCGCCGCTCGGTGCCTTTAAGGGATTTGTCTTTTAGTAATTCAATGATATTCATAATTACTATTTGTTGATTCATGTCTATAACTGTGAAATAATCTTTTCCAATGCGTTAAAATCGACAAAGTCCACTTGTTGTCCGTAGGTCTCCAGCATGGCTTTGGCTTCGGCATTAAGTTCCGATTCCGGCATCTTTGAGACTTTGGAATGGAGCAGCGACATCATTACCTTGTGCTTAAGGCCCAGCTGACTGTAGTCGATGGAACCACGGAGATGGAAGATTCTACTCTCATCGTAAAACTCAGGTGGAATCTGAGATTTTATGGAATTGCGAATGCTTTTGACATTATCAGAATCATTAGGATCAGCAAGACCGACTGTGACAATGATCAGTTCTTGGTTAGGAGTGATTTTGCCTATAGTTTTCTTTAACCCAAGGACACCTCCAGCATAAAGAGCACCCAAATAGATGATTCTGTTGTAGTCGTTGATGTTATTAGCATCCTTGTAATTGACGGCTTCAATGCCGGTCATCTCGACCAAACATTTTGCATAGCGCTTCGTGGAGCCATATTGGCTACCGTAAATGATGAGTGTTTTCATGTTCAATCGATTTTTTCGGGGTGCGGATGAGTTCGGTGGTCTGGACTTGTTCCATCGATGATTTCATTGTTACGTTTTGTTCATTAACCATTCCTTCTGCAGCCAGTATCTCTACACCTTGCACAGCATTGCCTGTGACGGTAAGTTCATATTTGATATGCGAACCGGCCATGCTTACCCCTTCAAGCTTAATGTTGTCACCCTGCCACGTGCCCTCCACATTGATGGGTTCGCAAAAGTCGCATCGTGTAACGGCACCAGTCACCTTGCATCCGTTTCTTTCAATCACCATGCTGGCTTTGTCTTCACCGATAGTACCCGTCAAACTATAGCTTTGTTGTTGTGCCGTCACTTCCGTTGGGTCAGCAGCGGCTGCGTCAGCGCTTTCTGTCTGTGTTTGTCTTCCCCCACATGCCGAAATCACTATCAAGGCAGAAGCTATCATAATACATTTCTTCATATCTCTATGGTTTTTGTCTTTTCGCGCATAAAATGTGACATGCACCAGGGCGCCGAAGGTTTTGCCAATCTGTTTGCGGATGTCCTTTCGTATGCCTATGATGTAGCAGGGAGTGCCCATTTTCACGATCTGGCCGTCGTAGTGGACACCGTCGAAGGTGGCGTGAACCAGCAGGCGGCCTTTGCCGAAGAGAGCTTTGATGTCGAACGGCACCTCCACATAGGCGGCATCCATATCCTCGCTTTGCAGGATTACCGCATCGAATTCCAGCATACTTACAGCATTGCCTCGATGTCCTGCTCGAAGTCCTTCGGCTCGGTGGTGGGGGCATAGCGCTTCACGGTGGTGCCATCCTTGGCGATAAGGAACTTGGTGAAGTTCCACAAGATGTCGCTCTCTTTCTTGGCAGTGGTGCTGATGCCTTTGAGGAGGGTGTGGGTAGCCTTGGCTTTCAGCCCTTTGTACTCCTCGGTGGGAGCCTGCTCTTTGAGCCAGGTGAAGATGGGGTGTTCGTCGGCGCCGTTGACGTCGATTTTCTTCATTATCTGGAAGGTGACACCATAGTTGAGACGACAGAATTCCTGTATCTCGCTGTCGCTGCCGGGGTCCTGCTCCTTGAACTGGTTGCAGGGGAAGCCGATGCAGACGAGGCCGCGGTCGCGGTATTTCTCATTGAGCGCCTCCAAACCGTCGAACTGAGGTGTGAAACCGCACTTGCTGGCGGTGTTGACGATGAGGAGGAGCTTGCCCTCGAATTGACGGAAGTCAATCTCATTGCCGTTGCTTGCCACGGCCTTGTAATCATAAATTGTTGCCATAATTCTTTTTTTTTTCCGGTGCAAAGGTACGAATATTTTCCGAATTGAAATAGAAAAAGCAGCAAAATCACTACTTTTAAGTATTGAGTCATTATTGCTCTCGGTATGCCCTGGGTGACTGACCTTTCAGTCGGGAGAAGAACTTACTGAAGGATGGGGTATCGGCAAAATGGAGGCGGTCGGCTATTTGGGAGACACTCAACTTCGAGGTGCGCAGCAGGAACGAGGCTTCCATGAGGAGCATCTGGTTGATGTAGTCGACTACGGTACGGCCCGTGACCTTACGGACGACACGCGAGAGGTAGACGGGGCTGATATGGAGCGCGGAGGCATAGAAAGGGATGTCGTGGTGCTCGGCGAAATGGTCGGGCAGCAGACGGATGAAGCCGATGAAGATTTCCTCGACGCGCTGGGGAACCTGGCGATGGACAACAGCGTGTTGCTGCGCGTTCTGTAGGTCGAGCAGGAAGATGGCGTAGAGCAGGCGCAGCACCTCGTCCTTGTAGAGGTGGTCGGACTGCAGGTAGTCGATGATTTCGCGCATCTTCGCGGCCAGATGCTGGGCGGTGTCGGCAGGCAGCGTCTGCTTTGGCTCATTCAACTGCACGATGGGCAGGTAGGCGATGTGTACGAGGTCATGGAGTGTGGGTGTATCGATGGCAGCGTGCTCGTCGGCCATCAGGCTCAAGCCGTGGAAGTCGTCGGAGGTGGCGATGACGGTGACGGGGAGCCCGGGCGAGTAAGTGTATAGGTCGTCGGGGTGGAAGGTCAGCTCGCGACCGTTGTAGCGAACCGTCAGCCATCCCCTTTCAACCAACGTAAAGACGAAGCAGGCGAAGAACCCCTGCGTCTCATTGGTACGCAGGGCCGTTGTGGCATTGGTTTCAAAACAATACACGGAAGTGTTTCCTTCTTCTGAGCCATCGCCCGAGAACAATCCAATGGCTTCTTTCAAACTGTACATAGTAACGTTTAAAGTTTATATTTATAGATAAGAGATATGGGTTATGGGTTATGGGTTATGGGGCTTTTCGCGGTGCAAAGGTACGAAAAAAAAATTACAATTGTATCGTTTCGGACAATTTTTGTGTCGTTTGGGAATTTGCCAGAAAGGGAAATTTATGTACTTTTGCAATTAGAATACCTATTCAACGAATGCGAATAAATCATTAACAATCAATAACAAACATTACAATCATGGATTTCACACAGACATTGCAGGTTTCACAGATGATTGTGAACGAACTTTCGGGCAGCGCCTTTGTGCACAAGATGCAGGGACTGCTTTTCAAATCGTATGGTCTTGAGAAACTGGGACAGAAATACATCAACCACTACAACGAGGAAATGGAGTGGGTGGAGAAGTATGCGAGCCGTATGCTCGACCTCGGCTGCGTGCCGCAGGTGAAGTTCTGCCAAGAGTGCAAACTCATCGAGGACCCTGTGGAGTACATCAAGGCGGATCTCAAGCTCCAGCGCGAGGGCGTGGAGACGCTCTATAAGATTATGCCCACCCTGGCTTGCGACCCCACCACCTACGACATCACCAAGGCCTACCTTGCCGACGAGGAGGAAGACCTATACTGGAGCGAGGGGCAACTGGTAATGATTGAGAAGATCGGCGCCTCGAACTGGCTAATCAAACAGATGTAACCCCCAAAAAACAATACGACAATGAAAGAGAAAGTATTACAAGCCATGCGTGAGTTCGGCGCACCCGTCAACGCTGGCAAGATTGCAGAAATCACAGGTATCGACCGTAAGGAGGTGGATAAGGCTTTTGCCGAGCTGAAGAAAGAGGGAGCCATTGTGTCGCCCGTCCGCTGCAAGTGGGCACCCGCCCAATAATCTATCACGGCATCGAATGGTGCTTCTGCACCTCGGCGCATATAAATTTTTTGCTCACGGAGGGCTCCGGCCCTCCCTTTTTTAATCACCAAAACACTTTGATTATGGCAAAGATGAAATGCCCCTGTAAGTACACTTACGACCCGGAGAAGGGCGACCCCAAGCAGGGAATACCTCCCGGAACCCGGTTCGAGGACCTGCCCGACACATGGCGCTGCCCCCGCTGCAAACGCAAGAAGGAGAAATTCGTACCAGTAGAAGAATAATAATGAAAGCAATATGGAAATAAAAGCAGTAAAATTCAGACGTGACGGGTTCTATACTCAGCCCTTCGTCTTCGGTGGCGAGGAGGGTATGGACAAGTTCGACCACAACATCCGCTATCGCGGCAGCCTTCAAAATTACCTCATCGACACCGGCTCGGAGGTGATACTGGTGGACACCGGCATCACGGCCGGCACTCCGGAAGAGGCGCCCGACGAGAGTTCGCCCATCTTCACCGGTAAGGACATCTGCTCCTACATGGAGGCCTTCGCCGCCCTCGGCTACAAGCTCGAGCAGGTGACCAAGATCCTGCTCACGCACCGCCACAACGACCACTCGGGCGAGTTGCGCTCATTCCCCAACGCGAAGGTGTATGTGAACAAGGACGAGATGGACGCTGCCGAGCTGCAGGGACTCACGAACCTGGTGCCGGTGAGCTATACCGACGGGCCGTACTACAACTTCCCCGAGAGCCAGAAGATAGCCGACGGCATCCACCTCATCAAGGCCAAGGGCCACACCAAGGGCAACAGCATCGTCGTGGTGGAGGACGGCGGGCTGTTCTACATGCTGCACGGCGACATCACCTACTGCGACGAGGCGCTCTACGGGGACAAGCTCTCCGTGGTCTTCGACGACCTGCCGGCGGCCCGCGAGACGCTGAACCGGGTGCGCGAGTTCGTCCGCAACCATCCCACGGTGTACTGCAGCACCCACACCCCGCAGGGCTACGAGAACCTGGAGGCCAAGCGCGTGATAGACCTCGACCACCCCGTGCCGACGGTGCTGGCCGAGGTGGAGTTCGGGAAACGGGAAGCCAGCGGCAAGTATGTCTGCTCCATCTGCGGCTACGTCTACGACCCGGCCGAGCACGACGGCGTGGCCTTCAAGGACCTGCCCGACGACTGGCGTTGCCCCCGCTGCCGCCAGCCCAAGGAGAAATTCAACAAGGCATAAATCTCGCTGTCAAACCATAAATCCGCAACTTGGGCACTGGCTTCGGTTGCGGATTATTTTTATTGTTTAATGGTCGATTGAATGAATTGTTTGAAGGCTTCGATGTCTTGTGCGTCGGGGTGGCCGCTGTGGATGGGACCCATGGAGCCTTTGCAGGTGAACTCCTTGGTGCTGACCGTGATGCCGCGAGCCTCCAAGGCTTTGCGCATCTGCGGCACGGGAGAGTTGATGATGGCGCACGAACCGAAGCAGACGACCTCCCCGACCTTGTCGGGGGTAAGCGTTGCGATGAAGTCCATGACCAAACCGTTGATCTTTCCGAGGAAGACTCCCGCGCCGAGATAGAGCGTATCGACAGGTTCGCTCAACGGCTCGGCAACGGTGGCGGCCTTTGCGCCTACGATGTTCTCAATGGCCTCCGCCATCTGTTTGGAATGGCCGAACTTGCTGTAGAATCGGATTGCTGTTTTCATGTTATATATTGTTTGATGAAATAACCATTGCTTCCACTTCTTCGCGGTGCTCATACAAGGCGCAGCCACCGGAGTGCTCGCCACCCACCAGATGCACGTCGCGCAGTTTGCGGAACAACGGTGACGACAAGGCGCCCTTGACACCCAGTTGGGTGACATTGCTGTCGCTGAACGGGGAGAAGGGACAAGGCTCGGCGCTGCCGTCGGGACCGATGTGGAAAAATCCCCTGCCTGCCGCCAGACATCCACCCATGTGCTGCTCATCGCCGGGAAAG
The DNA here is from genome assembly GCA_045222295.1 of Bacteroidales bacterium. Lineage (GTDB taxonomy): Bacteria > Bacteroidota > Bacteroidia > Bacteroidales > P3 > Colimorpha. The sequence goes on along the minus strand of JBGUXP010000018.1, from coordinate 80,815 downwards.
GAGATGATGATGATATCCTGGTAGCGTTCGCGCTGGTGTTTTTGCACCGCCTCCATCTTCTCCAAGTCGGCCTCTCCAAAGGCAAGATACTCGGTACCCGGCTCTGTGGGCACATACTCGACATAGATGATCAGTTTGCACCCCAACGAGCGCAGGTTGTCGACAAAGGCATCGGAGGTGACCAAGTCGAAATTCTCCGTGGTGACGGTGATGCTAGTACCGAAGAAGAGGTTCTCTTTGTGCAGCATCTCTACCGAGAGCATGGCTCTCTTGTACATGCCCTTGCCGCGTCGCTCGTCGGTTGAGTGTTCCATGCCCTCGATGCTGATGACGGGAATCATGTTCAAGTGCCGCTTTAGAAACTCGATATACGACGGACCGATAAGGGTGCCGTTGGTGAAGATGGGAAAAATCATATCTTGAACCTCGGCCACACGTTCCAGGATGTCCCTGCGCATCATAGGCTCTCCTCCAGCCAGTAGAGCGAAGTTGATGCCTAATGAGGCAGCCTCCTCGAAGATGGTTTTCCATTGGTCAGGGCTGAGCGTCGGCTTCTGTTCCTCTTCACCATCGGCAGCGATTCCGTTGGCTCGTGCGTAGCAGCCTTTGCAGTGCAGGTTGCAGGTGGTGGCTATCGAACATATGAGGAAGGGCGGCACCTCCACACCTTCTTTTTCTTTCACAGTCCCACGGCGTTTCTCCGACTTGAGGAATGCCTGTTGCAGCCGCCAGACGGTCTTGGCCTGCAGTGGGTTGCCAAGCACGTTGCGGTAGGCTTTCGCCATAATGCGACGGATAGCGTCGCTCATATAATTTTGCAGGTTGATTTCGGACATCTTGTCACTTCATGAGGGTTTCAATCATGTCGTCCAGCATATGGAACAGCTCCGGAGCGGTCTCGGGGGTAACGCTATCGCAAATGACAGCATTCCCGACGGTGAAAGGAACTTCGGCCAAATCGTGCTGGAGGTGCTTCCCCTTCTCGGTGAGGGAGACAATCATCTGGCGGGCATCCTTCTCGCCCTTGTGGCGGGCGACAATGCCCTGCCTCTCCATACGCTGAACGAGCGGTGTCACCGTATTGGTCTCTAAATAGAGGCGCTTGGCAATGTCATTCACCGGCTGCGCGTCCTTCTCCCACAGGACCAGCAGCACCAGGTACTGTGGGTAAGTCAACCCCTGCTGTGACAGCAGCGGATGGTAGGCCTGTGTGAGAAGGCGCGACGCGGTATAAAGCCTGAAACAAAGTTGGTTGTCCAGCAGAAAGGCTTTTTTGTCCATTACATCTGTTTCATCAGCCAGTTCTGCTTGCCAATCATCTCGATGAGATCCACCTGCTCCTCGTCCCAGTAGAGATCCTCCTCCTCATCGGCGAGGTAGGCTTTCATCAAATCATAGGTGGTGGGGTCGGAAACCATTGCGGGCATCATTTTGTAGAGCATTTCCACACCTTCGTGCTGGAGTTTGAGGTCGGCGGCGATATATTCGACGGCATCCTTCACGAGCGTCGTTTCGTTGCAGACCTTCACCTGCGGCACGCAACCCAGGTCGAGCATACGGTTGGTGAACTTCTCCACCCATTCCATTTCCTCGGTGTAGTGGCCGATGTACTTCTCGCCGAGCTTTGTGAAGCCCTGCGATTTGAAGAGCTGACCCTGCATTTTGTGGACAAAAGCACTGCCCGCGAGCTCGTTTACAATGAGCTGCATCGTCTGTAAGTTGTTGTTAAATTCCATTGTTTTAATGTTTTAAGTTAATTAATACTTATATCGTTCACGATACAAATATACAAAATATTTTTATATTGCAAGCGATATTTTCAAAAAAAAGCATTTTTTTTGTATCACCCCAGCAGCACGTCCATCGTCATCATCAGGACGAAGCCCACGGCGAAGCCGATGGTGGAGAGGTTGGTGTGACGGCCTTGGACGGTTTCGGGGATGAGATCCTCGATGACTACATACATCATAGCACCGGCGGCAAAGGCCAGCAGATAGGGCAATGCGACGCCCAAGGTCGAAGCCAGCAGCAGAATGGCCACCGAACCTAAGGGCTCCACCACGCCGCTTAGCGAGCCGATGAGGAAGGAGCGCCAACGCGAGTTACCCTCGGCATGCATGGGCATCGAGATGATGGCCCCTTCGGGGATGTTCTGTATGGCGATGCCGATGCTCACCGCCAGTGCGGCGCTGAGGGTCAGCCCCTGCGTCTCGCCGGCGAAGACCACACCCACGGCCATGCCCTCGGGCAGGTTGTGGATGGTGACGGCAAGCGTCAGCATGGCGGTGCGTGACAAGTGGCTGCGAGGACCCTCGGCCTTCTCGGCACCGTTGTGCAGGTGAGGCGTCAGCTCGTCGATTAGCAACAGGAAACCCATACCCAGCAGGAAGCCTCCGGCAGCAGGCAACACACTCTCGTTGGCCATATTAATTGATGGTATCAGCAGCGACCATACACTGGCAGCCACCATTACGCCGCTGGCGAAGCCTAGCAGCGTCTTCTGCAGCCGGTCGGGAATCTCCTTCCTCATGAAAAAGACAAACGCCGACCCCAACATGGTGCCCACCAAGGGCAGTAGTAGTCCGATAATTACAGCAGTCATAATCCTTGAGGTTTCACGATGCAAAAATACGAAAGTTTCTTAAACCGAGCGAAGAGAAAATATATTTTCTTTTCCGAGGTGCTGAAACGCAGATGAAATCAACTATTTTTGAATTGACAGCGGTCAAGCCATCGAAATCACCACTATTGGCTATTGTGGGGTCGGCGAGGGCGATGTATTTTTGTATCATGATTCAAAATACAATTATTATGGATAAAAAACTGACTTTCTAGGGCGCTGCGGGTTTCGCGGTGCTGTATTTCGTGGCGGTATTCGCCGCCGAGTTCATCGGATTCGTTCATCCTGTGTGCTGGCTGCTGGCACCGGCGTTGTGGGCGTTGCTCGCCGTGCTGCCCCATCGCTGGCTCTCGCTTCGTTGGCACAAGTTCGGCTTGGGGACAATGCTCTCCTCCGTGTTCGGTTTGCTGATGCTTGCAGTGGGTGAACTCGACCTCACCCGCATGGCCATCTGTGTTGGATTTGGCTTCGTGAGCGACGTGGTGCGCCTCGGCGCGAAGAGAGACTGCATCACCTATCCTCTCCTTGCCCTCGGTAACATCGCCACCATTGTCTATATGTGGACACGCAAGGCGTGGTACCTACAAGGCGCTGCCGACGAGGTGGGGCAGTCCTACGCCGACGCAATGCTCCCACTGCAGAGTACGTTGTGGCTCGTAATAACCATTGTCGCCATCATCGTGCTGGCTGAAGTGGGGCTATGGGTTGCCAAACGAATAATCAAGTGAGCCATGGGACTGCTAAGCTAGATTTTCAGCAACTTTCTGGCCGCAGATAGAGAAATGCTTCTCCGGTGTGCGCCACACGCTGAAGGAAGGCAGCCGCTTTGTCATCGTCAACGAAGACGACGGACTTTTTAGCAATAACGAAAAATGGGAAAAGCTCATCGACGGCATGCACACCTTCACTATATCTCTTGATTACCTAAAAAAATAGGGCAGCCTTCGTGCGCAAGGTTGCCCTTAATTAATTTTTAGTGATATTAAAAACTGTCAGGGAATAATTATGACAGGTGCTTTCTTGACGCCATTGACAGCTTGTTTATACGTTTTTACCCATTTCGTATGCCTCCTGCAACTTTAAAAGAATCAAAGGGACAGGACCTTTAATACACTTTTTTCAATTTTCAAAGATACATATTTTACTGCATATGTGCAAATATCGTTTTTTTTTTACCCCAATAGACATTGTACATCTCATCAACACGACAGACAACACTACATCGTATCTCCTCGGGCAAGAGAACAATGAGGTCTTAAAAACATTACATTGATAATCAGCATATAAATACCACCAACTCTTTCCCATCTCTTTCCAAAGTCTTTCCTATCACTTTCCCATCCCTTGCCATGGTAGGAGATGGTAGGGTGGTGTTTTTGGGAAAAAATGCATTTTTAACAATTTTTTTTTGAGCTTGCCGCCTTTTCGGCATTATATTGTATAGGATCCTTAGGGTCCTTAGAGACCTTAGAGACCTTAGAGACCATAGAGTCTTTATATGATTAAATATTAAAATCTTACAATATGGCAAAACAGAGATTTGGAATCAACGACGCCTACCGCGGGACGGTGGGGACGGTCATCGGGTACGAGTGGCGCGGGCGGTGGTGCCTGCGGTCGAGGCCGCGTAGGGTGGCCAATCCGCGCACGGAAGCGCAGCAGGAGCATCGCCAGCTGTTCCGCGACATGGTGCGGCTGGCATCGCGCATGCTGCCGGCGCTGCGCAAGGGACTCCATGAGGCCTCACGAGAGGTGAAAATGACGGAGGGTAATCTCTTCGTGAAGATGAATAAGGGCTGCTTTACACCACGGGGTATTGTCTATGAAAGTCTTGCGGTGAGCGCTGGCCCTGTGGCACCCGTGGCTTTTACCCAGGTGGAGCTGGATGACGAAGGGGTGCTGCATGCTCGTTTCGAGAAGAATCCGCTACATCTGCAGGCCAGCGGAGACGACGAGGTGAGGCTCTATGCCTTCTGCCCCTCGCTGGGGCAGGGCTGCCTGTCGACACCTGTTTACCGTCGCAGCAAGTGTGTCGACATGGTATTGCCTGACCAGTGGGAAGGCCTCGAAGTGCATTTTTACGGGTTTGTCACCGACTACCAGCAACGGGCGTCGGAGACTATCTATTTTGCTGTAAATACCCACCCCTGCTCCTCCCGAGGGGAGGGGACGGAATGTGAGGCGTCTCGCTGGAAGGGAACTGAATGTGAAGCATCCCGCAGGGAGGGGACGATATGTATGGATTCCCAGAGAGAAGGGGAGAAGAGTGAAAATGTGGGGGCTAGGGAGGAATTAATTGCGGAGGAAGGCCTCGACCTGGTCGAGGGAGAGAGCCCGGTCGACGGTGTAGTCGCCCACCTGTTCGCGGCGCAGGGCGATGAGGAAGGCTCCACTGCCGAGGGTTTCTCCCAGGTCGCGTGCCAGGGAGCGGATGTAGGTGCCTTTGCCGCAGTGGATGCGGAAGTCGGCCTGAGGCAGGTGTGAGGGCACTTCGCCGAGGGGGGTCTGGTATAAGTGATGAGTGGTGAGTGATGAGTGATGAGTGGTGAGTGATGAGTCGGCGGACGATTGTTTTTTGTCGGAACCGGGGCGGAAGGCGGTGATTTCGAAGCTGTGGACGGTGACGGCCTTGGGCTGGATGGTGACGGTGGGGTCGTCGGTGCGGGCGTATTCGTAGGCGCGCTGGCCGTCGATTTTCACGGCGCTGAACATCGGGGGCACCTGCATGATTGTGCCGGTGAAGGTCTGCGCCTTCTCTGCTACAAGTTCTTGCGTGATATGCTTGTAGGGGTAGTAATGGTCGATGGGACGCTCGAGGTCGTAGCAGGGGGTTGTGGCGCCGAGGACGAAAGTGCCGGTGTAGACCTTGTCGCCGTCTTGCAGCTGTGGGATGCTCTTGGTGGCTTTGCCCACGCAGACAAGTAGCAGGCCCGTGGCCAGAGGGTCGAGGGTACCGGCATGGCCAATCTTGAATTTCTTGAGGCCGTAAAGGTTGCGGATGACGGACTTGATTTTGTTGACAGCCTGGAAGGAGGTCCACTGACGTGGCTTGTCGACGGGGATGACGATGCCCGCCTGCAGTTGCTCGAGAGATATCATGGAAGACAAGTCCTTTTTTTGTCTTGAATTTTATAGGCTAAAAAGGATTGTCGTTATGCCGATGATGGCGCAGTAGAGGGCGAACCAGATGAGTTTGCCTTTCTTCACGAGGTTGACCATCCACTGGCAGGCGACGCAGCCGACGACGAAGGCGGCGAGGAAGCCAATGAGGGCAGCCATGGGGCTGGTGCCGCCAAGGGAGGCGCTGATGCCCACTTCGGTCATGTCTTTGACATCGAGGAGGGCTTTGCCAAGGATGGGGGGGATGACCATGAGGAAGGAGAACTGGGCGAGTTTCTCTTTCTTGTTGCCAAGGAGGAGTCCTGTGGCAATGGTGGCACCCGAGCGGGAAAGACCAGGCAGGGCGGCGATGGCTTGGGCTATGCCGATGATGAAAGCATGGAGTGGCGAGATGTTCTCGCGCTGGCGAGGTTTGGCCCAGTAGCTGAATGCCAGCAGGCTGGCGGTGACCATCAGACAGATGCCGACAACAAGGAGATTGTCGTCGAAGGCCGCCGAAATCTGCTTCTCAAAGAAGAGTCCCACAATGACTACAGGAATCATCGAGATGAGGATGTTGACGGCATAGCGCATGCCCTCATTCCATTTGAACTTGAAGATATCGGCGAAAATCCAGACGATTTCCTTCCAAAGGATGACAAGGGTGCTGAGCACCGTTGCTACATGTAGCAGGACGGTGAATGTCAAAATATCCTCGCCGCTATTGAAGTCGGTGAAGATTTTGGAGGCTATTGTCAGATGACCGGAAGAACTGACAGGAAGGTATTCTGTCAGCCCCTGGACGATGCCCAGAATAAGCGCTTGTAACCAATCCATGGTTTATTGTTTTAACTACTTAATATTGTCTCTTATCTACTTCTTTCCTTTGTACATGATGGCGAGAATCTCAACCACGAAGCCCACGATGATGAGGATGGGAGCCACCACGAGGCGGCGGTTGTCAAACATGGCGGGGTTGAAAGTGTTGGGGTCGTCGCTGCCGCCGCCGGAGAGGAGGATATAGCCGAGGGCGAGGACGATGAGGCCGGCAATCATCAGGACATAGTTGAGACGGCCGAAGGCAAAGCCGAGTTTGTTGTTTTCTTCTTGGTGGTTGGTTGTTTTGTTATCCATGGGTAAAATGGTTATTAATGTTTAGTTCTTGGAAATGTAGCGGTGTACGGTAGTGGCGGTCGCGAGGTAGGAGATGAGTATGCCGACAAGGATGACGGCGAGGGCGATGATAGCGTACCAAAGGAGGTGCGAGGAGTGGAGGAGGTCGATGCCGAACTGGTTGCCGAAGACCCAGAGGGTGACGAGGATGAGGACATCGGCGATGAGGCCGCCGATGGCACCGTAGGCTATGCTGCGGAGGCGGAAGGGGCGCGAGATGAAGGAGGCCTTGGCTCCCACAAGACGCATGGTGGCGATGGTGTCGCGACGGGAGAAGATGGCGATGCGGATGAGGCTGGAGATAAGCACGATGGTGATGACCAGCAGCAGCGCCACGAAGACGATGAGGAACCAGGAGAGTTTGTAGAAGATGTCGCGGAGTTCGTTGACGATATTCTCTTGATAGGCTACGCCGGTGACGAAGGCATGGGTGCGCATCTTGGCGCAGAACTCGTCGAGGGTCTCGGTAGAGTTGTCGGGGAGGAGGGCAACATTGAAGTTGACCATGAGGGAGGGGTAGAGGGGATTGTAACCTGCGAAGCCTACGAAGTCCTCTCCGAGGTCCTCGGTGAAGATTTCGGCAGCCTTGGACTTCGAGATATAGTCGACATTCTTGACAACAGGCATGGCGGCGATATCAGCCTTGAGGGCCAGCGCCAGGGAGTCGGTGACATCGGGCGAGAGGTCGACCTTATAGGTGATGCGCTCCTGTGCGTCGTGGGTGAGACGGTAGGAGTGATACTCGATGGTGAGCAGCAGCCCAAGCATGAAGAGCACCAAAGAGATACCGAGGATGGTAGCTCCGTAGGTGCCCCAGAGATTGACTTTGTTTTTCAAGCTTTAAACTTTAAACCTTAAACTTTAAACCGTAAACGTTTAGTTGGCCAGCATAACGGGCATGACGAGCATCAGTATGTCGTCGTTCTTTTCGCTGTCGTCCTCGCCATAAGGGAATATGATACCCGCGCGCGAAGGGTGAGAAAGCTCGACGAGCACCTGCTCGCTGTCGAGATAGGAGATCATCTCGGTGAGGAACTTGGCGTTGAAGCCGATGTCCATGGGGTCGCCTTCGTACTGGCAGGGGATGGTCTCGCGGGCGTTGTTGGAGAGTTCGAGGTCTTCGGCGGAAATCTCCAGCTTGTCAGCGCTGATGGAGAGGCGCACCTGACGGGTGGCTTCGGAGGCGAAGATGCTCACGCGGCGCAGCGTGTTGAGGAACGACTGGCGGTCGAGGATGAGCTTGTTGGGGTTGTCCTTCGGGATGGCGGCCTCGTAGTTGGGGTAGCGACCGTCGACGAGGCGGCAGACGATGTAGAAGTTGTCGAAGGTGATGAAGAGGTTGGTGTTGTTGTATTCGATGGTGATATCTCCCTCCTCCTTGCGTCCGGCAAGGATATTCTTGACGATGATGATGGGTTTTTTGGGGAGAATGAAATTGGTGCTCTCGTCGGAGGCAACGTCTTTGCGGCGGTAGCGGACGAGCTTGTGGGCGTCGGTGGCTACAAAGGTGATGCCATCGGGAGTCATCTCGCAGTAGATGCCGCTCATCTGCTGGTGCATCTCGTCGTTGGAGGTGGCGAAGACGGTCTTGTTGATGGCGTTGACGAGGGCGGAGCTGCTCATGACCACCTTGCTGGTGCTTTCGGCGGTGGGCATGGTGGGGTAGGTGGCAGCGTCCATGCCGGCGAGGCGGTACTGGCCTTGGCCGGAGACGATGTCGATGGTGTAGTTGGAGGAATCGACATTGAAGGTGAGGGGCACATCGTCGAAGGTCTTCAGGATGTCGAGGAGCATCTTGGAGGGGACGGCGACCTCTTCGGCGTTCTCCATGCGGCCGGTTTCGACAGCCATTTTGGCTACCAAAGTGGTGGAGAGGTCGGTGGTCTTGATGGTGAGGTTGTTTTCTTCGAGATGGAAGAGGAAGCAACCGATTATGGGCATGGTGTTACTCGACGAAAGGACTCCGCTAAGAGACTGCAACTGCTTGTGTAACTGTTGACTGTTGACGATAAATTTCATATTTCGGATATTTTAAATTATTCTTTTTGAATTGCAAAAATACAAAAAAACTTGTTGATGGGATGATAAAATTGTTAACAATTAATCAACAGATACCGAAGTGAAGACACCCATGGGAATGTCGTCAAGGTCGTTCCAATGGATGGAGCAGTTGGCTCGAGAATACTCATCGTCGAGATAGAAAGAACCCTCGATTTTGTCGTTCAGATAAAGCAAGCAGTCGGGGTCGTAGAGGATGATGACATTGTCGTAGGTTTCTCCGTTCTGAGTGGTATAAGAGGATCCATATTGTACTGGAGACGAGAGTTGTATGAGATATCCAAGGTCGGGACGGACGTAGGATAGGGTACATTCGCGGGTGTCGATGATTGTACCTTTGAAGTCAACCTCGTCGTGCTTGGAGCAGGCTGCCAGCAGAAGCAGGAGGCTAAAAAAGACGTAACGCTTCATTGAGTGATGTTTTTTTGTCGGTGGATTCTTTACGTTGGCCGATGATGAGGGCGCAGGAGACGCTATAGTCGCCTGCGGGGAAGTGCTTCTGGTAGCTTCCGGGGATGACGACGCTGCGTGCCGGCACACGGCCGATATAGGTCACGGGTTCGGAACTGGTGACGTCGATGATATGGGTGGAGGCTGTGATGACAGTGCCTGAACCCAGCACCGCTTCGTGCTCAATATGAGCGCCTTCGACGATGATGCAGCGGCTGCCGATGAAGCAGTTGTCCTCGACGATGACGGGAGCCGCCTGTACGGGTTCCAATACGCCGCCAATGCCCACTCCACCAGATAGATGCACGTTCTTTCCTATCTGGGCGCAGGAGCCCACTGTAGCCCAGGTGTCGACCATGGTGCCTGAGTCGACATAGGCACCAATGTTGACATAAGAGGGCATGAGGATGGTGCCGGGGGCGAGGTAGGCTCCATAGCGGGCCGCGGCGGGTGGTACGACACGGACGCCTGCAGCGGCGAAGGCGTGCTTGAGGGGTATCTTGTCATGGTATTCCATAGGACCGGCCTCGAGGGTCTGCATGCCACAGAGAGGGAAATAGAGGAGGACGGCTTTCTTGACCCATTCGTTGACTTGCCAGTCGCCCGACTCTAGCTTTTCCGCTGCGCGGAGTTGTCCTTGGTCGAGGAGGCGGATGGCCTCTTCGATGGCTTGTCGGTATTCTGGTTTCTCAAGGAGCGAACGGTTTTCCCACGCTTGTTCTATTAATGGTTTCATTGATGTATGTAACAGCTTGTTATGTAATCGGGAATTCTTTTTTACAAATGCAAAGATACGCAAAAACTCTTATCGGTGGAAAAATATTTTTCGGCGGATTAAATTATTTTCGTACATTTGCACAAAATAAATTTAATAACATTATGAAACAACTTATTGAATGCGTGCCTAATATCAGCGAAGGCCGCAACATGGATATCATCAATCAGGTAACTGCCGAGATTGAGAAGGTCGACGGTGTGAAACTCCTCGATGTCGACCCCGGTCAGACCACCAACCGCACCGTCATCACCTTTGTGGGTGAGCCCGAGCCCGTGCTCGAAGCCGCCTACCAGGTGGTGAAGAAGGCCGCCGAGCTCATCGACATGAGCCAGCACCACGGTGCCCACCCCCGTCAGGGTGCCACCGATGTCTGCCCCCTCATCCCCGTCAGCAACATCACCATGGACGAGGTGGTGGAATACGCCCACAAGCTGGGCAAGCGCCTCGGCGAGGAGCTGCAGATTCCCATCTACTGCTATGAGAACGCCGCCTTCATCCCCGAGCGTCGCAACCTGGCTTACTGCCGCACCGGCGAATACGAGAGCCTCTCTTCCCGCCTCGGTACCGAGCAGTGGAAGCCCGACTTCGGCCCCAACGCCTGGAACGACCACACCGCCCATACCGGCGCCACCCAGGTGGGTGCCCGCGACTTCCTCGTGGCCATCAACTACAACCTCAATACCACCAGCACCCGTCGCGCCAATGCCATCGCCTTCGACGTGCGTGAGAAGGGCCGTCCGAAACGCGAAGGTGGCAAGCCCAGCGGCAAACCCATCAAAGACGAGAACGGCAAGACCATCATGATTCCCGGTACCCTCAAGGGCACCAAGGCCATCGGTTGGTACATCGAAGACTACGGCATCGCCCAGGTGTCGATGAACATCACCTCCATCAAGGTGGCTCCCGTGCACCTCTGCTTCGACGAGGTGTGCCGCTGCGCCGCCAACCGCGGCCTGCGCGTCACCGGTTGCGAGATCGTGGGCCTCATCCCCAAGAGCGTGTTGATTGACGCCGGCAAGTACTACCTGGCCAAACAGCAGCGCAGCCTTGGTGTCAGCGAAGAGGAAATTATGAAGGTGGCTATCAAGAGCATGGGTCTCGACGACCTCAAGCCTTTCGACCCCAAAGAGAAAGTTATCGAATACCTCATTGAGGACCACAGCAAGAAGAAACTGGTCGACCTCACCTGCCGCGGATTCTGCGACGAGACCGCCAGCGAGAGTCCCGCCCCCGGCGGCGGCAGCGTCAGCGCCTATATGGGTGCCCTCGCCGCCTCGCTCGGCACCATGGTGGCCAACCTCACCGGTGGCAAAGCCGCCTACGACGACGAGTGGGAGAAATTCAGCGATGTGGCCGTCAAGGGTCAGATGCTGAAGGATGAGCTGCTGCACCTCGTCGACGAGGACACCGCCGCCTTCAACAAGATTATGGATGCCTTCGGCCTGCCCAAGAAGACCGACGAGGAGAAGGCCGCCCGCAGCGAGGCCATCCAGGAGGCCACCAAGTTTGCCACCGAGGTGCCTTTCCGCACCATGCAGCGCTCGCTTGAAGCCTTCGAGGTATGCCGCGCCATGGTGGAATGGGGCAACCCCAACAGCGTCACCGACGGCGGCGTGGGAAGCCTGGCCGCCCGCAGCGCCGTCATGGGTGCCCACCTCAATGTGAAGATCAACGCCTCCTCGCTCAAGGACGAAGCCTTCAAGGCCGACATCCTGGCGAAAGCCCAGGCCATCGAGGATGAGGCTATAAAGCAGGAAACCGAGATACTGAAAATTGTCAACGAAAAAATAGCTTTGTAAATTAAAGTTTGAGAGAGAATATGAAAAAGAAAGTTTTTGCCATCATGGCTCTGATGCTGTTTGTGGCCGGTGTGGCCGCCAGTTGCACTCACCACACGTGCCCCGCTTACCGTGGCTCTTCGTCGATGGTTGAGGACGGTGGTGTCGATGCTTTGGTTTAAAGTTTAAAAGAGTGAGGTTATAAAGTGGCGACGACAGCGACAAGACGCAAGGACAGAATCACCTACACCCAGGCCTTTGACATCAACGGCAATACACCGCCTCAGGCCATAGCCCTTGAGGAGTCGGTGTTGGGGGCCCTCATGCTCGACCAAACGGCACTTATCAATGCCATCGAGACTCTGCATGTGGAATATTTCTACAAGCCAGAACACCAGACTGTCTACAAGGCCATCCGCAAGCTCTTTGAACAGAGCCAGCCTGTGGACTTGTTGACGGTTGTGGAGCGACTGCGTCTGGATGGAGAGTTGGAAGCCGCTGGTGGTGCCTATGCTGTCTCCAAGTTGACGGAGAACGTTGTTTCCGCCGCCCACATCGAGTACCACATCCGCGTGCTGAGTGAGAAATTCATCCAGCGCGAGATGATTCGTATCTCCACGGAGACCATCACTGAAGCCTACGATGAGACTACTGATGTCGTCAACTTGCTCGATAAGACCGAGCAGCGTCTGATGGACATCAACGACAAGAATTTCCGCAGCGACTACCATCCCATGGGAGACTTCGTCTCGATGGCTATGGACCAAATCAAAGAGGCTGGCGAGAAGAGCGACGGCTTGAGTGGTTTGGAAAGCGGATTCATTGGCTTGGACCGTATGACTGCAGGGTTCCAGCCCGGCACGCTCATTATCCTTGCCGCACGCCCTGCAATGGGTAAGACGGCCTGCGCATTGAGTATGGCCCGTAACATGGCTGTCGATTTCCACAAGGCAGTGGCTTTCTTCTCACTCGAAATGACAGGTCAGGAGTTGGCTATGCGTCTCATCAGCAGTGAGGCAAAGCTCCCTGGCGACAAGTTGAAGAAAGGACATCTTGAGCCTTACGAGAAAGAACAGCTCAAGCGTGGCGCACAACCGTTGAACAGCGCGCCCATCTATATTGATGACACGCCGCAGCTCACCATCTTTGAGCTTCGCGCTAAGGCACGACGTCTGAAACAGCGCTACGACATTCAGATGATATTCATCGACTATCTACAGCTGATGTCTTCCGGTAGCAGCGATAACCGCAATGGTAACCGTGAGCAGGAGATTAGCATGATTAGCCGTCAGCTCAAGGCATTGTCGAAAGAGTTGGGAATTCCCGTGCTGGCTATGTCGCAGCTGAGTCGTGCCGTGGAGAATCGTGTGGGCAACAAGCCGCAGCTGAGTGACCTCCGTGAGTCGGGTGCTATTGAGCAGGATGCCGACATCGTGATGTTCATCTACCGTCCGGAGTATTATGGTATCCAGGAAGATGACCACGGCAGTACCCTAGGTATGGCCGACCTCATTGTGGCCAAGCACCGTAGTGGCGGTACCGGCGATGTACGTCTGCGCTTTGTCAAAGAATTTGCCCGTTTCGAGAATCCTCCCCAGTTGGGTCTGGAAGGATTCGGCGGTGGTATGCCGCAAAATAGCGACTTCGACCAGCAGGGAGGAAGTATGATTGTCGATTCGAAAATGAACGAGGATAATTTGTCGCGACTGAATGGGAGCAACGACTTTTCCTCGCCGATGGATCCTGACGGAGATGTGCCGTTTTAAACAGTAGAGATTATAGAAAAGAGATATGGAAGAGTGTATACGTAAGCAACTGAAGGAGATTATGCAGCAGGAGGTGGTTCTTGCCACGGGATGTACGGAGCCCGGCGCAGTAGCCCTCTGTGTCGCCAAAGCCTGTGAGACATTGGATGCGACGGTGGAGAGCGTCACTCTGCGCTTGAGCAAGAATGTGTATAAGAATGCCATGGGCGTGGGTATCCCGGGAACGGGAATGATTGGCCTCCCTATAGCAGTGGCTATGGCCATTACTTACGGCAATTCCTCGCGTGGTCTCGAGGTGCTTACAATCCCTGAGGCGCAGGTGGAAGAGGCAAAACGGTGGCTTGCCGACAATGCCTCGAAGATAAATATCGGTGTCAAGGAGACTTCCGACAAGCTTTATATCGAGTGTACCGTCTGTGGTGGCGGGCATGAGGCTACGGCGGTCATCTCCAAACGCCATACCAATTTCATCTTCCTCAAGAGAGACGACCAGGTGCTCCTCGACCATAAGCAGGGTCTTTTCCAGGAGCAGGACAATGACGACGACCCCCAGGCCGATAATATGCAGCGTCTTGAGCTCACGGCCCGCATGGTCTACGACTATGCCACCACCGCACCGCTCGACGAGCTGGAATGGCTGCGTGACACAGTGGAATACAACGCCGCTGCGTCGGAATGTGGTCTAGAAGGAAGGGGACTTCATACCGGAGAGATATTGATGGAGCAGGCCCGTGGCGACATGGTGCATACCGTGGTGGCACGTACTGTGGCCGCCAGCGACGCCCGCATGGACGGCTGCACAAAACCAGTCTATTCCAACTCCGGCTCCGGTAACCAAGGTATCACATGTACACTCCCGTCTTATTATTATGGGAAACTCAAGGGCTGCAGTGATGAGCAGATTATGCGTGCCCTCACGATGAACCACCTGATGTCCATCTATATCAAGCGTGGCATCGGCCGTCTCAGTGCCCTCTGTGGCATCGTCAACGCAACCATGGGTGCCAGTGCTGCGCTGACCTATCTGGAGGGTGGAGGCTATGAGCAGGTATGCTACTCCATGAAGAATATGATTAATACCCTTGCCGGTATGGTCTGCGACGGCGCCAAGCCCAGTTGTGCTTTGAAAATGAGCGTGGGCCTTTATAGCGCCTTTGTCTGCGCCGAGTTGGCGGTGCATGACCGTGTGGTGGACCGCACCGACGGCCTCAGCGAGAGCGATATCGACTGTTCCATCCGCAACCTTGGCCGCTTGGGTAAGGATGGCATGAACCAAACCGACGACATGATTCTTGATATTATGACTCATAAGAAATAATATCCCAAGGTGTTCACTTCACCTTCGGGTGTTGATAACTTTTATCCAGAGAACACCTTCCATTAAAGAAAAATACCTATTTTTGCATTTCGATTTACAAAGTAATAAATAAGAGTTATGGACAACAAAGAGCAAAGAAAAGAAGAGCTGTACAGCCAGGCTATCCCTGCCGGCAAGCGCAGATATTTCTTCGATGTGAAAGAAACCCGCGGAGGTGACAAATTTATTACCATTACCGAGAGTCGCAAGTTGTTTGACAACAACACCGGCGATGTCTACTTTGAGAAGAACAAGATGTTCCTCTATAAAGAGGATTTCGACAAATTCCGTCAGGGTCTCGACAACGCTTTCTCCTTCATCGAGACCGGTATCGTGCCGCCTCCCGTTGTTGTGGAGGAGAACTGGCACAACGACTCCAGTGACAGCAAACTTGACGAGATTGACTTTAAGTTCTGATGAGCGATGGCTAAGATTATTTCCATCGCCAATCAGAAGGGTGGGGTAGGCAAGACCACTACGGCTGTCAACCTCAGTGCCGCATTGGCAGTGCTTGAGAAGAAAGTGCTGCTAGTCGACTGTGACCCTCAGGCCAATGCCACGTCGGGTCTCGGTATCAACCCTGACGAGTTAGAGAAGAGCGTGTACGACTGCATCCTCGGTCAGGCCCAGGTGAAGGATGTCATTATTGAGACCGACACTCCCAACCTAGACCTGCTCCCCACGCGTATCGACTTGGTGGGCGCCGAGGTGGAGCTTATCAACGAGAAGGGTCGCGAGCAGTTCCTGTTGCGTGTCCTTGAGCCGTTGCGCAGCGATTACGATTTCATCATCATCGACTGCTCTCCGTCACTGGGATTGATTACCATCAACGCCCTTACGGCATCCGATTCCGTCATAATCCCCATCCAGAGCGAATATTTCGCCCTCGAGGGTCTCGGCAAGCTGCTCAATACCGTGCGTATCGTGCAGACACGCCTCAATCCCAAACTCTCGATTGAGGGTCTGCTCATCACCATGTACGACAACCGTCTGCGCCTGGCGCGCCAGGTGGTGGAGGATGTGCGTGGACACTTCAAACAGATGGTGTTCAACACGCTCATCTATCGAAACACCAAGCTTGCGGAGGCTCCCTCCTACGGCAAGAGCATCATTATGCACGATGCCGCCTCGACGGGTGCCGTCAATTACCTCAATCTGGCTCAGGAGATTCTTGACAGAAACAGAATATAGTAAATAAGATATGACAAATAAAAAGAGCGGAGGTTTGGGCCGTGGTCTGAGTTCCATTTTGCCCGACACAAAGGATTTCGAGGTGAGCAATACCGTCACCGCCGCCATCAGCACCATATCCCTGAAGAAGATTGTCGCCAACCCCTATCAGCCGCGTAAGGAGTTCGCTCCCGAGGCATTGGAAGAATTGGCGCAGTCCATTCGTCAGCAGGGTGTCATCACGCCTGTCACGGTGCGCAAGATGCCCGACGGCACCTATCAGCTTATCGCCGGCGAGCGTCGTTGTCGCGCCTCGCAGTTGGCGGGTCTCAAGGAGATTCCAGCCTATGTGCGTGTGGCTACCGACAACCAGATGATGGAGATGGCGCTGGTGGAGAATATCCAGCGCGAGAACCTCAATGCCATGGAAGTGGCGTTGGCTTACAAAGCCCTCATTGAGGAATGCCGCCTGACCCATGACCAGCTCAGCGAAAAGGTGGGAAAGAACCGCTCCACCATCACCAACTACCTGCGTCTGCTCAACCTGCCGGCCGAGACCCAGTTGGCCTTGAGCAACGACCAAATCAGCATGGCGCACGCCCGCGCTCTGGTGAATGTGGAGGATATCGACCTGCACCTCGAGATTTTGCATGCCATCATCGACCGTCACCTCTCGGTCCACCAGGCTGAGGAGATGGCCAAGAATGCCAAGAAGAAACCCGTGGCGCCCGTCAAGAAGCGTGGCGATTTGCCTGCCGTCCATGCTGCTGCCCAGAGCCGTCTGAAGGAGCGCCTCCAGTCGACTGTGGAAATCAAGCGTTCGCAGCGTGGCAAAGGCTCGCTGACCATCCTCTTCAACTCCGACAGCGATTTCGAGCGCATCATGTCGCTCCTTGAGAAATAAAACATGATGAGGGCGGAAAGAGGAACGAGGAGAACTGTGCTGCTGATAGGCATCAGCATGGTTCTCCTCTTTTCTTTTTGTCCTGTTGGCACCGCCAGTGCACAAAATACTGTCTCCAACTCTGCTTTTGTAGTCTCCCAAGGTATCACCAAGGTTGTCCCCAAGGAGCACTCGGCCAGCAAGGCTATGATGCTGTCGATCATTCCGGGAGGCGGGCAGATTTACAACGGACAGGCATGGAAGGTTCCTGTCATTTATGGCGCCCTCGCCGGCATGGGGTACTTTATACATTATAATTATACGCGCATGTCGATGTTCAAGGACGAGTACCTCTACCGCGTCAACCATAACGGCACGCCCAACCTCGCCGACTACGCCTCCTATCCCACCTCCAATATCTACAGCCTTTACAACGCCTATAACCGCGATTTTCAGTTGATGATTATCATCTCTGTGGGTATCTATGCCCTCAACCTTATCGACGCTTATGTCTTCGGTCACCTCTACGACTTCCAGATTGACGACAATCTCAGTCTCTCCCTGACTCCGGGGATTCAACCCACCCCCATGGGACTGCAGCCCACCTTGGGTTTTTCGCTGACTTTCTAAAAAACAGGAAGTAGCACAATAAATGAAAAGATAACACGTTATTATAAGCAACCAAAAACACACAACACAATGATGAACCCTTTGTTAATGCTTCAATCCGATCCTGCCGTGCAGGCAGCTGTCGAAACTGTGGCTAATGCCCAAAAGCCTGAGAATATCACCATCTGGGATATGGCTGTCAATGGTGGATGGATTATGCTCGTATTGGCACTCCTTCTGGTGCTGGCCATCTACATCTTCATCGAGCGATACATCACCCTTAGTGCCGCCCTCAAGGGCGAGGCCGACAATGTCTTTATGGACAATATCCGTCAGTATGTCCATGAAGGTAATGTCGACGAGGCCCGTAGTCTCTCCAAGCAGACTCCCACCCCCCTGGGACGCATGATTGACAAGGGCTTCTCGCGCCTTGGCCGTCCGCTGCCCGACATTCAGGCTGCCATCGAGAACGAGGGTCAGCTTGAAGTGGCCAATCTTGAGCGCCGCGTCTCCTTGGTTGCCACTGTGGCCTCACTCGGTCCCATGATTGGCTTCCTGGGCACTGTCGTCGGAATGATTTCCGCTTTCCAGGAAATGGCTCATGCCGGCAATAACATCGACATCCAGATGCTCGCCTCTGGCATCTATACAGCCATGGTTACCACCGTCGGCGGTCTTATCGTCGGCATCATCTGCTACTTCCTCCACAACCTCCTCGTCACCCGCATCAACAAGGTGGTGTTCGAACTTGAGGTTCGCGCCAACGAGTTTATGGACCTCCTCCACGAGCCGGCCTAAATATTGTTGAAAAACCATTTGCCATGATTCATTTACAGAATAAAATCAGGATAGAGACCTCCTCGTCGTCGATGTCCGACTTGGTGTTCCTTCTGCTCATCTTCTTCATGATAACCTCCACACTCATCGCCCCCAATGCGGTGAAACTGATGCTCCCCGAGAGCTCGAGCCGTACCATGGCCAAGCAGAATGTCACCGTCTATATCGACCATGAGCACAATTTCTATGTTGGCGACAATGCGGTGTCGTTGGCCGACCTGCAGCGCAATATCGAGGCCGGCATCGAAGCCGGTGTCGAGGATGCCTGCGTGGTGCTGCGTGCCGACAAGGATGTCCCGGTGCAGGATGTTGTCAACGTCATCGACGCTGTCAACAATATAAATAATGCCACGGGTACCAAGCATAAGGTTATCTTGGCAACCTCACCCAAACAACAAGAGTCATGAATCCCAAGCTCACCTCAGCCATTTGTACGGCGGTTATAGTGCTCCTGGCCTCGTTGCTCATGAGCCTCAATATCTTCGCCTATATGCCTCCCGACCCGCCTATCCCCGAGGAGGGCGTTGAGGTCAATTTGGGCGATTCCGACTTCGGCTTGGGCGACAGCCCCGAACCCGCCACCGAGGCTACCAGTTATGCCCCTCCTGCCTCGCAGGAACAAGTCATCACCCAGCGCACTGAGACCACCACGCCGCTACCCTCCAGTTCTAAGCTTGGCAATGTCACCAATCCTGCGGCCGAGGCCAAGCCCCAGCCCGAGAACAAGGAACCGGAAATCAACAAGAATGCCCTCTTCCCCGGCAAGCGCAACCAGAACAACGGTGGCGGCAGCCAGGGTGTCACCCAAGGCAGTGGCAACCAAGGCAAGGCCGATGGCAACCCCAACAGCAATAACTATTCCGGCAGGGGTGGCAGCAATGGCAACTACTCGTTGGCTGGACGCTCCGCTGTTTCGCTTCCCAAGCCCGAGTACAATTCCAACCAGCAGGGAAAGATTGTGGTGCGCATCTGGGTCGACCAGCAGGGTAGGGTGACCCGCGTGGAAGCCCCCTACAAGGAGTCGACCATCACCACCGGCACCCTCGTTGAACAGGCCAAAGCCGCCGCCCGACGTGCCCGTTTCAACGCCTCGACCAATGCCCCCGAGGAGCAGATAGGCACCATCACTTATATCTTCAAAATCTGATGCGACTGGACAAGTATCTCTGGGCCGTGCGTCTCTACAAGACGCGCTCGTTGGCTGCCGACGCCTGCCAGTGCGGCAAGGTGAGTATGACGTCTGACGGCCGCAGCCTGAAACCTTCCCACGAAGTGAGGGAAGGGGAGCGCTACAGCCTCAATATCGACCAGCTGCACAAGGAGATTGAGGTCCTCGCCATTCCGCCCAACCGTGTGGGAGCCCCTCTGGTGCAAGGCTTTATGATTGACCGCACCCCCCAGGAGGAATACGAGCGCATCCAGATGGCCCGCCAGTATGCCTTCGAGAAGCGTGACCGCGGCGTAGGCCGTCCCACCAAGCATGACCGCCGCGAGATAGAACGCTTCAAATACGAATAGACCAACCTCCCGCCTGCGGCGTAATCTATAAATCTATTTCTTTGGATTTATGGATTTCCGCGAAGCTGGGAGATGTTAGAAAAGGAAAAATCTGAAAAAAATAATATTTTTCCGAAAAAATCTGCAAGAAAATATTTTCATCGAGTACCTAATAACGAATCGAGCCAGTGGAAGACAAAGAGATAGTTGAAAAAATCCTCGCGGGTGACACCGAGCAATACGCTGAAATAGTGCGTCGTTACCAGCAGATTGTGGCCAATCTGACCTACAAGCTCTGTGGCACGCGCCTCGAGGTCGAGGAGGTCACTCAGCAGGTCTTTGTCGAGCTCTACACGGCTCTGCCGCGCTTCCGCTTCGATTCGAAGTTGAGTTCTTTCATCTACCGCATCACTGTCAACGTCGTCTGCAAGATGCTGAATAAGAGCAAGCGCTTTGTCAGTAGCGACGAGTTGGAGAATCCCCGCGAAGAGGTGTCGCCCGACCGCAATGCCGAGCAGGAAATCATCCATCGGGAGCAACTCGACCAGCTCCGCACCGCCATCGGACACCTCAAGGAAGAACAGCGCACAGCGCTGGTACTCTACACCTTTGAGGATTTCTCCTACCAGCAGATTGCCGATGTCATGCAGTGTTCCCTCGCCAAGGTGGAATCGCTCATCTTCCGGGCCAAGAAGAACCTGGCCAAAGAAATTAAAAGGTAAAAACGAAACCGATGAATATAGACGAACAACTACAAGAGCTTAAGAACCAGACCTGCCCCAAGCAGGTTGACGTTGTCGACGCCGTGATGGCGCAGGTGCAACAGCATCCCTACCTCATTCCCAACCACCGCAAGGTGGTTTGGCGCGGGGTGGCCTTGACCGCCGCCGCTGCCGTCGCCGCCCTCGTGGTCATGAACATAGCCTTCCGACCCTCCTACAACGAGGAACAGATAGGCGACATGATGGCCTATGTCTCCGACTATCAGTATTATCTGCCTGTCGAGGATATGGTCGAAAACCCCATCGAATTCCTCTACGATTAACTCCAAAAACATTTATAGCCATGAAAAGAATCCTTTCGATAACCCTAGTTGCCGTGATGGCGTTACAATGCGCCGTCTGCTTCGCCCAGCGCCCGCACCGCGAAGGCCCCGGCCAATGCCGTGAGCCAGAGAAACGTCCCGAAATCACTGAGCTCGTCAGCGACCTCAGCTCCAGCCAGAAAAGCAAGCTCGAAGTCATCTCCAACGAGTCGAAGAAACGCATCGAGGAACTGCGCAAAGAGCAGAAAGCCGTGTGTGAAAAAATCAGCCAGTTGATGGATATGGAGGGTGACCACTCCAAGGAACTCAATCCTCTCTTCGACCGCGAGGCCCGTATCCAGGCCGAGATTTCGCGCGAAATGTATGCCACCAAGGTCCGTTTCGACCAGGTGCTCACCAAAGAGCAACGCAAAGAACTGAAAGACAGCAGAAAGAAACATAAAATGCGGAAAAAATAATTTTCCTGCAAAAAACCTCAGGGGGACTGTAGAGTCCCCCTTTTTTTTATGCCTGATAATCAGCACTTACAAGGTATCATCTCTTTCCCAACTCTTTCCCAACTCCTTCCTATCGCCTACCCATCTCCTACCACGGTGGAAGATGGCAAGGTGGAGGAAAGGTGATGAAATTATTTTTGGTGGTGTGGATTTTAATTTGTATCTTTGCAGCGTCGTTCGATAGTGGAAAATCCAGAGATTAGGGTGTTCGATGCGATGGGAAGAATGTTGGTACAGACTCCCTCCCCCCTGTGGGGTACTCCCCCTAACTTAGGGGGAGAGTTGGGCTGGCGCAGTACTTTTGAGGTGCCGGCATCGGGGGTATATTTAGTGAAGATCGGCGATGCTCCTGCCCGCAAAGTAGTGGTAATTAGGTAAAAGATTTTTTATAAGTTTTTTTTCGTCCTACCTAAGTGCAACGTCTTAGGTAGGACTTTTACTTAACAACTTTACGTAGAAAAATTAAATTTTGTCATGTCGCTTATTTTTTATATATTTGCATTTTTCGGTTGCGTGTGCATCCGAGTGTAATATATTGATAGAAAATGGAGTATAATTTTAGTGAAATTGAGTCGCGGTGGCAAAAGCAGTGGAGAGAGAAGGGCGTATACCGCGTGGAGAATAGGGCAGACAAGCCTCACTATTATGTTTTGGACATGTTTCCGTACCCTTCGGGCGCAGGCCTGCATGTGGGTCACCCGCTGGGTTATATCGCCAGCGATATCTACGCCCGCTACAAGCGTCTGCAGGGATTCAACGTGCTGCATCCCATGGGCTACGATGCCTACGGCCTTCCCGCCGAGCAGTACGCCATCCAGACGGGTCAGCATCCCGCCATCACTACCGAGCAGAACATCAAACGCTACCGCGAGCAGCTGGACAAGATAGGCTTCAGCTTCGACTGGAGCCGCGAGGTGCGTACCTGCGAGCCCAAGTACTACAAATGGACGCAGTGGACCTTTATCCAGCTTTTCAAACATTACTATGACAACAATGCCAACAAGGCGCTGCCCATCAGCAGCCTCGTGGAGCGCTTCGCCAAGCAGGGCAGCGAGGGTCTCGATGCCGCTTGCACCGAGGTGCTGACCTTCACGGCCGACGAGTGGAACTCGTGGGACGAGGCCAAGCAGCAGCAGGTGCTGATGAACTACCGCCTGGCCTACCTGGCCGATATCCCTGTGAACTGGTGCGCTGAACTGGGCACCGTCCTCGCCAACGACGAGGTGGTCAATGGTCTCAGCGTGCGCGGCGGCTACCCCGTGGAGCGCAAGCTGATGCGCCAGTGGAGCCTCCGTATCACTGCCTATGCCCAGCGTCTGGTCGACGGCTTGGAGCAGGTGGATTGGACCGATTCGCTGAAGGAAATCCAGCGCAATTGGATTGGACGCTCGGAAGGCGCCGCCGTCTGGTTCCCAATTGTGGATGGGGTTAATGGGTCTAATGGGTCGTTTGAGATCTTTACGACGAGACCCGATACCATCTTCGGTGTGACCTTTATGGTGCTGTGTCCCGAGCACGAGCTCATCAACCAAATTACCACTCCCGAGCACAAAACCGAAGTGGAAGAATACGTCAGTTGGGCTAAAAACCGTAGCGAGCGCGAACGCCAGGCCGAGGTGAAGAAGGTGAGTGGTGTCTTCACCGGCGCCTACGCCATCAATCCCCTCACCAACGAGAAAATCCCCATCTGGGTTTCCGAATATGTGCTTGCCGGCTACGGTACCGGTGCCATCATGGCCGTTCCCGCTCACGACAGTCGCGACTTCGCTTTCGCCCGCCACTTCAACCTGCCCATCCGTCAGGTAGTGGCCCTCGAGAAGGACGCTGTCAGCGACCCCGCTACCTGGACAGAGAGTATGGATGCCAAGGCAGGCTACTCCGTCAACAGTGGCCCGGTGTCCGGGTCGACGTTCTCTGTTACCGGCATGAAGGTGAAGGATGCCATGAAGGCTGTCATCGACTATATTGAGAAAAAGGGTTTAGGTCACAAGACCATCAACTACCGCCTGCGCGACGCCATCTTCAGCCGTCAGCGCTACTGGGGCGAACCGTTCCCTGTCTACTACAAGAACGGAATCGCCTGCACCATTCCTGAGGAGTGCCTGCCACTGGAACTGCCTGAGGTGAGCGAGTTCAAACCCACCGCCACCGGCGAACCCCCGCTGGGTCATGCCGAGAAGTGGGCATGGGACGAGCAGACCCGCTGCGTGGTGGAGAAGAGCAAAATTGACAACAAGAACGTCTTCCCGCTGGAGCTGAGCACCATGCCTGGCTTCGCTGGTTCGAGCGGATACTACTTCCGCTATATGGATCCCCATAACGACAGTGCCTATTTCTCGAAAGAGGCTGTGGGTTACTGGCAAAATGTGGACTTCTATGTCGGCGGCGCCGAGCATGCCTCGGGCCACCTTATCTACTCCCGTTTTTGGAACAAGTTCCTCTTCGACCTCGGCATGGCCGTGAAGGAAGAGCCCTTCCAGAAGCTTATCAACCAAGGTATGATTCAGGGCCGCTCGAACTTCGTCTATCGTTCGAAGGCCGACAACAACCTTTTCATCTCGAAAGGCCTCATCAAGGATATGAACGATGTGACCGCCATCCACGTGGACATCAATATCGTGGACAACGACGTGCTGGATATCGAGCGCTTCCGCGAGTGGCGTCCCGAATTCAAGGATGCCAAGTTTGAATTGGAAGACGGCAAGTATATCTGCGGTTGGGAGGTCGAGAAGATGAGTAAGAGCATGTTCAACGTGCAGAACCCTGACGACCTGGTGGCCCGCTACGGAGCCGACACGCTGCGTCTCTACGAGATGTTCCTCGGTCCTGTGGAGCAGGCCAAGCCCTGGGATACCAATGGTATTGAAGGTGTGCACCGCTTCCTGAAGAAGTTCTGGAAGCTGTATGATAATGCTTTGAATAATCAGAGTATTCAGAATACTCCGACCAAAGAGGAGCTGAAGGTGCTCCATCAGACCATCAAGAAGGTGACCGACGATATCGAGCGATTCTCTCTGAATACCTCTGTATCGACCTTTATGATTGCCACCAATCAGCTCACTGAGATGAAGTGCGGCAGCCGCGAGGTATTGGAACCATTGGTGGTACTTATCGTCCCCTTCGCCCCGCATATCGCCGAGGAGTTGTGGCACCAGCTGGGTCATGAGACTAGCGTCTGCGACGCCCAGTGGCCCGTGTGCGACCCGCAGTACCTCGTCGAGGATACGGTAAAATATCCTGTGCAGTTCAACGGCAAGATGCGCTTCACCATCGACCTGCCGGCTGACTGCAACCAAGCCGATGTCCTTGCCGCTGTGAAGGCTGCTCCCGAGAGTGCAAAATGGCTTACGGGCGAGCCGAAGAAGGTTGTTTTCGTACCTAAGAAGATTATTAATATCGTATGCTAAGTAGACATTTTTTGAGAAGCAAGGTGCTGCAGGCTATCTATGCCGGACGCTATGAGGAGGCTGACGCCATCACGGTGTCGAAAGAGTTCGAATATCACATTGCCAAGCTCAATGAGCTGGGAGTATTGCAGGTGGCATTGTTGCCGCGCTTTGTGGAGGTAGGACTGGAGATGCTCGAGGAAGGCAAGAAGAAATTCCGCCCGACGGCAGAAGATCGCAATCCGAGCATGAAGATGGGTGACAACGAGTTTATGCGTCGCATGACGGATAACTTCGAGCTGAAGAAACACCTGGAGAAATGGGGTGGATGCTGGGAGACTCATGAGGACCTGATCCGCGAGGCTTTCCTGGATTTCCGCAAGACAGACGAATACCGCCACTATGTGTCGGACGAAGAGCATAGCTATGCACAGGACAAGGACTTTGCCATCCTGCTCTTCCGCTACCTGATGAACCGCGAGGCCTTGAGGGCTGTGGTGGTGGAGAGAAGTCTCCTCTGGGAGGATGATTTTGACCAGATAGCACAATATAACTTCATGATGCTGAAGACGCTTGAAGAGAGTTCCTTCGATGAGGCCATGATGTGGCCTGTGATGTATGACAAACGGGTGGAGAAGGACGAGGCTGACATGAATTTTGCCCGCCAGTTACTTCGCGACACTATGTCCACACGAGAGGAGGCCGAGGAACTTATCAAGGGTCACCTGCAAGGCTGGGAGTTTGAGCGTGTGTCGAAGATGGATATCCTTTTGATTAACATGGCTGTCGCCGAGTTTACCGGTTGCCCTTCGATTCCTGAGAAGGTGACCGTCGACGAGTATATCGAACTTTCGAAGGAGTTTAGCTCTGAGCGTAGCCGCCTTTTCATCAACGGTATCCTCGACAAGCTGGTGGCCGAGCTCCGTTCCAAGGGGCGCATCAACAAGAGTGGAAGAGGATTATTGGAGAGTTAAACATAAAGAGTTAAGAGTTATGAAACGTTTTTTGTTTGTTGCACTGATGGGATTGATGGTCTCCTGTGGAGGGAACTCCGGTAAGGGCGACATTGATGTGGATTTGATTGATAATCCCCATAGTGCCGAAGGATATGACGAGACAGCCAAGATGCCAGTGATTACCTTCGACCAAGACTTGCACGACTTCGGCCGCCTGTCGGCAGGAGAAAATATCAGCTATAGTTTCCACTTCCGCAATACAGGTAAGTCGGATTTGATTATCAGCACTTGCAGCGCCACTTGTGGCTGTACCGTGGCCAGTTTCCCCAAAGACCGCATTGCCCCGGGAGGAGAAGGCTACGTGACAGTATCTTTCAACAGCTCCGGCAAGAGTGGTCAGCAATACCAGGAGGTGACGGTGGTGAGCAATGCACAGCCCGCACGTACCAAACTTAAGATTGTTGCCCAGGTGGGATACTAGAATAATTAATAGATAATAGTTAATAGTTAAGAATCAAATAAAACAATTATGAATTTGACCAGTTTTATTCTTTTGCAGGACCAGCCGCAGGGCGGCATGGGTAGCTCTATGATTTTCATCATCCTTATCCTTGTGGTGATGTGGTTCCTTATGTTGCGTCCGCAGCGCAAGAAAGAGAAAGAGGAGCGTAAGTTCCGTGAGGGTCTGCAGAAAGGAGACCGCGTTCTCTTCTCCGGCGGCATCTATGGTAAGGTGCACTCTGTCGATACCACTACCATCGAGGTTGAGGTCTCCAACGGTGTTATCATGACTGTCGAGAAGAGCATGGTGCAGCCCGCTCCCGAAGAGAAGAAATAATCGGAGACTATGCATGGCCGGCAGATCAGAAGTTTTCTGGTGATACTGGGGATTACCTCTCTGGTATGGCTGGCCATGGCCATGTCTGAAACTAGGGAATATACCCTGTCGGTGAAGTTACGCCCCTCGGGATTCGACCCCCAGCGCTATTCTGTTGCCGATGCCGACACATCATTGGTACTGCAGGTCGAGTCGACGGGCTTCAATATGCTGGTTCTCAGCCTTAGGAAAGAGCCTCCCTCATTCCTTTTCGATATTCGGAACGAATTTGTGAAACGTTATTCGCGCCAGCGTGGCGAGTTGGAGGACCTCTACCGTACGGTAGCAGTGACCGATGTGTCGACGCTTCTGGCCGACCAGTTTTCATTGGCGGGTGTCAAGGTCATTGGTAGCGCAAAAGACTCGCTTCAACTTGTCCTCAACGAGCGTGCACACAAGGTTTTCCATCCTGACCTGGCCAACCTGAAGATTAATTTCTCCGACGGATACGGACTCTATGGCGAACCTATGGTCTCTCCATCGGAGATTACACTTTATGGTTCTCCCGATGTGCTTGCCGCTATTGAGAATGTGGGCGTTAATGCGGAAACACTGAACGATGTACGGGAAACCGGCACCTATCGTATTCCACTTGATGACAAATGGAAGGCTCTAGGAGATGTCTTTGCCTCGACCGAAGTGTTGACAGTCAACATCCCTGTCAAACGCTATGTCGAACGCGAATATCTTGTTCCCGTCTCGGTAGCAACTCCCGACACATCTCATCAATTGCGACTCTATCCCGACCATGTGACCCTTCATGTTTGGGTTGCCCAGGAGGATGTCGCAAAGGTCTCGGCTGACCGTTTCTTCGTAACAGCCGACTACAATGACATTCTTTCGGGAGAGAAAAGACTCAATCCCTGCGTCTCTCGCTTCCCTCGCAATGTGCGTATTCGCAACATTGAACCAAAAGAAATAGAGTACGTTATTATTAAATAATGACGTGAAAAAGGTGGGTATCACAGGAGGAATGGGCTGCGGTAAGAGCACCGTTGTTGCCGAGTTCTGCAAACTCGGCATTTCTTCCTTTGTCGCAGACAGGGCAGGGGCGGATTGCTATAACGACCTCTCTTTTCTTGCCGAAGTGCGCACTCTCTTGGGCGATGATGTCTTCATGCCTGATGGTTCGGTCGATAAACGACTCATTGCTTCTAAGGTTTTTGCCGACGCAGGACTGCTGACAGGCCTCAATGCATTGGTACACCCACGGGTGATGAAGGCTTTCGATCAATTTTGCGAGGATCATTCCAAGGAGCCTTACGTGCTTTTTGAGAGTGCCATCTTGTACGACTATGGTTTTGACCGCTTGATGGACAGAGTGGTGTGTGTCTACCTGCATTTGGATGAGCGTTTGGAACGTTTGGTCTGCCGCGATCATGCCAGTCGCGAGGAGTTGATGGCGCGCATTGCTAACCAGATGCCTGCCGAGGAGATGATGCGACGGGCCGATTATGTAATACTCAACTACGAAGGCAACCCTCGCCAGCGTCAGGTGGCCTACATCGACCAATTGTTAAGACAATGAACAGAAAAAAAATAACCCTTGTACTGGGCCTCCTTGTGGCCTCCTTCTGCGCCTCTGCACAGCAGATTCGCACTTTTCAGGACCTTCCCACCTTCAATGCCGACGGCTACAGTTTCTACGACCCTGAGGTCAACTGGGTTGACTCTGTCTACCAGACTCTCAGCCTCAGGCAGCGCATCGCTCAGCTTATGGTAGCCCGTGTGCCTCTCGACCTTTCTGCTGGTCAGGCCTCGGAATTTATCTCCAAAATCAATTCCCTCGGGATTGGTGGTGTATGCTTCTTTGCTGGCACTGCTGACCGGCAGGCTCAACTCACTCGCGACCTCCAGGCTTCCGCCCACGTGCCTCTCCTCGTCTGCATAGATGGCGAGTGGGGGCTCGGTATGCGTCTCAAAGATATGTACAGTTTCCCTAAGAATTCCCGTTTCGGCCTTCTTCCGCCCTCCTCCGACAGTATTGCCTTCCGTATGGGAGAAGAAATCGGACGCCAGTGCCGTATGATGGGTATTCATGTCAATTTCGCTCCCGTCGTCGACATCAATTCCAACCCCAAGAACCCCGTCATCGGCACCCGTTCCTTCGGCAACGACCGTGAGCGCGTCGCACAGCTCGCCATCATGTACGCCCTTGGCCAGCAAAGCCAGGGGGTGATGGCCGTCGCCAAACATTTCCCCGGCCATGGCGACACCGATGTAGACAGTCACTTTGACCTCCCTGTCATCAAGCATTCCGCCGCACATCTCGATTCTGTCGAGCTCTATCCTTTCAAGCGTATGATTGAGGCCGGCGTTGACGGAATGATGATAGCCCATCTGCAGGTCAATGCCTTCGATTCCCTCTATCCCTCCTCCCTTAGCCGTCCCATTGTTACGGGCATCCTTAAAAAACAAATGGGATTTGACGGCATAATCTTTACCGACGGCATCGACATGAAAGGCATTACTAACACCTATAAGGATGGCAATGCCGAGCTCCTTGCTATAAAGGCCGGCAACGACATCGTCATCCTTCCCCCAAATATTGAACAGTCCATCGACCTCATTGCCAATACTGCTGCCAACGACCAGAATCTCCTTTCCGACATCGACTACCACTGCCGTCGTGTCCTTCAAGCCAAATACAAATACGTCATTTCCAATCCTGTTCGAGAAATCACCGTCCCCGGAGCCGACCGTCGCCAGGCCTGTGAGAAAATTGTGACCGATCTCAACCTCGCCATCGACAGGTCTATCGACACCCTTGTAGACCGAGCCATCAAGGCACACGCCATCCCTGGCTGCCAGGTTGTGGTCCTCCACAATGGTCACATTGTTATCGACCGTGCCTATGGCCATATCTCCTATGAGGCTGCTGCCGATACTGTCACTCCTCAGACCGTCTATGATGTGGCTTCTGTCACCAAGGTTGCCGCCACCACGCTGGCCATCATGAAGCTGGTGGATATGGGGAAGTTGAAGATAGATGATAAACTTAGTAAATATCTGCCTTATCTCAAGAAAACCAACAAGGCTGACATTACCGTCAAGCAGGCCCTCAGCCATTGTGCCCGTCTCAAGGCTTTTGATGCCTACTGGCAGCAGACCACCGGCTACGATTCTATCCTCGCTCGTGTGGCGCAGAGCTCGCTGAACGAAAAGGAAGGCATGGTATATAGTGATTTGGGATTTATGCTGTTGAGCGATGTGGTAAAGCGTATTTCCGGGAAGCCGCTTGATGTGTTTGTCGATGAGTATTTTTACCGTCCAATGGGATTGGCATCCACCACCTTCAATCCTGTTAGGAAGGGTGTCGACATTACCCGTATTGCTCCTACAGAGGACGACAGTCTTCGAGGCCTCATCTGTGGTTATGTTCACGACCCCAACGCCCATGCTATGGGTGGGGTCAGTGGTCATGCCGGCCTCTTCTCCACCGCCGGGGAACTGGCTCAAATCATGCAGATGCTCCTTGACGGAGGCCTCTACCATGGCCACCGCTATCTCAAGCAGTCCACCGTTGACCTCTTCAACCAACGCCATTTCGCCAAGCAGGGAAACCGCCGCGCACTGGGCTTTGACAAACAGCTCTTCACCCCCTCCGCCAAAGGACAGACCTGCCCCGAGGCATCGCAGAACTCTTTCGGTCATACGGGATTCACCGGAACCATGGTATGGGTCGACCCCGACTACGACCTTGTTTATGTATTCCTCTCCAACCGCGTTCATCCCTCTGCCGCTACCAATCTCCTCGCACAGATGAACACGCGCACTCTCATCCAGTCCGCCATCTACAAATATCTTAAACACTAATTATGGGACTTTTTAGCAAAATACTCTTCACGGGTCTCGGATGGACTGTAGGAGGTCCCATTGGGGCACTCTTAGGCTACTACCTCGGCAAACTCCTTTCCTCCGACGACAATGGTGGTTTTTCTCCTTTTAGGGATTCGGGAAGTCACCGTGGCCCCTATCGCAACACTGGTACCCAGGCCGATATCGACGTGGCGCTCATGGTACTTATTGCGGCTGTGATGAAAGTCGACGGGGCTGTGAAAAAGAGCGAACTCGACTATGTCAAGCGTTTCCTCCTCAATAATTATGGTGAAGAGCGAGGGAAACAGATGCTCAAGGTGCTACAGCAGATGGTGCAGCAGGACATCCCCATCGATCAGGTTTGTGCGCAGATAAAAGTCAACACCGACTACAACACGCGCTACCACATGATCGACTTCCTCTTTGGACTGGGCGGTGCCGACGGTATCTTTGACCAGTCCGAACTCAACATGCTACGCCTCATGGCCCAGTATCTGGGCATCTCGCAGAGCGACTATACCTCTATCTATGAGCGACATGTGGGCTCTAGCTATTCCGGACAATCTGGATATTCCGGAAGGTCCGGATACACCAAGGATCCCTACAAAGTCCTCGGCATCACCCATGATGCCACCGACGACGAGGTCAAGAAGGCCTACCGGAAGATGGCTATGAAGTATCATCCCGACCGTGTGGCCGGCATGGGTGAGGAGATGCAGCGCAACGCTGCCGAGCAGATGAAGGAAATCAACGAAGCCTACGAGACCATCAAGACGGCCCGTGGCCTCAAATAATATCTTTTCATTACATTGAACATCAGGAGGGCATAAAATCGCCCTCCTTTTTTAGTTCTGTCCAATAGCTTAATTCTCATTTTGTTATAATGTTGTTCTTATGTTGTTCTTATGTTGTTCTTATGATTTAATCTAAAGAACAACATAAGAACAACATACTAAGAGACTATGAATCAACTTATTTGATAACATTAATTTGTGGGGCAAATCTCCATGGTTTGCTGTCCACTTGCCTGAATCTACCTACCAAGAGGTTATGGAAAAAGAGTGTAAGGCGGGCTAAACAAGACGCTCCACAACTGTCCCGACGAGTTGGCGCATCTGGGGGTGGTAGTCGTTGAGGAAACGGCCGGTGACGCGGTTGGCGATGATGAGGCAGACGGTCAGCGCCTCATGACCCATCAGGTGGCTGAAGCCGTAGATGGCAGAGGTCTCCATCTCGAGGTTTGTAACATATAATCCGTCATATTCGAATGAGGCCAGTTTTTCATTGAGGTCTTTGATGGCCGGGTGTAGACGGATGGTGCGTCCTTGAGGCCCGTAGAAACCTGGAGCGGTGGCGGTGATGCCGTGGTGCATTCCTTCCCCTATCTTCTCCAGCATGTTTTTGCTTCCTCTGACGCAATAGGGCAGGGCCAGACGACGGTTTAACCCCATGTGTACCATGAAGTATTGGTCCATTTCGGGCAGTGGTGGCACCCATTCTTTATAGTAGTTCATCAGTCCGTCGAGGCCTATGGCATAGGCCGAGGCTACAGGATTTCCGCAGTCGATGTCGCCCTGCAGGGAGCCACTGGTGCCGATGCGGACAATTTGGAGGTGTCGGTCGGATTTGTCGGACCACTTTGACTTGTCTGACAGATGGAGTGCGGCATCCAGCTCGGTCATCACAATGTCGATATTGTCGCAACCCATGCCGGTGCTGAGGGCAGTCATACGGGTGCCGTGGTAGGTGCCGGTGAGGGCATGAATTTCACGGTTCTCAGACTCAAATTCGATGGTCTCGAAAATTTCCTTAAACATGTTGACGCGGCCGGGGTCGCCAACGAGCAGCACCTTGTCGGCCAAGGTGCTGCTGTTGAGTCGTATGTGGTAGAGGCTGCCGTCGGGGGCTAGAACCAATTCGCTGGCTTTCATAGGTCTGTTATTTTCTGATGGGGGTATTGGTACGTGTTGGCGAGTTCGAGCGGCTTGGAGCCTTAGTGTCGGTGCTACGCACGGGCGTGGTGGTGGTAGTGGTGCGGGTCGGAGTGGAGGTAGTGGTGTTGCGGGTCGGTGTGGTGGTGGTAGTGGTGCGGGTCGGAGTGGTGGTAGTGGTGTTGCGGGTCGGTGTGGTGGTGGTAGTGGTGCGGGTCGGAGTGGTGGTAGTGGCGCGGGTCGGAGTGGTGGTGGTAGTGGTGCGGGTCGGAGTGGTGGTGGTAGTGGTGCGGGTCGGAGTGGTGGTGGTAGTGGTGCGAGTAGGTGTGGTGGAAGTGTTGTTGCGGCTGGGAGTAGTGGAAGTATTGTTGCGAGAGGAGGAGGACGGTGTTGTAGTGTTGTTGCCTATGTTGCGGGTAGTGCTCGTTTTGTGGCTTGAGCTGTTGGCTGAGGGGTTGGAGGCACTGGAGGTGTTGCCGATGAGGTGTGATTGTGAGGGAGCGGACACTTCGGGACGGTTGGTGCCTGGAGTCCAGGTGCGGGTCGGCATCGGGGCGGGAGTGTTGGGCCGGCGCATGTAGTAGTAGGGCAGGGGAGGAGGAGGCATGCCGGGGCCGTAGGTGTAGGTAGGGGGCATCCATCCGTGACGGTGTATCTCGTAGTGGTAGCTGCGCGTGTAGCCCGGGCGGTGTACGATGCGGGTGTAGGGGTTGTAGGGCGGGATGTGCCACGTGAGGGTGGGGTAGCGCACCTCGACGCGGAAGCGCAGGTACTGTGCGGCGTTGTACATGCGGCCGGCGCTGTAGAGCCATACACATTGCAGGTCGAGGGGCATGTATATCTCGTCGCCGGTGTAGGCATCATAGCCGTAGACCCATATCTCGTAGTAGGCCGAGTTGACACGCTCCATCCATATCTCGTTTACGAGGACGTAGGTCTCAATCTCGTAGTCATAACCACAGTAGATCATGATTTCCTTCTGCGAGTTGAGGTAGCTGACAGTGCGGGCGGCCTGGCTGTAGGTGAAGTAGTGGATGGACCGAGCCGAAGCTCCCAGGGTCATCAGGACCATAACTACAATGATTGCAATGCGTTTCATAAGGCTTGAAGTTTTATTGTTCATTAATTCAGTATTGCAAAAGTACAAAAACTTTCGGATACGGCCAAAAAAAATGGTCAAAGCCTTAATGTTTAAGGTTTTGAGTGGATATGCTTACTATTGATATTCAGTACGTTGTGTTTTTTGTAAAAAAATATTATTGTCAGACCGTGTTTTTTTATTATTTTTGCCCCTGAGAAATAATGTATAAAAAGCATATTATGAAACGGTTTTTGATGGTTCTGATGGCTTGTGCGCTGGTGCTGGGAAGCATGGATGCCCAGGCACAGAACAAGAAAAAGAAGAAATCTTCCAAGTCGAAGGCCAAGACGACTGCCGTCGTTCCTGCCGCCCCCACCGTGGTTACTTTGCCTGCCAACAGTAACGACTGCCTCTTCGCTATTCCGCTGGAAATAGATAAGGTCTACGGCCCGACCTCGGCTCCCGACGGTGCTGGCCGTATCCAGGAGATTGTGGCCGACAAGGCTCATCCCCATATCTTCGAGCGTGAGCACAATACCGTGTGGTACAAGTTCACCGTGCCCTACAACGGCGACCTCGAGATTGCCATCATGCAGCAGTCGCAGTGGGATGACTATGACTTCCTTGTCTACAAAAATACTGGCAGTTATTTCTCCAACCAGGTGATGTTGAACAAGATTAATCCTGTGGCCGTCAATATGGCCGGCATCGACAGTGCCGCCATGTTTGCCGCCATTATGAAAAGCGGCAAGGGCAAGACAGAAGGTACCACCCCACGTCCAGAAGGGTCGAGGAAGAAGGCTGCTGCCGAGAGCGACCTGCCTAGTTTCGAGATGACTCCCGACGCCAAGCCCACCATTGGTATGTTCTACGATGCCACCGACAAGATGCTGACGAAGAACCAGACAGGCAAGTTTATCAAATCTATTCCCGTCCGCATGGGCGAAGAGTATTACATTGTCCTAGACAACCGTACCCTCAATGGTCAGGGCCACGCTATCAAAGTCTCCGTCCATGTCGATGCCTACGAGCCCCTGGTGCTCTTCTATGACAAAAAGGGTCGCCGCTATGTCGACGTCAACTTGATGATTCTCGAGCGTGGCGGCAAAGAGGGTGAGCGTCCCATCGTGAAGGACGAGCACTACCGCGGCGGCAAGGTGAAGTTTGTCCCTGGCTTCAGCTACCTGCTCTATGCCAAGCGCGACGGCTTCTTCTCTATCTACAAGGAGTTCAACTCTTGGGACCTCATGATGCAGGATACCATCATGCTCTACGACATGGAGCGCACCGAGCGCGGCTCGTCGTTCCAGATTCGCGACCTCAACTTTGAGAGCGACGAGGCTACCCTCATCGGCAACTACGACTCTGTCCTCACCGACTACCTGCTCATGTTCCGCAACCATCCCGAGGTGAACTTCCTCGTCAAGGGCTATGTGCAGAGCTACGGTGTCAATGCCGAAGCCGACATGCTCCTCTCCCTCGACCGTGCAAAGGCCATCAAGGAGTGGTTTATTAAGAATGGCATCGATGCCAAGCGCATCACCACCGCCGGCATGACCAAGAACGAGATCAAGCGCGCCGCCGCTGCCGCCCTCAACGAGAAGGGAGGCGGATTCTCCAACATCAAGGCGGAGCTTATTATCACTGGCAAAGGTGATAACTAATAAAAAAATGCCGACAGATTGCCGGCGGTTCAATAGAGGCGCAGCGTGCTGCGTCTCTTTTTTTAGCATGCTATGTCTCCTCTGGGAGAATGAAATGATAAATGATAATGGAAATAAATAGTATACTATAATGAAGAGATTTCTAATTTCAGTGGCGCTGATGGCGGCATTGCCGGCAATGGCACAGACTGACTGGAAAAAAATTGAAAAGCTGATTGAAGAAGATTCCTACAAGAGCGCCTACGAGGAGGCTGAAAAGGTCTTCAGGAAGACCAAGAACAGCAACGACCTTTTGACGGCGGCATGGTATATGTCGGAGGCGGCAGAGGGCTATCAGGAGGATTGCTACGACAGCGCCGTTGCCCGCTACCGCTCGATTCTGCCCCGCCTCGAAGCCCCTGAGCGTGCCGTGTGCTATGCCATTCTCAGTGTGCCGGATTCTGCCCTGCTGGACGAGGAGCTGTTGAAGAAGACTCCGTCGGACCGCATTAAGCAGTTCTGCGATGAGTACGATCCCCAAGACAAGCCTGATTCCAAGGCTGTCATATTTACCCCAACTGTTTTCGATGTGGTGATGTTATACGTCATCAGTCAAAAATATGAAGAAAAACAGGACGAGGCCATCGCTTTGCTGCAGAAGTTAATAGACTTCCACAAGGACGACAATGACAACCTGCGTATCCATTGGGACTTGGAGATGTTGGGTTTTTTGGAAGATCGCGACTATGCAAACCGCCCATATGATGAGCATCTCATTCAGTCCTATATAAATAAGTATCGTGGGAGCAGCAGCCCGATGGTGGCGAAGCTCTATTCCTGTATGGCTAACCATTTCTATGCTCACAACCGGCTTGTCGAAGCAGTGCGCTACTGCGACACGGCTGTAGCGCTCTTCCCCAAGAGCAACGATGGCGCTCTGTGTGCAGACCTTCGGAATAGAATTTTGGCACCAAGCATCAGCGTGGATGATGACCAGTATCCTGTGGTATTGCCCGGACGGCCATCGATAAAATGTGTGGGATACAAGAATTTGTCCCGACTTCATTTCTTTATTTGCTCTTACGATAGGGAGGATGAGAATTACTTCGACCACTTACCCAAGCCGTTGCACCAGTGGGTACTCGACGTGAAAGACGATGGCTCTCATCTTTTCCAAAAGCTTTATGTCGACCTTCCGGCCTTGCCGATGGGTAGTTATATGCTTTTTGTATCTCCCGATGCGACCATGGACCGTCGCGATGCCTATCAGGTGTTGAATTGTGTGGACTACCAACTCAACCATTTGTCGCCCTTCGTATTCCAGCTTTTCGACTCGCGTAGTGGAAAACCGATAGAAGGACAGATGTTGGAGCTGAAAAAGAGACGGGAAGTTATTGACAGCTTGGTTACCGATGCTGACGGGCGTGCCCACTATTTGGGTTCAGAGGGGTGGTTTAACATCCAAGTGACTCGTGGGGGACAGCGTTTCCTGCATTATCTAAGCTGGGACTACACAGCTGCCGATCCGAAAATGGAACCGTCTGCCCAATTGGTTGTCGACAGACCTATCTATCGCCCTGGTGACACCGTCTTCTTTTCTGCCGTGCTCTATGAAAGCGACGAGTTCGAAGGCCGGGTGCTGGTGGGGCGCAAGGGAAAGTTTCGTCTTGAAAATCCCAATGGCAAGCGCGTGGCGTGGAAGGAGTTTGTCACCGACAGTGGTGGTTTCGCCTCCGACTTCTTTGTGCTGCCTCCCGATGGTCTTGCAGGTTGTTGGACGCTTGATGTGGCCTCTGGAAAAACAACGATGACAAAGACTCTGCTTGTCGAGGAATACAAGCAGCCCAAGTTTATGGTTTCTCTCGATGAGCGGGAGCAGTCGGTTGCCCAGGTCCCGCAGTTCGGCGAGCCCTATACCGTCCACGGTTTGGCTCGAGCCTACAGCGGGACCAATATCATCGGTGCGCAGGTGAAATACACTGTCATGCGCCATTCTTTCACCCGTCAGTGGTGGAAAAAAATAATACGTGCCCAGGTGGCTGAGGGAACGGTCACTACCGCTTCCGACGGCAGTTTCGAGTTCTCGTTTGTTCCCTGGCCTGACAGTACCTTCAGCCCCACGCTGAAGCCCAACTTTGAGTATTCGGTTTTTGTCGAGGTCACCGACCTCAACGGTGAGACCCACAACGCCAATGCCAGCTTTTTTATAGGATACCAGAATATGGACCTCAGTTTGTTGTCTGGCGCTAAGGAGTTGAATGTCTCCGATTTCAGCACTCTTGGCTATGAGCTGGCCGACCTCAGTTTGCATCCTGTCGAGGGCGATGTGGAGATTTGTTTGGAACGTCTCCATCTCCCCGACACCCCACGGCTGCTACTGCCCTTGATGAGAAGCGAACCTGACTCTATTCCCATGACGCTCACGCGCCAGGAATTCGAACGCAAATTCCCGCAGTATTGCTATTCCAAACGTGATGTCTCTCCCTTGTATTGGACTACCGATTGGCGTTGGAACACCACGCACCATTCCGACGGAAAGCATGTTAAACAGAGTGTTGACCTGCCTGAACTCGCTTCCGGCTACTATCGTGTGGTGGCACGCATCGACGACCTTGCCGACACCAGCTATGTCATTCTCACACGCCCCGCCGAGCGCCGGGTTCAGTCCATCGACCTTTTCTGGGCCGACCTTGATTGTCAGGAGGCGGAAGTGGGCAGTTGGGTAACCCTCCGTTATGGCTCCCGCTTCAAAGATGTGCCTGTCTTCTGCATCGTCTCTGGTTACAGTGGCAAGGAAATCAGCTCCCGATGGCTCCCTGCTGGCGAGACCATAAAAAAAATCTCCTTCCCCGTCGACAGTGCCATGCTGGGTGGCTTCAACATCACCCTCCTGGCTGTCAAGGATGGCATCACCCATTATTTCACCCATAAGGTTGCGGTGCCCTTCTCCCACAAGAAACTCAAGGTCGACATTGCCACCTTCCGCGACAAACTGCAGCCCGGCGAGCAGGAAGAATGGACCATAAAAGTTTCTTCCCCGCAACCACTAAGCACTAAACACAAAACACTAACCACATCCACATTGACACTCTCCATGTTCGACGATGCCCTCAGCGAATATTCTCACTTTGACCAGTGGTCATTCAATCCCTGGCGCAATACTTCCGATGTCAATGTATGTTGGCTCTTAATTTATGGAAAAAAATCCAGCTATTTTGCCGAAAATACTCCTGTCAAGGGTTCCGACCCCGATTATATCGTGTGGACTCTCTCCAGCTTGGATAATCCCGGTTATTATCACCATGGTCGTTATTTATCCCGAAAATCCAATGCGGAAGAAGTGGTCTTTTCGGCAGAGGTGGCAACCGATGGTGGCACTGCACGGGGCGAGGGTGGAATGGTCACCATGCAGGGTAATGTCCGCAAGCGTACCGGAGTGAACATGAAAAATGCCGAGATAATACCGACAGGACTCTCTGAGATGGTTGAGACCGAGGAGGTTGCGTCTGACGCAATTCCGCTCCGCACCAACCTCAGCACCCTTGCTTTCTTCGCCCCAGCGCTGCGCACCGACTCCACAGGCACAGTCACCTACCGTTTCCGCCTCCCCGACCTCCTCACCCGTTGGCGCGTCAAAGGTTTGGCCGTAAGCCCCGACCTGAAAATCGGCACACTCGACCGTACCCTCGTTACCCAGAAGCCCCTCATGGTGCAGCCCAACATCCCGCGTTTCCTCCGCCATGGCGATAGCATCGTGCTGATGGCTAAGGTGGTACTGGTGGAGCCGACTTCGGCTCCACAGGAGGTCTCTGTCACCCTTCTCCTCACCGACGCCGCCACCGGCGACACCCTCACTCTTCAGCGATGCCAGGTGACAGTGAAGGATGCCGCCCAGGTGACCTTCCCCATCCAAGTGCCCAACAACGTCTATGTGGCAACCTATCAGATGACTGCCGTAGCAAAAAACATGAGCGACGGCGAGCGCGGACAGATCCCTGTGGTCTCCAACCGCCAGGCGGTCACCCTCTCGCAGCCGGTTTACATCAACGGGGCAGGGGAGAAGACTTTCAATTTCCGCCTCTCACCTCTCACCTCCACTGCAGAACCCCATTTCCTTGGTGCCGAACTGGTCAGCAACCCCGTCTGGCTCGCCATCAAGTCGATGCCCTACCTCAAGCAGCAGGAGAACCCCTCCACGCTCTATCTCGCCAACAGCCTCTATGTCAACACCCTTGCCAATGAAATTCTAAAAGACTTTAAAGGCCTTAGGAACATTAAGGTTCTTACCGACACTGCAAACACTCGCCTAAAAATCAACGAGGATGTGAAGCAGACGCTTCTCGAGGCCACCCCTTGGCTCCGCGATGCCGAGTCGGAAGTGGAGCAGCGTCAGGCTATTGCCAATTACTTCGATTCTATACGGTTGTCGGAGGAATTTTCCAAACTGAATGCCCTGCTTGCTTCCCGTCAGAACTCCGACGGCGGATGGAGCTGGATGCCCGACGGCGAGAGCTCCACCTGGGTCACCATGCAGGTCCTGAAGAGAGTGACTAAGTGGCAGAGTGACCAAGTGGCCAAGTCGTCTCAGGCACTCAGCCACTCTGTTACCCGGGCACTCCAATACATCGACCGTGAGGAGCAGCGCCACTATGAGAAATACATCAAGCCCTACTTGAAAAAATACAAGTGGTCACCAGATAACATTGATTATCTGTACACTCGCTCTTTCTATGACAAGGGCAATACAGAGGCTTATAAGTTCTACTATAATAATGCCTTGAAGAACTATAAGAACTACAATGGCCTCTACATTCAGGCCCAGCTGGCCCTTATCTTCCAGCGCCACGGCGACAAGCAGGCCGCCCGCGACCTTATTCGTCGCCTGAAAGAGAAGGCGTTGGAGAGCGACGAGATGGGCATGTATTGGCGTGACAACCGTAGCGGTTGGTGCTGGTACGAGCGTCCTATTGAGACGCAAGCCCTTCTCATCCAGGCTTTCCGCGAGGTGACGCCCAAGGATACCCTCTCCATTGCCCTCATGCAGCAGTGGCTCCTCAAACAGAAGCAGACCACCCATTGGGGCAACGACCGCGCCACCGTCGAAGCTATCAGCGCGCTGGTGACTCCAGAAAATCCGAATACTCCGAGTAATCCGAATACTCTGACTGCCCTCAAGAGCACCACGTTAACCCTCTGTGGTGTCGACCTCTCAGCTCCCTCCGAAGGTCTCGAAGGCTACCGCACCCAACGCTGGGAAGGCTCTGCTCTCGACAGTATCATCGCTCTCGATGACAGCACTGTCACCCTCCGCAAGGTGACACCTGGCATCGCCTGGGGCGCTGTTTATTATCAGTACACCGATGATATGGACAAGATACCCTCCTCCGAGAGCGGTATCACCCTCAAACGCTGCTATCTGAATCAGAATAATCAGAATATTCTGAATACTCCGAATACTCTGAAGGTGGGCGACCGCGTCAAAGTCCGCATCGATATTTCCTGCGACCGCACGATGGAGTATCTCGAACTTATCGACGGACGTCCCTCCTGTGTGGAGCCACTCAGTACCCGTGCGGGGTGGAACTGGAACCAAGGGCTGCGTTATTATGTCGAGGTCAAGAACACCGCCACTCACTGTTACATCAACCGTTTAGAAAAAGGCAAGTATATCGTTGAATATGATGTATATGTGACTAATCCGGGAACCTTCCTCGCTGGTCCTGTCACCATGCAGTGTATGTATGCTCCCGAGTTCCGTGCCATCGCTCCCGCCACCCGGTTGGAGGTGGAAAAATAGTTTTTTTGTAAATAGCTGATACAAAGCACCAACACCGTATCAACTCCGACTCAACTCCGTCCTATGTCCGACCCAAGTCCGACCGGGGTCGGAGTTGATGCGTCGTTGGTATGGTGGTGACGCGTTGTTGAAAAAAATATGGGGGATAGTTTGTGGGGTTTGAATCTTTTTTGTATATTTGCATTTTTACAAGGCTTTCCCTTTTGGGGCGAAGTTATTGTTTATTAGATAATAAAAAAAATATGAGCAATAAAAATATGACACCTTGTGAGGTAAACGTGAGTTCGGAGACTGGACGATTGCGAGCTGTGCTGCTGCATAGGCCGGGCGTGGAGATTGAGAGGATGACACCATTGAATGCGGCACATGCATTGTACAGCGATATTTTGAACAAACCCATCGTCGATGGTGAATATTCCAATTTCTGTGGTGTGTTGGAGAAGTGGACCAACGTCTATTATGTAGAGGATATCCTCGAAGAACTTCTTAAAGACAACGAGATACGTCGTCAGCTGGTGGAGACAAGTTGCAAGATGGATCACTGTGAGCAGTGGGGCAAAGAGCTGATGGGCTGGGAGGCCGACCGTTTGGCTAAAGTGCTGATTGAAGGGTTGGAAAATCCTCAATGGGATGGTGCGAGCGAGGATCGCTATCTGCTGAAGCCTCTCTACAACCTCTTTTTTACCCGCGATGCCTCCTCGACGGTATACAACCGCGTGCTTATCAACTCGATGAGTTTCGAGGTGCGTGAGCGCGAGACGCTTATTTACGAGGCTATCTTCCGCCATTTCTTCAAGGTGGACCTCCTGAACGCCATGGCCTGGAACCCCGAAGCCCGCACCGAGGGCGGCGATGTACAGATTGCTTCGCCCGACCTCCTCTGCATCGGCCAGGGTATCCGCACCAATGCCAAGGGTATTGAGTATCTGGCCAAACAGTTTGCCCAGGAGCGCGAGAAGTTCAACATTTTGGTGCAGGAACTTCCACAACATCCTGAGAGTTTCATCCATCTCGATATGGTGTTTACCTTCCTCGGCAAGCACCAGTGC
Organism: Bacteroidales bacterium; assembly: GCA_045222295.1. GTDB lineage: Bacteria > Bacteroidota > Bacteroidia > Bacteroidales > P3 > Colimorpha. Next base: position 38,659 of record JBGUXP010000018.1, on the reverse strand, counting down.
ATGGCATTCGAGCCCATGCTGAAGAAGAACGGCCTCTTTGCCGGTAAGGCTACGACGCTGATTACCATTGAGAACGGCAAGGTGAACTATACGGAGGTGCCAAATATAGTGAAGGGCTTGGAGAAGCTGGGGTGGGAGATAGAGCCCACCATCGGAGGCGGCAGCGACCCGTGGGTGCAGCTGCGCGAGCAGTGGCATTCGGGCTGCAACTTCTTCTCGCTGGGCGATGGTAAGATTATCGGATACCGCCGCAACACACAGACCATCAAAGCGCTTGACAAGGCTGGTTTCGCCGTGCTGAATGCTGAAGATATTGTCAGTGGCAAGGTCAATATGGGTGATTATGAGAAATTTGTGGCAGCATTCCCCGGCAGCGAACTGCCTCGTGCCGGCGGCGGTGCCCGTTGCATGACGATGCCAATTTTGCGTGATAATTTGGTTTAAGGTTTAAAGTTTAAGGTTTAAGGTGGCTGACGCACAACATAGCAAAAAAACATTTACTTTTGAAAAGCTTGACGCATACATGTATGCAAGGACTTTGGTAAAGGAAAAATATGTTTTGCAAAAGCATTTTCCCAAAGAGGAAACGTTTGCTTTGGGAGATCAAGTGAGACGCGCAGCTGCATCAATAACCGCAAATATCGCTGAAGGTTGTGGAAGAAACTCTGTGAAAGAGAAATCTCGTTTTCTGGAAATCGCCTTTGGCTCCTTGACCGAATCATTTAGTGAACTATTTACAGCCCAGGATCTGGGATATATTACGGAAAAACAACTCGATAACCTTAGACCCCAATTTAGCCATGTGGCGACAATATTGTCTGGTCTTCGTAAATCTTATAACGACTCCTTAAACCTTAATCCTTAAATCTTAAACTTCTAAAATGAAACAGTACCATGTAGCCAACAACATCATCGGGTGGGTTATCTGTTTGATAGCCTGCACGGTGTACATCATGACGGCGGAGGCTACCGCCTCGTGGTGGGACTGCGGTGAGTACATCGCCACCGCCTTTAAATTGCAAGTGGGTCATCCCCCGGGAGCCCCGACTTTCCAGTTGATTGGACGTCTGTTCTCTATGTTCAGCGACACAACGACGGCAGCCCATGCCGTGAACGTGATGAGTGCCGTATGCAGCGGCTTCACCATCCTATTCCTCTTCTGGGGCATCACCCTGTTGGGCAAGCACCTGCTGCCCGACCCCAAGAACCCCAGCCTGAAGGACTGGAAAACCTGGGGCGTTTTCGCCGCCGGTATCGTGGGCTCGCTGGCTTATTGCTTCAGCGACACATTCTGGTTCTCGGCCGTCGAGGGCGAGGTCTACGCCATGAGTAGCTTCTTCACCGCTCTGGTGTTCTGGGCCATCCTGAAATGGGAGGAGCAGAGCGACGATTCCCACGCATTGCGCTGGCTCATTCTCATCAGCCTGCTCGTCGGTGTAGCCATTGGTGTCCACCTGCTGAACCTCTTGACGGTGCCCGCCATCTTCTATGTGGTCTATTTCAAGAAATGGCCGAAGACGACTTGGAAGGGATTCATTGTCACTGGCTTGCTTTCGCTGGTTACCCTTGGCATTATTTTGTGGGGCATCATCCCGGGAATCGTGAATGTTGACTCGGCCATCGATGTGCTGTTTGTCAATACGTTCCACCTACCGTTCAACAGCGGTACCATCTTCTTTTTCCTGTTGCTGACCGCTTTGGTTGTATGGGGACTGTGGTTTACCCACAAGAAGAAACACCCGGTAATTAATGCTGCCATTCTGAGTTTTGCCATGCTGGTCATCGGCTATTCAACCTTCTTTGTCCTGGTCATACGAGCCAACACGAACACGCCGCTCAACGAGAACGCTCCGAAAGACGCTGTGGCCATGCGTGCCTATCTGGGTCGTGAGCAGTATGGTGACACGCCGCTCTTCACGGGCCAGTATTACACAGCAGGCCGTCCTATCGACTCTGAGAAGGGCTACACTAAATATGTCCGTGGCAAGGATGAGAAGGGACGTGACCACTATGAGGCTGCCGCTTATGCCCAGAAGCTTGTCTACCGCGAAGAGCACACCGGTTTCTTCCCTCGTATGTGGAGCAGTGATGGAGGTCGCCAGCATCCGAAGTTCTACGAGTACTGGGCTGGTCCAGCACCCAGTGGCATGAAACCTACCTTTGGACAAAATCTCAGTTTCTTCAACCGCTACCAGCTGGGCTGGATGTATTGGCGTTACTTCATGTGGAACTTCGCTGGCCGTCAGAACGACGAGCAGGGCCACTACTTCAACGAAGATGGTACGCGCGACTACCTGCATGGTAACTGGATTAGCGGTATCAAGTTCTTGGATGAGAGCCGTCTGGGTCCTCAAAGCGACCTGCCCGAGAGCATGCAGAAGGATAAGAGCCGCAATGTATACTACCTCCTGCCATTGCTGCTGGGTATCCTCGGTTTGATATACCACATCCGCAAGCACCCGAAAGATGCGTTTATCGTCTTCATTATGTTCTTCATGACTGGATTGGCCATTGCCATCTATCTGAACATGCCGCCGCGCCAGCCGCGTGAGCGTGACTATGCCTTCGTGGGATCGTTCAGCTTCTACGCCATCTGGATTGGCATGGGAGTGATGGGTTTGGCGGAATGGATTAGCGCCCTCTTCAAGAAGAACAAGGAGAAAATGTACAAGGTGGTGATGCCCGTGGTGTTCGTTCTTTGCTTTGCCGGTGTGCCGATGCTTATGGCTTGCCAGAACTGGGACGACCACGACCGCAGTGAAAAGACTGCTGCCCGCGACTTTGCACAGAACTACCTCCAGAGCATTAAGAAGAACGGCGTTCTCATCACCTTTGGAGACAACGATACATTCCCCCTGTGGTACGCCCAAGAGGTGGAGGGCACCCGTACCGATGTCCGAATCCTCAATTTCACACTTTCCGGCATGTACTGGTATGTGGAGCAACTCTATAATAAGCTCTACGATAGTGAGGCGCTGCCCTTCACGTTGCCCAAAGAATACTACGGTCTTGGGAAAGACCAGGTATATGTCTTCGACAACTCGACCGATTACCTCGAGGTTACTGAGGTGCTGGGTCTGCTGCGCGATTATCCTGAACGCTTCTCCATCAAAGACCCGCGGTCGGGCGACTCGTTCCTGGCGCTGCCGACGAAACGCTTCAAGATTACGCTTGACATTCCTGCCCTGGTGGCTGCAGGCGTCATCCCCGAAGAGTTGGCTGACCAGGTGAATCCTGAGATTCGTTGGGAAATCAAGAACCAATGGCTCTACCGTCATGAGTTGATGCTGCTGGATATCTTGGGTACCAACAAGTTCATGCGTGACATCAACGTGATGAATCCGGGATCGAGCGGCATCCCCGATATATTCCCGCTGGTATATAGTTACACTATACAGGATGGTATGAACTACAAGTTCATCCCGTATCCGAAGCAGCAGCGCTATACCGACCAGAGTGCCGACTATTTTGTCAATGGTGTGGATGGAAAGCCCCTGCGTTGGGGTAACCTCAATCGAGACATCTATATTGATCCCGTGAGCCGTCAGCAGTTCGTCCCCATCCTTCATCAGAATGTTCTGGTGCTGGCAAACGACGAAGTCAATAAAGGCAATGAAGAGAAAGCCCGCAGATTGCTCGAGATGTTCGATACCAATTTCCCCGAGAATAATTTTACCCCCGATGTCTACACAGTCTATGTCCCCATGGGAGGCACACCCATTGACGTTGTGTCTCTTTACAAGAAACTCTTCGGAGAGAAGAAAGCCCGCGAGCAATGGGATAAGGCATTCAACCATTACAGCCAGCAGATTGTTTACCTGAGTCGTTTCCAGGGAGAAAAGGCCCGTGGTGTGCGTGGTGAATTGCAGTATAACCTCCGTATCATGGCCCTACTGCACGATATTGCAGCCGGTACTCTTCAGGACGAACAGGCTGTGAAGCAGACAGAGGCAGTGATGGCACCGTTCAAGGGTGTAATGCAGGAATAACCTATGAGCAATAAAAAGACTCCCAAACCGAAGAAGTACACTCTCACGCTCAGCGAGCGTGAGAGTGCACGCCTCGGTGTCTATGCCGACAGTTGTGGTATCACACGGCCTCAGGCCCTGCAACGGTTGATGAAGCAAGCGTTGCGCCAGGCAGCCGATGCATCGGTCGACAGTCGTGACGTCAACCAATTGGGTCTCTTTGACACACTGCAGATTGACATCTTCAACAACACCACAAAAGTTCAATAACAAAGATAACAATATGAAAAAGATCTGTATCCTTCTAGCGGCAGCATTCTGCTTTGCGTTCACATCGTGCGGCCCATCGGAAAAGACCGAGCCTGTCGATGCAGGATCAGAGATTATCGGCCACGTCACTGATTCCCACTCATGGCATTTGTTTGACTATTTGTCTGGCGGGGAAAAACATGCTGTGGCAATACCGCTGCCTGTCATCCTCATCAACGACGGACACCTCGATGTCTTCATGTCAAGCAAATTCCATCATGGGCATGCCGACTACAAGGGCTACCGTCTTATTGGCGGCGGTGCCGAAAAAGAGGAGGTGGCCTGCGTGGGCACGGACGGTGAGTTGATGATGGATACTGAAGGAAATGTGGTTAAACCCGTAGACTTGAGTATCACCAAGACTTCTGCTGCTATCATGATTGCAGTCGTCTTACTGATAGTCATTGTGATGTTGGCAAAGAAGGGATACAAGAAGCGCCCCAACCAGGCCCCCAAAGGGCTGCAGAGCCTCGTGGAACTGCTGGTGGTCTTTGTGCGCGACGATATTGTGAAGCCGATGATAGGAGAGAAGCACTACCGGAAATACCTGCCTTATCTGCTAACGCTCTTCTTCTTCATTTTCTTCTGCAACATTTTGGGACTTATCCCAATCTTCCCGGCAGGTGCCAATATTAATGGCAGCCTGGCGGTAACCGCCACCTTGGCTGTCATTACATTCCTTATCACCAATATCAGTGGCAACAAACATTATTGGACTGATATCTTCAACACTCCCGGGGTGCCGGCATGGCTGAAGATATTTCCGCTGATGCCTGTGGTTGAGTTGATGGGTGTCTTTACCAAACCCATCGTGCTGATGATCCGACTTTTTGCCAATATGACCGCTGGTCATATTGTCATTCTAGGCTTCATATTCATTATCTATATTATTAGCCAACTCTTCGGCATGGTAGCTGGAGGTGCAGTTTCTGTTTTCAGCGTTATCTTCTGTGTGTTTATCAACTTGCTGGAGTGTCTGGTTGCCTACTTGCAGGCCTTTGTCTTCACGATGCTTTCGGCCCTCTACATCGGCATGGCCGTCGAAGAACCCCAGCACGGGGAGGTGAACACCGCTGAGTAAATACAATGAAGTGAATAGCCTCATCATGTATAAACCCAATAAATCCTTATACCTATGAAATCAATTAATAATATCAATTTTGCAGGCAAGAAGGTCCTGCTGCGCGTGGACTTCAACGTCCCCATGAACGACCAGAAGCAAATTACCGACGACACCCGTATGCGTGAGTCGATGCCCACCATCGAGAAGCTTCTCAAAGACGGTGCCGCCGTTATCATCATGGCCCACTTCGGCCGTCCAAAGAAAGGTGGCTTTGAGCCTGAGCTGACCCTTGAGCCCGTGGCCAAATATCTTGAGACCCTTGTGAACCGTCCCGTGAAGTTCACCCAGGAACTCCTCGGCAGCGGCAAGCCTGAGGCTATGGCCAAAGAACTGAAGGGTGGTGAAGTGATGCTGCTTGAAAACATCCGCTTCTATCCCGAAGAGACCAAGGGAGGCGAGGACCTCGCCCGCCAGCTGGCTGCCCTCGGCGACTGCTATATCAACGACGCCTTCGGTGCAGCCCATCGCGAGCACAGCTCCACCGCCGTCATTGCAAAATTCTTCCCCAACGACAAGTATTTCGGCTTCCTGATGGAGAACGAAGTGCGCAACCTCGAGAAACTCATGCAGAATCCGCCGCGTCCCTTCACCGCCATCATCGGTGGCTCTAAGGTTAGCTCAAAAATTGGCATCCTCGAGAACCTTCTCGACAAGGTCGACAACATGATTATCATCGGTGGCATGCGCTATACCTTTACCAAAGCCCTCGGTGGCAAGATTGGCAACAGCATCTGCGAGGACGACAAACTCGACCTCGCCCGCGAGCTCATGCGCCGCATGGACGAGAAGGGCGTGAAGTACTACCTGCCCGTCGACAGCGTCATCGGTGACAAGTTCGGCAACGATGCCAACACCCAGATTGTCCCCTCGGGCGAAGTGCCCGACGGCTGGGAGAGCATGGACTGCGGCCCCGAGAGCTGCAAGGCCATCCACGACATCGTCATGAACAGCAAGACCATCCTCTGGAACGGTCCTGCCGGTGTCTTCGAGCTTGAGACCTTCGCCAAAGGCACTAAGGCCATTGCCCAGAGCGTGGCTGAGAGCTGCAAGAAGGGCTGCTTCGCCGCTGTGGGTGGTGGCGACAGCGTGGCTGCCGTCAAGCAGATGGGCATCGCCGACCAGATGAGCTACGTCTCCACCGGCGGTGGCGCCATGCTCGAATACCTCGAAGGCAAAGTCCTCCCTGGCATCAAAGCCATCCAGGACTAATACTTTGACCATAAGGGTCCTTAAGGTCTTTAGGGACTTTAAGGACCCTTATTTATATTATGGGACATTTTCTGCCAATAACGTTGGAGGAGGTGAAGCGCCTGGGATGGGAGCAGGTGGACGTGGTGCTCGTCACCGGCGACGCCTATATCGACCATCCGTCGTTTGGTACTGCGGTCATTGGGCGGACGCTCGAGGCGGCAGGCTATCGCGTGGCCATCATCCCGCAGCCCAACTGGCGTGACGACCTGCGCGACTTCCGCAAGTTTGGCTGTCCGAGGCTCTTCTTCGGCGTGACTAGTGGTGCTATGGATTCCATGGTGAACCACTACACCGCTGCACGGCGTCTGCGCCACGACGACGCCTATACCCCCGGCGGACAGTTCGGTTTCCGTCCCGACCGCGCTACCTATGTCTACTCCCGCATCCTCAAGCAGCTCTATCCCGACACACCCGTCATCATCGCCGGCATCGAGGCCTCGATGCGGCGCTTGGCGCACTACGACTACTGGGACGACAAGCTGTTTCCCAGCATCCTGATTGATACGCCCGCCGACCTGCTGAATTATGGAATGGGGGAGAGGACGACGCTGAAGATTGCCCGCCTTCTCGATGAGGGCAAGGGTATTGAGGCTTGCTATGGGCTGCCGCAGGTGGCGTATGTGAGTCGACACACTCCCTCCCCCCTGCGGGGTTCGCTCATCAGGCTCGCGGGCCTCAGCACTCCCCCTAACTTTGCTCCACTTCGGTCGCAGGCCGTGTCTCCTATGGAGCCAGGCAGAGGGGGAGAGCTTCTGGCGCGGGCTGAACAATCCAACTCCTCCCCTAAGTTTGGGGAGGGGGACCGTCGGCATCCTTGCCGACAAACCCAATCGACTGGTGCCGGCAGGGATGCCGGCGGTCCAAATTGCATTGAGCTCCATTCTTTCGAGGAGTGCCAGAAGAGCAAGCGTGCCGAGGCGGAGAACTACCATATCATTGACACAGAGAGCAACAAGATAGAGTGCGCTACCCTCGTCCAGCGCCATGGCGACCGCTATGTGGTGGTGAACCCGCCGGAGCCGCCGATGACAACGGAGGAGGTGGATGCCTCGTTCGACTTGCCCTATCTGCGTTTGCCGCACCCCAAATATAAGAAGCGCGGACCCATTCCCGCCTTCGAGATGATACGCTGGAGCGTGAACACCCACCGCGGCTGTTTCGGCGGCTGCTCCTTCTGCACCATCAGTGCCCACCAGGGCAAGCAGATAGCCAGCCGCAGCGAGGAGAGCATCCTCCGCGAGGTCGATGCCATCACGCAGGACCCGGAGTTCCACGGTGTGCTCACCGACCTCGGCGGCCCCTCGGCCAACATGTGGCGCATGAAGGGAAAGAACCCGGAGCTTTGCCGCAAGTGCAGCCGCTACAGCTGCTCGATGCCCACCATGTGCAAGAACCTCGACAGCGACCATCGCCCGATGATAGCCCTCCTGCGCAAGGTCAACGCACACCCCAAGGTGAAGCACCTCTATGTGGGAAGCGGCATCCGGTGCGACCTGTTTGTCGGCGAGGACACACGCCCCCGTCTGCCCTTGCGGGCAGCCACCCCCTCTAACTTAGAGGGGGAGCGGCTGGCGCGATTGAAGCTGTCTGGTTCCTCCCCTAAGTTAGGGGAGGGGGACCACCGCGCAGCGATGGGGGAGGAGTGTGCAAAGTCCAACGCCGGCTGGGAGTATTTTAAAGAGGTGGTTTTGAACCACACCTCCGGCCGCCTGAAGGTGGCGCCGGAGCACACCTCCGACCATGTGCTGGCGTTGATGCGCAAGCCGGGCTTCGAGCTCTTCCGTGAGACCAAGCGTAGGTTTGCCGAGATATGCAAACAAGCGGGCCTGCGCTACCAGCTCATCCCATATTTCATCAGCAGCCACCCCGGTTGCCGCCTGGAGGACATGGCACAACTGGCTGTCGACATGAAGCAGATGGGCTACCGCCTGGAGCAGATACAGGACTTCACCCCCACGCCCATGACCCTCAGCACCGAGATGTACTACACCGGCATCGACCCCACGACCATGAAGCCCGTCTATGTGGCCACCACCCCCGCCGACAAGGCCGACCAACGCCGCCTGTTCTTCTTTTACAAGCCCGACCAGCAGCGCGACATCATCGCCTCCCTCCGAAAGCATAACCTTGCCCATTTCATCCCGAAGCTTTTCCCCGGAAAGAGATAAAAAAGAGGCCTGTTTTACCACCATAGACAACTTCTTTTTTGCCATGTGAAAAAAAATGCGTACTTTTGCAATTGGAATCATATTTTAACCTTGCCCGCAAGATGAAAGCCAAAGGCTATGCCACACAGGACATCGCTGACATCACAGGTCTGACGGCGTATGATGTTGATAGCCTGTAAAATGTAATAGACTAAAGAATTGATGAAACGAAACTTACAATCTATGGCATAAAAACAACAGAATAGTATAGAAATAAAGACATATTGAGCTGACGCTCTTGTTCTCTCTTGAAGAATCTGCAAATTCCAAAGCTTTTGAGAATAAGTTTGCGAAAGTTCGCGCTTTTGGGCGTGAATTATTCAAACTTATCAAAAAGCGGGTATTGCAGAACCTTTCAAGATGATAAGTAGAAAACGAATAATTAACGCCTTTTTATTATGAAAAGATTTATTGTATACTTAGCAACGGCTTTTATTTGCGTTGCAACGCATATGCAGATGAATGCTCAGATTATCTACCAAGTGACTTCTCCAAGTGGGCACGAACTATATTACAAAATACTTAATGATTCATGTGCTGAAGTTACAGCTCCATGTCAGTCATCCCCTTGCTATGGTCCTAATAATAGTGAACTCTCCGGATGTGTTATTATCCCATCGTCAGTAAATATTAACGGGACTCAATATGCAGTAACACAACTTGGTAATATTGCTTTCTACGGCTGTACCAACATGACTGAGGTTGTTATTCCAAGTTCTGTCACATCTATTGTTAGTGCTTTTGCAGGATGTACAGGATTGACAAAGACAACCTATTTAGGAAGTATAGAACAATGGTGTCAGATTAAGATGTCAGGTGGGTACTATCCACCTCAATACTATAGTCATAATTTGTATATCAATGGTGGACTGTTGACCGAATTGATTATTCCGGAGGGGGTAACATCTGTTTCTCGTCAGGCATTTACAGGCTGTACAAGCATTACGTCAGTTCACTTTCCTAGTACACTTGTCTCAATAAGAGAAATGGCATTTGAGGAATGTAATGGTTTGCGTAGTGTATCAATTCCATCATCCGTTCGTGCCATACATAACAGAGCATTTGCCTATTGTGATAGTTTGAGAACTGTTGAATTTGAAGGTGATAGAATTGACACTCTTGCTGATGGACTGTTTGTGTTATCTTGCATTTCAAATATTATTCTTCCCGACACAGTTTTGTCCTTAGGAGCAGCTGTTACAAGATGTTCCTATTTGACAAGTCTTACCTTGCCAGCTACGATAGCTTCAATTCCATCATATTTTACAATGGGATGCCTAAACCTTTCCTCAATAATATGCCGTCGTTCTATTGCTCCTACGGTGAATGCATACTCTTTCTATAATGCACCTGCAACAACGACGATAATGGTTCCCTGTGGGAGCATTAACTCTTACTCGTCAACTTGGACGGCTTTTTCTAACTTCAATGAGGTGGTACCCTATACTTTTGGGGCGACATCAGAAGGACTAGGCCATGTGGAAATCACCCTACCAACATGTGAATCAAATGCCATTGCGTATGCTGTTGCTGATGAAGGAAATCGATTTGAGATGTGGAGCGATAGTGTGACAACGAATCCTAGATCATTTGTTTTGACATCTGACTCTACTATTCATGCCATTTTCGTAGATAACCATGTTGAAGTCCTTGTATCATCCAATTGTTCTAATAGGGGAAGTGCCATTGGCTCTGGTTCCTATATTAAAAATTCCACGATTACTATTTATGCACTTCCTAACGCCGGTTTTACTTTCCAACAATGGAATAACGGAGTACAGGATAACCCCTATGAATTATTAGCAAGCCAAGATTCGGCATTGGTTGCTATCTTTACCTCAAAAGATACTATTGTGGTTCACGATACCTCATACATTGATATTATTGTGCATGACACTACAACGATGGTTGACACCGTGACATTGACGGAATATGTTCCTGTTCATGACACCACTTATATTGATGTCTTTGTGCATGATACGACAACGATAACAGACACCGTGACGCTGACTGAGTTTGTTCCTGTTCATGACACCACTTATATTGATGTCTTTGTGCATGATACGACAACAGTAGTTGACACTGTGACGCTTACTGAGTATGTTCCCGTTCATGACACCACCTATATTGATGTCTTTGTACACGATACAACCACGGTAATTGATACCGTAACATTAACGGAGTATGTTCCTGTTCATGACACCACTTATATTACACTAACGGACACGGTGACAAACACTGTTTATGACACCGTCACAAACATAGTCATCGACACCGTCACCAACATGGTTTATGATACCACGGTGGTTTTCATTACCGATACGCTGTGGCTGCATGATACGGTGTTTGTACACGACACTATCTATATCCACGACACTATTGTCGTCGGGGTGGACGAGGTGGAGGCGATAAACGCAAAGATTTACACCAGCAACGGGCGGATTGTGGTGGAGAGTAGCGATGGAATGCCGTTGGGCGAGGTGCAGGTGTTTGATGTGATGGGACGACACACTCCCTCCCCCTTGCGGGGGACTCCCCCTAACTTAGGGGGAGAGCGGCAAAGATACCAATTCGACGTTCCGGCTTCTGGCACCTACTTTGTCAAAATCGGCAACCATCCAGCCAGGAAAGTGGTGGTGATTAGATAGGGTGTTCGGCGTACCATCGCCGAGCCAAAAACGTATCATCTCCGACCGTGGTCGGACATGGGTCGGAGTTGGGTCGGAGTTGATACGGAGTTGGTGCTTAGTATCAGGTAGTTAGAAAACACAAAAAAAGCCGCGATTTCGTGAGAAATCGCGGCTTTGGTTTTTGTGGAGTAAAGGACTGTTTGTCAGTTCTTTTTGCTCAAAAATCCGTTTGGGTGATACCCTGGGCGTCGTTTAGACCATCTGGTCAATGGTCCAGACGAAGGCCCGGATTCCGACCTCCTCGTTGCGCTTGTCGAGTTTGCGGACGGAGTTGAGGAGTTCCTCGACCTTGTCGTCGGGGACGACGGTCATGATGGCGTTGTTGAGTTCGGGCCAGGTGTGGGTGCCGCGGTGCGGGTCGCCGACCTCGTGGCCACGGCCCTGGACGTTCTCCCAGAAGGTGAAGCCACGGATGCCGAGGGTGTCGAGCATGTATTCAACGCGCTCGTTGTTGGCCTGGTTATATACAATCAATACACTTTTCATATTTTCTTTTTTTTATCTCAATCAGAACTAAAAGAACAAAAAGAAAATCTGATGGTTCTGAAAGTTCTGATTGAGTTATTATTTCTCGTCAAGGTTAATATTCATAAAGACGAACTTTTTGCGCTCTTTTTCCTTTTTCTCGATGTCGCCGCGGCGGTTGAAGATGCCGTAGAGGACAGGCACGATGATGAGGGTGACGAAGGTGGAGACCGTGAGGCCGCCGATGACGACGAGGCCCATGGTGGTCCAGATTTCGGAGCCCTCGGAGGTGGAGGTGGCCATGGGAATCATGCCGAGGATGGTGGTGAAGGCGGTCATCAACACGGGGCGGATACGGCTCTGGCCGCTGAGGGCGATGGCCTCGTTGAGGGCGATGCCGCGCTCGCGCATGAGGTTGATGTAGTCCACCAGCACAATGCCGTTTTTCACCACGATACCAATCAGCAGGATGAGGCCGAGAAGACCCACCATGTCGAGGTTGTTGCCGGTGAAGAACATCATGAGCACCACGCCGCTGATGGCGAAGGGGATGGAGAACATGATGATGAAAGGCTTGGAGAAGGACTCGAACTGCGAGGCCATGACAATGTAGACGAGCATGACGATGAGGAGTCCGAGGACGAGCATGTCGCGGCTGGAGTCTTGCTGGTCTTTGTAGTTACCGGCGAGGGCGACATGGATGTCGGAGGGGATGTCCATCTGGTCGAGTTCGCGCTGCACGCCCTGTGCCAGCTCCTGGAGGGAGGTGTTGAAGGGCATGACGGTGAGGGTGAGGTAGCGCTGGCGGTTCTTACGCTCGATGGTGGGCGGGCACCAGTATTCCTCAACCTTGGCGAGCTCTTCGAGTTTGATGACCTTGCCCGTGGGAGTGGGGATGGACATCTGCTCGATGTCGGAGATGGAGGAGCGGTATTCCTCGCGCAGACGCACGACGATGTCGTATTCCTCGCCGTCCTCCTTGAGGTAACCGGCGGCCATGCCGTTGACGCGGTTGCGGACATACATGGCCACGGCGGAGCCGGAGAGGCCGTGGAGGGCAAGTTTCTGCTTGTCGAAGGTGATTTTCAGCTCGGCGCGGTCCTCGTCGCGGCTGACCTTGGTGTCGCGGGCACCGGCGACATTCTGTTCCACCCGTTTCTTGAGGTCTTGGGTGAAGTTGGTGGTCTGGTCGAAGTCGTAGCCGTAGATTTCGACGGAGAGCGAGTTGTTGCTGCCCATGCCGAAGCCGCCCTGCGAGACCTGGAAGGTGACAATTTCGGGATACTCGGCGAAGCACTGGCGCAGGCGCTCCTGCATCTGGAAGATGGACTCGTCGCGGTCGTACTTCTTGGTGCAGCGGATGGTCATGGAAATCTTGTTGTTGGTGGTGCTGTTGAAGAGCGCCGCGAAGCCTGCGTCGTCGTTGGAACCGGCGGAGGTGGAGATGACCTGTACATCCTTGCCGAGGATGTTGTAGATGTCCTCCTCCATGTGGCGGGCGGTCTTGAGGGTCTCCTCGATGCGGGTGCCGCGCTGCAGCTCGGCGCTGACGCTAATCTGACCGTTGTCCTGCATCTTCATGAAGTCCATGCCGATGGCGCCGGACATCATGGGGATGAGAGTGACAAAGAAGAACACGATGGCGATGACAAGGGTGATGATCTTGTGGCCGAGGCACCAGCGCAGGAGGTTGGCATAGGCGGCGTCGACGGCGTTGAAGGAACGGATGACGGTGAGGTTGTAGAAGGTGTTCTCTTTCTTGCGTTGGTAAGCTTCCTCGTCCTCTTTTTTGAAGAAGAAGGGACGCTCCTTGAGCATCTTGGAGGAGAGCATGGGGATGAGGGTGATGGCGGCGCCGGTGGAGACGCAGACCACGATGGTGATGATCCAGCCCATCTCCTTCATGAAGATACCCATCATGCCGGGCAGCATGGTGAGAGGCACGAACACAGCCACAAGGACGAGGGTGGTGGCGATGACGGAGGTCCACACCTCGTTGGTGGCGCAGATGGCGGCCTCGCGCGGGTTCTCGCCGCGGTCGATATGCTTGGAGATGTTTTCAAGGACCACAATGGCGTCGTCGACCACCATGCCGATGGCCACGGTGAGCGAGGCCAGGGAGATGATGTTCAGCGAGCTGTCGGCCAAGAGCAGGTAGATGAAGGAGGTGACAAGGGAGATAGGGATGGTGAGGGAGATGATGACGGTGGCGCGCCAGTTGCCCAGGAAGATGAGCACCACGAGGACCACGAAGAGGAGGGCGTAGAAGATGCTCTCGGAGAGGCCGTTGATGGCGTTGACAATCTCCTCGGAGCCGTCGCGGATGAGGGTGGACTCGATGTCGGGCGGCAGGGTTTTCTGGATGCGCTCCATCTCGGCCCTCACCGAGCGTGCGATGGCCACGGTGTTGGCGCCGGTCTGCTTGGAGATGATGATACGTGCACCATCCTGGCCGTTGATTTTCTCGTCGAGGGAGAGGTCCTTGATGGTGTCGCGCACGGTGGCGAGGTCGCGGACAAAGACCTGTTTGCCGGTCATGGTGGTGGTGACGGCGATGTCGGCGATTTCAGAACTTTCGACATACTCGCCTTTGACGCGCATCTGGTACTGCTCCTTGCCCATCTTGACGGTGCCGGAAGCCAGGTCGAGGTTGTTGGCCGAGATGGCGTTGCCCACCTGCTCCAGGCTGAGGCCGTAGGCGTCGAGCTGCTTGGGGTCGAGGTCGATGTACACATAACGCTGCGGGGCACCGGAGACGGTGATGTTGCCGATGCCGTCGATGCGGTTGAGCTCGTTGACCACGTTGTCTTCGAGGATGCGGTCGAGTCCCGAATAGCTCTCCTTGGCGGTGAAGCCATAGATCATGACAGGCATGGCCGAGGAGTTGAGCTTCAGAATCATGGGACGGCTTACTCCGTCGGGCAGGTTGTCGAAGAGCAGGTCGACATAAGAGCGTATGTCGTTCAACGCCTCGTCGATATTTTCGCCCCACTCGAACTCGAGTGTAACGACGGAGATGTTGTCTTTAGAGGTAGAGGTGATGTTCTTCAGACCATCGACAGAGTTGAGAGAATTCTCGATGATCTTGGTGATGTTGGTTTCGATGTCGCTGGCATTGGCGCCGGCATAGGTGGTCATCACTGTCACGTAGGGAGGATCCATCTCGGGCATCTGATCAATTGGCAGACGCGTCAGTGAGAAGAGTCCCAGAACAATGACTGCCACAAATATTAAGCCCGAGGTGATGGGCTTGTTAATTGCTGTCTTATAGATTGCCATAGTTATTCAACAATTTCAAGGGTTACACCATCGACGAGGCGGGCTTGGCCAGTGACGACGAGTTTGTCGCCAGCTTTGATGGCACCGGCTTCCACGGGTACGATTTCGATGCGGTCGTCGAATCGTTGTCCGAGGGTGACGGCCACGCGGCGAGCAGTATTGCCGTCGGCCACGAAGACATAACGGTCATTGCTGCCGGTGAGCTTCAGCACACTTTGGTAAGGTACCACGATGGCATCGATTTCGCCGATGGCGAGGGTGGCGCGGACGTACATGCCAGGACGGATTTTCTCATTACTGTTGGGAATGCTGAGCTTGGCCTGGAAGGTGTGGCTGGCGGCATCGACGGTAGGATAGACAATCTCGATGGTGGCGGGAAAGGTCTGGCCAGGGTAGATATCGCTAACGAGGGTCACTTTCATGCCCTGTTTGATCATGGGGAAATAGGTCTCGGGGATGTTGATGATGGCCTTGAGACGGTTGATTTGGGTCAGCATGAGGATAGGTGCGCCAGTGTACATCTCGCCATCCTCATAGTTCTTAGCGCTGATAACGCCGGAGAACTGCGCCTTGACAAAGGTGTTCTGCTCCAGGAATCGCTCGTTTTCGATCAACTGGTCGTATCCAGCCTTGGTCTGGTCATAGACTTGCTGGCTGACGGATCCGCTGGCCTTGAGGGCAGTGACACGGTCAAGCTCGGTCTTGGTGCTGCTAAGGTTGATACGCGTGGTGTTAAGCTGTGTCTGGTCCATGCGGACGAGCATGGAACCTTTCTGTACACGGCTGCCGACCTCGACATAAATGTGCTCAATGTGGCCCGTGATGCTGGGAGCGATGTTCATGGTCTCATAGCCTTCGAGGGTGGAGGAGAGTTCAAGGCTTTTGGCGATGCGCTCGCTTTGGAGGGTCTGTATTTTCACCTTCTCGGCCTCTTTTTTTGTGGTGGTGGCAGCCTTGTCGCCGCCTTTGCCGCCGCAGGCCGCCAAAGAGACGACGGCGAGGGCGATGGTCGCAATTCTGATGTACTTGTTCATATTTGGTATTTATTATTTATTCAACAGATTTTCGAGTGCCACTTGGGCGGAGATGACATTCATCACTGCCTGGATGTAGCTGCTCTGGGCGGAGATGATGTCGGATGAAGATGTTGTAACCTCGAGGCTGCTGGCGCGGCCATATTTGTATTTTTCGGTCACATTGGCGAAGACGCGCTGTGTGACATCGAGGTTGCGGCGCTGGATGTCATAGGTCTCGAGGGCGGAGGCGAGGTCGTAGCGCAATTGATTGTATTGCACACGGAGGCCGTCTTCGGCTTGGCGCTTGCTGTTCTGTGTCTCCTGCAAGGCGACGCGGGTACTCTTGATATTGGCATAGCGGGTTCCCGTAGTGAGCAGTGGCATAGAAATGGATACGCCAACCATGTTGGGAGGAGTCATATTCATGCCTTCTTCCTTGCCGAAATAGGTCTTGGCGCTATACTGGTAATAGGCAGAGATGGTGGGAAGGAAATCCATCCATGCCATATTGACGTTCTTTTTTGCCAGCTCCTCGTTCTTTTCGAGCAGTTGGTAGTTGTAGTTTTTCTCAATGTCGAAAGTTTCGTTGAGGAAGGCCAGGGCTCCGTCTACGTTGAGAATCTGTTCAATGGAAGTGGTAAGTTCAACGGTGGCGTTGACATCGGCTCCCAGTTGAAGCAACAGCGAGTTGCGGAGCATCTGCAGCGAGCGGTTGGTGGCATTGATGCTGCTGCGCAGTGTGGCGACCTGCACTTGTAATTTGTCGGCATCCACCTGCTCGGCGGCTCCCACATTGACAGCCTCTTGACTGGTGGTGGCAAGACGCTCGAGGTTGGCGAGGCTAGAGTCAAGAAGCCCTACAGTCTCTTCCATGATGAGGATGGAGACGTAGATGTTCTTCACTTGTGAACGGGTGGTTTGCTCGGTCTGCTGGCGACTGATGTCGCTCATTTCAAGGGCAAGATTCTGCAGCATGGTACCGATAATTTGGCTACCAGTGAGAGCTACTGCTGCGGTAACGCTGAAACTTCCCGACGGGTTGAGGGGAATGGAAATGCTTTGGCCACCCATGCCCATGTGCATCTCATAGCCCAACATGTTCTGGTAGTCAAATCCGGCTTTTACGGTGGGGAACATAGAAGAGAGTGTCTTCCATCGTTCAAGTTCGGCTTTCTTCACGTCAAGTTCGGCATTTTTCATTGTAGCGTTGTGCTCGACAGCATACTGCTGGGCCTCGGAGAGGCTCAACCGTAAGGGCTGCTGGGTGATGGCGGTGAGGCCAAGGCTGGCAAGCACCAGCGTTAATGTCAGTTTTTTTAGTCTCATTATTATTATGTATTATTTATTATTGTCTATTTCATTGAACAGTTGTCCATATTCAACTTCATGTTCCTCATAACGGCGGATGGTGTCGATTGTCATCATTCCTCTAACGTAGGTGAAT
Organism: Bacteroidales bacterium; assembly: GCA_045222295.1. Lineage (GTDB taxonomy): Bacteria > Bacteroidota > Bacteroidia > Bacteroidales > P3 > Colimorpha. The sequence continues at coordinate 20,907 of JBGUXP010000018.1, read as the reverse complement.
CCGATATCTTTGATTCGACGGGCATATTCGGTACTGTCGCTGAATTCGCTGAAACGGTGGCGTTGCACTAAGTCGCAGATAAAGTCGGCCGAGAGTTGGATGTCTACACCTTCCCGCAGATAGTTGTTGTCCTTTGCATACATCATACCGCGTTCTACCATGGAACGGAATCCAGCAGTCTGTATCTTGAAAAATCGGTCATGAATTTCGGGATAATATCGTTCGGCATCATCAATGACCTTTAGGTATTTGTGACTGAAACCGGCATTTACACGCATCATATAGAGGGCTACCAGCAAGGGTTCATCGGCTTTGGCGAAGAATTTGTGATGCAGTGTTTCTATCTCTTCATGCAATTCCATCAGGCACTCTGCAAGGAGTTCTTCCTTATTAGAGAATGTTTCGTAGAGGGTGCGTTTGGAGATATGCATTCCCTGTGCAATGTCGTCCATTGTCACCCCTTTGCACCCTCGGTTGTTAAACATCTGCAGCGCAGTTTCTATGATTTTCTTCTTATTTTCCTCGTTGGTCATTATATATTAAATGTTGTTTATCAGTTTTATGTGTCAGAATATGTTGCGAATTTGAGTGAAAATTTCGCTGCAAAGATACAATAAAAACCCCGAAAACTAAAAAAGTTTTCGGGGTTTTGTGTTAAATAATCCTAAATGACGCTATTTGCGATCAGGGATGGGTTGGAGGGAACCAATCTGTACCTTCATACGGTGGCCGGGAGCTACTTCCACGGTGGCCATGTTTCCCTCGCGGCTGACGAAGGTGACATGGATGCCGCCGGTGGTCATCAGCTGGTCACCTTTCTGCAGGCTGTCGCGATAGGCTTGTTCTTTCTTGGCTTTCTGGCTCTGTGGACGGATGAGAAAGAGGTAGAACACAACTATCATCAGAATAATCATGATGGCGGTCTTCCATCCGTTGGCAATGTCGAGGAGTATGAATTCTGTCATAATCATTAGTTCTTAACTTTATTATTGATGCCTAAAAAACGATTCCTCCTTTTTTTTATTGCATAGAGGGTACAATATTTTTTTTCTGCTGGCGTTAAAAGTAATATTATGAATGACATGAACGAGAAGTATCGGGATTTGCGTCGGCGTTATCCCGAGTTTGAATATCAGGCCTATCATTTCGAGGTGAATGAAAAGGGCTTGCGGGTGTGGTTCGACTTCCGTATGGGAGATGTGGTTTTTCATCCTGAGGCACTTGTCGAGCGTCGCCATTTCCTTAATTTTCAAACAGAAGGTCTCGACCGATTGATCTTCGATATTGGCATGATAGAATTGATAAGCTACTGGAAATGTGCTTGTCCACCTGTGGTAAAAGTCTCCTGTGGAACGCTCACGGATGAACAGGTGGCTTTTTGGAGGAAGCTCTACTGGAACGGGCTTGGCGAGTTTTTCTATACGAATCAAATCCATGCTGATTTTGATAATTTTATTAATCTCCTCGCTACACGGAAATCTATAAATCCAAGAGAGATAGATTTATGGATTACGCCAAAGGCGGGAGAATATTTGGTGCCGATAGGGGGAGGAAAAGATTCTGTCGTCACACTGGAATTGCTGCGCCGAGTCGGGAAGAGCATCCGTCCGCTTATCATGAACCCGCGCGGGGCCACCATCGAGTGTGCCCGTGTGGCAGGCTTCCCGATGGAGGAGGTGCTGGTTATCCGCCGCAAGATTGATTCCACACTTTTGGAATTAAATGCCAAAGGATATCTCAATGGCCATACGCCTTTTTCGGCCATGTTGGCTTTCTATACACGTTTGGCATCGCATCTTAGCGGTATTCCCAATGTAGCTCTGAGTAACGAGAGCTCCGCCAATGAGAGTACCGTGCAAGGATCTTATGTTAATCACCAGTACAGCAAGAGTCTTGAGTTTGAGGACGACTTCCGGAGGTATGTGAATGAAGAATCTTCGTTCAATTATTTCAGTTTCTTGCGTCCTTTGAGCGAGTTGCAGATAGCCATGCTCTTCAGCCGTTTTACGGCCTATCACGATGTGTTCCGCTCATGCAACGTAGGCAGCAAACAGGATATCTGGTGCGGGCATTGCGCCAAGTGTCTCTTTGCCTACATCATTCTCTCGCCGTTTATCGAGCCTGCACGATTGAATCAAATCTTCGGCAAGTCGATGCTCGACGACCTCACGATGAGACATGAGTTCGAGCAGCTTATAGGTGAGGCGGAAACAAAACCTTTCGAGTGTGTGGGTACTGTCAGTGAAGTAAGACAGGCGCTGAGCATGTCCATTGCGCGTTGGTACCCTGAAGTACGCCCCGCTCTCCTGGAAGACTATAAGACAAATGAGACTATAGATACTATAACTACTATAGGAGCTATGGGCAACCTCACTGTCGAAGAACGCAAAATACTCCAAGCCGCATGTACAGAGAAGAACAACTAAGAGCTTTATTGCAAGGCAAGTGCATTCTCATTGCCGGCTACGGACGTGAAGGAAAGAGTGCGGAACGGCTCTTCCAGCGTCTGGTGCCAGAAGCTCAATATACAATTGCCGATGGAAACGCGCAGATTGCCACTGAGGCTGCCAAAGGATATGAACTGATTATCAAGTCCCCCGGTGTGCCCATGCGAGTTATGGATGGTGTGGAATGCTCGTCGCTGACTGATTTGTTTCTGCAGGTATACGGCGACCTCACCATTGGTGTCACCGGCACCAAGGGCAAGTCCACCACTGCCAGTCTTATCCATCACCTGCTGCCGGGTTCCATTCTGGCGGGCAATATAGGTATACCGCTGTTCGACATCCTTGACGACCTCCGCGAAGACAGTATCGTCGTGGCGGAACTATCCTGTCACCAGTTGGAAAATATCCACTGCGCACCCCATATCTCTGTGTTACTTAATCTCTTCCAGGAACATCTTGACCATTATGAGAACTATATGGGCTACAAGATGGCCAAGATGCAGATAGCCATCAAGCAGCGCGAGGGAGACCATTTCTTCTATTGCATCGACAATGAAGAATTACGAGTGTTAGTGGAAGATATAAAGTGTAAAGTTGAAAGCGAATTGCATCCGTATTCTATTCATGATATCATCGATGAAGAACGGGAGGTTTTGAAGGCCTGCCCGTTGGAGGGTGAGCACAACAGAAGCAATGCGCTGGTAGCCTGCCGTGTGGCCTCCCTTGTGACGCGTCAGCCACTCATTACTCATCACTCATCACTCATCACTTTCAAAGGTCTTAGGCATAGGATGGAGAAAATAGGTGAATATCGTGGCATCACTTGGTACGACGACAGTATCAGCACCATCCCCGAGGCCTCCATCGCCGCCGTCAAGGCCCTGGGCCGTGTCGACACCCTAATCCTCGGAGGCTTTGACCGAGGCATCGACTATTCGCCGCTGGTAGAGTTCTTGAAAGAGAACCCCGTAAAGAACCTTGTTTTCGTTGGTGCCGCCGGCCGTAGGATAAAAGAACTTATCAACCTATCAACCTATCAACCTATCAACCATTTCGTCGAGGACGATTACACCAAGATTGTCCCCTGGTGTGCCGAGCACACGCCACAGGGTGGGGTGGTGCTGCTGTCGCCTGCGGCAGCGAGCTACGATGCCTTCATGAACTTCGAGGTGCGTGGCGATTTCTTCCGCGAACAGATTTTGAAACTCAAACAGTGGTGTGCCTGCGAGCACCGCTGAAAAATAATCAAATGTAGCGAGTCAACTAAAAGAACTATCAGAATTTCTTTTTGTTCTGATGGTTCTGATTGAGAAAAGAAAAAAATGATAGATTATAAAGAGATTAGAAAAAGTCTTCACGAGCATCCGCAGACGGCGGGTTGCGAGGAGTATGCCCACGATACAATTGTCAAGCATCTGCAAGGTCTGCATCCCACCAAGGTCTATACCCATGTGGGAGGCTACGGCGTGATTGCCGTCTGGAATAAACATTCCAACTCCTCCCCTTGCCAAGGGGATGGGGACCGCCGCGAAGCGGTGGGGGAGGAGTATATCGCTTTCCGGGCAGATACTGATGCCCTACCCATCGGTCACCGCTGCGGTCACGATGGACACACTACCATCCTCCTTCGTCTCGCTGAACTAGTTGATGGTGATGAAAGAGGAGTGATGACATCACGAAATATCCTCCTCATCTGGCAACCTGCCGAGGAAACGGGCACCGGATCGAGAGCTGTCCTCGAGAGTGGCATACTTCAGCAGTATAATATTAAAGCTTTCTTTGCCTTGCACAATCTGCCGGGCTACCCGCTGGGTACCGTGGTGCTATGTCCTCGGACTTTTGCAGCGGCATCTACGGGCGTTGTCTATCACCTCGATGGTCGAGAAACCCATGCTTCGACCCCCGAACTTGGAATCAATCCTGGTCTTGCTGTCGCTGAAATTATCAATAGGTTTTATGGGTTTAATAGGCGGGATGGGGAGTTTAGGCAAAGTACGCTCATCTGTGTGCGTGTCGGTGCGCTGGCTTTCGGCACCTCCGCTGGTCATGGCGAGGTGATGTTCACACTCCGAGCCTTTTCCAACGACGAAATGGAAAAACTACTAGCTGAAGCCAATCAAGCAGTGAATGAGATAGCCGCACGTTATGGATTGACAGTCAGTTGTTCACTGGTGGAACCATTCCGCGCCACGGAGAACAATGGCGACTGTGTGGAAGCCATCGAGAAAGCGGCCGAGGAGGTCCCTTTGCGTGTACGCTACCAGATGGAACCCAACCGCTGGAGCGAAGATTTCGCCGAATACCTCCTCGAGTTCCCCGGTGCTATGTTCGGCATCGGCTCCGGTGAACACCACCCCGAGCTTCATCATCCCTCCTACAACTTCCCCGACGAACTCATCGAGCCCGCCGCACAGCTGTTCCTAAAGTTGTTAAAAACAACATAGACAACAATGAATAACTTTCTTGTTGGCGCAAGAATGAGAAATCTTTTTTAATGAGAATTATTAAGGCCGGCGCGAAAGCGTCGGCCTTGTTGTTTTTTGTTGTCTTCAAAAAAGAAAAATGATTGTCCTTTAAAAAGGACATTGTCTTTGAAGGAGATTAACTCTTCTTGAGAGTGGTGCCGGTCTTCTTCTCGAGGGTGATATAGTTGGGGAAGGGAACCTGGGTGGTGCCGACAGAGAGGCTGGGTTTCACACGGAGGCCGACTTTCGAGGAGGTGCCGTCGGAGGTGAAGCTTGAGGCGAAATTCTTCAAGGCATCAAGACCTTTCTTCGAGAAGAGCTGGCCGAGGTCGGTGCTTACGGGCAATGGCACCATGGTGGTGGTGCTGGGTTTGATGGTGTAGCTTCGGTTGTTCACGCCGTTGGCGATGTCGGTGCCGTCGATGGCGAGAATCCAGTCGAGGGCTGTCATGGCGGCCTGTGTCTTGGTGGGATTTGTGATGTCGACATTCACGTCAAGGCTCAGTGGCACCTGCTTGCTCTGGTAGGCGGCCACGAGTTTCACAATGTCGGTAGCCGACAGGTTGCCCTGGGTAAGGTTTTTGACATTCACGCCGGCGACGCTCACATTGGAGACGTTCTTGAGGGCGAATTCACAATTGGCCAGATTGGCCACAGAAGAAAACTGCGAGGCTAATTGGTTAAGCACATCGCACGAACTTAGCAGGATAGAGCCTGCCATGACTAATGTAAGTGCTATCTTTTTCATGCTGCAAAAGTACATAATCCTTCCGACATGGCAAAATTTTTTTGCGTGCCAACGGCGTTGATACGGAGATGATACGGAGTTGATCCCTATGGGATGTTGATTATCAGTGATTTATATATTATCTTCGACTAAAATAATCAAACAGCTGGTTATCAGTAATTTGTATACTAAAAGGAAGTTTTTTTTTCGGGGTGGGATTTTTTGTGTATCTTTGTTGATTGATTTTTGACGATTCATATATATAAATATTATAATATTCAACTTATTATGGAAGAAAATACCGCTGCTGAGAAGCAACTGAACTTTCTTGAGGAGATTATTGAACAGGGTTTGAAAGATGGCACCTACACTTCTATCCAGACCCGTTTTCCGCCGGAACCCAACGGCTACCTGCACATCGGCCACGCCAAGTCGATTTGCATTAATTTTGGACTGGCGAAGAAGTATGGCGGCAAGACCAACCTGCGTTTTGACGACACCAATCCCGTGAAGGAAGACACTGAATATGTGGATTCCATCCAGGAGGATATCCACTGGCTAGGTTTCGATTGGGCCGAGAAGCACTATGCCTCAGACTATTTCGAGCAGTTGTATCAGTGGGCAGAGGTATTGATTCAGAAAGGTTTGGCATACGTCGACGACCAGACGCTTGACGAAATACGCGCCGGACGTGGCACCGTGACCACTCCTGGAACCAACAGCCCCTACCGCGACCGTAGCGTTGAGGAAAACCTTGACCTCTTCCGCCGCATGCGTGCCGGCGAGTTCGAGGATGGCAGTAAGGTGCTGCGTGCCAAAATCGACATGGCACATCCCAACATGATGTTCCGCGACCCCATCATGTACCGTATCCTCCATGCCCACCACCACCGCACGGGCGACAAGTGGTGCATCTATCCAATGTACGACTACGCTCACGGTCAGAGTGACAGTATTGAGCATATAACGCATTCAATTTGTACTTTAGAGTTTGATATCCATCGTCCTTTGTATGATTGGTTTATCGAGCAGTTGGGTATCTGGCCTTCACACCAGTACGAGTTCGCCCGCCTGAACATCAACTACACGGTGATGAGCAAGCGCAAGCTGCTGCAGCTGGTCAAGGAAGGCTATGTCAGCGGCTGGGACGACCCCCGCATGCCGACTATCTGCGGCTTCCGCCGCCGCGGTTACACCCCCGAGAGCATCAAGGCTTTCTGCGACCGCATCGGCGTGGCCAAGCGCGACAATATCATCGACTACGGCCTGCTGGAGTTCTCGCTCCGCGAACACCTCAACAAGGTGGCACAGCGCCGTATGGCTGTCCTTGACCCCGTAAGGGTCATTATCGACAACTATCCCGAAGGCCAGGAGGAGATGCTGACGGCTGTCAACAATCCTGAGAATGAGGCTGACGGCACGCGTCAGGTGCCTTTCAGCCGCGAACTGTATATTGAGCGCGAGGACTTTATGGAGGTAGCCCCCAAGAAGTACTTCCGCATGGCCATCGGCCAGGAGGTGCGTCTGCGCTACGCTTACTTCGTTACGGCCCAGAGTGTCGAGAAGGATGCCGAGGGCAACATCACCTGCATCCACTGCACCTACGACCCCGCCACGCGTGGCGGCGACGCCCCCGACGGCCGCAAGGTGAAGGGCACCATCCACTGGGTCAGCGCCAAGCACGCCGTTGATGCCGAGGTGCGCCTCTTCGACCGCCTCTTCGCCGTCGAGGCTCCTGACGATGTGGAAGAAGGCCACACCTTCTTGGAAAACCTCAACCCCAACAGCCTCAAGGTAGTCACCGCCAAGTGCGAACCCTCCCTGGCGTCAGCCTACTCCTCCCCTAAGTTAGGGGAGGGGGACCACACGCAGTGTGGTGGAGGAGTGTGTCAATTTCCCGATGGAATTGCCCGCTACCAGTTCGAGCGCATGGGCTACTTCTGCACCGACCGCGACAGCACCCCCGACCACCTCGTCTTCAATCGCACCTGCACCCTCAAAGACAGCTGGGCGAAGATAAAATAAAAGGTGTTTATTTACGACTTTACCCTAAAACATCTACAATATTAGAAAAATAATCATTGTAGATGTTTTTCGTTTTATAAAGTTTTTCTCTTGTAGAAGAATATTTATTCCGCGAAATTTCGGTGCCAAAGTTAATATAGTCAGGTATAGAACTGGCAAAAATTATTAACTATGGCAAAAATTGGAACATTCAAAAGCATTGAAGATTTACTAAAGGCATTTCCAACCGAGAAAAGTTGTATAGATTACCTTGAAAGTAAACTTGGGCCAAAAGGAGTAATCATTTCACCGTTTGATTCCACAAGCAAAGTTTATCGTAGAGGTGATGGTTTATTCCGCTGTAAAAATACTGGAAAGAACTTCAATGTAAGAAAAGGTACAATGTTTGAAGGAACCAAACTTCCACTCCGTACATGGTTCATTGCAATATATCTTATAACCACAACAAAGAAAGCGGTTGCATCAACTACACTTGCACAACAATTAGGTGTAACACAAAAGACCGCTTGGGGCGAGTCCGAGAATGCCGTCAGGATACAGATTCATGTGTCCATCATCACCTATTGCCTCGTCGCCATTATTGAGCACGGCCTCAACCTCGGCAGGCCTGTCTTCGAGGTCACGCGGATTCTGGGCACTTCCCTGTTGATCAAGGACAGCATCCGGGAGTTGTTCCAGCGGTGTTCTGATGAAGTGGCGAATGATGGTCAATTGGAATTAAATTTTAATTGTTAAATTTTTTAAGAGACACTAATGTGTTGAAATATTTTTTTGATGGAATAAAAAAAACTTTGTATATTTGCACCCAAATTAAACCACTAAAACATTACAAAAAATGAACAACAGCATTTACCTTTTCCCGAAACCCGAGAATGAACCCGTACTTGGCTATGCCCCTGGCAGCCCCGAACGTACCGCCATCCGCAAAGCCCTTGACGAGCTCTATAGCAAAGTGACCGAGATTCCCGCCATCATCGGTGGTAAAGAGGTCAGAACAAAGAATATGGGCGAAGTCGTTATGCCCACCGAGAACCATCATGTTTTGGCTCGTTATCACAAAGTGGGCGAGAAAGAGGTTAAAGCTGCCATTGCCGCCGCTATGAAAGCCCAGAAGGAATGGGCCAATACCCCATGGATTGACCGCGCCAGCGTCATGCTCAAGATAGCCACCCTCGTCAGTGGCAAGTACCGCTGGCTCATCAATGCAGCCACTATGCTCGGCCAGGGCAAGACCACCATGCAGGCCGAAATTGACTCCGCCTGCGAGCTGGTGGACTTCCTGCGCTACAATACCTACTATGCCAGCCAGATTTACAGCGACCAGCCCTGCAGTGACAAGGGAACGCTCAACTATGTGAACTACCGTGCCATGGAAGGCTTTGTCTTTGCCATCACGCCGTTCAACTTCACCTCCATCGCCTCCAACCTCTGCCTCAGCCCTGCCTTGATGGGCAATGTCTGCATCTGGAAGCCTTCGACCACCGCCCTGCTGTCGAACTACATCCTGATGAAGATTTACAAGGAGGCAGGCCTGCCCGACGGCGTGGTCAACTTCCTCCCCGGCAGCGGTGCCCTCATCGGCAAGGTGGCCTTTGCCGACGAGAACCTCGCAGGTGTCCACTTCACCGGCTCTACCGGCACCTTCAAGGGCTTCTGGAAAGCCATCGGCCAGAATATCGACCACTATAAGACTTATCCCAAAATTGTCGGTGAGACCGGCGGCAAGGACTTTATCTTCGTCCACAAGAGCGCCGATTCCGAGCAGGTGGCTACCGCCATCGTCCGTGGTGCTTTCGAGTTCCAAGGTCAGAAATGCTCCGCCGCCAGCCGTGCCTATGTTCCTAAGAGCATGTGGCCCAAGGTGAAAGAGATTGTTGGCCGCATGATGAAGGAGATTAAGATGGGCGACGTGCGCGACTTCAGCGCCTTCGTCAATGCCGTTATCGACGAGGCTTCGTTCGACAATTGCAAGAATTATATCGACCACGCCAAGAAGAGCCGCGATGCCGAGATAGTCTTCGGTGGCAACTGCGACAAGAGCGTAGGCTGGTTCATCGAGCCTACGGTCATTCTGGCCAAGAAGCCCGACTACAAGTCGATGTGCGAGGAAATCTTCGGACCTATCATCACCATCTATGTCTATGAGGATGCCAAGTACGAGGAGACCCTCCGCCTCTGTGACACCACTTCGCCCTATGCCCTCACGGGTGCCATCTTCGCCAACGACCGCGTGGCCCTCCGCAAGGGTGCCGATATCCTGCAGTATGCCGCCGGTAATATCTACTACAACGACAAGCCCACGGGAGCTGTCGTCGGACAGCAGCCCTTCGGAGGCGCTCGTGCCAGCGGTACCAATGACAAGGCCGGCTCCTACCTCAACCTCGTGCGCTGGATTAGCCCGCAGGCCATCAAGGAGACCTTCGACCCCGCCCGCAATTGCTTCTATCCCTTTGTGAGCAATGAGGATAACCCCTATGTCCCCGCCAAGGCCTCCAAGAAGGCTCCCGCCCCCAAGGCTAAGGCTGTTGCCAAGAAGGCTCCGGTCAAGGTTGCTGCTCCCAAGGCTAAGGCTCCGGCCAAAAAAGCCGTCTCCAAGAAGAAATAAGCGTCAATGACATTTTCTGTCATTATCCCGGCTTATAATGCAAGCCGTTATATAACACGATGCATCGAATCGGTGAAGGCTCAGGCCTTCACCGATTTCGAGTGCATCATTATTAACGACGGCTCCACCGACGACACTCTTGCGCTATGCCAGTCGCTGACTGCGGGTGATGCCCGTTTTGTGATGGTGGACATCCCTAATGGGGGTGTGTCGAATGCCCGTAATAAGGGATTGGAGCGCGCCACGGGTGAGTATGTGCTCTTTCTCGATGCCGACGACTGGGTGGAACCTACTTGGCTGCAGGAGCTGTCGCAGCATTGCAACGGCGTGGATATCGTGCAGTTCGATTTCTGCGAGGTTGCTGTCGAAACAAAGAGGGAAATTCATATCGACAGCGATGTCAATATGATAGTGCAAGGCGAAGGGGCTGTGGTATGGAAACGGGCCTATAGGCGTGAACTTGTGGCCGACTTACGCTTCGACACCACGATAAAAGCAGGGGAGGATTATCTCTTCAGCGTCCAGGTATTCCTCCGTAGCCATAGCTACCGCCACATCGATAGTTGTCTCTACAATTATTATGTTGCCAACGAACAGAGCACCATGCACATGAATTTTGCCGGAAACTTCGGCTACCAGCTGTTGGTGACCAGCAAAGTAGAGAAGCTCCTCAAGGAAAAAGGCCTTTATGAGGCGCATAAAAAAAATCTCCGCCGACGCTATTATTGGTGCATCAGGGAGATTTGTTGGCGTTGGTTCGCTCAGAACATTCAGTCGCCTAGGAAAAGGAACTTTACGTTCAAGCTTGTCAACCACTTGTTGAAGAGTGGTTGGCAGTCATGATTTACAGCACATTAATCAGTTCCACAGTGAAAATCAGCGCGGCGTAGGGCGGGATGTCGGCACCGGCGCCGCGTTCGCCGTAGGCGAGGTTGTAGGGGATGTAGAACTTGAAGATGGAGCCTTCTTTCATCAGCTGCACACCTTCTGTCCATCCGGCGATGACCTGACGGAGGCCGAATTCGGCGGGCATGCCGCGGCGGTAGCTCGAGTCGAAGACGGTGCCGTCGATGAGGGTACCCTCGTAGTGGCAGCGCACGGTGTCGCTGGCCTTGGGCTGGCGGCCGGTGCCTTCTTTGACGATTTCATACTGCAGACCGCTGGCAGTGGTGATGATGCCGGCTTTCTTCTTGTTCTCGGCCAGGAAGGCCTCGCCCTCGCCCTTGGCGGCCTTGCCGCGCTCGGCGGCTTCGGCCTGCTGGCGCTCTTCCAGCTCGGCGAAGTAGTGTTCCAGCACTTGATGGACCTCCTCGTGGCTCATTTTGGGCTGGCGACCCTGCAGGATGTCAGCGATGGCAGCAGCGAAATCTTCAATATTCAGGCTCTCTTTCAAGCCCATACCAATCAGTTGGTGGCCAATATTGTGGCCTAAAGCGTAGCTTAATTTATCCATTATTGTTGTTTTGTTGTTTGTTACTTTTTTGGGTACGGCCACCTGAGAGCAGGTTGAGCAAGGCAGGGCAGCAACCGGCCAGCAGGGCGGCAATCAGCGCGGCCGCCAGGGTGGGGAAGAGTAATTCATCTGCGTAGTAGATCCAGAAGTGGGCGGGGGTATTGGTAATCTGTCCTTCGAAGTGGACGGTGAGAATCCAGTAGCGCAGAATGGGATGCAGGGCGAAAAGCACGAAAGTGGAACGCCAAAGGAAGGGTATGGGAGAGGCTCCCTTGCGGGACACCAACCAGGCGGCCACCTGCAGGGTCGGCACGATGGCGGCGATGCTGAAAAGGCGTTCGGCTAGAAAGTATAGCCCACTGTGTGTGTAGCATAGGTATACGTGCCAGCACATGAGCAGAGTGGGGATGCCGAAAGAGATGGCGGCAGGTATCTTCTTTGCCAGCGCGATGAGGTTGCCTCCACGGATGGCGATCACTCCACCAAGGCTAAAAAATAGCAGGGCGGAGGGGAAGCGTGACAAGATGGCATGCCAGCCCGAAGGCCAGGGCATTAAATAAAATGCCAGGGCCGCAACTAGGGTTACCCAGGGCAATCTCTTCAATAGCCAGAACAGCAGGGGTGACAAAAGGCATAGCAGCATCAAATCGCGGATGAACCACAGCTGGAAAGCTTTGGGCATACCCCCGTAGCCCTCACCGAAGCCGAACCAGATATCCCACAGATTGCTGGGATAGAACGAGCGAATGGTGATGTAGCCGAAGCACAGATATACGATGAAATTCCACAGGATGTAGGGTACAAGGAGTGTTTTGACACGCTTGCGGAGTTTCTCGATATAGTCTGCTCGTGAGAATGTCTTTCGCTCTTTTCCCGGAAGGAAAAAGAAGTAGTAGCCAGAAAAAACAAAGAAGAGGGGGACCGCCACCCGGACAATGGTTCGGGTGATGAAATAGAGGATGGCAGACAAACCGCTCTGTGGCATGGAAACCAGCACCGGGTCATCGGAGTGGATAAGCACGATAAGGAGCATCAACGGATAGCGAAGCCACTCCACGGTGCGCGATTGCAGCTTGTCGATGGTTACTGTGTTGTTCATCTGTTCGATTCTATACGGTTGCGCAGGTAGAGCACGGCATCGATGTTTCGGGGCACCTGTAGGTCGAGCGTGCCGCTGACGATGCCAATCACATGACCGTTCTTAACGGCGCTGAGGCGGTTGTAGGGTTTCATGCCACAGAAGGCGGCACTGTCCTCGCGGCGCACGATGATGTAGTCGGGGTCCTCTTTCATTAAGGCTTCGAGGCTGTAGCTCCAACCTTCGATACCTTCGGCGATGTTGCGGCCACCGGCCATGCGGATGATGTCGTTGATGAAGGTGTTGCCACCGGCAGTGAAGTTTCCACCGGCGCCGAAACCGACGACATAGTAAACAGTTGGTAGTGGGGAGTCGGTAGTGGGCAGTTGGCTGACGCGGTCACGGAGCAGGGCGTTGAGGCTGTCTGCTTCGTGTTCCTTGCCCACCAGTTTGCCGATGGCCAGTATGTTGTCGTAGAGGGCTTCGAACTTGGGCTTCTCGATGACGCAGACCATGGGCGTGCCCATTTGGTCCATCTGGTCGGTGGCTTTCTTGCTCACCATGGAACCACTGATGACGAGGTCGGGATTCAAGGCGAGGATGCTCTCGATATTGAGGTTGCTGATGCCGCCGATGGAGGGGATTTCCGAAGCCTCGTCGGGATAGACGCAGAAGTCGGTGCGGCCTACCAGCAGGTCCTGTGCCCCGAGGGCATAGATAATCTCGGTGACAGCAGGGGAGAGGCTCACCACGCGCTGCGGTTGTGCAGGCACCACCACGGTGCGCCCATAGTCGTCGGTCACCGTGTCGCTGGTCTGTACTTGACGACTTTGTTGGCCGCAAGCAGCCAACAGCAGGACAAAGGCCAGCACCGTGAACCTTAAACCGTAAACCTTAAACCGAATTTTACGCATCTTCCATTCCTCCACACATGGGCAGCACGACGCTGGTGATGTAGCTCGACATATCGCTGGCGAGGAAGACGCAGCACTGCGCCACCTCGTCGGGGGTGCCGGCGCGCTTCATGGGGATGCGGCTGGTCCAGGTGTCCATCAGTTCCTTGGGGATGTCGGCGGTCATCTCGGTCTCGATAAATCCGGGGCAGAGGACGTTGACGCGGATGTTGCGTGCGGCGAATTCCTTGGCGCAGCTCTTGCTGAAGCCAATGATACCGGCTTTGGAGGCGGCATAGTTGGCCTGGTTGTAGTTGCCGGCGATACCCACCACCGAACCGATGTTGACGATGGAGCCGTGTCCCTGTTTCCACATGGAGGGCTGGATAGCCTTGGTCATGCAGAAGACGGACTTGAGGTTGGTGCCCACCACGCGGTCGAACTGCTCCTCAGTCATGCGCTTCACGGCGCTGTCGTCGGTGATGCCGGCGTTGTTGACGAGGATGTCGACCTTGCCGAAGTCGGCGAGCACGGCCTTCACGAAGTCCTGAGCCGACTGGTAGTCAGCTACATTGGCGGCGTAGCCCTTGGCTTTCACGCCTAGGGCGAGCAACTCATTTTCCACGGCGACCATCTTGTCGCCGCGCTCGCGGCCGCAGAAGGCCACGTTGCAGCCCTCTTTGGCGAACCTTATAGCAATAGCGTGACCGATGCCACGAGTGGCACCGGTCACGATTGCGGTCTTATTTTCTAAGATCATATTAGAGCAGCTTGGCGAGTTTGGCAGCCAGGTCGCCAACGCGGGTGCTGTAACCCTTCTCGTTGTCGTACCAGCTGACGATCTTCACGAAGTTGCCGTCCATAACCTGGGTCAGCAGGCTGTCGAAAATGCTGCTGTGGGTGTTGTCGATGATGTCGATGCTGACGATGGGTTCGTCGACATACTGGAGGACACCCTTCATGGGGCCGTTGGCGGCTTCCTTGACGGCGGCGTTGATTTCCTCCTTGGTGACGTTCTTCTCGAGCTCGGCGGTCAGGTCAACGACAGAACCGTCGGGAGTGGGGACGCGCATGGCGAAGCCATCGAGCTTGCCCATCAGTTCGGGGATTACCAGACCCACAGCCTTGGCGGCGCCGGAGGAGGTGGGGATGATGCTGACGGCGGCGGCACGGGCACGACGGAGGTCGCTGTGCGGCTGGTCGAGGATCTTCTGGTCGTTGGTGTAGCTGTGGACGGTGTTCATCAAGCCGCGCTTGATACCGAACTTGTCGTTCAGGACCTTGGCAACGGGAGCCAGGCAGTTGGTGGTGCAGCTGGCGTTGGAGACGAGCTGCATCTCTTTGGTCAGCACGTTGTCGTTGACACCCATCACGACGGTGGCGTCGACGTCGTCGGCCTTACCGGCGGGGACGGTGAGGATGACCTTCTTGGCACCGGCGTTGATGTGCTTCATCATCTGCTCGCGTTTCTTGAACAGACCGGTCGACTCGACCACGATGTCAACACCCAGTTCGCCCCAAGGCAGGTTCTGTGGGTCACGCTCGGCATAGATTTTCACCTTCTTGCCGTTCACCACGAGGCAGTCGCCCTCGGCGCGCACTTCACCGTCGAAGTTCTCGTGCACGGAGTCATATTTGAAGAGGTAGGCCAGGGTGTCAGCACTGGTCAGGTCGTTGATAGCGACGATTTCCAGCTCGGGATGGGCGAGCATGGCGCGGAAGGACATTCTTCCGATTCGGCCGAAGCCGTTAATAGCAACTTTTGCCATAGTATCTTGTTTTTTAATGGTTTAATAAAATAAAATTTTCTTTTTCGGAACTACAAAGATATAGAATATTTATATATTGACAAAAAATATTTTAAAGTATTTTCTTTTATTTGTATTTTTGCACCTCGAAAATGGAAAACGAAGAATCTCATAATAATCATTCCTCCAAGGAGAAATGCCGCTGGCTCCGCCTGCGTCCCTGGAGAAAGATAGGGTGGGGGCGACGTGTGGGGCGTGTGGCATGGATGACCATTGTCGGACTCTGGCTCTTCTCAGTCCTGCAGGTGTTACTGGGCACCTTTCTCAACCCGCCGCTGACCCCCTTGATGGTGCAGCGTTTCTTCCAGCAGCTGTCTGACGAGGATCGTGCTGTGAATTTTGAGCGCGACTATGTCTCCATCGACGACATTTCGCCCAACCTCATCACCGCCGTGGTCTATTCCGAGGACGGCCTCTTCATGTACCACCATGGCTTCGATGTCAAGCAGATGAAGATAGCCTTTGGGGAAAACAAGAAAGGCAAGCGTTTCCGTGGCGGCAGCACCATCAGCCAGCAGACGGCCAAGAATGCCTTCCTGCCCCATACGCGCAACATGCTCCGCAAGGCCGTCGAGGCCTATTACACGATGATGATAGAGGCTGTCTGGAGCAAGAAGCGCATCATGGAGGTCTATCTGAATATCATTGAGTTCGGCGACGGCATCTATGGCGCCGAAGCCGCTTCGCAGCACTATTTCGGCCACTCCGCCAAGACCCTCTCGCGCACCGAGGCGGCGCAGTTGGCGGTTACCCTGCCGTCACCCCTCAAGCGCAATCCCTCCCACCAGTCGCCCTATTTCCGTCGCCGCACAGGCGACGTTAGGAGTCGCTTCGGGTGGGGCAAGGTGAATATCGACGAACCTGACCCCAAGAAACAAAAGAAATACGAAGACCAGGAATCGCTCTGGGACTTTGTCAAGTGGTATTATGGCAAACGTTGAGCAGATATGGCGGCGCGAGGTGCGTGACTTTGAAACCTACCTGAAGCTGGAGAAAGGACTGGCCGACAACAGCATCCAGGCCTACCTCCGCGATATAGCCCATCTCTCGCGTTTCATGCAGGAGCAAGGTGTGGCTCCCGAGGAAGTTACACTCGATCACCTGCAACTTCTCTTGAAGCAAATCAACGAGACGGGTATCGCCCCCAATTCGCAGCGCCGCATGATTGCAGGCTGGCGCATGTTCTTCCACATGCTTGTTGTCGAGGATGCCATCAAGGACAGTCCCGCCGACATTCTCGACCTCCCCGTGCGTCCACAGCATCTTCCCGATGTGCTTACCGACGAGGATATTACCAGGATTCAGGCGACTTTCGACAAGAGCCTCCCCGACCAGTTCCGCAACAATGTCATCGTCGAGGTGCTCTACGGCTGTGGTCTCCGCGTGTCGGAACTAGTCAACCTCAAACTCTCCAATATTTACGTTGAAGAACAGATGTTGCATGTCTTTGGCAAGGGTAACAAGGAGCGCTGGGTTCCCATCAATCCCCATGCTCTCGACATGTTATTGATGTACATCCACAACGTGCGCTCCCATGCCAACATCAAGCCTGGCGAGGAGAAGTTTGTCTTTATCAACCGGTTGGGCACGCACCTGTCGCGCAACTATGTCTTCATGTTCCTCCAGCAGGCTGTGGACAATGCGGGATTGAACAAGCATGTAAGCCCCCACTCGCTGCGTCATAGTTTCGCCACCGAATTGGTGGAGAACGGTGCCGACCTCCGTGCTGTCCAGGAGATGCTGGGTCACGAAAGCATCTCCACCACAGAAATCTACACCCACCTCACGCGCGACACCCTCCGCAACACCATCGAGGCCTACCATCCCCACTACAGGAAGTAAATCTTCGCTTGAAGAGTGATGCCAGTGACATCGCGAGAGAATTGCGCCTTCTTTCTGTCATTGAAAAATATTATTTGCAGATTCATTTTTTCTTTGTAAATTTGCAGTGTAAAAGTTTATCCTACATGGTAAGCGTGATGTATATAACGTCGTGTATTTTATGGTGTTATCTCTCTACGGGGGGGTAAATAATTCATACAAGCACTTGCAACTATCTAAGGGTGCAGGTTCCTATAAGGAATTACTGTACCCTTGTTTTGTCGAAATGTATTCAAAACGCTAGCCGAATGGACAAGTTACCCTATAGAGAGTTCCTGGCGATGATACAGGAGAAGACGCGCGAGGCGGATGTCCCCTACAGTGGCAGTTTTGAGTTGACACCGCTGTGCAACCTCGACTGCAAGATGTGCTATGTGCATCTGCAGGACCCGTCGGTGAAGCATCGGATGCTGTCGGGCGAGCAATGGATATCGCTCATCCAGCAGGCCATCGACGCGGGCATGATGGAGGCGCTGCTGACGGGCGGCGAGGCCATGACGCACCCCGCTTTCTGGGATATTTATATGTATCTGATTAACCACGGCATCGTTACCCGCGTGAAGACCAACGGCATCCTGCTGAACGAGGAGGCTATCAAACGGTTCCAGCAGTTCCCACCTTATAAGCTCGACATCTCCCTCTATGGCTGTGACAGCGAGTCGTATGTGGCGGTGACGGGCGTGGATGCCTATGAGCAGGTGGTCAGGAATATCCGGCTTGCCGTCGAGGCAGGGCTGACGATTCAAATCATGGTGACCCCCAGCAGTTATATGTCGCCCTGGACGGAGCGAGTGATGGCGCTGGCAGGGTCGTTTGGCGTCAGCGTGATGGTGAATGGCAGCCTGATTGAGGCTCACGACAACACGGGCAGGCAGAAGGCCGACTTCGACATCACCCTTGAAGAGGACATGAGTATCAAGGAAAAAGCGAAGGAGATGTTACCCCCGCTGTATGACCCTGCCGACCATGAGTTCTTTATGAAGCGGAGGAACCGCCCTGTGTTGTCGGATAAGGGGCTGTATTGCAGCGCCGGGCGCTCGGGCTTTGCCGTCAACTGGGACGGTGTCTTGCTGCCCTGCTTAAGTTTTCCCCGCGATGTGGTCTGTGCCCATCCGCTGCGTGACGGCTTCCGTCAGGCCTGGAGCGAGGTAAACGAAGCAGTGAAGAACTACGAGATTCCAAAGGCATGCCACAGTTGCGAGTTGAACGACAAGTGCCATTACTGCCCGATGGCGCATCAGAAGGTGGCAGCCAAGCACCAGTGCGATCCCGATTTTTGCAACTATGTGAAGGCACAATACAAAGCCACTCAAGAGACAGAAAAAAGTAATTAACGACCGGAAGGTCATATTGTATAACTATTTAAACAAAAAAAAATTATGGAAAAAGTAAAAATGACTTACGAGAAGCCTACCGTTCAGAAGGTAGAGTTCGACTTTAAGACCAGAATTGCTGGATCGAGTTGTGAATTTGGCCCTCATGGATGGACCGCAGAACCAGTCTAAAAACTAAATGGAATTGAACAAAGACTTTTTGCTCCGCAAGGTGTGCGGTCTGAATGTCGTGCTGCCAACGGGGGCGAACGTCAAGGACTTTGGCGGCGCACTGAATCTCAATGATACCGCTGCGCTGATCTACGAGCAGCTGCAAGCTGGCAAGACCGTCGAGGAGACGGTTTCTGCCCTGGTGGCGGCGTATGACGTGACGCCAGAGACGGCCCTCGCCGACGTGCAGAAGACCATCGACTCGCTGCGGGAGGCAGGCGTGGTGGACTGATGCTGAGCAACTACTACGAAATCGTAGCGGAAGCCATACGGCGAACTGAAAACGATGAAAGGGTGACTTTGCCCGTGAATGGGCATAGCATGCTCCCTTTCGTTGTGGGTTGGCGTGACTGTGTCATCTTGCAGAAACCGGCTCATCCTAAAGTCGGTGACGTCGTGGTGGCATGGGTCGAAGGTCGCCGCTATGTGTTACACCGCATCATCTGCATCGACGGTGAGCGCGTCACGCTGATGGGCGACGGCAACCTGAAAGGCACGGAAATGTGTATGCTCAGCGACGTGAAGGCATTGGCCACGCATGTCGTCGATGTCAAGGGTAGGACGCACGATTTATACAGCAGTTGGCGAAGGTGGGCAGCAAAAGTCTGGTGGTATGTCCGTCCCGCAAGGCGATACCTGCTGGCCATCTATCGTCGGACGAATAACATACATTATATTTAGCCCATGCACGAATACTACTTTGCCAACTATCGCCTGCTGGTAGATGATGAAATCAGCAACGGTGATTATATGGAATACCTTGCCGACTTCAGCAAGGCGATGCCTGCTACCCATACCTTTACCCTGCATCTGGGCGACGAGGCGCTACTTGAGCGTAAAATAGCAGAAGCTACAAATTATCCCGTCGTCTGCACAACGGAGCGGTTCGACATCCACGACACGCAGGATTCATGGTCCTTCGTCTCGCAGATGGATGAGGAAATCTATAAGATTCATGGCAAGTATGTGCTGACCTGCGCCAGAGACTATAGCGAGATGACGCTATACATCTTACGAAAACCTTATTATGCAGAAAGAATCCAAAGATGGGTGACGCCAGGCTTCCCGATGTCCTCTGCCATCCGTGCCGCCTGTGAGGCAGGTATGACGATGCGCGACGGGATGCCTCTGCATGCTGCGCTGGTAGAGAAAGACGGCTACGGCGTGGTGTTCCTCGGTCCCTCGGGCATGGGTAAATCCACGCAGGCCAAGCTGTGGGTGGAGCATCAGGGTGCCGACTTCATCATCGGCGACCGCCCGGGTCTTCGCCGCATCGATGGCCAATGGATAGGCTTCGGCATGCCGTGGGACGGTAAGGACGGTATCAGGCAACAGAAGCAGGTGCCCATTCGTGCACTCATCTCCTTAGAGCAAGCCCCCGAGAACAGCATCCGCCGCCTCACGAAACAGGAGGCGATGGTCGTGCTACTCAACCAGGTGATGATGCCTATGTGGGACGATGCCGCTATGGCGTTGCTCACCCCCCTGATGGGCCAGCTCGCCACCGAGATACCCTTCTATCACCTCAGGAATCTGCCCAACAAAGAGGCAACAGAGTTGACAAGAGAGACTATTAGCGCCTGTATTCATATCTAACCAGATTTTTTATTCGTCCTTAACAAATTTGACCCTTACGGGTCTAAATATAAAGACGTTTAAACTGCTGATAAACCAGTTACTAAGTCCTTGTCAACTCCTAACCAACTCCTACCGTGGTAGGGGATGGTTGGTCTTTTATTTGCCATAAAAATGCATTTTTAACAATTTTTTTGGGGCTTGCCGCCTTTTCGGCATTATATTATAATAGGTTCCCTAGAAACCCTAGAGTCCTTAGGGTTCCTAGGGTCTCTATAACCTATAACCTTTAACCTTTAAAATTATGGCAAAGCAACGTTTTGGAATCAACGACGCCTACCGTGGGACGGTGGGGACGGTCATCGGGTACGAGTGGCGCGGACGGTGGTGCCTGCGGGCCAAGCCT
>JBGUXP010000017.1:0-5656 GCA_045222295.1 Bacteroidales bacterium | reverse complement strand
TCTCGATGGCACGGGTCGTCTGGACACCGTATAATGCATCCTCTGGAACCTGTTTCTGACCCAAAAGGTCACTCTCTGTGCGGAATTCTTGATTTTTCATATCCAATAAAGGTTTATAATTTTAATTTGCTTCATTCAAAAAAAAATGGAAGGGGTATCTGTTTTCGGGGGATACCCCCTGCCACCTGATAAAAAAATAATTAATCCTAAACGTTGCTCACTGTGTTGATTTGATTTAGCGGTGTTCGCGCCGTGGTTTTGCCCACGTTTGTTTCTATTTTTGATAAAAATTTAGCAATTATACATTAAAAAAAATCATAACGTCTTTTGCATTCAGCCTTCAGCTCCTCACGGAAACTGGGGTGTGCCACCGCTATCAGATTCTCGGCACGTTGCTGCAGGTTCATCCCTCTCAGCTTCGCCACACCGTATTCGGTCACCACATAATCCACATCGTTGCGTGAGGTGGTGACGGCGGCACCAGGTTTCAGATAAGGAACGATGCGCGAAAGGGTTCCATGCTTGGCCGTCGAGGGTACCGCGATAATGGAGACACCACCCTTTGACAGCATGGCTCCACGAACAAAGTCCACCTGTCCTCCGGGACCACTATACTGCTTCTCCCCTATCATCTCCGAGGTCACCTGTCCCGTGAGGTCCACCTCGATACAGGAATTGACAGATATCATATTGTCGTTCTTGCCAATCACCCAAGGATCATTCACATGGTCGACAGGATAAAGCTCCACATCGGGGTTATTGTCTATGTAGTCATAAAGCTTGCGTGTTCCGGCAACAAAGGTCGAAACGGTTTTGCCCTGATGCAGCGTCTTTTTGGCGTTCGTGATGACACCCGCTTTCATCAGGTCCACCACGCCGTCGGAGAACATCTCGGTATGGATACCCAGGTCGTGCTTGTCGGTCAACGACAGCAGCAGCGCTTCGGGAATGGCACCGATGCCCAGCTGCAGGGTGGCACCGTCGTGGATGAGTGATGCACAATGCCTGCCGATGGCCTTCTCCACCTCGCCGATGGGAGGCAGCGGATACGAAGGGAGCTCATAGCAGCAGTGGACGAAATAATCCACCTCCGACACATGAATGCGGTTTTCGGGTCCGTATGTAAAGGGAGTGCGTTCGTTGATTTCGGCTATCACTATTTTGGCCTTGCGGGCAGCCGCCACGGAATAGTCGCACGAGACGCCGAAACTGCAGTAGCCCTCGTCGTTGGGACGCGACAGCGACAGCACCGCCACATCCACCGGGAAGGCATTGCCCAGCATCTCGGGTACATCCTTGAAATAGAGCGGGGCGTAGTCGGCTTGGTGGTCGAGGATTGCCTGCCGCGAATTGCAGCAGACGAAGTTTGTCTGGTGACGGAAGTGGCCGTAGCACTCGGGCATCAGATAATCCTTGTTGCCCAAGGCCAGCATGTGATATATGTATACATTATTATAATTGTCCTTATGCTGTGCCAGCGTGCTGGCGATATGCTGCGGGATGGCGGCACCGTCGGAGAAGACCACATGGTCGCCATCCTTTATCACCTTGATGGCCTCGCTCGCCTCTATTGAGCGACTCTCATATAGTTGTTTCCAGTTCATTTTCCTGTTTCCCTATCCGGTTTTTTCAAGATTTTGCAACCATCATTTTTTTCACAATCAACTGATATATAATTCAGTATTCACTTCTACCCTTCCAAAACCACACTGCAAATATACAAAAAATTTTTGATTTGATAAAAAAGTATCAATAAAGATGTAAAAAAAAAATTTATTCTATCTTTTCTTCTTCTCCAGCTGATGGGAGAGCAGGGCGAGGGACATGGGGAGGTTCTCGTTCTTGACGAGGACGGTGGGCGGGACATTGAGGAGGGTGAAGGCGAAATTCCAGATGGCCTTGATGCCACAATTCACCATGTGGTCGCACACCCCCTGCGCCTGCTCGGCAGGGACGGTGATAATGCCTATCCTGATGCCTGTCCGCTTGATATAGCTCTCCATCTTGTCCATGGGGAGAATGTATTTCCCCTCCACCTGAAGACCCGCCAGATGGGGGTCTTTGTCGAAGCCCACGGCGATGTGCATGCCAAGGGTGTCGAACTCTTTGTTTGTCAATATAAGTCTACCCAGGGAGCCAACACCGACCAGTATGGCCTGGTCGGTGTTGTTGTACCCCAAGTAGTCTTCCAGCTCTTTCAAAAGCGTATCCACCTCGAATCCCACCCTCGGACGTCCCGTGATGCTGCTCAGACACGCCAGGTCTTTCCGCACCAACACCGGATTCATGTTCAACCCCTGCGCTATCTTGGCCGACGAGACATACTCTGTCCCCTGCTTTTGAAGGCTGCACAAATAGGTATAATACAACGGCATCCGACTCAACGTCGACTTCATCACTATCATCGAGCGGATGTCGTGTTCTGCCATATTGCTTATTTCTCTCTTGCTTCCTTGATGGCTGCCTGGGCGGCGGCGAGACGGGCCACAGGCACGCGGAACGGCGAGCAGCTCACATAGTTCATGCCGGCCTTGTAGAAGAACTCGGCAGCCGTCGGGTCGCCACCGTGCTCACCGCAGACACCGCACTTCAGGGCGGCGCGAGTCGAACGGCCACGCTCGATACCGATCTTCACCAGCTCACCCACGCACTCGCGGTCGAAGTTGTTGAAGGGGTCGGCCGGGATAATCTTCTCGTCGACGTAGGTCTTCACGATGGCGTTGACGTCGTCGCGGCTGAAACCGAAGGTCATCTGGGTCAGGTCGTTGGTACCGAAGCTGAAGAACTCCGCCACCTCCGCAATCTGGTTGGCGACAAGGGCGGCGCGCGGAATCTCAATCATCGTGCCGAACTTGTACTCGAACTTCATGCCATACTTCTTCTCCACCTCATCCTTCACGCGGGTGGCGAGGGCTTTCTGGTGCTTCAGCTCGGCAGCGTTGATGGTCAGCGGCACCATGATTTCGAGCATGGGGTGCATGCCTTCCTTCAACAGCTCGCAGGTGGCGCTGAACAAGGCGCGGAACTGCATCTCGGTGATTTCCGGATAGATGATACCCAGACGCACACCGCGGAGACCCATCATGGGGTTCACCTCGTGCATGCTCTCGATACGGGCGTGAAGCTTCTCGAAGTCAATACCGCGGGCTTTAGCCACCTCGCGCTGCTTCTCCTCGGTCTGGGGGACGAACTCGTGCAGCGGGGGATCCATCAAGCGGAAGGTCAGAGGCTTGCCATCCATCACCCTCAAGGTACCCTTGGCGCTCTCACGCATATAGGGCTCCAGCTCAGCCAAGGCGGCAACGCGGGCCTCCAGCGTGTCGGCAAGAATCATATTGCGCAGCTTCTCCAGAGGCACCTCGCTGTTCTCACCGTAGAACATATGCTCAATACGGAACAGACCGATACCTTCGGCACCGAAATCAATGGCGCGCTGGGCGTCGGCGGGATTGTCGGCATTGGTGCGGACACCCATCTTGCGGTGCTTGTCGACCAGCTTCATGAACTGCTGGAAGAGGGGATTCTCCGTAGCGTCGATCATCTTCACCTCCTCGTCGTAGACGTAGCCCTTCGTGCCGTTGAGCGACAGCAGGTCGCCCTCGTGGAACTCCTTGCCACCGATGATGACGGTGTTGTCCTCCTGGACATTGACTCTCTTCTTCCCGAAGTTGTCGGTGGAGACAGAAGCCTGCTCGAGGCTGATCTTCACGGCGTCGCAACCCACCACGCAGCACTTGCCCCAGCCACGGGCCACAAGGGCGGCGTGGGAGGTCATACCGCCACGGGCGGTGAGGATACCGTCGGCGGCACGCATGCCCTCGACATCCTCGGGGTTGGTCTCCTCGCGGACGAGGATATTCTTAATGCCGGCGGCATGATACTCTTTAGCCTTCTCGCTGGTGAGGGCAATGACACCCACGGCACCGCCGGGGCCGGCGGGCAGACCCTTGGCCAGCACCTCATGCTTCTTCTCGTCGCTGGCGTCGAGGATGGGGTGCAGCAGCTCGTCGAGCTGGGCGGGGCTTATGCGCATCACCACCTCGCTGTCGTCGATGAGGCCTTCCTTCATCATATCCATAGCCATCGTGAGGGCAGCAACGCCGGTGCGTTTTCCAACGCGGCACTGCAGCATATAGAGCTTGCCATCCTGGATGGTGAACTCGATGTCGAGCATATCGTGGTAGTTCTTCTCCAGGATCTGACGGATCTCGCAGAGCTCCTTGTAGGTCTCGGGCATCAGCTCCTGCATCGAGGGCATCTCTTTGTTCTTCTCGTTCTTGGTGTCGTCGTTCAGGGGGTTGGGGGTACGGATACCGGCCACCACATCCTCGCCCTGGGCGTTGATGAGCCACTCGCCGTAGAACTGGTTGTCGCCGGTGGCGGGGTTGCGGGTGAAGGCCACACCGGTGGCGCTGGTGTCACCCATGTTGCCGAAGACCATGGCCTGCACGTTGACGGCGGTGCCCCAGTCGTCGGGAATACCCTCAATCTTACGGTAGGCGACAGCCTTCTTGCCGTTCCAGCTCTTGAAGACGGCCTTGATGCCACCTTCCATCTGGGCGCGGGCGTCGTCGGGGAACTCGGTGCCGAGCACCTCTTTCACACGCACCTTGAAGGCGTCGGCCAGCTTCTGGAGATCCTCTGCGGTAAGCTCAGTGTCGCTCTTATAACCCTTAATAGCCTTGTACTCGTCGAGCATATCGTCGAGCTGTTTGCGGATACCCTTGCCGTCGGCGGGCTCGATGCCCTCGCTCTTCTCCATCACCACGTCGGCGTACATCATAATCAGACGACGGTAACTGTCATACACGAAACGGGGGTTGTTGGTCTTCTTCAGCATACCGGGGATGGTCTTGCTGCTGAGACCGATATTGAGAACGGTGTCCATCATGCCGGGCATGGAGGAACGGGCACCGGAGCGGCAGCTGACGAGCAGAGGATTCTCGCTGTCGTCATACTTCATACCCATGATTTTCTCGATATTCTCAACACCTTTCCACACCTCTTCCATAAGGCCGGCGGGCAGTTGGCAGTTGTTGGCGTAGTAAGCCGTGCAGCATTCAGTGGTGATAGTCAGACCGGCAGGCACCGGCAGGCCCAAAAGGCACATCTCAGCAAGGTTGGCTCCCTTGCCGCCCAAAAGGTTCTTCATGTCAGCTTTTCCCTCGGCAGTCTTGCCTCCGAAAGTGTAAACGTACTTTGTCATCTTCATTAATGTGTTTATTATTAATTATTTATATATCATTATTCATTTTTTGAAAATGCAAAGATACGAATAATTCTGCACATACGCGCAATATTATTGTAAAAAGTTATCCACACCGCCTCTCTAGGGCTCCCTTGCACTTACCCCACGGCTCCGTAAAACAGAAACCTCCACCGGGAGGTCGCCTGCCGTGAGCCGTAATCTTCATTTGTGGCTCTGATATCATTTTGAGACACAACGTGCTGCGTATCATCAACAGAGCCATCGCCGGTAATGGCATGGGCCTCCAACTGGCCAATATAGGTGGTCTCTGACGCCTCTCCCCTATCGTCCACGGCGAAGCCGTAGAAGTGCACCTCCAACCCCTGCCAACGGTCGGGCAGCTCGAGGCTGACACGGCCCGTCTTTCTGTAGGCCGGTGCCGACAGCACACCCTCCTCACGCTCAGGA
>JBGUXP010000016.1:0-10862 GCA_045222295.1 Bacteroidales bacterium | reverse complement strand
TCTCGATGGCACGGGTCGTCTGGACACCGTATAATGCATCCTCTGGAACCTGTTTCTGACCCAAAAGGTCACTCTCTGTGCGGAATTTCTCGTTGCTCATAATTATAATATGTTTATTTTGTTCTGAAAAAAGATCTTAACTTTTTTTTGTCTTTCGGGCTGCAAAAATACAAAAAAAAAACATACTGCGAAAAAAAATCGTAAAAAATTTATCGAATAAATTATAACTTTCTGTAATATAATATTATAATATTGAAAAATATTTTTCCTCAATCCATTATTTTTAGGGTATTTTTGTCATTTGTTAACCGACTGATTACCAGTTGGCGTATACCTATCAAGTCTTTCCCAACTCTTTATCATCTCCTTACCATCGCCTGTCCATCTCTTATCATGGAAGGAGATGGTAGCTCGTTGGCAGGTGGATAGCTTGAGTTTATTAACTTTTTTTTACCTAAAATGCAATAAAAGGATGTGGAAGGCGTTAATATGGAGTATAATAAATAATGTATATATATAGATGAAGCGGTTACTACTGTCGGGATGGTTTGTTTTGATCTCGCTTGTTGCTGTGGGGCAGACAAATGTGGAGATTATAGGAGAGGTGGCCGGCGGTGCGGGGAAGAAGGTGGTGCTGGGTGGCTATAGCGATATGCTGACGCAGGCCGAGGTGGTGTTTGATTCGGTGAGGGTTGGTGCCGATGGTAGGTTCTCGTTGCGTTGCTATGCCAATTATCCACGTCTGGTGTTCGTGCAGATAGAGCGTTATAGTCAGTCGTTTTATGTCGAGCCGTCGCGGAGATATGATGTCTATATTCCTGAATTCGATTGGGATATGGATGAGAGAAGGAATATCTTCCTGGATCCTGTGGCGTTGCCGATGGAGTTTCTGGGAGTAGATTCTTCTGAATTGAATATCAGAATATCAAGGTGGGAGGAGAAGGTTGAGGCCGACAATTTCCGGTCTTTGCCCGTACCTGCCAAGGCCAATGAGGAACAAGAGGATTTCTTTGAGAGATACGTAAAGTTCAGGACTTTGGAGCTGCGGCTGGCCCAGCGGATGGACTCGCGCAAGAAACTTGTAAGGAAATATATTGAGAATGAGCCGATAAGGTACTATGACGAGACTTATATGCGTTTCTTCTTGGCACTCTTCGAGCATTCTATTTCCTATGGGACAAAGAAAGTGGCCCCGTGGCAGATGACCGACTGGGTGGCAAGCGGCAATCTAGAGGGATGGCTCGACACATTGGGCCTTGATCCCCTGCTGGAAAATGAGCAGGTGAGGGAGTTGGCGGCCCTGCAGGCCCTGAAGGAGATGTATTATATGAAAGACTACGACCGTGAGAGTGTGGTAAGGATGACGCAGTTGCTGGGAGAACGTTCCAAGTTTCAGGAACACAGAGAACTGTCGGAGAGGTTGCTTGCATCGTTCGGACAGACGGAAGAGGCGGTGAGCCGCTCGTTGGATTTCTCCTTGCCTGATGTCGAAAGGAATAGGGTGAGCCTGAGTTCGTTGAAGGGGAAATGGGTATACGTGGCCTTCGTCCGCACGGGAGACCCCAACTGCATCAAAGAGATAGAAACAATGGCTCATTTCCGCGACAGCGTTTACATAAAGCATCCCGAAGTGGTATTTGTGTCAATCGTGTGTGACCGGGAATTTCAAAAAATGTACCATTTCTTGAAGAACAGCAAGCGTGGTGCACGTTGCGACTGGACATGGCTTCATTTCGACGGAGACTACGAGCTGTTGGAGCGTTGGGAAATAGTATGTTATCCGACATTCGTCTTGTTGAATCCTGAGGGACAGAAGGTGTACGACTATACGCCGGCTCCTGGAAGTGGAATTCTGATGAGGCTTGGAAACAAATAATTGAGAATTGAAAAAAAATATGGATATGAAGAAGATTCTTGTAATGGTGGGGGTGATGATGGTGTTGGGGCCAGTGTGGGGGCAGAAAGTGAATGGAGAACAACGCCAGCGTGAGTTGTACCGTCAGGCTACGGACCTGTATGAGAAACAGAAGTATGCTGCTGCACAGCAGATTTTTGACGAGATAGCACAGGGTGCCGCGAACCGAGCCGATCTGACGACGGCCGATGCGTGGTTCTATGCTGGCGTGTGCTCGGAGAAGCTCGACAACAACGATGCAAGATACCGGCTGGAGGAGTTTCTGAGGCTTTATCCCCAGAGTTCACGCTGCAATATGGCACGCTTCTACCTCGGCAACTTCCACTATGCCCGCGGCGAGTGGAAAGAAGCGTTGGTGTGGTACAATCAGGTGATTGGTGGCGAGGTGGAGTATAACCACCGTAGCGAGTTCAATTTCAAGAAGGGCTACTGCCATTTCCAGCAAGGAGAGCTGGCCAAGGCTTCGAAATGTTTCGCCCAGCAGGTGGGCGGTCAGTCAAAGTACCGCAGTTCGAGCCTCTATTACTATGCTCATATCCAATATACAAATGGAGAATATGAGTCGGCGTTGAGGAACTTCAAGGAACTGGAAAACGACCCGAAGTTCGGCAAGATTGCCCCGAGCTATATTGCCCGTATTTATTATTATCTGGGCCGTGAAGACGAGTTGCTGGAGTTGGCGCCGCGGCTCTTGGAAGACAAAGATGCTTTCCGTAGAAATGAAGTGCACCAGATGGTGGGCGAGGTTTATTTCAACCGAGGAGAATATAAGAAAGCTTTGGAGGAATACCGTCTGGTGGATGAGATGGCCAGACAGGAGCAGACGCAAAGCTGCACGCCACAGGACAACGACTATCAAATAGGCTACTGTCACTATCAGATGGGTGAGTATGTTAAGGCCGCCGAAGTGCTGGTGAGAAAGACGGTGTGCGACGACAGTGTGTCGCAAAACGCCATGTATGTGCTGGGCGACTGCTACGTGAGGCTGGATCGCAAGAAAGAGGCTCGGAGCATGTTCCTCCAGGCCTCCAAGATGAACTTCAATGCAAAAATCAAGGAAGATGCCTTGTTCAACTATGCCAAGTTGAGTTGCGAACTGAACGAGACCGCCTATAACGAGAATATCAAGGCGATGGAGAGCTACTTGAAGCAGTATCCGCGGACGAGCCACAAGACCGAGGTGCAGGAGATTCTGACGGAACTCTATTGCTCGACAAACAACTACAAGGATGCCATCCGGCTGTTGGAACAGATTCCGCAGCGCAATGCGGCTTTGGAGCAAGCCTACCAGCGTGCGGTGTTGAATCGGGGTATCGAGTTATGCAACAGCGGAAAGAACGAAGAGGGCGAGGCTCTGTATGCAAAGGCGGTGAAGATTAACGCCGTGCCGCGCATCACGGCTGATGCCAACTACCTGCTGGGTGAGTCCTATTATCGTACAGGTAACTATGAAGAGGCCGAGAAATGCATGAACAAACTACTGCTGTCGTCATTCAGCAAGACTAGCCCCTATGCCACCAATGCACGCTACACCTATGGTTACCTGCTGATGAAGAAGAAGCACTATGACGAGGCACAGGAGGTGTTTTCCGAATTGGAGCGCATGTTGGGGATGGGGACAGGAAAGACGGAAGTGATGAAAAACGATGTCTATGCAAGACAGGGAGACTGCCTCTATGTGCAAAGCCGTTTCTCCGAGGCTATCAAGATGTACAACAAGGTGATAGACGCTAAGGGAAAGGATGCTGACTATGCTACCTACCAGAAGGCCTTGGCCTATGGTGCCCAGGGAAAGAACAGCGATAAACTCACCTATCTTAACTATATCTTTGAGAAGTTCGACAATTCACCTCTGAAGTCGAAAGCCATGCTTGAGATTGCCAACACTTACATGATGTGCGACAATAATGAGATGGCTATGACCTACTACAACAATTTCAAGAAGCAATATCCGCAGAGCGTCTATGTGAAGACGGCGTTGCTCAACGAGGGATTGATTTATTATAATACCGACCGTTACGAGCAGGCGTTGGCTACCTTCGACCTCCTGCTGACCAAATATCCCGGCACTGACGAGGCCCGCGATGCCCTGGGGACGGTGAAGAACATTTACATTGCACAGAACCGTGTGGCCGAATATTTCCCCTACGTGGAGCGCACGACGAAGATAAAGATTTCTAATATGGAGCAAGACAGTACCATCTTCCTTGCTGTGGAGGAACGCTACCAGGAAGGGCAGTACGGCGTGGCCGCCAATGGATTGGAGGATTACCTGAAACGTTTCCCGAATGGTCTGTTTGCCTTGAAGGCACACTACCTGCTGGCCGACAGCTACAACCGGCAAGGGGAGTATGCCAAGGCGCTGCCTCACTACGAGTGGGTGGCTCAGAGTGGCAGCAACCAGTACAGCGAGCGTAGTTTTGAAGCAGCAGCCACCATCGCCTTCAACTTGGGCGACTATGCTAAGGCCGCACCCCTCTATGGAAGAATGATTGAGAATGCTGAGAGCGACAACAGTCTCCTGCAAGGAGAAATGGGTGCATTGCGTTGTGTGGTGGCTCTCAAGCAGGATGCCGAGATAATTGTTGCCGGCGAGCGCTTGGTAAATGAGAAAAAGGCAACGTCGGAGATGAAAGAAGAGGCTTCTCTGGCGATGGGACGCACCTGTTTCAGCAACGGCCGTCGCGATGATGCCTTTGCACACTATGGACGCCTACTTCATTCAAGCAACGGCGAGTATAACGGCGAGGCTCGCTGCCGTCAGGCGGAGATACTTATGATTGGCCAGAAATACGATCAAGCGGAAAAGATGATTGAGAGTATCGTTAAGGATGCCTCAAGCGACTATTGGCTGGCCTACAGCTTTATTCTCTGGGCCGATATCTATTACGCCCGTGGCAACAATCTGCAGGCGAAGCAGACCTTACAGAGCATCATCGACAACTATGACGGCGAGGAGCTCGTGGCGGTGGCTCGCCAGAAGTATGCCGCTATCGTGGCTGCCGAGCAACCCAAGGAACCTGTTGAAGATGAAGAAATGACCATTGAACTGTAAATATTGAAACACCATGAAAAATACACTGAAATATATCGCACTGGTTTCGATTTTCAATTTTTGTTATTCATTTTCTCATGCCCAGGAAGGTGGCACCTATAATGAGAGCGTGCTGGTGAAGGGCTCTTTCCGTCCTGTGATTGAGCAGGCTGAGAAAATCAACTTCCCAGCCACGGTGTCCGACACCCTGTCGCGCATCGACCATACCTTCCAGTATTCCATCACGCCCACGCGTCTGCGTTCGCTTTACGAGCCTTCGCGCATCAAGGCTGCACGAATCCTTGGCGAGCCTTCTACAAAACTCTACAATAACTATTTGCGCCTGGGTATTGGCAACTACTGGAGCCCGCTGGCAGACCTCTACTGGAGTTCCACGCGCGACACCAAGAAGACCTATGGAGTGAGAATCAACCATCGCTCGTCGTGGGGCACGCTGCCCGACTATGGCAAGAACCATTTCGGTCTCACTGGCATCACCCTCTTCGGCAAGTATATCGTCAAGGATATACTCCAACTCTCCAGTGATATCAACTATGAGCACGACCATAACCTCTACTATGGTTTTACCGACGATAAGTTGCAAGCTGTTTTAAATAAGGATCGTGACGATATCTCAGTGGGCGATTATAAAGCAAAATACAATGTGCTGACTTGGAGTCTCGGTGTCAAGAACATGCAGCTCGACGGCTATAAGTTAGGCTATGATGCCAACCTTCGTCTGAGCGACCTTTGGGCTTCGTGGGGACAGAATGAATTCAACCTCAACCTTGACGGCGATATCCATTACGGATTTATGGTGCTTCGCGATATGAAAGGTGTTGCCTATCTGCATGCCGAATGGGACGGCTACAGCCATCGCTACAGTCCTGATGGCGAGATGCCGTTGGGATTTACCCCGACGGCGCTTACCGATATCTATCGTGGTAGTCGTAATATTGTAAAACTCAATCCATATGTTGACTTTATGTATGAGGGACTGTTGTTCCATGCAGGTTTCACTGGTGGTTGGGACGGCTTTACTTCTGCTTCCGACGTAACATTCCGATTCTTCCCGGATGTTGTGGTTAGCAAGACCCTGATGAACGAGTCCTTTGTACTCAGTGTGGGAGCTACAGGAGGATTCAGCGCCAATAACTGGGATGTTATTCGCAAAATCAACCCTTATGTGGGACCCAATGCCGAGCAGCGTGCTACCCGTCATTACGACTTCACAGGACACGCCCGCTGGACCATCAGCAAAAAACTTGAGGCCAACGCAGAGGTTGGCTACTCGTTGCTGCAGGATGATCTTTCGTTTGCTCTCGATGGAAATTATTCTCTCGACAATGTCTACAAAACCCTTTATGTTGACAATAATCGCTTCTCTATCGGTGCTGACATCGCCTTCGTGAACGACGAGATGCTAATCCTTCGCGCTGCCGGCCACTACTATAGTTATTCGCTCAACGACGGAGAAAAGATATTTTATAGACCTGACTGGGACTTCCTTCTTTCGGCCGATGTCAATTACAACGACAAATGGCTCTTCCACCTTGAAGGCCAGTTGCTCGGTAAGATGCAGGGGGACCTCAACGAGGAACTCCCTATGCGCTACGGCATCAATGCTCAGGTGGAATACCGCCACAACCGCGCACTTTCCTTCTTCCTTAAGATGGACAATCTTGCTTTCCAGCGCTACTACTATTGGACAAATTATCCCTCGCAGAAGGGCCTCTTCATTCTTGGTCTCACATATACCATCCCCCACAAATGACCTATCAAGAGACATTAGACTTTATGTTTTCGCAGTTGCCGATGTATCACCGCATCGGCGCTGCTGCCTATAAGGCCGACATACAACCCACCATCGATATGATGACGGCTCTCGGAAATCCCGAGCGCAAGTTTAAAAGTATCCATGTCGCCGGCACCAACGGTAAGGGGTCGTGTTCCCATTTTCTGGCTTCCATTCTTCAGGAGGCGGGTTACAAGGTCGGTCTCTACACCTCGCCACACCTCGTTGACTTCCGCGAAAGAATACGCATCAACGGAGAGATGATTCCCCAAAGTGCGGTCGTTGATTTCATCGCTCAGCACTCATCTCTCATCACTGAAAAACACTTGTCGTTTTTCGAAATGACCGTGGGCATGGCCTTCGATTATTTTGCTCGCGAAAAGGTTGATATTGCAGTTGTGGAGGTTGGTATGGGTGGACGATTGGACAGTACCAATATCATTACACCATTGCTCTCCGTCATCACCAACATTGGCCTCGACCACACCCAGTTCCTCGGCCACACCCTCAAAGCCATCGCCGGCGAGAAGGCTGGTATCATCAAGGAGAGTGTTCCCGTTGTGATAGGGGAGACCCAACCGGAAACAAAACCAGTCTTCGAGCGCGTCGCCGCCGAACGTCATGCGCCCATCTCCTTCGCCGATGCCCATTACCGCGTGGACCGCATTGAAGATTATACCGAGGAGCTCACAGGCGAATACCAGAAAAAGAATATTGCCACCGTCCTCCAGGCCGTCGACATCCTTCGCGATAATTCCGAATTCCGAATTCATGATTCCGAATTAAAACGGGGCCTTGCCCGCGTCGTTACCAACACTCACCTCCACGGCCGTTGGCAAAAGATTGGCGACGCACCGCTCACCATCTGCGAGACCGCCCACAATAGCCCAGGTATCGATTCCATGCTTGGCAAGCTGGCCACCATGGACTTCCAGGCGCTCCATGTCATTTACGGCTGTGTCAACGACAAGGACTATCGCAAGATATTACAGCATCTGCATACCGAATTCGCCAAGCTTGGCAAGCTTTTCGATTGGCGCTTCTCCCAGCCCAGCGTGCCACGGGGTCTGCCCGTAAACGACTTGCAAGCGGCCGCCCATGAGTTGGGTATCGAAGGTGGGGCTTTCGTGAATGTCAAGGAGGCTATCGCCGATGCACAAAAAAAAGCCGGCGACAAAGACCTTGTCCTTGTCACCGGCAGCATTTTCCTTATCGCCGACGCGTTGAGCTAATATCCGTATTTATCTCCCCAGTGTTCGTGTAGAGAGCGACGAGTCTCGTTCTCACGCGGTGTGTTGCATGGTTCGTAGAAGCGAGAGCCCTCAAGACCGGCAGGAAGGTATTCCTGTTGAGTAAAATTACCTTCAAAGTCGTGGGCGTACTTGTAACCGTCATGGTAGCCCATTTCTTTCATCAGTTTAGTGGGTGCATTGCGTATGTGCAGTGGTACCGGCAGGTCGCCCCAGCGGCGCACCGCCTGTTCTGCATTGTTTAGAGCCATATAGGTGGCATTGCTTTTGGCGGAGCATGCCAGATAGCAGGCACACTGCGATAGGTTGATGCGGCATTCGGGGTAGCCTATCTTGCTTACAGCCTCGAAGGTGGCGTTAGCAAGCAGGAGGGCGTTGGGGTTGGCGTTGCCGATATCCTCTGAGGCGAAGATGAGCATGCGGCGCGCGATGAACAGCGGGTCCTCGCCGCCGGCAATCATCCGCGCCAGCCAGTAGACCGCCCCGTTGGGGTCGCTCCCTCGCATACTTTTGATGAAGGCCGAGATGATGTCGTAGTGCATCTCGCCTCCTTTGTCATAGTAGGCGAGGTTCTGCTGGATGACGGTGGTGACTGTAGTGTTATCAATAACAATCGACCCATTAACCCCATTCTTCCCATTCACCCCATTCACCCCATTCACCCTATTCACCACCAGCTCTAGGGCGTTGAGCAGCTTTCTCGCGTCGCCACCACTGATGCGCATCAGCGCCTCGTCTTCCTTCACCTCCACGGTGATGCCGTGGCTGGCATAGTGGCGCACCGCCGATGCTATCAACTGGCGCATGTCGTCTTCGCCGAACTCTTGCAGTACATATACCTGGCACCTCGAAAGCAAGGCCGATATGACCTCGAAGCTTGGATTCTCCGTTGTAGCGCCAATAAGCGTGATGGTACCGCGTTCCACGGCGCCCAGCAGCGAGTCCTGCTGCGCTTTGTTGAAACGATGGATTTCGTCGATGAAGAGGATTGCTCCCTCTTCCTCCTGGGCGGCATTGATGACCTCGCGCACCTCCTTGACGCCGCTGCTGATGGCGCTGAGGGTGTGGAACGGCCGTTTCAGCGTCTGACTGATAATCATTGCCAGCGTCGTCTTGCCTATCCCTGGGGGACCCCAGAAAATCATGCTCGGAATGTTGCCGCTCTCTATCAGTGTGCGAAGAACAGCACCCTGTCCTACAAGGTGCTGTTGTCCGATATAATCATCCAGGCTCTTCGGCCTCAATATCTCCGCCAATGGAGTCATGACTCTATGACTTTACGACTTTGTGACTTTACGACCTATATAATCAGCATTGCGTCGCCGTAGGTCGAGAAACGGTACTTCTCCTTGATGGCCGTCTGGTAGGTCTGCATCAGCAGCTCGGGACCCGCAAAGGCGCTCACCATGATAAACTGGCTGCTCATCGGGTGGTGGAAGTTGGTCACCATCATGTTGGCAATCGTAAAGTCGTAGGGCGGGAAGATGAACTTGTTTGTCCAGCCGTCGTAGGCGCACATCTTTCCAGGGATGGTCACGGCGCTCTCCAGCGCACGCATCGTGGTGGTCCCCACGCAGCACACCTTCTTGCCATTTTCTTTGGCATCGTGGACGGCCTTGCAAACCTCCTCGCTCAGGTGCATCTCCTCGGCATCCATGCGGTGCTTCGACAGGTCCTCCACCTCAATGGGCTTGAACTCGCCCACGCCGGCATGCAGCGTCAACTCCTCCCATTTTACACCCTTGATTTCCATACGCTTCAGCAGCTCGCGGCTGAAATGCAGGCCTGCGATAGGGGCTGCCACAGAACCTTCATTCTTGGCGTAGAGCGTCTGATAGTTTTCGGCATCGCTCTTCTCAATCTCACGCAGGCGTCGCAGCTCGTCGGGCAGTGGCGTGCGGCCCATGCCGCGGATGATGGAGATGAACTCCTCGTGGCTGCCGTCGAAGAGGAAACGGATGGTGCGGCCGCGGCTCGTCGTGTTGTCCACCACCTCGGCCACCAGGGCGTCGTTCACGCCGAAATACAGCTTGTTGCCGATTCTTATCTTGCGCGCCGGGTCCACAATCACGTCCCACAGACGCGTCTCAGGGTTCAACTCGCGCAGCAGGAACACCTGTATCCTCGCTCCCGTCTTCTCCTTCTCTCCCTCCAGCAGGGCGGGGAACACCCTTGTATTGTTGGCTACCACCACATCATCCTCGTTCACATATTCGATAAAGTCCTTGAAAATCCGGTGCTCCACCTCGCCCGTGTCGCGGTGCAACACCAGCATGCGGGCTTCGTCGCGGTTGCGTGGCGGCTTTTCGGCAATCAATTCTTTCGGCAGGTTAAACCTGAACTGCGATAATTTCATCTTCTTTCTTATAATATGGACCGCTGGCTTCCAGTCGGCATAAAACATTTAAAAATTATTTCTATAACGTAAAAAATTCCGTATTGGTATATACGGAATGAATTTTTTTTTATAATGATTGAAAAGCGTTATTCCACCACCAGTTTTCTTGTGGCGGTGCCCTTGACGGTGCAGAGACGGAGGAGGTAGATGCCCGCTTGCAGGGCGCTGATGTCGAGGATGGCTTGTGCTCCGCTGATGCCCCTTTCATCTACCACCTGTCCCTCCATATTGATGATCTGCAGGGATGCGTCGTGAAGCGTCTCCCCAAAAGTCGCAGTCAACCACTTGTTTGCGGGGTTGGGCGACAGTGAGAAGATCTCATTTGGGTCCATTGCCTCGATTTCCTGTATGCCGGGCTGGCGGGAGCCGAGGTAGAACTGCAGGGGGCCGCGCCAGGGGCCCCAGATGAGGGTGTCGCCGTGCATGGGGCAGCCGCAGTGGCAGCATTCGCCGCGCACCCATGTCGAGTA
>JBGUXP010000015.1:0-145762 GCA_045222295.1 Bacteroidales bacterium | reverse complement strand
CTTCGAGAGCATCCATCTGCTGGAGAACGGCTATGACACCCTCCGCGCCCTCTGCATCGACGGCATCAAAGCCAACGAGGAGCGCTGTCGCCAGCTCGTCGAGCACTCTATCGGCATCGTCACCATGCTCAACCCCATCATCGGCTACAAGCAGAGCACCAAAATCGCCAAGGAGGCCAGCGAGACCGGCCGCGGCGTCTACGAGCTCGTTCTCGAGCACAAACTCCTCACCAAGAAACAGCTCGACGAGGTGTTGAAACCCGAGAACATGCTGCAACCCGTGGAACTGAAGGTGAAAGAGGATTAACTTTTGTATCAACATATAGACAACTTTCATGATTGGCCGTCCGTGAAATATCGGACGGCTTTATTCCTCAAAAAATGAAATAAAACAACAAAACTTGTTTTATTAAAAAAATAAAAGTATATTTGCAAAATGCGATTATGTATGATGTGGGGGCATTTGTCAGAATATTAATGCTTTAAGTTAAAATAATAAATTTAAAAACAAAAATATATGACTATCAAGGTTTGCGTGGGCAGTTCGTGCCATCTGAAAGGGTCCTACGATGTCATCGAGGCCTTCAAAGCCGTGCTCAAGAAATATGACGTGGAAGATGTGGTGGATTTACAGGCGAGTTTCTGCTTGGGCCACTGCGCCAAAGGGGTGACCGTGAGTTGCGAAGAGATGGAAGCCGCCGCCAAAGGCCCTCAGGTCGAGGAGACCGCCGACGGGTTCATCCTCCACAACGTCAATGCCGACAATGTTGAGGAATTGTTTGCCAAGGAGGTTTATCCGAAGTTGTTTGTGAAATAAATGTTTTGGTAGTTAAAGGAGTTAAAGAAGTTATCGCATTTTGTGCTAGGAGTTAAAGACAAATGTACCCGTCTGGAACTATTGTCTTTAACTACTTTAACTCCCGTTAACTTCTATAACTCCTCAGATTATTTTGAAATGTCGGAATATTTGGAATTCAAGCCGGTGCAATGCAAGGATTGCTACCGTTGCCTGCGTGAGTGTCCGGTGAAGGCCATCAACATCAAGGACCATCACGCGCAGATTATCGAGGAGCACTGCATCCTCTGCGGCCATTGCACCCAGGTGTGTCCGCAGAAGGCCAAGATAGAGCACAGCGAGATTGATGTGGTGCGCCAGCTGCTGCAGAGCGGTGTTCGTGTGGCTGCCACGGTGGCACCGTCGTTCATCAGCAGCCTCGGTCAGGAGGACTTCTCCGTCCTGCGTATCGCGTTGGCCAAGCTGGGCTTCGCCGTGGCCGAGGAGACCGCTGTGGGCGCACAAGCCGTCACCGAGGAGTACAAGCGTGTGCTGGCCAAAGACGAGATGCGCAACTTCATCACCTCCGCCTGTCCCGCCGCCTGTCGCCTGATACAGATGTACTACCCTAAGGCACTGCCTTATCTGGCACCCGTCGACTCGCCCATGGTGGCACATGCCAAGATGCTGCGTCGCAACGATCCTGACCTCAAGGTGGTCTTTATCGGTCCCTGTATCGCCAAGAAGCGCGAGGCCGACGAACACGGTATCGACGCCGTGCTCACCTTTGAGGAGCTGCTGCAGCTCTTCGAGGAGAACGGCATCGACCTGCAAACCATCAACCGTCTGGCCGTCACCATCGACAATGCCGGTGCCAATCGCGCTAAGGCCTATCCCGCCACGCAAGGCATCATCCGCTCGTTCGACACGCTGCCCGAAGGCTACCGCTATCTCGCCGTCGACGGTGTCGACCGTCTGACCGAAGTGCTTGAAAATATTGAGTCTCTCGACCATACCTTCATCGAAATGAATGTCTGCCCTGGCGGCTGCATCAACGGTCCCTGTGCCATTGTGCAGGATGGCGGCATGATGAAGGCGGAAGCTGACATCAACGCCTATGTGGAGCATGAGATGGCTACACGCAAGCATACACCCGCACCCGCTGCCGGTGTCGACCTCGCCTACGCCCATCCGCGACTCCGTGCCAAGAGCCGTCCCGCTACCGAGAAGGAGATTGAGGATGTGATGCACCGCACGGGTAAGTTCACCAAGGAGGATGAACTGAACTGCGGCGCCTGCGGTTACGCCACCTGTCGCGAGAAGGCATGGGCTGTCGTCAACGGCTATGCCGACATCGATATCTGCCTGCCCTATATGCGCAAACGCGCCGAGAGCCTCGCTGTTGACATTGTCCACAACTCGCCCGAGGGTGTGATGATTGTTGACCCCGACATGAATATAGTGGACATCAACGCCTCCGCCATGAGGATGATGGGATTGGGCGGCACTCCCGAAAGCGTGCAGGGACGCCCTGTGGCTGAGAGTTTTCCTCCCATCGAGTTCTATCACGCCTATAGCAAGAAATGCCGCACTGAGAACAACTGTTTGCGCATCGCTGCCACGGGTCGCTATGTGAGCCTCACCGTCAGCCTCCTCAGCGAGCAGAACCTCCTCTTCGGCCTCATGAAAGACATCTCCGACGAGGTCAACTACGAGAAAAAACTCGACAAGGTGAAGATGGACACCATCGCCACCACCGACGACCTCATCATGAAGCAGATGCGTGTTGCTCAGGAGATTGCCTCCCTGCTCGGCGAAACCACTGCCGAAACCAAAGTGGCGCTCCTCAAACTTAAGAAGACCCTCTCCGACGGCAAGGGCGACCTTGGCGTCGACGGGCGTCCCATCGACTGGAAAACAGCGAAGGTATGAAGCAACTTTGTGTAGAATACGGCTATACCTCGCTCAACCATTATGGCGAGGAACTCTGCGGCGACAATGTGGAGATGACCTCCGATGGCGAATGGACCACCCTGGTGTTGGCCGACGGGTTGGGGAGCGGCGTGAAAGCCAACATCCTCTCCACCCTCACCAGCAAGATTCTCTGCACCATGGTGGCGGGCGGTGCTGAAATCGAGGATTGCGTCGACACCATCATTCAGACGCTCCCTGTCTGCAAGGAGCGCGGCGTTGCCTACAGCACCTTCTCCATCATCCATGTTAACAATGAGGGTAGGGGACACCTCTTCGAATTCGACAACCCCGAGGCCATCTGGTATCATCATGGTCACACCTGCGATTTTTCGCGCACCGAGATGTCCGTCTTTGGCAAGCACGTCTTTGTCACCGAGCTCCAGCTCGACGAGGGCGATATGGTGTTTGTCATGAGCGACGGCACCATCCATGCCGGCATCGGCCAGATGCTCAACTTCGGTTGGCAGCGCAAAGAAATCATGGAGCACCTCGACCGTAATGTCGACCCCCACATGTCCGCCCGCGCCGCTGCTTGCCTCTTGGCCTCAGCCTGCAACGACCTCTACCTCGACCGCCCGGGCGACGACACCACTGTCGCCGCCATCCGCATGCGGCCACGCACCATGGTCCACATCATGGTAGGCCCCCCCGTCGACAAGGAGAAGGATGAGGAATATGTCCGCCTGTTCATGAACGACACCGACAAGCGCATCGTCTGTGGAGGTACCACCTCGCAGGTCGTCGCCCGTTGCACCGGACGCAAGCTTACGACCTCCTTCGACTTCCCCGACCGCGACGTCCCGCCCATCGGCTTCATCGAAGGCATCGACCTCGTCACCGAGGGCGTCATCACCCTGCGCCGCCTCCTCTCACTCTCCGAGAAATATGTTTCCGTCAAGGATCTTACCCCCAAGACCTACGTCAAGAAAGACGGCGGCTCGTTGTTGGCCAACATCATCTTCGAGGAGGCCACCCATGTCGTCTTCTTTGTGGGACAGAACGTCAATGCCGCCCATCAGGGCCTCGATATAGACATCACAATGAAATTAAAGCTCGTCGAGCATCTGGCCGACAACCTTCGCAAGATGGGCAAAAATGTAACCGTAAATTACGATTGATTATGGAACAGAAACTATTCGACACCAATGTTCAATGGATTAAATACAAAGTTCTCAAGGAAGTCATCCGTCGTGCCTACGAGGGTGGCCTCGACGACGCCTACCTTGAGATTCCCAAGATTATCAGTCCAGGTCCCAAGTCGGAGCTCAACTGCTGCATCTACAAAGAGCGCGCCATCGTTCAGGAACGCATCCACATGGCCATGGGTGGCGACAAGGAGAATCCCAACCCCGTGCAGGTGATGGAGACCGCCTGCGACGAGTGCCCGGCAGCCGGCATGCTGGTCACCGAGGCCTGTCGTGGTTGTATGATGCATTCCTGCAAGGAGGTATGCCCCAAGGGAGCCATCACCATCGTCAACCACCGTTGCCATATCGACAAGGAGAAATGCATCGAGTGCGGCAAGTGTGCCGCCGCATGCCCCTATAGCGCCATTATCGCCCAGAAACGCCCCTGCATTAAGAGCTGCAAGCCCAAGGCACTCTCCATCCGTCCTGACGACGACAAGGCCGTCATCGATAACGACAAGTGCATCTCCTGTGGCGCCTGCGTTGTCAGCTGCCCCTTCGGTGCCATCACCGACCGCTCGTTGGTGTTGGACATCATCGACATGCTGAAGCAATCGGAGGACAACACCCGTTATCGCGTCTATGCCGTCATCGCCCCTGCCATCGTGGGCCAGTGCCGTTTTGGTCGCATCGAACAGGTGGTCACCGCCATCAAGCGCCTCGGGTTCCACCAGGTCGTCGAGGCTGCTCTCGGCGCCGACATCACCCTCTACAACGAGGCACGCGAGTTTCAACACAAGGCCAGTGAGAGCGAGGCACCCGTGATGACCACCAGCTGCTGCCCCGCCTTCGTACGCTTCATCGAGACCAACTTCCCCGAGTTCAAGGATGCCATCTCTACCTCGCCTTCACCGATGATCACTACCGCCCGTCTCATCAAGCACAGCGATCCTACGGCTAAGGTTGTCTTCATTGGGCCCTGTGCCGCGAAGAAGTTCGAATACACCCTCGAGAAGACTCAGGGGATGATTGACAGCGTCATGAGCTTCGAGGAGCTTCAGGCGTTCCTCGATGCCCGTGGTATTGACACCACACAATGCGAGGACACCTTCCTCGACAACGCCTCCTTCTACGGTCGTATTTTCGCCAAGAGCGGTGGTATCGCCCAGGGCGTCGCACACGTTGCCGAGAAGTTGGGAATCGACAGCGTGAAACCCTGCGTGATGAACGGCATCGACCAGTGCCGCCAGCACCTCACCCTGCTGCGCGCCAAGAAAGAGACGGCCAACTTCTTCGAGGGTATGGCTTGCGACGGTGGCTGCGTAGGCGGCCCGCTCAGCATCACCCGCTCGCCGAAGAATGTCTTCGATGTCGACAAGTACGGCGAATCCGCCAAGGAACATGATATCGACGGATCTGTCAACCTCTACCACATGACAATTGAAAATTGAGGATTAGGGGTTGAGTAAAAAAAATACGTTTTTTTTTGCAGGGCGAAAAAAAAATCGTATTTTTGCATTTTGATTTGTGGGCGAAATAAAAATAGATTATTAAAAATAAGTGAATTATAAAATATATCGTAATATGGTAGAAAAAATCAGAAGAGAGCTTGAAACGCTGGGGATTACCGGCGTGAAGGATATTCACTACAACACCTCTTACGAGGAACTGTTCAAGTTCGAGATGGACCCCAGCCTCACCGGCTACGACAAGGGTCAGCTCACCGAACTCGACGCCGTGAACGTGATGACCGGTATCTACACGGGCCGTTCGCCCAAGGACAAATACATCGTGATGGACGAGAAGTCGAAGAACACGGTGTGGTGGACCACCGACGAGTATAAGAACGACAACCACGCGATGAGCGAGGAGGTGTGGAGCCAGATGCGCGACCTGGCCAAGAAGCAGCTCTGTGGTAAGGAGCTCTTCGTGGTCGACGCTTTCTGCGGTGCCAACAAGGACACCCGCATGGCTGTGCGCTTCATCATGGAGGTTGCTTGGCAGGCCCACTTCGTGCGCAACATGTTCATCAAGCCGACGGAGGAGGAGCTGAAGGGCTTCACGCCCAACTTCACCGTCTATGCCGCCTCGAAGGCCAAGGTGGACAACTACAAGGAGCTAGGGCTGAACAGCGACACGTGCGTGGCCTTCAACGTGAGCAGCCGCGAGCAGGTGATTTTGAACACCTGGTACGGTGGCGAGATGAAGAAGGGTATGTTCTCGATGATGAACTACTACCTGCCGCTGCAGGGTATTGCCGCCATGCACTGCTCGGCCAACACCGATATGCAGGGTAAGCACACTGCCATCTTCTTTGGCCTCAGTGGTACCGGCAAGACCACCCTCAGCACCGACCCGAAACGTCTGCTCATCGGCGACGACGAGCACGGGTGGGACGACGAGGGCGTGTTCAACTTCGAAGGCGGCTGCTACGCGAAGGTCATCAACCTCGACAAAGAGAGCGAACCCGACATCTACAACGCCATCCGCCGCAACGCCCTGCTGGAGAACGTGACAGTGGCTACCGATGGTAAGATTGATTTCAAGGACAAGAGCGTTACGGAGAACACGAGGGTGAGCTATCCTATCGACCATATCGAGAAGATCGTGCAGCCCGTGCACGGCAAAAGCGCCGGTCCCGCCGCGGAGAACGTCATCTTCCTCTCGGCCGACGCTTTCGGCGTGCTGCCCCCGGTGAGCATCCTGAGCCCCGAGCAGTGCAAGTATTACTTCCTTAGCGGCTTCACCGCCAAGCTGGCCGGCACGGAGCGCGGCATCACCGAACCCACGCCCACCTTCAGCGCCTGCTTCGGCCAGGCTTTCCTGGAGTTGCATCCTACCAAGTATGCCGAGGAACTGGTGAAACGCATGGAGAAGAGTGGTGCAAAGGCCTATTTGGTGAACACTGGTTGGAACGGCACAGGCAAGCGCATCTCTATTAAAGATACGCGTGGCATCATCGATGCCATCCTCGACGGCAGCATCCTGAAGGCCGAGACGAAGAAGA
Source organism: Bacteroidales bacterium (assembly GCA_045222295.1). Taxonomy (GTDB): domain Bacteria; phylum Bacteroidota; class Bacteroidia; order Bacteroidales; family P3; genus Colimorpha. The sequence goes on along the minus strand of JBGUXP010000015.1, from coordinate 138,879 downwards.
TACCTTACTTCGATTTCGAGGTGCCGACGTCGCTGCCGGGCGTGGACCCGAAGATTTTGGACCCGCGGGACACGTATGCCGACGCGAAGGAGTGGGAGGAGAAGGCGAGGGACCTTGCGGAGCGTTTCGAGAAGAACTTTGTGAAATTTACCTACAACGAGGCAGGCAAAGCGTTGGTGGCAGCAGGCCCCAAGGCGTGAGAGAGGCTGCGAAGTCGTAAGGTCATAGAGTCGTAAAGATGAAAAAGAGAGTTGGTTTTGTTGCCATCGTAATGCTGCTGTTTGCCGTGAGGGCGAAGGGCCAGGACTTTTCTGTGGAGCTGACCTATGGCAACACTCTCTATTTCACTATCACCAATGGCGAGAGTCGAGAAGTGAAGGTGGTGGCACCGAGCCTTACGGCGTACGAATACACGAAGCCGAGGGGAGCATTGTCAATCCCTGGCGAGGTGAGTCATGAGGGAAAGACGTACCGGGTGACAGCGATAGGAGAATCGGCTTTCTCGGGCTGTACGGAGCTAATCATGGTGATGCTGCCGCCAACGATAGAACGGATAGAAGCGTACGCTTTCAATGGTTGCAGTGGACTGAACGAGCGGGTGACGATAGGCCGGAAAGTGAAGACGGTAGGTAACTCAGCCTTCTACGGGTGCTACAATCTGCCAGAGGTGAACTTCCTGGCGGAGAGCTGCGATACGATGGGAGGGTCGATGAGTACAACGGTTTTCGGCAACTGTCACAACCTGAAGAGGTTGATAGTAGGGGAGGGTGTGAGCCGTATTCCCGACTATGCATTCTGTGGGCTGGACGGGTTGAAGACGATGACGAACCTACCGCAGTCGCTGAGGTATGTGGGGAACTACGCTTTTGCCTACTGTAGCAGCCTGACGGGGAATGTGATCATTCCGGACAAGGTGGAGGAGATAGGGGAATGCGCGTTCCATCAGTGTCACTCGCTGAAGGCGCTCTCGCTGGGTAGCTCGGTACGGAGGATAGGAGAGAAGGCTTTCTATCACTGTATAGGGCTGACGCGTGTAGAGATGAAGAGCTACACACCGCCCGAGATAACGTCCAGAACCTTCGCCGACCTTTCGAATGTTGTGACCTTCAGTGTACCATGCGTGAGTAAGGAGCGATATCTGAGGAATGAACAGTGGCAGGCTTTCGCCCCCTTTGCCTCGTTGGGTCAGTGCAACTTCAAGGTGAAGGTGACGATGGATAATCCCGCTGCCGGCATCATTGTCGGAAACGGGGATTATACATATGGAGACACGGTGAACCTGATGGTGGTTTGTGTGGCAGGATACAGTTTTGATTGTTGGAGTGACGGACGAAGGGACAATCCGAGACGTTTCATTATTGACAACAACCTCACACTCAGCGCCAAAACCCATGGGTCCGAAATGAAGATAGTACATGACACGGTCTACCGAGTGGACACGGTCTATGTTAAGGGCCAGAAGGCGAGAGGAGGCGCAGAGGACTTTATGGAGGGAGCGGTGTCAATCAATGAGAGTAAGGAACTTACGTACGACAAAGAGAAGAAACGGCTGAAATGGGAGTTCCCGAAGGAGGAGACTGTGGTCAATGTGTCGCTGTATAACCAGATGGGAGAGTGTGTGTATACCGGAGACGGACGGCGCGGAAGTTTCAAGATGAGTCGACTCTCGTCGGGAGTCTATATCGTCCGGGTAGAGACGCTACGCCGTGTTGTCTGCTGCCGGTTCTTTATGAATTCGGAGAGGTAGGGAGGTTTAGTGTCAAGTGATGAGTGATGGGTGATGAGTGATGAGTGTAATGGGGATATTAAAGATTAAAATATAAATATACTTTATGAATAAAAACGAATTTGTTACGCGCCACAATGGCGTATCCAAACCTGCCGAGGAGCAGAAGATGCTTGAAGCAATCGGAGTGAAAACGATGGACGAACTCATCGAGAAGGCTGTTCCCGCGGCCATCCGCCTGAAAGAAGCTATGCCGCTGCCGGAAGGGATGAGTGAGTACCAGTTTCTGAACCACGTGCGTTCGCTGGCTCAGAAGAACAAGCTGTACAAGAGCTATATTGGCATGGGCTACTACGGGACGGTGACTCCCGCAGTCATTATGCGCAATGTCTTTGAGAATCCGGGCTGGTACACGAGCTACACACCATATCAGACGGAGATTTCGCAGGGTCGTCTTGAGGCTCTGATGAACTATCAGACCATGATTGCCTCGATGACAGGCATGCCGCTGAGCAACGCCTGCCTGCTCGATGAGGCCACCGCTGCCGGCGAGGCAATGATCATGTTCTTCAACAGCCGTTCGCGCCAAGCTCAGAAGGATGGCATCTGCAAGGTGTTCGTGGATGAAGGTATCCTGCCCCAGACCTTGGCAGTGATGCAGACCAATGCCGCTCCTCGTGGCATCGAGATCGTCACCGGCAAAGCCGCCCAGACGGAACTCGACGGCAGCTATTTCGCCGCCTTCGTGCAGTACCCCAACCAGTACGGCGAGGCTCAGGATTGGACGGGCTTCATCAGCAAGTGCCATGAGAAGGGCATCTTTGTCTGCATGGCCACCGACCTAATGGCTCTGGCCCTGATGAAGACTCCCGGAGAGATGGGTGCCGACTGTGCCGTGGGTAATGCCCAGCGCTTCGGTTTGCCGATGGGCTTCGGTGGTCCTCACGCCGGCTTCTTCGCTTTCACCGAGACCTTTAAGCGCGCCTTCCCCGGCCGTATCATCGGTTGGAGTGTCGACGCCAAGGGCAATCCTGCCCTCCGTATGGCCCTTGGCATGCGTGAGCAGCACATCAAACGCGACAAAGCCACCTCGAATATCTGCACCTCCGCAGCTCTCGTGGCCAACATGAGCGGTTTCTACGCCATCTGGCATGGTCCGGAAGGCATCAAAGAAATCGCTGTCCGCATCTGCGCCCGTGCCCATCGTCTGGCACAGGAACTCGAGCAGTACGGCTACAAGCAGCACAACAAGGTGTACTTCGACACCCTCGCCCTGCAGTGCCCCGTGCCCACCGCCAAGGTGCGCGAAGTGGCCCTGAAGCATGAGATTAACTTCCGCTATATCTGCGACGAGTGCATCGGTATCTCCATCGACGAGACCACCGAGAAGTGTGACCTCGACGCCATCGTTGCCTGCTTGGCCGAAGCTGCCAGCAAGAGCGCCCAGCCTCTGGAGTGCAAGGGTTGCTGCTGCAAGTTCGCCGACGAGGCTATCCCCGCCGAGCTGAAGCGTGGCGGTGCTTTCCTCACCCAGAAGATCTTTAACCGCTTCCACGACGAGACCTCGATGATGCGCTACATCAAGATGCTCGAGGAGAAAGACCTCAGCCTCAACCGCGCCATGATTCCGCTGGGCAGCTGCACGATGAAGCTCAACGCCGCTGCCGAGATGATGCCCCTCAGCTGGAGCAAGTTCGCCGGCATGCACCCCTTCGTTCCTGCCGACCAGGCTCAGGGTTATATCGAGATGATTAAGGATATCGAGCAATGGCTCTCCGTCATCACCGGCTTTGCAGGCTGCTCGCTGCAGCCCAACAGCGGTGCTTTTGGCGAGTACAGCGGTCTCACCGTCATCCGCAACTACCACATTGCCAACGGTCAGCCCCAGCGTAATGTCTGCCTTATCCCCGCTTCCGCTCACGGCACCAACCCCGCCTCCGCCGCTAAGGCCGGTATGACGGTGGTCGTGGTGAAGTGCAACGACAAGGGTGATGTGGACATCGAAGACCTGAAGGCCAAAGCCGAGCAGTACAAGGATACCCTCAGCTGCCTGATGATCACCTATCCTTCGACCCACGGTGCTTTCGAGGAAGGCATCCTCGAGATTATCAATATTATCCACAGCGTGGGTGCCCTCGTCTATATGGACGGTGCCAACATGAACGCCCAGGTGGGTCTCACCAGCCCCGGTCATATGGGTGCCGATGTATGCCACCTGAACCTCCACAAGACCTTTGCCATGCCTCACGGTGGTGGCGGTCCCGGAGTTGGCCCCATCTGCGTCTGCCAGAAGCTGGTCGACTTCCTGCCCACGCATCCCGTGGTCGAGGTCGGTGGCAAGAAGGGTAACACCATGGCCGCTGCTCCCTACGGCAGCGCCTACCTCCTGCCTATCACTTACGGCTACCTGCTGATGCTCGGCAGCGAAGGCCTCACCGAGGTTACCAAGCACGCTATCCTCAACGCCAACTACCTCCGCGCCCGCCTGCAGAAGTACTACAAGATTCTCTACACCAACCGCAACGGTATGTGTGGCCATGAGATGATTGTCGACTTCAATGAGTTTAGCCTCAAGGTCGGTGTTGGTGACATCGCCAAGCGTCTCATGGACTACGGCTTCCACGCTCCCACGGTGGCCTTCCCTGTGCACAACACCTTGATGGTTGAGCCCACCGAGAGCGAGCCCCTCAGCGAGATGGACCGCTTCTGCGACGCTATGATTGCCATTCGTCAGGAGATAGACGATATCATGACAGGCAAGAGCGACGATAAGAACAATCCCATCTGCAACGCCCCGCACACCATGCAGGTCGTCTGTGCCGACGAGTGGACGCTACCCTACAGCCGTCAAAAAGCCGCCTTCCCGCAGCCTCACTGCGAGAAGTACTGGCCCACCATTAGCAAGATTGACGACGCTTACGGCGACCGCAACCTGCAAGCCGTCTGGGCTGAGTAATCGTACAGAATCTTCCAGAAACAGACATTCCCAAAAGAATGTCTGTTTTTTTTATTCCAAAATCTTTGCCGTCTGAAAATTAATCAGTATATTTGCATCGAAATAGTATTCTGAAGGAACGATGCAATGAACTTTGAGACAGTTTGTTGCAAGGTATTCAACTAATAAAAAGTAACAGAATTATGATGAACTGGAAAGAAGAATATAAAAGAAAAGTCTCCACTCCTGAACAAGCCATCAAGGATATTCATGATGGTGATTGTGTTGTTATGGGACATGCCGCAGCAGTTCCCCGCATTGTGCCTCAAGCAATGGCCGATCATTGTGAGGAATACAATGATGTGCTCATCTTCCACATGACCACCCTTGGTGATAACCCTTTGCTGCACCCCCGTTGCTATGGTCACTTCCGCCATGTCAGCAACTTCCTCAGTGGTAACTCGCGCGATACGGTCAACCATTTGGAAGGTGATTTCTTCCCAGCTTATTTCCACGATGTTCCAGAGATGATTGGCGACGAGATTCCCTGTGAAGTGGCTATCTTCCAGGCTACGCCGCCCAACGAGGAAGGTTACTGTTCCCTCGGTGTCAGTTGCGACTATGCTCTTGCGGCCATCCGTAGAGCCCGTTCTGTCATCATTGAAACCAACGAGATGATGCCTTTCGTGGGTGGCGACAATATGATTCATGTGTCGCAGATAGACCATATCATCCCCTGCGCCTACGCTCTCCCTGAGCTCCACAGTGATGCTCCTTCAGAGGTTGAACAGGCCATCGGTCGCCATTGTGCATCCCTGGTTACAGACGGCGCAACCCTCCAGCTTGGTATCGGAGCCATCCCCAACGCTGTGTTGGCCGAACTGGGCGACAAGAATGACCTCGGCATTCATTCCGAGATGTTCTCCGACGGTGTGGCCGAGCTCATGAAGAAGGGCATTATCAATGGCAGTCGCAAGACCATGCACAAAGGCAAGGTGGTTGCCACCTTCATCATGGGTAGCCGTGAACTTTACGACTTTGTCGACAGCAACGACGATATTGAACTCTACCCCGTCGACTACACCAACGACCCCATCATCATCGCCCAGCAATACCGTATGGTCTCCATCAACTCCTGCCTTGAGGTCGACCTTATGGGGCAGGTGGCCAGCGAAACCATTGGTATGCGCCAGTACAGCGGTATCGGTGGACAGATTGACTTTGTGCGTGGCGCCTCCATGGCCCGCGAGGGTAAGAGTATTATCGCTATGCCTTCCACCGCTGCCGGTGGCACCATCTCGCGCATCAAGCCGTTCCTTACTCCCGGCTCGGCTGTCAGTACCACCCGCAACGATGTCAACTACCTCGTCACCGAATACGGTATCGCCCGTCTCAAGGGCCGTACCCTTAAACACCGTGCCGAGGACCTCATCCGTATTGCACATCCCGATTTCCGTCCCATGCTCATCGAAGAGTACGAGCGGCGGTTCCAGTGCAAATATGAGGTGCAGGAACCTCTCTATTAAAAGAAAAATCCCGAAGCGCTAGCTTCGGGATTTTTTTTTAGCTTCTTCCAGCTCAACCTATCAACCTGTCAACTATATATCCTCAGAACTTCCTCTGTATCCTATACAGAGCATCTACAGAGCATGTACAGAGGAAGTATAGAGCATGTACAGAGGAGATACCTGTCGAAGGCTGATTGTTAGCATTTTATTCATTCTCCTGCTGCCGCGCCAGGGCGCTCCGCAGGTGTTCCGTGGTGTTTTTGAAATGCAGCGTGTGGGGATTGTCGGGCAGTTTCTCCTCCAGCCCATGGAGCACCATGTCGTAGTAGTCGATGCTTGCGGGGTCGCGCGGGTCGATGAGTGCGCGGTTGTTGAAAGGCTTGTAGAGTGCTATCAACGTCGACAGCGAGCCGGCGTTCTCCTCCACAAAGCGGCAGATGTACTCCTGCTGCTCCACAAAGGCCGCATGGTAGACTGAGTCGGTGGCCGCCTTCAGCTGGTCGTAGGTGGCCTGGTTGACGATGCCTGCTGCCAGCTGTGCCTCGTAACTGTTTACCGAGTCTACCAGCGCATACAGAATCTTCGACCCGTCGTTGGTGTACTGCTGCAGCTGCCACAGCAGGATGCTCTCGGGCGACCCCTTCACATTGTAGGTCAACGAGAGGTTCTCGTACTTTCCCGTCACCTCCACCGTCTCGCCATTGGCGGGCAACGTCACGATGTAGTTGTTCTCTGTGGTGTGCAGGTTGTAGAGACTGCGATAGGGTGGATTGTAGTGGTATTTGAAATGTCCGTTGTCGTCCAAATGAATGGAGTCGATGAACATTGGTCCTTCCGGAGCAATCTCCTCCAGCCAGAGGGTCTGTCCCTCACCTCCTTCAATGGTGCCTTCGATGGTAAAACCGTCATGCTTGCAACTGCTGGCCACCAGCATCAGGAGGCAGGCTAATAAAATGGAACGCCGGCGTCCCGCCGGCAATAATGTTGCTTTTTTCATATCATATAATTTGCTATTGTTAGTGCCGCCATGGCTTCGACGATGACGGGAGTGCGGAGGACATGGGCGCGGTCGTGCCTGCCGCCGATGGTTACTGTGCGCAGACCGCCATCCTCGGTGAGGCATTCTACAGGGTGAGGGAGGGAGACAACAGGGTGGAAGGCCACACGGAACTCCACCGGCATGCCGTTGCTGATTCCTCCTTGCACGCCTCCGCAATGGTTGGTCTGGGTGGAGGTGGGGCTGTTCCACCGGTCGATATACTCGCTTCCTTTCATCCTTGCGGCCTCAAACCCGCTCCCCATCTCGAATCCTATGGCCGATGGGATGCTCATCATGGCCTGTGCCAGCGTGGCGTTCAGTTTGCCGAAGACGGGGTCGCCTACACCGGCGGGAAGCCCTGTGATGCGGCAACTCACGATACCGCCGCGGGTGTCATTTTCGGCCTCGGGACCTATCTCTTCCACCTCGGCGTGAATCTCCACAGGGGCTATCACCTGCTTGGCGATGGCACCGGCAACCACGCGGGCCACCGTCTCACGGGCCGACGAGCGGCCGCCGCCACGATGGTCGCGGATGCCGTATTTCTCTTGGTATGTGTAGTCGGCGTGCCCCGGTCGGTAGCAGTCGGCAAGGACGTCATAGTCCTCCGAGTGGGTGTTCTTGTTTCTGATGGCGAAGGCAATGGGTGTTCCGAGGGTAATCCCGTCTTTAATTCCCGACAGCCACTCCACCTCGTCTTCCTCCTGGCGGGCAGCGCCGTGGCGACGACGTGTCAGGTCGGCATGTATAGCCTCCATGTCGAGCTTCACCCTCGCGGGGCAGCCGTCTATAATGCCACCTACGGCGAGTCCGTGGGACTCGCCGTAGGTGGTCAGTCTGAATCGTGTGCCGAAGGTGTTCATTCAGCAGGATTGATTTCCAGCAACTCGACCTCGAAGATAAGGGTGGAGCCCGCAGGAATGTTGCCCATGTCGCGGGTGCCATAGCCCAGGTTGTAGGGCACATAGAGGATATACTTTGAACCCTCGTCCATCAGCTGCAGTCCTTCGGTCCAACCGGGAATGACCTGGTTCAGCGGGAAGGTCAATGGGGCACCGCGTTCGACACTGCTGTCGAACACCTTGCCGTCTATCAGCTTGCCGGTGTAGTGCACCTTCACACGGTCGGTGGCGGTGGGGTGCTTTCCGTTGCCCTCTTGCAGGCGGCGGTATTTTAGTCCGCTCTTGGTGGTGTAGACCGACTTGTTGTTGCTGATTTCCTGCATGTACTTCTCGCCCTTCTCAATATTCTCGCGGGCACCGGCATTCTGGCGCAGCTCGAACTCCTGCTGGAAACGCTGCAGCAGCGGCATAGCCTGCTGGTCGTTGAGGCGGCTCTTGGCGGTGGCGCATTCCTGCATGGCCAAGCCAGCCATCTTGCCGTTGATACCCAGTTGCTGGGCATCCCACTGCTTGAAGATATCGCGCCCGATGGCGTAGGAGGCCGAATCGTTGAAGGTCGCAGGACCGGCAGTCAGGCGGTCGTAGGCCTCGGCCTTTGCTTTCAGTTCATTGTACTGGGCCTCGGTCATCGTAACCTTGCCCTTCTTGATAGTCACTTCCTGAGCCGACACACTCACTCCGACGGCACATGCCGCCAGCACAATAAAGACTTTCTTCATCTGTCGTAACTACTGTCTACTTAAATTGTTTATTTATACTCTTTCACCTGCACGCCGTCGAGCACTTCCTTGCCGCAGATGGCGAGGGCCAACATCTCGTTCTCTCCCTTGTAGATCTTCACGGGGGCAATCCAACCCACGCGCTCCTCAATCATAGCCATCCAGGGCTTACTATAGGCGATACCGCCAGTGAGGAGAATGGCATCGACCTTGCCGTTGACCACGGCGGCCAGACGGCTGATCTCCATCGAGACCTGGTAGGTGAAGGCATCCACAAGGAGTTTGCACTTCTCGTCGCCGGCGAGGGCTTTCTTCTCCACCTCGTAGGCGTCGTTGGTACCCAGGTAGGCCACGAAACCGCCTTCGGCGGTGACCATCTTCTTCAGTTTGGCTTCATCGTATTTGCCGCTGCAGGCCACCTCGATGAGCTTCGAGGCGTTGATGCTGCCGCAACGGGTGGGGGAGAAGGCACCGAGGCCGCAGAGGGCGCGGTTGACCTCCACGCAGCGGCCGTGCTGGTGCACGCCGACGCTCACGCCACCACCCATGTGGGCGATGATGAGGTTGAGATCTTCATAGTGCTTGCCGAGCTCACGAGCATAGAGCTTGGCGGTCATCTTTTGGTTCAGGCAGTGCCAGATGACACCCTCGCGGTTGGGATCGAGGTCGAATTCAGGGTGGCCGCTGATTTTGGCGTATTCGGGACGCTCGTCCACGATGCCGGGGTCGGCGATATAGGCGCAGTCGAGACCGATCTCGCTGGCGATGGCATCGCTGATAAGGGCACCGAGGTTGCAGGCATGCTTACCCTGGATACCAGCGTGGCACTCCTCCTTCATGAGGTCGTTGACGCGGTAGCAGCCGCTCTCGCAGGGGCGGGTCAGGCCGCCGCGACCCATGACGACGGCAATCTCGTCGGTGCTCACGCCGTGGCGCTTCACCATGTCGAGGATGGCGGTCTTGCGGTAGTCGAACTGGTCCGCTACTTCTTTAAACTTCTGAATCTCCTCGATGGGGTGGGAGAGGTTCTCGGTGAAAACTTCGGTCTCGCCCTCGTAGATGGCGGCTTTGGTCGATGTGGCACCAGGATTGATTACCAGCGTGTACTTCTTGTTATTCATCATACTATTTATTAGATTATTATTATCAAAATTTCCAAAGTGCAAAGGTAGGAAAAAAAAATGGTTTTACCAAAACTTTTTTTTAACAACTGTTTAGTGTATGGTGTAATGTATTGAAAATTACTTAGAAATAGTCTTTCTATTCTGCCTTGTAAGGATTCCTTACAGTAAAGATAGATAAATAGGCGGCGCATCAGCCATGCTGAGAGAAGCGCCGCCTATTTTTCTTTTAAGGATGTTATCGTATTGTCACCACTTTTCTTGCGGGATGGTCTCCGATTTACGGCATGTGATGGGGAAAAAGTCATGCGTCCATTTTTTCTGTACTTTCAACTATAATATTAGGAAAAATGGTATGAGGAAAGGTCAGTAGAGGAGGAGGCCGACGAGGCCGGAAAGGAGGATGAGGAAAATGGGAGAATTCAGAATTCTGAATTTTGGTTTCTTCATTTTATTGATGGAAAGCAAAAAGACAGCGAGGAAGATTATTAAACTGAAGATTGCTCCGACAAGGGTGGGGGTGACCGCCGCGGGCATGAGTTGGAGGGCGGCGGCGGCGATGAGTCCTACCACTGCGAGCCGCAGGGTACGGAATATGATAGAAATGTTTGGGTTATCCAATCGATGAAGCAGCCATCGGCTTACGATGAGTATTAGCATCACAGGAATGATGATGACGGCCAGCGATGCCAACGTGGCTCCTCCGACGGCCATCCAGTCGGGATAGCCGGCATTGACCACGGCAGTGTAGCCAGCATAGGTGGCGGTGTTGATGCCGACAGGCCCCGGGGTCATCTGGCTGATGGCTACAATGTCAGTGAATTCCTGCAAGTTTAGCCATCCATGCTGTTCCACCACTTGCTCCTGGATGAGCGCTATCATCGAGTAGCCCCCACCAAAGGTGAATGCTCCGATAAGTAGAAACGTGTAGAAGAGCTCGAGGAAAAGCATGGTGTGGGAGTTAAGTGTTTGACGTTGATTTAGTGAATAGCGAGTAGAGATAGCCTAACAGGGCGGCGAGGAGGATGACAAGGACGGGACTGACACCGAGAAGCCAAATTAACAGTGCGGAAAGAACAGGTATCCAGATATTACGAAGCGTGACACCTGCCTTACGGGCAAGCATGAAGACTGGAGCGGCGATGAGAGCTACGACAGCGGGACGGATGCCCATGAAGATGCGCTCCACCACCTCGTTGTCGCGAAACTGGCGGAAGAATATGGCAATGAGAAGGATGAAGAGAACAGGCATCAAGATATTGCCAAGGATGGCGGCTACGCTTCCCCAGAAGCCACGTTGACGATGCCCCACAAGAGTGGCCATATTCACTGCGAACACTCCTGGCATTGCTTGTGACAGCGCCATAATGTCAAGAAACTCCTCCTCGCTCAGCCATTTTCTGCGCTCCACGACCTCGCGTTGCATCAGCGGTATCATGGCGTAGCCCCCACCGATGGTGAAGGTGCCGATTTTGAAAAAAGTTATGAACAGGTCGCAATATTTTGGCATTGTAGTCGTTTTCTCTTTTATACTAAAACGACTACAAAAGAATATTATTGTATATGAACGGATTGTTTTTCGGGATGTTTATGGTCTTCGTGGTGGCGATGCTGCTGCTGGACCTTTTTGTGTTCCACAAGAAGGACAAGGTGGTAGGGGTGAAGGAGGCAGCCATGTGGACGGGCATCTGGGTAGGGATGGCGATGGCTTTCGCCATATTGGTCTACTTCTTCGGCGACTGGATGATGCCTCCCACCGAGGGTGTCGCCGACCTCAAGGCCTACCGTGGCGAGATGGTCTCCGAGTTCCTCGCCGGTTATTTCCTCGAGGAGAGTCTCTCGATAGACAACATTTTCGTGATGATAATGATTTTCGTCTCCTTCGGCATCCGTAAGGAGTACTACCATAGGGTCCTTTTCTGGGGTATCTTTGGAGCCATCGTGCTGCGCTTCATCTTCATCTTTGCCTTAGGGGCTCTGGTGACGCAGTTCGCCTGGCTGCTGGCGGTCTTCGGGGCGATACTAGTCTACAGCGGTGTGAAGATGTTCCTCGACAAGGGCGATGAGCAGATTGAGACCGAGAACCATCCCGTTGTCCGTTTTGCCTCCAAATATTTCCCTGTGACGAAGGAGAGCCATGGGCACGACTTTTTCCATGCTGGCAAGCTGACGCCTCTCTTCCTGGTGCTGCTGGTCATTGAGTTCTCGGATGTTATCTTTGCTGTCGACTCCATCCCCGCGGTCTTCTCGGTGACAAAGAACCCTGTGATTGTCTACACTTCCAATATCTTCGCCATCATGGGCTTGCGATCGCTCTTTTTCCTCATCAGCGATGTGGCCGACCGCTTCTGGTTGTTGCACTACGGTTTAGGCGTGCTGCTGACTTTTATTGGTGTGAAGATGATTGGTGGCGAGTTCTTCGGATGGGAGATTCCGACACTGATATCCCTGGCAGTGATTCTGGGAATACTGCTGTTGAGCGTTTTGTTTAGTATGATGATAAAGAAGCCGGAGGCTTAGCCGAGGTGCATCACCCTGTTGAGCGTCTGGCAGATGCGACCGTTGGTTTCGGCAATCTCGCCGCTACCGTCGACGGTGATGAGCATTCCCGAGACACGGTAGTAGTCGAGCACGGGCTGGGTCTGCTGGTCGTAGAGCTCGATGCGGTGGCGGATGACCTCCTCGGTGTCGTCGGCACGGCCGGAAATGGCTGCGCGTTCGTGGATGCGGCGCACCAACTCTTCGCGTGGCACGTCAATGGCGATGATGCAGTCGATTTTTCTTTTTAGTTTTCCGAACAGGAATTCCAATGTTTGAGCTTGCTGCACGGTTCTTGGGAAGCCGTCGATGATGCACCCTTCGGGGCGGTGGGGTTCACCATGGAGTTCGCGGTCCCAAGGGTCGACGGCGGCCTCGGGGTTGGGGAGAGTCGACCGGTTGGCAAGGGCACGGGCCAGCAGTGCCACAACGATGTCGTCGCCCACAAGGTCACCACGGTTCATAATGGCTTTGGCGCGAAGACCCATAGGGGTTTCGAGTGCTACCTCCTGGCGCAGCAGGTCGCCGGTGGAGATGTGCAAGAAGTCGTATTTTTCTGCCAGGAGCTGTGCCTGGGTACCCTTGCCGGCACCGGGGGCGCCGAAAATGACAATGTTAATCATGATTTATTTGGCGTTGAAAAATTTTAGCTTCTTGATGAGGAGCAGCGAGAAGGTGGCGGTGATGAAGTAGACTCCCGCCTGGATCCAGAGGGTGAGGTATTCGTGGCTCACGTCAGACATTGAGGCTCCCATCGACGAAATCTTGATGAATCCCTGCACGCCTGGCGTGGAAGGGAAGAGATAGCTGAACCATAGCCAGATGCGCGGCATGCTGCATTGTGGCCACACCATGCCCGAGAGGAAGAAGAGCACGAGACTGAAGAAGGCGAAGCAGAGCATGGGTGAGAGTTTCTGACGGACGAAGATGTTGCCTATCGTCATTGCGAAGAATATGACCGCCAGCAGGAATGGCAGGAGGAAGAGCATGATGTCGTAGAGGTTGCCCAGTTGCGGCAGCTGGAACCATCGAGGGATGAACCACAGGGTCATGATGATGAGGGGAGTGTAGATGAGGAGGTAACAGAGGGAGCGGCCGAGGGTTACGCGATGGATGCTTCGGGTACGCAGTCGCGCTGGGATAATTAGCAGCGAGCGGCGGTTTTCCCTTGCATCGCCGCAGAGGAGGCAGATGCCGAGGAAGAGGGTCTGGTGGATGACGAGCATGAAGAGTGCGGGGAGGAAGAAGCTGCCGTAGCCGCCAGTGGGGTTGAAGGCAGTAATCTCCTCGTGGGAGATGGGCTGCATCTGTATGCGTGCCGCCTCGCCAGTGAGGCCTTCCATGCCGTAGCGCTCCAGTTCGATGGTGTGCATCTCGTCAATGAGAACAGCGTTGGAGCCCAGCAGGGCCGCTTTGTAGTAGTAGAAGGAGCTCATGTCGGCAAAGACGCCTATGTGGGCGGTGCGCAGGGTGGCAAGACGCTGTGAAAAGTCTTTTGGAAAGAAAAATATAGCGTGAATCTTGTTGTCTTTGAGCAGTTCTTCGGCTTCCGACATATTGCAGCACTTGTAGGCCACCGTAATCTCGGGAGTGGCGTCAAGTTTGTGGATAAAGCGTTTGCTTTCGTTGCAGACAGCCTCGTCGACAATGGCTACCGGCAGGTCCTGTACATTTTCTGTGCGGTACATGTAGCAGAAGATGAGAGGGTAGAGGAGAGGGGCTATGAAGAAGATGAGGAGCACGGTGGAGTCGGAAAATACACGGCGCACCTCGGCGCTGAGCACCTCCCAGATGTCGTACAGGTTTAGTCTCAGATGGTTCATTGCGCAGTGTTTTTACGAGTTTGCCATTGTAACATGTAGGCTCCGATGAGGAGCAGGAACCCGAATGCCAGCAAGGCAGCGAACTGTAGCCAACAGTGGCCGAAGCCGTTGCCGTAGATGGCTATCTCTCGGTAGTTAAGGAAATAGTGTCGGATGGGATAGAGCCAGCAGAAGCTTTGGAACAGAGCTGGCATGCTTTCGATGGGGTAGGAAAAACCGCTGAGGGAGAAACTCATGGCGCTGTAGAGCGTGCAGACGCTCATCGACAGCGAGGGGTCGGTGATGCAGCAACTGATGAAGGCTCCTGCACACTGAGCGGCGAAGATGAGGAGGATGGTACTCAGCACCATCAGAAGCCAGCTTCCTTCCATGGGGAACCCCATAAAGCCGAACATGATGAGGTTGGCTATCAGCGCCAGAAGGGTATACCATAGCGTATAGGGCAGCATCTTGCCTAGGAGGGCATAGAGGACGTTGCCGCGGGCCTTCTGCATCCAGCGCTTGACGCTCTTCTGGCGACGCTCCTTCGAGATAGCATAACCTGTGTGCATCAGGGCGATGAAGGCGAAGACTGCAGGAATGAGGGTGGTCATCAGGTAGATGCCGTAGTTAATCCAAGGGTTACTGATATTGTGGGTCTCGAAAGCTACGGGTTGGATAAGCCCCATTATCTGTTCTTCGTCGAACCCTTTCTTCCTCAGTATCTCGCGCTGCACGGCACCTCCGGCCAACATTCCCATCGTCGCCAGCTGCTTGTAGCAGAGGGTTCCTGCCAGCAGGTAGGCGGCATTATTGTAGAGCACGAAGTGGGGCGCTTTGAATTGCAGCACCTCGTTGTAGGTTCCTGCAGGAATCTCGTAGTAGGCGAAAATCTCGCCTCTCTGCATCGCCCGGCGGGCCTCCATATGGTTGTTGTAGATAGCATGGACTTGCACCCCCGAGGTGGCGTCGAGTTCATGGCAGATGCGTCGCGAGAGGTAGCTTCCGTCGAGGTCCACTACACCCACTGGCAACCGTTGAGGCTGCCCCTTGTCGGTCATAGTGGCAAAGATGATAAAAGTGAAAATTGCTCCGACGGTAAGCACAATGAGGTAGCGCGGCTGGTTTACCAGTCGACGGCACTCACGCTTAAAAACCCTGTATATGGACTCTCGGACGTTCACTTTTTCTCTTCAACAATGGCTGTCATTCCCGGACGCATGCCCTCGATTTTCTCCAGAGGGACGGCTTTCACGTCGAAACTCTTCACGTCGTATTGGCCGTTGGTTTTCGTGGCACGCCAGGTGGCGTAACTTGCCATAGCCTGAATCTTTCTCACCTGGCAAGGGTGGGTCTCTTTGCCCAGTGAGGGCAGGCGTACCTCGATGGTGTCGCCTGGTTGGATGCCTCCCAGCAAATCCTCGCGCACGGCGAAGAACATCCAGCTGTCATCCATGTTCAGAATCGACATCACGGGGCTTCCTGTTCCGATGAGGTCGCCCAGCTTGGCGAAAATCTCCACCACCTCGCCGTCGCTCGGGGCGATGAGGTAGCTGTCGTCCATATAACTCTGTACCTCGGCCACAGCACCACCGGCTTGGTTGACGAGGGCGGCAGCGGCGTCAATGTCTTCCTGTCGGGCGCCCTCTTTAGCCATGAGGTACTGCTGCTCGGCAGCAGCACAGTCGGCCTGCGACACCTTATATTGGGCTTCTACTTCATCGAATTTTTGTGCACTCAGCACACCTTTCTCATAGAGACCTTTCACGCGCTCGTAGCTCTTGCGGTAGACCTCCACGGCGGCTTTTGCTTTCTGCCACACCTGGTAGGCCATCTGCACCTGCTGTGTGCGGGCTCCCGTCTTGGCCTTGCGGCTTTGGGCACTTGCGGCGCGCTTCACGGCGGTGGCCTGCATCATCTTGGCTTCCACCTGCGGACTGGCGATGTGCGCCAGGGTGTCACCGGCCTTCACCCGCTGGCCTTCCACTACATAGATGCTATCTACGCGACCCGGTACTTTGTTGCTCACACGGTACTCGCTGGCATCCACCTCACCCATGATAATCTCTTTCTGCGGATGGATGGCGAAAAGGCCTACTAGGGCCACTATGCCTACCGCCGATATTACCACGGCTAATCCTGCCATCAGCGTCTTGTTGTTGTCTTTCATTGCCATATCTCAAATTTTTTTTATTCTTTACCCTTTCAACTTATCAATCTTTCAACCCTTACTCTCCCAATGCCTGTTTCAGGTACACTTTACCCATCTCAATCTCTATCTCCGCATCCAGAACTTCACCCTTGGCTTTGATCCAGGCCGTCTGTGCGGCCATCAGGTCGCTGCTGCTGGCCAAGCCGGCGGCGAAACTTTCATCGGCAAGTTTCAGGTTCTCTTCGGCGTTCTCAAGATCGCTTTCGGCTTCCACCATTTTTTTGTAGGCCAACTCCAGTTCATAGCGCACTTTGTTTACCTGAAGTTCTATCAGCTCTTTGGCCTCCTCCATCTGCCACTTTACCTCCTCGCGCTTGGCTTTTGCCGCTTTCAGCGAATAGAAGCTGCCTCCGTGCAGTATTGGCACATTCACCACCACGCCAGCGAAGAACGTCCCTCCAAATTCATTCTCGAAACCGTTGAAAAGGTTAGGGTTGGAGACTAGATAGCCTCCCGTCACCGCGATATTAGGCATCAGGGTGCTTCGTGCGATGGTTACGCCGGCACGAGCGATGCTGTCGCTGATGCGGAGCATGCGCATCTCTTTGCGTTTCGTCCACACTGTGTCCATGTCTATCGTGGGGTTGGGCTGAAGGGAAATGGCCTCTTGTGCATCCACATGGAGATGCTTCACGTCGAAGTCTTGGTCTAATGGCATTCCACAACGTTGAGCCAGCAACATCTTGGCTAGTGCCAGACCGTTGGTGGCCTTGGTGAGGTTCATCTGAGCCTCATTGAGTTTTACGCGTACCTTCATCAAATCGCCTTTGGTAGCCACCTCGGCAGCTACCATCTCCTCTACGTCGTGAGTCAATGTGTCGAGCAGGGCTGCATACTGTTCTGCAAGTTCCTTTTTGTGCTTCACACTCACCACTTGCCAGTAGGCCTCGTCCACCGCTATCAGCAGCGACTCTTTCGCTTTGTCGTATTCCACGCCGGAAAGTTCATTGGCCAGGCTTGCCATTTTATGTAGGGCCACCAATTTGCCACCCATAAAGACCGGCTGTGTCACCGTTACCGTACCTGCCATCACGTTGCGGGTATCTGTCTCCAGTGCATTGGTGATACGATGGCCTACGTTGTCGATGTTGGTGGTTAAGGTTGGGCCTGATATGATATTCGTCAGTGCGTTGGCTATTAGGGGTCCGACAAGGGGAATGTTGCCGAATTCTTGTTGGAAAGCGCTCGAGAGGTCCTGCTGCACTATGCTGCTCAGGTTGTTCAGGCGGTCTTTCTGCTCATCGCTCAGCAGGTTGGTGCTTTTTTCCATCCAGTTGTAGGTGCCGTTGGCGCTCACCTTGGGGAGCATCTGCCACAGCGCTACCTTTTCCAATGCTTCCGTTTCGCTCTTTCTCACATCGGCGCGTTTCAATCCGGCGTTAGCCTCCAAAGCACGCAGACGGCACTCTTCCAAGGTTAGCACTTCCTGTGCCCGTGACCACTGGTAGCCGAAAAGTGATAATAAGGTGATTATTATGATTTTATTAATCTTCATATTCCTCTCAAATGTTAAAAACCGAGGTGCAAAGATACGAAAAAAAAACAACTGCTTTATATTTAATTAATGTTAAAAGTGCGGTCTGGTTAGGGATTGTTATTGGCTGTTGAAAAAAAAATTTGGCAGTTCGTGGTAAAATCTGTATTTTTGCATTTTGTTTTAATACTTAAAAATATATGAAAAGCATAGCAATACTTACGGGCGGAGGTCCCGCTCCTGGAATGAATACTGTGGTGGCCTCGGTGGCGAAGACTTTTCTTCGCGACGGCTACCGTGTCATCGGTCTTCATGGCGGCTACAGCGCGCTGTTCAGCGACAAGCCCCGCATGCAGGATCTGGATTTCCTGACGGCTGACGAGATTTTCAACAAGGGCGGCTCGATTCTCAAGATGAGCCGTTTCAAACCTACGGCGGAGGATTTCGAGCAGCGTTTCAACTTGAAGCTTTTCACGGAGAACGAGATTAAGCTTCTGGTCACTGTGGGTGGTGACGATACGGCTTCGACAGCCAACCGTATAGCCAAGTTCTTGGCCGACAAGCAGTATCCGATTGCCAACATCCATGTCCCGAAGACGATTGACAACGACCTGCCGCTGCCGAACAGCAGCCCGACGTTCGGCTATAACAGCGCGAAAGCCCAGGGTTGTGTGCTGGCCACTGCGGTGATGGAGGATGCGCGGACGAGCGAGAACTGGTTTGTGGTGAGCGCCATGGGACGTTCGGCGGGCCATCTGGCGCTAGGCATTGCCGGAGCCTGCCATTATCCGATGGTGATCATCCCCGAGTTCTTCAACAAGACGGAGATTACAGTAGAGAAGATTATCAACATGGTAATCTCCTGTATCGTGAAGCGCAAGATGATGGGTATCGACTACGGTGCCGCGATGATTTCGGAGGGTGTGTTCCACTCGTTGAGCGACGAGGAGATCAAGAACAGCGGCATCCACTTCAGTTATGACGAGCACGGTCATCCGGAACTGGGCAAGGTGTCGAAGGCTCACATTTTCAACGACCTGCTGGAGCGCAAGGCGAAGGAGATTGGCTTGAAGGTGAAGACGCGTCCGGTGGAGATCGGCTATGAGATCCGTTGCCATACGCCTATCGCCTTTGACCTGACCTATTGCTCGCTGATGGGCATGGGAGTGCACACGCTTTTCAACGAGGGTTGCACGGGCTGCATGGTGTATGTCGACCAGCAAGGCAACGTGAGCCCGCTGTACCTCAAAGACCTGCAGGATCCGGAGACGGGCAAGATTCCGCCGAGACTGGTGAACGTGAACAGCAACAAGGTGATGTCCTATGTGAACGATATCATGGACTACATCACTCCCGCCGACTATGAAGCAGCGAGGAAGTATGTGGCCAACCCCGAAGAATATGACTTTAAGAAGATTCTTAACTGGTAGAACAAAGGTTAAGGGTGAAAGGTTAAAGGTTAAAGGTGGCTGGCGCATCGTTGTATATGCCCTGGTCTTCACCTTTCATCTTTCATCTTTCACCTTGGCCTATGGCCAGAGCAAGAAGCAGCTGGAGAGCGACAAGGCGAAGGTCGAGCAGGAGATTAAGAAACTTAACAACGACCTTGCCAAAGCCAAGAAAAACAGCAAGGCCGGCCAGCAACAGCTTAAGATTCTTGAGAAGAAGATTGCCGAGCGCACAAAACTTATCAACAATCTCGACGGTCAGCTCAACCTGCTGAATATCCGCATGACGCAGACGGAGGACAGTATCGCCCTCATGCGCGGTCAGGTGGACAGCATGAAGCTTGAGTACGGCAAGGTAGTGCGAGCCCTCTACCGCGAGCGGGGCAACCTGGACCGAGTGGCTTTGGTGCTTGACACCAAGAGTTACAACTACGCCTACCTTCGCACGAAGTATTTTCGCGACTACAGCCGTTACCGACACCGTCAGGCGATGGCCATCAAGCAGAAGGAGCAGGAACTGAATGATGTGGGGGTTGAGCTGAAGCGTCAGCAGCGCGAGCAGCAAGGCCTTCTGGAGCAGCACCGCAAGCAGAAGGCCGAGTTGTCGCATGAGCAGCAGGCTCAGCAGAAGTCGCTGAAGAGCAGCAAGCAGCAGGAGAAGAACCTGCAGGCGCAGATTGCCAAGAAAGAGAAGCAGAAGCGCGAGCTGCAACAGCAGATTCAGCGCATCATCAACGAAGAGATAGCCAAAGCCCGTGCCGCCAAGAGCAAGGAGGTTTCAGTGAGCAGTAAGGGCAAGAGTGTTTCTTCCACAACCCCGGCTCCCAGCACCGCCGAAGTGGCGCTGAGCAACGACTTCGCTTCCAACAGGGGTCGCCTCCCGTGGCCAGTAAGCTACACGAAGGTCTCTCGCGAGTATGGCCGTTATACCCATGCCTCCGGGGGACAGAATATGAACAACGGCATCGACCTCGTATGCAACGGCGGTGCAGCCGTGAAGTGTGTCTTTAACGGTACGGTGACACGAGTCTTCACTTGCCCCAACGGTACAAAGGGTATCATTGTCCGTCACGGTGAATACATGACGGTCTATGCCAACATGGGCTCGGTATCGGTCAGCGAAGGCACGAAGGTTACTACAGGATATAACCTCGGAACGGTATACACCAACAGCGACGGCAGCGCGGAGTTCTCCTTCCAACTATGGAAGAGCACTTCGTCGCAGAATCCACGAAACTGGCTGAGATAAAAGTTGATAAGTTGAAAGACAAGGTATATTTTATAACAGATGCACACCTCGGCAGTGGCTGCAACTCACGTGAACGCGAGTTGCAGCTCTGCCGTTTGCTTGATAACATCAAAGGCGATTGCAAGACTCTCATGCTATTGGGAGATATCTTCGATTTTTGGTTTTCCTATCGCTATTTGGTTCCGCGTGGCCATGTGCGTCTTCTTGGTAAATTGGCAGAGTTGAGTGACAGTGGGGTCGAAATCCATTTCTTTATTGGTAATCATGATATGTGGGTATTCGACTACTTTACCAAGGAATTCGGAGCCATTGTACATGATGATCCAGTAGAGGTGGAGCTCTATGGAAAGCGTTTCCTCATCGGTCATGGTGATGGATTGGGCCATACGGATCGTTGGTTCGATTTTGTGCGTGTCTTCTTCCGCAGCCGCTTCTGTCACAGACTTTTCAAGATGCTTCCTTCGGCATTTACCTTTGGCATCGCCCACCGTTGGAGCGATGGAAACAAGCGCAAACATGCCAAGCGCGATATGTTGCACTATCTTGGCGACGGCCGCGAGGGTATTGTCATCTACTGCAAGCAAAGGCTTGAGAAAGAACACTTCGATTATTGTGTCTTCGGCCACCGCCATACGCCACTGACACGCGACCTGGGCAATGGTTGCACTTATGTCAATGTCGGCGACTGGCTCCACAACCGCAACTATGCTGTTTATGGCCCCGAGGGGGTGGTGGAGCTAAAGAATTTTGACGAAGCGTAAATCCAGATTATTCATTGCGTTGCTACGCAATCCTTGTACATTCTTGTGCGTGAAGTGTAGGATTTGGTCATAGTAGAGCACCATGACTGGAGCCTCTTCCATGACCAGGCTGTCGATGGTCTGGTAGAGTTGCGTGCGACGTTCCGGGTCGGTGCAACTGCGGGCCTGGAGGTATAGCTTTGTGACTTTGTCATTGGCAAAGCGTGTGTAGTTGGGCCCTGCGGGCGAGCGGTTGGGTCCGTAGAAGAGCGAGAGGTAGTTCTCGGCATCGGGATAGTCGGCTACCCATGAGCCGCGGAACCAGTCGCATTTGCCCTGGGCTATCTGTTCGCGTAGGGCGGCAGGAGGATTGACGTCGACCTGGATGTCAAGGCCGATAAGCCCCAGTTGTTGTTGGATATACTTGCAGAGGTCCAGATAGTTGGAGGTGGTTGAGAGTGTAAGTTTTGGGAGGGGGCCGTGGGACTTCTTCACCTCGTTGATCAGTTGTCGTGCACGTTCAGGGTCGTAGGAGTATCCGCAGTTGCTGTAGCCCGGCAACCCTTTTGGAATGAATCCGCCGATGCCGGGAGCTCCGATATTGTTGCGCAAGTAGCGCATCATCTTCTTGCGGTCGAAGCCGTAGTTGATAGCCTGACGGAGCCTGCGGTCATGCAGGACACTATTGTCGCATTCCATGTTGAAACCTAGATACTCGGTGTTGAGGTAGGGGGTGGAGACCATGTCAATACGGTTGGCATATTTCTCTTTCAGCTTCCCGTCGAGGGTGAGAATCTCGTCTTTATAGCTTGCATCCAGCGAGTTCATGAAGTCGAGGTTGCCCTTGACAAACTCCAGGAAAACCGTTTGGCGGTCGACGATGAAGGTGACGGCAACGGCGTCGAGATAGGGCAGGGAAGCATCCTGCTCGTCGTGCTCAAAATAGTCGGGATTTTTCCGCAGCACCAGTTTCACGCCTTCTTTCCAGTACTGGAACTTAAAGGGGCCTGTGCCGCAGGGATGCGAGCGGAACTCCTTGCCGTGGTGTTCCACAACCTCTCTCGGCACTACCGAGCAATAGACCATCCCAAGCATTGAAAGGAAGGGGGCGAAAGGCTCCTTGAGACGGACGATGAAGGTGGTGTCGTCAGGTGCCTCTGTGTTCTCAACATCGGAGAAAATCCAAGCTCCTGGCGATGCTATGTCGGGGTCGACAATTCGGTTGAAACTATAGCGGAAATCCTCAGCCGTCACTCGGCGTGTGCTGTCGGATGTGCCGAAGAGTGGGTTTTTATGGAAGAATACATCGTTGCGAAGGGTAAAGGTGTAGGTGAGTCCGTTGGAAGATATTTCCCACCGCTTGGCAATGCAGGGTCGTATCTCCAGATTGGTGTCTAGCTGGATAAGCCCGTTGTAGAGTTGTCGGCAGGGCCAGATGATGCTCTGATCCTTGGCAAAAGCGGGGTCGAGGGTGGCGATGCCGGCACTTTCGTTGTAGCGGAATATCATCTTGTCTCCGTGGAGGTTACCCGAGCAGGCTACAAGAAACAGGACCGAAAGGGAGAATAGAGCTCTTTTCATTTTTTGTAGACTATTTTGCCGCCGACCATAGTGAGGACTACGCTGTCGCCGTGAGAGGCATAGACGAGGTCGGAAAGGCTTTTCGCCGTAGAGAGGAAGAGACAGGCGGGTTGGCCTGGGGCGATGGTGTGTCCTCCAGTGGCCAGAGAGAGTATTTGTGAAGCGGGGACCACGGAGGGGTCGCCACGCCAGCCTTTCTGTAGCAAGGCGGCCGTCTTCATCACCTCTATCATGTCGAGGTTGTTGCTACTGGCAGACCCGTCGGTTCCCAGCATGACGTTGGCTCCAGCGTCTATGAGCTCCAACATGGGGAAACGATAGCCACTACCGAGCTTGAGGTTGCTGTTGGGACAGTGGACGCAGGTGATATGGTGGTCGCCGATGAGACGAATCTCATTCTCTGAGAGGTGCAGGCAGTGGGCAGCGATGATGTTGCGTCCCAGAAGGTCGAGGATGCCGAGTCTGTCGAGGTATTCCCAAGGACGGCAGCCATACTCACGCAGACAGTCGTCAACCTCTTTTTGAGTCTCGCTCATGTGGATGTGCATGGGAAGGCCGAGTTCTTTGCAGAAATCGGCGCAACGTAGTAGCCCCTTTTGGGAGACGGTGTAGACCGAGTGTGGAGCAATGCTGTAGTTGATATTTGCCGAGTGACGGCTGATTAGGTCGATGGTGTCGCCGTCGTTCAATTCCTCTCCATCACCAAAGACATTCAGTCCTAGCAGGGCCTTGATGCCGCTGTCTTCTACGGCATGGGCCATTGCAGGAAGGTGGAAGTACATGTCGTTGAAGGCTGTGGTGCCGGAAGCCAGCATCTCGTGGCAGGCCTGTAGGGTGCCTTGGTAGACCAGCTCATCGGAGAGTTTCTGTTCGGCAGGCCAGATGTAGTCGTTGAGCCAGACATCCAGCGGCTGGTCGTCGCCGAGGCCACGGAAGAGGGTCATTGGCGCATGCGAGTGCATGTTCATCAGCCCGGGGAGAACGGAGAGGCCGGAGGCCTCGATGAGATGAGAGGTGTGAGGTGAAAGGAGAGAATGGTGAGGCTTTATTTGACTAATAATGCCTTTGTCGATAGTTATGTCGACAAAGGCACCATTAAGCAGCGCATTGCTGATAATTATTGTTTCATCTTTCACTTTTCACCTTTCACCTTTTATTGTACCAGAATCATTAAGTCGTTCTGCTGCCCTTTGATAACGCCTCCACGGATGGCGAAGGTCTGCTCGGTGTTGTCGGGCAAGACGATACGGATGTCGCCGACAGCGAGTGCCGAGATGATTGGGGCGTGATTCTCTAAAATCTCCAAAGAACCATCAGTGCCGGGCAGCTGCACCAGCTTTGCATCGCCTTCGAAGAGGATAGCGTCGGGTTTAGATATTTTTACTTTCATAGGTCTTATGGGTCTAATAGGTTTAATAGGCCGTATAAGTCTTATGGGCTATTTTGTTTCGGCCAGAATCTTCTCGCCTTTCTCGATGGCTTCTTCGATGGTACCGACCATCAGGAAGGCCTGCTCGGGCAGGTAGTCCACGTCGCCGCTGAGAATCATGTTGAAGCCCTTGATGGTGTCCTCGATGCTCACGAAGCGACCCTGCAGACCGGTGAAAGCTTCAGCCACGAAGAAGGGCTGTGAGAGGAAGCGCTGCACGCGGCGAGCACGGCTGACGACGAGCTTGTCCTGCTCGCCGAGTTCTTCCATACCGAGGATGGCGATGATATCCTGCAGCTCGTTGTAGCGCTGCAGCATCTGCTTCACCTTCTGGGCGGTCTCGTAGTGCTCTTCGCCGACCACGTCGGGCGAGAGGATGCGCGAAGTGGACTCCAGCGGGTCGACAGCGGGGTAGATACCCAGTTCGGTAATCTTACGGCTCAGAACGGTCTGAGCGTCAAGGTGGGCGAAGGTGGTGGCAGGGGCTGGGTCCGTCAAGTCGTCGGCAGGCACGTAGACGGCCTGCACGGAGGTGATGGAGCCGCGTTTTGTGGAGGTGATACGCTCCTGCATCAGACCCATCTCGGTAGCCAGCGTGGGCTGGTAACCCACGGCGGAGGGCATACGGCCGAGCAGGGCCGACACCTCGGAGCCTGCCTGGGTGAAGCGGAAGATATTGTCGATGAAGAGCAGGATGTCGCGGCCACCGGTCTTCTCGTCGCCGTCGCGGTAGTATTCGGCGAGCGTCAAGCCTGCCAGTGCCACACGGGCACGGGCACCGGGGGTCTCGTTCATCTGGCCGAAGACCATGGTGCACTTGGAGTCTTTTAGGGCCTCCTTGTCAATCTTGCTGAGGTCCCAGCTGCCCTCTTCCATACTCTTTTTAAACTCCTCACCGTACTTGATAACGCCAGCCTCAATCATCTCGCGCAGCAGGTCGTTACCCTCACGTGTACGCTCGCCGACACCAGTGAAGACGCTCATGCCGGAGTATTTCTTAGCGATATTGTTGATTAGCTCCTGGATAAGCACGGTCTTTCCCACGCCAGCACCGCCAAAGAGGCCAATCTTGCCGCCTTTCAGGAAGGGCTGGATGAGGTCGATAACCTTGATGCCGGTGTAGAGAATCTCTTGAGAGGTGGAAAGGTTCTCAAATTTCGGGGGCTCGCGGTGGATGCTGTAGCGCTTCTCGCATTCGGGGGCAGGCATACCGTCGATGGTCTCGCCGATAACGTTGAAGAGGCGGCCATTGATGTTTTCTCCCACAGGCATTGAGATGGGGCCTCCCAGGGAGAGAACCTCCATACCGCGCTCCAGACCGTCGGTGGAGTCCATGGCGATGCAGCGCATGGTGTTCTCTCCAATATCTTGCTGACATTCGAGGATAATGGTTGTGCCGTCGGGGCGTTTCACGCTCAAGGCGGTGTAGATGTCGGGAAGAGCTTCGCCGTCGGGGAACGTCACGTCCACTACGGCTCCAATGATTTGAGATATTTTACCTTTAAGTTCCATATACTATATAAAAAAATTGCGGTGCAAAGATACGAAATAATTTCTTTGCACCGCAAAAAAGTTTACATTTTAACATTTTCTACTTGATGCGCATCTTGTAGAATGAGCGGTAGACGAAATAGAGGGCTACGAGCAGGAACACCACGCCGAACCAAGGGGCCAGGCTGCGGAAGCTGGCGCTGATGGCAATCTCCATGGCGAGGACACCGAAGAGGGTGGTGAACTTGATGATGGGGTTCAGAGCCACGGAAGAGGTGTCCTTGAAGGGGTCGCCCACGGTGTCGCCGACGACGCTGGCATCGTGCAGCTCGGTGCCCTTGGCTTTCATGTCGACCTCAACAACCTTCTTGGCATTGTCCCAAGCACCGCCGGCGTTAGCCATGAAGACAGCCTGGAACAGGCCGAAGGCGGCGATGGAGATGAGGTAGCTGATGAAGAGGCACACGGCATTCTGCCCTCCGATGCTCTCGGGGCTCGAGAGGCAGGCGAAGGCCAGGGCGAAGCAGAAGATGGCGATGAAGATATTGATCATTCCCTTCTGGGCATAGTTGGTGCAAATCTTGACCACTTCCTGGCTCTTGGCGATATCGGCCTTCTTGGGGGCATTGGCGTCAAGCTTGATGTTGTCCTTGATGTATTCCACAGCGCGGTTGGCACCCGTGGTGACGGCCTGCATGGAGGCGCCAGTGAACCAGTAGATGACGCAGCCACCGAGGATGAAGCCGAGGATGCTGTAGGGGTTCAGCAGGTTGAGGATGCTGGCGGGGTCAATACCGAGGGTCTTCTGAATCATCAGAATGAGAGAGAAGATCATCGTGGTGGCACCCACCACGGCGGTGCCGATGAGCACCGGCTTGGCAGTGGCCTTGAAGGTGTTGCCAGCGCCGTCATTGGCCTCGAGATAGTATTTGGCTTTCTCAAAGTCGGGCTTGAAGCCGAACTCGCTTTCCACCTCCTTGGTGGTGCGGTCGATATCGTCCTCAATGAGGCTCAGTTCGTAGACGCTCTGGGCGTTGTCGGTCACGGGACCGTAGCTGTCGACGGCGATGGTCACAGGACCCATGCCCAGCATACCGAAGGCCACGAGGCCGAAGGCGAAGATGCTGTAGTAGGGGCCGAAGACGGGCTCAATGCCGAAGGCGAAGGATGCGAAGTAGGCAATGAGCATCAGGACGAAGAAAACGATGCCGGTCCAGAAGCCGCCCATGTTGCCGGCCACGAGGCCGGAGAGGATGTTCAGCGAAGCGCCGCCCTGCTCAGAGGCTTTGACAACCTCTTTGACATGCTTGGAAGTGGGGGAGGTGAAGAGTTTGGTGAACTCGGGGATGAGGGCAGCACCCAGCGTGCCGCAGGAGATGATGATGCTCAAGGCGAGCCAGAGGTTGGGCATACCCTCGACATGGCCGAGGATGGCGTAGCTGGCGCAGAAGGTGCCGATGATACTCAGGATAGAAGTGATCCACACCAGAGAGGTCAGGGGTTTCTCAAAGTTGATGTCGTCGGCGTTGCGATACTTGGCTTTAGCGATAGCACCATTAATATAGTAGGAAAGCACAGAGGCGATGATACCGAGAATACGCATAACGAAGATCCAGACCAGAAGTTTCACCTGCATCGAGGGGTCTGGGACAGCGAGGAGGATAAAAGAGACGAGAGCTACGCCGGTGACACCGTAGGTCTCGAAGCCGTCGGCGGTGGGTCCAATGGAGTCGCCGGCATTGTCGCCGGTGCAGTCGGCGATGACGCCGGGGTTGCGCGGGTCGTCCTCGCCAATCTTGAAGACCACCTTCATTAGGTCGCTTCCGATGTCGGCAATCTTGGTGAAGATACCGCCGGCGATACGCAGGGCGCTGGCGCCGAGGCTCTCACCGATGGCAAAGCCGATGAAGCAGCTGCCGGCCAGATTCTCGGGCATGAAAAGCAGGATGATGAGCATGAGAACCAGCTCGACGCAGATGAGGACGATGCCGATGCTCATACCGGCACGCAGCGGGATGTTCAGCAGGTCGAGGGGTTTGCGGCGCAGCGAGGCAAAAGCCATGCGGGCGTTGGCGAAGGTGTTCATGCGGACACCGAACCAGGCCACGCTGTAGCTGCCCAGGATGCCGATGACCGTCCAGGCCAGAATCAGCACCACGGCGCCGGCGTTCATCTTGCTCAGCACGCCGAAATACAGTGCGATGGCGGCACCGATGAAGACGAAGAGGAGCAGGAGAAACTTGCCCTGCTGCTTGAGATAGGTCGAACAGGTCTTGAAGATAACGTTGCCGATTTCGAGCATCGACTGGTGAGCCTTGAGCTTGCGCACCTTGTTGAACTGCCAGAATCCGAACAGTAGGCCGAGAATGACCACGGCGAAGCCCCAGTAGAGGATGGAAGCGTCGGGATTCGAGGCGAAACCTGTCGGCATTTCGAGGTCCGCTTCACTGGCAAATGCCATAATTGGCGTTGCCAATGCGAGGAGTGATAAAGTTAATTTCTTCATATCTAGTAAATTTTGATTTTTATCCTTTTCAAAATCGAAGTACAAATATAGATGTTTTTGTTAAAATACCAAAAAAAATGTTTCTCACCGCTTTTTTTTTCATCCGTTAAACCACGCCCTCACGACCCCTCTTTGGAGATGTGTTGTTATTGTGTCTACGTAGGTTGAACTTTCATAATAAATGTTAAAAATGGTATTTTAATGACCGATTATTGCCCAATCATCTCCTACTGTGGTAGGAGTTGGTAAGGAGTTGATATGGGTTTGGTAGGTACAAAGTACGAGTTTTCCACTAGGGTATTGTGGTGCCTTTTCCGCTGTTGATAAAAAAGTTTCTACTATAATAAAAAAAAGTTGTATTTTTGCAGCATGATTACAAACAAAGACATGGCCGCAAAGACGGCAGAATTCTTACTGACAGTGAAAGCGGTAAAGCTCAATAACGAGCATCCTTTCACATGGGCTTCAGGGCGAAAATCGCCCATTTATTGTGACAACCGAGTGACGTTGTCCTATCCTGTGATTCGCACATTCATCCGCCAGCGTTTCACCGAGATAGTGAAGGAGGCGTGGGGTGATGTGGATGTGATTGCTGGTGTGGCCACCGGCGGCATTGCCCAAGGCGCGCTGGTTGCCCAGGAACTGGGAAAACCTTTCGTGTATGTGCGCTCGGAGCAGAAGAGCCACGGTCTGACGAACCAGATTGAGGGTGAGATCCACGAGGGTCAGTCCGTTGTGGTCATTGAGGACCTCGTCTCCACCGGCAAGAGCTCGCTCATCGCAGTGAAGGCCCTGAGAGAGAAGGGCTGCATCGTGAAGGGCATGGCTGCTATCTTCACCTATGGTCTCCAGGTGGCTGCCGACAACTTTGCCAACGAGAATGTCGAATTGATGACGCTGACGGATTATGATACGCTGGTGAAGGTGGCCAAGGAGTGCGAGTATATCCAACCCGAGGCTATGGAGAGTCTGGCCAAGTGGCGTGTGAATCCGGAACAGTGGAGCGAAGAACACATGAACATGTAAAGTAAAAACTAAAAGGTGAAAACTAAAAAAAATATGAGCACGCAGGTCTCACATATTATCGCTTCTTGGGCGATGGTGTGTCTTTTGGTTTTTACTTTTTATTTTTTACCTGATTGCGCTGCGCAAGACAGTGTCCTGGCGGTGAAGGTGACTGACGAGGTGTCGGTGGAAATGGTGTGGGTGCAAGGTGGCACGTTCTCCATGGGAAATAACGCGACTCCGAAAGGTGTCAAGTTGACCTATATGCTGGCTAAGCCCGAGCATAAGGTGACCGTTGACGGATACTATATTGGCCGTTTTGAAGTCACGCAGGCACTATGGCGGGCGGTGATGGGTGATAACCCGTCGAAGTTTAAGGGTGACAACTTCCCAGTGGAGAGTGTATCGTGGGTGGAGGCACAGCAGTTTTGTATGTTGTTGAGCCAGCTGACGGGACGGCGTTTCCGTCTGCCTACGGAGGCGGAGTGGGAGTATGCCGCCAGAGGCGGTTCGCGTTTCCCATACGCAGGATGTGCCGACCGCAAGGATTTGGAGCGCTACTGCTGGTTCTGTGTGAACAGCGAGGGAAAGACGCATGCGGTGGGACAGTTGCAACCCAATGCCAGGGGATTGTATGACATGAGTGGCAACGTGGCGGAATGGTGTCAAGATTGGGTGGAAGAGTACACGGATGCCGAGCAGACGAATCCCCGTGGACCACGGGAGGGGGAGAATCGGGTGTTGCGCGGTGGCCATTATGGAAGCACGTCGGCAGCTTGCACGGTGTATGACCGTGGCTGGTACCTGCCGACGGGCAAGTATGAGCTGTATGGATTGCGAGTGGTGATGGAGAGTTCAGATTTCTAAATTCTAAGTTCTAGGTATGAAGGTTAAAGACAAAGATTTCGAGATTTTTATTCCCGAGGAGGAAATTAACAAAATTGTGCGTCGGCTGGCCGACGAGGTGAGCAAGGATTATGAAGGGAAGGATCTTGTGGCGTGCCCCATTCTGACGGGCTCGTTTATGTTTGCCTCCGACCTGGTGCGGCGCTTTACGGTGCCGTGTGAGGTGTGTTTTGTGCGCTATGCGTCATATAGCGGCATGAGCAGCACGGGCGAGGTGAAGTGCATGTTGCCCTTCCCACCGGAACTGGAAGGCCGAGATGTGCTGATTATCGAGGACGTGGTGGATTCGGGATTCTCGATGAAGAGAATGCTGCAGAGCGTGTGGGCGTTGAAGCCGCGGAGCGTGAGAATCTGCACGTTGTTTTTCAAGCCCAATGCTTTCAAGGGAGACTACAAGGTGGACTATGTAGGCCGCGAAATAGGCAATGAGTTTATCGTGGGCTACGGATTGGATTACGACGAGCAGGGACGTACCTTGAAGGATGTGTATGTCGTAAAGTCGTAAAGTCAAAAGGTCGTAAAGTCTTAAAGTCGGTGAAGAAGAATTTTTTATCCTTTTGTTTTCTCGTGTGCGCGTGCGCGCTGGTGTGGAGTTGCGGCAAGGACGACCATCTGGAGGTGAGTCCTAGCCAGTTGTATGGTGAGTGGGTGAAGGAAGGTACGCAATACTACTGGACGTTTGAGAGTAACGGCACAGGAAATCTGGTGAACCGTGGCGAGTTCGACCCTGAGGACGAGAACAACGGCGATTTCACATGGACAATTAATGGTGGCGACGAGCTGGAAGTGGAGTTTAAAGGCAGTGGTGAGCTTGGCGGCATCGATATTGTGAAGTTGTATACCATCAAGGAAATTTCGTCGTCGATGGTGCGGTGGGAGGATATTTACGGAAGGACAACGAAGTTGGAAAGGGTTAATCCATGAAGATAAAGAAAGGCTGGAAGATTGCTTGGATCTCGCTGGGCTCGCTGTTGGGACTGATAGTGCTGACGGTGATTGTTGCTTTGTGGCTTATCTTCACGCCTAGCAAGCTCACCAAGATTGTCAACAGCCTGGCCGGCAACTTTATCACCTGCGAGGCCAAATTCGGCAACGTCGACTTGACACTCCTCTCCACCTTCCCCGACGCGGGCCTGAAGATAGAGGATGTGGTGATTATAAACCCGTTGCAGCCCTTTGCCAACGATACGGTGGCCAAGATAGGCAGCCTCACCGTAGGTATCGACATTAAGGCTTTCCTAAGGGATGGCAAGGTGATTGTCCATCAGGTGATAATGGACAATGCCACAGCCAACCTCTACATCAATAGCGACGGCGAGGCCAACTTCGACATCTTCCCCAAGAGCGAGAAGGAAGATACAGGCACTTCGAAGTTGCCGGAACTGATAGACCTGAAGAAGATTAAGATAAACAACCTCAATGTCGACTTCATCAAGGATGGTGAGATGGAGGCTTCGGTGGAGGCTTTGGACCTCTACCTGAAAGGCATGATGGACGGCAGCGATGTCGATGGGAAACTGGAACTTGAGAGCGACGAGCTCTGCTTTACAATGCGGGGCAAGGGTGAGGCGTTTACCCGTTTGGATATGTCTGATGTGGAGTTGGATGTAAAGGGCTCCCTGCTGGATGAGAAGTTGGATGCCGAGGTGGAGTTGGGTAGTGGGGTGATGATTGTGCAACACTACGACTCGCTGTGTAATTCTGTGGTTGAAAGTTGGTGGGAAGACTGTAAATTGAACCTCAACGGAGTTGGCGACATGGATGAAGCTCGCTGCAAGATGAGTCTTGGAGTCGATGAGGGAAAACTTGAAGTTGGGGGCACGGAGATGATCAACGAGAAACTGCGCGGGTCGAAGAAAGAGCTTCTGGAGGTGGAGATGCCCGACGTGGTGGTGAAACTCAACAAGAAGGAGGTGTGGCTCAGCGACTCGAAAATAAAGATTGACGACTATGGGTTGATGCTTAACGGCCAGTGTTACCTGCCTCGCGATGGGAAACCTTTGATGTTGGATATGGCAGTGGAGACTGACGGCGACTGGCGGGTGGCGCCGCTGCTGGACATCATTCCCGCGCAGTATGTAACGTTCCGCAAGGGCATGGAACTGGACGGCGAGGTGGGCTTTGTGGTGGCAGCCACGGGCAGCTTGACGGACAGCACGATGCCGGGAGTAGGCGGATATGTCACGTTGACCGACGGCCGTTTTCATGCCCCGAAGATGCTGCCCTACAAGCTGACCAAGATTAAGGGCAAGGTAGGTTTCGGCATCAATCCCGACAAGCAGAAAGAGAGTTATGTCACCATAGAGGGTTTGAGAGCCCACACGCAGGGCACGGATTTGACGGCGAGCGGCCGTGTGGACAACCTGCTGGGCGATATGCGGGTCGATGCCAACGTGAAAGGAACGCTTCCGCTGGAGGATGTGGAACCGATGATTCCCAAGGGGATAAAATTCATGGCTAAAGGTAATGCCGACCTCGATCTGAAAGCCAATTTCAAGATGAGCCAACTGCAGAAGCAGGCCTACGACAAGATGAAAGCCAACGGCACTGTCAAGCTCAAGAATCTCTATGTGACTTACGACAGCCTGCATGCTGATGCGAAGATTCTCGACATCGCCTTACAGATGCCTTCCAAGCAGAAAGGAAAGATGGCCGACGTGCAGATGATAAGTGGAAAGGTAAATGTGGAGAACGGGAAGAAGATGAACCTTGACCTGGAAAATGCCTCTATCAAGGTAGGAGTCAACAATGTGATGAAAGAACAGTTGGCCGCAGCCTTTGATATCAAGGTAGGGGAGACGGATGCAAAGATGGATTCGACGATTCTGCTTCTCAGCGAGCTTAAACTCGGAGGTTCGGTGCGGCTCGACTCCACCAAGCAGAATGTCATTAAGCAGTATAACCCACGCTTCAATGTGACTGTCGACAATCTGCTTCTCTATACACCGCAGATGCCAGAGAATGTGCGTGTCACTGAATTTAATATGGCTTATTCTCCCGCTGTTCTCGACATCCATACCGCCAAGGTGAAGATGGGACATTCGGACTTTGAAATCTATGGGGAGGTGGAGAATCTGGAAGACTGGCTGGACCACAAGGCCATGCTGAAGGGCGACTTGAATTTCACCTCGGACTATGCTGATGTGGACCAGATGATGAGCATGTTCAGCGGCATGGGTAGCGACAAGGACAGTCTGGAGGCTATGAGGAAGGAGGATGCAGTGCCTGCCGAGGCCAATCCGTTCATTGTGCCGCGGGATGTGAATGTAACGCTTCATACACATATCAAGCGTAGTATCGCCTTTGGCAATGACCTGCACGACGTGGCGGGCGCGCTGACGGTGAATGACGGGCGTGTGGTGTTGGACCAGATGGGCTTTGTGTGCAAAGCTGCTACGATGCAGCTAACGGCCCTCTACCGGTCGCCGCGACCGGGCAACCTCTTTGCCGCCATTGATTTCCACTTGCTGGACATTCAGATTGACGAATTGTTGGACATGATTCCTGCCGTTGACACGCTGGTGCCGATGCTGTCGGCATTCAACGGCAACGCCAACTTCCACTTGGCAGGTGAGTCGTATCTGGATGCTTTCTACCATCCGAAGATGTCGTCGGTGAAAGGTGCCGCCGCCATCTCGGGTAAAAACTTAGTGGTGATGGACAACAGTGATATCGCCACTATCGCCAAGTTTATGAAATTTAAAAGCTGGAAAGATAAGGACGACAAGATAAAGATAGACAGTCTGAGTGTGGAGATGACCTGCATGGATGATGGTCACGGGACCGAGATTGAGGTGCTGCCATTCTTGCTGAGTATGGGGAGTTACCAGATATGTATCTCAGGAGTACAGGGAATCAACAAGGATTGTGCCTATCATCTCGAGCTCCTGAAGAACCCCCTCTTGGCTAAGGTGGGAGTAGACGTGAAAGGAAGCATCACTCATCCCAAGATTAAATTGGGCAAGGTGATATATGCCGACCTCTTCCGTCCTAAACGTCACGGAGTGGCGGAGAAGAGGGCTTTGGAGATAAAAAATAAAGTCAGGGCTGCGCTTGAAGCGAATGTGAGGTAAAGAGTATTATTTAAAGTTTAAGGAAAGTGAAGTTTTTTAGAAGATACAATTCCACCATTCATGGGAACTACCGTAAAGCCTATCTGCGGTGCGGATTGATTACGGGAGTGCTCCTGATGCTTTATATCCTTGTGCGCTATATGATGGGTACGCCCGCCGAGAGCCCGGAAGCCTATATGAGCGACGGCATCATGTTGGTGGCAGTGTTTCTTTTCACGTTGCTCTACCGCAATTCGTTGGAAGAGAAGAAGGCGACACTGAAAGAACTGATGCTTTTTGGCATGGGGACAGCAGTGGTGGCTAGTGTGCTGTATGGGCTGTTCGTATGGGGCTTCGGATGTGCTGTTTCCGAGCAGGCCGACCTCTTCACAAGTACTCTTAGGAGCGAAGAGGCGGTGGTGTCGGCACCGTCGCACTACTGGGCGGCTTGGTGGGGCATCGAGTCGGCCGTCAAGCTGGCTATCCTCGGTGGCTTCGGCGCTTTCGTGTCGTCGTTGGTGTTGAGGAACGAGAAAGGTGAAGTGAGAGAAAAAAAGAGATAATAATTAATATAGTATAATACATTATATATAGTATGGATATTTCAATTGTAGTACCGTTATACAACGAGGCGGAATCGCTGCCTCATCTGGCCGAATGGATAGACCGTGTGATGAAAGAACATGACTTCAGCTACGAAGTGGTGATGGTTGACGATGGTTCAAAGGACGGCTCGTGGGGAGTAATAGAGAAACTCCACGCTGAGAATCCCGCATACCGTGGCATTAAGTTCAGAAGAAATTACGGCAAGAGCGCTGCCCTCAATACCGGCTTCAATGCCGTCGAAGGCGATGTGGTCATTACCATGGATGCCGACTTGCAGGACAGCCCCGATGAGATTCCCGAGCTCTATCACATGATTAAAGAGGAGGGCTACGATCTGGTCTCTGGATGGAAGAAGAAACGCTACGACTCCAAATTGGCCAAGAACATCCCTTCCAAGTTCTTCAACTGGACCACTCGCCGCATGAGTGGTATCTATCTGCATGACTTCAACTGCGGCCTTAAGGCCTACCGCCACGATGTGGTGAAGAGCATCGAAGTCTACGGCGAGATGCACCGCTTTATTCCCGTCATCGCCAAGTGGGCCGGTTTCGGCAAGATAGGAGAGAAGGTTGTCCAGCACCGCAAGCGTGAGTTTGGTGTCACCAAATTCGGCATGAGCCGCTTCATCAACGGTTACCTCGACCTGATGAGCATCATGTTTATGAGCAAGTTCGGCAAGCAGCCCATGCACTTCTTTGGTGCCGTGGGAACCGTGTCTGGTCTTTTTGGCTTCATCTCGCTGATTGTCGTCCTTGTGCTGCGTCTGAGTGGCCGCATAGCTCTTACTACCAGCGTTTGGTTCTACCTTTCAATGCTCTTCCTGGTGTTGGGTGTGATGCTCTTCCTGGCAGGGTTTATTGGCGAGCTCGTCTGCCGCAATAGTACTACTCGTAACCAATACTTAATCGAGAAAGAGATATGAGCCTGCAATGTGGAATCGTAGGACTGCCCAATGTGGGTAAGTCGACCCTCTTCAACTGTCTGAGCAATGCTAAAGCACAGGCTGCCAACTTCCCGTTCTGTACCATCGAGCCCAATGTGGGAGTCATCACCGTGCCCGACGAGCGTCTGGCTAAGCTGGTGGAGATCGAGCGTCCCGCCAGCGTGGTCCCCGCCACGGTGGAAATTGTTGATATCGCAGGCCTCGTCAAGGGTGCCTCCAAGGGTGAGGGACTCGGAAACAAGTTCCTCGCCGACATCCGTAACTGCGATGCTATCATCCATGTGCTGCGTTGCTTTGATGACGATAACATTACCCATGTTGACGGATCTGTCGACCCTGTGCGCGACAAGCTGACTATTGACCTTGAGTTGCAGTTTAAAGATCTCGAGACCATCGAGAATCGTTATGACAAGGAGGTGAAGAAAGGCAAAGCTGGTGGTGATGCCCGTGCCAAAAAGCTTGTTGAGGTGATGGACCTTTACAAGGAAGCCTTGCTTTCGGGCAAGAGTGCACGAACTGTGGAATTGGATGAGAACCAGGCCGAGGTGGCCAAAGACCTGATGCTCTTGACCTCCAAGCCTGTTTTGTATGTCTGTAACGTCGACGAGAGTTCCGTGGTTAACGGAAACAAGTATGTTGATGCTGTACGCGAGGCTGTGAAGGACGAAAACGCCGAGGTGCTGGTCATCGGTGCCGGTATCGAAGCTGATATCGCCGAGTTGGAGACATATGAGGAAAAACAGATGTTCCTCGAGGATCTCGGTCTCAAGGAAAGTGGCGTCAACCGCCTCATTAAGGCTGCCTACAAGCTACTCAACCTCCAGACATTCCTCACCGCCGGTCCCAAGGAATGCCGTGCTTGGACGTTCCGCAAAGGTATGAAAGCTCCGCAAACAGCTGGCATCATCCACTCCGACTTCGAACGTGGCTTCATCCGTGCCGAAGTTATCAAGTATGAGGATTATGTCTCCCTTGGCAGCGAGGCCAAATGCCGCGAGGCTGGCAAGATTTCGGTCGAGGGAAAAGACTATGTTGTCCAGGACGGCGACATCATGCACTTCCGGTTTAACGTGTAAATTAAGAATGATGAATGAAGAGTGAAGAATTAAATAGAAATCTGAAATCAAAAAAGTTGAAGCGGTTGGTTCACGTCAGCCGATTCTTCATTCTTTATTTTTCATTCTTCATTCTGTTTTCTTCCTGTTCCACCGAGAAGGCCAAGTGGACCAACATTCAGTACCACAATACCACCTGTCATTATAACGTCTGGTGGAACGGCAATGAGAGCCTTAAGGCCGGCAAGAAAAAGCTTCGCTCCCAGGCTGTCGATGACTACACTCAGTTTCTGCCGCCCGAAAACATTGGTAGTGACGAGCTCTCTCGTAGCCTTTATCCCGAGATGGACCGTGCCATCGAGAAGGGAGTCAAAGGCATTCAGAAGCATAGCATCTTCATAAAGGGGGTGGAGCATGTCGCTTATATCAAGGATTGCTACCTCTTGACGGCCTATGCCACTTTCTATAAGCACGACTTTGTCTCCACCGCCAACACCTGCAACATCCTTATCCAGCAGTTCCAAGGTACCTCGGCTGGTGACCAGGGGGCTGTCCTCCTGGCTCGCTGCATGGTTAGGGAAAAACGCTTTGACGAGGCTGAAGCCGCCCTCGACCAATTGGTGCAGAACCTCGGCAAGGGCAACTTCTCGCGCAGTCAGCGCGACAAGCTCTATTGTGCTATGGTCGAAGCCACCGTCCCTCAGGAGAAATACAAGAAAGCCGTCGAGTATATTCACAACGCTATCGATGTCTCCTCCGACAGCTACACCAAGGCCCGCCTGTCCTTTCTTATGGCTCAGATTTACCGCAAGCTCGATAAACGGGCTGTGGCTGCCAAATACTATGGCGAGGTATTGCGCTATCACCCTCCCTATGTCTTGGAGTTTAATGCCAAGTTGGGTCAGGCATCCTGTGCCGACCTCGAACATGCCGATATCGCCAAACTTGAGCACCAGCTCGATGACATGCTCAAGGACAAGAAGAATGAGGAATATCGAGACCAGATTTTTTTCGCCAAGGGCGAAATGTTCCTCGGTGTCAAGCAGCCACAGAAAGCTTGCGACAACTATCGCATGAGTGTCGCCGCCGCTACCGTCAACAAAGCACAGAAGGCACAGTCAGCCCTCCGCATGGGCGAGGTGCAGTATGAGGTTTTTGAAAACTACGACCTCGCGCAGCGCTACTACGACACTGCCATGCAGTGCATCACCTCTGACTACCAGCGCTTTGACTATATCCGACGTCGCTTCGAGATGCTCACCGAACTGACCTCCTACACCCGTGTCTATGAGCGTTGCGACAGCCTTCTCGCCGTGACCTCCATGTCCGAGAGTGAGCGCACTAAACTTATCAATGGCAAGATTGAGGAAGTGCGCAAGCATGAGGAGGAGGAAAAGGAGCGCGCCCTCCTTGAAGAACTCCGCAATGATGCCCGCGAGCAGCAGAATACCCTCACTGGCGACTGGTACTTCTATACCCCTCAGACCGTCTCCAAGGGTAAGGAAACCTTCCGTCAGCGCTGGGGGTTGCGTACCCTCGAGGACCTCTGGTTCCTCTCCAACAAAAACTCTTTCAACTTCATCGAAGACGATTTGGCAGATGATGAAAGTGATACCACCAGTGTGGGTGACAGCTCGGCTGTCACTACAAGAACCAAAGATGCTATGGGAGATCCTAATGACCCACATAGTGTTGCCTACTACCTTAAAGACCTCCCTACAACCCAGCAGGCACTTGACTCCATTGACTCCCTCACCTCTATTTCGCTCCTTAACGCAGGCTATATTTTCTACGACGGTGTCGGCAATATTACCCGAGCCCTCGAGAATTATCTTCGTCTGGCAAAAGACTATACAGCCTATCCCGAAATTGTTCAGGCCTTCTATATGCTCTATCGTATCTACGACCGTCAAGGTAATACTCCTCAGGCCAACTACTACCGCGACATGGTCCTCATGGGTTTTCCCGACAGCGACTTTGCCAATCTTATTCGCGACAATGAATACTACAAGGAACTCATCCGTCGCTCTCGCCGCATTGAGGCCGACTACGAGGAAATCTACAACCACTATCTCGATGGGCATTACTCCCATGTCATTCATCTCAGCGATGAGGCTGAGGAAATTTATCCCGCCAACCCTGTTGTCAACAAGTTTCGCTATTGGAAAGGACTGGCTTTTGCCAAGACTGGAAACCGAGCCGATGCCGTTGACCTCTTCCGGCAACTCGCAGCACTCCCTGTCTCCGACAGCATCCAGCCCCTGGCACAGGCACAACTTGATTTGTTGCTCGATTCCACCTTCGAAGCCTATGCCTCCAACGAGGAGATAACGCCTTCCGATGAGCGTCGCGCACGTAACCAGTTGGTGGAGAAGACACGTTCAGAGTCCTCCAACCCCTCATCTACTACATCCAATGAAGAGAAGCCCTTACCTCCCGAGGCGCAGGTCTACCGCTATCGCGAAAACCAGCAGTACTTCGTGGCCATCGTTATCAACGACCGCTCCATCAAGGCTACCGAGCTCCAGTTCAAAATCGGCGAGTTCAACAACCGGTATTACTCCAACTCTGGCTATAAGGTCAATGCAGCACTCTTCACCGATTCTACCCAGATACTCACCGTCCACCGCTTCATCACCGCTGACGAGGCTATGAACTACTGGCGTCACCTCCAGCAAGATGAAAGCCCCCTGCGACAGTATGCTGACAAAGACTACCAGTTCTTCCCCATCACTACACAGAACTACGCCACCTTCTACAACCGCAAGGATGTGGCGGCCTACATGCTCTTCTTCAATCGTTATTATCTCAACAAACGTTAGAAATTAGAATTTAGAAATAATAAATTAAAAATTATGGCCAGAACAATGGAAACTGAAAACACCAATTCAATCAACATCATCACCAGTGGCACCGTAATTAAGGGCGACATCACCGCCACCGGCGACTTCCGTCTCGACGGTACCCTCGAGGGAAATATCCAGCTCAACGGCAAACTTGTTGTCGGAGACTCTGGTATTGTCAATGGAAACATCCTCTGTATGAACGCCAACATTATCGGCACCGTCAATGGCAACCTCTCTGTCAAGGAGCTCCTCTCGCTCCACAGTACAGCACGTGTCAAAGGCGACATTCTCATCAACAAGCTCTCTATCGAGCCGGGTGCCGTTTTCACAGGCAAGTGCAATATGCTCGACGAGGTGCGCAAGCAGCAGCAAGTCGCCGCTGAGCAGGCCGCTGAAGAAGAAGAGGAAAAATAAAAGGACCGCCGGCGTCTCGCCGGCATTTTGAGATGGAACAACTTAAGCTGCTTTTCCAGGAGTGGGCTGGCGTTCCCCCAACCGAATGCCT
Organism: Bacteroidales bacterium; assembly: GCA_045222295.1. Lineage (GTDB taxonomy): Bacteria > Bacteroidota > Bacteroidia > Bacteroidales > P3 > Colimorpha. The sequence continues at coordinate 98,541 of JBGUXP010000015.1, read as the reverse complement.
TGCCCTGGGTGCCAATGGCTCCTCCCGCCGCTACTTTAGGCTCATAGGTCGGAGGTCGGAGGTCGGAGGTCAGAAATCCGACCTCATCTCTCATTCATCCTACCTGTCTGCAGTTGGCTGCATCGCCGACGACCTCCGCGAGAACGAGTCCTTCTTCGCCTTTGCCCGTCATCTCCATGCCAAAGGGATGCCCGTCCCCGAGCTCTACCTCGTTGGCGACGATCGTCGCCACTACCTCCAGCAGGACCTCGGCGACCAGTCCCTCTATGGTCTCCTATACGAGAAGCAGCGGCAGGGCGGGGGATTCGATGCCGAGATGCTGGCTTTCTACAAACAGGCACTCGCCGACCTCGCCGCCATCCAACAGGCGGGGGCTGATATGGATTTCTCTTTGGCCTATCCTCGAGAGGCCTTCGACCGACAGTCCATCCTTTGGGACCTCAACTACTTCAAGTACCACTTTCTCAAGCTCCTCCACATCCCCTTTGACGAGCAGCTCCTCGAGGACGACTTCAACCGCCTCGCCGACACCCTCCTTCAGGCCGACTGTCACTACTTCCTTTACCGCGACTTCCAAAGTCGCAACATCATGTTAGTCGGTAGTTCGCAGTTGGCAGTTGACAGAGCTTCGCAGTCAGACGAAAGCCAACTGCCAACTGTCAACTGCAAACTGCCAACTCTTTATTACATCGATTTTCAAGGAGGTAGAAGAGGTGCTGCACAATATGACGTTGCCTCGCTGCTCTACAGTGCCAAGTCCAACCTCCCTGAAGCCATCCGTCGCGAACTCCTGGGGCATTACCTCGATGTCCGGGGTGTCAAGGGCGAGGATCGCAAGCAGTGGATGGACCACTTCTGGGCTTACCTCCTCGTTCGCATCCTTCAGACCCTCGGGGCCTACGGCTACCGTGGCCTCTTTGAGCGCAAGGACTACTTCATCCAGAGCATTCCTCTCGCACTCAACAACCTCCGCAACCTTACCGGGGAGCACCCCGTCCTCCTCGCCAACCTTCCACATCTGCACAAAATTGTCGGCGAATTAAACGAATTGTGCGAAAAGAATTATTCTCCAAATATGCCAAATACGTCGAGGAACAATTCGCCGTTGACCGTCACCGTTCTTAGCTTCAGCTACAAACAGGGCCTCCCATCAGACCCTTCTGGTAATGGCGGCGGCTTTATCTTCGACTGTCGCGCGCTCCCAAACCCTGGCCGCTACGCCGAATACAAGGCCTATACAGGTAAGGACCGTCCAGTGATAGAGTTCCTGCGTAAAGAGCCAGCCGTCGACCGTTTCCTTGACCATGCCAAAGCCCTCGTCGCTCAGAGTGTCGAGAAATATCTTGAGCGCAACTTCAGCTCTCTCCAGGTGTCTTTCGGTTGCACTGGAGGCCAGCACCGCTCCGTCTTTTGTGCCGAAAAATTAGCTGCATGGATAGCCAAAAATTACGATTGCAACGTTGTTGTTCATCATCGTGAGCAAGACAAATGATGATGATGTATGAAAAATATTTTGCTGATAAACAGAAGGATATAAAATATTTTAAGAAAATATTTGGCCAGTTTAGAAAAAGTTCGTACTTTTGCACCCGATTTCGAGAGAGAAATCGTCCTGATGGACAACCAAATGCCGCATTCGTCTAGTGGTCCAGGACATCTGCCTCTCACGCAGAAGATCATCAGTTCGACTCTGATATGCGGTACTAAAGCGATAAATCCAAAAGATTTATCGCTTTTTTTGTATCTTTGCTCCAATGTAATCTACCACTCCCCATTACTTTGGGGTCCCTTCAGAATAGAGTAGTCAAGGGTCAATGTAAATATTTTCTTGCAATTATGTAGGAATAATTGCCTTATCAAATCCCAGCCAACTCCTAACCAACTCCTACCACGGTAGGAGTTGATAGGGTGATGATAGGGTGATGGTAAGCCGTTTAGACTTGGTTAATACCTCTTTTCACAAGAGTACATTTTTTTGTAGAGGGATTGATTTTTCTTCGTATCTTTGCAAATTGATTTATGGGACGTTTTTTTATACATCTGGCCTATAACGGAGCGAATTACAATGGTTGGCAAACCCAGCCTGCGCTACCAACAGTGCAGGAGACGCTGGAGAAGGCACTCTCCACGCTGCTGCGGCAACCCATTGCCGTGGTGGGCTGTGGCCGCACCGATACCGGGGTGCACGCCAGCGACTTTTATGCTCACTTTGATGTTAGTGATGAATGTGGAGTGATGAGTGATGAACGGGGAGCGGCAGCCCATTCATCACACATCACTCAACTTTCATCGTTAGTTTTCAAGCTGAACAACCTTCTCCCTCCCGACATCGCCATCTTTGACATTTTTCCCGTGGCGGACAACGCCCATGCCCGTTTCGATGCCACGGCGCGCACCTACCAGTATCATGTGAGCGACCGCCGGCTGCCGTTCCGCCAGGGGCAGTATTGCCGCATTTTTTATAAGCCCGACCTCAATCTGATGAACGAGGCGGCGCGAGTGCTGATGGAGTACGACGACTTTACCAGCTTCGCCAAACTCCATACGCAGGTGAAGACCAATATCTGTCACTTGACTGAGGCCCATTGGGATGAGGTGGGGGAGGAGTGGGTCTTCACTATCCGCAGCAACAGGTTTTTAAGGAATATGGTGCGCTCGGTGACGGGGACACTGCTCGACGTGGGACGAGGCAAACTGAGCATCGAGGGTCTGAGAGAGATAATAGAAATGAGGAACCGCTGTGCCGCAGGGGTCAGTATGCAAGCTTGCGGACTGTTTCTGACAAAAGTGGAATATCCAAATATATGAAATACATTGAAGTAACATTTACGATGGACGACACCGACATGTTTCGCGACTTGCTGGTGGACACGCTTGGTAACGAAGGCCCTTACGAGAGTTTTGTGGAGACCCCCGACGGGCTGAAGGCTTACGTTCAGCAGGCGGAGTTCTCCTCTGAGTGGCTTGCCGCTACCGTGCAAGCCTTCCCTGTGCCGTTGAAATACAAGGCCGAAGAGATGGAGGACAAGGATTGGAATGCTGAGTGGGAGAAAGGACATGAGGCTGTTCTCGTCAAGTATGAGGGCGGTTCAGTGTGGGTGCGTGCTCCGTTCCATCCTCATCGTGAGGATGTCGACTATGAGTTGATTATTGAGCCCAAGATGAGTTTCGGCACTGCTCATCATCCCACCACCTATATGATGCTTAGCTATGTGGCCGAGCTTGACATGCAAGGCAAGCGTGTGCTTGACATGGGCTGCGGCACCGCTGTGCTGGGAATCTTGGCCAAGCTGCGGGGCGCTAGTTACGTTGAGGGTGTGGATATCGACGAATGGGCTTTTAATAACGCTCGTGAGAATGCCGCTTCCAACGGGGTGGATATCATATTGAAACTTGGTGATGCTACTACCCTCAGAGGAAACTTCGATATTATCATCGCTAATATTAACCGCAATATTCTTCTGGCCGATATGGACAAATATGCCGCGGTTCTCAATGCCGGTGGTACCCTGTTACTCAGTGGCTTCTACGAGGCCGACGAGGCGGCTCTCGTGGCGAAAGCTAGTGAACTAGGGATGACTTTGAGTGGTAAGAAAAATCGTGAAGGCTGGGCTGCATTACAATTGAAGAAATGATTGTTTGTATTGCAGAGAAACCGAGTGTGGCGAAAGAGATAGCCAAAGTTTTGGGGGCCAATAGTTCCCACGATGGCTATATGGAGGGCAATGGTTATCAGGTAACCTGGACCTTCGGCCACCTCTGCTGCCTCAAGGAGCCGCAGGACTACTGCGACCAATGGAAGCGTTGGAGCCTCGGCAGTCTGCCGATGATACCTCCTCGGTTTGGAATCAAACTCATTGAAAACCAAGGCTACGAGAAACAGTTTAAGACTATCGAACGATTGATGCAGGCGGCTGACGGCATCATCAATTGCGGCGATGCCGGGCAGGAGGGAGAGCTCATCCAGCGCTGGGTCATGCAGAAAGCCAAAGCCACTTGTCCCGTGCAGCGCCTCTGGGTCTCCTCGCTCACCGAGGAAGCTATTCGGGAGGCTTTTGCAAACCTAAAACCGCAAGACGAATACCAGAGCCTTTATGAGGCGGGTCTCTGCCGCGCCATTGGCGACTGGCTCCTCGGCATGAATGCCACACGACTCTACACCCTGCGCTTTGCACAGGCTAAAGGTCAGGTGCTCAGCATTGGCCGTGTGCAGACCCCTACGCTGGCCATGATAGTGAAGCGCCATTTTGAGATAAAAAACTTCAAGCCAGAGAAATACTGGATTCTCAGTACCATTTACCGTAATGTTACCTTCACTTCCACCAAGGGCAAGATAAAGAAGATGGAGGATGGTCAGAAGGCAATGGAAGTCGTCAAAGGAAAAGATTTCACTGTTACTTTGATTGAGCAGAAAGCTGGCACCGAAGCACCGCCCAGACTTTTCGACCTCACCAGCCTTCAGGTGGAATGCAATAAGAAATACTCTTTCTCGGCCGACGACACCCTAAAGCATATCCAGAGCCTTTACGAGAAGAAGCTCACCACCTATCCACGTGTCGACACTACCTACCTCTCCGACGATATCTATCCCAAGTGTCCCTCTATCCTGCAGGGTATTCGTCCCTATGCTCCTCTCATTCAGCCTCTCATGGGCAAGAAACTTAAGAAAAGCAAGAAGGTGTTCGACAGCAGTAAGGTCACCGACCACCATGCCATCATCCCCACTGGAACTGATCCCTCGACTGTCAGTCTCACCGTCGACGAGAAGCGTGTCTACGACCTGGTGGCCCGCCGTTTCATCGCTGTCTTCTATCCTGACTGCAAGTTCAGCACGACTACGGTGATGGGTGAGGTTGAAAAGATGGAATTCAAGGCCACCGGCAAGCAGATTCTCGACGAGGGTTGGCGTGCGGTTTTCGGAGGAAGGTCCGACCAGTCGGAAGAGTCGGACAAGTCCGATGACAAGGAACAGGTGCTTCCTGCTTTCGAGCAGGGAGAGCATGGTCCTCACGAGCCTACGCTCACCGAGAAGCAGACCACGCCACCGAAGCCTTACACCGAGGCTACGTTGCTCCGTGCCATGGAGACGGCGGGCAAGATGGTGGATAACGAAGAGTTGCGCGATGCGCTGAAAGCCAACGGCATTGGCCGCCCCTCCACCCGTGCCGCTATCATAGAGACACTCTATAAACGTCAATATATCAGCAAGGTTCGTAAAAGTCTTGAGCCCACGCCCACGGGCATTGCCCTCATTGGCGTCATCGATGAGGAACTGCTGAAGAGTGCTGAGCTTACAGGTCAGTGGGAGAAGAAACTGCGTGACATTGAGGCGCATAAATACGACTCTCACCAGTTTGTTGACGAGCTGAAGCAGATGGTCTGTCAAATTATCCAGCAGGTGATGTCCGACGGCACCCGCCGTATGCAATATTAAAAACTCTCCCCCTTGATAAGGGGGAGTACCCGTAAGGGGGAGGGAGTCTATTCCCCTATTAAGAACACTGTATTCCGCTTGTGTAAATTCCATTTCTCGCGCTCCTTGCGCCACGCCGCGGCGCTGAGTGAGCGTATCTGCTGCGTCGGCAGTGTCAGGTCACAGGCCACACAGACCATCGTCTGTGTGTTGAGGGTGGTGCACAGGGTCTCGAGCATCTGGTTGTTACGGTAGGGAGCTTCGATGAAGATCTGAGTCTGGTGCTCGCGGCGCACGCGTTCCTCAAGTCTCCGTATCTCGCTGGCACGCTTGTTCTTGTCTACCGGAAGGTAGCCCACGAAGGCGAACGACTGTCCGTTGAATCCCGAGGCCATCAGCGCCAGCATCAGCGACGAGGGCCCTATCAGCGGCACAACCTCGATGCCGCGTCGTTGCGCCACCTTGGTAATCATTGCTCCAGGGTCGGCCACGCAGGGGAGGCCCGCCTCGCTTAGCAGTCCAATGTTCTCGCCCCGTTCGATGGCATCGAGGTAGCCGCCAATTTCCTCGTGAGTGGTATGCTCATTAAGCTCCAGAAAGACAGTGTCATCGATAGGGAAGGGGTACCCCGCTTTCTTCAGGAATCGGCGTGCCGTCCGCAGCTCCTCGACGATGAAAGTGTGGCAGGTGGCCAGCAGCTCCAGGTTGTGCGCCGGCAGCGAGTGTTCCATCTCTTCCGCCCCGATGGGAACAGGGAATAATATCAAGCGTCCTTTTGTCATATTTATATAAACGTGAGTGTGTCGGTTTTAGTATTTATTTTTTGTTGCCCGATGCAATAAAAAAACTTTTTTGCTGTTTTTTGATACATACAAAGACACAATCAGTATATAAGATATGAAAAGAATTGTTTTGTTTGCCATCGTCTTTTTCTCCTTGTCGATGCAAGCCTGTGATGCTCAGTCCGTAGAGCCGCAGCGTACTGTCTCTCAACTCACTCAGTCATCCAGCCACTCAGACTTTCGGCCACTCCCTCTGGTAGATTTCACCGACGTGGCCGCGGCCACCATCGACGGCGTGGTGCATATTAAGACTGAGATGACGCAGCTCACGCCTCTCTACCAGTCGTTCTTCGGTTTTATCATTCAGCAGGGGGTGCAACGTCAGACCTACAGCGCCTACGGTTCGGGTGTCATCGTTACCTCCGATGGCTATATCCTCACCAATAATCATGTGGTACAGGATGCCGAACGCATTACCGTAACCCTCAACGACCGTCGCGAACTGCCCGCAAAGCTCATCGGCAACGACCCTGCTACTGATTTGGCTGTGATTAAAGTAGAGGCTGAGGATTTAACCTATATTCCCTTCGGTAACAGTGATAAGGTGCGTGTTGGCGAGCCCGTGCTGGCCATCGGAAATCCCTTCAATCTCACCTCAACGGTGACCTCTGGCATCATCAGTGCTAAAGCCCGCAATATGCATATTATTGACAGCCCTCGCACCAATGAGACTCCATTAGAGTCTTTTTTACAGACAGATGCGGCGGTTAATTCAGGTAACAGTGGAGGCGCACTTGTTAACTCGAGAGCTGAGCTTGTCGGTATCGTGACTGCCATTGCTTCGGGTAATACGGGCAACTATATCGGCTATTCCTTTGCCATCCCTTCCAATATTGCCCTCAAGGTGGCCGGCGACCTGAAGGACTATGGTTATGTGCAGCGTGGCTACCTCGGAGTGCAAGTTACTGAGGTTGATGCCAATGTGGCTCGACAGACGGGCGCTCGCGAGACCAAAGGGCTTTATGTTGTCAAAGTCAACCGAGACTGCGCTGCCGACCGTGCCGGTATCCGTCAAGGCGATATTATCATTAGTGTGGCTGGTAAGGAAGTCAACACCTTTGCCGAGATGATGGAGGAACTCGGTCTCTTCTCTCCGGGCGATGATGTGGAGGTCAATTATGTCCGTGATGGTCATTCGGATATTGTTAAAGTAAAACTTTTGAATCTTCATGGTAACTCGCAGATAATTCGTAAGTGACGCTTGAAGATAAATATGAAGAAATGACGACCAAACCTGTCAAGGTTCTGGTCTGCAAGATGGCTGTGCCGACCATCATTGCGATGGTCACCACAGCCCTCTACAATGTCGTCGATGCTGCCTTCATCGGGCGTTTGAGCACTGAGGGTACTGCTGGCATCGGTATCTCGTTTGCTTATATGACCTTCATCCAGGCACTGGGGTTCTATTTCGGTCACGGTAGTGGAAATCACATTTCCAGGGCATTAGGAGCCAAGGATGTCTCGTCGGCATCGGTGGTAGCCACGGTGGGGTTTATCACTCCCTTCCTGTTGGGATTGACAGCGGCATTGGTATGTCTGCCCAACCTTAGTTGGCTGAGTCGTCTGTTGGGAGCCCCGGAGAGTGTGGTGCCCTATGCTAACGACTATCTTCGCTATATTGTTGTGGCTACGCCATTTATGATGTCGGCGCTGACGCTCAACAACCAACTCCGACTGCAGGGCAACGCTCATTTTGGCATGGTGGGCATCGTCAGCGGTGCCATACTCAACATAGCCCTCGACCCCCTGTTCATCTTCGGTTTCGACATGGGAGTGAGCGGTGCCTCTCTGGCTACTGCCGTGAGCCAGGTCTTTGCTTGGGGACTACTTTTATATGGTACTTTCAGGCCTGAGAGTGTGCATATAAGACTTCGCGACTTCAAGCCGAGCTGGAGGGTGTATTATGAGATATTCCGAGGCGGTCTGCCATCGCTTTTCCGGCAGGTATTCAACTGTGCGGCGGCAGTGTCGCTCAACTATTGTGCCGTCTATTATGCCGCTCCTGGACAGGAGGAGAGTGCGGTGGCCGCTTTTGCGGTGGTCACGCGCATCATGATGTTCGCCTTTAGTGTGGTGCTTGGTTTCAGTCAGGGCTTCCAACCCGTGTGCGGTTACAACTATGGTGCTAAGTTATTTTCCCGTGTTCGTGAGTCATGGCTCTTTGCCAGCCGTGTGGGAACAGTCTTTCTGCTGGTTATCTCCACGGTGGGTTTCATCTTCGCTCCACAGATTGTTGCACTCTTCCGTGCCGAAGACCCTGTGCTGATTGAGATAGGTACTGCTACGCTTCGTTGGCAGTGCGCCGCCTTCCCGCTGGTGGCCCTCTTCACTACCACGGGCATGCTCTTCCAGAATATCCGCATGACCGGCCCCGCAACACTGCTAAGTGTCTGTCGCAATGGATTGTTTTTCCTTCCGGTGCTACTATTGCTCCCCATGTGGTTAGGTATGACGGGTGTTCAGATGGCTCAGGGCGTCGCCGACCTGATGACCTTCCTCCTCTGCATCCCGTACGCTTTTTGGATCAACCGAAAACTGAAACAATCTAATAATTGTTAAGTCATTTTTTTAATGATAAATCCCTTGAGGCACTCGTTTTGCGACGGGTGCCTTATTTTTTTGTCTAATTCATAGTGTATGAGAGTATTGAATCCCGTATCATTGCCTTATTAACGCCTTACCAACTCCCTATCAACTCCTACCGTGGTAGGTGTTGGTAGGGTAGTGGAATGGTGTTTCTGTTTTTGCAATACTTTCGCTCCTCTGTCTTGGGACCCCCAATAGGTTAAATAGTGTTAAAAAACGCATTTTTTTCATACCCTTGCGGATTTTTAGACCACATGATGGTTATTATATATATGAAGACCTAACATTTTTTTCGATGGTTGTATTATTTTTCCTTCGAAAAACGAAATTGTCATAATGTCACGCACACAAATTTTAACTAAATATCATCTTATTAAAAAACACAACACAATGATCAAACACATCAAAAAAGTGACAATGCTGCTTTTTGTGGCAGCCTCAATGATTAACTTTACATCCTGCAGCAAGGACAAGGAGAATGAAGTCATCTCAGAGTCCAGCCTTGTGGGGGAGTGGGGGTGGACAAGCACCCATCCCTACATGCACGAGTGTGAAATGGTAATTGGCAGCGACCACAAAGTGACCTGTAAAAACCACTCATACAGATGGTCATTTAACGGTAACACATTCACGGCCAGAAACGAAGATAACATGATGTTGGAGTTCGTCATTAAATCGCCTTATGGCGATAAAATGATTATTATGGGTGCTGAAAAGACGTTGCGGAGCGATGGTACTGTGTATAGCGCTACCGACATTTCAGGTGTCATCATCAAGACCGACACTATCCAGTTGCCGACTCTGACCGAGAGTATTATGGTTGGTACTTGGAGTTATGTTGAGTCGGCTCAGATGTATCCCGATAAATACGAAGTGATTATCAAAGCTGACCACACCTTTGAAAATCAAACCTCACACAGAAAAGGCACATGGAGAATTGAAGGTTCCAAGTTCATCGGCACAGAAAAAAAAGGAAACTATGACGGCAGCGACCGAGAGTTCTCTTTCACCGCAATATCAATGATTAGTTCTGCCAAGAAAGTCGTTTTGACGGCAATCGAAGGCAAAGATGGGTATAAGACTTTCGTTGGTACTTTCACCAAGACCATGTAAACAACCTTCCATATCAAACATTTTACGGGTGTCCGCTGCACGGGCACCCGTTTTCATAATCGTTACAAACTTTTTGATATTTCGCGTTCAAAAAACTATTTTCAATATCTCAATATGTATTTCAAGTTTTTTGTGTAAATTTGCATGTGAAAAATAGAGTATTTTTTTGTGATGGAAGACAACGAAAAAGATATTATTCAGGAAGTTACCAATGAAGAGTATAAATGGGGCTTCACTACCGATATTGATACCGAGACGATACGCAAGGGCTTGGACGAGGATATTGTGCGTCTTATTTCGAAGAAAAAGAATGAGCCGGAGTGGCTCCTCGAGTTCCGTCTCGAGGCTTTCCGCCGCTGGCAGAAGATGAAGGAGCCCGACTGGGCGCACCTCGAATACGAGACCCCCAACTACCAGGACATCATCTACTTCGCCGCCCCCAAGCAGGAGAAGAAGAAAAGCATGGATGAGGTGGACCCCGAACTGCTGGCCACCTTCGACAAACTGGGCATCCCGCTGAGGGAGAGGGAGGCGTTGGCGGGTGTGGCCTACGATGCCATCATGGACTCGGTGAGCGTGAAGACCACCAGCCAGAAAGCCCTCGAAGAGAAGGGCATCATTTTCATGCCTATCAGCGAGGCCGTGCAGAAACATCCCGACCTGGTAAAGAAATACTTAGGCTCCGTGGTGCCGTCGGCCGACAACTTCTTCGCCGCTTTGAACAGCGCCGTCTTCAGCGACGGTTCCTTCTGCTACATCCCCAGGGGGGTGCGATGCCCGATGGAACTCTCTTCCTATTTCCGCATCAATGCCAAAGGCACAGGCCAGTTCGAGCGCACGCTGATAGTGGCCGACGAGGGTGCATACGTCTCCTATATGGAAGGTTGCACCGCTCCGCAACGCGATGAGAACCAGTTGCATGCCGCCATTGTGGAGATTGTCGTCATGAAGGATGCCGAGGTGAAGTACAGCACGGTGCAGAACTGGTACCCGGGCGACAAGGAGGGCAAGGGCGGCATCTACAACTTCGTCACCAAGCGCGGCATCTGCAAAGGCTCGCACTCGAAGCTCAGCTGGACGCAGGTGGAGACCGGCAGCGCGGTGACATGGAAGTATCCGTCGTGTATCCTGCAGGGCGACGACAGTACAGCCGAGTTCTACTCGGTGGCTGTCACCAACAATTACCAGCAGGCCGACACCGGCACCAAGATGATCCATGTGGGCAAGAACACCCGCTCCACCATCATGAGCAAGGGTATTTCGGCAGGCAAGAGCCACAACAGCTACCGCGGCTTGGTGCAGATAGGCAAGGGGGCCGACAATGCGCGCAACTACTCCCAGTGCGACAGCTTGCTGCTGGGCGACCAGTGCGGTGCCCATACCTGGCCCTACATCAAGGCCGACAACCACACCGCCATCCTTGAGCACGAGGCTACCACCAGCAAGATATCTGAAGACCAGCTCTTCTACTGCCAGCAACGCGGCATCACCCCCGAGAGTGCCGTAGGCCTCATCGTCAACGGCTACGCCAAAGACGTCCTGAAAAAGCTCCCCATGGAGTTCGCAGTAGAAGCGCAGAAACTGTTGAGCATCAGTCTTGAAGGGAGTGTGGGATGAAGAAGCTGACCACCGAGGAGATGCACCGCTTGACGGTGGAGGAGTTTCGCGAGAGCGAGAAGCTGCCGTTGACGGTGGTGCTAGACAATGTTCGGAGTCTCAATAATATCGGCTCCGTATTTCGCACCTCCGATGCCTTCCGCGTAGAGCATATTGCCCTTTGCGGCATCACCGCCACGCCTCCGCACCGCGAGATACACAAGACCGCCCTCGGGGCCGAGGAGACGGTGGCATGGTCTTACCATGAGGATACGGCGGAGTATGTGAAAGGGTTGAAGAGGCAAGGCTACAAGGTATATGCAGTTGAGATAGCGCATGATAGTATTAAATTGGGGAGTGACAAACTCCTTAGTCAACTTCAAGCGGCTGCCTCACAGAAACACACTCCCTCCCCCCTTCGGGGTACTCCCCCTAACTTAGGGGGAGAGCAGGATGGTTCTGGTCGCGTCAGTAGCTCCTCCCCTAAGCTAGGGGAGGTGGACGTCCATCGGACGGACGGAGGAGTGTGTTTGGAAAACCATATTGCCATCGTTTTCGGCAACGAGATAGAGGGTGTGCAGGAGGAAATAATGGAACTCTGTGACGGATTTCTGGAGATACCGCAATCCGGCACCAAGCACAGCCTTAATGTTAGTTGTGCGGCAGCGATAGTGATTTGGGAAATTTATAAGATGCTGAGCCCTGTAGGGGCGTAAGATATTAGCCGTGGGTGTTAACCCACGGTAGAATGAAAAAAAGTTAATTGAGCCCCGTGGGGGCGACAGGAAAGAACATGACGAAAGATGAACGTATGGAGAAAGCCCGAGGGCTTCACAAGCAGGGATGCAACTGCTGCCAGGCGGTGGTGATGGCCTATGCCGATAAGTTGCCCATTGAGGCGAAAGACGCTATGAATGTGGCCGCTCCCTTCGGTCGCGGCCTCGCCGGAACGAGGGAGGTCTGCGGCTGTGTCAGCGGCATAGCTATGGTCTGCGGCCTCATGGGTCACACCCCCGACGTGCGCCCCTTGATAGAGAAATTCCGCGAGGACAATGGTGACATCGTTTGCGGCCGCCTCCTCCAGATGGGCAAGCGTCCCTGCAACGAAATGGTCGCCTACGCCGCCGGACTTTTAGCTGATACATTATGACTAAACGTAAGATAATCAACGATCCTGTCTACGACGGATTCCTTTCGATAGATGACCCGGTGATACTCAGTGTCATTGAGCATCCATATTTCCAGCGGCAGCGGCGCATTAAGCAGCTGGGGCTTACATATCTTGTCTATCCCGGTGCGATGCACACACGTTTCAGCCACATGCTTGGAGCATTGAATCTTATGGGACGGGCGCTGGAAGTGCTGAAGCAGAAAGGGGTGGAGATCAGCGACGAAGAGTGCCGCGGAGCCAAGCTGGCCATCCTGCTGCACGACATCGGTCATGGACCTTTCTCGCACACTAGCGAAAGGGTGTTGGTGGATGTGCCGCACGAAGAGATCACGCTGATGATGATGGAGAGGATGAATGAAGAATTTGACGAGGCTCTCTCCATGTGTATCGCCATCTTCAAGAATGAATACCATAAGCATTTCCTGCACCAGCTGGTGAGTAGCCAGCTCGATATGGACCGACTCGACTACCTCGGACGCGACAGTTTCTTCACTGGGGTAAGCGAAGGTATCGTGGGTACCGACCGTATCATCAGTATGTTGAATGTTCATGATGATGAGTTGGTGGTGGACGAAAAGGGCATCTACAGCGTGGAGAAGTTTATCATTAGTCGTCGCTTGATGTATTGGCAGGTCTATATGCACAAGACTGTCATCGCTGCCGACAATCTGTTGCTCAATATACTACGTCGTGCAAGGGAATTAAGAATGAAGAATGAAGAATTAAGAATCGGAGGGATGCCGTTGGACGATTTCTTAACACATAGTTACATGGAGGAGGACTTTCGTAATAACTTTACCCTGCTCGACCGTTTCGCCGAGGTGGATGATGACGACATCATGGTGGCTGTGAAGCATTGGCAGCACTATGACGATGAGATATTGAGCACGTTGTGTAAGAATATGGTCAACCGCCGTCTTCCGGCCATACGGTTCAGCAACGAGCCGTTTACACACTCCTCAGTCAGCCCCGAATGGGCTGACAGCTCCCCTAACTTAGGGGAGCAGCAAAGTTACTTCTACGGTACGGGCAAGTTGAGAAATCGTTCGTACGATTTTAACGACCAAGAGATTAAGGTGCTCTACAAGGACAGTCGCTGCCTGCCCATCAGCGAGGCCAGCGACCAGTTGGACCGCCATTTCCTTGAAAAGCAAGTGACAAAATATTTCATGTATTACCCTAAAGAACAAAGATAGATGCGAGTACATTTTATTGCTATTGGTGGCAGCGCGATGCACAATCTCGCTATCGCCCTCTGTCAGAAAGGAATCACCGTCACGGGGAGTGACGACGAGATATTCGACCCTGCAAAGAGTCGGCTAGAGAAATACGGCCTGCTGCCGGAGTCGTTTGGCTGGCATCCGGAAAGAATTACGCCCGACCTCGATGCTGTAGTGTTGGGTATGCATGCTCGCATCGACAATCCGGAGTTGCTGCGGGCGCAGGAGCTGGGATTGAAGATATATTCCTATCCAGAATACCTTTATGAGCAGTCGAAGGACAAGCTGCGCATCGTGGTGGGTGGATCGCACGGCAAGACCACCACTACCGCCATGATACTCCATGTGCTGGCCAAGTGCGGCATCGAGGCCGACTATATGGTGGGGGCGCAGCTGAAGGGCTTCGAGGTGATGGTGAGGCTGTCGCACACCGCCAAGGTGATGGTGATTGAGGGCGACGAGTACCTGACCTCGCCCATCGACCGCAGGCCCAAGTTCCACCTCTACAAGCCTAATGTGGCTATCATTACGGGTATCGAGTGGGACCATATCAATGTGTTTCCGACGTTTGATATCTACCGCGAGCAGTTTGCGAGGTTTATTGACTTGATTGAGCCATGGACACACTCCTCAGTCAGCCCAAGATGGGCTGACAGCTCCCCTAACTTAGGGGAGCAGCAAGTTTGCGGTACGCTGATTTATTGCGATGAGGACAAGGAGGTGCATCGTGTGGTGGTGGAGAACCAGCGCACGGATATCCAGAAGCTACCGTATGTCTGTCCTGAGCATCGGGTAGATAATGGTGTGACCTATATTGGAAACACAGCATTGCATGTGTTTGGCCACCATAACCTTTTGAATCTTACCGCCGCCCGGCTGGCTTGCAGGCAAGTGGGGGTAACGGATGCTCAGTTCGACGAGGCTATCTCCACCTTCGAGGGTGCCTCAAAACGTTTGGAGTTAGTGAAAAAGAGAGACACCTGCGCCGTCTACAAGGACTTCGCACATGCTCCTTCGAAGCTGCGCGCCACCATCCACGCCATGCGGGAGCAGTACCCCGACCGTAAGCTGGTAGCCTGCATGGAGCTGCACACCTTTAGCTCGCTGACGCAGGAGTTCCTGCAGCAGTACAAGGGCGCGATGGACGAGGCCGATGTGCGCTATGTCTACTACAGCAAGCATGCCCTTCAGCTCAAGAAACTTCCCGACCTGCACCCCGACGAGGTGAAAGCGGCCTTTGGCGGCAATGTGGATGTGTTTACCGATAGCACCCTCATGGTGGACAATATTAAGAACCTGCAATGGAACAATGCCAATCTGCTGATGATGAGCAGCGGCAACTTCGACGGCATCGACTTCGCCGCTCTGGCAGATGAAATTATTTAAATCTCAATCAGAACGAAAAGAACAAAAAGAATATTTCTCAATCAGATTGTAAAAGATTTAAAAAGAGCAATGCAAGTGGTAAGGAAATTATTGATGCTATCTGTGGCGGCTCTTGCCCTCTCGGCCTGTACCGGTCCCATGTATGTGACCTCTGTACCTACCTATAACAAAACTATTGACAAGGTGGTGGCGGCTATTGAGAATGAGGGTTATTCGCTTCAAGACAAGCAGCACGACCATCGCAACGAGTTGCGCCATGAGACCGCAACCTTTGAGGGCGAAAGCAGTTCTAGCTGGATACCCAACGAGCTGGTCAACTACGACACTTACCGTTTCGCCGATGGCTTCGGCAATATGATGAGTTTCAGCGTACAGTACCGGTCGCGGATGAGCCATGAGAGCGGATCCGTCTACTACACCGACGTGCAGACCGACGGCTGCTTCACCTCCAACAGCAAGGACTACGAGCGCCTCTGCGGCGAGGGTTCGCCCCTCCGCATGCTCGACACGATACAAAAAGACATGACAGTAAAACCGTAAACAACTATGGCACAATTTGAACCAGGCGACAAAGTGAAGTTCCTCAACTCCGTGGGAGGGGGAATTGTCAAGAAGATACAAGGCGGCATGGTGTATGTCGAGGACGAGACCGGCTTCGACATGCCCTTTGCGCCGAGCGAGCTTATCCGCATGGCCGACCAGAGTGGGGTAGGGAAGGTGTTCAACGACGAGACTATCGGCCAGAGCGTGGAGCAGAAAGCCAAAGAGGAGCACCGCGAGCCTACGCAGTATGAGTTGATAGAAGAGAACCGCAAGCTCCGCTCTCAAAACGCCAACCTGCAGGATCAGATTAAGCAGCTGAAGAGTCAGATACTAAGTCTACAGAGAACAATAGCACGTATATCATGAGCAGACAAATCAAGATAGGGAACCTCACCCTCGGCGGCGGTGCGCCGATAAGGGTGCAGAGCATGACCAACACCGACACGATGGACACGCAGGCCACTGTGGAGCAGGCGCTGCGTATGGTGGAGGCCGGCTGCGAGCTGGTGCGCATCACCGCGCCCGACGTCCGCGCCGCCGAGAACCTCGGCCGCATCAAGGAAGAACTCCTCAAGCGCGGCTGCGACGTGCCGCTGGTGGCCGACATCCACTTCAGCCCCAAGGCCGCCGAGGTGGCCGCCACGCTGGTGGAGAAGGTGCGCGTCAACCCCGGAAACTACACCGACCGCAACACCGGCAAGCTCGACTTCACCGAGCAGGAATACAACGACGAGCTGAAGCGCATAGGCGAGCGAATGGCTTCGCTGATAGAGATATGCAAGCGCCACCACACCGCCATGCGCATCGGCACCAACCACGGCTCCCTCTCGGAGCGCATCATGAGCCGCTACGGCAACAGCCCCGAGGGAATGGCCCAGAGCGCCATCGAGTTCGCCGAGGTCTGCCGCCAGCAGGACTACCACGACCTCGTCTTTTCCATGAAAGCCTCGAACGTCAAGGTGATGGTGGACAGCACCAGACTTTTCGTCCAGAAGATGCACGCCCTCGGCATGGACTACCCGATTCACCTCGGCGTCACCGAGGCGGGCGACGGGATGCAAGGCCGCCTCAAATCAGCCGCCGGCATCGGAGCCCTGCTACTCGACGGCATCGGCGACACCATCCGCGTCAGCCTCACCGAAGACCCGGAGCACGAGATGCCCATCGCCTACGACATCCTTCAGGCCGTGGGCGCCCGCATCACGCAGCCGGAGTACATCGCCTGCCCCAGTTGCGGCCGCACGCAGTACGACATCCAGCGCGCCCTGCAGGAAATCAAGGCCAAGACTGCCCACCTCGTGGGAGTGAAAATCGGCGTCATGGGCTGCATCGTCAACGGCCCCGGCGAGATGGCCGACGCCGACTACGGCTACGTCGGCTCCGGCCGCGGAAAAATCACTCTCTACAAAGGTAAAGAGGTGGTGAAACGTGACATTGACCAAAAGGACGCTGTGGACGAACTAGTCCGTTTCATCGAAACTGACCGTACCTCCGTAACTAACAGCTAGACATTAACCTCGAAATCCCAAAACGTCATGAAATGGTCTTATATCCTCTTTCTTCCAGCCCTCATCTCCATCTTTTGGGCCTTCATCATCATTCTCACCAGGAAGCGCCTCACCCACGCTCAGATTCTCTTTACCCTCTCTCTTCTCGTCGATGCTGTCGCCATTACGTCTTCCGCCATCTTTTTTCGCGGTCAAGTGGGCAATCTCTACATCTATGACTACCTCCTTGAAATATCTGTTTCCTTCTGTCCGGCTATCTATTATATCTGCATCTGCTCCCTTACTGAACCACGTGGCGTCACCCTCAAGCAACGCCGTTCTTTCTTTCCACCAATTCTCTTCACCCTCGGACTCACCATCGCGGCCTTCGGTATGCACCCCAGCCGTTACCAGGCCATGTGTCTTCAGGTAATTGACACTGGACACATTCCCTGGCATCCCTCCGATTTTCCTTATAATTTCATGATTTTCTGGAATCAAATATTGTTCCCTGTATTCATCCTCACTTCTAGAATCATCATTCTTATCTTGAGTGAACGCAAGGTGCGTCTCTACAAATATCGCTTCGACTCCTTCTACTCTAAAAAGCTTAATCTTCCGCATCTTGATATCCGCGAAATTGTCATCATTTCCTGGATTTTTCTCCCCTTTGGCATGCTTACCATCTATCTCATAGCCTTCCGCCCCTACTACTATAAATATTGGCTCATTCTCTCTTCAATACTCCTTTCCGTCATCCAATACCTCTCAGGCCGCTTTGCTTACCGCTACACCCTTGATGCTCGCTTCCTGGCCAAATTCATCAAGGAATCGTGAAAACTTGGAGTAAATAGAAAAGTAAAAATATCAACAGGTAACCTTTGAACTTTAAACTTTAAATCATAAAATGACCCCGGTATCCATTGGCCTTTCCTTTCTTGGCCTCGTTTCACTCTTTTGGCCCCTTGCCACTCTTTTCTGCAAGCGACATGTCCTCAATGCTCAGTGGCTTATGATGCTCTCGCTGGTTCTCTTTGCCCTCACTTTCTTCCTACTCTCCAGTTCCTTCAATATCTTCCTCCAAGGGCAATACCTCCTCCTCATCTTCTTCATGCTCGTCGTTACCATCTCTCCCTCCATCATACACATAGCCTTTACAATCCTCACTCAGCCCAAAAACAAAGCTCGTAAGATTTCTACTGGACGCATTCTTCTTGCAATCTCTCTCCTCTGTACCCTACTTATTCTCATCTCCGTACTCATCGCTGGACCAGACAATTGCCGCCTTTGGGCAGCCAATGGCCTCGAGGGTCGTTCATCACAATTCATCCCCGGAAACTGGCGCTACAACCTCATCGTCCTCATCGATTTTTATTTCTTTTGGACACTTTTCACCATCCAAGCCTTCTTCCTTTTCTTCCATGGCATACGCCAGCTTTTTCGCTTTCGTCAGCTCAACAGTGAATACTATTCCCACGACCGCTATTCTACCCTCAATCTCAAAAACCTCTACATCGTTGCAAACCTCGGACTCCTCATCCTTGCCTCCTCCCATTTCACCGATCCTTTCTCTCCCGATCACCTTTTCATCTTTATCTTCACATACTGTCTTCCTCTTGGCCTCATTATCTTCTATATCGGTTTCTCTGTATATCGTATCAATATCTCCGCCGAGCGGCTCCCTCGCCGTTCCTGCTCCCGCTCCCGCCGCGACCCTGCAGCTTTGGCCCCACAACTCATCCAATATATTGAACATCAAAAAAACTTCCTTAATCCAGACCTTTCTGTATTCCTTCTTGCCGAGCACTTCCACACTTCCGAAGACAACATCATCGATGCCATCCACTACTCTCAGGGAACTTCCTTCGGTGATTATATTGACAACCTTCGTGTCCAGTATGCTCTCACCCTCATCATCTCCGAGCATCCAGACATTAACAACCCTGACTCCATTACCCGCATCGCCCATCAGTCGGGATATCTTGCTTCTGGCACCTTTGAGGACGCTTGGCTGCGTGTTATGCACTCCTCAATTCGTCAAACTACCATTTGGGGTTGATAAACTCCGCTTTTGGCGACCCCTTTGTGCGCCCATACGGATTTATCGCCAACAATACAATGCATATTGTATGGAATTATCGGTTAAGCATTGTTACTAGCGATGCCACGCACATGCACCCCAAGCCCACACATATCCATACACGGCTGCAGGTGCCCTCTGTCATGGTAATGGATGATAAGGTGTTGATACGACGAGGGGGGGCGTTTTTTTGTTGGAGACGGGTAAGCGTGGGAAAGAATATCCCTGTTAACATAAAAAAATTAACATTTCATACAATAAAATACAATTTTTGTTGTTATCCTTATACTAATGTATAAAAGTGGAATTTTAAAAATCGTTGCTTTATGAATTTGGGAATAAAACTTTTGGTGGCTGAGGACGACCCCAATCTGGGTACTATTCTCAAGGCCTATCTCACACAGAAGGGTTATACCGTTGTATGGGCCAAGGATGGCGAGGAGGCTCTCGCATCCTTTGACTCCGAGGATGTCGACGCTTGTGTCCTTGACGTTATGATGCCTCTCAAGGACGGTTTCGCTGTCGCCAAGGAAATAAGAAAAGTCGACAAGAAGATTCCCATCATCTTCTTGACTGCCAAGAATCTCGAAGAAGACAAGCTGAAGGGTTTTGAAGTTGGTGCCGACGACTATATCACCAAACCTTTCTCCATGGAGGAACTCCTGGCACGCCTCAACGCCACCATGCGTCGCTCCTTCAACGAAGACCGCCCCGACAAGAACGTCTTCAAGATTGGCAATTTTACCTTCGACTATGTCCATCAAACCCTCACCATTGGTAACGATGTCCAGCGCCTCACTGCCAAGGAGTGTGACCTTCTCCGCATCTTCGCCGTCAATTTCAACCAGTTGGTGGACCGTAACACTACCCTCCAGAAAATCTGGAAGGATGACAGCTATTTTGCTGCCCGCTCCATGGATGTCTATATCACCAAGTTGAGAAAATATTTGAAGGCCGATCCCACCGTGGAAATTGTCAATGTCCATGGCGTAGGATTCAAACTCTCGCACAAAGAGCAGTGAAACTAACCTTCTTGGGCACCGGGACCTCGCAGGGTGTGCCGGTCATCGCATGCCGCTGCCACGTGTGCACCTCGGTCGACGAACGCGACCGACGGTTGCGCACTTCCGCTATGCTGTCTACCAAAGAGGGGAAGAATATTCTTTTCGATATTGGCCCCGATTTCCGCCAGCAGATGCTGCGACAGAGAGTGGAGCACCTCGATGCCATTCTGGTGACTCATGCCCATCGTGATCATGTTGCAGGATTGGATGATGTGAGATCATTCAACTATGTGCAGCACAAAAATATGGATGTTTACCTGAATGCCGTTGCCAAGCGTGCTCTCATGCGTGACTATGGTTATATCTTCGAGCACCACGAGTACCCCGGTCTTCCGGAAGCCGACCTTCACGAAGTCGTTGACGCTCCCTTTCAGGCTGCCAGTGTCACCGTGGTTCCTATCAAGGCGATGCACAAAGACCTCCCCATTCTGGCTTTCAGGGTGGGGGAGATGGCCTATATTACCGATGCCAACCACATCGCCCCTGAGGAAATGGAGAAGCTTAGAGGGGTGAAGCTGCTGGTCATCAATGCCCTGCGGCAAGCCAAACACTTCTCTCATTTCTCTCTTCCCGAGGCCTTGGAAATCATCGACAAAGTGCAGCCCGAGCGGGCTTTCCTTACACATATCAGCCATGAGATGGGCCTTCATGCCGAAGTGGAAAAAACACTTCCCCGAGGAGTCTTTCTTGCATACGATAATTTGGAGGTGGAAATATGATTTCGATTTGTATTCCCATATATAACCATCCCGTCTTACCCCTGGTGCAAAGCCTTTCGCGCCAGATTGCCAATCTCCGCGATGAAGGGGACATCGAGATAGTTTGTATTGACGACCACTCCTCCGAGCCTTTTCTCTCCCAAAACAGCCCTATACGCGATATCGTCACCTATATTCCTCTCGACAACAACATTGGTCGGGCACGCATCCGTAACCTCTTCCTCCAGCATTCCAAAGGAGAATGGCTTCTCTTCCTTGATAACGATTCCCTCGTTCCCGACAACTTCCTTGAGACCTACAGCTCTCATCTTGCTGGAACGGCCGACGTCATTGTCGGAGGCCGCATCTACGACCGCCGTGATGACGATCGTCAGCACCGCTTGCGTTATCTCTACGGGACACAAGTCGAGAGCCGCTCCACTGTCGACCGTTGCAAGCATCCGTACAAATCCTTTATGACCAATAATTTCCTGATTCGTCGATCCATATTCGAAAAGATACAGTTCGACACCAGGCTCGGCCAATACGGCCATGAGGACACTCTGTTTGGCTACCGACTACAGCAGAACAATATACCTATCCTTCATATTGAAAATCCTGTCGTCAACGGTGATGTGGAAAGCAACGATGAGTTTCTCCGCAAGACCATCGAAGGCATCAGCAGTCTCGTCACCATCTATCGTTTTATGAGTGACGACCGCATGTTCCTTCACACTGTCCGCCTGCTTGACACATACACAAAACTCCGCAGTCTCTCTCTTCATCCCCTGGTCTATTGCATTTTCAAAAGAAGAAAAAACACAATAGAACGCCGTTTCCTGAGTGGAGAAGATATCTCCATTCGCCGCTTCAATTTCTACAAGCTTGGACTCTTCATCCAGCAAATGCACTATAGTAAAAATAAAGAAACCACGAATATAAATCAAAAAATATAACACCGCAATGAAACCTCTGACAAAACAAATATCGCTCTCGTTGGCAGCCTTTCTCTTCGTCGGTTGCTGGGGCAACCGTTTTGTATCGGCCGATGCCGACCTCGAGTCAATCTACATGGGCAAGTCCTACTACGAAATTATCGACGAATTTGGCCGTCCCGACGCCTCCTTGCAGGATGATGAGGGGGGATCCCGAATTGTCTACAACTACACCACGCTTACCTCTACTTCTGCAGCTCCACTTTGTAAGCAGTATACCGTCCGCAACCGCAGGACAAAAGAAGTTGGTAATCCCGGCGGCTCTATCACTTTCTCCTTTAATATAAAAATGAGATGTTACGCTGTCCAGTCCGACTTCCAGCGCCAGAAAGTAGCCCCCCAAAAACCTCAGCAGCCTCAGTCCAAACTCCCCGTCTGGGCAAAACCACGTGTGCCGCGCTCACTCGACTTCCCCTTTGTCAAAAGCACTTCTCCCTACGGAAAAGTCGTAACCATCGAGAAAATTGAAATCGAGAAAAACCAGACCAAGGTTTATTTCGCCTACTGCGACCGCACTCCCCAACACCGCCCTCTCTATGACAAGGGACTCTCCATCAACCCCGACGTTTTTATCCGCGATTGCGCCACAGGTGAACATATTAAGTTCGTCAAAGCCGAGGGTATCACACTTTATCCTGAGTATACCGACTTCGCCCACAACCGTGGCGGCTACGACGTCCTCGTCTATTCCCTCACCTTTGAATCTCTTCCTCTTGATACCCAGACCATCGACATCATCGAACCCGGTCCCGAGGGATTCAACTTCTACCAAGTCGACGTTCGTACACCCTTAAACTTCATTCAGACCAAACAAGCCAACCCCATTGAATAACATTTTTATTATGAAGAAAACCTTATTCACTCTTGCGGCTGCCTCTCTCTGTCTGACAGCCTGCAAATCGTCACAAAACACCGATCAGAAGATTATTGAAAAACAGCAAATCACTGTTGCCGATGGTCGTTTCACCCCTGAGGTGATGTGGAATCTTGGCCAGTTGGCCGGTTATGATGTCAGTCCTGACGGCAAACAGCTCCTTTATGGCATGAAAGCCATCTCCATGGAAGAGAACAAGGGCAATGTCGAACTCTATGTGATGTCGACCGATGGCGGCGAGGCTACCCGTCTCACCACCACCGCCGCCTCCGAGTTCAACCCCCTTTGGCTCGACAACGAGACCATACTCTTCTGCCGTGACAATCAAATTCTTTCTATGAGTGTCAAGAGCAAGAAAGAAACCGTGGTCGCCGAATGCGAGCGTGGTTTCGAGGGCTTCAAGATTGCCCCCGACGGTAAGTCGCTGGTCTACATCTCCACCATCCCTGTCGAGCGTAAAGAAAGCCTTAACAAACTCTTCGCCGGTCTCGACAAGACCACTGGTCGCATCAATGAGGATCTCATGTATCGCCACTGGGACAACTGGGTGGACGAAATCCCCCATATCTATTATGTCCCTCTCACCAACGGCAAGGCCGACATGGACAAGACTGTTGACATCCTTGAGGGCGAGCCCTACGAGTCTCCCATGCGTCCTTGGGGTGGCACCGAGCAGTACAATTACAGCCCCGACAGCAAGCTCATCGCCTATACCTGTCGCAAGAAGACGGGCTATGACTACGCCCACTCCACCAACAGCGACATCTATATCTATAATATTGAAACCCGCGAGACCAAGAATATCTCCGAGGGTATCATGGGCTACGACCAGAACCCCGTCTTCTCCAACGACGGCACGATGATTGCTTGGGAGAGCATGGAGCGCGACGGCTACGAGAGCGACAAGCTCCGCCTCATGGTCCTCGACCTCGCCTCCGGTCAGAAGACCGACCTCACCGCTGAGTTCGACTATGGTGTCAGCAATATCTGCTGGTCTCCCGACGACAAAGAGCTCGTCGCTGTGGTCATGTATCGCGGCACCCTCGAAATCTTTGCCTTTAACCGGGAGAGCAAGGCTATCCGCCAGCTCACCAACGGTGCCCACGATATCAATGGCTTCTCCATGAACGGTGACCGCATCTTTGCCAATCAGGTCTCCATCCAATACCCCGCCACAGTCTACTCCTACTCTCTCTCCGACGACAAAGCTGAGGGTAAGAAACTCACCACCTTCAACGACGATATTCTCTCGCAGGTCCGCATGGGCAAAGTCGAGCCTTATTGGATAAAGACCGTCGACGGCAAGGAGATGCTTACCTGGCTCATTTATCCCTACGACTATGACTCCACCAAGACCTATCCTGCGCTCCTCTTCTGCGAAGGTGGTCCTCAGAACATCGTCAGCCAGTTCTGGAGCACTCGCTGGAACTTCGAGGTGATGTCCGGTGCCGGCTACTTTGTCATCGCCCCCAACCGCCGCGGTTGCCCCGGTTTCGGCATGCAGTGGCTTGAGGAGATCTCTGGCGACTATGGTGGACTCTGCATGAAAGACTATATGTCCGCCACCGACTACTTCGCCGACAACTTCAAGAACATCGACCGTGAGCGCATCGGTGCCTGTGGCGCCTCCTTCGGTGGCTACAGCATCTACTGGCTCGCCGGCCACAATCATGATGTCAAGGGCTATAACGAAGGTCGTCGTTTCAAGGCCTTCCTCGCACACAATGGTATGTTCAACTTCGAGCAGCAGTATCTCGAGACCGAGGAGATGTGGTTTGACAACTGGGATCTCGGTGGTCCATATTGGGACTGGAACAACCCCCAGATCAAGAAATCCTATGCCAACTCGCCTCACCTCTTCGTCGACAAATGGAACACTCCCATCTGTGTCATCCACAGCGAGTTTGACTTCCGTATTGTCGCTTCCGAGGGTATGGCTGCCTACAATGCCGCCCAGATGCGTCATATCCCCAGCCGCTACCTCTACTTCCCCGACGAGACCCACTGGGTCCTCAAGCCTCAGAACAGCCTCCTCTGGCATCGCAACTTCATCGACTGGTTCGATCAGTGGCTGAAAAAATAAACAGTATTATTTGATACTGCAGGCCCCCGTCAATTTGGCCAAGCCCACCTCCCGAGGTGGGCTTTTCTTGTTTATAATCATCTGTAAACCAAAAGCTGACTATCCCCTATAATATTTATTCGCGCGCGAATCAAGTTTTTTGTGTATTTTTGCATTTTTAAAAACAAATGCAATAGTCAATGAAAGTAAAAGTGGGAATCGCTCAGATGAGCTGTGTCGCTGACAAGGCGCAGAACATCGAACGTTACACGGAAAAAGTCCGTCAGCTTGCTGCCGACGGAGCTCAGATTATTTGTCTTCAGGAGCTCTTCGCCTCGCTCTATTTTTGCGACGAGGAGCGTTACCAGAACTTCGCCCTTGCGGAGCCTATCCCCGATGGTCCTACCACGCAGCACTTCATGGCTCTGGCCAAGGAATTGGGGGTGGTCATCATCTGCTCTATGTTCGAGAAGCGGGCCGAAGGTCTCTATCACAACACCACCGCCGTCATCGATGCCGACGGTTCCTACCTCGGCAAGTACCGCAAGATGCATATCCCCGACGACCCCGGCTACTACGAGAAGTTCTACTTCACTCCTGGCGACCTCGGCTACAAGGTCTTCAAGACCCGTTTTGCCACCCTTGGTGTCCTCATCTGCTGGGACCAGTGGTATCCCGAAGCCAGCCGCATCACCGCCCTCATGGGTGCGCAGATTCTTTTCTATCCCACCGCTATTGGTTGGGATGTCCGTCAGGATGAGCTCGACAACCGCGAGCAGTACGAAGCTTGGCAGACCATCCAGCGCTCCCATGCCGTCGCCAACGGCGTCCCTGTCGTCAGCGTCAACCGTACGGGTAGGGAAGGGGGCATGCAGTTCTGGGGCGGCAGCTTCATCACCAATGCCTTCGGCCGTGTGCTCTACCAGGCACCCCACCTCGAGGAGGCTCTCCACATCGAGGAACTCAATCTCGACGAAACCGACCATTACCGTCGCCATTGGCCCTACCTCCGTGACCGCCGCATCGACAGCTATTCGCCCATCCTCAACCGCTTTATCGACTAAACTCATTCCCATCACTCATCACTAATACTTGAAAAAATGACTCCCAAAGAACAAGGTTATTATATGCCCGCCGAGTGGGCCCGCCACGAGGCTACCTGGCTCACTTATCCCAAGAATCCCGACTCCTGGCCCGGTAAGATTGAGACTATCTATCCTTCTTATCATCTCTTCGTTAAAATATTGGCGGAGAGTGAGATGGTGCATATCAATGTCGATGACGACGCTATGCTGAACCACGTTAAGAAGGAACTCGAGGCCATCGGCACCAACATGCAGAACATCGGCCTGCATATCATCCCGAGCAACGATGCCTGGTGCCGCGATCATGGTCCCGCCTTCTTGCTGAACCACCATTTGGGCACCTCCCCTAAGTTAGGGGAGGTGGATGCCCGAAGGGCAGACGGAGGAGTGTGTCCCCGTGCCATTGTCAACTGGAACCACAACGCCTGGGGAGGCAAATACCCCTACGAGCTCGACACCCAGGTCCCCCTCCGTATCTTTGACTATCTAAACTCCTCCTCTCAGTTAGAGGGGGCGGACGCACGAAGTGCGGACGGAGGAGTGGCAGACGGGGGAGTGTGGAAACTCTTTGAGCCTAACATTGTCATGGAAGGCGGAAGCATCGACGTTAATGGCTGTGGCGACCTCCTCACCACCACCTCCTGCCTCCTCAACCCCAACCGCAATCCCAACCTCAACCAAGACCAGATAGAGGGCTACCTCCGCGACTACTATGGCGTGGACAACATCATCTGGCTCGGCGAGGGCATTGTGGGCGACGACACCGACGGCCATGTCGACGACCTCTCCCGTTTTGTCTCCCCCGATACCATTGTCACCGTTGTCGAGAACGATGCCTGGGATGAGAACTACGGGCCTCTGCAGAAGAATCTCCGCATGCTTAACCGTTGCCGCTTGGCCAACGGCAAACAGCCCACCATCGTCGAGCTCCCCATGCCCGACGTTGTCTTCTACGACAACCAGCGCCTGCCGGCTTCCTATGCCAACTTCTATATCGCCAACGATAAGGTTATCTTTCCCACCTACCGCTGTCTGGCCGACAACGAAGCCGCCTATATCCTCGAGGCCCTCTTCCCCGACCGCGAAATCATCGGCATCGACTCCACCGACATCGTCTGGGGTCTCGGCTCCTTCCACTGCCTCTCCCAACAGATGCCCGCCAACTTGTAAAAACAACAAAAACAACAACCAACAATGTCTATCAAGTCTATCGCTTCTATCGTTTCTATCCTATCTATCCTATTGGTAAGCCACGCCCAGCCTGCTATCATCCCCGACACCCTCACTGCCGGACAGATTCGTGTCGACCATGTGATGAAGCTCATCGATGGCAACTACACCGATGCCCCCGACATGGACAAGATGAGCACCGAGGCCATCAACGCCATGCTCAAAGCCCTCGACCCCCACAGCGTCTATATCCCCGCCAAGGATGTCGAGCGTGCCAACGAAGGCCTCCAGGGCAACTTCGAGGGAGTGGGCATCTCATTCCAGATTGTCAGCGACACCATCGTCGTGGGCTCCGTCATCGTCGGTGGCCCCTCCGAGAAGGTGGGTCTCGAAGTTGGTGACAAGATTATCCGCATCGACCACAAACCTGCCACCGGCGACTCCATCAACAACCAGTTCGTCTTCAACCACCTCCGGGGCAAAAAGGGTACCGTCGTCGGCCTCGACATCCTCCGGCAGGGTAACGTCTATTCCTTCGAAATCACTCGCGACAAGGTGCCCATCTACTCTGTCGACACCTGGTTTATGGCCGACGACAGCATCGGCTATATCCGCCTCGTGCGCTTTGCCCGTACTTCAGTCGACGAGTTCCGCAAAGCCCTCAAATCCTTGGAGAAACAGGGCATGAAGAGTCTTATCCTCGACCTCCGTGGCAATGCCGGAGGCTTCCTCGACATCGCCTGCGGTCTCGCCAACGAATTCCTCAACCGTGGTCAGCTTATCGTCTACCAGGAAGGCCGCCGCACTCCGCGTCAGGACTTCCGTGCCAACGGATATGGTAAATTCCGCAGCGGCAACCTTGTCGTCCTCATCGACGAAGGTTCTGCCTCGGCCTCCGAGATTGTCTCGGGAGCCGTGCAGGACTGGGACCGGGGCACCGTCATCGGCCGTCGCTCCTTCGGCAAAGGCCTTGTCCAGCGTATGTTCCCCTTGCCCGATGGCGGACAGGTGCGCCTCACCACGGCACGCTACTACACCCCATCGGGCCGCTGCATCCAGCGCCCATACGACGAGGGCTCCGACGCCTACCGTGACGACATCTCCCAGCGTTATAAACACGGCGAGCTCGTCAATGCCGACTCCATCCATTTCGCCGATTCGCTGAAGTACAAGACCGCCGGTGGTCGCACCGTCTATGGCGGCGGTGGCATCATGCCCGACCTCTTCGTCCCCATGGATACCATGCGCCTCTCTGACTACTACATCTCCCTCCGCGGCAAAGGACTCCTCAACAGCTTCCCCCTCCAGTGGGCCGACAGCCACCGCAAAGACCCGAAGGTCAAAAACTTCGACCTCTTCACGGAGAACTACGAGACTTTCCACCTGGACAGCCTCCTCGCTGCTGCCGCCATCGAGAAAGGCGTCGTGCGCGACACCGCGAAGGAAGCCCTCGAACCCCTCCGCACCGCCAAGAGCGACAACTACCTCCACCTCATGCTCAAAGCTCAGATTGCAAAAGACCTCTTCGGCATCGAGTACTACTACAAGGTCATGAAAGACATCGACGACCCCTACCTCCGTGCCATCGAGTTCCTCCACAAAAACAAATAGAGTGAAATCCATAATAGCCAGTTGTCCCGGTAAAAGAAAAATGATTAATCGATAAGTTTTTGTATTGTATATCTCTGATTATTACGTAGATAATATACAAACCCCTATGGTACAAAAGAGAGGCATTTATGCCTCTCTTTTTGTGTTTTGATACTATCTTCTCTGTATATGCTCTGTACATACTCTGTACATGCTCTGTAGATACTCTGTATCCAATACAGAGAAATCATAGAGATTATACGTAGAAGAAGAAGAGTGGGTATATTTTAGATGGATGGTTTATCGTTGGTTGACAGACGATGTTGGAGGAACTGCCTTTGGGACAGCAGGCGATGTTCTTCAAACCGATGATGAATTGTTTTATTTTTTGTGCTGTTGGGAATTTTTTGTATATTTGCATTTTAATACGTCTGTCTGCTCTGGCATAAGCGTATGATAATAAATCGAATAATAAATAAATTAATATATAAAAAGTAAATAAATCATGACACCTTCACACATTGAACACATCGGCATTGCCGTGACCAACCTCGACGAGGCTATCCGCTATTGGGAGGACATTATGGGTCTCAAATGCTACGCCATCGAGGAAGTAAAGGATCAAAAAGTCAAGACCGCTTTCTTCCGCTGCGGCGACGTGAAAATCGAGCTCCTCGAGCCCACCTGCCCCGAGAGCACCATTGCCGCTTTCATCGAGAAGAACGGCGGCAAGGGAGGTATGCACCACATCGCTTTCGCTATGGAAGATACCGACATGGCCCTCAACGAGGCCAAGGAGAAGGGTGTACGCCTGATCGACCAGCAGAGCCGTGGCGGTGCCGAAGGCCTTCACATCGGTTTCCTGCATCCCAAGTCGACTCTTGGTGTTCTCACTGAATTTTGCTGCAAATAAATTATTTCATTAAAATGGAGTGAAAGGAAGTGAATCCACTTCACTCCCTAAAATAATATCAAAATGGCTTTTGAACAGAAGATTAAAGAGCTGCTCGACAAGCGCGGAGAGGCACGCCAGGGTGGCGGCCAGAAGGGCATCGACAAGCAGCATGAACAGGGCAAACTGACGGCCCGCGAGCGTATTGCCCTCTTGCTCGACGAGGGTTCTTTCGAGGAGTTTGACATGTTTGTCACTCATCGTTGCACCAACTTCGACATGCAGAAGAAGTCGTACCTCGGCGACGGCGTGGTGACCGGCTACGGCACCATCAACGGCCGCATGGTCTATGTCTTCGCCCAGGACTTCACCGTCCTCGGTGGCTCGCTGAGCGAGACGATGGCCCTGAAAATCTGCAAGGTGATGGACCAGGCTATGAAGGTCGGAGCCCCCGTTATCGGCCTCAACGACAGCGGCGGAGCGCGCATCCAGGAGGGTATCAACGCCCTCGCCGGCTTTGCTGAGATTTTCGAGCGCAACATCCTTGCTTCGGGTGTGGTGCCCCAGATCAGCGCCATCTTCGGCCCCTGCGCCGGTGGCTCGGTCTACAGCCCCGCACTGACCGACTTCATCCTCATGTCCAAGCAAAACAGCTATATGTTCCTCACGGGTCCGAAGGTAGTGAAGACCGTCACGGGCGAGGATGTCACCGTCGACAAGCTCGGCGGCGCCATGGTGCATGCCACCAAGAGCGGCGTGGCCCATTTCGTCGGCGAGACCGAGGAGGCCACCCTCGAGCTCATCCGCGACCTCGTGGGTTATATCCCCAGCAACAACTTCGAGGAGGCCCCCATGGTGGCCACCAACGATCCTATCGACCGCTTGGAGGACAACCTCAACAGCATCATCCCCGAGAACCCCAACCAGGCCTACGATGTGAAGGATATCATCCATGCCATCGTCGACGACGGCAAGTTCCTCGAGGTGCATGAGAAATTCGCCCAGAACCTCGTCGTCGGCTTCGCCCGCATGGGCGGCATGAGCGTTGGCGTGGTGGCCAACCAGCCCAAGGCCCTGGCCGGCGTGCTCGACAGCAATGCTTCGCGCAAGGGCGCCCGCTTTGTGCGCTTCTGCGACGCCTTCAATATTCCGCTGGTGACCCTCGTCGACGTGCCCGGCTTCCTGCCCGGCACCGGCCAGGAGTACAACGCTGTCATCGACCACGGCGCCAAGCTGCTCTTCGCCTATGGCGAGGCCACGGTGCCCAAAGTCGCCATCACCCTCCGCAAGAGCTACGGCGGTGCCCATATCGTGATGAGCTGCAAGCAGCTGCGCAGTGATATCAACTATGCATGGCCCACGGCTCAGATTGCCGTCATGGGTGCCAGCGGCGCCATCGAGGTGCTGCAGGGTCGCGCCCTCAAGGAGATTACCGATCCCGAGGAGAAAGCCAAGTTCATCGCCGAGAAGGAGAAAGAGTACAACGACCTCTTCGCCAACCCCTACAATGCCGCCAAGTACGGCTACATCGACGATGTCATCGAGCCGCGCAACACCCGTTTCCGTGTCATCCGTGCACTCCAGGCTCTGCAGACCAAGAAGGACAGCCTGCCCATGAAGAAACACGGAAACATCCCCATGTAATTTCTTTTTTTATTAACCAATATTTTAAAACATCAAAAAAATGAAGAAAGTTCTGTTTCCCGCTTTTGCCGCTTTGGCATTTGCTTTCACCATGACCGCTTGCGGCAACAACCAGCCCGCCGAGGCCACTGAGGACACCACCGCTGCTGTCGCTGAGGAGTGTGACCACCACTGCATGCACGAGGGCGACAGCGCCATGTGCTGCAAGGCCGAAGGTGCTGCCGAAGAGCATGCCTGCTGCGCCAAGGAAGGCGAGCACAAGTGCGCCAAAGCTGAAGGCCAGGAGTGTGAGCACAAATGCGCCAAGGCTGAGGGTAAAGAGTGCTGCAAGAAAGTCGAAGGTGAACACAAGTGCGCCAAAGCTGAAGGCAAAGAGTGCGAGCACAAGTGCCAGAAGTAAATGAGTTGGTAGTTGATAGTTGGTAGTGGGTAGCATTCTACCTCGAATACTATCCACTACACACTGCCAACTACACACTAACTTTTTTTGATGTTACAATTTAACAAAGAACAATGAAAACCATCAATAAATTGCTTATAGCAGGTCTGTTCAGCCTCTCGATGCTGACGGCTGTGGCGCAGCCTGGACATGAAGGTCCGCGTCCCGGTCAGGCTCCCGAGGAGCAGCCCGCCGAGGCTCCCCATGAGGGTTGCATGATGCACAACATGATGCCCGCCGTGGAGTTCCAAAGCTGCAAGATCTGCTTCGCGCCCCAGCTGGGTGCTTTCGTGGCTATCGACAGCGTGGAGTGCTGCGTGCACCTCGTCGCCATGGACGAGGAGGGGCATCTTGACACCGTCGGTGTCTTCAAGACCGACAACACCTACAAGCGCCACGACCTGAAGAACATCCTCCGTCCTGTCAGCGTCAGCGCCATGGGCGAGTATGTCTTGGTGCTGGCCTCGGCCGTTAACGACAGCGCTTACCTTGCTATCCTTGACAAAGACATGAACGAGGTGGCTCGCCGTTCGTTCAACAGCCCTATGTATGCCATCCATCGCGAACATGGTGTGCTGATGATTGCCGGACGTAATCCCTACGGCTATGATATCAATATCTTGCCGCTCCATCATCTTGATTTCGATGCCATCTCCAATGGTGACATGATTACCCACCACTACCGTGTGGCCAAGCAGGCAGAGAAGATTCGCCAGAGTGACCCCGTCGGCATTGGCCTCACCGCCGTAGCTGTTGCCGTGGTGTTCTTGGCGTTGGTCTGTATCGCCCTCATCCTGCAGGGTTCGGGCAAGTTGATGTCCGGCATGGACGACAAGAAGAAGAGAGGCGACAAGAAGAGGGGTGGTGCTGCCGTAGTGGCTTCCGCCAAAGCCGCCGACAAGGAGGGTGAGATTTACGCCGCCATCGCTGCTGCCATCCACCTCTATAACAACGAGCTCCACGACGAAGAGGAGACAGTCATCACCATCCAGAAGGTGGAGCGCGAATGGACTCCCTGGAACGCCAAGTTCTATAATATGAATCATTATTTTAATAACAGGAGATAAGGAGAAAGGAGACAAAGAGGTAAGACAAATGCAATGTCTTGCACTTCTTTTACTTCTTGCTTTTCATGAACTCCCATAAAGAAAAGAGACAATGAAAAATTATAAACTCAAGATAAACGGCAACGACTATAATGTTGATATCAACGAGGTCGAAGGCCAGGAGATTAAACTCGAGGTTAACGGCACCTCCTATGTCGTCACCGTTGACCAGGAAATCAAACAGAAGCCGCAGAGACCTGTGTCGCGTCCTGTTGCAGCCGCCGCTCCTGCAGCCCATGTGGCTCCCGCAGCCAGTGATGTGCAGAAGAGCAATGCCCCCTCTGCCGGCAACAAGGTGACCACCCCGTTGCCCGGCACTATCCTCGATGTGTTCGTGAATGTCGGCGATGCCGTGAAGTCGGGCCAGACCGTCGTACTGCTTGAGGCTATGAAGATGGAGAACAACATCGAGGCCGACTGCGACGGTACCGTCAAGGAAGTCAAGGTCCGCAAGGGCGACAGCGTCCTTGAGGGCGATGTATTGGTTGTTATTGGATAATAATACTGGAAGACAATGATTAGTTTAGCAACAGGTGGCTTCATGGATTTCATGTCGACGCAGTTGGTCCAGTTCCTGGAATACACCGGCTTCGCCAACGTGACCTGGGGCCATATAGCCATGATTTTAATCGGCTTGGTGTTCATCTTCCTGGGCATCAAGTACGAGTTTGAACCTCTTCTGCTGGTGCCTATCGGATTCGGTATGCTTATCGGCAATATTCCGTTCTATCCGGGGTTGAAGATAGGCATATA
Source organism: Bacteroidales bacterium (assembly GCA_045222295.1). GTDB lineage: Bacteria > Bacteroidota > Bacteroidia > Bacteroidales > P3 > Colimorpha. The sequence goes on along the minus strand of JBGUXP010000015.1, from coordinate 64,732 downwards.
CGAACAAGGTTCGGTGCTGAACATCCTCTACCACGGAGTGCAGAACGGCTGGTATCCACCGCTAATCTTCCTTGGTATAGGAGCAATGACCGACTTTTCGGCGTTGCTCTCCAACCCCAAGCTGATGCTTATCGGTGCTGCCGCCCAGGTGGGTATCTTCGCCGCCTACATGGGTGCCCTCGGTCTGGGCTTCATGCCCAACGAGGCCGGTGCCATCGGTATTATCGGTGGGGCCGACGGCCCCACCGCCATCTTCATCTCCAGCCAGTTGGCTCCCGAGCTTATGGGTGCTATCGCCGTGTCGGCCTATAGCTACATGGCTCTTGTGCCGGTCATCCAGCCACCTATCATGCGACTGCTCACCAGCCAGAAGGAGCGCACTATCCGCATGAAGCCGCCGCGTCAGGTGTCGAAGCTTGAGAAGATTACCTTCCCCATCCTGGGCCTCCTCTTCTGCGCTTTCATCGTGCCGAGCGGTCTGCCTCTGCTGGGTATGCTTTTCTTCGGCAACCTGCTGAAAGAGTGCGGCGTCACCAAACGCCTTTCCGATGTGGCTTCCAACGCCATTGTCAATATTTGCACGCTTCTTATCGGCATTACCGTTGGTGCTTCCACCCAGGCTTCGGTGTTCCTAAGCGGCAAGTCGGTGATGATCTTCGGCCTCGGTGCAGGTAGCTTCATCGTGGCTACCTTCTGCGGTGTGCTCTTTGTGAAGATTATGAACCTCTTCCTGAAGGAGGGCAACAAAATCAATCCCCTCATCGGCAATTCCGGTGTCAGTGCCGTGCCTGACGCTGCCCGCGTGTCGAACAATGTGGGGCTGGAGTACGACAAGACCAATTACCTTCTCCAGCACGCCATGGGTCCCAATGTGGCCGGCGTGGTGGGGAGTGCAGTTGCGGCCGGTATCCTGCTGGCATTCCTGCACTAAAAGGAAAATTTCACCACAAAAAGAAAGCCTCGCCGAAGCGAGGCTTTCTTTTTTTTATTCCACCCATCTCACATAGTCCGCTTTGCGCGGTAGGGCAGGGGGGATTTCCTTGGCGGGATAGCCGAGGACGAGGTGGTCGATGCCCTCGTAGTCGCCTTCGATGCCCAGCTCTTTGAGGATGGCTTTGCCCTCCCCGGAGTCGAATTCCTCCTTGGCGCGGTGAATCCAGCAGGAGGCGAGTCCAACGGCATGTGCGGCATTGGCGAGGTTGGCGATGACGGAGCAGCCGTCGTAGAGGTAAGTGCGAATGGCGCGGTCGGCGAGGACGAGCAGGACGACGGGTGCGCCATAGAAGGGATCGAAGTCTTTGTTGGGAACTTCACCACGCTGCACTTTCAACTCGTTCCAAATGCGAGCGTTCATTGCTGAGAGGCGGTCGCGCAGGTCCTTGCGGGTGATGGCGACAATAAGGGGACTCTGTTTTCCATGACCGGTAGGGGCCCAGGTGCCGGCCTCACAGACAGCTGCGATAAGTTCTTTAGCAGGCATAACGGGCAAAAAAGCGCGGCAGCTACGCCGCGCTTTCATGTTTTCCAACGCTTGGGTGTTCATTTGTCAAGAGATTTAATGAGGCCGGTAACGGCGGGAGTGGTCTTGTTGATTTGCATGGGAGTGCTGCTGCTGTTCACTGACGCCAGCGAGGAGGTGCCGAGGAGAGCATTGATGAATGCGGCGGAATTTTGGTTGGTGATGAGACCGGCGGAGGAGAGGATAAGGCCGTTGGCGAAGGACTTGCGGTAGCTGCTGTTGTCCTTGTTCTGGCTGAGCTGAGTATAGCAAGTGGCAAGAGCGAGGGCGTTGGTGAGGTTGTCGCCGGAGGTGAGGCTCAGGGAGCCGGTGGCCTTGTAGGACTGGTAGAGACCGAGGACGGCGCTGCCGCAGGTCTGTCCGAGAGCCTGAGCGGCGGAGTTGGAAGAGGCAGCGGACTGGAAGAGGCTGCAAGAAGAGAAAGCCAAAGAGGCAAAACAAACGAGAATAAAGCTTAACCTTTTCATAGATAATGATTTTTAATGATTAATAAATGCTTTTACCACCTGCAAAGATACATTATTTTTTTTAATGAGAGAAAAAAGTGTTGGGTGACGAGTGTTAAGTGGTGAGTGTTAGGTGATTAGTGGAGAGTGTGAATTTTTTTATTGTATAATCATTTTTTTTGTTTATTTTTGCAGTTGAAATCCATTACACTATGATGCAACTTTTTCGGATTGTTGTACTCATTTTTTTGCTGTTTTCGTGCGGGGAAACGGAGGGGCAGGAGGTGAGGACTGTGTTGCGTGGCAAGGTAGTTTGTCAGGGGAGGGGTGTGCCGTACGCCACGCTGCAGTTGGAGGGCAGCTCGATAGGAGTGGCAAGCAATGACGCGGGGGAGTATGAGATGAAGGTGCCGAAGGGGAGAGAGTGGGACACGGTGGTGGTGCGGTCGGTGGGTTTTGTAGCAAGGAGGCTTACTGTGGGCGAGATGGAGAGGAGCGGGGAGGTGAGGCTTGAGGAGCAGGCGGTGACGTTGAGGGAGGTGGAGGTGAAGAGCTACAGGACGGCGCAGCACCTGCTGGAAGCGGCGGTGAGGAGGATTGACAGCAACTACTGCCAACAGACGGGGTGGAGCACGTTTTTCTACCGTGACTGGCGGGCAGTGGACGGGGAACTTTTCCTTTTCGACGAGGCGGTGCTGAACGTGAAGAGGAAGGGGTACGGTCAGTATGCCGATAAGAGGGGATATGTTTTTTCGAACGAGCGGCGGGAGATGGCGACGAACTACAAGAGGCTGCTGCGGCACCGGCTGGTAGTGTATGACCGTGTGCTTCTGGAGGGTAAGGTGAAGGATGCGGCGGGAGTGGAGGAGATGATGGAATATGCGGACAATGAGGATTTCTACGACCCTGTGTCGGCACCGCAGGCGAGTTTCGCCTTGTCGCGCCGGACGCTGGCACAACACCGGTTTGAGCCGCTGAAGGAGTTTGAATCGGGAGGGGAGTTGTTTTACCGCATCCGTTCCACCGGTCCGGGGCATGTGTCGCAGGCGAAGGTGCACTACGAGTATACCATCAGGAAGAGCAACCTGGCGATAGTGAGTATCACGTCGGTGTATTCGATAGGCAACATGATGGCGGGGAATGACGCGTGGATAAACATAGAGTATAACAGGATGGCGATAGACAAGGACAGTTCGTCGTGGAACTACGATGTGCGTGAGGGGCGCTACACGCTGACGCACTACTACAACAACAGGACGTTGCATGTGGGGACGGGCGACAGGTGGCATTTTGAGGCGGAGCAGGGGTGGCAACGATGTGTGGAGTGGACGCTGACCGACTACGCTTTGCAGGCTCCAGTATCGACGGGCGAGATGCTTAAGGTCCAGCCGCAGAATCTTGCGGGTGCCTTTGGCGAGAGCGACTACAATGCCGACTACTGGGGCCATTACAACACGGTGCTTATCGACAGCCTTCCACTACGTTTGCTGAAGGAAAAATTGTCTAAAATAAAAAGAGATGAAAAAGATTAATTGTCTTTTTACGTTGGCAGTTATGCTTCTGGTGTCCACTGCGGTCTGGGCGCAGGAGGCTGACAGTGTGACGCTGACGGGTATTGTGAAGAATCTTCATTCAGGCAAACCACAGCCCCATTGTATACTGAGCCTAAGGCAGAACGATACGACGGTGGCAACAGCGCTGACGGACGAGGGCGGTGAGTTTGTGTTGCCGTCTATTCCGGCGGGCTCCTACACGTTGTTTGTGAAGCTGCACGGGCTGTCATTCTACCAGTCGGATATGGACCTCGGGCGGAGCGCTGACTTGAGTATCAGCATTGACACGATGCGTGTGATGCAGTTGAAGACCGTTGTGATTACAGCTATGAAGCACATGCTTGGAACTCTGCAGATTACGTCTGTCCACGACAAGCGCCTGTGGGGCTTTACGGCGGGCTACCGCGATGCGAATGCTTCCATTGCTTTTGCTCCAGATGCGCACGGCAATATCGATGCGACAGAGAACCAAGATGCGCAAACAGGCGAGGCGAAGTATGGACCTGTGTTTGACCCGCGGATACCTGGGAAAGTGGTAGCAGCACTTGTTACGGGGAAATTGGGGACATCATTGCTGACGCCGCCATTTTTTGAGAGGGAGCGGAAGAGGGGTAAGTGATGAGGGGTTAGGGGGTGACGAGGTCGTCGAGTTCGAGCCAACGGAGTTCTTTTTGGTCGAGCAAAGCCATGAGCTCGCCGATGCGGGTAGAGGCTTTGGTGATTTCTGTTGGGTCGGTAAGGGAACCGTCGCTGAGCTGTTGCTCGAGGGCGGCTTTCTCGGCGGTAAGGGTCTCAATCTCGGCGGTGAGGGCCTCGTATTCTTTTTGCTCTTTGTAGGAGGCCTTTTTTTTAGTGATGAGTGATGAGTGGGGAGTGATGAGTTGGGTGGCGCGGTCGGAGGCTTTCTTTTCGCGCTGTTCTAGCTGCTGTTGACGCTCTTTCTGCTGCCGTTCAAGGCGATAGTGAGTGTAGTTGGAGTGGTAGTCCTTGATTTTTCCGTTGCCCTCGAAGACGAGGAGGTGGTCGACGATGTGGTCCATGAAGGAGCGGTCGTGGGAGACGATGATGAGGCAGCCTTTGTAGGTCTGGAGGAACTGCTCAAGAATCTGTAGTGTGTAGATATCGAGGTCGTTGGTGGGCTCGTCGAGGATGAGGAAGTTGGGGTTGGCCATGAGGACCTGGAGGAGGTAGAGGCGGCGCTTCTCGCCGCCGCTGAGGTTGCCGAAGTAGTTGTATTGCGTGGTGGAGTCGAAGCCGAAGTAGGTGAGGAACTGGTGTGCGGACATGCGCTTGCCGTTGTCGAGTTCTATCTCTTCGGCGATGTCCTTGACGAGGTCAATGACGCGGCGGTCGGCAGGTGCGTTCATACCGGCTTGGGTGTAGTAGCCAAACTGGATGGTCTGACCGACAACGACACGGCCGGAGGAGGGCTTGAGTTTTTCGGTGATGATGTTGAGGAAGGTGCTCTTGCCGACGCCGTTGGGGCCGACGATGCCTATTTTTTCGCCGCGTTTGAAGACGTAGGAGTAGTCGTCAAAGAGGTCGCGATAGCAGATATTGTAGAGTTCGAGTATTTTGCCGCCGATGCGCTCGGTCTTGACGGTGAGCTGCGGGCGGCTGTCGTCGAAACGGGTGTGGGCTTTGGCCTCGAGCTCATAGAAGGCCTCGATGCGTGCCTGCGCTTTGGTACCGCGAGCCTGTGGCATACGGCGCATCCACTCGAGCTCGGTGCGGTAGAGGCTACGTGCCTTCTCGACCTCGGCGCGCTCGTTGGCTTCGCGCTCGGCTTTCTTTTCGAGGTAGTAGTCGTAGTGTCCTTTATAATGATAGAGCCGCGCATTGTCCAGCTCGTAGATATCCTGACACACATTGTCTAGGAAGTAGCGGTCGTGGGTGACCATGAGGATGGCGAGGCGCTGGCGCGCGAGGAATTCTTCGAGCCACTCAATCATGTCGATGTCGAGGTGGTTGGTGGGCTCGTCGAGGATGAGCAGGTTACAGTCGTCCATGAGGAGACGGCAGAGGGCCACTTTCTTCTGCTCGCCACCGCTGAGGGTTTCCATGGGACGGTCGAGGAGGGTGTCGACCTTCATGCGGGAGAGGATTTCCTCCATGCGTTGCTCGAAGGTCCAGGGGTCCTCGGTCTCAGGGCGTTGAATGTTGTAGACGAAGTCGTGCACAGTAGTTCCTATAGTGTCTATAGTTACTATAGCTTGAGGGAGGTAGGCGAGCTTGAGGTCGTTGCGGAAGGTTATCTTACCGCTGTCCTGCAGGGTGTTGTAGCCACGTTGTCCCGTTGCTGTCATTATTATATTGAGCAGCGTGGATTTGCCGTAGCCGTTGCGGGCGATGAGTGCGGACTTCTGCCCGGCGTTGATGCCGAAGGAGATGTCTTCGAAGAGGAGCTTGTCTCCGAAACTCTTGGTGAGGTTTTCTACGGTGAGGAGTGCATCAGCCATTGAGCACCTCCATGATGGCTTTTGCGGCTTTGCGTCCGGCACCCATGGCGAGGATGACCGTGGCGGCACCGCTGACGGCATCGCCACCGGCGAAGATGAACTTGCGGCTGGTCTGACCGTTCTCGTCGGCCTTGATGCCACCCCACATTTCGCACTCCAGACCCGGGGTGCTGGTGCGGATGAGTGGGTTGGGGCTGGTGCCGAGGGCGGCGACAATGGTGTCGGCCTCGGTATCCACCTCACTGCCTTCGATGGGCTTGAAGCTGCGGCGACCTTTTTCGTCGGGGGCACCCATCTCCATCTTCACGCAGCGCAGGGCACGGACGTATCCGTCCTCGGTGCCGAGGACCTCGACGGGGGCTGTCTGGAAGAGGAACTGCACGCCCTCCTCCATAGCATGGTGCACCTCCTCGCGACGGGCGGGCATATCTGTCTCGCCGCGACGGTAGACGACGGTGACCTCACTGCCCAAACGCAGGGCGGTGCGTGCGGCATCCATGGCCACGTTGCCGCCCCCCACGACGATAACCTTCTTTCCAAGATAGATGGGGGTGTCGTAGTTTTCGTCGTAGCCGTGCATAAGATTGGTACGGGTGAGGAGCTCGTTGGCGCTGATGACACCGATAAGGGTTTCTCCTTTGACACCCATGAACTTAGGCAGTCCGGCGCCCGAGGCGATGTAGACGGCGTCGTATTCCATGTCGTTCATCAGCTGGTCGATGGTGATACTTTTGCCAATGATGACGTTGGTGCGTATCTCAACCCCCAGACGGCGCAGGTTCTCAATCTCGGGCTCCACGACGCGCTGCTTGGGCAGGCGGAACTCGGGGATGCCGTAGACCAGCACGCCGCCGGCGTGGTGGAGGGCTTCGAAGACGGTGACCTGATATCCATGCTTGGCGAGGTCGCCGGCGCAGGTGAGGCCGCTGGGACCGCTGCCGACCACCGCCACCTTGCGACCGGCAGGGTAGCAGGGCGATTGTGGTTTGGATTTGGCTCGGTGGTTGTCGGCCACGAAGCGCTCGAGGGCACCGATGGCGATAGGCTCGCCTTTGACCCCCATCACGCAACTACCTTCGCACTGTGTCTCCTGCGGGCAGACGCGGCCGCAGACGGCGGGCAGTGCCGAGTCGTGGCTGATGGTGATATAGGCTTGGTTGAAATTCTCTTCCTTGATATTCTGGATGAAACGCGGGATGTTGATGCCCACGGGGCAGGCCTCAACACAGCGGGGCTTCTTGCACTGCAGGCAGCGGTTGGCCTCGACGATGGCCTGGTGCTCGGTGAAGCCGAAGGAGACTTCATCGAAGTTATGGGAACGGATTTTGGGATCTTGCTCGCGGGGTTTCTGACGCTGCTTGGCCTCGGCTAAGGCCGCGTCGACCGCCGGCGCCAGGTTGCAGTTATGCCCGCGCTCGGCGGTGGCGATACGGTAGCGGCGGGCATCGGGGGTCTTGAGCTTGCGGGCAGCCTCATCGAAGTCCACCAAGTGGCCGTCGAACTCGGGACCGTCAACGCAGCAGAACTTCACCTCGTCGCCCACTCTCACGCGACAGGCGCCGCACATGCCAGTGCCGTCGACCATCATGCAGTTGAGGCTCACGATGGTAGCTAGGTCGTATTTCTTGGTGGTGAGGCTGACGAACTTCATCATCGGTAGCGGGCCGATGGCAACACAATGGGAGTATTCCACACCTTTGGTGCAGAGCTCGTCGACTTTGGCGGTGACGAGGCCTTGCTCGCCGTAGGTGCCGTCGTCGGTCATGATGTGCAGGTTGTGACATACGGCGCGGAGCTCGTCCTCGTAGAAGAGCAGGTCTTTCGAGCGTGCACCGATAATGACATCAGTTGGTATGCCGTTGCGGAAAGCCCACTTCACCTGAGGGAAGACCGGAGCGATGCCTACGCCACCGGCAACGAAGAGCAGACGCTTCAGCTCGCCGCGTTCATGCTTCTCTATCAGTTCGCTCGGACGACCGAGAGGTCCGACGATAGTATAGAGATCGTCGCCAACGTTCATCTCTGCCATCTGGCGCGTGGTGTCTCCCACTACCTGGAACACCAGCACTATCGACTGCCGCTGATATACTATATCGCTAATCGTCAATGGAATGCGCTCACCCGTAGGGTGGGGGATGACGATGACAAACTGTCCCGGTTTGCCGCTGAGCGAAATCCACGGTGCGTGGACTTCCATCTGGTAAATCTCATGGCTGTTGAGCAGCCTCTTGCTGATGATCTCGTACATATATATGTATTTATACTTTATTAATAACGAAAGTTTGTCGTCTTTATTGCGTTGCATTATCCTCATGGGTCGACATCGTAGATAATCGACACTCCGCTCCAACCATCCTGTTTGCCCAGGTCATCACCTATCTGCAGGAGGACACGCTTGGCGTCGGCGATGGGCTCGCTCTTCTCAAGACGTAAGGTGATGGTCTTGAGGTAGAGTCCTCGGATGCGACTTACCAAGGGGTATTCGGGACCCAGCACCCTGCCGGCGAAGGTGCCGCGCAGCTGGAAAGCCATCCAGTCGGCAGCGGCATTGAGCACCTCGGCGTCACGATGCTTCAATGTGATTTCTATCAGGCGGTAGAACGGCGGGTAGCGGAAGACGCGCCGCTCCTGAATCTGCTCCTCATAGAGGCTCTGGTAGTCGTTCTTCATTACGTTGGCAATGACCTGATGAAAAGGATTATAGGTCTGTATGATGACCTTGCCGCCTCCGCTGTGACGTCCTGCGCGTCCGCTCACCTGTGTCATCTGCTGGAAGGCCCGTTCGTAGGAACGGAACGAGGGGTAGTTGATGATATTGTCGGCATTGATGATTCCCACCACGCTTACATGCTCGAAATCTAGCCCCTTGGTTACCATCTGGGTGCCTACCAGTATGTCGATTCTCCGGTGCTCAAAGTCGGAGAGTATTTCGAGGTACTGGTTCTTCTGTAGCGTGCTGTCGAGGTCCATGCGCGCCACGTTGGCGTCGGGAAAGAGAATCTGTAGGTCTTCCTCGATACGCTCGGTCCCCACGCCGGTCATCCTCAGGTGGGTGGAGTGGCAGGCGGGACACTCCGACGGCACCGGAATCGAGTAGCCGCAATAGTGGCAGCGCAATGAATTGGTGGCCTTGTGATACACCAGCGACACGTCGCAGTGGATGCAGTGGGGCACTTCATGACAGTCGTCGCACTCCAGCCGCAGCGAGAAGCCGCGGCGGTTCTGGAAGAGGATGACCTGCTGCTTCTTGGCTAAAGCCTCCTCGATGGCCTGCAAGAGTGTCACCGAGAAATGCCCTTTTACTAACCCTTGACGGTGCGCCTCCTTCATGTCGACACAGGTTACTTCCGGCAGTTCGAAGCCACCGTAACGTTTTTTCATCGTGGCTAGTCCATACTTCCCATTGAGGGCGTTGAAGTAGGTCTCCACACTCGGAGTGGCGCTCCCCAGCACCGTTCGAGCACCCCAGAGGCGGGCCAGATAGAGGGCCGCGTCGCGGGCATGGTAGCGGGGCGAGGGCTCGAACTGTTTGTAAGAGTTGTCGTGCTCTTCGTCGACGATGACAAGTTTCAAATTATTAAAAGGTAGGAAGATAGCGCTCCTCGCACCCAGCAGCACCTGGTAGGTGCCTGTCAGCGTACGGTGCCACACCTCCGTGCGTTCGCTGGCACTGAAACGCGAGTGATACACTCCCACCTTGTTACCGAAATACTTTCTCAGGCGATTGATAATCTGCGCCGTCAGCGCAATCTCCGGCAACAGGAACAGCGCCTGTCCGCCGCTTTTTACCACCTCGTTGATAAGCGTGATATACACCTCCGTTTTTCCGCTGGAGGTCACTCCGTGGAGGAGGAAAGTGTTTAGTTTATTCGGTTGAGGGACTTTACTTAACACTGAACACTGAGCACTGAACACTGAAAAAGCCTTCTCCTGTTCCTCGTTCAGGACAATGCTGTCTGGGTCTACGAGTTCTCCGTCGCTGTAGTCCTTCAGGCGGCTCTCTATGCGTTCCTCAACGCTTAGCACGCCATTTTTGATAAGTGTTTGCAGGGCGGAGCCTTGCGGTAGCTCGCGCTTGGCCACAGCCTCTCGGCCAAATTTCGACAGCTGCAGGAAATGCATCATCACCTCCACCTGCTTCACACGTTTCTTGCGTTCCAGCTCGTCGAAGAGCGCCTTTCGGGAAGCTTCGTTTAGATAGTCGTCCGACAATAGGACGTAGGAGACCTTCTTCGGCACAAAGCGCTGGCGCAATTCTTCATCCATCATCACAACCTCGCGCTCAATCATGCCTCTTATTAGCGGCATAATCTTTTGTACACCAATAGCCCGACTGATGTCGATCACCCGCATCACGGGATGTTCAGACAGCAGGTCGACCACTATGCGCTCGTACTTCGTCAGGCTCGACAGTTCACCTGTGAAATTAGGATGTATGGCCACAGCGCTCTCGCTGGCTAGTTTGAGCCCCGCGGGGAGTGCTACCGCCATCACGTCGCCCGGCGTGCACATATAGTAGCGAGCCATCCATTCCCAAAACGCCAGCTGGCGCTCAGTGACGATGGGGTCAGTGTCGAGCACGGCCATGATATACTTCGACTTCCACAGCGGGGCCTCCTGATGGATGCGGCGCACCACAGCGGAGTACATCCGTGCGTTCTTGGCGCCGAACTGCACCACCACACGTGCCCCCACATGCACCTGTCCGTTATACTCCTGCGGCACTCTATAAGTATAGGTGCCAGGCAGATGCAGCGGCAATAGCACATCGACATAGTATACCTCTGTCTCGTTCATAAGAAATTGCAAATTTACACAAAAATCTTGAAACAGGGGAGGAGTCATTAAAAAATGATTTCTATAATCCGACTAAATGACTGATAAAAAACGGGGTATTTTTTTAATGACACAATAAAAAAGAGGTTTCATTGTTATTTATGGCAATGAAACGAATTGTTTTATACGTTGCGCTGATGCTCATGCCGCTTCTGGCGGCGGGGCAGGGACTGGTGGAAGGAGTGGTGACCGATGCCAAGAGTGGCGAGCCACTGGAATTTGTGAATGTGGGAATCCTTGGCCTTCAGACGGGTACAGTTACCAATGGCAAGGGCTACTATCGATTGCCCCTCAAGGGTGGCGACAGCGTCACGGTGCGATTCTCGTTCACTGGTTACGAATCGGCGCAGTTCAAGGTGCGGCGCGACCAGCGCACGGAGCTCGACGTGCGGCTGAAGGCGGCAGCCACGCAGCTACAGGCTGTAGAGGTGAATGACGAGCGCACGCGCCAGAGCACGTTCACTCAGATAGAGGTCAGCAAGCTTGACGAGGCTGTGGGCCCCACGGGAGGTGTCGAGGGGGTCATAAAGATGCTTCCTGATGTGCAGTCGAACAACGAACTTTCGAGCCAGTATTCGGTGCGAGGAGGATCCTTCGACGAGAACCTCGTTTATATCAATGGTGTGGAAATCTTCCGACCGATGCTTATCCGCAGCGGCCAGCAGGAAGGAATGAGCATCATCAATCCTGACATGGTGGACTTCATCCTCTTTTCGCCTGGGGGCTTCGATGCCAGCTACGGCGATAAACTTTCGTCAGTGCTCGATATCACCTACCTCCGACCGCGAGAGTTCAAAGGCAAGGCCAGTGTGAGCCTTTTGGGAGCCACTGCCACGGTACAGGGGCGGGCTGGGGAGAAGCTTGTCTATGCGGCAGGATTGCGTCGCCACAGCAACCAGTATGTGCTGGGAAGCATGGACACGAAAGGTAGTTACACCACAGCCTATACCGACTTCCAGGCATTGCTGGGCTATAAGGTCAACGACCGCCTCGACTTGGGACTGTTGGCTGTGTGGACCCATAATGTCTATGGACTGGTGCCCGAGAGCCGAACGACTGCCTTTGGCAGCGCCTTGCAGCCGGGAATGGAAATAGACATCTACTTTGACGGACAGGAACAGGACCGCTACAACACCTTCCTTGGCGCTTTCAGTGCCGACTGGAGGCCCAATGAGGACTGGCGGGTGAAGAGCCACATCGCCGTGCAGCATATCAATGAGAGCGAGCGCTATGACGTGCAGAGCCAATACTGGCTCTACCAGATTGCCACGGGCGAGAGCACCGACGACACCTCGCGTTTCAACCGCGGCGTCGGCACCTTCCTTGAGCATGCCCGCAACCGCCTTACCACCGATATCGCATCGTTTGACCTCCGAGCCAACCGCTATGCTCGATTGGGCAGTTGGGACATGGGCATCAAGCTCCAGCTGGAGCAGATAGACGACCACCTGAGGGAATGGAAGTGGGTGGACTCATCGGGCTATGCCCTGCCGACAAATATGCTGCCTTTCGGCGACAGCACCAACTATCCGGTACCACCTGTGCTTCAGCTCTTTGCCAACAGCAGCAATAGCATGCAGACCCTCCGCGGAGCGGCGTTTGTCCAGCGAGAACTCGACTTCACCACCCGCCGGGGTGACGATTTCAAGATGCTTGCAGGTATACGCATGCAGGTCTATAGCACCGATGCAGGAGGACCTAAATGGATGATTAGTCCCAGGGCTAGCGTCAACTTCAAACCCAAGATGGGGCAGGACATTCTCTTCCGGCTGGCTGCCGGCATCTACCACCAGGCTCCCTTCTACCGAGAGTACCGTCGCGACGACGGCTCATTGTGTACCGACCTCGATCCGCAGACCTCCTATCAGCTTACCGGCACTACCGACTGGAACTTTCGTCTTTGGGCCAAGCCCTTTACCCTCACTGCCGACCTCTATGGCAAATACATCACCAATCTCATCCCTTATTCTGTCGACAACCTTCGTCTGCGCTACATGCCTGACGAAAAGGCTGTAGGCTATGCCGTGGGATTGAGTCTGCGTCTTAACGGAGAGTTGGTGGAAGGACTTGAGTCGTGGGCCAGCCTGTCGCTGATGCAGACACAGGAGGACATCGAGGGCGACGGCCTCGGATGGCTGGCGCGGCCCACCGACCAGCGTCTCTCTATAAAAATCTTCCTACAGGACAACGTGCCCGATATGCCGTGGTGGCGCATGAGTCTTAACCTCGTCTTTGCCACGGGGAGTCCCATCGCCGTGCCCTTTGGCGATAATGGTGGCGACCAGCTGCGTTTGCCGTCCTACTACCGCATCGACTGGGGCAACACCATACGTCTCTCTCAATTCGAGAAACTGAAGCACAAGAAGATATTTCACTATGTGGAAGACATCCAGATAGGCCTCGAGGTTTTCAATCTGTTCAACTTCCGCAATGTGGTGTCCTATCTCTGGGTAGCAGATATCGACAACCTGCCGCGTCGTGTACCTAACTACCTCACGGCCCGTCAGCTCAACTTTAAAATAACCGTCCTCTTCTGATGATTTCAATTCCTCCGACCGACACCCTTGTGCCGCGTATTCATAGTGTTGCCAGCGGCCACCAGCTCTATTATTTCCCAAGCGACACCGAGTTGGTGAAGATTGACCTGTTGAGCGAGGCAGGCTCGGCCTACCAGCAGCAGCCTCTTGTGGCGGCTGCCGCCAACAAACTCTTCGCCGTTGCCGGCAGCAGGATGGATGCCGAGCGGCTGTCGGAATTCTTCGATTTCCGTGGCATCATAGTGGAGAGCAACAACAGTACGCTTCAGAGCGCCACTACATTCTATACCCTCAGCCGTCACCTTGACGCCCTGCTGCCAGTGCTCGATGATTTGGTTCATGCTCCGACATTTCCCGAGCGTGAGTTTGATATCTACCGTCGCGAACGGAAGCAGAAAATCATGGCCTCGCAACAGAAGACGTCCGATATGGCACGACGACTGTTTTATGAGGCCCTCTTCGGACGTAATCATCCTCTGGGGTGCTATGCTACGCCCGAGGATGCAGAAAACCTGAGTCTCGATGCAGTCAAACAGCATTATGTCGACTATCACCGTGCGGAAACTTTGGATATCGTCCTGGCGGGACATGTCGATGACCGACTGTTGGGTGCAATGGAAAAGCTCTCCGCTGGGGTTGCCGGTATGCCGCCGGCAAAAAATAAACGAATAAACACATTGAATTATGAGACGCAGCATGCTGCATCTCAGCAGGAGAAACGTTATGATTTCTCCATACCCTCTTCAGTGCAGTCCACTATTCGTGTCGGCCGTATCCTGTCCCTGCGGTGGGACGATCTTGATTATGCTCGAATGATGTTGCTTGTCACCATCCTCGGAGGCTATTTCGGCTCACGTCTGATGAGCAACCTCCGTGAGGATAAGGGTTACACCTACGGCATCTATGCCCGCACACAGATCTACCGCGGTGTCATTGTCTTCTACATCACCGCCGATGTGGCCGGCAGCGCTGCCGATGATGCTGAGAAAGAAATAATGCATGAACTGCAGCGTCTTGTCGACGAGCCTGTCTCCGACGAAGAACTCGATTTGGTGCGTACCGTCCTTGCGGGCGATTTCCTGCGCTCTGTCGACGGCATCTTCGAGCGTTCGGCACGCTTCTGCGATATGCTTGGCACCGATATCACTGAGCAGCTCACCGACAACCTCCGCACAGCCTTAAATGAAACAACCGCCGTGCAACTTCAAGAGCTTGCACAGCGGTTGATGAAACCATCCGACATGATTGTCTGTCGTGCCGGAGTACTTTAATTCTTGTGATTCTTCTTCTCTCGGTTGATTAGAAAAACTAGAGAGACGGTCTCGAAGACCAGCATGGCGGCGAAGCCGATGCAGAAGGCTATGGCGAAGAGCTTGGCCTGCTGCGTGTGGGTGAAGATGTAGGCCGCAAAGACCACCATGTGGAGGAAAAGTGAGGCTACGGTGAGTGCCAGGAAGAACTGGACGAAACGCTTCGGCGACTGGTACATGCTCTTCACCACGAAGTAGTGCTGCACGCCTGTGACGGCGGCGAAATAGAGTGCCAGTAGCGGCATGACGGAGAGGAACTGCCTGGGGGCGGTCCACATGACGATGAAGGAAAGCAACACCATCAGCAGCGTCATGATGACAAGCGATAGATAGTAGCGGCGCATCACTCGGCAAATTTAATGGTTTCCTTGGTGGTGAACTTCTCGCAGTAGTGGCAGCGCAGTTTGAGGTTCTCTTTGTCGACGACGTCGAACTTGGTGGGTACCACCTCGGCATTGGTGATGCATTTGGGGTTGGCGCAACGGACAAAGTTCTCGATATGGTCGGGTATCTCGGCGTTGAATTTCTTTACCACTTTATAGTTCTCGATGTCGATAATGGTGGCAAAGGGTGCCACAAGGGCAATCTTGCTGACCTCCTCGACGGAGAAGTGTTTGTTCTTAATCTTGACGATGCCTTTCTTGCCGAGCTTGCCGCTGTTGAGGAAGTTGCCGATAAGCACCTCGTCTTTGTATTTCTCGAGCCCCAGGATGCGGATGACCTGGTAGACCGACTCGGTGGGAATATGGTCGATGACGGTGCCGTTCTCAATGGCGCTGACGAGTATTTCTTTCTTGTTTTCCATTGTCTATAAACTTTAAGCTTTAAACTGTATACTATAAACTGCAAACTGTAAGATTATCTTACTCCGAGGATAGCAGCCATCAGGGCCTGACGCACGTACACACCGTTCTGGGCCTGCTGGAAGTAGTAGGCATAGGGCGTACTGTCGACATCGGTGGTAATTTCGTTCACGCGGGGCAGTGGGTGGAGGATGCGCATGTTGGGTTTGCATCCTTGTAGCATGTCGGCGCTGAGGATGCAGCTGTCTTTCACACGCTCATACTCCATGGGATCAGGGAAGCGCTCGCGTTGCACGCGGGTCATGTAGATAATGTCGGCAGTGGGGATGATGTCTTTGATTTCGGTGTATTGGTAGTATTTCAGGCCGGCATCCTTGATGCTCATCTTCACGCTCGAAGGGAGTTTGAGCTCCTGAGGCGAGACGAGGTGGAAGGTGGCGTTGAAGTTGCACATGGCCTGTACAAGGCTATGGACGGTACGGCCATATTTGAGGTCTCCGACCATGGCAATGTTCAGGTTGTCGAGGGTTCCCTGTGTCTTACGGATGCTGTAGAGGTCGAGCATGCACTGCGTGGGGTGTTGGTTGGCACCGTCGCCGGCATTGATGACGGGCACTGTGGACACCTCGGAAGCATAGCGCGAGGAGCCTTCCTTGGGGTTGCGCATAACGATAAGGTCGCTATAGGATGAGACCATCGTGATGGTGTCGTGCAGTGATTCGCCTTTCTGGACGCTGGTGCCGCCCGGGTCAGAGAAGCCGATGATTCGAGCACCAAGTTGGTTGGCGGCGCTCTCAAAGCTCAGACGGGTACGGGTGGAGGGTTCGAAGAAGAGGGTG
Organism: Bacteroidales bacterium; assembly: GCA_045222295.1. Lineage (GTDB taxonomy): Bacteria > Bacteroidota > Bacteroidia > Bacteroidales > P3 > Colimorpha. The sequence goes on along the minus strand of JBGUXP010000015.1, from coordinate 48,430 downwards.
GCCACCACCTTGTCGCTGAGGATTTTCTGTTTCGGATTCTTTTCGAATCCTTCGGCGATATCCAGCACTTGGAGGTACTCCTCCTTCGAGAAGTCGGTGATGGAGATCAAGTTGCGTCCTTTTAAATTACTCATGATTATTGTTGTTTATATTGTTTATTTCATTGCATCCATGGCTATCTGGCGGTTGGCGATGGCTTGGGAGTGATTGGGGTCGGCCTCCAGGGCTTTGTCGAAATATTCCACAGCACGTTGATAGTCGGAATAATAGGTCAACTCAATCCAGCCCAAATTATGCCAGGCGTCAGCACTGGCGGAGTTGAGGTCGAGAATCTGATGGTAAAGGCTTTCGGCATTCTCCATCTCCTGACGGTTCTGGTAGAAGAGGGCGAGGGCATACATAGCGTTCGTGTTCGATGGTTCCAGACGTAGCGCCGTGGAGAGGTACTCGATAGCCATGGGGTTGTTTCGTGAGGCATAAAGAACTCCAAGTTCCTCAAATGCTGGAGCATAGTCGGGGAATTTGTCGCATACGCGGTTAAAGAGTTTGACGGCGCTGACGGTGTCGCCTTTCTCCTTGTAGATGAATCCCTTCATGAAGAGTGCCGTGCGGTTGTTGGCATCGTGTTCCGAGACCTTGGAAAGATATTTCAGCGAGCGGTCGTAGTCTCGGCTGTAGAAGGTTATTTCTCCCATCTTGAGCTGCACTTCCTGGCTGTTTGGAGCCAACTTCTCGGCAACTTCAAGTGAGCGGTAGCTCTCTTCCAAATGGCCGTTGGAAAAGGCAATGTCTGCCTTGAGCATCAGGTATTCAAGGTTCTCAGGGTCGGCATTAAGTGCTTTGTTGATGTCGTAGTAGGCCTCCTTAACGCGCTGAAGGTTAAAGAGCACTTTGGCGCGGGCGGCAAGGATCTCAGGATTGTCGGGGTCTCGTTCGAGGTTAAGGTCGAGCAGCTCCAACTTCACGCTGTCGGGCATGTCGTCGCTGATTTTATGCTGTCCGCAACTGGCTGTCAGCAGCGGAAGAAGTATTAAGAGGCAGTATGTATATGTATTTTTCATCTTTATAGATTACGTAAAAAACTTTTTTTTATTGTAACAGGTCGCTTATCATTTTTTCAACAATTGTCAATTTCTCTTGATGAAGCACCTCGCGTGCTTGCATTTCGCTGATAGGTAGCGATTTCCATACCAAACACCAGTACTCTTTTATTTTGCGAATCTTGCTCTGTTCGGTGGGAAAGGTGGATAGAATCTCTTCCACGAGGCGTGAGATGAAGTGTGCCGCCAACTGCCGGTCTCCGGAGGTGTCGCGGTCCGGCTCGGCGATGTCGAGGGGCAGGGTGGGGCGGTAGAGTACGCCGCGTCCCACCATAAGGTCGGCTACTTGAGGAAATCTTTCCCTGATTCGGCGGGCATCGCCGCCGGTGCAGATGTCTCCGTTGTAAATCACAGGAGCTTTAATCAAAGGCAGCACACGACCGAAAGTCTCGAGATCGGGATGGCCGTTGTATTGCTGGCGTCCCAGACGCGGGTGCACGGTGACGCTTTTCAGCGGATAGTCGTTGAGGATAGGAATGAGGCGGAATATCTCTCCCGTATCTTTCAGCCCCAGTCGCACCTTGACACTGAGGGCCGGCTTAAGGTTGGGCATTACGGAATCAAGGATAGCCTTCACCTCGTCGGGGTAGGGCAAAATACCGCTGCCACGGTGCTTGGCTGCAACCTTGCGCATGGGGCATCCCATGTTCCAGTTTATCTCCGTATAACCAATATTATAGAGTCGGTTACCTAAAGCAATGAATTCATCTGCTTCCTTACCCAGAATCTGAGGGATGACCGGTATGGAACCAACGTTGTTTTCGGGCAGTACATCTTCGATTTTCTCCCATGCGTCGGCAAGGTTGCCGTGGGTGAGTGACAGGAAGGGCGACACCGCCAGGGCAATGGCACCGGGTAAACACTCCTCGTAAACTCTTCTAAAGAGCACTTCGGTCAATCCCTGCATTGGAGCCAGTATCATATTAGTTGCCCTCCTTTCCGCTCCCGACAAGCTTGTCCTGCAAGCCTTTGTGTTCTTCAATAAAGTCCTTGAGCGACGATATCAGCAGGTTCCCGGTATTGTAGACGGGCTTGTAAAGGATACTCTTCTCGCGCGTCTCCGGCGTGATGAGTTCTTCCTTTTTGTCGAGAAGAACAATACTGTTCAGCAGCACTGCCAGTACGCACAGCGCCTTGACCATGCCCATGGCGGCACCGCTAATCTTGTTGGCAATCGACAGATGAGCCGACTTCACCATGCGTTCGATACTGCGGCCCAACAGGTAGGTCAGCACCAGGGCTCCCACAAAGGTGATGAAGAAGGCGATGAGGATGGCACTCTCGCCTGTGAGGTTCAGCAGATTGGCTATCAGTTTCGAAAAGTTCACGGCAGCCCAGATACCTGCCACGATGCCCGCCAATGTGGCTGCTTCGCGGATGACTCCTTTCTTCCACCCCAAGAAGACCAGCCACCCCAGTGGTATGATTAATATGATGTCGAGGATTGTCATTGACAGGTATAAAAAAAAGCGCCTGCCTGATTCGGCTGGCGCTCAAATAACACATTTCTTTCTCTATCAAAGATAGAAATAAGCAAGCACGTCATATATAACGGAAGATTCATTATTTTGTTTCGTTAAAGTGCAATTTTTTTTCTATCCAAGATATAAAGTATTGAACGACAACGCCTACCACGATACCAAAAATTGCTCCGCAGAGCAGGTCACCAGGATAGTGTTTGCCTAGGTAGGCGCGGCTGTAGCTAGTCAGGAATGCCCATGCAAGCATGCATAAGGGGAGAACTATTTTGCTCCTCTGATGATTCCCTGAAATAGGGGAGTTGTTAGCGCTTGTGCTGACTGTGGGGTACTTCCTGGGCCAGTATCTCAATGCAAAGAACATGGCGATAGCGAAAGCATTGGCAGCATGCGACGAAATGAAGCCGTAAAGCCCTCCACAGCCTTCACGGAAGAGATGCACATTCTCCAGCGCATGACAGGGGCGAAGGCGGCAGACGGTATTTTTGAAGAGTTGCACACTCCCTTGGTCAGCCAGCAGGAAGCAGAGACCAATGCCCGCTAACGCTATCCACCAGTGTTTGGGCTCACGGCGCAAGGTGCTCATGCAGAAGGCTGCCACGATGACTATCAGCCAGCACCATTTGGTACTCAGCACCCACATCACCCAGTCCATCACCGTGCAATGGTGCCCGTTGATGAGGTAGAAGAGGTTGGTATCCCAGTTATTCAGGGTTTCTATCATTGGTCAACTTTCTAAAAATGGCATCCTTGAGTTCCTGGATATTCTGTCCGCTGATGGAACTGATGAAAATGCACTCCACGCCTTTCGGCAGGTGGCGCTTGAGTTGCTTCTGCATCTCCTCGTCCATCATGTCGCACTTTGTTACAGCCAAAATTCTCTCTTTGTCGAGCAACTCGGGGTTGTATTTCTTTAACTCGTCGAGCAGCACATGGTATTCCTTGGCAATCTCTAATTGTTCGCAGCTCACCATGAAGAGGAGGATGGAGTTGCGCTCGATATGGCGTAGGAAACGCAGGCCCAGTCCCTTGCCTTCCGACGCTCCCTCGATAATACCGGGGATGTCGGCGATGCAGAACGACTTGTCGTCGCGGTATTTCACGATTCCCAGGTTGGGGACCAGGGTCGTGAAGGGGTAGTCGGCAATCTCGGGACGTGCGGCACTGACAGCGCTCAGGAAGGTGCTCTTGCCGGCATTGGGGAAGCCTACAAGACCTACATCGGCAAGCACTTTCAACTCAATGATGACCCAGCGTTCCACGGCAGGATCGCCGGGTTGTGCATAGCGAGGTGTCTGGTTGGTGGCGCTCTTGAAGTGGTCGTTGCCCAGACCTCCGCGGCCGCCTTTGGCAATGATGAGTTCCTGTCCTTCCTCGGTTACCTCGCCGAGGTATTCGCCGGTCTCCGCATCGCGGCAGACACAGCCCAGCGGCACCTCCAGCACCTGGTCCTTGCCGGTGCGGCCTGTGCAGAGGTTCTCGCCCCCATGCTCTCCGTCCTCGGCAAAGACATGTTTCGTGTACTTCAGGTGCAACAGCGTCCACCGCTGTGTCGTACCACGCAGAATGACATGGCCTCCTCGGCCGCCGTCACCACCGTCGGGACCAGCCTTGGCGTTGTATTTCACCCGGAGAAGGTGTGCACTGCCGGCACCGCCCTTCCCCGAGCGAACCAATATCTTGACGTAGTCTACGAAATTGCTGGTCATTATCTTGTTATTATCCGATAGCCTGACGGATGCGGGCGGCGATGTCCTCGATGGTGCCGAGACCGTCGACAACCCGCTGCTTGCCCTGCTTGGCGTAGTAGTCGGCCACAGGTTTGGTCTTGTTGTTGTACTCCTGCAGGCGGTTGTTGATGGTAGCCTCGTTGTCGTCGGCGCGGCCTTGGATCTTGGCGCGCTCCAACAGTCTGCGCATCAGCTCGTCCTTGGGAACCTCGAGCTGCACCATGCAGGTGAGTTCGCGGCCGTGTTTAGCCAACAGTTGGTCGAGGACTTCGGCCTGGGCAACGGTACGGGGGAATCCGTCGAAGAGCATACCCTTGGTGTCGGCGGCGATGGCTTTGTCCATCATCTCGATGACGATGTCGTCGCTCACCAGCTGGCCGGCATCCATGATGCTTTTGATACGTTTGCCGAGTTCTGTCTGGTCGGCAATCTCCTTACGGAGCAGGTCACCGGTCGAGACATGTGTCAATCCGTAGTGCTCCACAATGAAATCGCTCTGCGTGCCTTTGCCGGCACCAGGGGCTCCGAAAATAACGATATTCTTCATTTTACAGAAACAATCTCTAAGTCAAACACAAGGGGAGAATAGGGGAGGATGTGCTGGCCGGCGCCGCGGGGACCATAGGCGAGGGCCGAGGGAATGATGAGTTGCAGGACGGTGCCGGCGGGCTGACCCATGACACCCTGCTCCCAGCCTTCGATGAGTTTGTCGCGGCCAACGACATAGGTCATGGGCTCGTAGGGGCGCTGGGGGTTGTAAATACCACCCTGACGGGCATCACTCTCCACGCTGGAGTCGAAGATGGTGCCGTCGAGCAGGCGGCCGGTGTAGTTCACAGCAACTTCTTTGCCGGTAGCCACCTTGGCACCGTTGCCTTTCTTTTTAACGATAATATAGAGGCCGTCGGCAGTGGGTTTGGCATTGATATTGTTGTCTTTGATATATTTGGCAATATCCTTAGGCTCGTTTTTCATGCGCTCTTCCATCGAGCTGTTGAAGTTGGCACGCTCCTGCTCGAGTTCCTCGCGCGAGACGATGTCCTGCAGGCTGATTTCATAGTAGAGTTTCTGGCCCTTGCCAGCCTCGTAGTTGGCAGGCATCAGGTTGGGGTCCACGTATTTGGCGGCCGAGTCGGCATCCATGGCGAAGGTGGCCACATCACCTACATGCATCATGAGGAGGCCTTCTCCAATCTTGATTTCGTAGTTGGGAGTAGCTTGGGCAATACGGCGGACGTCGCCTTTGTTGGAGAAGATGACGAGGGTGTCGAAGCGGATGGTGAGTTCACCCACCAGCACATCTCCTTCCTGCACCTGCTGACCGTCAGGATTCTGTTTCTCGAACTTGTAGTAAAGTCCGCTTTCGGTTTTTTTGAAACCTTCTTTGTCGGTGCCGTTGCAGGCCACCATCATTGTTGCGCCGGCCACCAGAAGGGCAGCCATTTTGATACTTTTTTTCATGGTATTTTTAATGTACATTAATTATTTTTTTCCTTTCTTGACTTTCAATACTTCCACGTTGCAGACGAGGATCATGCGGCTCGTCACGCGGTCGCCGTCGCCAGCCACGCCGTAGGCCTGTTCCGAGGGCAGGATGACGATGGCTCTGCTGCCTTCGGCGAGGGTGCTTACGGCAGCATCGAGACCACGGGTGGGCATCATGCGTCCGGCGACGAGGGTGTCTGTCACCTGGTCGTAAACCACAGCGCCGTTGATGGCCTCCACATGGTAGCGTAGGGCAACAAGGTCTTCATATCCCACCTTGGGGCCGTTGCCGTGACGAGTTTCCATGACACGTGCACCACCAGTGAGCCGTTTCATCTGCCAACCGCGACGCGAAATATAGGAGTCGATTTGCGTCTCCTCGCTATGGGAAATATGGCGGTTGGCATTGATAAGGTTTTCTTTCAGCGAAGACTCCGCGGGGGGCTGCACATCGACCACCGGCACATCGCCGCAGGAGGCCATCGTAAAACAGGCTATAATGGTGAGCATCAGTAGGCCCAGGTGTTGCTTGACGCGACGCACGGTGTCGGCAAGCGACAAGTGGCTTGTCGCACCGGCGGCACGCGTATGTCCACCGCCGTCGAAGAGGCTCGAGGCCATCTGGTTGACGTCGGTGTGGCATTTCGAACGCAGTGAGAGACGCACCTTGTTGTCCTCCTCGCGCACCAGCACGGCGCAGTCGACGACATGAAGTTTCATCACCTCGTTGATTAATCCCGTAAGCTCCGCACTCTCCACGCCAAAGCGTGCCATGTCCTCCTTGCGGATGACCATGAGGGCGGCCTCCCGCTCGGGATATACCTCCAGGAGCTCGCTCATGGCGTAGCCGAAGAATTTCAGGCGGTTGACGGTGAAGACATTCTTAATCCGGCGGTTGATATCCATGGGGTCGATGCCCATCTGCGACAATTCGGCGGCAGCCAGGTAGACGCTCTTCTGGCGGTTGCTGTAGCTGAAGGTGCCGGTATCGGTGCAGAGGCCCGTGAAGAGGCTCTTGGCGGCATCGGGACCGATGACCTCGTGTCCGTAGGTGGCACTTATCGCCCAGAAAATCAGTTCGCAGGTGCTTGAAATGTCGGGGTCGGAGACCACAATGTCGAAACATTCGCGGGCTGGGTCGATATGGTGGTCGAAGAGTATCTTGGGAGCAGATGAGGCCTTCAACCAGTCGGCGAGAAGACCCGTGCGGTCGAAGGTGCTGACATCCATGCAGACGATGAGGTCGGCCGCGGCGATGGCCTCTCGGCAACGGTCGCCATCACTCTTGACATTGAGAATCATGTCAGTATGAGGGAGCCACAGTAGGTCGTTGGGACAGCCGTCGGGCAGCATAGGTGTCAGTTCGGTATGGGTGACATGAGACAGAATGGCATACATGGCTGTCAACGAACCCACGGCATCGCCGTCGGCGTTGGTGTGGGCCGTCATGACGATGTGTCTGGCGGCGCCAATGCGCTTCCGCAGCGCCTCGGCACTCCATCCGTCGACAAAATCTACCGTGTTGTTACACCCAATCTTCATGTGCATCAGTTAGTTGTCGATTTTTCTTTTTGAAAAATCCGATTGCAAAGATACGACTTTTCCAACAATAATAAAGGAGTAATTATTATAAAAATTATTATTTCATATTATCATACTCCTGCCATCACCCTGTCAACTCCTACCGTGGTAGGACTTGGGTAGGAGTTGGTAAGGAGTTGATAACTGGTTTATAGGTAGTTACACTTAACGAAAAAGCACCCGTTTTTCAACAGGTGCCTTAAGATAAAGTGATTATTTAATTATTAGATATAATTATCTGATAACCATACTTGTGGTCGGTTAGAAATATTATCTGATAGCAACAATTTTTCTCGCCGGACGGTCACAGAGTTTGACCAGATAGATTCCCGGGGCGGGAAGATGGATAGTGAAGGTTGACTGGCGGGAGCTGGCCAGCTGGTGACCCAAGATGTCGTAGAGCCTCACCATTTCGCCGTCGGGATTGTCCAAGGTCAGTAGCAGTCCGGAGGTCTTGATTGTCACCATCGGGCTCACCACATCCTCAATGCCGACAGGAGCTGTGGTTGAAGTGATGCATCGGATAAGCCAGGCAATATCAGGGTTGCAAAACGAGTAGGGTGGCTCGTAGTCGTTCAGGTGTCCCCAGGTGGCGCCGTTGTCGTTGGAGAACCAGTTGGCGTCGGGAACATTGATGCCTTTGGCACCAAAGATGATGTCGTCGTCCAGCGGCTGTATGACAATCCACAGGTTGCTGTCGGGAGGGAGGGCTATGGCCGAGTCGAGGACAATACGATACCAGGCAAACGTCCTTTCGGTGCCTTGATATTGCTGTGTGTGGACGAGGGTTCCGGGGGCATCGTCGCCTCCGATATGAACGTGAACAGCGATGGGATGGTTGTGCATATAGTTGTCGACGGCGGTGAGATGGTTGTGGCCCTGCAGATATTCGGCTGGAATTTTGATGCCAATGCGGTTGGTGGTAGGCATGGAATATAATCCTGTATATTGCGTTTCAGTGCCGGTGTATGAGAGGGTGTCGTTCTCCTCTCGGAGCGCACCTGTGAAGATGGCCTCCAGGCTCATGTCGTGGGCCAGAATCTGATAGGGATTGAGCGCGGCGCCGTTGCTCCAGCAAAGGAAACGGCAGCCTTCGGCGGGAATGGCGGTGAGGGTGACGATGTCACGGTAGGAATAGACACCTCCCCCGGTGACGCTGCCTCTACTTGTGTCGGCGCTGACGGCTGTCACCATGCAGGTGCTGTTGCTGCCATAGAGTGTGTCGGGCTCGATGCCCAGGATTGCTACCTGATAAAGGTTGAAGGCGTAGTTGCCATCTATGGCCACATTACCAAGGCTGAAAAAGCCATTGTCTTCGCCGTCAAAGCCCCAGTTGAAGCTGAAGAAACCGTTGGTGTCGTAACCGTCGCACACGAACTCATGTGCGCCTGCGGGCCCCAAACCGCCATAGAGAACGGGACGCCGATGGTCTATTTCGTCCTTCAAAATGGAGGCCCATTCCGACTGGGTGAAGTTCTCTCTTTTCGCGCCAGTCAGTGCAGGGCTGTATTTGAAGAAGGTGCGCAAGGCGTTTTCGGCACAGGGGGTACGGAGGTCGTCACCTTCTTCCATGATGTCGTAGGCACCGCTACCATTCTGGCTCAGAGTGCCATACATCATATCCACCGCCACTCCGCAATGGTAGAGCAAGGTGGCCACGGCCGATGTCGAAATGCTGTCGCTTACGGCGGTAAGACGGGTGGGCATGTGACTCCAGTCGTAAGCGGTGGTGCCGAAGTCGGCACTCTGTACTCCATAGTATGGACAGGTATAGCTGTGGGTGCCCACGCCCATGTCGGGCCACTGCCAGTAGCGCATCACCTGTCCCATGGCGGTGGCCACACAGCCGGTGAGGGTCTTTTCGCCGCTGGCATTCGCGGGGCACAGCTCGTTGTAGTAGGGACTCTGCCCCCATTCCGTCTCCAGTAGCGGCCCCATGGTGGTCTCATACACAGCTTTGGGCGTCGTGCCAGCCAGCAGCAGCGACCACCCCGGATGCTCGCGAGCCGATTCGTCGGCCATGACCGCCTGGATTTGTGTATCGTAGCTCTCAAGCCAATACTCGAATGCAGCGTTCAGTTTTCCGTCCGGACTAAGCGAGTTTTCATTCAACGAATACCCCAGCACGGGCTGCACACGGCTGTCGGCGCTGGTCAGCACGAAGCCACCGCCCGCGCTGGCGAAGAGGTACATGGTCTCCCACCGCAGCGGCATCTCGCGGAGCGAGTTCTCGTCGACATGGAGGAATGTGGCAGCGGCCTGCCGTGATTCCTGCGGGGTGACAGGCTTGGCCTCCGCCCTCGCGGAGAAAGCCACCGCCATGGCAAGAATGGCGAAAAGTGTATGAGTCTTTTTCATTTTGCTGCGATGTTAATGATGGAGTCGTACCGGCTGTAGGTGGTTAGGCTGCGGCTGTCGGGGCGGGGGACGCTGAGCGCCTCGTCGTCGGGCGCTTCCACGCCGGCGTTGATTTCCCGCTGGCGAGCCTTGAGGAAGTCCGTCACCTCCTGCTCGTCGATGCCGATGGCGGCCATGTTCTGCCGGTTGTAGTAGCGCAGTTCCTCGATGGTACAACGGAGCCAGTTGCGGTAGTTGTGTATGCGTTTGACATGCTGCCTGAATGTCGGGTCATTCATGCACCAGAGGTACAGGTTTTTCCCGTCGGGATTTGCCGCGCGACGATTCGAGACCTCCTGCATGGAGGCTTCCATGTCACCAACCCTCTTGTTCCAGTACTCCTCGCAGAACCGCATCGTGGAGAAGCACCGGCCCACATTGTCGATGAAGTGGAAGTTGCCCAGGTTTTTCCACGTGTCGATGCTGTTGGAGAAGATGTTCTCGGTGGATTTGTCGTAGGTGATGGCATCGCGGACGTAGGCTGTCGTGAGTATCTCTCTCAAGTGGTTTTCGGGCAGCAGTTCAAGTTTCTCCACAGGATGGTCGAGCAGCCATGTGGATGCCGTGTCGGCCTTGTCCAGTTGGGTGTAAATGCTGTCGAGCTGCTGGGCAAAGGCCTCGATGTTGCTCATCACCATCAGTGCCGTCAGGCGGCGGTCCTTTACTCTGTGAATATGTTCAATAAATGTTATAACGCTCACTGTGAGGATGAGCGAGATTGTGGTACTCAAGATAATCATGAGCACCTGCTTCCAGAAGGGCTGTTTGCCGTCGACTTTGGGCTTGGGGGCGCGGTATAAGTTGAAAAGAGCCATTTCTTGTTGTTTTCCTACGTGAGATCGATCATTACTTTTGTTGCACGGGGAAGGTGAAGTAGGTGTCGGGGTAGGGCTCGTTCTTCAGGGTGAAATGCCACCATTCGCTGTCGAGGGGCTTGAATCCGTGGCGCAGCATGGCGCGTCGCAGTATCATGCGGTTGGCGAACTGCTGGGCGGTGATGCTGTGGCCGGCAGGGCTGGCGCTGTTGTCGCCGGTGTACTCGCCCGTCTCGGGGTTGCCGCAGAAGTCGGGGTGGCTCTCGACGCCGAACCAGTCGAAGGTGGCGCCCATGTCGACCTCGCGTCCGGTGGTCATGTCGAAGAGCGTCAGGTCGACCGTTGAGCCGCGTGTGTGACCGCTCTTCTCCATGATGTACTCCTGCTCGAAGAGCACGCTTTTGTCGAGGTCGGGATAGAAGAAGGGCTTCATGGCGGTGTCGCTCAGATTGGCGGCCCAGCGCACGAAGTGGTCGACACCCATCTGCGGACGGTAGGCATCGAAAATTTTGATACGGTAGCCCTGCCGGACAAGGTCGTCGCTGACGGCCTTGAGGCTGTCGGCGGCCTCACGGGAGAGCAGCGCCGTGGGTTGCAGGTAGCCGTCGACGCGGGCGCCGACGAAGTTGTAGGTGCCGTAGTATCGGATTTCCAGAATGGCATCGGGCACCACGTCGGTGATGGTTACAAAATCGCTGTTGTCCTCCTGGGGCAGGGGAGTTTTCACTTTGCTGCAGGCAGCAAGAACCAAGGCCGCAAAGGCCAGCAGAACAAGTGTTCTTTTCTTTAAGGCAACGGAAAAAGTCATCATAATTAATCAAAATTTTTTTCGAGTGCAAATATACGAATTTTTTTTAATGGCGAAAAAACAATTTCCACAAAGAGAGAAAGAGGCCGCAAATTGCGACATCACACTTTGAATGGGTTGAGGGCTGTAATTGTGTCGAATTCGCAACTAGGAAACAAAAAAGCCCCGAGCATTGCTGCTCGGGGGCTATAGGGGGAAAATCTTTGTGATTTATCCTTCGGCGCCAAATTCCATGAGGTAGGCTTTAATGAACTCGTCGAGTTTGCCATCGAGGACACCAGCAACGTCGGAGGTCTGGTAGTTGGTGCGGTGGTCTTTCACGCGGCGGTCGTCCATGACATAGGAGCGTATCTGTGATCCCCACTCAATCTTCTTCTGGCTGGCTTTGATTTTGTCTTTCTCCTCCATACGGTGCTTGAGCTCGCGATCGTAGAGCTGAGATCGGAGGAGGCGCATGGCGTTCTCCTTGTTCTTGGGCTGGTCGCGGGTCTCGGTGTTCTCGATGAGGATTTCTTCTTCCTCGCCGGTGTAGGGGTCTTTGTATTGGTAGCGCAGGCGCACGCCCGACTCCACCTTATTGACGTTCTGTCCGCCAGCGCCGCCGCTGCGGAAGGTGTCCCACGAGAGTTTCGACATGTCAACCACCACCTCAATAGAGTCGTCGATAAGCGGTGTTACACTAACACTTGTAAAGCTGGTCATACGCTTTCCCTGGGCGTTGAAAGGAGAGACACGCACCAGGCGGTGGACACCCGTCTCGCTCTTCAAGTAGCCGTAGGCAAAGTCGCCTTCAATCTGCAGGGTGCAACTCTTGATGCCGGCACCGTCGCCGTCGAGAGAATTGGAAATGACGACTTTATAGCCGTGGGTTTCAGCATAGCGTATGTACATGCGCATGAGCATCTCGGCCCAGTCCTGGGCCTCCACACCGCCGGCACCGGCATTGATGGAAAGCACGGCATCGAGACGGTCGCTCTCATTGCGCAGCATGTTCTTAAATTCCAGTTCCTCTACCTTCTTCTGAGCGATGGCAATCTGGGCAAGGAGTTCCTCCTCGGAGGCATCACCGGCTTCGAAGAATTCACCCATCACCTCAAGGTCGCCGCAAGCGGTGTCAACCTCTCTATAGGCTGTCACCCAAGTCTTCTTGGCATTGATGCCCTTCACCACCTTTTGGGCCTCTTTGGGGTCGCTCCAGAAGTCGGGGGCTTCGGTTTTCTTTTCCTCCTCGGCAATCCAGGCCGAGGTCTTGTCAATATCGAGGAATTTCTTTAGTGCCTCTTTACGGGAAATCAGGTCTTTTATCTGTTCTTGGTTCGTCATAATCGATTAATAAATTTCGGCGCAGCCAGGGGTGAAGTAGGCTGCTGTGAAAGCAATGACAATCAGCGTAAGCTTGAGCCACGTGAAGTGGTTGTCCTTATGGTTGAAGAGGATGCTGCTGCTGACATGCAGCAGGATACCCACCACGATGCCCATGATGAAAGTCTGCAATTCGGGGTTGTCGGGCAGCAGGTAGCGGTTGCAGAGCGATCCCAGCGGGGTCATAATGCCGAAGAGTGTCAGCATTCCGAGCACGCGCCAGAAGCCATAGCCACGGGCAGACATCAGTCCCACGAATATAAGCGACATGGGGATGTTGTGCAGGAGAATGCCATAGAATAACCCATGGTGCATGTCGCCGTCGGTATCGATCAGCGGCATACCTTCGAAGAAGGCGTGCAGCGACAATCCGATAATGAGTCCCCACATGGAGTAGTGCGACTTAGCATGGCCGTGCTCTACATGCGAGGAGAGTTGCTCGAGGAGCATCTGGATGAGGAATCCCATAGGGATGGCAGCGGCGAACTTGATGCCGAGGGTGGGGGAGGTGAAACCCTGTAAGAAAACATGCGGCAAAAGGTTGGTGAAACAGATTGCCAGCAGGTAGGCGCCACCGAAGATGGTGACAGCACGCATCATCTGGGGAGGGAAAGTCTTTCCCAGCGGTACCAACACTGCCCAAACAGCCACGCCCAGAATAATTGCTATATATGCTTCAATCATCAAACTGCTTCAAAAATATATTTTTATCGGCAGATTATGCGAATTGTGCAAAAATAAATTTGTTAAATTCGCTTAATTCGCCGACGATAGGACGAATAAAAAAGGGCAAGCTGTTTATATCGCACCGCTACAACCAAACACCCTTGCTGTATTCCTACCCTGGGGGATTCAATGGGAGCTGGTCGTATAAGACTTGCCCTAACTCTCTGTCTCTTAGAGAGACGCCGTTTTCGGCGGCTCAACTAACGAGATGCAAAGATACAACTTTTTTACGATATGGACAAAAAAAGAGCCCCAAAGGGCTCTTTTTTTTGTTGATTTGTTATTCTGCAAAATATTTGTAGAACAGGGGAATGGTCTCGATGCCCTTGAAGAACTGGGCCAGCGGGTAGTTCTCGTTGGGGGCGTGGATGTCGTCGCTGGCGAGGCCGAAGCCCATGAGGATGCTCTTGAGGCCGAGAATCTTCTCGAAGCCCGCCACGATGGGGATGCTCCCGCCGCTGCGCGTGGGGATGGGACGCTTGCCGAAGGTGTCGGTCATAGCCTTCTCGGCAGCCTTGTAGGCTTTCAGCTCCAGCGGGCTGACGTAGGCGGCGCCGCCGTGGCAGGGGGTAACCTTGACGGTGACATAGTCGGGAGCCACGCTCTCGAAGTATTCCTGGAACAGCTTGCTAATCTTCTCGAAATCCTGGTTGGCGACGAGACGGGTGCTAATCTTGGCATAGGCTTTGGAGGGCAGCACGGTCTTGGTGCCCTCGCCGGTGTGGCCGCCCCAGATGCCGCAGACATCGAGGCAGGGACGGATACCGGTGCGCTCCTTGGTGCTGAAACCTTTCTCGCCCTTCAGTGCCTTCACGCCGAGGTCTTTTTTATACTGCTCCTCGTCGAAGGGGGCCTGGGCCATCAGGGCGCGCTCTTCGTCGCTGAGCACCAGCACGTCGTCGTAGAAGCCGGGGATGGTGATGTGGCCGTTCTCGTCGTGCAGGTCGGCAATCATCTTGCAGAGCACGTTGATGGGGTTGGCCACAGCGCCGCCGAAGAGGCCGCTGTGCAAGTCGTGGTTGGGGCCGGTGACCTCAACCTCCCAATAGCAGAGGCCACGGAGGCCGCTGGTGATGCTAGGAACATCGGGGGCTATCATCGAAGTGTCGGAGACCAGGATGACGTCGGCCTTCAACAGTTCCTTGTTCTTCTCACAGAAGCCGTAAAGGCTGCCGCTGCCGATTTCCTCTTCGCCTTCGAGCATGAATTTCACATTGCAGGGCAGGTTGCCGGTTTTCACCATATATTCGAAGGCTTTGGCGTGCATGAAACTCTGCCCCTTGTCGTCGTCGGCACCACGGGCCCAGATGTGGCCATCCTTGACGACTGGCTCGAAGGGAGAGGTGCGCCAGAGCTCCAGCGGAGCCACGGGCATCACGTCGTAGTGGCCGTAAACCAGCACGGTGGGCTTGCTGGGGTCGATGGTCTTCTCACCATAAACCACGGGGTTGCCATCGGTGGGCATCACCTCGGCTCGGTCGGCACCGGCGGCCAGCAGCAGTTCTTTCCAGCGCTCGGCGCAGCGCACCATGTCGGGCTTGTGCTCCTGCTCACTGCTGATGGAGGGAATACGGATAAGAGAGAAAAGCTCCTCGAGGAAGCGGTCTTTGTGTTGTTCGATATATTGTTTCATAATATATTTTTGTTTAACTATTATTTACTTTGTTTCTTTTAGCGGACGATGACCTTCACTTTATCCTTGCGACCGAAATGTGACAAGTGTATCTCTTGCTGGATCGAGAGTTGGAGGCACTGTCGGCAGGGTGTCCACGCGAAGATGGTGTGTTGAGCAGGGGCAGCCGCCGGCACAGGGAGACGCAAAGCCAGCCCGGCGATGGTGGCGACCTTAATGTTTGCTGCGTTTGAGGAGGAAGGGGAGCAATATTTGGTGGAAGCCCTGGGCGACATCTACAGGAAGATAGTCGATGCGATACTGGATGGCGCGCTGGCGGAGGGTGGTGAAGAGGTCGTTCATTTGGAGGCGGTAGTTGTCGGCAACCTCGTTGGGCTGCAACTTGATTTGTCGATGAGTTTCGAGGTCGATGAAGAGATGGGGGCGTGCCTCATACTCGAGGTTGACCTCGTGGGCGAGGTCGAAGGTGTGGAAGAGGATGACCTCGTGTTTATTGTGCCGGAGATGGCGGAGGGCATCGAAGAGGGGCTCCTGTTCGTCGGGGCGAACAAAGGCGTCGGTGAAGAGGACAACAAGGGAACGTTTGTGGAGTTGCTCGGCGGTGAGATGGAGCGCTTGGGGGAGGTCGGTACACACTCCCTCCCCCCTTCGGGGTACTCCCCCTAGCTTAGGGGGAGAGTTAAGAATGCCGTCGAGCAGGCCGAGGAGGTATTTCTGGTGGACGCTGTTGCTGCGACAGGGAGTGTGCTGCACAATGGCATTGTCAAAGAGAGTGAGACCAAAAGCGTCGCGCTGACGGTGGAGCAACTCTATCAGCACGGCGGCGGCATAGAGAGAGAAAGTCAGTTTATTGGGGGAATCAATAATGCCCTGATGGTCGAGGGGGAAGCGCATAGAGCCGCTCTGGTCGAGAAATATCTGGCAACGGAGGTTGGTCTCCTCCTCAAACTGCTTGACAAAGAGGCGGTTGGTACGGCCATAGAGACGCCAGTCGATATTCTTCGTGCTTTCGCTGGTGTTGTATTGGCGGTAGTCGGAGAATTCGACGGAGAAACCATGAAAAGGACTTTTATGCCTGCCGGTGATGAAACCTTCCACCACCTGGCGGGCAAAGAAGTCGAGGGAGCGATAGCGGGATATATGCTCAGAGGAGAGCATTCAGTTTCTCGGTAAGAGTCTCTTTGGCGACGAGTCCGACACTCTTGTCGACAGGTTGGTCGCTGGCGGCCTTGAAGAAGAGGACGGTGGGGACATTACGGATGCGGAACTTGGCGGCGAGGTCGCTGCACTCGTCGACATCGGCAGTGCCGACAATGGCTTTACCGTCGTATTCTTTTTCTATCTCCTCGATGCGAGGGGCAAGGGCTTTGCAGGGGCCGCACCATGTGGCTCCGAAATCGATCATCATGGGTTTGCCTGTATTCAGCAGGGCGCTGAAGTTTTCTTCTGTAACTTTCATGGGGTTTTAAGGTTTAGGGTTTTGGGGTTAAGGAATTTAATTATTATTTTGCTCTGAAATAAATGGTCATAGGGACGCCGTGGAAGTCCCAGAGCTCGCGCATCCTGTTTTCGACAAAGCGCTTGTAGGGATCGCGCACATACTGCGGGAGGTTGCAGAAAAAGACGAACTGAGGGTAGGGTGTAGGGAGCTGGGTGATATACTTAATCTTGACCCACTTCCCCTTGACCGAAGGTGGCGGGTTCTGTTCCTTCACTATCGGCAGCAGTGTATCGTTGAGTTCGGCAGTGGAGATACGGCGGCTGCGGGCCTCGTAGACGGCGCGGGCCGTCTCGAGTACCTTGAAGATGCGCTGTTTGTTGATGACCGAGGTGAAGACGATGGGCACGTCGTCGAAGGGCGCGATGCGCTCGCGGATGAGGTTTTCGTAATCGCGATGGGTGTTGGTCTCCTTTTGGACGAGGTCCCATTTGTTCGCCACGACGACCACGCCTTTGTGGTTGCGCTGGATGAGGGAGAAGATGTTCAGGTCCTGCTGCTCGAGACCTTGGGAGGCATCGAGCATGAGGATGCAGACATCTGCAGCCTCGATGGCGCGGATGGAACGCATGACGGAATAGAACTCGAGGTCCTCGCTGACCTTGGCCTTGCGGCGCAAGCCGGCGGTGTCGACGAAGTTGAAGTCGAAGCCAAAGAGGTTGTAGTGCGAATAGACCGAGTCGCGTGTTGTTCCAGCGATGGGGGTGACCACGCTCCGGTGCTCGCCGGTAATCATATTGATAAAGGAACTCTTTCCCACATTCGGTCGACCAACGACAGCGATTCGGGGCAGCCCGTTGGTGGGGTCGTCGTCACCGTCATCGAAATCCTTGACAAGGGCATCGAGGAGGTCGCCAGTGCCCGATCCAGTGACGCCGGCAATAGGGAAGGGCTCGCCGAGCCCGAGGGAATAGAACTCGGCCAAGTTGTCCATCTGAGCCGAGTTGTCGACCTTATTGGCAGCTAAGACGACAGTTTTTGGACATTTGCGCAGCATCTCGGCCACGTCCTCGTCCATGGGGGTAAGTCCCTCGCGGGCGTCGACAAGGAAGAGAATGACGTCGGCCTCATCGATAGCGAGAGATACCTGCTTGCGGATTTCGACTTCAAACTCGTCGTCCCCCCCCATGACGTAGCCACCGGTGTCGATTACGGAGAAATGCTTGCCGTTCCAGTCGGAATGGCCATATTGGCGGTCACGGGTGACACCGGCGGTCTCGTCGACAATGGCGTTACGACTCTCGGTGAGCCGATTGAAGAGAGTGGACTTGCCGACGTTGGGGCGTCCAACTATTGCAATAATATTCATTCCTTAGTTTAGAGGTTATCTGATTTCTGAACGACCGCCCTTGCCAATCAGGAGGTTCAAACCGAACTTTAGGTTGAAAGCCTTTGAATCGACCAAATAGAAGCTGCTGATATAGTCGGCCATCATATAGAGCTGCACTACCGTTCCTGGAGTCAGGATAATTCCTGCACCGGGATTGAAGAAATCCCAGCCGGAGCCGTCATGAACGACAGAAGAGCCCAATATGATTTCGGCCCAATTGTAGAGGTTGGCGCCTACGGTCAGTGTGGTGTTGAAACGGAAGGTGTTGGTGACGCTCTCGTCTATCTTCAACGAGGACTTGCAGAGCAAACCTCTGTCGAACTGACCATGGAGGAGTAATCCTGCACGGAATACCTTAGCAAAACTATAGCTTGCACCGATGTTAATCTTTGTGGGGATAGAGAACCAGTAGTCTCCGGCATGTTCCTGTGCGGGCTTCATACTAGTCAGCTGGTTCTCAAAATAATTCGTCAGAGAATCGGCATTGAAAGTACCGTTGTTCAACATTGTCGTAACATCCACACCGTTGAAGACAATCTGCCCTTGTCCGCCCTCGGGCTTCCAAGTCATCACGTTGTTCTTCCAGTGGATTCCGGCGGTGAGGTCGTTGATGGCGAAGGAGAAGGTGAAGGGCCCCATCTCATACTTCGCACCCAAATCGAAAGCAAAGCCAGTATTGGCATTACTCAGAATGTCTCCAATATTGAAGATGAACTTGTTTTGGTTAGTGTCGTAGGGGGCAAAGGTTGAGGACTGAATCTCGTAGTACATGTTGGCGGTCAGAGAATCGTTGTTAGAATGGAAGACGACCTTCGTATTGTCAGTCTGAACATTCGCCACGCCGAACAGCAACTTCGCGCGGGCGCCCACAGTGAGGTCCAAGGAGGGTATGTAACGAGCATAGCCCAAACCTGCCTCGAGATAAGAGGTGATGTTCAAGATGTCGCCGTTGATGAGTTCGATTTCTTCGATGAGGGCATTGTTGCCGTCGACGTTACCCAGCAGGATTGCGTCGATGGTGGAAGTGGGGAGAGCGAGGTTGAGGGAGTTGACCAAGCGGGTGTTGAAGGAGAAGAAGTTGTTGCGGGCCTTGAAGCCGAAGCCGAGGAGTTGGACAGAGGCACCGAGATGGAGGTCGTCGTTCTCGCGGAGGCTGTTGAGGATGGTGTCGAGGTTGATGATGGTTTGATTGCGGAGTTTGTCGTAATACATTACATCCTTCACCATCAGCGGACTATTGAATTGGAGGTCCACACCGGGAAACATCAGATAAAATGAGTTGTTCGTCGGGAAGAAGGCTGGGTTGTCGAGTGAGGACTGTGGTGCGCGCAGAGCGTGGTAGAAGAGATGGTTGGTCTCGCTGTAGCTGAGCTGGGCGTTGAGGCCGGGGGTTCCGAAGAGGCATATGAATCCAATGGCTGCAAGAATATGTGTTTTTTTCATCTTTCAGTACTTTTAGGTTGTTTTACATGAAGGTTTTATGACGCTCAGAGCATTCCCCGGTCGGTGAGGGAGATGTCGAGGCCGACGGTGGGCTTGAGGATGAGGAATGCTTTGAGCCTGAGCTTGTCGCTGCGCCGGATGGATACATGCTTGTTGTCGCTGTCGACCCTGAGCCTGACGTTCAAGGTTTTGGCGAGATGGAGGTTGTCGATATCGGTGTTGCTGAGTCGAGTTTCCAGGATGGTTTCTTTTTCGCTGGCGGCGAAGTACTGTGTAGGGTTGGAGGGGTTGGGGGTGGTGTTGGCGGAGGCGACGGTCTCGTTCTTGAAGAGTTTTACGATGTTTGTCCCGTTCTCGTCCTGGAGGGTGGCGGAGATGGTGAGGTTGAGGGGTATGCCGTTGAAGAAGGTGAGCCTGAAGAGTGCGCTGTCGATGTCGAAGTTCAAGTCAGAGGAGATGGAGGAGACGATGGAGTCGATATTAAAGGAGTTGAGGCCGTCGCCCAGGGATATGGGATAGATATAACTTAAGCCGTTGAACTGGACACTGAGGGGCATGGTGACTTCGAGTTTGGCGAAGTACATGAGCTTGGTCATGTGGATGCTGTCGAGAATCTGGTTATAGGGCATGCTCATGATCTGGCTGGTGACCAAGTCGGAGCTGACTTGGAAGCGGAAGGTGTAGCTGGCGAAGATTTTCCTGGGCATGTCGTTGACGATGCTGGCGATGTCGACGCTGTCGAACAGATGGTTGAAGCCTTGGTAGATGTCGTTTACCTCGACATTGGCGGCGGGCATACCGCCGAAGGTTTTCCTGACGCCGTTATGGTCCTCGTAGGAGAGCTGGAGGTTGAAGAAGCGTGCTTTCACATAGTTTCTCACGAATTCGGCGCCTTCACCGCTGGCGCCGACTCTGAGAGCCATCCAGATGTGCTCGATGTTAATCTGTCCGGCATAATCGACATCGTTAAAGAAGTCGATGTCAATGGTATCCACCATGGTTGTGTCCTTAGGGATCCAGAAGGCCTTCGTTTCGTCGTTCGCTTTCAGGTTGAGGGTCGATGCCGATGGGAGGTGACTGCCTTTGAAAGAGACATTGCTCAAGGCATCGATGGTGTCGCTCAAGGAGGTGTCGTACTTGATGGTAATGACTTCATCGTCAGTGATGAGTCCTGAATAGTCGGCACTAAAACTTGTCATGAGGTCGTTGATATTCAATTCGCCGGTAGCGACAGGGACACCATACTGAGGATTTGCACTTCCTGTCACGTGGATGGGATGTCGGAACATCTCCCAGTCGTCACTGCGCATACAGGACGAGAGCGCACCCATTGCCAGCGCGACGGTCACAAAAAGCATAATTTTTTTCATGTTATTCTCCTTTTATTGATTAATATTCAAGTTGTTAAACCCAATTAACGGGAAATATATAAATGCAAATATACAAAAAATCCCCAATAAACGGGGATTTGATGGAGATTTTTTTAGTCACACATAATATATAAATCGTCTCTTTGATTAAGAAAAAGAACGGCACGTTCACGGGCTTTCCGGAGCAAGCGCAAAGGCTCAGGGGGCGAGAAAAAGTCGAAGAGGTCGCGGTCGCGCCGGTCGGGAACCAAAGAGATGAAGAGGTCGATGCCCGGCAGAACAAGAGCCTTAAGGTCAGGATTGGCGAACTGGTTTCCGGGTGGGAGAGGCTGCAGGTTGTAAACGAGTTTGAGCGAGGAGAATATTTTCTCCAAGTAGCGGATGTTGTTGTCCAACCGTTGGCGAAAAGCGAGGTCGGTATAGGGATAATGGTAGACGGTTACATGACTTCCGCAGAAACGCTGAAAATAGGTTGCCCACAGGAGTTTCTCCTTACTCTCGCGCTGGTGGTCGAGAGTAAGAGCCACACACTGTGTCGCCAAGTGTTCTATTCCGTTCGGCAGGACGAGGTACGCTATCTTGCTGTTGCGGAAATTCTTTAGGATCTGCCGCGGATGGGTAGAAGTCCCGCGCGACGCACCGCTATCGACGAGAGTTACCGCCAACACGATGTTGAAAGCCGTGGGCATTGCTTCCACTACCGTCGGCCAGTCGCTTTTCATAGCGGCAAAGGGGACACCAAGACTCTCCACCCAATGATCGCCGTCGGGGCTGCAAGTAAAAAGGATAATGCTCTTGCGCAGGCTGGCAGCAAGAGGCTTCACTAAAGGCAGCAGTCTCTCGGCATCGACGCGTCTATCGGCACACACGGCAACAAACTGATCCTTCTTCTTCTCCATATCAACGTATCAAGGTTATATCTCCTTTGAGTTCGGTTTCCTGACCATTATGGCATCGGATACGGCAAGTATAAGTGTAGACACCCGGCAGGCAGGGGTTGTTCTGGTAGGTGCCGTCCCAGCGACAGTCGTTGAGGTTGTCGCTCTGGAACACACATTGTCCCCAGCGATTGAAGAGAGCAATATGGATTTCGGAAAGGAGGGGACTGTAGAAATCGACAAAATCGTTGACGCCGTCGCCGTTGGGAGTGAAGGCATTGGGGATAAAATAGTCGGGTGCTCCGCAAAGGATGAAGGAACCTTTGAGACAGAGGGTATCGGAAGCTTTACAGCCCTGCAGGGAAGTCACCTCGACGTGGTAGCAAACGGAGGTATCGGCAGGAGTGGCGAGGGTGTTGGGCGCGGAGGGGTTTTCAAGGTCGCCAGAAGGAGCCCAACGGTAGGAGGCGCCGTCGATTTCGGTGGAATGCAGCTCAATACTCGCTCCTAAATAGAAGTGTGATTGGTCGGTCCATGCGTGGAAGTTGTCGAGATCATGGTTCCTGATGAGGGTGGTGGTGTCAATGAGGGAACAACCGAGGGAAAGAAGATGTGTGATGTGGGTCCCTTCGCAGAGGCCGGAGATAAGTGTATCTTTGAAGGATGTCTCCTGGACGGCGCTAAAGTTATAGCGAATCTTAATCCATCCCGAGCAGCTGTCGGTACAAAGGACAGGCGAGGATTGTTTCTCATAGTAGGGGCGTGGGGGGTTATCGAGGGTAAAATCCTGTTCAAAGGAGCATCCGTAGCCATTGACCGCAAGATGGTATGAGCCCGGAGGGAGGTGAGAAAAGGTGCAGGTGTGGTTGGAGAGGGAGTAGGGTAGAGACGAACCATGAGGGCCGAGAAGGGTGAGGGTTACGGAGTCGGGGTCGAGACTGGAACTGATGTGGAAAAAGGCGCTTCCGTCGGTTGAATCGTGGCATGAGATGGCGGAGGAGTGCCAGAGGTCGATAAGTGTGTAGGTTTTGACTTTGAAAGTGTCGGTTTCGCTACATCCAGGCGCGGAGACACGGAGGATGTAGATGCCGGAGTCACTGACCCAGGGGTTGGCAACGGAGGGGTCGCTGACCTGACCGGAGAGCCACTGGTAGGTGGCACCGAGTTGGGGCTGGAGGCCAATCTGGATGTGGTCGTTATGACAAGCAATGAGCGGTGCGAAGGAGTGACTGTCGTTGCCGATAACATGGATGGAGTGGCGCTGGGTGTCGGCGTCGGCGCAGCCTCCTGCCATGTAGGCAATGAGGGTGACAGTGTAGATGCCTCCCGAGGTATAGGTGTGGGAGGGATTGCATTCGGAGGAAGAGGTGCCGTCGCCGAAGTTCCATAAGTAGGAAGTTCCCCGGCCGGTGTTGTGGAAGGTGAGGGTGTAGGGGGCGCAGCCGGCGGAGGGTGAGAGGAATTCGGCAACGGGGAAATCGTTGGTGACGTTGAAGCGGAAGAGGGCGTTGTTGCAGTTGGAGGAGCGGTTGCTGTCGCTCCAGGCATCGGCAGTGGTAGGAAATCCTTGGGAGCCGCCGCAGGAGGCACAGACGGACTGGTAGAGGGTGGCGAGGCGGTCGAAACGGGAGGTGCCGCCGTCGACATGGTCGGCACCGTTGTAGCCGTAGCCGGAGGAGGAGTGGAGTTGTCCGAAGAAGGAAGCATATTCGAGAGTGTTAGCATCTGCATCGATGCTCATGAGGTAGAAGTCCTGGCCATCAGTGGAGTCGCTCCAGGCATCGGAAGAGGTCTCCATGCCCCAAGTGCCGGCAGTGTAGAACTGGGTGCGCGTACCGCTGTGATTGAGGTGGCCCACGAAGTCGCGCCCCCATCCGGCCAGGTAGATGCGGTTGCAGATGTCGGCAGCGAAGGCGGTGGGGGAGAGGTTGATGCGTCCGGGGGTGCCAAAGAGGGTGCTCCAGACACGGCCGCTGAGGTCTGGCAGCATGCGCATGAGAAGCATACCGCTGTTGTAGACGCTGTAGCCAGCATTGTAGATAAAGGAGCTACCATTCATGGGTTGGGTTTGTCCGAAGAGGAATATCTCATCGTGGCGACCGGTGCGAACAAAGTACAGTTGGTCATAGAATTGTTCTCCTACAAAGGTCGACGCCATCAGGCGGTCGCCATTGTATGAAATTTTACTGACAAAGCCGTCGGCCGAGCCGCCACCATAGGAGGTCTGCCAGGCACTGTCGGTGGTGGGGAAGTTAGGACTGTTGGTACCACCGCAGACAAGGAGATTGTAGGCGGAGTCAACATCTATGGAGTAGACAGCGTCATCCATGCTACCGCCTAGATAGGTGCTCCAAAGAAGAGTTCGTAGATTGTGGTCAAGCTTGAATACCACGCCGTCCTGACGCCCCTGATGGGAAGGCTGTAGGCTGGCAGCAGTGGTGGGGAAGTCGTTACTCATGGTGGTGCTGCCGACATAGATATTATTCAGGTTGTCCGTGATAATCTCACCGCGGGCGCCGTCACCGTAGTTGTAGTAAAGGGAGTCGTTGCCGCACATAATGATGCTTTCGCTTCGATTGAAATGGCGGTGGTAGTTGAGTCCATCGTTGCCAGTGCCGCCTACATAGGTGGAGGCTTGCAGCTGGCTTCCATCGGCACTGAGACGGCTGACGAAAATGTCGCTTCCCTGGGGAAAGAAGACTGTACGGTAGTTGTAGGGGTCCTCATAGCTTAAGGTGTCGCCTCCTGCATGGCTGGTTTGGAATGCTCCGGCGGTGACTGGGAAATTGGTGGATCCCGTAGAACCAAAGATCACCAAATCGTCAAAGCTGTTGACGAAGAGGCTGTGCGGCATGTCGGCCATCGAACCGCCGAGATAGGTGGCATAGAGCCGCTGGGTGCCCAAGGAGTCGAACTTGAAGATACCTACGTCGCAGTTGCCGCCGAAGGTGAGTTGGTAAGCTCCTGTGGTGGTGGGATAGCCTACATTGAAAACCAGCCCGGCGGTATATACATTCTTCTCGGAATCATAGGCTGCCGTGGTACCCCAGTTGTCGGCTATGGATCCCGTATAGGTCGAAAATATCAGTACGGGGTCGATTACGAGTTCCCGCGAGGGATTATAGTTGTCCAATTCAATCCATACCCTCCAGCTCTCATTATCTTTTTCCACACGCCATCGGCTTTTTATCTCACTTTTTTCCCCTTTCTCCTCTTGAAATACATAAGGTTTCAATTCAACCACATCTCTTACCGAAGTTTTTACAATGAGGTTGCCTTCGCGGCTCACGCTTATGCCTTTCACCCCTTCATATTGCAAAACAATGGCCGATGGATTAGCGCCTGGACTAATGATGAAGTTGTATTTTAATGCATTGCTTCCACCATATAGTTCCAACGTCACCCCTGGGTAGATTTCTTGATAACGCACTGAAGCATAACTGCCTACCTTAGAGCGCCAATGGGAGGGGTCATTGCCAAGGTAATAGTTGCTGTAACCATTCCGACGGTCGTAGCCCAAGGGCAGGGTGGGGCTAGCTCCAATGAAATGCATCTTGTAGGCATGGCCTCTCACACCCGGTTCCTTTCGTTCCATTTTCCATTCTCCAGAGGTGTGTGGATGCGGCAGGTGCTCACGGAGCGCCACAGTGATGCCGGATTGTTCCAAAAAAACTGCAGCATCATGCAGCTGCACTTCATATATTACCTTCGAATCCCATTGTCCGAGATTCTCCACAAAATGCACCATCGTTCCTGTCCCCAGCGTGTCACGTTCGTTGCGCGACCATGTCGGAATACAGCAGGTTAAAAGAATAATTGTTATGGCAATTGCCCGTTTCATACATTATATAATGGAAATGCAAAAATACGAAACTTGCCCGACATGGCCAAATCTTTTTTCCTACATGCAAAAAAAAGAGAGAACATCTCTGTTCTCTCTTCCTTTGTGACTCCTGCAGGATTCAAACCTGCAACCTTCTGATCCGTAGTCAGATGCTCTATTCAGTTGAGCTAAGGAGCCATCTTTGATTTCAACGTTTTCTTTCTCTCGAAATCGGGTGCAAAAGTACACACTTTTTCAATACTGACCAAATTTTTTTTCAATATTTTTTATGAAAGAAATATTTTATATTGAAATACAAATATTTGCAAGTGAAAAAAATCTTGATTTCTAATACACAATCTTACTTCACCCCATATACTTCGCGATACAAAAGGTCGCGTATCTCGCAAAATTCATCGTCATCGAGCTCATATTTCGACATGATAATCATGTCCACCTCTTGACCACCCTCGCGATAGGCTGGCTGTTTGTAGTGCTGCGGGTTCTGGTAGAATCCCATGCTGGCATAGAACTCCACACGGTGGTCGGCCACCTCGTCGTTGGGTAGTTCCACCTCCAAAACCACCTGCTCGGTCTGCTGCGAGAGAAAATAGAGAAACACCGCCTTGCCAAGTCCCTGGTTGCGGAGCTCTTCGGCGATGGCGAAATGTTCAATGTAAATTAGGTCTTCGAAAGTCCAGTAGGTCAGGATACCCACGGGGTCGTCGCCATTCTCGGCTACGAGGAAATGGAATTTGCCGGCATCTCTATGCCGGAGACTAGAGAAAGGCGGGCGTTCCTGCTCCGGAAACGCCTCTTCAAACAGGCTTTGTGCAAAGTGCGAATGGTCGCTTTCTGCTAATGTTGTAAATGTAATCATTTATAAAAAACTAAAATTGTTGATTTCAAAACGTACAAAGAGACTGTGGTGCCACCCCATGTCGTCATAGCCTTTAAGATTGGTCTTGGAATGGTAGCAGGTGTAGCCGGCCTTGATAGCACCGACACCACTGATGCCGTAACCCAGCAGGCCGCTCATAAAGACTCCCCAGCCGATACCGCCCTGATTGACATATTCATAGCTTCCAACCCCCACATCGGGCGTGTTACCACCCCAGACATCAAGAATGCTGTAGCTTCCGTTGGCTATCTTCATCTTGTTTTCCTTCACCTTGGCATTGTTCAAGCTGGCGCCGAGGTCAAGTTCAAGGCAGAGATTGTTTCCTAGATCAACCGTCCGTGTGATAGCCAGGTCGATATTAATACGGTCCTCGCGGCCCATGATGTCACAAGGAATATAGCGATGATTGTTGGTGAGAATACCTGTACCTGAAGTGCTCCCTAGGTTGAAGATACCGTTGGCCTGCAGGCGCAGCAGATCGAAACGCAGCAACCAGCCAAATCCGTTCTCGTAGTCGTAGCGGATTCCAAAGCCATACTGGAAGGAGGTGCGGTAGTACATGTTGGAATACTCTTCCACCTTCAATTGATTGTAATTACCAATGGTTCCGTCGATTAGTCCCTCCGACTTCAAATCGTTCCATATTTGGGTGCCATAGTTGTTGCTATAGAGAACACGCTCGATAGTGTTGGCGTTGCCCGGACGACCGGAATAAAAATTAGCATTGCTGCCGTCGGCCCAGATGACACCGCCGCTGGCAAAAACAGATAATCCTGAAGGCCCACGCCTCGGAACGCCGTCGTCCTCGCCCATGGCCATCGTGGCTGCAAGCAGGGAAACAAGAAGAATACTCATACGTCTCATACCACGTCCCTCCTTTCCTTCACAATGCTCGACAATAGGGCTTTGGCTCTTAGCAGACGCACCTTCACTGTTCCTAACGGCAGATTCAGCCGTTCTGCAATTTCCTCGTAGGAGAGATCCTCATAGTAGCGCAGTTCTATGATGCGGCGGTAGGGCTCCTTGAGACTCGCCACCACCTCTTTCAGTGCCGCATCACGCTGCATGCGTATCATCATTTCCTCGGGATTGGGTTGACTTGAAGGTATCTGGTATTCAATGAAGTCACCGTCCCCCGTACGGGTGATGCTGCCCAATGATACTGTCTCCAGGCGTCGTTTGCGCAGGTAGTCGATGTAGGTGTTCACCCCTATGGAGAAAAGCCATGAGCTGAAGGTGCCTGTGGGGGCATAACGGTGGAGCTGAAGAAAAGCCTTACAGAAAGTCTCCATGGTGAGGTCTGCCGCAGTGGTGGTATTGTGTGTCATGCGCAACAAAAGCAGATAGAGCGGCTCACGATAGGAGTCCATAAGGTCGGCATAGGCCTTGGGACTCCCATTGTCACGGGCGGCACAAACCAGCTGATAATCAAGCTGAAGTCGGTCGTTGGAGGCTTTTGGTTCCACCTATTTGCTGAATTTTCTGTTATTATCTAACGGAGTTAGAACCAAAATAGTATTTGCAATGATAAAATAAATTTCAAAAAGTGGTGCTGCAAGGTATACCAAACCACCCTCAAAACGGTTGGATAGCTGGGCGAAAGTGACAATTTGCCAGGCCCATTTTACCACCGTGGCGATACCTATCAATCCCCATGGCATGCCACCATTGGCAAGCAACAGTGCTCCCATGGTGTAGAAGAGGATCACCGAGATGGGTAGCAAATCCTCCATCAGACGGCCGCCGACACTATGCCAGTTACGTGTCGACACACGCGACAGACGCAGTTTGTGCCATTCTCCAAATGTCTTCTTGGGTTCGGTGCTCAGACAGGCATCGCTGCTAATGCTCACTGCAGTATTAGTGCGTGTGGCGTTCTGATAGATAAAGAGGTCGTCAGAGCCACCAGCCACATTGTAGTGACTGATGAAGGCTCCACGTTTGAAGAAGAACTCGCGACGATAGCTCAGGTTACGGCCCGAGCCAGTGTAGGGGTGGCCCAGCAGGGCACAGCCCAGATAGTGGGAACTGTATGATAGATTGTCATACTGCTGCAGAGTGCCGAGCAGAGTTTTTGTGCGTTTTAAACCACAGAACCCCAGTACAATTTGCGTCTCTTTCCTATAGTAACCCTTTACCATACCGCGAAGCCACTGCATGTTCTTCGGCGTGCAATCGGGGTCGGCCAACAGTAGGATGTCGTTCTTCGCACTTTTGATACCTATCGAGAGGGGATACTTCTTGCCCTGGAAGAGGTTCACATCCTCCTTGAAGGGGACAACTTTCAGATGGGGGTAGTAGTCCTTCAGCAACTTGAGCACGAATTGGGTGTCGTCATGACTTAGGTAGTCTACAACAACAACCTCGAAGTCAGGATAGTCCTGTTCCAGCAGGTAGACAAGGTTTTCCTTCAGCCAGGCGGCGTCATTGCGTGCCGTAAGCACCACGCTCACCGGAGGGAAAACTTCTTTATTCTGCGTATTGACAGCTTCTTTGTCAGGTTTGCGGTGCCAGCGACCGATACGAAGGTGGAACAAACCATAGTACACACAACAAAACGCCAATGCCAACAGCATCAGCACAGAAAAAACAACAGACTGAGTATCAGTTAGAAAATTTGTAAAATCAAACATTTGTACACATTTGTTTTAGAATACAAAAATACATATAATAATCTGTGGCCGCGTGCAAGCCAGAGTGAAAATATCAACAAGTATTCAACACCTGTCCTAATACCATCTTGGCCCCTTCATCAGGCCATCCCCCAACAAACACTCTATCAACTCCCACTGCGGTAGGAGTTGGTTAGGAGTTGGTAGGGTTTTGATAACTGGTTTATAGCTAGTTAGTATTAACAAAGAAACACCCTCTTTGAGTGGGGTGCTCCTTAGATTGTATCAGATTCATTAACAGTGCCAGAGACTCTTCTTCAGAGTCGGCGGCCGAGATTCGGAATCATATATGATTTCCAGGATGCATAGTCGCCGGAGAGAATATGGCGACGGGCTTCGCCTACGAGCCACAGGTAAAATTTAAGGTTCAGTATCGAGCAGATTTGCAGCCCCAAGATTTCTTGAGCACGGATGAGATGGTGGAGGTAGGCGAGAGTATAATCCAGATAGATGGGTTCAAAACAAGTTTCCCATTTCTTATTCTTAATATTGATGGTCCCTTCGGCAGTGAAAATAAGTCCGTTACGTCCATTACGGGTGGGCATTACACAGTCGAACATGTCCACTCCGCGCTCAATGGCCTCAAGAAGGTTTTGCGGAGTACCGACACCCATAAGGTAGCGCGGACGGTCCTTTGGGAGGATGGCATTGACCACCTCTATCATCTCGTACATCTTCTCTGTAGGTTCGCCGACAGCCAGGCCTCCAATGGCGCAACCTTCGGGGTCTTTGGAGGCTATGTATTCGGCTGATATTCTGCGCAAGTCAGCATACTGACACCCCTGTACGATAGGGAAGAGGGCCTGGTGGTGCCCATAGAGGGGTTCGGTCTCGGAGAAGCGCTTAATGCAACGGTCGAGCCAACGGTGTGTAAGTTCCATTGAACGTTGCGCATAGCGGTGGTCACTATCACCTGGTGCGCACTCGTCAAAAGCCATCATAATATCGGCACCAATGATGCGCTCGATGTCCATGACATTCTCCGGCGTGAAGAGATGCTTGCTGCCATCGATATGACTGCGGAAGGTGCAGCCTTCCTCCTTTATCTTCCGGTTGTCTGCCAGTGAGAAGACCTGGAAACCGCCGCTGTCGGTAAGCAGTGGACGTTCCCAGCCGTTGAACTTATGCAGCCCTCCGGCCTGTCGCAGGATGTCGCAGCCAGGCCTTAGGTAGAGATGATATGTATTACCAAGAATTATCTGTGCACCAATATCATTACGCAGTTCATGTTGATGCACTGCTTTAACACTGCCAGCGGTACCCACCGGCATAAATATGGGGGTCTGTATGTCACCGTGGTCGGTGTGGATGACACCGGAACGGGCATCGCCGCAGGTGGCGTGGAGGTCGAATGTCAATCGGTCAATCATTTTCCAATCAGTAGTAATTCAGATATGCAGAGGTCGTCATATTTCAGACCTTTCTTGGTGGAAGTGATGATTATGTGCAATTCGGAGTAGTATTCATTCCACCAAGGGTTGCCAAATCGGAGGTTGTCGGCGTTGTCAATCAGAGGTTGCCAGCTGTATCCGGATGGTTCGCGGCCCGCTACTTCTTTAGATATAGGACGTTTCCCGTGGGACGCCCAGCCAATTTCCAACATGTTATCGAATCTTGAGGTATCCATCTTGCCATCGTCAAACGGTCCAACTACTTCGTAGCCCGTCTTGTAGACTAGTAGGCTGTCGATGCGGGCATTGTTGCTCCAGGTCTCGGCATTCTTGGTGTATCCGTTGAGAATCATTATGCCGTCCAGAGAGGTTGGCTTTTTGAAACGGATGGTGATGTAGATGGAGTCGTTTTTGTCGGGACGCAGTACGGTGGCGGTGGAGGGGTCGAAGTCGCATAGGTTGGCGACGGGATATTTGCGGTCGACGCCACTCACCTCAATAGTGAACAGCGACGGATCGATACGGTGGTTAAGGATATCGTCTAGAGGTTGTTGCGGACAGTTCTTCAACCTGTAGTCAACAATGAACGGTTTGGCGGCGGCAAGGTCGAAGTGTCGGGTCTCGTAGCTCCATAGGTCGCCCTCCTGTTTCATGGGCAGGCCGCCGATGCCTCTGCTCCAGCTCTCCCAGCCACGGAGGTATACCTTCTCGTTTATGATGCGCACGTTGGAGGCGTCGAGCTGTACCGAGAAGTGGTCGGCGTGGCCGTCGCCCCAGTAGGCGGCAGGGGTGAAGTCGTACATGAATCGCAACTCCCAGTAGTAGTCGGGTGTATAATAGTAATAATGGTTGCGACGGTAGTATGCGCCCTCGCTGAGTGGTGTCTCTACGGTGTAGCGCACCTCGAGGGTGGCAAAACTCTGCGCCGGAATGTCGAGGTAGGTGTAGTACCAGCGGCGCGACACAGCCTTGGTGTATGCGTAGATGTCATCCCCATAGATGGCATAGAGGCTGTCAACGAGGTGCTTCGAATAGCCGTCGGCGCTGTCGGGCAGCGCATCCATCTCTAGGGTGTAAAGGTATTTCTGCGGTGGGCGTATGACGCTGTCGCGCGAGTGCTGCCACTGCAACTGGCGGTCACCAAGCATGAAACTCACGTTGCGTATGTAGCCGTCGCGCCATCCCACCTCCTGTTGTGACTCGGTGAAGTCGTCCAGACTCACCCATTCTGCCTCACCGCTGCCCCAATAGTCGATAGGGAAGCCGTAGGGAAGGCTGTCGAATGAGCGGTTGCTGCGGTTGTGGAGCAGGTAGCGCACCACGACCTCGGTGTAGAGACCGCGTGGCACGAACGATACATGTTCGTCGATAAGTTGCACCTCGGGCACATGCACTGCCAGCGGGGTAGGCGAGAGGGTCAATGCCGAACGTACCGCCACCGGGTCGCCATTGGCACACACCCTCCCTGACAACGCCAGCAACAATGCAAGCGTCAGAATCCGTCGGTATGTCATCTTTTGACAGTTAGAGGGCTACGCCTTCTATCTTGGCGCGGGCTTCGAGGACAGCCTTGTAGTCGTTCATGGCGCGCATCTGCAGGTCGTAGATGCTGCGGGGGCAGTCGGGCGTGAAGGTCAGCTTGCCGCTGTCCCACAGCTTCAGGACGGCCTCGAGGTTCTCCTTGCGGTTCAAGAGGTGGTAGTATTCGCCTTTCATTCTTTCTTTGTAGTCCTGCGAAAGCATCAGGGTGGTGATGGTCTGTAAATCCATGGTATATAATGTTTAAGGGGTTAATACTTATTGTCCGATCAATTCCTTGGCGAGGCCGAGGGCTTTGTCGATGCCGTCGGGGTTCTTGCCGCCGGCGGTGGCAAAGTGGGGCTGTCCGCCGCCGCCACCCTGGATTTCCTTGCCGAGTGTGCGCACCATCTGTCCGGCATTGAGTCCGGCGGCGACACGATTCTTGCCCAAGGCAATGAGCAGCGAGGGTTTGCCGCCCGTGACGCTTCCCAGCACCACGGCCATGTCGGGGTGCTCGTTGCCCAGGGCCACGACGGCGTCTTTCACGCTGTTCACGTCATAGTCCACATGGGCAATGAGAATGGAGGAGGATTTCAGCTGCTCGGCGATGCCAGCGGCGATGCCAGCGGCTTTTTCTTTCTGCATCTGCTCGATGGCGGCTTTTGCCTGGGCGTTTTCTTCCTGCAAGCGGGCGATGGAGCTGGCGAGGTCCTTGGTGCCCTTGAACATCTCGGCGAGGGCTGCGAGCTTGTCCTGCTGCTCGTCGGCGAAACGCTCGGCAGCGACGGCGGTGACGGCTTCGATGCGGCGCATGCCGGCAGCCACAGCACCCTCACTCACAATGCGGAAGGAGCCAATCATGCCGGTGTTGGCCACATGGGTACCGCCGCAGAACTCGACGCTGGGACCGTATTTCACCACACGCACCTTGTCGCCGTATTTCTCGCCGAAGAGGGCCATGGCGCCGAGCTTCTGGGCTTCGGCGATGGGCATGGCGCGGTGCTCCTCGAGGGGCAGGCACTGGCGTATCATGCTGTTGACACGGCGCTCCACCTCGCGGATTTCCTCGTGGCTGAGTTTGGCGAAATGGCTGAAGTCGAAACGCAGACGCTGGTCGTCGACGCTCGAGCCTTTCTGCTCCACATGGTCGCCCAGCACCTGGCGCAGGGCATAGTGCATGAGGTGGGTGGCAGTGTGGTTGTTGCCGATGGCCTGGCGACGCTCGGCATCCACGCTGGCGTGGAAGGTGGCCGTCAAGTTCTCGGGCAAGGTGTCGACAATATGTACAATCAGTCCGTTCTCCTTCTTGGTATTCACCACTTTCCACTTTCCACTTTCCACTTTTATCTCTCCCGTGTCTCCAGTCTGGCCACCGCTCTCGCCGTAGAAGGGAGTGCGGTCGAAGACCAACTGGTAGAACTCCTTGTCTTTGGCTTTCACGTGGCGGTAGCGGGCGATGTGCACGTCGGCCTCAAGGGTGTCGTAACCCACAAACACCTCCTCGATGCCGGGCAGCAGCTCCACCCAGTCGTCGCTTTCCACCTTGGCGGCTCCGCGGCTGCGCTCTTTCTGCTCGGCAAGCCCTTTGGAAAAACCTTCCATGTCGACCGTCCAGCCTTTCTCGCTGGCCATCAGCTGCGTGAGGTCCACGGGGAAGCCGTAGGTGTCGAAGAGTTCGAAGGCAAAAGCGCCGTCGACAACCTTCTTGTCGGCATTTTTGGCCACATAGTCTTCGAAGCGTTTGATGCCACCGGCGAGGGTGCGCAGGAATGCCTGTTCCTCCTCGAGAATGATGCGCTGGATGAGTTCCTGCTGTTTCTTGAGCTCGGGGAACTGATGGCCCATCTGGGCGACCAGCGTGGGAACCAACGTGTTGATAAAGGGCTCGTTGAAGCCGAGGAAGGTGTAGCCGTAGCGCACGGCGCGGCGCAGGATGCGGCGGATGACATAGCCGGCCTTGACGTTGGAGGGCAGCTGGCCGTCGGCGATGCTGAAGCTCACAGCACGCAGGTGGTCGGCGCAGACGCGCATGGCGATGTCGGCATCCTCGTTGTCGCCGTATTTCTTGCCACACTTGGCGGCAATCTCCTGAATCAGGGGTTGGAAGACGTCGGTGTCGTAGTTCGAGCGTTTGCCCTGCATCACCATGCAGAGGCGCTCGAAGCCCATACCGGTGTCGATATGCTTGGCCTTCAGTGGCTCAAGGGTGCCGTCAGCTTTGCGGTTGAACTGCATGAACACGAGGTTCCAAATCTCGATGACCTGGGGATTGTCCTTGTTTACCAGGTCTTTGCCGGGAACTTTGGCCTTCTCCTCGTCGGGACGGATGTCGACGTGAATCTCCGAGCAGGGACCGCAGGGCCCCTGGTCGCCCATCTCCCAGAAGTTGTCCTTCTTCGAGCCGCGTAGGATGCGGTCCTCGCTGATGTGCTCTTTCCAGAAGTTGTAGGCTTCCATGTCCATCTCGAGGCCCTCCTTCTCGTCGCCGCCGAAGACGGTGACGTAGAGCCAGTCCTTGTTTATCTTCATCACCTCGGTGAGGAACTCCCAGCCGTAGGCGATGGCCTCTTTCTTGAAGTAGTCGCCGAAGCTCCAGTTTCCAAGCATCTCGAACATGGTGTGGTGGTAGGTGTCGTGTCCCACCTCCTCGAGGTCGTTATGCTTGCCACTGACACGGAGGCACTTCTGGCTGTCGGTGGCTCGGGGCCACTGGCGCTGCTGGTTGCCAAGGAAGATGTCCTTGAACTGGTTCATGCCGGCGTTGGTGAACATCAGCGTCGGGTCGTTCTTGATGACCATGGGCGCCGAGGGAACCACATGGTGGTCTTTGCTCTCAAAATAGTCTAAAAAGGCTTTGCGTATTTCGTTCGAAGTCATAATAACTCTTATCTTTAAACTCTTATCTATTTTTTAAAATTCATCTCGTTCCACCATAAGGATGGCATTCTGAGGGACGATGAAATATTTTTTGCTGTCGTATTTGATTTCCACAGCGTTCTTTGCCATGTAGATGGCCATGTCGCCGGGCTTCACCTGTAACGGCAGATAGCGAGGCTCCTTGTCAGCAGGATTCCAGTCCTCACCCTCACCCGAAGAGGGCAGGGGATAGCCGGGGCCGCATTTAAGGATATATCCCGTCTGCACATCCTCTTTCTCCTGGTAGCCAGCGGGCAGCAATAGGCCACCTTTGGTCTTCTTGGTGGCCAAAGAGGGCTCGATAAGCACCCTGTCGCCTATGACTATCAGATTGTCTATGTTGTTATTCGACATATTCATATATAATAATACAAACTGCAAAAATACAAATTATATTCCATATAGCAAAATATCAGATGCACATTTTTTTTATATTCATTCATAAAATAAAAAAACTGATATTGCGTTTCCTAAATAATTATGAAAATAAATAGTGGCATACTGTTGGTTATCCTAATAGCCTTCGGATTGACGACTTCGGCACAAGACAAAGCGCTGATGCAAAGCTATCAGGAACGACTCTCCTCTTTGATAGAGCGGGTAAGCAACGCACCCACTGACAATGAACGCTATCTAGCTTCTGAAGAGGCGGTGCAGTTGCTTTCCAAGGCTTTGGAGGAAGATGAGTCTGAACGATGGCAGTGGTCTTTGCCGGAATATGTCTCTGTGCTCACTTCGCCCGACAAACTTTTCCGCATCTTCACTTGGGCCGTCATCCGCGACAACGGCGAATTCGAATGCTTCGGTGCCGTCCAGTTCTACAATGACAAAGAGGAGGAATACGAATACCTGCTACTCAACGACAAGTCGGAGGACATCATGAACCGCGAGGAGTCCCTTCTCACCGCCGACAACTGGCTTGGTGCCGTCTATCAGGAACTTATCCAGACCACGGCAGGGGAGAAGACCTACTATACCCTCTTAGGATGGAACGGTGTGGACAATATCACCGAGCGTAAAATCATCGAACCTGTCCTTATTCGCAATGGCGTGCCCCAATTTGGAGCACCACTTTTCCGCCGTTTGCGTAACCAACGCCGCATAGTCCTCGAATATGCCAACGATGCCATGGTCAACCTCTCCTATGAGACTCAGTATATTCAGGAGGTGGAACACAAGCGCGAGAAAATCAAAGGTACTAACCGATACCGCACTGTCGACAAGGTGAAGGAACGCAAGGAGAAAATGATAATCTTCGACGAAGTGGAGCCTCAGATTCCCGGCATGGAGGGTCTATACCAATATTATATGCCGTCGGGAACCGAGATCGCCTACGCTTTTGTCGACGGAAAATGGGAGTTGCACAACGGAGCCCAGGGACGACTCACCGACAAGAAACTGAACAAACCTTTCGAACCTCTAAGGAAACAATCTCCCAGCTACAATTTCAAAAACAAATAAGACTCAAGTATGACTTTGCACGATATAAATAGCCCGTCTGACCTTAAGAAACTCAATCCTGGAGAGCTGCAAAGCATTGCAGACGAACTTCGGACCTATATTGTTGACACACTTTCTACACATCCGGGCCACTTGGCGTCAAGTCTCGGCACTGTCGAACTCACAGTAGCCCTACACTATGTATTCAACACTCCTGACGACAAGCTCATTTGGGATGTCGGACACCAGTCATACGCCCATAAAATCCTCACCGGCAGGCGAGAGGCCTTCCAATCCATCCGTACCTACGATGGCATCAGCGGATTTCCCAAGATGAGTGAAAGTCCTTACGATGCTTTCGGCACCGGCCATAGCTCCACCTCCATCTCGGCAGCGCTGGGTATGGCCGTGGCTTCCAAGATGCAGGGAAACTTCACCCGCAAGCATATCGCCGTTATTGGCGACGGTTCATTGACGGGCGGCGAAGCCTTCGAGGCACTCAACAACCTCGGTCAATCGAAATCCAATATTATTGTGATTCTCAACGATAACGGCATCTCTATCGACAAAGCTGTGGGTGGCCTCAACAACAATCTGATGCGCATCACCTCGTCCCCACGTTACAACAAGCTCAAGGAGCAGGTGTGGCAGAAACTTGATGCCGGCAAAGGGTTGGGGCAACGCTCCAAGAACGTCTTCCAGCGCTTGACAAAGGTGGCTAAAACCATCGCCCTCGGCGACACCAATATCTTTGAGGCCTTGGGAATCCGTTATTTCGGACCCGTCGACGGCCACGATATTATCCATCTCGCAGAAATCCTTGAGCGACTCAAGAATATCAACGGTCCCGTGCTTCTGCACGTGGTCACCCGCAAGGGCAAGGGTCTCAAACAAGCCGAGCAGAATCCTATCGTCTACCATGCCCCTGGCAAATACGATGCACGGACAGGGCAGCAGATTGTCAGCGATAATCAAGGAAAGCCTCTGAAATTCCAAGAGGTATTCGGTCACACCATCATAGAACTTGCCGAGCAGAATCCCGCCATTGTGGGTATCACGCCCGCCATGGCCACCGGATGTTCTCTCAATATGATGATGAAACAGATGCCCGACCGTGTCTTCGACGTCGGCATCTCCGAACAGCATGCCGTAACCTTCGCCGCCGGACTGGCAGCACAAGGGATTGTGCCGTTCTGCAATATCTATTCCACCTTTGCACAACGCGCCTACGACCAGATTATCCACGACGTGGCACTGCAGAAACTGCCCGTGGTGATATGTCTCGACCGCGCTGGATTGGTAGGCGACGATGGCCCTACACACCATGGAGTCTTTGACTTGGCATTCCTGCGTCCCATTCCTGAACTAACTGTTTGTGCGCCGATGGACGACCACGAGCTGCGCGACATGATGTATACCGCCCAGCTGCCCGACCATGGTCCCATTGTCATCCGTTATCCCCGTGGCACAAGCGTTTACAGCGACTGGCAGTCGCCAATGAAAGAGTTGAAGATAGGAGAGGGGCGTTGCCTACGAGAAGGACGTGACGTGGCCTTTGTAAGCCTGGGATTCCCCGGTAACGATGCCATGGATGCTGCCAAGGAGCTTGAAAAACAAGGTATCTCGGCAGCCGTATACGACATGCGTTTCCTTAAGCCGCTAGACACACAGCTGCTTGACAATGTTGCAGAAAAGCAGTTCCGACGCATTATAACAATTGAAGACGGTGTCAAAGCAGGAGGCTTTGGTGAATCAATAGAGAGCTATTTTTCTGAACGACATCCTGAGCAGAGTAAGAATATTCGGGTGCTCGCCATTGCAGATCATTTCGTTGCACATGGAAGCGTTGCTCAACTCAAGCGCGACTGTGCCATCGATCAACAAGCCCTAATAGAAGCTGCAAAATAATGCTGAGAAAATAGAAGGGGTATGTTTATTGTCCAATATACAACTTAACATAACCCGGATATTAGAAATTAAAGTATATCTAAAAAAGTATATCTAAAACTGCATAATTTTGGCAGCCACGCTAAGTCCACGAGAATTGCGTATTTCAATAAAAGTAGCATCGTTATCCTGTTTACGCAAAACTGAGAGCATATCGTTTGGCTGTGTCTCGTGTTGATAATTCACTTCAATGTCAAACGGCTTGTCGAAATCGAAATCAGTTTGTGCCATGCTGTCAAAAACCAATTTTACATATTCAGAATTATTGACATGTTGTGCATGGTCAATCAGCGAATGCAACGCCAGCTGGTCAAAACATCCGTCAGGTTCCGACATATCTGGCAGACGCAGACGTTCCAACACACTATGATTTGTGGCTTCTTCCTGGCGGTAGTTATAATTAACCATCAACTCTTTCAGCCTGATGGGTTTCCTTGTGTTGAACTCAATCATAGGCCAATAAGTCGTGCCGGCCAGTAACGTCTCGCCTGCTGTATTCTGCATGCGATAATCGCGAAATGCAAACAAACCGTCATTACCCCTCGACCATGTACTTAACATAACCTTTTCGAAGGCTTCCGGACGCTTATATATAACGTAGTACGCGCGCGAGATAATCCAGATACGGTTCTGTTGTAGCAGTTCCTCATAGCCGATACCTGTGGCTTTGCTATGAAATTCTGACACTTCCTGACAGAGACGTACGGCAGCCCAAGGATGCAGGCGATCTTTGCGGTCGCATAGATACGACGGTATTTCCAGCTCCTGCTTAAATAATGACAAATCGTTAACCATTATCTTTTACATTCTCTCCGGCACCTCGATGCCAAGGATGTTCATTGTGTTCTTCAATGCATTGGCCACCATGGCGCAGAGCAGTACGCGGAAATGTTTCAGTTCGACGTTTTCCTCCTTCAGGATAGGCGTATCCTGATAGAAACTATTGAAGGCCTTTGCCAGATCGTATGCGTAGTTGGCCACCTGTGCGGGGCTGTAGGCGGCAGCGGCGGCGGCGACGGTCTCCGGCAGGGAATGCAAAGCCTTCACCACAGCGCGTTCTTTATCATTCATCTGCACACTGCCAACTGCCAATTGTCCACTTATCCCCTCCCCTGCTTTGCGGACGATGCTGCGGATACGGGCATGGGTGTACTGGATGAAAGGACCTGTATTGCCATTGAAGTCGATGCTCTCGGCGGGATTGAACAGCATGTTCTTCGTGGGATCCACCTTGAGAATGAAATATTTCAAGGCACCAAGAGCCAGGATGTGATAGAGGTGTTTCTGCTCCTCGGGGCTCAGCTCGTCGTTCTTGCCGTGCTCGCGGCTCATCTCCTCGGCGGTCTTCTCCATCTCGTCGATGAGGTCGTCGGCATCCACCACCGTACCCTCGCGGCTTTTCATCTTGCCGTTGGGCAACTCCACCATGCCGTAACTCAGGTGGTACACCTTGTCGGCCCAGTCGAAGCCCAACTTGCCGAGGATGAGTTTCAGCACCTTGAAGTGGTAGTCCTGCTCGTTGCCCACCACATAAATAAGCCGTTCGGCTCCGAAGTCCTTGTGGCGCAGCAAGGCTGTGCCGAGGTCCTGCGTCATATAGACGCTGGTGCCATCCTTACGGAGCAGCAGCTTCTGGTCGAGGCCGTCGCCCGTGAGGTCACACCACACCGAGCCGTCTTCCTTGCGGAACAGCACGCCCATATCCAAGCCCTTGTTGACGAGCTCCTTGCCGAGCAGATAGGTGTTCGATTCATAATATACCTTATCAAAGCCCACGCCCAGACGGTTGTAAGTTTCGTCGAAGCCGGCATACACCCAGCCGTTCATCTTCTCCCACAGCGCGCGAACCTCCTTGTCACCCTCTTCCCAGCGCTTGAGCATGCTCTGAGCCTCCACCATCAAGGGGGCGTCCTTCTTGGCTTGCTCCTCCTCTACCCCACTCTCCATCAGCTGCTTTATCTCTTCTTTATAGTGCTTGTCGAATTCCACATAGTACTTACCCACCAGGTGGTCGCCCTTCATGCCGCTCGTCTCGGGGGTCTCGCCGTTGCCGTAGCGAAGCCATGCCAGCATACTCTTGCAGATGTGGATACCGCGGTCGTTCACCAGGTTCACCTTCTTCACATTGGCGCCATTGGCCGCCAGCAACTGGCTTACCGACCAACCCAAGAGGTTGTTGCGGATATGTCCTAGATGCAACGGCTTGTTTGTGTTAGGGCTGCTGTATTCAACCACCACGGGAGACTCCTTCTCATCGGCTTTCTTCAAACCGTAGCACTCCTCGTTGGCGTTCTCGGCCACGAAAGAGGTCCAGTAATTGTCGGCAATCTCAAAATTGAGGAACCCCTTGATGACGTTGAATCCCGCCACTTGGGGCAGCGCGTTCTTCACCGCTTCGCCAATCTCATTGGCCACCGCCTCGGGGCTCTTGCGGGCTTGTTTCACGTATGGGAACACCACGAGGGTATAGTCGCCCTTAAACTCCTTGCGGGTATCCTGCAGAACGATAGATTTAGCATCGGCTTCGATGCCGTAGAGATTCTTCAAAACATCGGCAACTGCCTGAGAAAGAGAGATTGTAATATTCATAGTATATATTATTTCAATGGTAAAAACAAAATGCAAAGATACATAAATATAGCGACATGACAAAATATAAAGTTGCCTACCAAAGTGCACAAAGAGGATAAAGCCGAGTAAACTCTTCTATCGACTTACGCATCTTTCGGGAATGGCAAAATTTATTTTGCCATTCCGATCAACTTTCGTATCTTTGCACCTTGAAAACGTACCCTGAAAGGGAACCGAACTCCTTGAAAATAATAATAAATAAAGTGAGGAATTGTTAGTTATTAACCAAACACACAACGACATAGACAGATAGAATAATTGTAAATACATAATTTAGAAGCGTTTTTGCTTTTCGAGTATTCCTGAAATCTGGACAATTTCAAACCATTACTAGAGAAAACAAAAATGCTCGCGGTAATACCGTGAGCTTTTTGCATGTAATGGTGGGCTGTCCAGAGCCTCAGGAATCTGCAGAAGTTCACGGTCCTTTTTATGTCATTTAAGTCCGAAAAATCATAACACGAATGAAAGAAGTTAATGATACCATTCGAGAAGAAGAGTTAAAGAACATTCTACGTGAAAGTTTCTTCTCTGATTATGATGCAACTCCGATTCTAGGAGATGTTGACTTTGCTGTTACATCACGTCGAGTAAATCCAGCACAAACAGAATTATTTGAACGAGATTGGTTTCTATGGGCAGAGTCAAAGAAAGGATCTTCTCACAATCTTATCGATTCTTTCATACAACTTATCATTACCATCGGCAAAGCACATACACACGAAAAACATATGCCGCCGATGTTTTTAGGAGCCTTCGACGCGGAGAAGATAGCCTTTATCGAATTTCACCATGTAGTCAGCATATTTTATCAAAACGACTTTAACTGGAACATCACCCCTAGTAATCATAATACAAAGGAGTTTAAACAACTGAAAGATATGCTCAATGGCACATTACACGAGCATATTGCAATATTCAATTTTAATAAAGATAAAAAAGATTTACATCAGTTCATTAGAAAGAATTTCCGTGACGGTCGAAAGACCGATGGCGTGGCTATAACCCGAAACAATTACCTCTTTGTTTTCCAACGCTGGGTCGAAGAAGTAAAACCAACCATAGACGTTGATTGGAATGATATTCCTGCCGCCCGTGTGGCTGATTTTTTCTTTGCTGACCTCATTTCTTATGCAGACTACACACGACGAGAGGGATTGTCTGTTCTGTTGCGAGGCGACCATTATAAGATTTCCGAAGAAATCCGTGGCAATGGAAAACGATTATTTAGTGAATGTCAGTTCACCGACAAACAAAAAGCATATCGTGAATTTTGGAATAAATACAAACGTCCACCTGTAGACGAAGCTGTTAGTATTATTCTTGAGAGAAGAGAAAGACTCATTCCTCACAATTTACGACAATATCAAGGTGCATATTTCACTCCGCCTCAGTGGGTTGAACTATCGCAACGTTTTTTGTCCGATGAATTAGGAGAAGATTGGCAGCAGCAGTATTACGTATGGGACTGTTGCGCAGGGACAGGAAATCTACTCTTCGGCCTTACGGAGCCTTACCGTATCTGGGCTTCGACACTTGACCTTGCTGACGTGCAAGTAATACGAGAACGAATAAAAGAGGGAGAGCTTGCTCTGCTTGAAAGCCACACCTTCCAGTTTGACTTTCTCAATGATTCGTTTGATCGCCTGCCTGCCACCCTTCGAGCTATTATAGACAACCC
The DNA here is from genome assembly GCA_045222295.1 of Bacteroidales bacterium. Lineage (GTDB taxonomy): Bacteria > Bacteroidota > Bacteroidia > Bacteroidales > P3 > Colimorpha. Next base: position 5,873 of record JBGUXP010000015.1, on the reverse strand, counting down.
AGAGAAGCGTAAACAACTCATTGTTTATATCAATCCACCTTTAGCAGAGGCAGCAAATAGTAATCAGCTAGCAGGGACTGGACGTAATAAAAAAAATGTTGCAGTATCTACGGCGATGTATACGCGTTTTTTTCCAACAATAGGGTTGGCTGGCAGAGAATTGTTTGCCCAATTCTTCATGCGTGTATATGAAGATATTCCAGACTCTGTTCTTGCGTCCTTCTCAACATTAAAAATAGTATTGGGACCAAATTTTGATAAATTTCGAATTGCATTTAAAGCACGTCTGGGCAAGAACTTTATTGTTCCGTCTAACACTTTTGACAATGTCAAAGGGAAGTTTCCCATTGGTTTTTTTATCTGGCATCTTGATGACAAAATACAATTTAATGGCACAATAAGCCAGGTGTATGAATCAATTGAGAAAAGTTCATATTCAAAAACAATCTCGGACAAAACTGGTTTTAAATCAATAAACGACTGGATAATTACAACTCGAAATCGACAGCAAGAAAATGCCATAGGTTTTATGTCTGCGAAGGGATGTGATTTCCAAAATGCAGATTACAATTTCATTATTAATGATAAATCTTTGATACCACATCCTAGAGGAACAATAGTTACCGATAAAAACATTGTTGAAATCGCCATATACTTCTCCGTTAGACATGTTATTGAACATACATGGATTAATCATAATGACTTAATATGCTACCCTAATAATGGCTGGGTAGATGACAAGGAATTTCAAACCGATTGTTTGATATATACGCTTTTTCATGACAAAAACAATATTAGAAGCAGGTATGGAATTAATTACTGGATTCCGTTCACCGAGAAAGAAGTGGCATCTAAAGACAATTTTGCTAGTCATTTCATGAGCGACTACCTCAATGGAACTCATTCAGTCAAGCCACAAAACAAGCAGACAAATCTTTTTGCGGATCGACCAGAAGGAAACCCTATCGACTCATTCAGGCCCATTGATTATCTATCATCAGAGGCAGCAGCCGTGATGACTGCTGGTTGCAATCTGTGGGAATACTATCACAAACAGGATGGTTCCAATCCTAATGCTAGTTACTATGAGATACGTTTATATTTTCAAGGCACAAAAACCAACAAAAATGGAAAAGAACAAATGAATACAGAAAGTACAGATACGACCTATACTAGCCTTATCTCTGCTCTTCGGCAAGCGATGAAAGCACTGGCTTCTCATATTGAACCGAAAGTTTTCCAATATGGATTCTTAAAGTAAAATCCTGACAATATACATCAGATAGCAGAAACTCTTTGTCCCCCAAAGGTTTTTCATAAACCCTATTTTTTAATGTGAAGCGGGACCGTCATGCGTGGCGGTCCTTTTTTCAGCTGAAAAATACACAACAAGGGCCATTATATGACCACTTCTGCCACCATCCCCTGCCCTACCGACAGTAGTGGCATGAGTGTCAGCACAAGGTATAAAACAAATCGTTTCATTGCCATAAATAGCAATGAAACGATTTATTTATTGTTTAAGTGTAGGGATCTATTATTTCATCAGCTGCTCCACACGGGCTTTGGCGGCGTTCGACTCGTTGAGTTTGTCAACGCGAGCATAGGCGTTGCCAAGAGCGATGAGGGCGTTCACCAGGTTGGCACGCTGCTGGTTCTTGGCGTTCTCGTCGGCCAAACCATCGATGAAAGCCACAGACTTCTCGAGGTATGTGATGGACTGGCTGTAGTAGCCCTTGGCTTCCTCATTGAGTTTGTCATAGAGGCCGGCTTTCTCCTCGTCGAAGGGGTCGACGGCGTTGGCGGCGTTGGTCTTGTCGACAGCGCGGTTGTAGAGCATCTTACCCAGGCCAAAGTTGGCGGCGAACTGGTTGGGCATCAGCGTCAGCGACTCGTTGTACATGGTCTCGGCGGTCTCATATTCTCCAGCGCTCTCGTCGAGCAGCGTACCGGCCTGCACCAACACCTCGGGATAGAGGTTGGCAGAATCCTTGGTAATCGCGAGGGCTGCATTGATTTTCTCCTTGCCCTTCTCGATGTTCTTGTCGAGCAAGTATCCTGTGGCACTCAGCAGGTAGGCGCGGTAGTCGCCCTTGCAGTTCTTTTCATAGCTGTTGGCGATTTTCATAGCCTGCGCGTTGTCCTTCTCGGCAATATAGATACCGAAGAGGGTGACATAGACATAGTTGATGTCCGTTTTCTTGCGGATCATCTGGTTGAAATACTTCTTGGTACCCGCAGTGTCATGGGTGGCCACGGAGCTCAGACCAGCGATGTACATGGCATCCTGGGCGAACTGGCTCTTGCCCGAGTTGTTGAAGCAAGTGATGGATTTCTCAGCAAACTGCAGGGCTTCGCTGTAGTTCTTTTCGGTGTAGAGGCTCGAGGCCTGCTTGTAGTATTCGTTACCTACGAAACTGAAGACCTCGTTGACCTGCTGGGCAAACTCCTGCTTGGTGTCGAGGCGTTTGCACTCGAGGGCGGCAGTGTAGGCCTGCTCAGCCCAGTCGGGGGCCAGGTTCTTATATTTGGGTTTCTTAGCCTGGGCATCGCCACCAATCTGGGAATAGATGAGGGCTTTGTAGCACCAGGTCTTGGCATCGTCTTTCGTGCTCTCGTGGAGGCAGGCGGCATCAATCTCAGCCTTGGCCTTGTTGAGGTAGCCTTTACGCATGTCCTGGAATGCACTCGAGACATTCAGCGATTGGGCGCTTGCGGCCATAGCGAAGGCGGCAAGAGCAACGGTCATGACAATCTTTTTCATTTTCATATCCTTTTAATGTTTAGGTGTTTTTATTCTTCTGTTTGACTATTAGTATCGGTTGTTTCGACATTATTGCTTTCGGGGGTCACATTTTCCATACCCTCGCTGTTCTCGGCGGCCTGCTCCTCCTCGTTGTCGGTAGGCACCTTGGTGATGGAGGCTATGTAGTCCTTGCCACGCAGGTCGATGAGTTTCACGCCCTGGGTGGCACGGCCGAGGACACGCAGGTCGGCCACCTTCATGCGGATGGTGATACCCGAACGGTTGATAATCATCAGGTCGTGGTCGTCGGTGACATTGGTGACAGCCACCAGCGGGCCAGTCTTGTCGGTAATCTGCATGGCCTTGACACCCTTGCCGCCGCGGTGCACGGTGGCGCGGTAGTCCTTCAGGCTCGAGCGCTTGCCGTAGCCGTGCTCGGTAACCACCAGCAGGTTCTCCTCCTCGCTGGGGAGGCAGAGCATCTCGATGGCGGCATCGTCGTCGCCGTCGAGGTCCATACCCTTGACACCCGAGGCGCCACGGCCCATGGCGCGGAACTCCTTCTCGGGGCAAATCATCACCTTGCCCTTCTTCGAGGCTATGAGCATGTAGCTCTCGCCGTCGGTGAGGCAGGCCGTCAGCAGCTCGTCGCCCTCGCGGATGCCGATAGCGATGATGCCGTTGGTACGCGGACGCGAGTAAGCCTCGAGAGTGGTCTTCTTCACGATACCGTTCTTGGTGCACATCACGATGTAGTGGTTGCCCACATACTCACTGTCGCTCAAGGTCTCGACATTGACATAGGCCTTCACCTTGTCGTCGGGCTCGATATTGATGCAGTTGAGGATGGGGCGGCCTTTGGTGTTGCGTTCTCCCTCGGGGACCTCGAAGGCGCGCATCCAGTAGCAGCGACCCTTCTCGGTGAAGAAGAGGAGGTAGTTGTGGTTGGTGCAGGTGAAGATATGCTCCACGAAGTCCTCGCTCCTCACGGCGCTGCCCTTGGCTCCCACACCGCCGCGGGTCTGCGTGCGGTATTCGGTGAGTGGGGTGCGTTTGATGTAGCCTTTGTGGCTGATGGTGATGACCACCTGCTCGTCGGGGATGGTGTCCTCGATGCGGAAGCCGGCGGCATCGTATTTGATGATGGTGCGGCGCTCGTCGCCGTATTTCTCCTTCAGCTCGACAAACTCCTGCTTGATGACACCCATCAGCACATTGTGGTCGCCGAGGATTTCCTTGCAGCGCTCTATGAAGCGCATCTTCTCGTCATACTCGTCCTGCAGTTTCTGGTGCTGCAGACCGGTGAGCTGTGCCAGACGCATGTCGACAATGGCGCGGGCCTGGAGGTCGCTGAACTGGAACTTGTCCACCAGTCCCTGGCGGGCCTCGTCGGGTGTCTTGCTGGCACGGATGAGTGCCACAATCTCGTCAATGATGTCGATGGCGCGCAGCAAACCCTCGAGGATGTGGGCGCGACGCAGGGCCTCGTCCATCTCGAACTGGGTGCGGCGGGTGACCACCTCCTCGCGGTGCTCCACGAAGTATTGGATGAGTTGCTTGAGGTTCAGCAGCTGCGGACGGCCGTGCACCAGGGCGATGTTGTTCACCGGGAAACTGCTCTGCAGCTCGGTGAGCTGGAAGAGCTTGTTGAGGATGACATTGGGCACCACATCGTGGCGCAGCATGTACACCACACGGATACCGTCCTTGTCGCTCTCGTCGCGGATGTCGGTGATACCCTCGATTTTGCCAGCCTTCACCAGTTCGGCGGTCTTCTTGATCATCTCGCTCTTGTTCACGCCGTAGGGGATGGTTGTGGCCACAATCATGTTGCGACCCTTGGCATCCTCTTCTATCTCGGTGATGGCGCGGATGATGATGCTGCCGCGGCCCGTGGTGTAGGCCTCACGGACACCGTTGTAGCCGTAGATGATGCCACCCAGCGGGAAGTCGGGGGCCTTCACATACTGCATCAACTCTTCGATCGTTATATCTGACTCCCACTTTCCTGTCTCTTCCTTCAACTTTCCTTTCTCAATATAGGCCATGCAGCCGTCGAGCACCTCGCTGAGGTTGTGTGTCGGCATATTGGTGGCCATACCGACGGCGATGCCGTTGGAACCGTTGATGAGCAGGTTGGGGAGCTTGGCGGGCAGCACCGAGGGCTCCTCGCCTTCATTGTCGTAGGTGGGCACCATATCGACGGTATCCTTGTCGATATCGGCCACCAGTTCGTTGGAAATCTGCTTCAGGCGGGCCTCGGTGTAACGCATGGCGGCGGGAGAGTCGCCATCGATAGAACCGAAGTTACCCTGACCGTCGACCAGCGTGTAACGCATCGACCAGTCCTGGGCCAGACGCACCAGGGCACCGTAGATGCTCGAGTCGCCGTGGGGGTGGTATTTACCCATCACGTCACCGACAATACGGGCCGACTTCTTGGTAGGAGTGTTGTAGAGGATGCCGTTCTCGTTCATCGAGTAGAGGATGCGGCGGTGCACCGGCTTGAAGCCGTCGCGCACATCGGGCAGGGCTCTGGCCACGATGACCGACATGGCATAGTCGATATAGGCCGTTTTCATTGTGGTCTCTATGTCGACTTTTTTGATTCTGTCGTTTTCTAAAGCCATCAGTCGTTAGTTATTATATATATATTATTGTATTCTAATTATTTATTAACACACCATTTCTGCATGTTAAAAAACAAAGATACGTATTTTTTTCGAATTGCAGACAAGAAACCCGCACTTTTTTTATCAACACCCTGCGGAAAACCGCTCCTCCCCTCCCCTTTCCCTTCCACAGCCTAGCTCCAAAGACCCTTCCAACCCCTTTCCAACTCCCTATCAACTCCTACCACGATAGGAGATGGTAGGTTTATTATTTGCCATAAAAATGCATTTTTAACAATTTTTTTTGGGCTTGCCGCCTTTTCGGCATTATATTATAATAGGGTCCCTAGAGAACCTAGAGGACCTAGAGTCCTTAGGGTCTCAATATGACTAAACAATAAACCTTATATATCATGGCAAAACAGAGATTTGGAATCAACGACGCCTACCGTGGGACGGTGGGGACGGTCATCGGGTACGAGTGGCGCGGACGGTGGTGCCTGCGGGCCAAGCCT
>JBGUXP010000014.1:0-86309 GCA_045222295.1 Bacteroidales bacterium | reverse complement strand
GAATTTGTCACAATGGAAAAGAATGAATAATTGAACCATCAAGCACATAAAACCGAACTGATAAACCGTCTTAAAACCATGCGGTTTTACCCCTACGTTTCCACGGGCAAAGAAAGAGACGAGGAAACCGGCTACGGATATTTCGGTGCCAGGTATATGGACCACGAGCTGATGACCATGTGGCTGAGCGTCGACCCGCTGGCGGACAAGTATCCCAATATTTCACCGTATGCTTATTGCGCATGGAACCCAATTAAACTGGTAGATCCGGATGGAAGAGAAATCTATATTTTAACTGGAGATGGGAGAAGAATAACATATAGTATCAATATGCGACCAGTTGGAGACAAAGCATCTTGTCAACAAATAGCTGCCCTTAACGAAATGTACAAAACAAGACTAGGACGGACCCTAATAACGAGTTTGATGAATTCAAGTAAAGAATTTTGGATTTCAAATCGAGAAACTGGCACAAAGCAAACATGTGCAACTGTGGCATATAAAGACGGTTCAATGTCTAAAATGGGGGGGCATAATAATATACGGGATTTGTCTCACGAGTTATTTCATGCCCTTCAGTTTAAAGCAGGTCAGGGAGGTACAACATATTATAATGAAGTAGAGGCATATTCGTTTAGTGCGGCATTAATCAACGAATATAGCAGATTGAATAATCCGAAAGATTTTCCGTCAACGATATCTGCATTGCTTTCTATGCATCCCAACACAGATGAAGGTAAAAACTACGAAAATGCAATGTCTCAATTGCAGAGCAAAAAATTTGATCAAAAATCATTTAATACAGCTGTGAATCTCTTTAGAACAGAATCTGAAGCAAATGCTACTGGTGTCTATAATGACAATTATACAACACGGACGGGAAAAGAGAGACCTCTTCTTGAGTTATTCTATCCATTAAAATAGTTTTTATTATGAAAAGAATAGCCATTTGTGTATGTGTTTTCTTGTTTGGCCATACGATTTTAGCACAAACAATAGTAGATGATAATGTAGATTATCCGATTCTTCGAATTAAAGACAGTACATTTACTGGAGTTTTTATTATTTACGATTCGTTAATGAACGATAGTGTCTGTGGTGATGTGATGAGCATATGCTATATTAATGATAGCGGAATAGTGGATAAAGTCGAGGTAATCAGTTTTGATGAATCATATCCAACAAATGAATTCATCGTACGGCCATATTTGGAATCACATCTTAATGAGACAATAGCCAATAATCTTTTGAACCAAATTAGAAAAAATGGAGTGATTGTTCATCCGGGTAATGTTAAGATTAAAGGATCTCGTCAAGGTTTCAGTCTCCCCATTGTGATACGGCCTTGCTGCATTTCAAGTTTGGAACAGAAGGACAATGCTAAACGATAACAAATTGATTCCATCAGCACATACTCCCTCCCAGCGAACCCGCACGAATTTCGTGCGGGGTTACCCATCGTCCTATCGAATATTTTGTATTTAACATTTATCAACTTAAAAAAACATCTTTATAACCCCTGTAGGCGGTCCTCTTTGCAGAGGATCGCTATTTTTTATGCTATCACAATGGAAATGAAAGGTATAATACACTTGCCATCTCCTTACCAACTCCTTACCAACTCCTACCACGGTAGGAGGTGATAAGGCTAAAATAGGGTTTTGATGTTTAGCACTTGTTAGGAATCTGCTAAGGAAAATGAAGCATGGCGAAAGGCGTTTGTTTTTTTACTCTCTTTTCTCTTGCTTGTGCAACTTCTGGAAAAGAAAATTCATTTTCTTTCTGTTCGGTTTAAGAAACTTTCGTATCTTTGCAACGTTGTACGTGTTGCGCCGTATGCTCTTCGCGTACGTGTATGTGATTGATAAATAAAATAATAATATTATGACTTTAGAAGAATTTCAGAATGAATTGAGGCTCGGTATCCCCGACCCGCTGCCCGAAATGCCCGCTTACGACCCTACGGTGAACCATGCTCCCAAGCGTAAGGATATCTTGACGCCTGCCGAGAAGAAGCTGGCCATCCGCAACGCCCTGCGCTACTTCCCTGCCAAGCATCACAAGATGCTGGCCAAGGAGTTTGCCGAGGAGCTGCAGAAGTACGGCCGCATCTATATGTACCGTCTGCGTCCGACCTACAAGATGTATGCCCGCCCCATCGAGGAATATCCGGCCAAATGCCGTCAGGCTGCCGCCATCATGCTGATGATCCAAAACAACCTCGACCCCGCGGTGGCACAGCACCCGCATGAGCTCATCACCTACGGCGGCAACGGAGCCGTCTTCCAGAACTGGGCACAATATCGCCTGGTGATGAAATACCTCTCTGAGATGACCGACGAGCAGACATTGGTGATGTACAGTGGCCACCCCATGGGACTCTATCCCAGCCACAAGGACGCCCCCCGCGTGGTCGTCACCAACGGCATGATGATCCCCAACTACAGCAAGCCCGACGACTGGGAGCGCTACAACGCCCTCGGCGTCACCCAATACGGTCAGATGACCGCCGGCTCCTACATGTATATCGGCCCGCAGGGCATCGTCCACGGCACCACCATCACGGTGCTCAACGCCGCCCGTAAGCTCGGTGGCGGTACCGCTGGCAAACTGTTCATCACCGCCGGTCTCGGTGGCATGAGCGGCGCTCAGCCCAAGGCTGGCGACATCGCCGGTGTGGTCTCCATCACCGCCGAAATCAACCCCGCCGCCACACAGAAGCGCTACACTCAGGGCTGGGTTGATGAGGTGCACGACAACCTCGACGAGCTCTTCGTGGCCGTCAACAAGTCCATCGCCGCCAAGGAGGCCAAGAGCTACGCCTACCAGGGCAATGTCGTCGACCTGTGGGAGTACTGCGCCGAGAAGGGCATCAAGGTGGACCTCGGCAGCGACCAGACCTCGCTGCACAACCCCTGGGCTGGTGGCTACTACCCCGTGGGTGTCAGCTTCGAGGACGCCAAGGTGATGATGGCCGAGCAGCCCGAACTTTTCAAGGAGAAGGTGCAGGAGTCGCTCCGCCGCCATGTGGCTGCTGTCAACAAGCTCACCGCCAAAGGTATGTACTTCTTCGACTACGGAAACGCCTTCCTGCTGGAGAGCAGCCGCGCCGGTGCCGACATCTGGAATGCCGACAAGACAGCCTTCCGCTATCCCAGCTATGTGCAGGACATCATGGGCCCCATGTGCTTCGACTACGGCTTCGGCCCCTTCCGTTGGGTCTGCACCAGCGGAAAGCCCGAGGACCTCGACAAGTCCGACCACATCGCCATGGAGGTGCTGGGAGAGATTGCAGCCACGGCTCCCGCCGAGATTCAGCAGCAGATGCACGACAACATCCAGTGGATCAAGGGTGCCAAGGAGAACCATCTCGTCGTCGGTTCCCAGGCCCGTATCCTCTATGCCGACTGCGAAGGCCGCACCAAGATTGCCGCCCGTTTCAATGAGGCCATCAAGAAGGGCGAGATTAGCGCCCCCATCGTGCTGGGTCGCGACCACCACGATGTCAGCGGTACCGACAGCCCCTTCCGTGAGACCTCGAACATCTACGACGGCTCGAACCGCTGCGCCGATATGGCCGTGCAGAACGTCATCGGCGACAGCTTCCGCGGCGCCACGTGGGTCTCTATCCACAATGGCGGCGGCGTAGGCTGGGGCGAGGTGATGAACGGTGGCTTCGGCATGGTGCTCGACGGTAGCGAGGCTTGCGACCGCCGTCTCCGCATGATGCTCCACTGGGACGTCAACAACGGCATCAGCCGTCGCAGCTGGGCCCGCAACGAGGGCGCCATGTTCGCCATCAAGCGCGCCATGGACATCTGCCCCGAGCTGAAGGTGACGATGCCCAACCTCGTCGACGACAGTGTCCTCGAAGGGCTGTTCTAATGGGGAGTTTTTTACGCTTGTCACTTAGAAATTAGAAAAAAATGTTTAGAAATATGAAAGGAAATTCCATCCCGTTCAAGAAGAACTACATCATGGGCATCAGCATTGTGCTGGCAGCCCTGGTGCTGGGCATCTTCATGGTCTGCACTGTGAAGACCCTCAAGTCGTATGACGACACGGTGAAGGTGCGTGGCCTCTGCGAGAAGGAGGTGCCCGCCGACCGTGTGGTGTGGCGTATCAACTACACGGAGAAAGACAACTCGCTCGCCGACCTCCGCACTACCGTACGGCACAACAATGATGTCATTGTCAAGTTGCTGCGTGATGCGGGATTCACCGAGGAAGAGATCAAGGTGGGTAACGCCAGCTATGACGACCGCTATACCTACGCGAGCAACACTGCTGCCATCACCTATCGCTACAATGCCAGTCAGACGGTTACCGTCTTCACCAAGAACCTCGACCTGGTGCGCAAGATGCAGCAGACGTTGGAGACCGACCTCGTTAACCAGAATATCCTGGCCAGCAGTTGGGCCGACTACCAATATTTGGGACTCAACGACATCAAGCCCTCAATGATTGCCGAGAGTCTGGAGAATGCCCGTGTTGCCGCCGACGAGTTTGCGAAGAACAGCCACAGCAAGATTGGCAAGATGCGTACCGCCTCGCAGGGCTACTTCGAGGTCGAGGACCTCGACGAGAACACCCCGCAGGTGAAGAAGGTTCGCGTGGTGACCACGGTGGAATACTATCTGAAGTAAAAAGAAACGACAGGGGTCTTCTTGACCTGCCTGCTTGCAGGCCTCCGGCTTTACGGAGGAAACCCCCTTTAACAAAACAAGAAATATGACAGAAAAAGATTCTGTAATCATTTATTCCGGCGGGCTCGACTCGACCACGCTGCTCTATGAGGAGCGTGAGCGGATCGCGCTCGCCGTTACTTTCGACTATGGCAGCAACCATGCCGCCCGGGAGATTGCTTGTGCACGTAAGCATTGCCAGCGTCTCGGTATTGAGCATCTGGTGATAGACCTGGCATTCATGAAGCGGCATTTCAACTCGTCGCTTCTCAGTGGCGCCGATGCCGTCCCCGAGGGTAACTACGACGAGGAGAACATGAAGAGCACGGTGGTGCCCTTCCGCAACGGCATCATGCTCTCCATCGCCTGCGGGCTGGCCGAGAGCCGTGGCCTGAAGCGTGTGTTGATAGCCAACCACGGTGGCGACCATGCCATCTATCCCGATTGCCGTCCCGAGTTCATCAGCGCCATGGATGCTGCCATGCAGGCCGGCACCTATGTGGGCGTGAAGATAGCCGCACCCTATACGAACCTTACCAAAGCCGAGCTGGTGAGCCGTGGGACCGCACTGGGGATTGACTATGGCGAGACCTATTCGTGCTACAAAGGGGGCGAGAAACACTGCGGATGCTGCGGTACCTGTACGGAGCGCAAGGAGGCCTTCCGCGAGGCCGGCATCCCCGACCCGACGACATACATGTCGGCGAATGATGCGAATTGTGCGAAATAAATAGTATCGAAATATCAATTCGTTAAATTCGCTGACAAAGAATATGCAAATAAATAAGCAGTATGTACTACGTTAGAAAAACAATCGAGGTGGCGGGAGCCCACCGTTTGGAACTGGACTATCCGAGCAAGTGCACTCAGTTGCATGGCCATAATTGGGTGATTACCATCTATTGCAAGGCAATGGAATTGAACAAGAATGGCATGGTGGTGGATTTCGCCGACATCAAACGCCGCATCTCCGACCGTCTGGACCATCAGGTGGTCAACGATGTCATAGGTTGCAATCCCACAGCGGAGAACATGGCGCGCTGGTGTCAGCAGCAGGTTCCCAACTGCTATCGGGTAGATGTGCAGGAAACCACCGGAAATATAGCTACATACGAGGAGGATACGTTATGAAAGTAAACGAGATTTTCTATTCGCTTCAGGGCGAGGGCTATCATGTCGGTAGCGCCGCTGTCTTTGTGCGTCTCTCTGGGTGTAACCTGCATTGCCCTTTCTGTGATACCCAGCATGAAAGTGGCACCGAGATGACCGACGAGGAGATTGTCGAGGCCGTGAAAGCCTATCCTGCCCGACTGGTTGTCATCACGGGAGGTGAGCCGTCGCTACAGCTCACCAAGAGCCTTGTCAATGCCCTCCACGACATCGATAAGATTGTGGCCGTGGAGACCAATGGTACCCACAGTTTGCCCGGTAATGTGGATTGGATCACCCTCTCGCCGAAAGACAACTTCCTGGGCGGTGAGGCCGAGGTGGTGCTCAATATCGTCGATGAAATCAAGGTGATCTTCGATGGTGTCCATGTTCCCAGCATGTATCCGAACATCATGTGTACCCACGCTCGTTTCCTGCAGCCTTGCGACACCGGCGACCCCGTCAAGGATGCCGAGACAGTGCAAGCTGCCATCGAGTATATCAAGAAAGACCCACGCTGGAAACTCTCGCTGCAGATTCACAAAATACTCAACATTAGATAACAACGGTTGACCTGTCAACCTATTAACTTATTACCTGCTATGAGCAATCGCGAACAAGATAACCTCCAATCCCTTGGCCACAAGGCCGAAATTCCGAATACCTATGCTCCTGAAGTTCTTGAATCTTTTGAGAACAAACATCCCGAGCGCGACTATTGGGTGCAGTTCAATTGTCCTGAGTTTACTTCTTTATGCCCTATCACCAGTCAGCCTGACTTTGCGGAAATAAAAATCATGTATATCCCCGACAAGCGCATGGTGGAGAGCAAGAGCCTGAAGCTCTACCTCTTCTCTTTTCGCAACCATGGTGATTTTCATGAAGACTGCGTCAATATCATCATGAATGACCTTATCAGGTTGATGGATCCGCGCTACATCGAGGTTACGGGAATCTTTGTTCCCCGTGGCGGCATCAGTATCCATCCCTATGCCAACTATGGCCGACCGGACACTCGTTACGAGGCTCTCGCTGAGCATCGTCTGAGGAACTACAAACTTTAGACTTCGCGTATTTTCCCGTCGCTGCCACGGCGGTAGAGGGTGAAGTGGCTTTTGACCTTCTCGAGGAAGGGCGAGAGGGCATGTTGGGAGCGTCCATAATATTCGTCGTAAAGGATGCAGAGGCGCTTCTTCGAGCGCGAGAGGGCTACGAAGAGGCGGCGCGCATCTTCCTGTATCTGTTTCTCTGTCCAGCTATGGCTGCCGGGGTAGCTGCCGTCAATGGCGCGGTAGACAATGACTGTGTCAAATTCCAACCCTTTAGCTTTGTGTACAGTAGAGATGATATAGCGTTCCTCGAGCGAGCTTCCACAGAGGTCGGCTTCCTTGCTGGTATTGATATCGGTGATGTAACGCTCCAATTGTTGATGTAGGGTGGGGTAGAGGTCGGTGCGGATAAGGTCGCATTCGAGGTAGTGCAGCAGGTGGTGCCACTTGTCGATGGGGTCAATGAGTTTCGCCGCTAAGAGTTTGTCATAGACATATTGGAACTCTTTGACAATACCATTTCCCTGTACATCGTTGGATCCTTTCCCGTGCAGATAGATTTCGGAATAGCGTTCGTGGAACTTGTCGACTTGCTTTTGATGGTCAGCGATGAAGAGACGCTGCTCGGCGACCATCTGCGTGGCATTAAGGTGGCAGAAGTTGAGCAGCGAGAGGGTGGCCATGATGTCATCGTCGGCCTGGTGGCTGTTCTGCCCCTCGAGGTGGAGTACCTCAAGCAAGTGGCCTAGTTTGTACTGTCGCAGGCGCGGACGCACAAGACGGATGTATTTCAAGGTGTCGAAATAGCGTGGACACACCTCTTCAAGATTAGGGAGTGAAAGGACTTTGGCGCGTTGGATGTTGTGGCGGAGTATCTGGTAGTCATATTCCACGTTGTGGCCCACAAGAACCTTGCCTTTGCAGTAGTCCATGAACATCTGTAGCCCTTCAGCACGTGGATAACGCTTGCTGTTTCGGTAGACTTCAATCATGGGGTTAATATGGCCACCGACGGTCTCGGGAAGCTCCTTGTCGGTCTCGAGAATGACATTGAAGGGCTTTCCCACCACCTTCCCTTTCTTCACGCGCACGGCGGCAATCTGTATGATGTCGTCATGGTAGACATCGAGGCCGGTGGTCTCGGTGTCGAATATGATCAACTCTTCGTTGTTGTATACGTGCACAAACTCCTGGAGGTAGGAGGAGTCGGGATAGCACAGGAAATCGGTAGGAAGCAGTGCCACACGCCGCATATCGCGCATGAGGTTGCGCGCTGCGGTGTAGGTGGACGTTATGTGCAATCCCCAGAGCAGGCGTGCCCAGGCGATGAAAACCATTTCGTCGGTCAACACGCTCAGGTGGGCTATCATCAGTCGCATGGAGGGTTGAGAGAAGAGGTCGGTACCGCTGATTTTGAAGTGGCTGATGCCCATGCCGCTCATCACCTCGCCGATGTCGTCGGCCTCACGGTTGGTGCTGACGAGGATGGCTACGCGGCTGTCGGGGTCGAGGTCTCCATAGCGTTTGGCAAAACGTGCAGCGTAGTAGCTCTCCATCTGTGCATCGCCAACATTGAGCAGGCATAGGTCTTCGGGAGCGTGGGGAGGGTTATGGTCGGTAGTGGGTAGCATATCGCGCTGGATACCCAGGTTATGGACGGCGAAATCGTTCTGCAGGTCCAGCAGGTAGCGTGGCGAGCGGTAGTTGGTGTGGAGGTAGTGGATATGACCGTCGCAGCGCCGTTTCAGGGCTTCCAGCGTCTCCAACTTGGCTCCGATGAAGGAGAAGATGGCCTGCTGCTCGTCGCCGAGATAAACGATGGTGGCATCTGGAGAGGCAAAGAGGTCGATGAGTTCGAATTGCAATGCGTTGAGGTCCTGCACCTCGTCAATCTCTATCCATGTGTACTTCCGAGGAAGCTCCTCCCCTAAGTTAGGGGAGGTGGCAGCCGCATTCGGCTGACGGAGGTGTGTGTCTTTCCTACTTAAATGCTGGTACGCCAGTATCAGCAGGTCGTCATAGTCAAGCAGGTCGTTTTCCTCCTTGTAGCGCTCATAGGCTTTGGCCAGCAGCATGAGGTTGGCTGCCGGCACTTCTGTCAACACGTTGTAGCGCTGCATCAGGTTCTCGATGTCTTGATAGATGGCGGCGATATTCTCCTCTTCGAAAGGGCGTCCCAGTATGTCGCAAAGTTTTGACACGCTTCCGGCGTGGAACAGTTCGTTGTGCAGCACCAGTTCGCCTCGCATACCCAAGATCATTTGTTTCAGACCGTGTTGGAAGCGCATCAGCTCCGTGGTGCGACTTTCGATATTCATGCGTTTGCAGAGCTCCTCCTGGACGATGTTCTCTACGTCTCCCTCGTCGATAATAGCGCTGTTATGGTTCACGATGCCCTCGTTGAAGAGCATCTGAGAGCAGTAGCGGTGTATGTTGCCCACGAAGAGGTCATCGGGCACAGGATTGCCGGTGCGGTCGGCAATACGCTGCGCCATCCCTTTGGCCGCGCGGTTGGTGAAGGTGAGGCACAGCATGTCTCGGTACTCCACGCCGTTCTCGTGGGCGTGTACTACGCGCTCTGTCAGGATATCGGTCTTCCCGCATCCCGGCGGTGCCAGCACCAGGTGCCGTCCGCCGCTGATTTCAATGGCTTCTTGCTGCCAAGGGTCGAAGTGCCGTTCCATTAGTCGCTGTTTATAGCCCTTCCTTTCGGATGTGGAGGTTGATGAAATGGGTGTAGCAGTGTGCGGCAGCCTCGTACCCACTATCATAGCTCAACTCTTTTAATATCTTCTTTCGGGTTTGTACGGCCAGTTTTGGGTCATGGTCAAAGCTGGCGCAGAACTCCGGATGGTCTATTTGTAGGTCTTGGGCATGGATGAGGTCGCCTAAGATGTAACAGATTCCCCCGTCCACCTTATAGATGGTGTGCCCGGGGGTGTGACCAGGGGCGAGGATGGCCTCTACATTGTTGTCACAAAGCTTTTCACCGTTGTGGAATGTCCTGATATGGCCGGCATATACCCTCTGTATTTCTTTCCAAAGGCCGTTTCGGGCGGCGAAAGGACCGTGGTCGCTCCATGCGTCGAACTCCTCTTGTGAGAGGTATATGATTGCGTTTGGGAAGGCACGTTTGCCGTCGAGTAGCAGGCCTCCGATGTGGTCGGCATGAAGATGGGTGAGAAAGATGGCGTCAATGTCCGAAGGCTTCACTTCTGCATTCTTCATGCTTTCCATCAGTCTGCCACCCTTGTCGGCACCCAGGCCGGCGTCGAACAGGATGGTATGGGGCTTGCGGTCGCTTTCTAAATATGCTGAGCTTTCATGGGCCACGAAAGCATTGATGGCAGAACGGGTCTTTCCATCAGGCAGCAGCGAATCTAATAGGCAATCGTTGTACGAGCCACGGAAAAGGTCGGCAGGCATCTCGCTCTCCATGTCTGTCAGTCCGATAAACAGCATATTGTCGCTTTCGCAAAGAAGCGAGACTTCGCACCATTTAGGCTGGGGATTGGTGTCCAGCGCTGTAGTGTCGGGTGTCGCGCTGTCTGTTCTGTCTGTGGAGCCAGAGTTCTGGCAGGCTGTGGCCAGCAGAAACAGAGCCGTAGCTGTCATAAGAATAGCTTTTCTCATCATTTGGTTTGTGATAAAGGATGTCCGTTAAGTGTAGCGCTGATCATCTCATCCTGTTCGTAAATAAGCTTTAGAGAGAAGAAGGGGGTGGTCTCGTCAAGGAGGAGGCGGAGGAAGATGCGGTCACCTTCCCACAGGTTGAGGCCCATCAGGTCTTCTTTGCGCACCCAAGCCAAGGTGCCTTCGTCGTCGATGCTCATGTCGGGCTCGCCTTTCCACTCGGTGGCGGTAAAGAGGTGCATGTATTCGTTGGGCCAGGTGTCGGAGATGAAGGTGACGATGCCGCGGTAGTGCCAACGGGTGATGTCCACTCCCGTCTCCTCCTTCACCTCGCGCAGCATGCATTCGTCTGGACTCTCATCGGCTTCGCACTTGCCACCCACACCAATCCATTTCCCATGGCTGGCATCGTGCTCTTTCTTTATGCGGTGCAGCATCAGATAGCTGTCGCCGTTGTCGATATAACACAAGGTTGTTTGTTTCATAGTGTCTGGGTGGCTGGGTACAAAAAGTGGCCGAGTAAGAATACTCAGCCACTTAACTACTCAGTAACGTTGTTACTTTTGGAAGGGATTTAGTCCTCAGCGTTGATGATGGCTTTGTGCACAGCATTCCAGCCAGCGGCGGTGATACCCCAGTTGTTGGTGGAGTTCTTGTTGCCGTTGATGCGGACCTTTCTTCTCTTCACTTTTTTGTTAGCATTGATACCCATGGTGTATAATTTTTATTGTTTATTTCATTGATAATCAGTTTGTAATTTGCATATCGCTCAAAACAAACGTGCTGCAAAGATACTAACATTTTTTAAACCGTGCAAATTTTTTTATTATTAGAAGCGTCCAGAGGCTCCTCCACCACCGAATCCACCGCCACCAAAGCCACCGAATCCTCCACCACCGAATCCACTACTGCGGCCGCCTCCGAAACCCGAAGGGAAACCTCCGATGAAAATGCCTCCAGATCCACCATGGCTGCCGTTGTTGTGATTATTAAATTGGTCTGGGTGTTTCTTTGCATAGATAACCAGTGCTGTCACCGAGATTGCAATGAATCCGACGAAGAAGAGCAGGCCAATGATGGCGTGGCGGCGTTCGTCCTTACGGTATTGTGCGTAGCTGTATTCTCCGCGCACCACGGGCTCGATAACCTCCAGGGCCTCGACGATTGCCTCGTAATAGTCGCCCTCTTTGAGGGGGTCAATCATTTGGTCGTCAATGATTCGTTTGCAGAAGACATCGGGTAGTACACCCTCAAGTCCGTAGCCTGTAGCCAGAGCTACAGCGCCCCAGTTCTCGTCAGGAGTCTTGCTTTTGATGAGGATGACAAGTCCGTTGTTGAATTCTTGTTGTCCTACGCCCCAAGTCTGTCCAATGCGTTGTGCTACAGCATTCTCGTCATCGCCTCCCAGGGTGGGGGTGATGACAACGAGAATCTGGTTCGATGTAGAGTCATTGAAGGCTACTAGGCGTTGTTCCAGTGTGTTGCGCTGCGATTCGGAGAGGATGCCCGAGTAGTCGTTCACCAACCGGTTGGTCTTTGCAGGCAGCCACTCGGCATGTGCCGCCAGTGGCAGCACAAGCAGCGACAACAGGATTATCCTTTTTAGTTGTAGCATGTTATTAAGGTCTTTAAGGTCTCTAGGGACTTTAAGGTCCTTAAGTATTAGAAGTCAAACTCCACATTTACGGGCTCTGCGGCCTCCTCGGGGGCGGTGAAGTAGCCCTTCTTCTCGAAGCCGAGCATGCCGGCAATGAGGCTGGTGGGGAAGCGACGCAGCTTGGTGTTGTAAGCCTGGACGGCCTCGTTGAACTTGCCGCGTTCCACGGTGATGCGGTTTTCGGTGCCCTCAAGTTGGGTCTGCAGGTCGCGGAAGCCTTGGGTGGCGGTGAGTTCGGGATAACGCTCGACGGTTACCTTGATGGTGTTGGCCAGGGCCTTGGAGAGGTTGTCTTGGGCTTTCTGGTAGGCGGCAATCTGCTGCTCGCTGAGCTGCGAGGGGTCCACGGTGGTCTGCTGCACGCCGGCGCGGGCATTGGTGACCTCGGTAAGGACGCTCTTCTCGTAGTTGGCGGCGCCCTTCACGGTGTTCACCAGCTGCGGGATGAGGTCCATACGGCGTTTGTAGACGTTCTCCACCTGGCTCCAGGCTTTAGAGACGTTCTCTTCCTGGGTGACGAGTTTGTTGTTCACGCCGATGGCCCATAGTACGATGACGGCCACGACACCGACGATGGCGATGATAGTGATGGTTGATTTTTTCATTTTAAAAAAGTTTTTTTCGAATAACGCACCATCAGGGCTTTTATTACATGGCAATGAATAATATTTTTTTTTCTTCCGGAATGTTACCCTCTGCCTACTATCTTTTGCCATCGCCGAGGAGGATGGGAAGAGGATAGGAGGAAGGTAGGATTTTGGGAAAAAGATGGTCCCTTTTGAGTGTTGATTTATAGGAGGTTATGGATATGGGAATTGGAATGTATGCACAAAAAAAAGAAATCGCCACAATGTGTTGTTATTGTGGCGATTGTGTTAGTTTTTCGGTCCTGTGGGATTCAACCCTCCAGATGCTCCTTGCGGAGGAGGTCGTTGACCGTCTTGACTGGGTTGAAGGTGGCGACGGGAACTTCGACGAAGAGGGTAATCCAGTTGGCCATGGCTCCGTTCCAGAGGCCGGGAAGCTCCTGCGACTTGATGGTGAGGGCGCCTTTGGTCTTCTTGCTGATGAATCCGGTCTGTGGGTCGACGAACTGGCGGAGGTCGAAATAGCGGCCGCGGTAGTTCTTGGTGCTGCAGACGAGGTCGACGGGGTTGAAGTGGGTCGAGGCTTGGAATATTTTCTCTTGTTGAGGGTCGTTGTGGTTGACCTGTGCCGATTCGACAATCTGGAGGCTTCTACGGTTCTTGGTATCAATGGTGTAGAAGGGACCGCCTCCGGGTTCGCCGAGGTTCTTCACCATGCCGCAGATGCGCATGGGGCGGTTGAGGAGCTCATGGAGGGTTTTGGCATCGCAACCTTCTGGTACCATGATATTAAGCTCTTCTTTTGCGAAGCGGATGAGGCTGTTAAGGGTGCGTTTGTCGGGCTTGCCGTCGAGGGTGCGGAGGGCCTCGAAGCATTTCTCGCGGAGTTCGAGGAGCATGCCGGCAATCACCTGCTTGTAAATCACAGTTGTGTGTTTCATCCAGTCGGGCACCACATTGTCAATGTTTTTGACGAAGATGAGGTCGGCGCGTTGCTCGTTGAGGTTCTCTATGAGGGCGCCGTGCCCACCTGGGCGGAAGATGAGACGGCCATTCTCGTCGCGTGTAGGGTTGTTCTGCTCGTCGACGGCGATGGTGTCTGTGTAATGCTTTTGTTCCGAGAAGGTTATTTTGAGTTTGATGCCGAATGTGCTCTCGTAGTAGTGTTTCACTTCAGCAATCTTTTTAAGGAACGCCTTGCGGTGTTCGGGTGAGATGGTGAAGTGGAGGTTAACAGTACCGTCGGAGTTGCGTGCATAGAGGGCTCCTTCTACGATATGTTCCTCAAGAGGAGTACGTTGCACGGCACCGTAGCGATGGAATTTCAGCAGGGCTTTTGGGAGGCTACCATAGCCGAGATATTGCTCCTTGAGGAGGAAGTTGATGACGGTGCTATAGTCGCCTCGACGGAGGTAGTCCTCGATGTCGAGGTCGGAAGATTCCATGCAGGCTTTCAGGTCGTTGAAGAAGGCAAAGGTGTGCAGGTTCTCGAGGAAAATTTTTACTTCAGGGAATTCCTTCTCGAAGTTTTTGGCGACACCGAAATAGGAGGCGGTAAAGCTGTAAAGGTCTTTGAACATGCGTGTTGCGGCACCCGATGCCGGGACGAACTTCATGATTTTCTTATCGCGCCCGAGGGTTCGGTATAGCTTTTCATAACGCACAATCTCCTTGTCGTCCAGTCGGAGTATTCCATTGTTATCGGGGGTGGCTGCCGCATCAAGGTGACTCTTGGGGAATCCTTTTTTGAAGTTGTCTATCTGTTGTTGCACAACCTCGGGTGAAAGTCCTATTTGGCTGAGTTGCTCAAGGTCTTGTTTTGTAGGTTTAAATGTCATGGTCTATGGTGTTTAGGTGTCATTAATAGATTTGACTCCCGAGGGTAATCTGAGCCGTGATGGTTTCTCCTTGTTTGAGTCGTACGGCGGTCTCACCACGACGTTCGCCGGCATACTGTCCGGCGGCATTGTAGAGATTTAGTTTGGCTTTGATTTTCACGATGGCCGGTGCATTGAAATAGGTGGAAAAGGTGCCGCTGCCGTTGGTGATACCATTGGCGTGGACATTGCCACCGTCTTGATAAACTTCGATGACGGCTCCAGGTACGGGGATGCCGCTGATAACGGCACCGGAAATTGGGTTGACAGTGGATTCCTCGACCACTTTAACCTCCAAATAGCAGTTGGTATCTTTGTCACAGCCTGCAAAAAGTGTGAGGGGTAAGATGCTGAAAAACAGCATGGCGGAGAAGAAGAGATTTTTTTTCTTCATAAAACTATGATTTTTTGCTTGTTGTTTCTATTTTTATTCTTACTTTTGCATTGCAAAATTAGTAAATTTATTCTATTAGTAGATGAAAAAAATAATTTTTTTGACTTTTTTTTTGCTGATGGTAAGTGTGGGTTTCTCGCAAACAACTGAAAAAGAATGTAAAAAGATGGAAAAAGAGACTCTTGTTGAAATTTATACCAACTATGGCAAAATAGTGCTTAAACTCTACAACGACACTCCTTTGCATCGTGACAATTTTATAAAATTGGCGATGGATGGCACCTATGACGGTTTGCTTTTTCATCGGGTGATTGAGCATTTCATGATTCAGGGAGGTGATCCCAATTCGAAGGATGCTAAGCCGGGCAAGATGTTGGGTGACGGTACGTTGGGTTATAATATTCCAGCCGAGTTCCGTCCCAATCTTTTCCACAAACGCGGTGCCCTCTGTGCCGCCCGTGAAGGAGATCAGGTGAACCCCAAGAAGGAATCGTCGGCTTCGCAATTCTATATTGTCCAAGGTCGTGTATGGAGCGATTTCGACCTCGACCGCATGGCGTTGCAAATGAATAAGACGTTCTCTGCAGAACAACGCAAGGCATACACTACCGTGGGCGGTACGCCCCACCTTGATGGAGAGTATACTGTTTTTGGTGAAGTGGTTGAGGGTATGGATGTTGTGGATAAAATAGCTGCCGCCAAACGCGACCGTTATGACCGTCCGTCGGAGGATATCCGTATTGAAAAAACCGAAGTGATAAAATGTAATTAATGATATGTTGAAAGATCTTATTTCCCAGTACATTGAAGAAATCAAAGCCGCCCATATCGAGAATTTTAAGGACAAGGCGGCAGAAGTTGAGCAGTTTCGTATCCGTTTCCTTGGCCGTAAAGGTGTGATGAATGAGTTGTTTGAGCAGTTCAAGGCTTTGCCCAATGATCAAAAGAAGGAAATGGGTATTGCGCTCAACGAACTGAAGAATGCCGCTATGGCTAAGGTCGAGGAATTCAAGAATTTCGTAGAGGAGAAAATGGATGCCGACGAGTCCCATGACCTGACGCTCCCTGCTGATTTTTCCAACCGTGGTAGCCGTCATGTACTGTCGGTGACAATGAATGAGATAGCAGAGATCTTTGCACGCATCGGATTTACGGTTGAGGAATCGGTGGAGATTGAGGATGACTGGCATCTCTTCTCGGCCCTGAATTTCCCCCACGACCATCCAGCCCGTGATATGCAGGATACCTTCTTCGTTGAAAAAGAGGAGGGTAAGCAGGAGGTTGCGTTGCGTACGCATACCTCTTCTGTGCAGGTGCGCGTGATGGAGACTCATAAGCCTCCCATCCGTATCATCGCCCCTGGGCGTGTCTTTAGAAATGAGGCTATTAGCGCCCGTGCACATTGTATCTTTCACCAAGTGGAAGCCTTGTACGTAGACAAGAAGGTGACCTTCGCCGACCTCAAGCAGACGCTGCTTTATTTTGCCAAGGAGATGTTCGGTGAACAGACGCAGATAAGGTTGAGACCTAGCTATTTCCCCTTTACTGAGCCGAGTGCCGAGATGGATATCTCATGCAACATCTGCGGTGGCAAAGGCTGTAATATCTGCAAGGGTACCGGCTGGTTGGAAATCCTTGGATGCGGTATGGTGGATCCCAATGTTTTGGAATCCTGTGGTATTGATAGTAAGGAATATACGGGCTTCGCTCTTGGTATGGGAGTGGAGCGTATGGCCATGCTGAAATACCAGATTCGCGACTTGCGACTCTATTTCGAGAACGATCTCCGTTTCCTGCATCAGTTTGACAATATCATCTGATGGCTATTATTTCAATAAGCGACATGCGCTTTTATGCGCATCACGGCTGCTTTGAGCAGGAACGCGCCATAGGTACGAATTTTCGTGTCGATTTGGTGTTTGATGCAGATACCTTACTTGCAGAAGTGTCTGATAACATTGATGATACGGTGAATTATCTGGATGTTTACCAGGTGGTGAAGAAGCAGATGGAAATACCCTCCCACCTGTTGGAACATGTGGCCCGTAGGATAGGGGAGGAGGTGAAGCACAATTTCCCTACCATAAAGTCTGTTAACGTGAAAGTTAGCAAACTTAATCCCCCTCTTGGGGGGCAAATGGAGTCGGTGAGTGTGGAACTGGCGCTATAGGTAGCCATTGTCGTGGAAACTGAAGAAGTCGCTCTTCCCGTTGGGACCGAGGGCGACGATAATATGGTCACGTAGTTTGATATCCAGTATTTTACCTCCCTCGGCGATTTTCCGGGTGAGTTCCTTGTCCTCCAGGCTTGCTTTGAGCGAACCTGAAGGATGATTGTGTGCTATCATGATACTTATGGCTTTGCATTCCAGTGCGTTACGGAAGATGATGCGTGGGTCGACCGGTGTGCCCGTCATGCCACCCATGGAGATGCGCTGGCGTCCGAGCACTTTGCCGCGGTTGCTCAGGAAGACAGCCCAAAACTCCTCGTGGTCAAGGTCGGCCAAAAGAGGCTCCATGTAATTGAAAAAGGTTTTGCTGTCATTGATAATCAGCTCTTTGCCATTTCCCATCTCGCTGTGCATGCGCCAGCCCAGTTCAAGGGCTGCCATGAGGGTGGTGGCTTTGGCCTGGCCAAGTCCTTTGATGGTACTTAACTGGTTGAATTCCATTTGTGAAAGAGTGGTTAAACTGTTGCCTGCGGCCAGGAGTACTTCCTTGGCTACCTCGACGACACTCTTCCCCCGGAGCCCGCTACGGAGGAGGATGGCTATCAGTTCGGCATTGGTGAGCTCCTTCTTGCCCTTGGAGAGCATTTTTTCGCGAGGTTTGTCTTCGTCGGCCCACTCTTTGAGAGTAAGAGAAAAAAAATCATTCATATCTTGCTGTAACTCTAGATTTTTTGTGCAAAGATACATGTTTTTTTTCGATTTTCCTTGCTATGTCAATAATTTTTCTTATTTTTGCACATTCAATGAATATAATAAAAAACATAAATAATATTAACTAAAGTATGCAGAATAAAGGACTTATCAAATTTTTGGCGTGGGCTTTCGCGCTGGTTTGTCTGTTCCAATTGTCGTTTACAATTGTGACAAATGTCATCCAAAGCAAAGCCAAAACTGAAGCAAAAAACTACGTTAACAGTGAGCAGGTGCAAAAACTGATTGCCGACAAGAGTCAGTTTGAAGCCCAAATTATCACGGATTCCATTATGAATGCCCGTGAGGCCCACTACCTTGACTCCATGGCTACTGAGAAAGTTTATCTCGGCTACACCTACCGCGAGTGTCAAGGTCGCGAAATCAACCTTGGTCTTGACCTGAAGGGCGGTATGAATGTGATGCTCGAGGTCTCTACCGTCGATGTCGTGCGTGCTCTTGCCACCACGAACGCCGAGGATCCCACCTTCGTGAAGGCTATCGACAATGCCTTGGCGAAACAGAAGGTGACTACCAACCGCGACTTTGTCTCCCTCTTCTATGAGGAGATTGTTGCTCTGGACCCCAATGTCTCACTTGCTTCCATCTTTAGCAGCGGTGACCTCCGCGACAAAATCAAGATGGGTGATGACAATGAGAACGTCATCGCCGCCGTCCGTGCTGAGGCTTCCGATGCTTATGACCGTACCTACCAGATTATCAGCAAGCGTATTGATAAGTTCGGCGTTGCCCAGCCCACCATTCAGAAGTTGAGCGCTTCGGAGCGTATCCTCGTTGAACTTCCCGGTGTCAAGGAACCTGAGCGCGTGCGCAAACTCTTAAAGGGTACTGCCCAGTTGGAGTTCTGGCAGACCTATGACAATGCCGAGGCCGGCCGCTTCCTTGAGGCTGCCGATAAGTATCTCGCCTCTGTTGCCGGAGGAATGAAAGAGACGGAAGACACCGCCACTGCTGAGGTCGTTGATTCCACGAATTTGGTGGATCAGCTGGCTGTCGACAATGTCTCTTCCGATGCCAACGCCAATGCCGAGAACTATACCAAGGAGCATCCTCTGTTTGCTCTCCTGATGCCCTACGTTAGCAATACCCGTCAGTATATCCCTGGTCCCATCGTGGGCCTGGCTCATGACAAGGACCGTGCCGCTATTGACCGCATGCTGGCTCAGGCTGCCGAGAAGAAAGTCTTCGACACCCGTTCCGTGAAGTTCCTCTGGTCCAACAAGGCCGATGAGCATTTCACCGGTGGCGACATCTTCACCCTCTATGCTATCAAGATTACCACCCGTGACGGTGCCGCCCTGCTTGACGGTAGTTGCATTTCGGATGCCCGTCAGGATTTCTCCACCAACGGCAAGAGCGAGGTTTCTATGACAATGAACAGCGCCGGAGCCCGTGAGTGGAAGCGTATTACCGGCGAGAATGTCGGCAAGTGCATCGCCATCGTCCTCGACGACTTGGTCTATTCCGCCCCCACTGTCAATGGTGAGATTGCTGGTGGACGTTCGTCTATCACCGGCGACTTCTCGCTGGAAGAGGCTAAAGACCTTGCTAACATCCTTAAGAGCGGTAAGCTTCCCGCCCCGGCTAACATCGTGTCCGAGGCCGTAGTCGGACCTTCTCTCGGTCAAGAGTCTATCCGCAACGGTCTCTGGTCGTTCATTCTGGCTTTCGTGATTGTGCTCATCTACATGGTGTTCTTCTACAACCGTGCCGGTTGGGTCTCCGTGGTTGCACTTATTATTAATGTATTCCTTCTTATAGGAGTTCTCGCCTCTATCGGTTCGGTTCTTACGCTTCCCGGTATCGCCGGTATCGTGTTGACAATGGCTATGGCTGTTGACGGTAACGTGATTATCTATGAGCGTGTGAAGGAAGAGCTCCGTGCAGGTACCAGTCTGTCGAATGCTGTTGAGAATGGTTTCAAGAATGCTTACTCGGCCATTATCGACGGTCAGGTGACCACCTTCCTGCTCGGTATTGTGCTGATTATGTTCGGTTCCGGTGCCGTCCAAGGCTTTGCTGTGACTCTCTGCATCGGTATTGTTACCTCCCTGTTTACCTCCATCTTCATCACTCGTCTGTTCATTGACTCGAGCCTTGACCACAAGCGCAAGATGAACTTCTCCTTCCCCTTCTCGGAGAATTTCCTGCGCAATGTCCACTTCGACTTCCTTGGTCGTCGTAAGATGTTCTATACTATCGCCGGCATTGCTCTCGTGATTGCCATCGGCAGCTGGGCTGGACGTGGCCTGAGCATGGGTATCGATTTCCAGGGTGGCCGCTCGTATGTGGTGCGCTTCGACCAGTCGGTCTCTGTGGCTGATGTGCGTAGCGACCTTGTCAAACAGTTTGAGGAGGCTCCCGAGGTGAAGTCCTATGGTCCCAGCAATCAGGTGAAGATTACCACCAAGTACAAGATTGACGAGGATGGTGACGATGTGAAGAACGAGATTGTTGAGAAACTTTATGCTGGAGTCAACAAGTACTTCAAGACCCCTGTCTCTGTCGAAGAGTTCCAGTCGACCGAGACCAACCCGCTGGGTATTATCCAGTCCGACCAGTTCGGCGCCGGTGTGGCTCGCGATAATCTTGTCCATTCTTGGTGGGCTGTGTTGGGCGGTCTGCTCGTGATGTTTGTCTATATTGGACTCCGCTTCCGCAGTTGGCGTTTCGGTATCGGTTCCGTGGCCGCTCTGTTCCACGACGCATTGCTTGTCATCGGTATCTTCGCCCTGCTCCGTGGTCTGCTGCCTTTCAACCTTGAGGTTGACCAGTATTTCATATCGGCTGTGTTGACGGTCATTGGTTACTCCATCAATGCCACCGTGGTTATCTTCGACCGTGTGCGTGAGTATCGCAAACTTTATCCGAAGCGCGACCTCAAGACCCACATGAATGATGCTATTAACTCCACCTTGGCTCGTACGGTTAACACTTCCGGTACCACCTTCTTTACCCTGTTGATGATGTTTATCTTCGGCGGTGAGGTGATTCGTGGATTCATCTTCGCTCTCCTCGTGGGTGTCCTCGTAGGTGTGTTCTCGTCGCTGTGCATTGCCTGTGCTGTGGTCTACGAGATTTCCGGTAAAGAGAAGACGAAAAATCTGGCTGAGTAATATTAATATTATTGGATACAATATATAGGTAAAGGAAATGGGTGTTAGCACCATATTACTGCTTGCATTGATTATCGGAATATCGATGTATTCCAGATACACTAGAGCTATCGTCGTGCAGAGCGTCCCTGAGGACGACTCTGCCGACGATGTGCTGGAGCAGAAGGATTCTTCCTCGGAAGAGGAAGAAATCCCCATGGAAGACAATCCCTACTTTACTTATGAGTCTGATACTGCCGATATGTCTGTCAATGAAACCCGTGAGGAAAAACCCCAATCGTTTTTCGTGACAGCTGTTGAAGAACCTGTCCGTCCTCAGTTTGACCTGAGGCAGGCGGTGGTAAGTCAGGTTATTTTGACCAATAAATATATAGACGAAATAAATCAATAAAAATAATAACTTAACATGTAAACGCAATGAGAATGTTTAGAAAAGTACTATTGACATTCGGACTCTTGCTGATGGCAGAAATGGTTGCCCTCGCTCAAGGCACTATAAAGGGTACCATTACCGACGAAAAGACAAACGAGCCTCTGCCCTTTGTCAATGTTGTCGTCAAGCAGGATGGCAAACAAGTACATGGCGGTACTACCGACTTCGATGGTGTGTTCACTATCAAGCCTGTCAATGTAGGTACGTATGACATTGAAGTCTCTTCTGTGGGCTACAATCGTTATCAGCGTACTGGCATCCAGGTGAAGGCTACCGGTTTTACTGTCGTTGACATCAAACTTAAGTCTGGTGCTACCAACCTCGAGGAAATTACCATCGAGGCCGACAAGGTGCCTATCATCGAGGTGGGTTCTCCTGAGTCGGGTCAGCGTATGAGTGCGGAGGATATCCAGCACATGCCTGGCAACTCTGTCGATGCTATCGTTGCCGCCGTCGGCGGTATGGGATACAGCGACGGTGGTACGAGTTCTGCCCGTGGTGAGGGTGGCATGGTGACCATGCAGGGCGGCGTCCGCAAACGTACGGGTATCAACGTGCCTAAGGATGCTATCGCTGAAATCCAGGTGATTCTTGGCGGTACACCTGCCAGTATCGGTGAAGCTATCGGCGGTACACAGATTATTACCCTCAAACCCCCGACCAGCCAGTTCCAAGGTCTGGTCCGATGGGAGGGTTATCTTGACTATCGTCTGCTCAACTCATTGGTCGTTTACTTGACCGGTCCTGTGTACAAAATGCCTATCAAGGATGAAAATGGCAATGTTACCGGCGACCGCACCCTTGTGGGCTTCCGTTTCACGGGTCAGGCCAACTATCGCAATTGGCCCTACTATCGTGCCAAGGGGTATGAGTTCCAAATTGTTGACGATGATATCGTGAGACAGATAGAACAGAATCCTCTGACGTATGATCCTCTTACCGGTGGTATCAACTATACTGCAGAGACTATCCTTCGTCGTGATTCGTTCCATAAAATCACGCGCCTCACTTCTGACGATTTCACCTCGTCAAGCCGCGTGCCCGACCTGCAATACTATTCAGTTGCTATGGAAGGTGCACTTGATTTCCGTTTCTCCGAGTATACAAGTCTTGTGGTTACGGGAGAATTTAGCGCTGCCCATTCTCCGGGAGGTGGTATTTCTCCTTTGACCATGCCTCTTGTCGGCAATGGCGTCGGTGAGTCTAAAAACATGGTGTTGACTGTTGACTTTACTCAACGGTTCAAAGACCCGCAGGTTACTAACGAGGACGAGGCCCAGGCTTCTTCTCCCATCAAAAATGTTATGTACAACATCACTGCCATGGTCAACCGTGCGACTTCGAAGTCCTACAATGAGAACTTTGGCTCGAGTATTGACGATTTGTTCAAATATGGTTACATTGGAAAGTTTATCACAGAGAAGAATCGTAGTTATGAGGACAAGCTTATCGATTATTATGGAACCCAGCGTTGGGCTAAAGTACAGAATGCCTGGAGTGACAATGTGACCTATGTTTCCGGGAGCGGTATCTACAACCCCATCCTTGCCAACTATAACGAGCAACTCTTCACTAGCCCTGAATTTGAGGACATTCGTCCCAATCTCAGACAGCGTGAGTATATCCTTGGCTATAAGGGTTTGATGAATGGTGACTCTCCTTCCTCTATCTATGGTCTTATCAGTAACGTTGGTGTCCAGAGTGCTGGTTATGCCCTCTCTCAGGATGATTACCTTTTCCTTTCTGCCAAGGCTTCTGCCGATATTTATGGACATGAAATCGAGATTGGTTTCCAGTATGACCAGATGTGGAACTCCTACTATCAAATCGGTGCTTATTCACTTTGGACTCTTATGCGTGACGAAGCCAACAAGCACATCCAACAGTTGGACCTCGACAATCCTATTTATGAGACCCGCGGTTCGCAGCTTTATGTCAATTACAACCGTTTAGTCAATTCTGAGTCGCAGACTGAGTTCGACAAGTCTTTCCGTAATTATCTTATCAGCAATGGCTTTACCAACACAGATGGTAGCCCCATTGATGACCACACATGGATTGATATCGACCGCTATATGCCGGAGGACTTTGTCAATGCTGGTGGTTTGAACATGTTCTCTGTCGACGAGATGTTTAACGATGGTAATGGCTCTTACGTATCTTACTATGGTTACGACCATACGGGTGAGAAATACAGCGGTTCCAATTGGAGTCTCGACAAGTTCTTCAACCTCACCGATGGCAAGTATCGTTATGCTCCTGCCTTCTCGCCCATCTATGCAGCTGGTTATATCCAGGATAAGTTCTATTTCCAAGACCTTATCTTCAACGTGGGTGTCCGTGTCGACTACTTCAACGGCAATCAGTATGTGATGAAAGATCCCTATCTCTTGTATGAGTCTTATACTGTTGCAGACATTCGCAACAATCCCAGTTTGATTGGTGGTGGTGGACAGTACCTTAACAATGCCGGTGACGACTGGGTGCCCTATGTCGATCAGGTTTCCACTGCAGAAGGTGCCAGCAAGCCTATCATCAAGGGTTATCGTGACCAATCTGGCAAGTGGTATAATGTCGACGGTGTCGAGCAGATTAATACCTCTGCCATCAATGGTAACTCCGGTCAGCCCACTCCTTACTATACAGAGAGAGGTCTCAATGCTATTGCCAACAATACCGTTGGTACCGAGGCTTTCGAGCGCTACACTCCTCAGATTGTCGCCATGCCTCGTATTGCATTCTCCTTCCCCATCGGTGAGAAATCGCAGTTCAAAGCCAGTTACGACATTATTGCCCGCCGTCCTTCCAGCGGCTGGCAGGCTGACTACTACAGCTACCTCTTCATGAAGAAAATCAACAGCATCAGCAATCCCAACCTGAAGCCAGAGCGCATCACCAACTATGAGCTTGGCTTCCAGCAGGCTCTCAACGACAATTCCGCCATCAGCGCCTCGGCCTACTATAAGGAGACCCGCGACCTGATTCAGCTTGTCCAGTATGCCGGTGCTGACCCCAACCCCAACTACTACAGCTACGACAATAAGGACTTCCGTACCATCAAGGGTGTCACCCTGGCTTACGACCTCCGTCAGACCAAGAACATCCGTATCAACGCCAACTATACTCTCCAGTATGCTGAGGGTACCGGTTTGTCTTCCAGCACCATGACTGAGCTTATCAAAGAAGGTTACACCACGCTGAAGATGCTCAACCCTATTGCTGATGACCGTCGTCATGAGTTCAAGGCTAACGTCGACTTCCGCTATGGCTCCGGTGCTCAGTACAACGGACCTGTCATCACCCGTGTCGTCACCGACAAGGAGACTGGTGAGAAACGTAAGAAAGAGATCAAGGTCCTTGAGAACTTCGGTGTCAACTTCATGGCTGTTGCCCAGTCGGGTCGTCCTTATACCAAGGCCTTCTCCAACTCGCAGTACACCATCGTCGGTGGTTACAAAGGTGCCCGTCTGCCGTGGGGCTTCTACTTCAATGTTGTCGTCGACAAAGTGTGGCCTATCCAGGTTGGCAAGCGTCAGACTTTCATTAAGGCTGACATTACTGTCAATAACCTCTTCAACATCCGCAACGTTCTTGATGTCTTCAAAGTTACAGGCAACCCCGAGGACGACGGTTATCTGACTGACCCCGAGATGCAGCAAATTATCAATGCATATCTCGATCCTACGGCCTACCGCGACATCTACACCATCATCCACCAAAACGGCACTTGGAACTACTCCAACCCCCGTACCATCCGTGTCTCTGTTTCGTATAACTTCTAATCCTAACGCGATAAAATATTATAAAGATGAAAAGTATATATAGCAAATTAGTATTGGTCTCTTTGCTACTCGTGACATTCTCGTCGACGGTTTCCGCCCGTGAGTGCATCGAGTGCAAGAAAGCCAACGCGAAGAGCGCTGCTGTCAAGACCAAGGCTGCTGCCTGTAAACGTGCCCAGAGTACGGCCGAACTTAATATCAACAATGTCCGTGCTCTGATTAACGGCTACGGTAACATGTGGTATGATGGTAGTATCGCCCAGTATCACCTGCCTAAGAACAGCAACACCTGCCCGTTGTATTGTGCCGCTCTTTGGATTGGTGGTACCGATGTCAACGATCAGCTTCGTATTGCCGCTCTCCGTTTTGGCCAGTCGGGCGACGACTATTGGCCCGGTCCCCTGAAAATTGATGGTACTGCGTCCATCGACCTTCCTGTCTGTAACTATTACGACAAACATTACATCATCACTAAGGCCGAGGTGCTCGCTTTTATGGACCACTTCGACTACACTGGAGCCACGGTTACCCAGAAGAGCGACCCCGGCGATGACCTTACCGAGGTGATTCTCAACTGGCCCGCCAGCGGCGACGGTGGTGATGACCTTACCAGCTACCTCGCTCCTTTCTATGATGCCGATAACGATGGTGTCTATAACCCTCACAATGGTGACTACCCTTGGTATGATTTCAACAATGAACTCTGCCCTCGTACCATCAAGCAGCAGCACCCCGAGCGTGCCAACGTCTCTCTGCCTACGATGGAGACCGAGAAGGGTATCGTCACTGGTGGTATTCTTTCCGACCAGGTGTTGAAAGGTGACCAGACCATCTGGTGGGTTTTCAACGATATGGGTAACACCCATACCGAGACCAAAGGTCAGCCTATCGGTCTTGAGATTCGTGCCCAGGCTTTTGCTTTCTCCACGAACGACCGTATCAACGACATGACCTTCTACTCCTACGAGATTATCAACCGTTCCACTTATGAGCTTCGCGAAACTTACTTCAGCCAGTGGGTCGACCCCGATTTGGGATATGCCTATGATGACTTTGTTGGTTGCGATGTTCGTCGTGGTCTTGGTTACTGCTATAATGGCGACGGTCAGGATGGCCCCGGTTCGGGTAGCTATTCTGGCATTCCTCCTGCAGTAGGTATCGACTTCTTCCAGGGTCCCTACATGGATCCCGATGGCAAGGATAATCCCAAGATTGACATTGAGTACATCCTCAGCCGTCCTACAAGTGAGCCTGTTTACAAGCTCCTTGAAAGTTACAAGATGAAGAAAAAAGGCACCAACATAGACTCTGTCGACGCTCAGGGCCGCGTAATCTATGACACCATCGACATCTCCTACCATGCCGACGACTTCTTTGCTCTTGACTACAAGAGCTGGTACTTCAAAGCGGGTGATGTCATTGGCAACTGCGCTATCAATGGTGTGAATTTCGGCAACAATATTGTTGATGACGAACGTTTCGGTATGCGCCGCTTTGTGTACTACGACAACAGCTCCAATGCTATCAACGGTGAGCCCTCCAAAGCTTCCGACTTCTATAACTACCTTCGTGGTTATTGGAAGAACAACCAGCGCATGAAATATGGCGGAAACGCTATCGCTTCCGGTATTGATCCTGCCAAGATTGATTGTGACTTCATGTTCCCCGACGATAGTGACCCATGGCATTGGGGTACCGATGGCGTTGTCCCGACCGTCCACCCCAACGACTGGACTGAGATCACTGCCGGTAATACTGTCAATGACCGTCGTTTCATGCAGTCGGCAGGTCCGTTTACCCTGAAGCCTGGTGCCCTTAACTACATTACTGTGGGTATCCCCTTCGCACAGGCTACCAATGGCGACAACTGGTCATCTGTCCAGTTGCTCCGTCAGATTGACGACGTCTGCCAGCGCCTCTTCGAGAACTGCTTCAAAGTTCTTGATGGTCCCGATGCACCCACGCTCACTGCTCAGGAACTTGAGAATGAGGTTGTCCTCTATCTTACTTATGAGAACCCCAACTCCAACAACTATGGTGAGTCTTATATCGAGGCATCCTCTTCCATCCCCAGTTCATACACTGATGAGAAGGGTCAGAGCCATGCTTATGACATCTACTATCGTTTCGAGGGTTATCAGATTTATCAGTTGAAGGATGCTTCTTGCTCTATTGCCGATATTGACGATCCCACCAAGGCTGCTCTTGTGGCCCAGTGCGATATTGAGAACTATTATGACTCGCTTATCTATTCTTGGGATAAGGATGAGAACGGTGACTCTATTCTCGTCTCCACTCCTAATGATGCTCCCAGTCTGGGTATTGGAACATTAGTAAATTACACTCAGGACACCCGTACCGGTATCCTCACAGGTGCTGTCAAGGTTTCTGGTGCCAACACGGGCATTCAGCATGTGTTCCGTATCACCAAGGACCAGTTTGCCACTGGTATCAACACCAATCTTGTCAACAATCGTGAATACTACTATGTGGCCATTGCCTACGCTCACAACCGTTACAAGGAATACTCACAGACCGACCCCTCGTATCTGGATGGTCAGAAGGAACCCTACCTTGCTGGTCGTAAAAATGAGAAGGGTGGCAGTATCACCCCCATCACTGTTATTCCTCATAACCCCGTCTTTGAAGATGGTGGTAAGGTCGCCCAGTCCGAGTTTGGCATGTGTCCCCGCATCGTCCGTCTCGGTGGTTATGGCAACGGAGGCTCCGTGCTTCGTTTGAGCCAGGCTACCATTGATACCCTTATGGGTGATCCTGCTCAGGGTCTCTTCGCAAAGGCCCCCGGTACCTTTACTATCGACATCAATTCTGCTGGTGTTGACAAGAGTGTCATGAACAATCCCTGCATCGCTGCCAATCCCAGCTATGAGGAAAACTATGGACCAATCAACGTCCGTGTTATCGATCCTTTGAAGATTCGCGAAGGTCGCTATAACATCCTCTTCAAGAATAGCGGTGCTAAAGACACTGCTGAGGTCACTAACAAAACTCGTTGGTGCATTGTCCGTGACGGTGGTGGACATGTCGACTCGTCATATGCCGATGGCCATTGGACCTATCGCGACACCATATATTCTGACTTCGAGATTGGCCGTTCCAATGAACAACTCTTCCTTGACATGGGTCTTGCTATCACCTTGGTCAATCCCAAGGCTATTGCTACTGAGGTTGAATATTATCCCAGCAGCCATTTGTTTGTTGGTGGTATAGCGTCGAAGGGTGCCCTCTTAGGCTCCTCGATGACCTATGCCGACGAGAACAAGCAGTGGCTTAGCGGTGTGGCCGATAACGACTCCTATTTCATCTATAACTGGATTCGTTCCGGATCTCAGTTTGCCGGTGGTACGGCCAATACATTCATTAACACCTCTGGAAAATATAGTGTTTCCGAGCCCTATCTCGACGAGGACTTCTATCGTATCTATCAGAAAGGTACTGGTATGGAAGCCAGAACGGTCGAGGAGGCCATCGATAAAGATCAGGTCTTTGAGTCTGTAGTTTATGGTCTCTGGGGCCCCTACGGTTTGACTTCCACGCAGCCCTTCCATCCCGGCTTTAACTTCTCGTATTATATGGCTCCCGACGATTCGTTAGCAGAACATGGCAAAAACAAGTATGCGCTTGAAAGAAAGTTGATGCTTTATTCTTCCAACAAGGCGCTCAACTATAGTGTCCTTGACAATCTTCCCAGTGTACAGATTGTCTTCACTGCTGATACTTCCAAGTGGACCCGCTGCCCGGTTATCGAAATGTGCGACGACCGTACCCAGTCTGAGGGCAACGCCCGTAGGTTCAGCGCCCGTCGTCATGCCTCCGTCAACAAACTTGGAAAGACAAAGGCCCAAATGGATGCTGCCGGTATTGCTTATACAGCTGGTAGTTATGACGATCCCGAGTACATCTCGGCTAATGGTATGGGATGGTTCCCCGGATATGCTATCAACACCGTTACTGGTGAGCGTCTCAACATTATGTTTGGTGAGGATTCCCGCTATGTCCAGCACAATGGTGCCGATATGATGTGGAACCCCGATGCCTCCATGACCGAAGGCACGCAGAACTATGTCATCGGTGGCCGTCACTACATCTATGTGATGAATGCCACGAAACAGCCGTTCCGCAACATGCGCACAGGCTCCTTGGTTACCACCTATTATAATACGCCTTCCTATGATGCCGGACGTTGGGCCATGAAGATGCTCTCATCGCTCGACCGACTGATGGAGGCTAGATATGTCGCCGCTGGTAACTACTTCCTGAACCGTGGTCTTTCTGACGAGGCTGATGCCGGTTCTGCTGCAACTCAGTTGCTCGTTCGCGATTCCATCGCTATGCTTTATGCTTCTGTTGCCTGGGTTAACATGCCTCTCGTCAGCAGCCGCTATCAGTTCACCAACCCGATGGATATCCCCTGCGACGTCACTGTCAACATTGATGTCCGCAAGCCCTATGGCAATTTCATGACTCCTAACCAGACCACGTCAGTCAATGCTGGCGCTGTGAATAAGAACCATGAGATGCCTGCCTACCAGTTCGTGCTCACTGCCAACGACGCCGTCCGTGAGGGCCTCGCCACTCGCAGTAATGCAAACCAAGACTTTATCGATTCCATCCTCGGACAAATCAATGTTGTCCCGAACCCCTACTACAGTTATTCTTCTTATGAGACCGCGAGCCAGCTCGAGACCAAGGTCCGCATCATTAATCTGCCTACGGGCATTGAGAACGGAGTCAAACAGGGCTGTACCATCCGCATCTATACTGTTGATGGCACCCTCGTCCGTACTCTTGGACCTACGGCCGTCACCCGCGATGCCAGCATTGGTGCCGAGAACACCACTGTTGACTGGGATCTCCACAACCAGACGGGTATTCCCATCGCTGGCGGCATGTACCTTATCCATGTGACCGTTCCCGGAGTTGGTGAGCGTGTCATCAAATGGTTCGGTACAATGCGTCCCGTTGACCTCAACTCCTTCGGTTTCTAATACAGTTTGATAACACCTAAATTATTACAGAAATGAAAAAAGCATTAAGAATATTTGCTGTAGTTGTGATTCTCACGGCGCTTTTTGTTCCGTCAGTCCAGGCTGGCAATGATGAACGTCGTGGAACCGCGGGTGCCTCCGAGTTGCTTGTCAATCCTTGGACCCGCAGCACCGGTTGGGGTGGTGTCAACATCGCCAATGTCCGTGGCCTCGATGCTATGTTCAACAACGTTGCCGGTCTCGCCTTCGTCAATAATGTCGAGGTGGCCTACGCCAACACCATGCTTTATGGTGGCCGCAGTGGCCTCAGCAGCGGTGCCTCCATCAACGCCTTCGGTCTAGGCATTCGAGTCTTTGATGCTGGCGTTCTCGGAGCCTATGTTATGGCCATGGGTTTCGGCGACATCGATGTCACCAAGTATGATAGCCCTGAACCTATTAATGGTACCTTCTCGCCCAGCTACATGAACATCAATGTGGCCTACGCCCATAGTTTTACTCGTAGCATCCATGGCGGTGCCGTCATCAAACTCGTTACTGAGAGTACCGACAACGTGTCGGCCTCCGGTTTCGGTATCGATGCAGGTATCCAGTATGTCACTGGCGAGTTCGACCAGCTTAAGTTCGGTATCTCCCTGAAGAACTGGGGTCCTTCGATGAAGTATGACGGTTCCGGTCTCTCCCTGCAGATGATTGGTACCGGCGGCAACAACTTCACTGTCGAGACACGTGCCGCCGAGATGGAGCTTCCCACCTGCCTTAACATTGGTCTCTCCTACGACTTCTTCTTCGATAAGTGGGATCAGAGCCTCACTTTGGCAGCCAGCTTCACCTCCAATGCCTTCCTCCGCGACAATTACACTGTCGGTCTCGAATACAGCCTGCTCAAGATGTTCCAGCTTCGTGCTGGTTATATCTTCCAGCCTGGTCTTTGGGATGAGAACGACAAGGCCACTGCCAATAACGGCATCTGCGCCGGTGTCTCTGCCGACATTCCTTTGTCGAAGAAAGATGGCAACAATACGGCTCTCCAGCTCAACTACTCCTATCAGTCTGCTTCGCCTCTTAAGGGCACCCATTCGATTGGAGCCAGCTTCCGCTTCTAAGAGCTGAACAACGATACATAATCCTTATGGGAAAGGCTTTTCAACGAGCCTTTCCCACTTTTTAAAACCCAATAAAAACCGACATGTCAGAAATCAAATATTACAGTGAAGAAGGTCTCCAGAAGCTCAAAGACGAGCTCCGCCACCTCATCGCTGTCGAACGTCCCGCCGCTTCGGCGGCCATCGCCGAGGCCCGCGACAAGGGTGACCTCTCCGAGAACGCCGAGTATGATGCGGCCAAGGAGGCCCAGGGTCACCTCGAGGCTCGCATATCCAAACTCCAGGACCTCGTGGCCAATGCACGTCTCCTTGACGAATCAAAAATCGACACTTCCAAGGTGCTGCTGCTCTCCATTATCACCATTCGTAACGTCAAGAATAAGATGGAGCAGAAATACACCATCGTTCCCGAGAGTGAGGCCAACCTTAAGCTGGGTAAGATTTCCATTACCTCGCCCTTCGCTTCGGCTTTCCTTGGCCATAAGGTGGGCGATGTTGTCGAAGTCAACGTCCCTGCCGGCAAAATGAATTTCGAACTTATCAAAATCGAGAGATAATGGCAACCATTTTCAGTAAAATTGTGGCGGGTGAGATTCCCTGCTACAAAGTGGCCGAGACGGAGCACTGCTTCGCCTTCCTCGATATTAATCCCGTTGTTCGCGGCCATGTGCTCTGCATCCCCAAGCAGGAGATCGATTATATCTTTGACCTCGACGACGAGCTTTTCACCGAGTTGCATCTCTTTGCCAAACGTGTCGCCAAGGGATTAAAGAAAGTCTGTCCCTGCATCAAGATCGGCGAGGCCGTGGTGGGTATCGACGTGCCCCACGTCCACATCCATCTCATGCCCTTGAACAAGCCCGGCGACCTCAACTTCGGACATCATGTCGAGATGACGCCTGAGGAGCTCTCGTCGCTCGCAGCCCAGATTGCCGACGCCATCGAGTAGGTGTACCGGCCCAGTGCCGTCCACCAATGTTACGCTGCCCAGGTATTGGCTCGCCGAAGCCTCGCCTGTGTAGTCCTGTACAAAACCATACACATGCACCACGCTGCCCGCCCAACAGGCCGGCAGCGTGTATGCTATTGTCCCGTTGCGGCGGAACACCGGCGCTGCGAGGATGGACTCGTTTCGTACCTCGCAAAGGGCCGCCAGAAACACTTTGTCGCCTCCTTGTGCCGGCAGATGTAGCGGATTAGCCTCGAAATCCACCTTTAGACGGAAACGCTCCTCGGTAACCGTCAACTCCAGCTCGCCGAATCCTACGGGTGCCACCATGCCATCGCTTAGCACCAAGTTTTCATAGTCTACCTTCAATCGCCCCTCTTCTAGAGTGAGACACTGCTTGTTGAGAGCCACGAATAGGTTGCCCTCGGTGAGGTGGAGGGCTTTGGAACGTTCGCGCAGTCCTGTACGCAGCACCTCCGTAAGCCGCGAGGCGAAGCCCACCGCCCGTTTGAACCATGCGCGCTGCTCCAACTGCAGCGGTGTCCTAGCGTCACGGATATGTCGTGGATAGCTTCGCATGCACCATTTGCCACGCCACTGGTAGCCAATTACCGTTCCCACGCGGCCGCAGAAGCCGCCATTGATGCCTTCAATCTGTTTCGCCATAACAATTTCCTTTCTTGATAATATTATATGATGATTTTTTTAACAAATAATTTTTACGCCATATATATAATATAAGGCCGATAAATAGGAAACAGGGAATTTCGACACTGATTTTCCATTATTTTTGCCATCCTTTACTCCCGCCGAAGAGGGTAGGAGAGGGGTGAGAAGAGGGTATGAAGATGGGAAAAAGATAGTCCTTTCAGGGTGTTTGCTGTCAGTGATTTACATGTTGTGGCGAGAATATGGCTATGCACCGAGCTGTCATTTTTTTAGATCTTACATTTTGCTGAAAACCAATGTTTTTCCCTGAATTCTCAAATTTTTTTATTTCACTTTTAACGCATCCCCCATTACCGTATGGCTGACCGACATGACGGGCCGCCGCGAGGAAGTGCGTCTTACGCCCGCAGGTCCGGATCAATACACGTTTGACTTGACCTCCCATACCCAATTCATCTATCTCCTCATCCTCACTACCGCAGATGGCCATCGACATACGGTGAGGCTGCTCAAACAACTTTAACCTACACGATGAAACGGCACTTGGCATCGGATGCGAATAGTCTCCGAAAAGGTCTATATACTTTCTTAATAAAAGTTAAATAGTGCTTTTTTTTGAAAAATATTTTGTCAGTTTTGGAAATAGTCGTATTTTTGCAGCCGAATTGAGAACGGAAATAATAGACAAAAACAAACGTAACATATTATGTATCTGACAAAAGAGAAAAAAGAAGAAATATTTGCCCAGTATGGCAAATCCGCCAAGGATACTGGTAGCGCAGAGGGACAGATTGCTCTGTTTACCTATCGCATCCAGCACCTCACCGAGCTGATGAAACAGCACAAGAAAGATCAGGTTTCCGAGCGTGCCCTCGTTGGCCTCGTCGGCAAACGCCGCAAGATGCTCGATTATCTGAAAGAGACCGACATCGAGCGCTACCGCGCCATCGTCAAACAGCTTGGCCTGCGTAAATAAGGCTATACATCACCAAGAAAAAATAGTTTTTCATATTTATTTGGTTATGGTTGGGTCTGCCCGGGTTCTCCGGGTAGACCTTTTTTTATGGCATGGGTTCGTAATGTTTTTGTGTGATGGAGAAAAATGTTAAATTTGTGAGCCGAAAATGGGTCTTCGGACTCTTAATTAAAAAGACAATGTTTTCTGATTTTTCCTATTAAGGATGGTTTTTTGTTAAAAAAAAATTAAAAAATGAGGTCTTAGTGGATTTTTGGCGAAAAGGTGGTTGTATTTATAATAGGGGATTTCTAGATACAGTGTGGAGGAAGCTGTAATAAAACCAACGAAAATGCGTTTGTAAATATTAAACAACAAAAAATGAAGAAAAGGGTATTTTTGACGAGCTTGATAGGTTTGCTGAACCTGCTTGGTTTGATGGGGACAAGTGTTCGGGCACAAGGCTGTGGTGCTGTGACCTCTCCTTGGTGGGCGGATTTTAGTGATGAAAGCTATACTGCCGGTGTTGGTTTCCACTGTTGGACACAAGGAGGTGGCCTGACTTGGATGATGGGTACCTCAAGTGAGGTTCCGTATGTCTGCCCTTATTCCGATGGGGCTTCGAATCATCGTATCGGTTGGGTGGTTTCCCAACCCATCATTCTCACTGTCGACAGTACGGGGATGAAACTCTTCTGGAATGAGCATCGTGGATTCAACAGCACAGCCGTTGATTCGCTCAAAATGCGGCTGAAGGTGTTGGTGACTACCGAAGACAGTCTTGACTTTGCCAATTGTGATACAGTCTATACCGGCCTCTGCACACACAATACCAGGGGCGAGAACCGCAGTGTGAGTTTGGCGGATTATGCGGGGCAGACTATCCGTGTGGCCTTCCTTATCGAGAACCCCTCATCGAACAACCGTCAGATGTATCTTTCGGGGATTTCTGTCCGTAGTGACCACATGCCGTTAGGTACTCTCAATGTTCTCAACGATGTGGTGACAACCGACGACACAGTGACATTCAGCGTCAATCTCGAGCAGGGGGATACCGCATCGATGACCTACACATGGCATTCGACGCTGTTGGACTCCACTTGGGTGCTCGCCGGAGCTGATGGACAATATGGATTGAATTTGATGTATGATACCGTGGGCGTTGATACCCTTAGTGTGACGGTGATCAACCCATGGGGTACTTTGGGATTAAACACTGTGGTGCATGTCTATCGTTGCAATGACACCGTTTATCCCTTCCGTGAGACTTTCGACGACGGTGGCATTGTCTGCTGGCAGCCACTCGACGGTAGCAACTGGCAACTTATCCAGCCTGGCATGGGTAGTGGCAATGGTCCGAACAAAAGTATGGTCTCGTCGTCGGAGTATGCCAATGTCGACAGTTGGATTGTCTCCAAGGCCGTTCATGTGCCGTCTGACACGATGGAGCATGTGGTGCTCAGTTGGGATGTAAGTGCCACGCACTATTTGACTTATTACTATCGCTACTTTGTTCTGGTCAGCACTGGAGATTGGACTGACCGAAGCGCCTATGACACTGTCTATGCCGACAGTTCGCGGCAGGTGTACTGTGGCAATTACAATACCACCTTCGCCTCCCGCCAGGTGAATCTTGCCGCCTATGCGGGGCAGACCATCCATGTGGCTTTCTGCAATCATCCCCTCTATGCCGACCCATACGAGGGTCATTGGATGAGGCTGAATATCGACAATGTCGAAGTGCGCAGCTCCAATGCGCCAGTGGTGGCATTGAATGTCCCCACGCAGGTGTACAGTGGCGACAGCGTCACCTTCACGGCTACACTTATTGAGGGCAATACCGCGGGGATGACTTATACTTGGTATTCCTCGTTGCTCAATGATACGGTAACGCTCAACACAAATCAAATAACGCTTAACTACTCTCAGGTCGGCATAGACACTCT
Source organism: Bacteroidales bacterium (assembly GCA_045222295.1). Classification (GTDB taxonomy): domain Bacteria; phylum Bacteroidota; class Bacteroidia; order Bacteroidales; family P3; genus Colimorpha. The sequence goes on along the minus strand of JBGUXP010000014.1, from coordinate 50,372 downwards.
CACTGTCGTTGCTACCAATGCTTACGGCAGTGACACGGCTTCGGCAGTGGTGACGGTGGTGGCGCATCCCTTGCCGCAGGTGGCTTTGGAAGCCCCCGACGCAGTGCATTGTGACGATACGGTTTCTTATGTCGCCAATCTCAACGGATGTTCCCCTCAGGGGCTCACCTGCACGTGGCACTCCTCCTTGACAGGTATCACCTATGTGGATAGTTCCCATTCCATCTTCAATTCTCAGTTGTCGATTGTTTATGCCGTTTCTGGTATCGATACCCTTAGGGTGATTGTGAGCAATAACGACGGCGCCGACACGGCTGAGGCTGTTGTTGCGGTGAGGAACTGCAACAGTATGTATCTCCCCTATGTAGAGGATTTCGAGGGTGTCACTGCTGTCTTGTCTTCGTCTGTTGGCCACTTGCCTAAATGCTGGACCAGTACATGGAATGGCAGCAATACCGCTTTTGCACCGCACGTCATCTCTACGGGTGGCTACCAGTATATTAATGACATTCCCGGCCAGGCGCTTTTGATGTTGGCGGGGAGTTCTTCGGGCTATGGTGACAAAGCCGAGGTGGTGTTGCCCCGTTTCAGTCAGCCTACGAATCACCTCTCCATTGCCTTCGATTATCGCTTCGAGCGTGTCAATATGGGGACGCTCAGTGTGGGATATTATGGTATCGCCGATACCTTCGTCACGGTAACCACGATGATTTCTCATGCGGGGAACTACCTGCGCGATACGGTTACGCTTGCGTCGGTGCCTGACAGCAACGCCCGCATTGCTTTGCGCTGGACTTACGGGTCGGCATGGTTTGGTGTGGCTATCGACAATATCGAGGTGTTTCCCTTCAGCACCTCGAGCATGGCTCCGCGAGTGGCTCTTCATGGTCCTTCTTCGGCCTTGAGCCACGACACCACTTTCTTCAGTGCCTTCCTCATTTGGGGCGATACCGCAGGGCTGACTTGCACGTGGCATTCTTCGTTGTTGAATAGCACATGGGTGATGAATGGCCTTGAGGGGGTGGATTTGGTGTACCTCACCACGGGTATCGACACCCTGACGGTTACAGCCACCAACGCCTACGGAAGTAACACCGCCACACTTATTGTTCAGGTCAATCGTAACTGCAACTATATGAACGTTCCCTATTACGAGGACTTCGAGTCGGTACCCCATCGTAGTGGCAACACAGGAGGCTTCTTGCCCGATTGCTGGTCTCGATACTTCTCGGGAGTTGCCTATTACGCCCCCTATGCTGTTGAATATGGCTATTCGTCAGAAGACGATATGACACTCAATATGATAGCAGGCAGTGGATCCAACTATGGCGATGGTGTCGCCATTGTAGTGCTGCCGGGCTTTGAATATCCCTTGGGACAGTTGTCGTTGGCTGTGGACTATTATAATGATTCCTATTATGGCACTTTGTCGGTAGGCTATATGGTTGATACCGTATTCACTCCGTTGCATACCCTGTCGCGCAACACATCTATCTATTATAACATGAGCCGCGATACCATCGGTTTCAGCGGAGTCACCGTGCCGGGGGCACGGATGGCTATCCGCTTCTTGAACCCGTATTCTTGGGAGCAGGTTTATCTCGACAATGTCGAGGTGTTCCTCACCGGTAATCCCGGCATGCCGCCTGTGGCAGCTATTTATGGTCCTTCGCAAGTCAATGCCCTTGACGATATCGTTACCTATACCGCCGCCCTCACCAGTGGTGACACCACAGGTCTCACCTATACCTGGCATTCGACTCTCCTCGACACCTCTTTCTTCATACCTCATACCTCTGGCTTCAATGTAATTTACCCTCATGCGGGCATTGATACCATCAGTGTGATTGCCACCACTTCTTTTGGCGTCGACACTGCCATCCGTGTGGTTACGGTTTCTTGGCCCGGGCGCCTGATGCCTTTGGTGAGTATGGATGCCGACCCCATCCATTACACCTGTGACGGCATGGCAACCTACACTGCCCACCTCTTGCGAGGCGACACCACCGGCCTCACCTATACCTGGCACTCGACGCTCCTCGACACCTCATACCTCATACCGCATACCTCCAACTTCAATTTAATCTATTCCATCGGAGGCATCGATACCATTACAGTGGTGGCCGCCAATATCTACGGCAGCAGTATGGCTTGTCGCGTTGTAGAGGTGCATGACTGCCATTCCGTCACCGACTTCCCTTATATTGCTACGCCGGGTATCGACACCATCGAGCGCTATTGCTGGAAGATATGGAGTTTCGACACGGTGCGCAACCCCAACGACCCAGGCTACGATCCAGGTCTCTGGCACAACGGCATCGACTATTACTTCCACAGTGGTCAATACCCGTGCATGATTTCCACCGTAGGCAACTGGGGTAGTTATGGAGGCAATGTGGTCTTCTTTCCTGACGATTGGCTTGTTTCGCCGCTGATAGAGTTGCCCTCCAATTCCACCGGCATCACCCTGCAGTGGAGTGGCGTTGTCAGCGAGACCACCATGCGTTTGCTCTGCTCCACCTCGGGACGCTCGTCGGCCAGCCTGTTCTCCGACACCCTCTACACGGAGACCCACGCCAACTATCCCTATGCTGTTTGGACCACCCATACCCTCTCGCTTGATGCCTATGCCGGGCAGACTATCAGCCTTGCTTTTGTACACTGCGGCCCCGTCGGCTACTATAGCAATGCTAGGGTGGCTATGGATAGCCTGATTATCACCTTCGACACCCTTCCCATGCCTCCTCAGCCCGACACGGTGTGGCATATCGTCAGCGTGAGGGCTAATGTCGATGGTGCTTGCGAGACCTATGGTAGTGGCCGTTATATGGAAGCTGACACGGTGGAGATTGGCTACAGACTTCTTGACTCGGTCTCAGTTGGTGGCCATTGGGAGTTTCTCGGCTGGGATGACGGCGAGACTGGTAATCCTCTCTCCATCGTCGTTACTTCCGACACAGTGATGACGGCCCTTTTCCAGTGGGTTTCCGACACTACCGAGATTATCGCTGCAATTGAAAAAGTGGGGGTTGAAGTTTACCCAAACCCTGCCAGCACGAGGATTAACGTCGAGGCATCTGTCCCTGGCAAGATTACCCTCATTGACATGAGTGGCCGTGTGGTTCAGGCCCGGGAAGGACAAAAGATTAGCCTCGATGTCAGTCATCTGTCGCGAGGAGCCTACTTCCTCCGAGTTGCTACCAGTCAAGGAACCTTCCATCGGAAAGTGGTGCTCAACTGAGCGCCACTTTTTTTGTGGGCAAATTAAATATAATTTCTGTATGTCAGGAATTTGTTGTATCTTTGCACATTCTTTTAGCCGGTCTGGAGATGCCCGCCGAAGGAGATAGATATTTGAAATTAACACTTTTATGGGCTTTGGGGACGGTCCCCACGGCTGCGGTAAAGTAATAGAAAACAATAAAAAAGATGAACGAACACATTATCACTAAGCGTTTCGATCTCGGCGATGGCCGTATGATTGAAATCGAGACCGGCAAGCTGGCCAAACAGGCCGACGGCGCTGCCGTGGTCCGCATGAACGACACGATGCTTTTAGCCACCGTCTGTTCTAAGAAAGAGGTGGGCGAGAACGTTGACTTCATGCCCCTTACTGTTGACTATCAGGAAAAATATGCCGCCATGGGTCGCTTCCCTGGTGGTTTCTTTAAGCGCGAGGCGCGTCCCTCGGAGCATGAGATTCTCATCGCCCGCTTGGTTGACCGCGCTCTGCGTCCCCTCTTCCCCGACAACTTCCACGCTGAGGTGCAGGTGAATATCACCCTTATCAGCGGCGATAAAGACACTATGCCTGACCAGCTGGCCGCTTTGGCCGCCGCGTCGGCCCTCGCCGTGAGTGACATCCCCTTCAACGGCCCCGTCAGTGAGGTGCGCGTCAGCTACCTCGATGGCAAGTATGTCATCAACACCCCCATGGACGACATCGAGCGTGCCGACCTTGACCTCATCGTGGCCGCCACCGAAGATAACATCATGATGGTGGAAGGCGAGATGAAGGAAGTGGCCGAGGAGGTGATGCTCAACGCCCTCAAGGCCGCCCACGAGGCTATTAAGATTCAGTGCCGCGTGCTTAACGAGCTCACCATTGAAGCAGGCAAGACCGAGAAGCGCGAGTACTGCCACGAGGTGAACGACGAGGAGCTGCGCCAGCGTGTGCGCGACGCCGTCTACCAGAAGTGCTACGACTTCAGTAAGCAGGGCATCGCCAACAAGCACCAGCGCGAGGACGGCTTCGCCGCCATCAAGCAGGAATTTATCGATGCCAACTATACCGAGGAGACCCTCACCGACGAGATCAAGTTCATGATTGACCGCTACTACCATGACACCGAGCGCGAAGCCATGCGCGACATGGTGCTCAACGAGCGTACCCGTCTCGACGGCCGTCAGCTTGATGAGATTCGCCCCATCTGGTGCGAGACCGACTACCTGCCTTCCGTGCACGGTAGCGCCATCTTCACCCGCGGCGAGACCCAGTCTCTTAGCACTTGTACGCTGGGCACCAAGCTCGACGAGCAGAAAATCGACGGCGCCGTCATCGAGGGCATGCGTCGCTTCCTGCTGCACTACAACTTCCCCGGCTTCGCCACTGGCGAGGTGAAACGTTCCGGTAGCACCAGCCGCCGCGAGGTGGGTCACGGCCACTTGGCCTGGCGCGCTCTCAAGGAGGTGCTCCCCACCGAGGAGGAATGTCCCTATACTATCCGTGTGGTCAGCGACATTCTCGAGTCCAACGGCTCCAGTTCTATGGCTACCGTCTGTGCTGGCTGCATGGCACTGCTAGATGCTGGCGTGAAGCTGCGCAAGCCTGTGGCTGGTATCGCCATGGGTCTCATCTCGAAGGGTGACAAGTGGGCCGTGCTGAGTGACATCCTTGGCGACGAGGATCACCTCGGCGACATGGACTTCAAGGTCTGCGGTACCCGCGACGGTATCACCGCTTGCCAGATGGATATCAAGGTCGACGGTCTTTCGTATGATGTTCTTGCCAAGGCTCTCGAGCAGGCCCGCCAGGGTCGCCTCTACATCCTCGACAAGATTGCAGAGACCATTCCTGAACCCCGTGCCGACTATAAGGACTTCGTGCCCCGCATCGAGCAAATCAAGATTCCGAAAGACTTCATCGGTGCCGTCATCGGCAAGGGTGGCGAGGTCATCCAGAAGATTCAGGCTGAGACCAACACCATCATCAATATCGAAGAGGAAGGCGAGTTTGGCATCGTCGATATTGCCTCGCAGAACAAGGATGATATCGCTGCCGCCCTCAAGTGGATTAAGGACATTTGCACCGTTCCCGAGGTGGGCGACGTGTTCGATGCCAAGGTTGTCTCGATTGTTGAGTTCGGTGCCTTTATGGAGTTCCTGCCCGGCAAGGAAGGATTGATGCACATCAGCGAGTACGAGTGGGGGCATCCCGAGACTCTCGAGGGGCTCATCAACGTCGGCGACACCTTCCAGGTCAAGGTTATCGCCTTCGATGAGAAGAACGGCAAGATCAAGCTCAGCCGCAAGGCCCTGCTCCCCAAGCCTGAAGGCTATGTCGAGGAGAAGCCCGCCCGTGGGCCGCGCCGCGAGGGCGGCAATGGTCCCCGTCGTGACGGTGGCGACCACGGTCATGGTCGTCGCGAAGGCGGCAACGGCGGCGAGCGTCGCAGCTCCGGCAACGGCGGTGGCCGCAGAAGATAAATTTTTGGATACAATTTTTTTCGTCGAAGCGAGACCTTTGGGCCTCGCTTCGACGTTTATATCTTCAATACGTCTATAAAAATCACGCCATATGTAATTTACATATGGCGTGACGTTAAATTAGTAATGGTAATTGAAAACTAGTATACGATTAGCGTTTTAGTGTCGAGGAGGACTCCTTGGGACTCAAGTCGGACAATGTATTGACCTGCAGGTATGCCTTGTAGGTTTATAGTGTGGGTGTCTTGGGTTATATCAAGAGGTGTAGAATAGAATACTTGACCAAAGGAGTTTGTGATGATGATGGATGCGTTGGCTATCTCTTCAGATAGATTGTAATTAATGAGAGTTTGCATGTTTGCCGGATTTGGGGCAATGCTTTCGATGTTTCCGTAAGTGGAAAAAACATATACGCTATCGTAGTCCTTATAGCCATCGGCCTTGGCAATGACTTCAAGTTTGTATTTTTCTGTTTTCGAAACATTAACGGAAAGGGTGTCTCCGCTACCAATTAATTTTCCGCCGGCATTATACCAATTGTAGACAGCGTCCTCATTGATACTTTCGGCAGAGAGTACGACGTTGGAATTTTTACTTGCAATTAGATCATTGCCTGCTTTTGCGTCAAAGAGAACATCGCGGGGATTCTTATAAACTATCACAGATGCACTGCTGATAATTTCGTTATCTTTGGTGTCATATTGAGAAATAGTGTATTCGTATGAGTATTTTTCAGTGTATTCATGTGTTAGGAAATTGATGTACGTACAAATATATCCATAGTAATCTTCTGGTATAGTAGCTCCTTGAATTTCGGCATTGGGGGAAGAAACTATAAACATTGTATCATCAATTTGCTTAAGTCCTACCATTTTTGCACCTGTGTTACTCCACAAATTAAGTAATTCCTTCTCAAATACCAGTCTGATTTCTGCTTCACGGAATAGTTGAGAACCATCGCAGTTTCTAGGTGATGTTAGTTGTAGATTTGTTTTATACAGAGGTTTTCCGATATTATTGATGTCAAGAATTGCTCTCTGTTGGTAAATTTCATCATAAAATATTGCGGATGACACGACTGCATTTTTATATGAGATATTATTGTTGTTTATGACATTGTAAATTGTGTTGCCACCTTCGATAAAAGACATTGGATCCTTGTTAGATACAATTCTCGTCAGTATGGCATAATCCACATCCTTCCCTAATGATGTCATGTTTGGATGGATGTTCTCTACGGATGGGAAATGCCCCTTAATGCACACTGTTTGTACATTACCGGAAGCAACTGAGGGTAAAGCGACGCTACCTATTTTTGTCCAGTCATTAGGCCAGTTGTCCACGGATAATCCAGCTTTTTTGATATAAACTTCAACGCTATCTTTTCTTCTGGGAAACGTTGGTATGATCTGATTAGTGAAATCGGAGGTTTGTGTGATACCCCTATTTCTAATGTTTACATAAACGTAGTTGGTGCTATTGTGTTTTGCGCGCTGATGAGTGGTCCCGTTGTCTTCATGTCGACGTACCCATATATCAGGGCTATCATAACCTTCGGAAATATGCTGCAAGGGCTCAGAACCATTGTCATAAACATTATCTTTGGTATAGTAATCAGGTAGTAGTCCAACGGCACGCCAAGCCTCAATGGTTGATGCGACCTCTTGGCCACTAGAGAGGTCTTTGGCTGCGCGTATCATGTACTCACAGAGTGTCTTGTAGTTAGTCTGGTTGTTTATGTAGTAACGTTCTGCACGGAAAACGATTCTGGCAGCTTTCTCCATTCCAATACCAGTTACGTTATAGTGGTAACCAAAGTCATTGGTGCCAGAACCGCCATTGGCAAGCAGATAGAACCAATAGTCAAGAACTCCAGCCCATGCGTGGCGCTCTGGGTGTTCATACCAGAAATCGCCTTTGTATGTATTAGGATGCTCTTTGGATTTTGGATTGGACATGTTTCGTATCGAGCCCCCATTGTAATAAATGTCTTCTCCGATTAGCCAGGTTTGTTTGGATGGGGCAACATTTTTTTCGACACAGGCTCCCCAAATGTCACTCAGACCCTCATTGATTGCAAATGTTTCCTCGTTCGTAATCTCGTCGGTGTTCACAAGATGATGGAAAATTGCGTGGGCGAACTCGTGCGCTACAATGTCGAGCGATGTGTGCATGTCTCTTTCGCCTCCTCCATCACCAAATTCAAGATGGTTGTATCCGGAATAATAACCAGCGTTATCTTTTGTTTGATAAATATTCCCCGATGCATCGCGACATAGCATATATGCATGCACGTATGCCTTGATGTCACATCCATTGCCGTCAAAACTTCTCCAGTTATGGTTATTTAAGAAGTAATCATAGGTTTGCTCAAGGCCCCAGTGGACATCAAGTGCCCCGTTGTTCTTGTTAACTTGATGTTCTCCAGTGGTCCAGGTGTTGTCATTATCTACAAATTTTTCAGTTCCGGGCTCCCCTACATACGGATAGAATTGGTTCTTCAGGTTTGATGTATAGATATGACGAATGTTGTCAATCAGATAGAATTGCTCTCCAAACCACAAGAATTTGGTGTCTTCTTTGGTAGTGATAGACTGTATGCCGCTATAACGAGTATATGCAATACCATTGGCAAAAATGGTAGTCATTACGTATCCCATGGGCTCTCCGCTGTAGGCATTGATATAAATATATCCGTTTAGGGGTGATACATGCATTCGATAGCATAAGTACAATGTTGTATCTTTTGGGTTCTGCTTACTATGACAGATTATTATCTCTGGTTCTCCTTCAGTTACTATTGCTGAATCTGCCACAATTCCATTCATTATGGATGAAACATATTTTTGGGCTGCCAGAATGGCTTTCTCGGGATTGATGTTTGGACGGGTGTCGATATCGTGGCACTGATAATAATCTCCATTGGTGTATACGATATTCTCTCCTTTCATGTGGACAATCACAGATGATCCTTCTATACGTATGCCATTGTAATACTGGTTGTACCTCAGATGGGTATAGCCCAGTTCGTCATTACAAGCTGACGTTGTGCTGATTAGTGAATCGTTCTTGTACACCCCTTGGTCAACGAAGGTGTTTCCTTTGGGGAGATTTAACTGCTCAGATAGTAGAGTGGGGATGTCAGATACTTTCCCGACGTTTATTTCATCTGAACTTTGTATATTTTTTATGTTCTGGGCATTTGCAGTTTGCATAGATGCTGTGGCAATCAACATCAATAAAAATATTTTACTTTTCATTTCGTTTTGTATTAATTATTTTTCTGATTATCTATATTGACAACTTGTCTTCTGTGGGTATCGCCGATAGGGAAGGGTGGGCTGATTTCTTTTTTTTTCTTTTTCATTTTGATTTTTTTTTTAGTTGAACTTTTAAATTTGAACTGAAGTGTTCTCATTAATATAATAGCCTTTTTTGCTGCCAAAAATCTACAAGAGTATGAAAGTTTAATATTATTTAACGTTTCTTAAGTTCAACAGGCAAATGCAACACTATTGGCAAGAATAGGAAATGGAGCGCTTAACTCCTAGATTTTCAAAGGAGAAGTGCGCAAAAGAAATGAGGAATTCCTTTTTATTACGGGAAATAATGCAAAAGAGGATGCTCCTTGAGCGCATCCTCTTTTTTTGTGGTAGAAAGTGGCGCTACTGTTTCTTCTTGTATCGGTAGTCGGCGTTGGCGAAGAGGCCTACGATGGGGATGAAGAGATAGATGTAGCCTTCGATGCATTCGATGGCGAGCATGGTGATGGCTTCGAAAGCTATGAGGAAGCATACCGCCGAAAGCAGGCAGCGACCGAAGAAATGGGTCCTCATGGTGTCGACGACCAGCTTCGTGACAGTCATTAGGAAGATGACGATGTGGTAGCCAATCATAATCCAGATGCCTGTGATGGGGGTGAAGTCGTCGGCGATGCCAGCAGCGGAAGCTCCGAGGAGCATAGCGGCGACAATCCAACTCCACTCGCGCCATTGCTTCTCGCTCAGCCCCATGCGGTCGCTCTGGTGGGCGATGATATGCATGAGGACGTTGAGCATACAGTAGGCCGTATAGCTGAGCAGGGCCACGCCGAGGAGTGACCAGCCGACTCCCACCACCTGGCGTTGGCAGAACCAGCCTATGCAGATTTCCTTGCGTTGCAGGTCGTCATCCTCGAAAAGAGGCAGGTCGCCCGCGAAGCAGTAGTAGTAGGTTGCAGCCACCGCCACCCACCATGTTGAGTAGAGTAGTAGGTAGAGGTTGCTTCGCCCCTTTTTGTAGACGAGTACGGTGACGATGCGCATAGTCACCGCCAGCACCATCAAGAAGATGGGTATTGCTATCGGGTGCAGCCCTAGGGGATTAGAGTGGTGGAGGTTGAGCAGCTCGGGTAAATTGGACATGGGAGCGTTCGCACTGATATAATCTGAAAGAGTAGAAAAAATCATAAGCTATTTGTTTATTGTTTGTTATGGTGGTTCTTCAACTGATTCTACCATGGCAAATATACAAAATTATAAAGAAATGAGCCTATTTTATTTAAAAAATGTTAAAAAAGAGTCCTTTGTGTGATTTTTGACGAAAAGGGGGTTATTATATATATGAGGGGAATAATAAAAATGTGAATGAAACGTTAAAATAATTAGGATAATAGACTAACTTGATTTTACAACATGAAGAGAACTATTCTTGGAATTGTGATGTGTTTGTTGTTGGGCTTCGGCCTGCGGTCGCAAACGTTGTATGATGCGTACCTTTTCAACACATGGGTCGACACATCGGCATGGATAACCCTTGACAGTAACGCTGTCACCCTGATAGCGCCGCTACCAAGCCCCAACGGCATACGCAGTAATGGTCGCAACATGGTGACCAATATTGGTTTTCCGTTCACTTTGGCAGGCGTGGAGCATACCAAATTCTCTGTCAATGTCTACGGTACGCTACGGTTGGGCAATACGCAGGTTTTAGCCTCTAACAGTGGCGTTACACCACTGAATGCAGTAGGGCAGAACATACCAAAGATTGAGCCTTTCGGAGGACGGATGTGTATGGACTCCTCAAGTCGTATGCTCAGTGCCATTGTCGGCGATAGTGGAGACCGTGTGCTTGTGGTGGAGATGCGGCTTGCCACCTACAACACTCCCCGAGCCAAACTCAGCGCGCAGGTGCAACTCTTTGAGGCCTCGGGAGAGGTGAGAATCGTCTACGGCCCGACGACGGGCGACACTCTCCCGATGGCCATGCAGAACGGCATTGCCGCCAGCTCGACCGACGTGGTTTTCATCGACATGGTTGCCAACGAGGCGCTGTTCTCGGAGGGTGGCATATCGCAAACCAACCCTATGGGTATGTGGCCCGATGAGGGACGCGTCTATTCCTTCATGGTCAATCCCGACTACTGTCCGCGTCCCGGTGCTGTCAGTATGACGAACAGCAATCCCGACAGCCTCACTCTCGTGTGGGGCGGAGGCAGTAGCCAATTCCGTATATATATCCCTGATGCCGACATTGACACCCTTGTCAGTGACACCACCGTCACCCTGTCGGGATTGTATGACACCACCACCTACAACGGTACCCTGCAATCGGTATGCCCCAGCGGCACCTCAAACTCTGTTGCTTTCATTTTCACCACCACCATGAGCCCTGCGCATGTTCCGTTGTTTAGTTGCAACTTCGAGGCTGCCGACGCCATGAATGTATGGGAGCAGCGCTGGGTTACGTCCGATGGCGGCACATGGTTGCGTGTGTCGGACAACACACGCCCCGTCGGGAACCGTTGGACAGCACGATGCCAATCCGGTTCGTTGAATCCCACCAATACCTGGTTGATTACGCCCAACATCACCCTGCCTGCCGATGCTGACGGTTATTTCCTGCGTTGGAAGCAGCGGGTGGTCGATAATATGGGCTTTAATCCCACATTTGAGGTACGTCTTGCCGCAGCGGCCGACACCATAGCCAACGGAGCACCGACAAGTGCCTATTCCACCGTGCTCTTCACCAAAAGCGGCAATACCTTGGGCTACGAGAGCCACCAGGTAAACCTGTCGCAATACGGCGGGCAAAAGATACGGATTGCCTTTGTTGACGTTGACAGCTATGGGTGGTGTTCTATGTATATCGACGATATAGATATTGTGCCCACCTATAGGCCTGAAATTACCTTCGCGGCGCCCGACAGCGTCGAGGTGGGCGACACCTTGCAATTGACGGCTACAGTGTGGCAAGGGTACACTACAGGCATGACTGTGGAATGGCATTCCACCATGGAGGCGCGCAGCGAAGCCTCGCTGACAAGCGACAGTCTGCAGGCTACGATAGTATACAACACCGATGGCGTCGACACCATCACAGTTACGGTCATCGGCCAGTATGGCAACCGCAGCGCGACAGCCATCTTACAGGTATCCGACCCATTGCGTTTCGTTGTGCCACATACCGCTCTTGCGGCTGATGTCACGAGGGCCACTGTCCTTGATACTGTCGGATTTAAGGTGACGTTGACCGGTGGTTCGGCCAATGGGTTGCATCACAACTGGTGGTCGGCTATGGCCAGCCGTGGCGATGCCTTGCTGTACACCACCGCCAGCGACGACAGCGTGTACCTTGTCTATCTCACCTCAGGCCAAGACACGGTGGCAGTGCATACTGACAACGACTATGGTCAAAGTGACGACACGGTGACGCTGACTATATGCTCCGTGCAGGACACCTTGCCGTGGGTGGTGGACTTCAGCAACGACTTCACCTGCTGGCAGGTGCTGGAGGGGGCGTTCGAAGTCAACAGCAACGGATACCTGGACTTCATTGGCTTCGGGCCCACTACGGTGGCATCGCCCTTGGTCTATGTGCCCGATGACGGCAATGTAATACTTGAGTACGACTGTGCGTACAGCTTCTTCTACGGCAGCATGCAGGTGATGGCCACTACCGATATGATTACCTTCGACACTTTGGGCGTTTTCCCCTTCGTCACGGGCACCCATCCCAGCACACGCATACCTCTCAACGCCTATGCTGACCAGCATATCCGTTTGGTATTCAAGGCGACAGGTGATTTCTTGCATTACTATCTGTTTAACGTGAACATACACTACGCCTTAGAACCTATGGTGACGCTGACAGTGGATGACGGCTACTTCCCCGGCACGCCGATGATGCTCACAGCCACCCTGGTAGAAGGCGACACCAACGGCATTACCTACAGCTTCACCTCCGCCAAGGCTCAGAATGGCGAGGCCATGCTGATACAGAATGGCGGCCCACAGGCCACGCTGACTTGCTATACGGGCGAACCCGATACCGTCACTGTCACGGTTACCAATGCTTACGGCACCGACAGCGCTTGGGCTGTCGTGAATGTCAAGCCATGCGACACGGTGGATGCCCTGCAATGGGTGGAGGACTTCAGCAACCACTATACCTGCTGGTGGCAACCCGAAGGCAGCCGATGGACCCTGCCCGAGAATCCCAACTACACGATGGCGGTGGCAATCAACGTGTGGATGCCGACCGACAGCTGGCTCGTCTCGCGTGCCATCACGTTGCCCACGCTGCCCGTCGGCGCGAACGACGAGCTGCTGTTGTGCTGGGATGCCACCACGCAGATTAACGACACGCATTCCTACTGCGTCATGGTGACCACGGCGGCCGACTACCGTAACCTGGGCGCTTACGATACTTTGATAGCCATAGATACTGTGCATCCAGATTACTCTGTTGGCTGGAGCACCATGCGTGCGCGCCTTAGTGCCTATGCCGGACAGACCGTTCACCTGGCCTTCCGCTACACTACCGAAGCTTGGGAGCCCACCGGACAGCTTCCCGGCATATTGATGATTGACAATGTGCGCATCATCGACACCCTGGCCATCGTCGGTCCCACGCCGCCGCCCACGCCCGACACCGTCTGGCGCACTGTTACCGTGCATCTTGCTATGTGGGATGGTGGCGAGGTGTATGACCAAAGTTTGTCCGTTGAAGGTGCTGGAATGTATGCCGATAGTTCTCTGGTTACGCTCACGGCTCGTTATGACAGAGACCCTCGCTTCTGGTCCTGGGTCACGGCTCCTGGCGATACCATTAATGACAATCCCCTCAGTTTTATCGTCACATCTGATACGGTTATTACGGCCGTCTACGGTCCCCAGAGTGTCGGTATCGATGAGTTGAGCGCTGAGGACGGAGAGTTGAGAGTGTATCCCAACCCGGCACACGGCGATGTGACCGTTACGGTCAGCGAGCCTTCGGCGCTCACCGTCATTGACATGGCTGGCCACACTATCATCCCGACGACTTACGTTAATTCAAAATATGTGATTCAAAAATCGAGATTGTCCTCTGGTGCCTACTTCGTCCGTGTCACCACTGGCAGCAATACTGTCGTCAGAAAACTTATTATTCACTAGTGTCTATTAAAATTAGTTAAATTAATTTGTATATAGTATATTTTCAATTGTTTGCATAGCAAAATGCTTGTCGCACTTTTGAAAACGTTTTCATAGAAAGATAACCACTCAAAAGGCGATTATGAATCAGGGCAAATACGTTTTTATCCAAATTACGGACTTTATTCCAAAACGTTACTTAGAACGAATGGCAGCGGAATACGACGATAGAACAAAAGGATGGGAACTGACTCACGGGAGCCAGATGCTTGTCTTTATGTACGGCCAGTTGGAGGGCTGTCGCAGTCTTCGAGAGTTGACCGACCTCACCACCGCCCACGGAAGCAAGTCTTTCCATCTTGGGTTTGGCCGCCTGCCAGTCAACAAGAGCACTCTTTCCAAAGCCAATCAGCTTAGAGACTATCGTCTTTTCGAGCGTTTCGCATACCATATGATAGGGCTTGCCCAGGATGCGAGAATAGATCGGGAGTTTGTCATTAACGGCAAGTTCTATGCCTTTGATTCCTCGACCATATCGCTCTGCATGACTCTTTATGATTGGGCGAAATTCCGAAGCACCAAGTCTGGAATCAAGATGCATACCCAGTACGACATTGTTACGGACATCCCCGTAGCTGTAAATGTTTCCAACGCCGAAGTCCATGATGTCAACGCTATGGATGAGATTGAATATGAACCTAGGGCTTGCTATATCTTTGATAGGGGGTACTGGGATCTCGCAAGGCTGTTCCGAATCACCCTGCTGAATTCCTTCTTTGTGATTAGAGAGAAGCGCCGACCCAAGTACGAAGTGACGGCAGGTGATGATATGCTTGAAGGAACTGACAATGTTCTCCGTGACCAGACGGTACGCTTCACAACCAAGGGCAACCGACAGCACTATCCGTCCGAGATTCGCAGAATAGTCTACTATGCTCCTGAACATGACCGCGTATTCGTTTACTATACCAACAACTTTTTCTTGAAAGCCAGCGAAATAGCGTTTCTTTACAAGTGTCGCTGGAAAGTGGAGTCTTTCTTCAAATGGATAAAGCAACATCTTCAGGTCAAAACATTTTGGGGCAATATCGAGAACGCTGTGCGGATACAGATTTATGTTGCCATCATAACTTATTGTACAGTTGCACTCATCGAGAAAATCCTGTCCCTAACAGAAGCGTGTATGAAGTGCTGCGTATCTTCAGCGGGTCTCTGCTTACGAAAGACAGCATTACCGACCTTTTTCTTTCCGAGAGGGAGCCTATACCTGTTATGAACGGACAACTTCAATTGAAATTCTAAATGTTAAAATTTTTAATAGACACTGGTGATGGAGAATCAAACGTTAATACATTAGTTAAATAATGAAAATGAAAAAGACTTTTTTGGGCATTATGATGTGCCTGACACTAGGTTTCGCAGCGAAGGCGCAGACGCTGATAGACAACTACGGCTTTACGACGCGGGTGGATTCGACGGCGTGGATTGACATCACGGGCGTGGACAGCACAATCATAGCACCGTCATCCACCATCACTTTCTATGTGACCTCGAGAATCGAGATGGGCTTCACCTTCATGCTTGGAGCGACGGCCTGCACGCGCTTCTCGGCCAACATCAACGGCTCTGTGGGTCTAGGCAATGTGATCGTTTACAGCGGTGGCGGTTATTCGCCGCTGCCATTGGGGAACAACTATGGCTCTTCCTCGCAGCTGCCCAAGGTGGAACCTTTCGGTTGGCGAGGCCAGATGGACAGCAGTTGCTATACGCGCTATGCGGTGGTGGGTGACAGTGGAAGCCATGTGCTGGTGGTGGAGACACGCATGGGGGTCTATGGGCAGGACTCGACGCATGTGAGTTTCCAAGTGCAGTTGCATGAGGCCGGCAATGAGTTGCGCATCGTCTATGGCCCCACCGACGGACCCTTGCCCAGCAACACCACGCAGACAGGCCTGATGCGCAACGCGAGCGACCGCATTTTCATCGACATAGCCACCAACAGTGTGTACCGCTCGGCTACCGACATCACCCTTACTAGTGCTGCCGGCCTATGGCCAGAGCTGTGGCGCTGCTGGTCGCTGACCCCCGACTCCATGGCCTGTCCCTTTCCGGGAGCCGTCACGGCACTGTATGCCCATCCCGACAGCACGGTGCTTGCCTGGTCTCCGGTGGAGGGTGCTGCAGGCTATCGCCTGACGATACCGGCCGTAGGCATTGATACCACGCTGACCGACACGCTGTTCACCGTGGTGGGACTGCTCAGTGGCGCCACCACCTACACCGCAACGTTGCAAACGCTGTGCGGCGGTGGACGCAACAGTTACCGTTCGCGTGAGTCCAGCTTCACCACTGCGGCGGGCACTGTGCGCCTGCCGTGGATGGCCGACTTCAACGACGCCACCTCAAGTGGCAACTGGAACTGCTCGATTGCCGGCAGCAGCATTGCGCGCTGGGAACGCAAGACCAACAATCCCGGTCCACGCATGTACACAGGATATATCGACAATGAATCGTACGATGCCACAGCATGGCTCGTTTCGCCGCCGATAGTGATGCCTGCCGCGGGTGGAGTGTCTCTGTTGTGGGATTACCGCTCGGCAATGACCAATGTGCAGTACTATGGTACGCCGACTATCGATGTCATGTTGTCGGTGTGCGACAGCAGTGATGCTATCGACACCTCGGCGGCCGCATGGGATGTGCTGATGACCATGGAGGGGTTGGTGTCCAACTACCGGACCTTCTGTCTTACGATGGAGGGATACGAGGGACACCGTGTGCGGGTGGCTTTTGTGCGGCGGGGCAGATGTTTCGGGACCGGCTCAATCGACAATGTGCGCGTCGGCACGGCCGACACCCTTGTGCGCATCTATGCGCCGTTGCACCCTATGGTGGGGGAGGAGACTGAGCTAAGGGCGTTGTGTGTCGGCAGCACCCCGTCGGTACCGTTTGTATGGCACTCAACCCTGTCCGATGCAGGCCGGGCAACGCTCCTGGATGAGGACTCTTCCATAGCCTCCATCGTCTACTTTGCTCCCGGAATCGACACCCTTATGGTAGAGCATGGCGGCGTTTCCGACACGGTGGTGCTGCTGGTCAAGGATTGCGCCACCGTGAGCAACTACCCCTGGACTGAGGACTTCGAGAACGGTTACGACTGCTGGACAATAGAGGGCAGCAGTGGATGGTTGATAAGAAAGTACCAGAGCTGCTCTTACGAAGGAATCTGCTACATGCATTCCTCCTTGGCCTCGGCGAGCAGCCGCAACCGTATGGTGTCGCCCACCTTCGTGATGCCGTCGGGTAGCGACATTGCCAACTTCGCCCTGACATTCCAGGTTAGAGCCATTTACAACAACACCATAACACACCTTTCCGTCTATTTTGTCCCCGACAGCACAGACGGTGGACCCGAGCTGTTGGTCAAGGACACCATTGTAGGATGGAACACCTACCAAGAGTGCATCATTCCGCTCGATACCTTTGCGGGTCGTACCGGACGTCTGGCCTTCGAAAACTGGTCATCGGGTTCGTCGACTATGCTTCTCTATCTTGACTTGGTGGAGCTGCGCTATGTTGACACCACCCCTGTACCCCAGCCCACATGCGACACCATCCGCCTCTTTCCGTGGCATGCCGACTTCGCGGAGGGTTTCGACTGTTGGTACACTAGCATCTACAGCTACCCTAGCTCCTCGGCCTGGAGAGTGTCGGACAGTAGTGCCCTGATGGGCGCCCCGTGGGGCTATGACGACCCCGCAGGGGCTTTGGTTACGCCACCCATCACGCTGCCTGCCGACAGCATGCTGTCGCTGCAATGGACAGCCCGCGGCTACTCATTCTACAGGGTGAAAATCAGCCCTACCGCCGACATCAGCGCCTCGTCGTTCACCCAACTGATGCTCGACACGGCCAACAGCAACACCGTCACCCGCCATCTCGACCTCGGCGCCTATGTCGGACAGACCGTCCGCATTGGCATCTTTAAAGAACATACCACCGACATCTTCAACTCCTACCTCTACATCGACAGCCTCGCCATCCTGCCCCTCTATGCCCCCAAGGTGCGCATCTCCGGTCCCAAGCATGTGCTGGCCGACAGCATCGGAGCACTTATGACGGCCACCCTCACCCAAGGCCTCTACAATTCTCTTTACTACCATTGGAGTTCCGCTATGGTAGACCGTGGACAGGCTGTCTACGATGTCGCAGGCGGTGCCACCGTCAGGTTCACCTACTTCGTCGGAGGGACCGACACCATCACCGTTGTCGCCACCAATGACTATGGTAGTGACACCGCCCAGTATATTCTCGGCGTGGGCGACTGCGGCATGGTGTCCGCCTACGACTATACCGACGGCTTTGCCACCAAACTGGACTGCTGGTACCAGCCCAGCGACTGCTCCTGGAAATCCGACTTCAGAGGAAGCACCTATTCCAGCTTCTCCAACAAGCATATCCACAACATGATGATGTCGCAGGGTGTGAGCATCCCCTGGGGAGCCGACGACAGCCTGGTGTTGGAGTGGCATGTCAACTCCCGTGGTACCTCTATCACCCACAACTACATGCTACTGGCCACCACGGGCAACTATACCGACCCGAGCACCTACGACACTTTGCTGGTCGACACCGTCAACCTCACCGGCGAGATAACACGCCGCGTGGGCTTGGGCCGCTATGCCGACAGCGTGGTGCACTTCATCCTCCTCCACGACCCCATCACCCTCACCGACTTTGGTGCCGATGTGCGCCGCCTGGTCATCAAGGACTTGCGAGTGCGCGACCTGCACGAGCCGGTGGTAAGGGTCGAGGCACCCGCTGTGGCCCATACCGGCGAGAGCACCCTCGCGATGGCACGCCTCGATGAGGGCAGCTCGGTGGGCTTAACCTACTCCTGGCATTCGGCCATGGCCACCGCCGGCCTGGCCACCGTGACCGTCGTTGACGACAGCCTGCATATCACCTACAGTGCCGACGGCACCGACACGATTACCGTCATCGTCGCGGGTGCCTATGGCCGCGACACCGCCACGGCCACCCTCACCGTGCAGAGCTGTGCCTCCATCGACTCGCTGCCATGGAATCCCAACGTCTACTATGGTGACATCCCCTGCTGGCGTGTCTTCAACTTTACCCCCTCTGGCAGCAGCAACTGGAGCTACAACACCTATGGAGGCATCCGCTCCTACCACCCGGCAGCGAACGAGGAGGCCAACAGTTGGCTCGTGACGCCTTCCATTGACTTGCCGACCGTGCTCGACGGCTCCCTCCTCCGATGGACCCTCCGTGCAAAAAGGCAGACCTTCAACAATGTCATCTATAGTCCCTATCTGGAAGTGCTCCTCACCACGGGTAACGCCACCGACACCTCGACCTATAGCCATGTGCTGTTCAGCGACTACCTCTTCACATGGTACGATGACGACAACCCGCGCACCTACGAGGTTTCGCTCGACAGCTTTGCCGGACAGACAGTACACATCGCCTTCGTGCACCGCCTGAGTCAAGGCAACTATATCTCCCTTGATGCTGTCAACATCATTGCCGGTGCCGCCCCCAGTATCACCATCACACCGCCCACAGATCTCAACATCGGAGACACCTGCCTGTTCTCCGCCCACCGTTCAAGCGGCTCGCCCAGCATTTTCACCTATACATGGCACTCCACCATGGCTGCTGCCGGCCTGGCCACCATGACTGCTGCCGCCGACATCATGCATATTGTCTATCTCTCGGAAGGGACAGACACTGTCACGGTCGTTGCCTCCAACCCCTTCGGCAGCGACACCGCCTGGACGGTGGTGACGGTGACCGATTGCAGTGGTATGACTGTACCATTCTTCGAGGATTTCAACGGTATAGCAGCCACCTCGAATCATGTTCCAGGGGTGTTGCCTTCATGCTGGAACGCTGTCTGGAACGGTGATGCCATCGCACACGCGCCTCATGTCATCGCGCCCAACGGATATTCATTTATGAGCAATGTACCCGACAATGCACTTTTCATGGTGACGGCTGATCCGCAGGACTACAACTTTGGGGACGATACTGTTGCCGAGGTGCTGTTGCCGCGCATGGCTGACAGTTTGCATACCCTTTCCTTGGTATTCGATTACCGCTTTGAGAGAGCCCATATGGGTATTCTTGAAGTCGGCTACTATAACGGTGCTGATTTCATTGCACTGAAGGTCATGCCTCCCTATGACAGCATCTATCGCCGCGACACCGTTCATTTTGCAGGCGCCACTGTGCCTGATGCGCGGATGGTGCTGCGGTGGACCCAGGGCATTGTGGGTTATGCCGTGCTTATCGACAACGTGCAGGTGCTCCACACGGGAACGTTGGCACTGGTGCCGCAAGTGGCCGTCAGCGGTCCCACTACGGTCGACGCTTTCGACACGGTCTCCTTCACCGCCATATTGTTGCAAGGCGATACCACGGGGCTTTCCTACACATGGCACAGCTCGCTGCTCGATAGCACCTTCATGAGTGCCGACGAGACGCTGACACTCCATTACGACACTGTCGGCACCGACACCCTCACAGTCATTGCTGCCAATATCAGTTGTGCCGATACAGCCATGATTGTCGTGAATGTGCAGCGGCCGGCAACATGGACACATACCGTCACTGTGACTAGTGCCGATAGCACCATGGGCACCGTTACGGGCGGCGGTGTCCATATGGACAGCACCTGGGTGACCATTGCCGCCACCCCCGCGGTGGCGCCGGATCCGACCATGCGCATCCTCTTCGACCACTGGGACGACGGTGACACCGCCAACCCCCGCCAGATATTTGTGGTCAGCGATACTGTCTTTACCGCCTACTTTCGTGTAGAGGAGGACAGTGTGGGCATCGCATCACTCGTCACTTATCACTCATCACTTAGTATCTACCCCAACCCCGCTTATAGCAATGTCACGGTCAGTGTCAGCGAACCGTCAATCCTCACGGTCATTGATATGACGGGTCGTGTGATTGTCCCGACAACATCGATAAGTTCATCCCTCATCATTCAGCGTTCATCACTCCCCGCGGGTACCTACTTCATCCGCGTGACCACCAACAGAAGCACTGCCGTTAAAAAACTGGTTTTACAATGATAATGAAAAGGTTCTAAAAACATTTTTTGCCAATCCGCAAAAAGTTCGTATCTTTGCAGCCAAATTTCGATTCATGGACAAGTACAATCAGCGCGGTGTTTCCGCATCGAAGGAGGACGTTCACAACGCCATTAAGAATATCGACAAGGGGCTATATCCCAAGGCTTTCTGCAAGATTATCCCCGACCTGCTGGGCGGCGACAAGGACTATTGCAACATTATGCATGCCGACGGCGCTGGCACCAAGAGTAGCCTCGCCTACATGTACTGGAAAGAGACAGGTGATTTGAGCGTGTGGAAAGGTATCGCTATCGATGCCATCGTGATGAATACCGATGACCTTCTCTGCGTGGGGGCTCTCGACCATATCCTATTGAGTTCCACCATCGGTCGCAACAAGCAGCTGGTACCCGGCGAGGTGATTTCCGCCGTCATCAATGGTACCGAGGAGTTCTGCCAGACCATGCGCGATATGGGTATCGATATCGTCCTCACCGGCGGTGAGACGGCCGACGTGGGAGACTTGGTTCGCACCATCATTGTCGACAGCACCGTCACCGCCCGCATGCGCCGTGCCGACGTGATTGACAATGCCAACATTAAGGCTGGCAATGTTATCGTCGCTTTGGCTTCTTATGGTCAAGCTTCCTATGAGACCGCCTACAATGGCGGTATGGGTTCCAATGGCCTCACCTCGGCCCGCCACGATGTCTTCTCGCACGTCTATGCCGAGAAATACCCTATGTGCTTCGACAAGAATTTGCCCGACAGTGTAGTCTTTTGCGGCACGAAGCTGCTCACAGACCCCACCGAGGTGCCGGGAGTGGATGCCGGACATATGGTGCTCTCGCCAACAAGAACTTATGCACCTATTATCCGCAAGGTGCTTGATGAATACCGTCCGAAGATTGACGGTATGATTCACTGCTCGGGCGGTGCACAGACAAAGGTGCTCCATTTTATTGAGAATCTACATGTTGTCAAGGATAATCTCTTCCCAGTGCCACCGCTCTTCAAGATGATTCACGAGGAGAGCAAGACCGATTGGCAGGAGATGTATAAGGTGTTCAACATGGGCCATCGTATGGAACTCTATACCGATGAGGCTACAGCCAAGGGAATCATTGATATCTCGAAGAGTTTTAATGTCGATGCCCGCATCATCGGTCATGTGGAGGCTGCCGATAAGGCCCAAGTGACCGTCAAGAGTGAGAACGGACAGTTTATTTACAATTAAGAATTAATTTTTTTTCACCCCTGTGCAATAAAAAAAAGCGAGGTGCGTTTTTAGGGGTGTTAAATGCGACAATAGCTCAGTTGGTAGAGCGGCGGCTTCCCAAGCCGCAGGTCGCGGGTTCGAGCCCCGTTTGTCGCTCATAATTAATGGATTGCAATAATAGTTGCACTCCATTTTTTTTGACTACTGTGAGTATTCTTTTTGTAGGAGATGAGAAGGAATGGGAAGGGGAGGGGGAAATGTTTTTCATGCGTCTGTGTGTATTTTGGGAATTTTTTTGTATCTTTGCAAATTAACCATTGTGTATTTTTTTTAAATTATATATTAACAATAAAGCATTTATGACAAATATTGACAAAAAAAGCAAGTTTAAACAGGAATTTCTCGCCTATTTTTTACTCATCCTGGGCAGTGCCTTGTTTGCCGTGGGTGACGTGATGTTCGTTAACCCCTACCTCATGGCCCCTGGTGGCACTTATGGTCTTTCCAATGTCTTTAACACACTCTGGCCTTGGAAAATCTCCCTCTATGCCATCTGCATGGATGTCCCTCTGCTTCTCATCGGCACCTGGATTCTTGGCCCCAAGTTTGGCTTCAAAACCATCCTCTCCACCGCTCTTATATTCCTCTTTACGTTTATCTTAGAGAGTACATGGGGCTACAAGCCTGTGATTTATGATTATAGCATTGGCATCCTTGACCAAGGCACTGCCTCCTCGGTGAAATTCGCCGTGGGTGAGAATCTCTTCCAGTACTTTGTCCCTGACTATTTTCTTAACACCGTCGTCGCCGGCCTTATTTACGGTGTTGCCATCGGTATGATTTTCCGCAGCGGCGCCACAAGCGGCGGCTCGGATATCATCTCTATGATTCTCCACAAGTACACCAAGATATCTCTCGGCACCCTCGTTATGATTGTCGACGGCATCATTACCCTCAGCACCCTTATCGCATTCGGCGATATCCGTCTGCCAATTTACTCCATCATCATCATATTCATCGAGGGTAAGGTTATCGACCTTGTGGTTGATGGCATGAAGAGTTACAAGACCATGTTTATCATCACCGACGAGGTGGAGTCCGTGCGAAGCTATATTCTCAACGACCTGCAGCGTGGCGGTACCCTGTTGGTGGGAACCGGCCTCTATCAGGGCAACGAGCGTAAGATGATCTATGTCACTCTCGACCGTGCCGATATGGTGAAACTCAAGAGCAATCTCCACCGTATTGATCCCAAGGCTTTTGTTAACATCATGGAGAGCTCTGAGATTCTTGGATTCGGTTTCAAGGCTTTGCCGAAAGAATGACCTTGATACAATAAAAACAGAGAAATAGCGTTGTTAATTGATATGAAGGTACTCCAACTCTGCAATAAACCCCCTTTTCCTCCCATTGACGGAGGGGCGATGGGTATCAACTTCATCACGCAGGGCCTGCTTGCCAAAGGCTGCACGGTGAAGGTGTTGACAGTGGAGAGCGACAAGCATCCCGTCAAACAGGATGCAGCTATGGAGGAGTATCGATCCCACACGGGCTACGAGTCGGTATATGTCGACCTCAGGGTGAAAGTCTTTCCTGCTATGGTGGCCATGCTGTGCGGTCAGTCGTACCATGTGCAACGCTACATCAGCGACGCTTTTGCTACCAAGCTACGACAGGTTCTCGAGCAGGAGCAGTTTGATGTTGTGCATGTGGATAGCATCTTTTTGACTCCCTATGTGCCACTGATTAGGAAATACTCTGGTGCCAAGGTGATTATGCGGGCTCACAATGTTGAGCACCTCATATGGGACCGTTTGGCTAAGAGTTGTGACAAGCCTTTGAAGAAGTGGTATCTCAAGCACCTCTCGCTGACACTGCGCGCCTATGAGTTGGAGCATATCAATGATTACGACGGCGTAGTTTGTGTTACACAAATCGATGCTGATTATTTCAGGGCAAATGGCTATCGCATGCCCATGGCAGTTATTCCCTTCGGTGTGAGGATTCCGAAATTGCCGCAGGTGGAGGTGGAACCCGATTCGCTTTTCCACATTGGTGCTATGGACTGGCTTCCCAACCAGGAGAGCGTTCGCTGGCTTCTGGAGGACATTTGGCCAGTGGTTCATGCCGAGGTTCCCCAGGCGAAGCTTTATCTGGCAGGCCGCAAGATGTCGGAGTCCCTGATGAAGACACAGGTGGAGGGGGTCTCCGTGTTGGGCGAGGTGCCAGATGCGTTGTGTTTTATCGGCAGCAAGAAAATAAATGTAGTGCCGTTGCTTAGCGGCAGTGGAATCAGGGTGAAGATAATCGAGGCGATGTCGGTTGGCAAGACCGTCATCACTACCACTGTTGGCGCCGAAGGAATAGAGTATACCGATGGCGAGAATCTATTGATCGCCAACACCCCCCAAGAGTTTGCCAAGCAGATTAAGCGCTGTCTGGAGGACGATGGCTTCTGTCGTCGGGTGGGGAAGGCGGCCGAAAGACTGGTCGCTGACCGGTATGACGAAGATAAACTTGCCGAGAAATTGTTGAACTTCTATAACGAAAGGATAGAGATATGAAAAAGATTCTTTTGATAGGTTTGATGTGGTTGATGGGTTTAATGAGCAATGTGGTTTCAGCCCAGCTCACTATTCCTGGGACCAGTGTCACCTACCGTCTCAACAATGAGGACTGGCGCTATCTGCGCACCTTCGAATTGCCCGAGGGCGGCGATATCTATCTCTACTGTTACACCGGCCATGTCGTGAAAGACGTGGAGGGCGACACCGTGCTGCCGTTCCTGCGCATTTATGTCAACAAACACTATGACGGCGACCTCTACGACCTGGTCTATGAGCGCTATGAGAAACAACCTTATCAGGCACTCAAGGAGTTCTCCAAGGGCGAGGGATTGCCTGCCAAGGGCGGTATCGGATATGTCGGTGCCTACACTAACCCTTCGGATCAGAAGGATTACCAGTTCTACATGACCTACTTCACTGATCGTGGCACCACTGTTGAGTTCCGTCTGGAGACCACCAAGGATACCTTCGAGGAGATGGATTTTGAGTTTAAAGATATTTTGAGCTCAATAAAATAACTTGTTTATGAAACGGGTGGCATTGATATTGTCTTGCTGCATGATGACTGCGGTGGCGACGGCGCAAAGTCTTTCCGTGGACACTGTCAGCGACTATCAATCCCGCTTCTCCAAATATGGCAATGCCTACGCCAAGAATCCCGATGATGTAGAGGCTCTCTACAATCTGGCTTTGTTCTATTTCGACAATTCCCATCCGATGCGTAACCTGCCGATGGCGATGAAGTATATCCAGAGGGCAGAAGTTTGCCATATCAATTTGATTGAAAACGGCCGTAATAGTGAGTTGACGCGTCTGTTGCGTAGCGATATCACCATTACTACCATCCGTCAGGCCCGCCAGGCTATTGTCAATGCCGCCTACAATACCGTTCAGGTGCGTGGTGACATGACGGGTACTGAGCTTGATGCCTATTTCGAGGTTTTCGGGTTCCACAAGGATATCTTGAAACTCCTGCATCAACGCCGCATCAATCAGGTGCACGACGACTGTTTGAGGAAGGGCACTGCTGAGGCATACTATCATTTTATCGAGGCCTATCCCGGCACCACGGAGGCTGAGCAGATGGAAGGACACCTGTCCCGCCTGGCTTCTGGCCTGTTTGAGGAGGTAACCACCGAAGCACAGGTTGATGCCGTGGCCGCTCGTTTTCCGAAGAGTCCCTCGGTGCTGCGTGCCGCCGAGAAGCAGAAAAGCCGCTTGGCTTATGCCACGGCCAGCAAATATGGCGATGTGGAGTCCTTCAAGAGCTTCTTGAAACGTTATCCCGCCAGCGACGAGAGTCAGCAGGCCCGTGACCACCTTGACAAACTTCTCGAGATGGCTTATTCCAAGTGCGAGACGGCCTTGGATTATGCGGTCTTTGCTAGTACTTACTCGGATAACACATTGGCTGATAGTGCTATGGATGAGATGCATAAACTTATTGTGCAGAAACAGGATGTGGCTGCCGCCCGCTATTATCTGAAGCATTTTAAACTCGATTCTTTCTACGAACAGGTCTTTAATCTTTATTACTCTTGGCATGCTGCAGAGGGCAATGGTGCCCCCGTTAAGCACTTCAATAAGGAACATCCTGAATATCCTTACCAGCGTACTGTTGAGAATGACCTTGAGATGGCCCAGATGATTGATCGTGTTAATCTGTTGCCCGATTTTCTTGAGGTTGAATATGATCGTTATGCAGGATTTGTGCGCCAGATGGTGGGGAAGAAGATAGCCCTCGTCCCGTTGCAGCGCATGATTCAGGCAATGGTGGCTTCTGGCAACTATAAAGCGGCTCTTGAGCGTGTGCGAAAGTTCGACATTTGCTTTGACAGTATCGCCAGCGACGAGTATCAAGAACTCCAGCGCGTGTTGGCGGCGCCTGCCACAGGGCGTAGGCTCGCCAAGGAGCTCTCGGCTACTTATAACATCATGAACCCCTGTCTCAACGAAGCTGATGGCCGTCTCTATTTTACCCGTGTCGGCCTCACACGTCGTATCTGCTATGCTGTCAAAGAAGGGGGACAATGGCATCCTGCCGGAGAGGTGTCCTTTCCCTCGATAGTTAATACTACGGGTCTGACTCTCTTTGGCTTCTATTCTGGTGGCACTCGTATGCTCCTCGGCTCGGAGGGTAACATCATGATGGCGGAGAAGGACGGTGATGGTTGGCGTATCACAGACATTCCGCCCTATCCGGTCAATACCGACTATATCGAGACCGACGCCTACATGCTGCCTGACGGCGGCGGCCTCCTATTGGCCTCCGATCGTCCCAACGGCTATAATTTACAGCAGTCGGGCACCTATTTCCATGGCGACACCGCCTTGGCTACTGACCTCTATTTTATCCCTTATATCAATGATGGCTGGGGTACTCCCGTTAATCTGGGAAATATCATCAATACCCCCTATAGCGAGCGTTGTCCCATACTGAGTCGCAACTTGAAGACGCTCTATTTCGTCACTGATGGTCGTGGAGGTCTGGGATATGGCGATATCTATGTTTCAACCCGTACCGATGTGTGTGAATGGACCTCATGGTCGACACCTCGGAATATAGGCAAGGAGATTAACTCAGGCTACAATGAGACAGGTCTCAGTTTTAGCCCCGATGAAAACCGTATCTTCTTTTCTGCCAATAACAACCTTGGTACCTTCTCCTGCTATAGTTTCCCCACGGTGCACGATGCGTCCAATTCGTATGAACCCTATACTGTTGATATCCTTGGTCTGGAGTCGGATCTGCTCCGTGTACGTGTGGTCGATATGGCGCTGCAATCTGTTTCTCAGGTAGTTGACTGCTCGGGAACGAGTGGCACTCTCTCCATCACTGTACACAAGGATAAATCTTATGCCGTTCTGGGGGATGCTGGGCTTCTCTTTGTTCCCGCTATCGTCATTAATCCCCAAACCAAGGCAATGCAACGCCTCAAAGGGTATACCTTCCCCGTGCTGGTATCGATGGACAAGCCTGTGCCTCTTCCTGCGGTGGAATTCACTTCTTCGGCTGCCGACTTGCAGCCTGTCGCAAAGTTGCAGCTTGAGCAACTGGCACAGTTTCTCAGCCACAACCCTAACGGTGTGGTGGAATTTTGTATAGATGTGGCCGGTGGCGATGACAAACTCTGCTACCACCTCTCCCTTGAGCGTGGACAAATAATCCGTGCTTTTATGAATGAAAAAGGTATCGACAACTCCCGTATTATCATTTCCGCCTATGGCAACGTCAATGTGAATCGTCTTGGAAAATCGGGGGTGGCGGTACATTTTAGAGAAAAACAATAGCAATAAAAAAACAGCATTATGGAACAACACCGAATTCTCATGGTCGACGGCCACGCGGTACACTATCGTGACGAGGGCCGTAGCAACGGAAAAGTATTGGTACTGCTTCACGGCTTTTTGCAAAATGTGGATGTATGGAGCTCCTATGTGCTTAGTTATATGCACGAATTGCGTGTGATTACTATTGACCTCCCCGGCCACGGACATACAGATTCCTTCTGCGAGGTCCATTCAATGGATTTTATGGCAGGTATTGTTAAGCGTGTTCTTGAGGAATCCGGTGTCGACCAGTGTGTTATGATAGGCCATTCCATGGGTGGTTATGTTGCTCTGGCTTTCGCAGAGAAGTATCCCTATACCCTCCGAGGCTTGGGAATTATCAACTCCCATGCCCTTGCCGATAGCGAGCAGCATCGGGCTAGCCGTCTGGCGGTTTGCGAGCAGGTGATGGAAAACCGTGCTTCCTATATCGTCAACTTCGTCCCCACACTCTTCGACGAGAGCAAGCGTGCAGCCCTCTCGCAGGACATCAAAGACCTCAAAGAGCAGTGCCTCGAGACCCGTGCCGAGTCCATTATCGCCGCCCAAAAGGGTATGATGGCACGCCCCTCGCGCATTGCCGTCCTTCAGCAACTGGAGGTGCCGGTGCTCTTCATTTATGGCAAGAACGACAATCGCATTCCGTTAGAGATTGCTATCTCGCAGGCTATGCTTCCGCATCATTCTGAAATACTGCTCCTTGATCATGTGGGACATATGTCCTTCATGGAAGAACGCGAATATGTCAAACCGCGCATCAAGAATTTTGTCGATACTTGCTACTATTAATTTTGTTAAAAATTAAAATAAATTTTTTTATATAAAAAAAAGAGCGTACATTTGCTGAACTGAAAAAAAATTAAAGTTTAACCTAATTTATTAAATATCATGAAAGTAAACGAAATTATGGCCAACCTGGAGGCCAAACATCCTGGTGAAAACGAGTACTTGCAGGCCGTTCGCGAGGTTCTGGAAACCATCGAGGAAGAATACAACAAACATCCCGAATTTGAAGCTGCTAAGATTGTTGAGCGCATTGTTGAGCCCGATCGTATCTTCAAATTCCGCGTCGTGTGGGTTGACGATAAGGGTCAGACCCAGGTGAACCTCGGCTACCGCGTGCAGTACAACGCCGCTCTTGGTGCCTACAAGGGCGGTCTCCGCTTCCACCCGAAGGTGAACGAGTCGATGCTGAAATTCCTCGGCTTCGAGCAGATCTTCAAGAACAGCCTCACCATGCTGCCTCTCGGCGGTGGTAAGGGTGGTTCCGACTTCGACCCCATGGGCAAGAGCGACGCTGAGATCATGCGTTTCTGCCAGGCCTTCGTCTATGAACTCTGGCGCAACATCGGACCCGACCAGGACAGCCCCGCTGGTGACGTGGGAGTTGGTGGCCGCGAAATCGGTTACATGTACGGTATGTACAAGAAACTCGCCCGCGAGCACAGCACTGGTGCTCTGACCGGTAAGAGCTACGGCTGGGGTGGTTCCCTCATCCGTCCCGAGGCCACTGGTTTCGGTGCCGTCTACTATGTCGAGCGCATGGTGAAGGAGAAAGGTGACAAGATGGAAGGCAAGCGTATCGCCCTCTCTGGCTTCGGTAACGTGGCTTGGGGTGCTGCCATCAAGGCCACCGAGCTGGGTGCCAAGGTTGTCGCTATCAGCGGCCCCGACGGTGTCTGCGAAATCGCCGACGGTATCACCAAGGAGATGATTGACTACATGCTCGAGATGCGTGCCAGCAACCGTAACAAGGTTGAGGATATGGCCACCAAGTTCCCCGGCAAGGCCAAATTCACTGCTGGTAAGAAGGCTTGGACTGTGAAGTGCGACATCGCTATGCCCTGCGCCTTCCAGAACGAGCTCGCTGAGGAAGATGCTAAGATGCTCCTCGCCAATGGCGTGAAGTATGTTGCTGAGGTTTCCAACATGGGCTGCCAGCCCGGCGCTATTGCCGCCATCCAGGCTGCCAAGGTGCCCTTCGGCCCCGGTAAGGCTGTCAACGCTGGTGGTGTTGCCACCTCTGGCCTCGAAATCTGCCAGAACGCTGAACACCGCAACTGGACTGCCGAAGAGGTCGACAAGAACCTCCACACCATCATGAACAACATCTATGACATGTGCGTCGAGCACGGTAAGCAGGCTGACGGTACCATCAACTATGTGAAGGGTGCCAACATCGCCGGCTTCATGCGCGTTGCCAAAGCCATGGTTGCTCAGGGTATCATCTAATCCGTCGATTAGGTAATATTCATCCATACGAAAAGCCGTCCCAATCGGGACGGCTTTTTTTTCTTTCTTCTTTTAGGCATTTATAATCCGCACATCTTTTCGAATTCGTGGCGTAAGCCATAGCCGAGAGTTACCTGTTGCGCCACGTATTCACCTCGGTTGGCTTCGACGGGCTCCCAGCCGTTGTCGGTCAGGGCCATGTCCCAGCCTATGTAGGTCATTCCGTCCAACGACAATGCCATATCGCGTGTTAGTGTCAGCAACTCCTGCCAGTGTGGCAGTTGTTCCCCTCGGTATCGTGTGCCGCTGTCGGGGTGGAAGTGGTAGGCGTTGCCATGTTCGTCGTAGCCATCGGTGATGATGAGGCCTGAGGCATCGTCGATTGAGGCGAAGATGCCACCTTGAGCTCCGTTGTCAACGAAGGCTCCCCTGCGGCCAGTACGGATAAACGAGGTGAAGAATCGCACGTCGTGGCCTCTGCGAAAGGTGTTGACGCGGATAGTGTTGACGGAATCGCTGTTCCAGCGGGCGGTGGCATCGGATTGAGGAATGCACTGCTCGAAGAGCATCCCTTTGCGATTTTCCAGCAGTTGTAGCCATTCCTCTTTCGTGGAGGCTTGCAGCAACTCCACGCCGCGACCGCCACAGTTGTCGGCGGGCTTCGTTACCAGTCGCCCGTCTTGTACGCCGAGGGCGGCAATGGCTTGCCTCGAGGTCTCGTCCTGTAGGAGGATGATTTGACGGTGATAGAAAGGTTTTAGTTTTTGGTAAGTCTTCCATTTGTTGGCTACAATACACTCGCCGGCACAACTGTTCACACGACGGCAGATGCGATCCCTGAGGGCATCGGTGAGGTACTCCCGCCGTTCGCCCTCGCTCTTGCCGGCGAAGCCGTAAAGGTCGTATTCTTCGTAGAAAGTGCCGTGGAGCAGCGTCTCATGGCATTTGTCCTTGTCGCCGCCGGCAAGCTGCAGGTAGTGCCGATACTTCCACGGTACCAATGTCTTATATAATAGGATATAGGGGCGCATGTACTCTTTTTTCTGCTGCAAAGTTACTATTTTTTTTTCTAATGTCAACAGGCAGAAGCAATAATAGTGCTTTTCTTCCGTTAATAATGATATGAAGAAGATTGTAATTATTAACGGTCCCAACCTCAACCTCACTGGCCGCCGCGAGCCTGAAGTCTACGGAGCCATCACCATGGAGGAATATATTGATACCCTGCGTAAGCAGTTTCCCGAGGTGGAGATAACGCATTATCAGAGCAATGTCGAAGGCGAGCTTATTGATGAAATACAGCGTGAGGGATTTTCTTCTGATGGTTTAATTGTCAACTTCGGTGGCTACAGTCACACCTCGGTTGCCCTGCGTGATGCCCTCCTCGCCGTCCCCGCCCCCAAGGTCGAGGTCCACATCAGTAATATCTTTGCACGTGAGGACTACCGTCACCACTCCCTCGTCACTTCCGCCTGTCGTGGCATGATCTGTGGCCTCGGACTCAAAGGGTATGAGATGGCTCTCCGCGTCCTGCTCTGAGGTGTTAAAAACGCCTCTTCGCACTCTTTGTTAAATTTATATAAGTTGTAGATTTACAGGTGATTATGAAATTTTGCAAATTCTCGAAAATGGAATTTGTAAAATACTGATAATCAATATTCTGTAGGTATCATCTTTTGCCCAAAGTCCTACCTTTGTCTTATCCTCTTTTTACCCTCTTCTGCGGGGGTAAAAGGTGGTAGATTGCGGGTAGGAAGAAAATATTTGCTTTTTATTGAAAAAAAATATACCTTTGCAATTGTACAGCAATGGTATGTGTTTTTTGTAGATTGTTGCGAACGAGGGTGTTAAGTGTGTTAATTGATAAAAAAAACAAATAATATGGCAAAGATTGACAAACTTATTGGCAAGAGTGGCTACGGCTGGAAGTTCAGTACGGTAGGAGGCATTACGCGTGTTATCGTAGAGACTGGCGAGGATATCGCCCATCTTAACGAGTTGGACCAGAAACTTTGGACGGTGCTCAGCTGTCCGGTGAAGGGGTTGGAGTTTGACGAGAAGACTCTTGGGATGATTGATGCCGACAAGGACGGTCGTATCCGTGTCAACGAGGTGGTGGCCGCTTCGCAGTGGCTCACTAAGGTGCTGCGCGATATGAACTACCTTCTTGAGGGAAAGGATTCCATCGATTTCGGTCAGGTGAAGGAAGATACTGACGAGGGCCAGGAAGTCCTCGAGTCGGCACGCTTAATCCTTAAGCAGCTGGGTCTTGAGAAGGAGAGCATCTCGCTAGCCGACGTGAACGAGTATATGACGGTCTTCGAGGAGAAATGCAAGGCTGAGTACAGCGCCGCCAATGCCGAGCCGTTCACGCCGCCCTATGGCGATAAGAGTGACGATGCCGAGGCTGCCGTCAACGCCCTCCGCACAAAAATTGCCGACTACTTCATGCGCTGCAAGTTGGTGCAGTTCGACGAGG
Organism: Bacteroidales bacterium; assembly: GCA_045222295.1. GTDB lineage: Bacteria > Bacteroidota > Bacteroidia > Bacteroidales > P3 > Colimorpha. The sequence goes on along the minus strand of JBGUXP010000014.1, from coordinate 17,337 downwards.
AGGCTTCGCCCGTGCTTGACGTGCAGGTGGAGAGGATTGCCGCCATCAGCGGCAATAACTTGGTTGACAGTGCTGATGAGATATCCACCTACCCTCTGGCGCGTCCCGCCAAGGAGGCGCGGCTCCCGCTTGTTGGTGGCATTAACCCTGCCTGGCAGGCGGCATTTGCCACGCTGAAGGAACTGGTGCTCGACGTCGACTTCGCCGGCAAGGAGAGCATCGGCGAGGACGAGTGGAACGGTGTGGTGGCCAAGATTGATGCTTACAGTGCATGGAAGGCTGCAGGAGAGACGGCCATGAACGAGGCTGTGGCCGAGCAACTGAAGACTCATGCCGCCGCCATCGAGCCCGTGGAGAAGCTGCTGCGTCTTTGTCGCGACTTCATGACGCTGCTGCATAATTTCGTTGTCTTTAAGGACTTCTACAATCGTGCTGGTAATGAAGCTGTCTTCCAAGCCGGAAAACTCTATATCGACCAGCGCTGCTGTGACCTCTGTGTGAAAGTCAGCGACATGGGCAAGCAGCTGGCTTCGGCCGGCAAGAGCGGCCTTTACCTGCTCTACTGCCACTGTGTCAGCAAGGTCAAGGGTGCGGAGATGGACATTGTGGCCGCCCTCACCGACGGCGATATCAAGGACCTCCACGAGGGCAAGAATGCCGTCTTTTATGACCGCGACGGCCAGGACTGGGATGCCACCGTCACCAAGATTATTGACAACCCTATCTCCATCCGCCAGGCTTTCTGGAGTCCCTACCGCAAGTTCGGTAAGTGGGTGACCGACAAGATTACCAAGAGCGCCGAGGAGAAGGAGAGCAAGCAGTTTGACGAGATGACCACCAAGGCTGACGAGACGACCACTAAGATTGCCGCTAAATCCGAGGATGGAGCCGAACCCAAGGCCGACGAGAAGAAGGCCCAGATGTTCGACATTGCCAAGTTTGCCGGTATCTTTGCTGCCATAGGCTTGGCCATTGGTGCTATCGGTGGCGCATTGGCCGCCTTGGGTGGCTTCGTCACCGCCAAGTGGTACAACGTCATCCTTCTTGTCGCTGCTGTGGTTATCTTTATCTCCGGTCCCTCGATGCTGTTGGCATGGCTCAAGCTGCGTAAACGCAACCTTGCTCCGCTACTCAATGCCAACGGCTGGGCCATCAACTCGATGGTGAAAATCAACACCACCTTCGGTGCCACGCTAACCTCCATTGCCAAGTATCCCAAGGTGGTGGGCAAGGACCCCTTCGCCGACAAGAAGATGGCTTGGTGGAAGAAGTGTCTCATTTGGATTGTTATCCTGGCTGCGCTGTTTGTCGTAGGCTTCCGCCTGACGGAGCACCGCTGGGTGTGGGAACCCCAACCCTCCGAGGAGCCTGTCGCCGAGGTGGTGGAGGCAACGGCTGATGTTGCCGCCGAGGCTCCCGTGGAGGAGGCTCCTGCCGAAGAAACACCCGACGAGGAGTGAAACGACTTGTCGCATTATTATTGCTGATGACGCCATTGGCATCGCAATCACAAGAGTTCTCCACGTTTACCGCCGCCTGGTGGAACGTGGAGAACCTCTTCGATACCCGCGACGACCCTGAGACCGATGACGACGAGTTTACCCCGCAGGGGGAACGTCACTGGACGCGCCGTCGTCTGTCCGACAAGGTCAACGGCATCTACAAGACCCTTGTCCAGATGAACCTGCCTGATGTGGTGGGGCTCGGCGAGGTGGAGAACAACTATGTGCTGCGCGAGCTCTGCCAGGGCACTCCCTTGGCGCAGGTGCCCTACCGCTATGTGCACTACGACTCGCCCGACCGCCGCGGCATCGACGTGGCCCTTATCTACCGCACCGACCGCTTCACCGTCACAGCCTCACGAGCTGTCAATGTCAGCGACAGCGCTGAGGGCTACTTCACACGCGACATCCTTGTCGTCGAAGGTGTCACCGCGGGAGGTGACAGCGTCTGTCTGCTCGTCAACCACTGGCCCTCGAAGAGGGGAGGGGAGGAGGCCGACATGCGACGGCTCGCGATTGCACGCACGCTGCGGTCGCTGATGCTTGAACTGAAAGAGGAACATCCCGCTGCCGCCATCATCGCCATGGGCGACATGAACAGCTCCGCCAACGAGGAGGCCATCGCCGTGGGCATGGGATTTGCCGGCGACAGCATCAACCCCGACGGCATCCGCAACCTTACGCCGCGCCTCCCCAAGGATTGGGGCAGCCACAAATACCAGGGTGAGTGGCGCTATATCGACCAGGTCTTCCTGCTGGCCGACAGGCGTTGGATGGAGGGCGACCTCAAGCTGCAGCGTTTCGACCACCTCCTCACCGACGACGGAAACCGCCCCGGCCAGCGCCCCAAACGCACCTACCAGGGCCCCCGTTACGAGGGCGGCCTCTCCGACCACCTGCCGATGCTGCTCCGACTGCAGAAAAAATGACCCCAAAACAAAAGCCTCGCTTTTATTTGCAACAAAAGCGAGGCTTTTGTCGGCTATAAAAGCGAGGCTTTTGTATGCACCCCAAACGAGGCATGGGTTTGGGTCGCGGAAAATAATTTTGGCCACATGGGAAAAAGTTCGTATTTTTGCACCTTGAAAAGCGATATGATTATGGTAAACGATTATTCGACAGAAGACCCCCAGATGCCTATGGCCAGCGAGCCTGCCGCCGAATACGGGACGGTGGCGAAAAGGCATTTGCGGGTGGTTTCCGACGAGGAATTGGCAAGTTACATGCCTCTTGAGGAATCGAGACGCCTGATTACAGAAAAGATATATCGGTTTTATCATCCTGAGGCATGAGATTGGTGGTTTCTCACAACGTTCACCAGGCCATCGACAGTTTCTATGATGCGGCCATTCTCCGTCATTGGCACTCATTGAGTTATGAAACTGTCGAACAAAAGAAGAATCGGTTGTACGATGGCTTGGCGTCTTTGGAAGACTATGCTTTCATCTTTCCCAAGGCAAGGCTGAAAAAAGAATGGATGGATGCCGGATGGCAAGAGTTCATTTGTGAGGATTTCCATTTTGCCTATGAGTGTACCCAGGACTGTCACGGGGAGGATTTGGTTATCATCCACGATGCCGTCCATAGCTTGTTGTATCATTAAACAGACACCCATGCCACAAATTTTTATCAATAACTTAAAAACTTTATTAATCATGAAAAAAATCCTTTCTGTTTTGATGATTGCCTTTGCGATGACCGCGATGGTGGCCTGTGGCGAAAAGGACAACGGTACCGACACCCCTGGCGGCAATGACGGTGGGGAGGGCAGCGTAAGCCTCACCATCGATGAACAGTCGCTGGACCAAGGTCTTGCTGCTATCAGATGGCATGTCGCTCTCAATAATCTGAGGTTGAGTACCTTCGCCGAAGGGGGCAGTACCTACAGCTACGGCATCTGCTACGTCGAGGACGGCACTCCGCAATACTCGGACCGGACGGATTCGGACAACGGTACTAACTTGGAAAGTGCAAACGACGACAGCACTCGGCTTGATTTTACCTCCTACTGCTGGGTCTACCCCCGCAAGGTGGCTCGTCTTTTTGTCTACCTCAGCGATGGAAAGTTCCACTATAGCGAGCCGTTCGTCCTTGACTTGCCGGCCAACCCCGACCCAGGCGACCTCGGCATCAGCACGCCCGAACTGTGGGAAAGCACCGAAACCTCGCTGACCGTGCATGCACATGTCACCGGCAGCGTCAGCAATTACTTGTGGCAGTACCCCAATTACAGCTGCGGCCTCATCTGGTGTCCCGCAAGCGAAGGCGTACCCACGATGAACAGTAGCATCTACACTGCCGGCGGCGACGATATCTATTATGTTATCGAAGGCCTTACTTCTGGAACCGAGTACAACGTGGCCGCCTGGCTGAAACTCACTCCCGAGAGCGAGCCCGTCATCAGCGATGTCCGCACCTATTCTCCCAGCCAGAGCAATTAAACCATCTGACCTACTTTAATGATTAAATATCAGTAAACCATATATTTATGGTAATTATGTAAAATCACTGCAAAAAAACCATTCTGCGGTGATTTTTTTTTGCATTTTCAACATGCTGATTGTCTGTGTCTAGTGGCTACCTCCTCTTACTCCCCTCTATACTCCTCTCTATCTCATCTCCTTCCTGGGTAGGAGATGGGCAGTCGGGGAGGGGGCGAACTCCATTTCTTTTTTTTTATTTTTGTGTGCTCGCTCTTATGTTGGGAAAATTGTGTAAATTTGCATGATGTTTTTTGAATATTAAAAATTATATATATGTATAGGACAAATACTTGCGGCGAGCTCCGCCTCGCCAATGTGGGACAGACGGTGACCCTCGCCGGATGGGTGCAGCGCTCGCGCGACCTCGGTGGCATGACTTTTATCGACCTGCGCGACCGCTACGGCATCACGCAGCTGGCCTTCAACATGGAGACCAACGCGCCGCTCTGTGAGCAGGCCCGTAAGCTGGGACGCGAATACGTCATCCAGGTGACAGGCAAGGTTATTGAGCGTAGCTCGAAGAACAACAAAATCCCTACCGGTGATATTGAGCTCGACGTAATCGAGCTCCACATCCTCAACGAGGCTAAGACACCCCCTTTTACCATTGAAGACCAGAGCGATGGCGGCGACGACCTCCGCATGAAATACCGCTACCTCGACATCCGCCGCAATCCCGTGCGCAACAACCTCATCATGCGCCACAAGATGGCCATGCTGGTGCGCAATTATCTCTCCGACCGCGACTTCTTGGAGATAGAGACTCCCATGCTCATCAAGAGTACCCCCGAAGGTGCCCGCGACTTCGTCGTGCCCAGCCGCATGAACCCCGGCGAGTTCTACGCCCTGCCGCAGAGTCCGCAGCAGTACAAACAGCTGCTGATGGTGGCCGGCATGGATCGCTACTTCCAGATTGTGCGCTGTTTCCGCGACGAGGACCTGCGTGCCGACCGTCAGCCGGAGTTCACGCAGATTGACTGCGAGATGAGCTTCGTGCATCAGGAGGATGTGCTCAACATGTTCGAGGGCCTGGCCAAGCACCTCTTCAAGGAGATGAAGGGCATCGAATTTGACAAATTCCCCCGTATGACCTGGCACGATGCCATGCGTCTCTACGGCTCCGACAAGCCTGACATCCGTTTCGGCATGGAGTTCAAGGAGGTCAACGACGTGGTCAAGGGCCATGGCTTCGGTCTCTTCGACGGCAGCGAACTCGTCGTTGGCATTGTGGCCGAAGGCTGCGCGGAATACACCCGCAAGCAACTCGATGCGTTGACAGACTTTGTCAAGCGTCCGCAGGTGGGTGCCGGCGGCATGGTCTATATCAAATACAACGCCGACGGTACGTTCAAGAGCAGCGTTGACAAGTTCTATGATGCCGAGGCCCTCAAGGCTATCGCTGACAAAATGGGAGCCAAGCCCGGCGACCTGATGCTGCTGCTCTGCGGCCCAGCCATGAAGACCCGCGTGCAGCTCTGCGCCCTGCGCCTCGAGATGGGCAACCAGCTCGGTCTGCGCGACCCGCAGAAGTTCGCACCCCTCTGGGTCATCGACTTCCCGCTGCTGGAGTGGGACGACGAGACGCAGCGCTTCTATGCTATGCACCACCCCTTCACGGCTCCCAAGCCCGAGGACGAGCCGCTGCTCGACGACCCCAGCCGCTGGGGCGACATCCGCGCCAACGCTTACGACATCGTGATGAACGGCACCGAGGTGGGTGGCGGCAGCATCCGTATCCACGACCGCGTGCTGCAGAACAAGATGTTCCACACCCTCGGCTTCACCGACGAGAGCGCCGCCGCGCAGTTCGGCTTCCTGATGGATGCATTCACCTACGGTGCACCGCCACATGCCGGTCTCGCCTTCGGCTTCGACCGACTCTGCTCCATCTTCGCCGGTGCCGACAGTATTCGCGACTTCATCGCCTTCCCGAAGAACAATAGTGGCCGCGACGTGATGAGTGGCAGCCCTAGCCCCATCGCTCCCGAGCAGCTCGAGGAACTTCAAATCAAACTGGATGTTAAGTAGTCTGATTGACTCTATGCGCCTCCGCACATTGCCCCTGTCTCTGGCAGGCGTGGTGTGCGGAGGCATTATGGGCTATGCACAGCCGGATTGCCTTCCGGGCACGCATATCTTCCTTGTCCTTACCGCAGTCTCATTGCAGATACTCTCCAACCTCAGCAATGAGCTGGGTGACCACCTCAGCGGTGTTGATGGCGAGGGTAGGGAAGGCCCCAACTATAGCATGACCGACGGTGGCCTCACCGTCAAACAGATGTGGCGTGCCATCAATGGCACCGTGGTGACCTGCTGCGTGAGCGGCCTGCTGATGTTGCTGTTTTCGTTTAAATTCTCAATTTTCAATTATCAATTTGCCAGCTTGCTGGCACTTGGTGCTGCTGCCATCTGGGCCGCCACGCACTACACCTTAGGAAAGAGTCCCTATGGCTATAAAGGCCTCGGTGACCTTTTTGTCTTTATCTTTTTCGGTTTGGCGAGTGTGCTGGGCAGCCACTATGTCATCGCCCATAATCTATTTGTTTCTGGTCCCATCACTACCTTAGCCCCTGCCGTGGGGTTGGGTCTGCTCAGTGTGGCTGTCCTCAACGTGAACAATATCCGCGATATGGCCTCCGACGAGGGCCTCCGCAAGACTATTCCCCTGCGTATTGGCAAAATGAAGGCCAAGGTATACCAGACCCTGATCGTGGTGGTCGGCGTGGCCTGCTTCGCATGGAATCCGCAGGACTTTTGGATGTGCGTATTGCCAACCATCCCATTCTTCTTGTGGCATATCATCGGTGTGTGGTGGCGCGACGGCAAGCGTCTTGACCCCATGTTGCCCCTGTTGGTCATCACCACCTTTGTCTTGGCTCTGCTGTACGGGGAGGTGTTCTATACTACATACACCTGTCCTTATCCTATTTGGTAGTTTATGGCCTACGACTTTGACAAGATTGCCCGTACTTACGACCGGCTGAACCGGCTGATGACTCTCGGTCTCGACCGCCGCTGGCGCAAGCGGGCGGTGAAGGGCTTGCATGGTAATGTGCTTGATGTGGCGTGTGGCACGGGGGACATGATGGTCGAATTGGCTAAAAAAGGCTGTACAGTGACGGGTGTGGATATCAGCGAGGAAATGCTGGAAATTGCGAGAAGCAAGCTCCACTCCTCAGTCAGCTGCGCTGACAGCTCCCCTGTCTCAGGGGAGCAACTGGGAGAAACTTGTTCCTCCCCTGAGACAGGGGAGGTGCCCGAAGGACGGAGGGGTGGATTGATAGTGGCCGATGCCGAACATATACCCTTCGCCGACGGCGAATTTGATGCTGTCACCTGCGCCTTTGGCGTCCGCAACTTCGTGCATCTGGAAAAAGGGCTGAGCGAGATGCTGCGAGTTCTCAAGCCTGGTGGCACGATGGTGATACTGGAACTGGCTACGCCCGACAGCAAACTTTTATGCCCTTTTTACAACTTTTACACGCGACATATTATTCCCTGGCTCGGCAGCCGTCTCGCCGGTAGTCGAGAAGCCTACACCTATCTCCCCGAGAGTATTGAGCGCTTCCCAAAAGGCAATGATTTCTTGAAGATTGTTCATCACTCATCACCCATCACTCATCACTCATCACACCGCAAGCTCACCTTTGGTGTCTGTCGGCTCTATGTAATAAACAAAGAGGCCGCTGGCTGAGCGACCTCTATTGTCATTAATCCTAAAACACAAAATGGACATTGATATACTGTAACTCTTCAGCTTTCCATTTCGGATGCAAAAATACGACGATTCTGAAAAATGGACGCTAACCATAAATGGTGATATTTGTAAACTATTAATAATAAAACTAATATGAAGAAAACACTATTACTAGTTATGCTTGCTCTCCCCCTTGTGGCTGGTGCGCAGCAGGTGGAGAAACTGCAAAAGAAGGTCGCCGCAGGCGATGTGAATGCCATGCTCGAGTTGGCTGACTATTATCAGGCGGGCTATGGTGTGAAGGTGGACTCGGCCAAAGCTCTTGAGCTATACCGCAAGGCGGACGCTATGGGCAATGCAGAGGCCAAGGCGCACATCGGTCGCTTCTCACTCTACTATTCTGCCTTGGGTCATGATAGTGTTGCCTGCTATCGTCTTTGCAAGGCCTCGGCTGATGCCGGGTCGGCCTATGGCGTCTATCGCTTGGCGGTTTGTTATATCGACGGTATTGGGGTCAAGCGCGATTTCACCCAGGCACATGCATTGTTCGGGCGCGCCATGGAGATGGGAAGTCCCGAAGCCTATGGTATGGTGGGTCGTGGCTATCTTTATGGCCAGTATGGCTATGCCTGTGATGTTGAGAAAAGCTTTCAGTATTTGAAGAAATCCTCTGAAGGGCCGTGTGGCGGGAAATACAGTATGATGGCAGCGTATTATCTGATAAAAGGGGATAATAAGGCGGCAGTCAAATGGTTTGAGAAGGGTAAGGCTGTGGGCAATGTGGCGGCCATGGCTGGGTATGCGCACTATTTGGAGAATGGCTGGGGAATGCCCATCGACGAGCGTGCCGCTTTGGCAGAGTATCGTCGCTTGAAAGAGAAATTCTATGGCGATCCTGACTACAAGTTGATGGAGGCTAATCTCTTGGTCTCTGCTTTCGACACCACCCTGCGCGACTATAAACGCGCGTACCAGTTATATGAGGAAATTGGCGATCAGCCTTTCCTCCCCAACTACGATGCTATCGGTACCTCCTATATTTATGGAACCTTTACATCCATTGACAGTACCAAGGCTTATCACTATTGGTTGCGCGGTGCCCGCAAGAAGGATGTCAAGTCAATGATACATCTAGCCCAGTACCACGATATCCTTGATAATTCAGACAGTGTGGACTACTATCTCAAGATGGCCTATGAACAGGAGTCGGAAGATGCTGCACAAATGCTTGCCGGACGCTGTTATGAGACAGATAGTGAACTTGCCAAGCGCTATGTACATCAGGCTGCTGATTGGGGGAGCAGGGAAGCTCTCGTTGGTCTTGGTGAAATTTATGTTAATGACAATGAGATGGATAAGGCGATTGAATGCTTCGACAGGGCTATTGCCAACGGCTATTATGATGCTTATTATAACAAGGCTAATGTTGTTGCCAACAAGCAGGAAGATGTCAGCCAGGCTATCAAACTTCTTGAGGAAGGGGGCAAAAAAGGTTCAGGACTATGCTATCTGACTTTGGGTAGATACTATGAAAATATAGAAAAATATAAAAAGTCAGTCAAATACTACGAGTTGGCTAAATCTCCGCAGGCCGATTTCCAGATGTCTCGACTCTATATTGGTGGGGCCTTTGACACCACTGAGGCTACCCGCCTCAAAGGCATGCAACTGTTGCAGCGCTCGGCCTATGCCGGCAACCGCGACGGCATGTACTGGCTTGGCTACTACTACCAAAAGGAGGAGAAGCGCGATAGCGCCCTCTATTATTTTAATCTCCTTGCCGACCAAGGCGACGGACTGTCGCTCATGCAGCTGGCTATCGCTTACGAGCATGGTCGTGGTGTGGAGCCCGACACCGCCAAGGCAATGGACTACTATCAGAAAGCGGGTGACGCAGGTGTAAGCGACGGTTATGCCTTTTTGGGCGACTTCTATCGCAACGGTACTTCGACTCTTGTCACCGACTCGGTGAAGGCCTTTGGGTATTATCAACAGGCTGCCGCCATCCCCGACGATAATGCGGCAGGCCTCTACTATGTGGCCGACAGTTACCTCCGTGGCATCGGTACCGCAAAGGATACTGCAGCAGCCCTTCCTTTCTTACAACAGGCTGCCGCCAAGGGCTCCTATCGTTCTATGGGTGTCATCGGCGACTACTTCAATTATGGTTGGGCCAATGTGCCGTTCGATGGCGACTCGGCTCTCTACTACTATTTTGAGGCTTCGAAAGGCGACGACCCTCGTGGCGACTATATGATTGGTACTTGGCTCTTTGACCAGAAAGCTTACGATAAAGGTCTTGAATATATCGTTTCCGCTGCCAATAATGGCAATCCGGATGCTTATGTTTCTTATGCTCTTGCCCTGACATTCGGGTTGGGTATGGAAGCCAATCCCTCGGAAGGTTATGCCATGCTCAAGGAGTTGGCCCCCCATAACAATGACGGCCGTGCATACAGGATTCTCTCCGTAGCTTGTTTCAATGGTATTGGTCACGAGGTCGATACTGCCCAGGCAATTGTTTACCTTGATTCGGCAGCCACCTTCGGCAATGTCGATGCCATGATGACTTTGGGAGGACTTTATGCGATGGGCAGCGGAGTGGAGCGCGACACTGTGAAGACCCTCGAATATTACAACCGTGCTGTCGCTGCCGGTTCCACAAAGGCCATGTTGCGTCTCGCCGGCAGTCACCAGAGTGGTGAAATAGTGCCGCTCGACAAGAAACGCGCCGCTGAACTCTACCAGATGGCTGCCAACCGAGGAAACCTTGAGGCTATGTGCCGACTGGGTCTCTGCTATGAGGAGGGCGAGGGAGTCATCCTTAATTCCCGCAAGGCCTATAACCTCTATACCCAGGCTGCCGATCGTGGCTCGGCCTATGGTATGTATCTTGTGGCTATGTGCTATGCCGAAGGAGTCTATGTTAAGGAAGATATGGAGCAGGCTGCTCAGTGGTTCCTCAAGGGCGCCGAAGCTGGCAATGTGCGTTGTTGCTACTTCATTGGACAGCTGTATGCTAATGGTGAAGGCGTGAAGAAGAACAAAAAGGAGGCTAAGAAATGGCTTACCGTTGCCGCCGAGAACGGTATCGAGGCTGCGGAGCAGGCGCTGAGAGAGCTCTAGTCAACGGCTATAAAAAAAGGGAGGTTCCGATTGGAACCTCCCTTTTTTGTTTTCATGTACTCTTTAGGTTACTCCTCGGCGTTCTTTTCGATTGCGAGTTTGCCTCTGTAGTATCCGCACTCGGGACATACATGGTGGTACATTACTTGTGCGCCGCAATTGCTGCAAGTGGTCAGCTGAGCGCTCTCCAACGCATCGTGCGTTCTTCTCTTGGCCGTTCTGGTCTGCGAGAATCTGTGTTTTGGATGTGGCATATTATTACTTTTTTAATTTATTTATTTCAAATTCTTAAGTGCTTCCCAGCGAGGGTCAACCTCATCGCCTCCTCTCTGCTCATCCTCTTCTGCGATGATATATTTGGTAACTTCGGGGTCGCATTCTCCGTCGGGGTGGATGTGCTGCATCGGGATACGCACGGCAGCGTATTCATACAGCCAATGGCTGAGGTCAATCTCGAAGGCGTTCTCTGGAAGCACCACTACATCTTCGTCGTCGCAGGTCTCTGTGTCGCTAAAGCGCACGCAGAGATGTTCTTCTCCTTCTACGGGCACAATCAAATCGCCAAGGCATCGGTCGCACATTGTGGTCAACTCTCCTGAAAGGGAGAACGAGAACATTAGCATGTGCTCCATACGCTCCATTTCGACCTCAATTTTGACATTCCCTCCACGGATTTCGTCATTTTCCCATTCGTCAAAGAACTCGTCAGTTAGGGTGTATGAATAGGTGTATTTACCTGGTCTTAAACCACTAAACCGTATTGTCATGTCTTCTTTCTGACCCATTTTCACACTCCTATTGAGTTTGCAAAAATACGAACTTTTTTTAATCTGACAAAAAAAACTTTATTTTTATTGTTTTTTTTCTCTTTTTTATCTCATGTCGTAAAAACTTCGTATCTTTGCAGTCTCAAAAGATTGAGAATGGAGTTTCTGGTTGGTATCATCTGTGGTGTACTGCTGTCGCTGTTCTTCAGCCTCGGCCCTGCATTCTTCTCTCTGATACAGAATAGTATACATCATGGATTCCGTAAGGCGGTCTCCTTTGCTGCAGGGGTCAGTCTGAGCGATGTCATCATCGTTCTGCTGATGCTTACGGTGCTCTCAAATCTTGATTTGAACGCCTTGTTGCACAATGTTTATGTCTCTGTTATCGGTGGGGTTACCACGGGCATCTTCGGAATACTCACCTATCGCAGCAAGGTTAAATCGGCAGGAGGCGGCGAGGGCCGTCTGAAGTTTAGCTCTATCGAGGTGACCCACCGATGGCAGCTCATGCTCAAGGGATTCCTCCTGAATATCCTTAATCCTCTCATTTGGCTCTACTGGGTCTCTATCATCACTTTCCTCTCTGCCGAGATGAGCCTTTCCGTGCGTGACCGCTATTTCTTCTTCTTGGGCATGTTGCTGGCGGTCTTCGGTACTGATGTGCTCAAATGCCGCCTTGCTGCTATGCTGCAGCACTGGTTCACCGCCCGTATCATGAATATCTTTAACAAGATTACGGGTGTTATTCTTATCGCTTTTTCGCTTTATCTGGTCATTTCGATGATACTCTATCAGACCGGCAGGGTGGAAGAACCTACCAATGCGCAGCAGACGGGCCTGATGCAAAAGGTTCATAGGTTTGTGAAGCGTGACACTGTCGAGAAACCGTGCGACACACTCTCTGCATCTCTCGATTCACTGCAGGACTCGCTCCTGATGGATTCCCTTTCTGATTCGGTGAAAGTTCAGTAGACGACTTTGGTGGCTCTCGAACCCAAGGTGCTGACGATGTAGATGCCGTGCGAGGGCAGCGGCACAAATCCCCCATCACATTCTGCCACGCGGTGACCGGCGATGTCTCTGACGGTGAAATGCTGCTTGTCGCTTGTGGCGATGACGATGCCACCTTCCGTAGCCATGGCTTTGAATATCGGAGTCTCACATGCGACGATACCCACGGGACAGTGTTCCACTATGGTGAGGCTTCTCCAACCTTCTGCGGCGCGATAGGTCTCGGCGCTAGGGCAGGGCACGAGGACGGCAAAGTCTGGCACGTTGGTAAAGGCGTTGCTGGCGAGGGCTGGCGGCATGGTTCCCAGCATTTCCACGGTGTCGAGGGCCAGGCAGTCCTGGAAGGTGTTCTGGCCGATGAAACGTAGCCCTTCGGGCAGTATGACGCGCTCTATGTTGTCGCAGCTATAGAAAGCCATGTCGCCAAGACCCTGCACCCCTGCGGGTACCGTCATGGTGCCTGCTATGCTTCTGCGGGCGCCGATGATATAGGTGCCGGCAATGAGCAGCCCTTGGGCGTTGATGTGGCTGTTGTTCGAGAAGAAGGCCGTGCCGGTGAAAGCCATGGAGCCGATGGAGGTGAGTGTCGATGGCAGCGCGATGCTGTCGAGCGCCGTACAGGCGGCGAAAGCCATGCGTCCAATGGAGACCACTCCTTCGGGAATCACCACGCCTGTCAACGCGGTGCAGCCGCTGAAAGCGCTATTGTCGATGGCTGTGACGTTATAATTGTTGCTGCCGTCGGTAACAGTGGAGGGAATCACGAGGAACCCCGAGGGCGCCGTATGACTGTCCCAGTTGGGGTTGACCGCCATGACGCTCTGTGTGCCGTTAATAATGGTGAAGTAGACTGTCTGGCTGGGCGTCACCTCCACCCAAAAATCGAACGCCCTCGCCGCGGTGGCGGCGAGGAGCATTGCGAAGAGTACTATCTTTTTCATTCTGTTGTCAGTCTTTGTCGATGTCCACGCCACGGGCGGCGAAGAGCAGTTCCATCATGCGGATGGCCGAGGTGCTGACGGGTGTGCCGGGGCCGAAGACGGCGGCGACACCGGCCTTGAAGAGGAAATCGTAGTCCTGCGGCGGGATGACACCGCCGGCGACGACCATGATGTCCTCGCGGCCCAGTCTCTTGAGTTCCTCGATGACCTGCGGCAGCAGCGTCTTGTGGCCTGCGGCCAGTGAACTGGCGCCGAAGATGTGCACGTCGTTCTCCACGGCCTGCTTGGCAGCCTCGGCGGGCGTTTGGAACAGCGGACCCATGTCGACATCGAAGCCCATGTCGGCGTAGCCCGTGGCTACCACCTTGGCACCGCGGTCGTGGCCGTCCTGTCCCATCTTGGCTACCATGATGCGTGGGCGGCGGCCCTCCAGTTTGGCAAATTTATCGGTGAGTTCCTGGGCGCGCTTGAAGGCGTCGCTCTCTTTGGTCTGACTGCTGTACACGTTGCTGATAAGGTTGATTTTGGCTTTATAGCGTCCGTAGACTTTTTCCAGAGCATAGCTGATTTCACCCAGCGAGGCGCGCTTGCGGGCGGCATCGATGGAGAGCTCCAGCAGGTTGCCCTCGCCGGTACGGGCGCACTCGGTGAGGCGGTCCAGTGCGGCCTCCACGGCGGCGCTGTCGCGCTCGGCGCGCAGTTTCTTCAGACGCTCGATCTGGGCGTTGCGCACGGCGGTGTTGTCAATCTCAAGGGTCTCGATGGGATCCTCGTGGTCGAGGCGGTATTTGTTGATACCCACGATGGTGTCGACATTGCTGTCGATGCGGCTCTGCTTGCGGGCCGAGGCTTCCTCGATGCGCATCTTGGGCACGCCGCTCTCGATGGCCTTGGCCATGCCGCCCAACTTCTCCACTTCTTGGATGTGGGCCCAAGCCTTGTGGGCTATCTCGTGGGTGAGGGTCTCGATATAGTAGCTTCCGGCCCAGGGGTCGACGACACGGCAGATGTTGGTCTCCTCCTGGAGGTAGATCTGCGTGTTACGGGCGATACGGGCGCTGAAGTCCGTGGGTAGAGCGATGGCCTCGTCAAGGGCGTTGGTGTGGAGGCTCTGGGTGTGGCCCAGGGCGGCACCCATGGCCTCGATGCAGGTGCGGGCCACGTTGTTGAAGGGGTCCTGCTCCGTGAGGCTCCAGCCCGAGGTTTGGCTGTGGGTACGCAGGGCGAGGCTCTTCGGGTTCTTGGGGTTGAACTGGCTGACGATCTTGGCCCACAGCATGCGGGCGGCGCGCATCTTGGCAATCTCCATGAAGTGGTTCATGCCCACGCCCCAGAAGAACGACAGACGCGGAGCAAAGTCATCGACGCTCATACCTGCCTGCACACCGGCGCGCAGGTACTCCAGACCGTCGGCCAGCGTGTAAGCCAGCTCGATATCGGCGGTGGCACCGGCTTCCTGCATGTGGTAGCCCGAGATAGAGATGCTGTTGAACTTAGGCATGTGCTTCGAGGTGTACTCGAAGATGTCGGCGATAATCTTCATCGACGGCAGGGGAGGGTAGATGTAGGTGTTGCGCACCATGAACTCCTTGAGGATGTCGTTCTGGATGGTGCCCTGCAGCTGCTCCTGCGGCACACCCTGCTCTTCGGCGGCGATGATATAGAAGGCTAGGATGGGCAGCACGGCGCCGTTCATGGTCATGGAGACGGACATCTTGCCCAGGTCGATTTGGTCGAAGAGAATCTTCATGTCGAGGATGCTGTCGATAGCAACACCGGCTTTGCCGACATCACCCACCACACGCTCGTGGTCCGAGTCGTAGCCGCGGTGTGTGGCCAGGTCGAAGGCACAGGACAGACCCTTCTGGCCGGCGGCAATATTGCGGCGGTAGAAGGCGTTGCTCTCTTCGGCGGTCGAGAAACCGGCATACTGGCGGATGGTCCAGGGGCGCATCACGTACATCGTCGAGTATGGTCCGCGCAGGAACGGCGCGATACCGGCGGCATAGTTCAAGTGCTCCATGCCCTCGAGGTCTTTCTTGCCGTAGGCGGGCTTCACATCGATCTGCTCCGGAGTTTTCCAGTTCTTCTTAATATGGTTCTCTTTTTCCCATTTCTCGAATGTCTCGCGCCCTTTTTCCACGGCGCGGAAGTCGACTTTTGAAAAATCAGGTCTCATTATCAATCGTTTATTGTTTGTTCAATCATTAACTTTAAGGTGCAAATATAATAAAATAATTTCGACCCGTAAAATCTTTTTTTCAAAAGTGGCTGGCTGTTTCTTTCCTAGGTCTTGACAAAAAGGGTCGATTATCTGTGAATCATGAATTTGTCTTCCATTTCGAGAGTGACTGGAGCGATGTGACGAGTTTTACCACCCCATGCAATGCCGTTACCTCCTTCCCGTGGACAGAGAACTTCAATAACCTTACTGTAAACTACAGCATCCCTGAATGTTGGAACAATACAGATGGTTCAATCACCTGGACTTCGCAGTATAACTGGGCCTACAGTACCAATACCTCAATGGGTGGCTATGGCAGTACCCAAGGTACCAGCCATGATGGCTCCAATTGTGTACGCTTTGATTCCCGAAACGCTTCTGATAATTCTTATAATTACCTGAAAAGCGTGCCGCTCAGTCTGCCCGCCACCCCCGTCCATCCCACACGCAAAAAAAACGGCTCCCCGTAAGGGGAACCGTCCTTGGTCATGGTTGCTACGGTCGGCCGGATGGCCGAGAGAGGGGTTGTTAGGGCTTAGTCTTGGTCGCCCATGCCGGAGTCGCTGCTCTTGGTGAAGACCTTGGTGGCCACCGAGCTGTTGAGGCCGTTTTTGAGGGCGATGGCCTTCACGGTGGTGGTGTCGGTCAGCGTGATGGGGGCGCTGTAGAGGGTGCTGCTGGCGGTGGGGGTGGTGCCGTTGGTGGTGTAGCGGATTTCCGCGCCGCTCTCGGCACTCATGCTCACCGTGGTGCTCTCGGCGAAGGGCGTCGAGCCGCTGATGGTGGGTGCGCTGACGGTCGAGGTGCCGCTGCCGCCGGTGCCGCCCGTGCCGGTGTTGCCGCCCGTCGAGCCGCCGCTGGTCGAGCCGCCTTCGCCGCCCGTGGTGCTGCCGTCACCGGCCACAGTCAGAGCGGCCGAGATGGTGGGCGAGAAGGCGAATCCGCTGGTGCTCACGCGGTTGAGGTCGAGCACGAAGCCTGCCGTGTTGGCGCCCGTCTGGCCGAGGGCTCCCCAGGCGTCCTGCGTCTTGGGTTCGAGCACGATGCCGTAGGCGAAGACCTCCAGCGCGTCGCCGCTCTCGTTGGCAGATTTGCCGATGCTGATGGCCGTGCGGGTGTCGAGGGCCGCGGTGTGGCGCCACAGGCCGGTGTTGAGGTCGTGCACCATGATGCACTTGGCGATGGGCTCGCCCTCGGCGGCGCCGCTGAAGGTGGCGGTGAACTGCGAGGCGTCACTCGTGATCTGCATCGCGATGGCCTCAGCGTAGC
The DNA here is from genome assembly GCA_045222295.1 of Bacteroidales bacterium. Classification (GTDB taxonomy): domain Bacteria; phylum Bacteroidota; class Bacteroidia; order Bacteroidales; family P3; genus Colimorpha. The sequence goes on along the minus strand of JBGUXP010000014.1, from coordinate 317 downwards.
TGGGGTTGTCCACCAGGTGCAGGTCGTACATCAGGCTTGCCTGCGAGCCGTTCTGGTTCACCACGACGCTCTGCAGCAGGCGTTTGATGAGCAGGCCGCGGTCGGTCTTCTTGTGACCGTTGGCGATGAGCGAGGTGCGTCCCACTTCGCCGAGCATGCCTGCCACCTGTGCGGCGAGCTTCATCTTGGCGCGGTGCGCCATCTGTGCGTCGGTGCGGGGGTTGCTGACTGAGGCGGCCTTCTGCTTGAAGACGATACCGCCCTTGGGGCCTTTCTGACCCACGGTGTTGCCGGCCTTGCCGACATACTGGATAAGA
>JBGUXP010000013.1:0-88984 GCA_045222295.1 Bacteroidales bacterium | reverse complement strand
CGACGATGTGAATATGTTGCGAAGTTGTTCCATATTTCTATTGTTAATATGTGAGACGTGTCTCACATTTTTGTTGGTCTTTACTTGACCCCTTTCTTCGGGTCTTCCCTACGCACACGCTTCACGGTGTGCTTGAGCTTGCCGATGAAGAAATTTATCTCGAGGGATGATTCCGTCTCTGAGGTCTGCAAGTCAGGCATCACTATATCGGAGAGCACCTCACCAAAGTGCTGCATCTTGCTGGCCTGCTTGGCCTTATCGGTCTCTGTATGCAACTCCAGCAGTTCGTGCTTTAGACTCTGCACCTTATCGAAGGTCTCCACAATAGCCACAGTAGCATCAGCAGCCCTGTCGGACTTGAGGCAGGTAGCCAGCATATATAAGCCTCTGGAGGTAAACGCCTTGAAGTTGTACTTGCTATGGCGACCCTTGCCACTGACCGGTTCTAAGGTCGAATTATTTGATCTTAGAGTTTCTAAGGTCGGGGCTGAAGCTTCTATGGTCGAAATTTTCGACCTTAGAACATCGGACTCCTCTTTGGTCAGCTCGAACACATAGCCTTCACGGAATTTCCGGGGGTTGTTCTTGACTGCCTCATTGACGCGCTTCGTCTCCACACCATACAGTGCAGCCACATCACGGTCGAGCAACGTCCGCTGCCCACGCACCACTACTATCTTATCTTCCACCTCCTTCATCAGAGCAGGCAGCAGGTCGGTATGTGCTTTTTTAACTATATTGCTCATAAATTAGTTCTTCTATACTTTTGTTTCGGGCTTTTGGGACTGTCCGGCTGGGTCATTTCAATGAGGCCGGACTTGAGTGCAGGGGACAAGTAATTTTTGAGGAACTTGTCGCGGGAACCGAAGCCTAGGGCGGCCATCATTTCCTTGACGGACATTTCTCCCTTCAACACCTCCAGCAGGCGCTGGAGCTTGTCTTGGGAAGGTGAAAGTTGACTTCGCGTACTCTTCCCTCACAGCCGCCAGAGTCATCTCACGAGCTTCCTCGATGCTCATGGTCTCTGTATCTTCCTCAACCAATTCGCGGAGTCGCGCATCAATAAGCTCCTGCACCCACTCGCTGATGGCCGCAGTGCTCGAGAGCTCAGGGTTGTAGCCTCGAAGCACATCTTCATTCACTTTTACACTGACTGTACACATATCTTGTTGTTTTTTACTTATCTTGGATTTGATTGTAGGCGGAGAAAAACAGCGTGGAGGGGACGAAGGTTCTTGATTTAATTAATTTGTGTTGTTAGAAGGCGTTAGAACTGCCCGTTGTACTCGGTGAGCCAATCGGTACTGATCTGGAAGCCACCATCCACACCCGAGTTGGTGTACATGGCTCCGGTGAGCTTGGTCACGCGGTTGCGCTTGAACGGGACGTTGTTGACCGTCTTGCTGAAGAGCGTGTTGCCCTGGGCATCGAGGGTCTCGATCGTCACGTCCATTGTCTGCTCATCGGTGGCGAGGAACAAGAATGTGCTTGAAGTAGATGTAGCGCCTACAGCTGCACTATTACCCACGGTGTTTGCAAAACCTGTGTTGGTGATGGCCAGACCTGTGGTGGGGTTGAAGTCGATACCTCCAGCGGAGAGGGTCATGCGGACATTGGTCACGTCGGCAGTCTTTCCATCGGTGGATTTTACCGTCAGCATCGATACAATCCGACTGAGTATGGCGCTGATATCCACATCGTTCGTATTGCTGATGGTCACCGTCTGCGTGGTAGCGAAGGTCTCTCTGGCACGAAGGCTATAAGAGGCCACGGTAGGGCTGGTGAGCGTCAGGACACTGTTCTCGTTGGTGAAGTAGGCCAACACAACCATGGTGTAAGTGCCCATGGGGAGCGAGCACTCGAATTCACCGAAGGTGGTGAAGGTGGTGTTGTCGGACTTCAGCTGGGTGGTCTTAACCACCTCGGTGCCAGCAGCATTGTAAAAGGCCAGCGTCATGGCATTGACACCATCATAATCAGCAGGGTCCTCCGTGGTTTTAGTCCCGCCAGGAAAATCTTCCTGCGAGATGGCGAAGTCGCTGACATGGACTTTCACCGTTGCTACTTGCGTGCTATTAGTTGGTTCCTTTTCCTTGCTGCAACCAGCGAAAAGGATGCATGTAGTTGCAAGTGAAATAACTAAGGTTCTAAGGATTTTCATAATGTTATTTTTTGTGTGAAGCTTAGAACCTTCAGCCTGCAATCCACGCCGTTTTCGGTATGGTTTTCTTATTTTATGTAGTAGCCTCCGGTCTTTTTGCTGCCCTGGTGCTCAATGAGGCCGTGTTCGATGAGAGCTGCGACGTGGCGCTCGATGGACTTCTGCGGGATGCCGGTGGAGGCGGAGATCTGCGGGACAGAGTAGCCGGGGTGGGCGGTGATGCAGGCGAGGACGACACGCTGGGGGATCATGCGCTTGAGGGCTTCCAATATTTTTGAGGCCTCCTCTACCCTGCCCTGCTCGAGGCGGAGTTTGAAGACGTCGGCAGCCGTCCAGAACATGCAGAGGGTGGTGTAGCGACCCTTGTGGGCGGCATACATCGGGCGGATAGCCTCGTAGGCCTCTTCTATGCGGCCCTGCTTGCGCAGGTCGAAAACTTCTTTGACGGTCACGGTTCAAATTGAGAATTGAGAATTGAAAAATGATTGAGGGAATATATTGTAATTTTGAGGGAATAACTAAATAAATATACTAAAATTCCTTGGCCTGACAGTGGATTATCAGCCCGGAAACACGTAATATGCTGCCTATGCGAATTCCCGAAAGCACTAAACTATAGTCACTTCCGTCCGGCTGGCATGCATACTATGCTGCTATCATAAGCAATTGCAAAGGTAGAAAAAAAATCTTACTCCACCAAATAAAATTTAATAACTTTTAAAAAAGTTGTGACAGGAGACAGGCACCAGTCTTCTCTGACAACAGGAGCCAGTCCCCAGTCACTACCGGCAGCGGAGGCGTTTGACTCTGGAGAAGAGCTGTCGGATGATATCGGGACAGTCGTCGTGGGTGTTGCGGTAGGCTTTGACGGCTTCTCGGAGGGAGGGGTCGCGAAGGGCCACGAAGAGGGCAATCATCAGGTAGGCCTCAGTGTCATTGACGGGCTCGGTGCGGCTGCCAAGCCATTCCTTGAGTTGGGCGACATATTGCTTCTTGACCTCTTTATCACCCAAAAGCGAGGCGCAGATGAGCATCAGGGCCGCGAAACGGTGCTGCTCGTCGACATCATCGACGATAACACCCCGGTATCCATAGATTCGAGACATCCGCGAGTTGTCGCGACGGCGGTCGTCCTCGCTGGGCTTACGTCCAAAACGACGAGCCAGGATAGCGAGCAGTTCCTGCTCGAAATTGCGTAGCAGGTTGCCACTGATCAGCCGCTCCAACGCTTCGTCATCGAAGGCGATGTCGCCATCATGCACATCCGGGAAGGTGACACGGGTGAGGTTGCCCAGAATGTCCATGGTGACGGTGAGGTTGCTGCGGCCACCACGCAATTCGAGACGTGTGATGGTGGCCTTGCGGCCCTCCCAAGGCGCTATGCGAAGTGTGACGGTGTCGCCCACTCCCATGGCATCGATGGGCTGCCCCAGGTAGTAGCGCAACTGACGGTTGCGGAGGGTCTCCATGAAGCTGCGCATCTCGGCATCCATCACACGCAACGGCTCACCGCTGATGGTGCGGTAATAATGCAGGTGCAGACGTCCAGCACTGTTCCATTCGCTCTCCAGAAGGCGGGCTATACGATTCTCGTCGGCATGGATGAAGATGTAGCTGTGGAGGGCCTCACGGATGCCGTTGTCCACCTCGGCCATAGGGTCATAAACCACACGGTCGGAATAATCCTCAGTCTTTGAGGTGAGTGCTGCCTTGGTGGGTGCGCGAAGGAGGAACTGGAAAGGGATAAAATACTCGAGCGGCTCGGGGGATTCATCGTTGCGACGGAACTCTCCGAGGTTTTCACGCTGCAGCATCCATTCTATCTGCGCAGGACTCGGATGAGTCAGCACATACCAATATGTCTTATCGTCACTCGCCATTAGTCGCGTTTGAAAATGTCGCGGGTGTATACCTTGTCGGCCACATCGTCGAGGCAGTTGTCGTAGCGGTTATTCGCTTTCATTTTCTTTTCTTTCAAGGTGCTCATGACCTCATGATACGACCTAATCTCTTTGGAAAATGTCTCGAGTATATACTTTCGACTTTACATCGTCCAAGGTTGAATCATATCGGTTGGCAATGATGGCGTTGCTGCGGGACTTGAACTGCTCGAGGTCGTTGACGACGAGGCTGCCAAAGAAGGTGGAGCTGTCCTCGAGGGTGGGCTCATAGATGATCACTTGGGCACCTTTGGCCTTGATGCGCTTCATAACGCCCTGGATGGCGGACTGGCGGAAGTTGTCGGAGTTGGACTTCATGGTGAGGCGGTAGACACCGATAGTGGGAACCGCTGGTTGACACACTCCTCCACCCTTCGGGTCCCCCGGGTTTGAATCATACGCCCCCGGCCTACCGGCCACCCCCTCTATCTTAGAGGGGGAGTTAGATAGTGAGCCGTATTGGTTGTTGGTGGAGTAGGAGTAGTATCCGGCCATCTTGAGGACCTGGTCGGCGATGAAGTCCTTGCGGGTGCGGTTGGACTCGACAATGGCGGACATCATGTTTTGCGGGACGTCCTCATAGTTGGCAAGCAGCTGCTTGGTGTCCTTCGGGAGGCAGTAGCCACCGTAACCGAAGCTGGGGTTGTTGTAGTGAGTACCGATGCGGGGATCGAGACCGATACCATCGATGATGGCCTGGGTGTCGAGACCCTTCATCTCAGCGTATGTATCCAATTCGTTGAAGTAGCTAACTCTTAAAGCGAGATAGGTATTTGCGAAGAGTTTCACAGCCTCGGCTTCTTTCATGCCAACGAACAAAGTAGGAACATCAGTCTTTATAGCCGCCTCTTGGAGGAGTTTTGCAAATACATGGGCACGCTCGGTGAGCCAATCCATATCTGTCAATGCCTTGATAGCCTCGTTTTCTTCCTGATACTCATCGCCTTTCATCATCTTCGGGATGCCCACGATGATACGGCTCGGATAGAGGTTGTCGTAAAGGGCTTTAGACTCGCGCAGGAACTCAGGGCTGAAAAGAAGATTGAATTTCTTGACACCTTTCTTCTGATATTTTACATAAAGACCTCTTGTATATCCAACCGGAATAGTCGATTTGATCACCATCACAGCATCAGGATTCACCTTGAGAACTGCATCGATAACGGCTTCAACAGCTGAGGTATCGAAGAAGTTCTTTTGGCTATCATAATTGGTAGGAGCAGCAATGACTACGAATTCGGCATCTTTGTAACCAGCCTCCTGGTCGAGGGTCGCTTTCAGGCTCAAAGGTTTGTTAGTGAGGTAATCCTCGATATAGTCATCCTGAATAGGAGACTTTTTGTTGTTCACCAGGTCAACGCGTGCGGGAACGACATCGACAGCGGTGACATCGTTATGCTGAGCCAACAGAGTGGCAATGGAAAGACCGACATAGCCGGTACCTGCAACGGAAATCTTCATAGTTTTCAGTTTTCTTTTGGAATGCAAAAATACAACTTCTTTCTATAATAGCAAAATTTTTTTCAAATACATTGTAAGAACACATAAAAAAACGGGAACCGATAGTTCCCGTTTTCTGTGTGATCTGCACAAGATTTGAACTTGTGACCTCTTGCCTGTCAAGCAAGCGCTCTAAACCAACTGAGCTAGCAGATCATGTTTCTTGCCTTGAAAGCGGGTGCAAAATTACGAACTTTTTCTGAACTGGCAAAATTATTTTGAAAAAAATTGTATTTTTGCATTCTACAGAACATCAATATTATGACAAAAAAAATTTTTACAACACTGGTTATCATCATATTGCCACTCTTCCAGGCAATAGGGCAAAATGCTTTGAACAATTCGGCCGACAACATCGTCGGAGTCTATTCCGGAGTCCAAAATGGGGATAAATTCAAGGCAAAAATCGTAAAATTGACCGATGGAACCTATCGTGGCCAGATTATCTGGGTGGAACACGACAAGGATGCTAACGGAAACAAAAAACTCGACACCAAGAATCCTGACAAGAAGCTTCGGAACACTCCCTGTGACCGAATCGTACTCTTCAGCGGTCTGAAATACGACGCAGGTGACAAGGAATGGAACGGAACAAAGATCTACGATCCTCAACGCGGCATGAAAGCAAAACTGACAGTACGATTTGAAAAAGACGGCCGTCTACGACTGCGAGGTTCGGTTCTCGGCATTGGAGAGAGCGTTTACTGGACCAAAATCAAAGAATAAGAATTATGGCTGACAATTATTTGGAAAAGAGATATGAAGAGACTCTCGGGAGTAACAAGCCCAAGGTAAAGCGTATCGGACATACGGTGGACAGCCTGCTACTGAAGAACCGCAGCACACGAGGCTACATGAAAGCCTATAAGGTATCCCACAGCGAGTTGGAACGCATCGTGGGTGTATGTACCAAAATACCCTCGGCCTGCAACCAGCAAGTGCTGAGATTCAGACTGGTGACTCATGACAGCGGTGCCAACCTAGTACAACCTCTCATCAAGATGGGAGCTGCCTTGCCGGAACTCCACCTGCCCTTCCCAGATACTGAACCCGAGGCGTTTATCGTCATCTGTTCCACAGCCAAAGAGAGTCCTCTGGTAGACATGGACCTCGGCATTGCGGCCCAGAGCATGTTGCTTAAAGCCGTGGAAATGGGTCTCAACGGACTGATTATCGGAGCCTTCAATCGTACGAAGTTACTGGAAGTCCTAGACCTTCCATACCCTCCCTTACTGGTGCTGGCCATCGGCAAAGGCGATGAGCATATCGAGTTGGTCCCCATCGCTGAAGACGAGAGCCACGCCTATTATCGTCGTGACGGCATCCATTACGTTCCAAAAGTCAAACTCGCAGACCTAATTATCTAGCCGTGCGGCGCATTCCACTGGTACCGGTAGCTATGGCCTTGATTGCAGGTGTCGCAATGGGACATCAGGCCACCATCATGACCTTGGCATCGTGGGCTATTCTACTGGCATTAGCGGCACTCTTATTAGGACTTTTACTGCTGTTTTTCAGAGAGAAAAGCCGTCCTATCATCTTCGTCATGCTGATGGCGACATTCTTCTCCATTGGTGCCCTGCGATGTCATCTGGGCGACCCACAGTTTGACACTCGAGACTGGACCACACTTGCTACGGAGAAAGATTCCTTTATTACTCTCCGGCTGAAAGAATCGCCCCTACCACGCGAGCGAAGCTGGAGAGCATTGGCCGAAGTGGAAGAGATTGACAACCAATCCTGTGAGGGCGAGTTACGCCTCTACCTGCGCAAAGACAGCACCGCCGCCACTCTTCGCTATGGCGACCTGTTGATGGCACACGGATATGCAAACCGCGAGAAAGGAACACTCTATATCACCAACGACCACTACATCCTCATCTCACGCGACAGTACCTCGCTCCGTGCCCATAGTGAAGCACTGCGAATGAAGCTATTGAAAAAAATGCAGACAGGTCCTTTGGAACATAGGTATCGCGGTGTAGCAGAAGCAATGACGCTTGGCTGGCGTGGAGACCTTGAGTCCGATCTCAATGCACAATTCCGCGACGCAGGCATCATGCACCTATTATGTGTCAGCGGATTACATGTTGGACTATTGGCTGCGATGGTAGGCTGGCTGATGGTGTGGGTAGGTAAAGAGCGCCGTGGGCGTATTATCAAAGGGAGCGTACAGATGTTGGTGCTGTGGGCTTTTGCCATCTTGACGGGGCTAGCACCCTCCACCACAAGGGCAGCACTGATGTTCAGCCTATTCATCATCAACAACATGCTCGGACGGAGAACCGATTCGCTCAACCTGCTGGCTTTTGCCGCAATCATCATGCTGATGGGCGACCCCATGTTGCTCTTCAACACCGGTTGGCAGCTATCTTTCAGCGCCGTAGCAGGAATCCTACTGATGCGTCCAGCCATAAACCTTCACCATAACATCATGTGGAAAGCTGCCATTGTCAGTCTTGCAGCCACCCTCGCCACCCTGCCCATCACCCTCGTCACATTCCACCAGATTTATCCTTACTTCCTGATTGCCAATATCGTCATTGCTCCGCTAGCAGGTTTCCTCCTTGCACTTTCATTCCTTTATATGTTACTTCCTTGCGGCTTCACGGCTTTTCTTATCCAATGGCCCACTTGGTTCTGCGACCGTCTCACCAACAGCATCTCGAATCTGCCTGGAGCCTTAATAGAGAGGCTGACACCCAGTCCTTGGACAATTGCACTGCTGGCGCTGTCCATACTTTTTATACTGATTACAATAAATATAATACTTTTGCGTCGCAAAAAGGAGGACGACCTCCTCCCCTAGGACCCCCTTGCAACCATGCACCTATCATACACCCATCACCCCCTTACCAACACCTTGCCATCCTTCTCGCTGCAGGTAGAAAGACTGCGAATCATAGCCATGGCCATAAGTGTACGAAATGCCAATCAATCACTTGTTTATTAAAAACGTCTTTCGGAGAAAAAAAACATGTAAAAAGCAATATTTGTATAAGAAAAACGTTTTTCCGGATAGAAAAAACAACAACCCTGATGAAGAAAAGATACTTTTTTTACGCCGTCATGCTACTCAGCGTCAGCCTGATGGTCTGTTGCACAAAAGACGAAACTCCTGTCGAACCTTCAGACCTGCCGATGGCCACGGCCTACATCTCCGACTCTACCACAATAGGTGAGATGACAGTCTACAATATCGTCTATCCATCGACCGACCCCTACGGCAACCCCATCATGCTGTCGGGAACCATCACCTTTGGCAATAGTGTAAAGAGCGACAAACAGGCACAAGGCCTGCTGATCTACAACCATTTCACCGTCTACCGTGCCGACCAATGCCCCTCGAAAGGGGCTCTGACGGAACAACAATACACCGCAGGACTTGACCTCATCACCGTCTCGCCCGACTACTATGGTTTCGGTGTCACCGAGCATCACCACCAGGCCTACTGCCTTTCGAAGGTCAACGCCCAGGCCAGTGTGGATGCCCTACTGGCCACCAAAGAGTTGTTGTCCGCCAGAGGCTTCACATGGGGAAACCTGCTGTTTAATGCCGGTTACTCGCAGGGCGGGCAAACCACCATGGGCGTAGTGCGGCTAGTGGCAGAGAAATACCCGGACCTCCATCTCACCTACAGTTTCGCCGGTGCCGGCTCCTACGACATATCCGAGACCTACCGCCAATTCATCACCGCCACCATTGCCGGCATGCCCAGTACAGCGGTCAGCGTGCTGCTGGCTTACAACGAGTTCTACCAAGTGGGAGCTTCCCGCGAGGAGATGTTTGTCGAGCCTGTGCTGAGTCACATTGACGACTGGATTCTCAGCAAACGATACACGCGCGAGGAGATTGATGCCAAGATTGGGTCGCTATCCATCGACCAGTATGTCTCTCCCATCCTCCTCGACACCACCACGTCGCTCTCGCGCCGGTTCTTCAGCATCTTCGAGAGAGACAACATCTGCAAAGGGTGGGATGCCAGCAAGAGCAGCCATATCATGCTATTCCACAACACCAAGGATATCACCGTCCCGGTAGCCAACTCGGTGAACATGTACAACTTCCTGACAGAGGGTGGCGCCACCGACGTGGTACTCGATACTGCCAACTACGGAGGTGGCAACAACAGCACTCCTGCCCATGAGCAGGGGGCTCTCACCTTCATGATGCATGCCTTTGAAAAGTTAAACAGCCTACTAGGAGAGTAATATATGTTAGCCAAAGGAACCAAAGCGCCCCATTTTGAGGGCCTTATCGAGACGGGCGAGCGCGTGAGCCTCGCCGACTATGCCGGCAAGAAGCTGGTGCTCTACTTCTACCCCAAAGACAGCACACCGGGCTGCACTGCCGAGGCCTGCAACTTGAGGGATAACTATGAGCGCTTCCTCGCGCTGGGCTACGAGGTACTGGGTGTCAGCAAAGACAGTACCACCAGCCACCAGAAGTTTATTGAGAAGTATCAGCTACCGTTTCACCTCATCGCCGACACCGACATGACGATATTGAAGGCTTATGAGGCCTGGGGCGAGAAAAAGAACTATGGGAAGATTAGCATGGGCACCCTGCGCACCACCTACGTCATCGACGAGCAGGGAATCATCATCGACGCCATCGGCAACCCTGGAGGGGAACCGAACACCGCTGGAAAGAAATCAACTGGAGTGAGGAAGGTGGACACCAAAAACCACACGGCGCAGATATTATAAAATGAAGAAAACACTCATACTCCTACTGCTATCATTTTTGGGCTTCTGCGCCGGGGCACAGACCTATGTCGGCACTATGACGGTGGACGGCTACACGCGAGAAGATGTCAAAGTAACACTGAAGAAAACAGAGAAAGAGGGTATCGTGCTGACAATGTATCGGGTGAAGTTTGCCCGGCTGATGCCGGTGAAGATTGACTTCGACATCCCACAGATTAAACTTGAAGGTGACCATCTGACAGCCGACGGCGTGGCACCCATCTCAAAAGGCAAACGCTACGAGAAGTACACCATCCACCGATTAGACGGCAAAGCCGACAGAAAAGAGATTGGTTTCACCTGCTTGATGGGAGACAAGCCCTTCTCCTTCAAAGGTAAACGGAAAAACGAAAAATAGATATCTATGCAAAAACTATTCCTTAACGAGCGTTTTATCCTGTGGGTAGTAGTCATCAACATGCTGGTTATCTTCCTGCAAGGATGCGGTATGGAGAATATCGTGATGAGTGTCATTGACATACTTTCCACGGTCATTTTTGTCATAGAAATGGTAATGAAACATTACAAACAGGGATTTCGCAGCTACTGGCACGATGGCTGGAACATCCTCGACGGCTCTGTGACACTGCTCTCCCTCCCGGCGCTGCTCGTCTACTTCATTCCCGCCACCGGCGGAATGAAAATACTCATCACCCTCCGTGTGCTCCGCGTCTTCAAGTCATTCCGCACCATTCGCCATTTTCCGAACCTCAAGGAAATCTGGAAAGGATTCAAGCTGGCACTGCGCCAGTCGGCAGGATTCCTGCTCGGCTACCTCGTCATCATCGTGGTGATGGCCATGATTAACAGCGCCCTCTTTGGCCAGACCGCCCCACAATATTTTGCCACTCCCCTCGATGCCACCTATGCTGTATTCCAACTCTTTACTGTCGAAGGATGGTACGACATACCCAATGCCGTAGTTGGCAACATGCCCTCCTTCTGGGTTCATGTGGTGCGAACCTATTTCTGCATCCTTCTTATTGGCGGCGGCATCATTGGCATGTCCCTCATCAATTCCATCTTCGTTGATGCCCTCGCCGCTGACAACAACGATGATGTGAAGGCACAGTTAAAGGACATCGAGCAGAAGATAGACGACTTACGGAAACTACTGGAAGAAAACCGAACGAAGTGAGGAACGGTAGTGAGGTAGCGTGGTGGATTTCATGATGACCTTTTTTGCCTTGCGGTCGATGTCGATGTATTCCCAAAAAGCGTGCAGGCGTGAGAGTATCTGGCTGTCGCCGCAGAGGTTCTCTACAGCATGGCGGTAGATGCGTTCGTGCATTTGCCGTATTACCTTGACTTTCTCAAACTGCTCCCCTAAGTTAGGGGAGCTGGCAGTCGCTTGCGACTGACTGAGGAGTGTGTCAAGTGTCATCCACGGTTTCGCCAACAATCCCCGCCCAATCATCACCCCCTTAAGACCTTCGGGAAACGTGTCCGCGCCAGCGAACTCCCCCTCTAAGCTAGAGGGGGTGCCCGTAAGGGCGAGGGCGTGTGTTATGTCCCCATTGTAGACCATCGGATGCCTGCATTGCTCCATGAAGCAGGCAAACGATTCTCGGTCGGGCAGGCCTTTGTACTGCTGCCGACCGAGCCTTGGGTGCAGTGTTACATGCACCAGCGGCATTTCGTTGATGATGGGCAGCAATGCCATTCCCTCCTCGGCGTTCTCCTGTCCCAGTCGCATCTTGATGGAAAACCTCACCTCCGGCCGCCGCTGCATCTCATAGACAATCTCCTCTACCCTATCTGGATGTTGCAGCAGTCCGCTTCCGCGACCGGCCTTCACCTGCATGGGGAACGGACAGCCCATATTGAGGTCGATGCGTCGCCATCCAAGACCTTGTACCGCGTCGCACAGCCTTGCAAATTCATCCCGATCTTTCGCTATCACCTGCGGTACCGTCGGCACGCCGGCGTTCCGTTCAGGGTCGGTATCCCGTAAGTCCTTCTTTCTTACTTCTCCCTTTTCAATCCTCACGAACGGCGTATAGTACTCATCCACCCCACCGACACACTCCCAGTGTGCTCGCCGGTAGACGCAGTCTGTATACCCCTGCAGCGGCGCGAATGCAATGTATTGTCTTATCATTGGCTTCTTTCTTGATAGGGTTCAATAGGCTGCTATGGGGTGTTATAGGGTCTTATAAAACCCTATCCAACCCTATCACCCCCTATTATTCCCTATTATTCCTCTCTGCCATTCCCAACCTCATCAACCTCGCCACCTCTTTCTCTCTTACCTCCAGTTCTTTCTCTCTCCTTTGCAGCTCCTGCTCTTTCTGGGCGATGCAGGCTTCTCGGTCGTTTAGTTCCTGCTCCCTTTTGCTGAGAGCAGTGTTACTGGCAACGGGTGGGCGTGGTTGTCCAGTGTGGCTGTTGCGGTAGGCCATCCTGCCCCGCGTCATCTCCTCGCGTATGCCGCCATGTTCCAGAAACTCCTGCTTGTGGTACTCTATCAGGTTGCGCAGCAGCAGGTCTACCTGACAGATGATAGTGATGGCGAGGTTGGCAATCATCTCGTCGTTGCAGCGAGGCATCAGCTCCATGAAATAGGCGCTGTCGTTATGGGCCTTGCAAACTCTGCGTGTGCGAGAGTAGTGTGGGTTGCCAGGCAACCAAAGGGGAAGATTGTGGTGGCGCAGATAGTCTTTGTAGTCCTCCAGCAGTTCTTGGTGACTGGCTTTGGCCACATTCAGCAGTTTGATTTCTGTCTCTTTCGAGGTGGCTGAAGCGGCTGTACCCTCTACGATATTCTGCTTTCCCGAACGCGCAGCCTGTACCATCTGGTCTACTGTCCTGTCTTTGCGGCCATCCATGAAAGTCTTGCAGAAATAGTCCGTGATGTCGCAGATGCACCCTGACTTCTGATAGACAATCAAGTCATCGTATCGCCCATCCTGTGGCAAAAACTGTTTGTTCTCCATAACTATCCTATTTGTTATAATATACAACCCCATCACTCCCCATCATCCCCTATTTTTCTCTATTATCACTTTGCAAAAATACACTTTTTCTCTGGATTGCGAAAATATATTTTGTCAGTTTGGGGAATTTGTGTATCTTTGCAGTCGCAAACGGGGAGAAATCCGTTTGCCGAAAGAAAGCGCATTTTCGCCTTATTCCGACCTTGTGGAACTGGACACTTCACATATAGCATTAGGAATAGAGGAATGATAAGTGCTTCATTTGGATTGTATTCATATTTTTCTATGATACATCCTTGTGGAGCCAATCAAAATACCTTTATTTTATGCTATAGGGAGTCCAGCCCTCACAAGGAAAATAGGGGCACAATGGATGGCTCCACTTTCTTCGTTTAGTTTTATTCCCTCCGAGCCGAGGACAAAGGTTGCGCCCGGCACGTATGAGGGACATCATTATGGTAAAAAAAATAACTTTTCTTTTCATGATTCCTTTGATATTTGGGGGATGTGTTGTAAGAGAATCCGTCAATCTGGAAATGGGGATAACGGCTTTTTCTCAAGGAGATGAAGAAAAAGCAATAGAAATTTTCGATAAAATAGCGACAGATACTGCTTACATGAAATTGGCTTCACTATATAGAAACAGATGTAATGGAATAGAAGACCTAGAGGAGGCATTTAAATGGTACTTAAAGTCTGCGGAATTGGGAAATGCTGAAGCGCAATGCATAGTCGGGCATAATTATCCCACTGATATTACATCAGAACCTTATGCAGAAAGACTAAAAAAAGCAGAGTTTTGGCTGACAAAAGCCGCAGAGCAAGGTATTGTGGAAGCTCAAAATGAGCTTGGTGAACATTATCTGACAGGAAATTTATGGCCTAAGAATTATGAAAAAGCTTATTATTGGACTAAAATGGCGGCAAACAACGGAATTGTGCAAGCACAGCACAATCTGGGTGTTTGTTATATTAACGGGTACGGCATTTCTAAAGATAATTTAGAAGCTGCAAAATGGTTTATTCAAGCAGCCGAACAAGGATGTGAATCCTCAGTAATAGCATTAGAGTCTATGATATTTTACACTGGTATTAATAATAAGACGCTCTTTGACAAAGCATATTCTATTGCCACAGATTATTCAATTAATCCGAGCAAATATAAAAAACATAAAACCAGTGGAATTGACAAATATTCTATTACAAATAAGATAAATTAAATAATGAAAAAAATTACTAAGTTTATTGGGAAACCGATAATAATTCTTCTATTATTGATTATTAACTATGCCTGCGGTAATAGCAATACTATGACCGAAAGAACTGAGCAGGAAGTTTCTCACAAACATTATTCCATCAAATCAACTCAAGACTGGATTAGTCATGTGGCAAATGCAACAGATGTGAGTGTTATTAATGATGGCTTTTTGTCAATGGACAAAGAACTTGTAATTGATGTTGCCATAGAATTAACTAAAAAAATAGGAGGATATGCTTTTTGGCCTGATGAGGGATTATGGGCTGTGTCAGATGATATGAGAAAAGAATGCCTTGCCCAAACATACATTGCTTATGGATTAGCCATTTATGAGGCTCTGTTTTCCAAACAACAAATTGACCATTTCAATAACGAGGTTGGTTCGGATGCGGGGTTTTCTATTGTTGGAGCATCAAAAATGCTTGGCAAAGAAAACTATAATACCATTGTCAATGATTATTCAAATTACGTTCTTAATATGTTAAGCAAGTGAATATTAGAAAAATATTTGTATTATTTTCAACAGTTGTAGTATTTTCATGCTTTGTTTCATGCGATAACAATGAACCCCTTGTTGGGTCATGGCGATATGACATCGAAAATATAAATGTAAGTTTTGTCTGGACATTTGCCCAAGACGGGTCTTTTCAACGTAAAAGTGAAGCTTTGCATCCATGGATGAGTCGTAGTAATGGAGCCTCATACATCATCGGAACATATAAAGTAAAAGGAGATAAAATATTTTTAATGCATGATGGTAAGATTGACGAATGGCACTGGGAGAAAAAAGGAAACTATTTAAAACTGGGTACAGAAATGGCTGGTTATTATCAACTGACTAAATTATAACAGCATAAACAATTATTAAGCTCCATTTGGTAAAAAAAGAACGACATCACAATTTGGGTCAGTTCCAGAAATGTAATGAACCCCGAAAGTCTTTCTCAACTTTCGGGATTCGTTACATAAAAAAAAACCTGTATTATGGTCCATTACGTATGTCGATTTTACTGTCTTATGGGAAAAGAATGGTAAACAGGCCGTCGGAAGATCGCCGAAGGATCACCGAAGGGTCGTGATGTAATAGCACTAGCAATCAACGTTTTACTTATTTAGCATTGTATTTGTGCATTCGATTGGTCTTCAGCAGTTTCAGTGTTACCATAAAGAAAGCACATATTTGCCTGACCGAAGGGAATGGTCTGCGAACTTGATAAGCAAACCCACCAAGAAGGCATAAAGAAAGAGCGGGGCGGCCGAATGGCAAATTTACGCCATTGCCAGGTGACGGCGACGGAGGGCGGTGAGGACACTCTCAGAAGCCAATGGATTGAGGCCACGGAAGGTGGTGTGTGCCTTTAATTCGGCAAGAGGCATGGTGAGTAGTAATTTGGCTATGCACTCGTCGGCAAACGAATTGCTAACAACATCTACACCAGTGAAGTCGAGCACCACACGCTCGTTACCCTCAAGCAGCGGCATCAACCTTTCCCGTGCTTGCTGTCCCAACTGGCGCGTGCCTAAGTTTTCTCCAAATTCTCTAAAACGGAATGTTACCATAACTTCTCCAATTCGTTATCATTCAAGAATGTCTCGTTGTATTGTTCCGCCACATTGGTGCGGTTGGCCACTACTTTTTCGGGGTCTATTTCCAGATCAGTACGAAGGCGCAAATACACAATGGTACCTTGCCAGGGGGCGCTCTCGATAATGGTGGAGTTGCCGTCTTGCAGCTTCAATGTATGGCTTCCGGAACGAATGTCAAACCGCAGTCCTGCATCACGAACAAGCAACGAGGTGGTATAGAGGCCAAATCCCATTCCTTTGCCGTCGGTAACCGAGTCACGGACACATATCTTCAATGCCTCAGATTCAGATAGGTTGGAATATTTCTCATTCTCGGCCAGCGAAGCGCGAATACCCTGACCATCATCTGCTACAAGCAAACTGAGCGAGTGCTCTTCTGAATCGTAATATGTGATAACTGTGCCAAGTTCTTTGCCAGAGTGGATGAGCACATTATCGAGTATTTCGTAGAAGCAGTAGTTAAGTGCCTGTAACAATGTCGTCTCAATATTAACATGCCGTGTCAGTGTTTCGATCACACGCTGATAGACGGTATAGATGTTTTTCTCATCGAAAACATCTATCGCCACATCATTAATATGTGATTCAAAATACTGCTTTATCAGCGTTGACACATTCATATCAATATTCCTTATTATTAGAAGCCGGAAGTCCCTCTCGGGGCTTCCGGCTTGAGGGTTAGTGGTTGCCCTTGTTCCCGATTATTTGTACTCGGCGATGATGCCGGGAACGAGGTCGGGGGTGAGGCGGCCGTAGACCTTGTCGCCGATCATGGCGACGGGGGCCAAGCCACAGGCACCGACGCAACGGAGGGTGTTCAGGGAGAACTTGCCGTCGGGGGTGCACTTGCCGACCTGGATGCCCAGGTTGCGCTGGAAGGCATCCAGCACCTTCTCAGCACCACGCACGTAGCAGGCGGTGCCGAGGCAGATGTCGATGGGATGCTCACCCTTGGGCTCCATGGTGAAGAAGCTGTAGAAGGAGACGATGCCATAGACCTTGGCCACGGGCATGTTCAGCTCGTGGGCGATGACCTCCTGGACCTCGGCGGGCAGGTAGCCGAACTTGCCCTGCACCTGGTGCAGCACGTTGATGACCTCGCCGCTCTTGTTACCAAAGGACTTCGCAATCTCTTTGATGATGTTGATTTTATCTTCGGATAACTTGATATTAGCCATATTTCTTATTTTTTTATCTCAATCAGAACCATCAGAACTATCAGAATTTTCTTTGTGTTCTTTTGGTTCTGATTGAGTTTTGATTACTTTATTTTGTAGCCTCGATTTTGTCGCTCTTGTCGAAGTAGTGGGTGTGCAGCTGCTCGTGGCTGAGGTGGCCGCAGGGTTCACCGTAGTACTCCTTGTAGATGGCGATGATGTCGGGGTTCTCGTGGCTCTTGCGGATGGGCTTGCCAGCGTCCTCGCGGTAGGTGGCTTCCATGCGCTTCTGGATGATGTTGCTGTTGCCGTGGTGGTAGGGCTGACCGGCACCGCCGATGCAACCACCCGGGCAAGCCATCACCTCGATGAAGTGGTAGCCGTTGGGGTTGCCGTTACGAACCTCTTCCATAAGCTTACGGGCGTTGCTGAGACCGTAGCAGATGGCGACCTTCACGGCCAGGCCGTTGAAGTCGACAGTAGCGGTACGGACGCTGTCGCCGTAGATGCCGCGGACAGCCTCAAGGTCAATCTTGGGCAGCGGTTTGCCACAATAAATCTCGTAGGCGGTACGAACAGCGGCCTCCATAACACCGCCGGTGGCGCCGAAGATGACGGCAGCACCGGTGGACTGGCCGAGAGGACTGTCGAAGTCTTCCTCGGGCATGCTGTTGAGGTCGATATTGCTCTGCTTGAGCATGTGGGCCAACTCACGGGTGGTGAGGCTGAAGTTGACATCCTGGTCGGTGCCGTTGCCGAGCTCCGGACGGGCGCACTCGCTCTTCTTGGCCAAGCAGGGCATGATGGAAACCACGACGAGGTCTTCGCGCTTCACACCAATCTTCGGGGCGAAGTAGTTCTTGGCCACAGCGCCGAACATACCCTGGGGCGACTTGGCGGTCGAGGGGTAGTCGAGCAGGTCGGGGAAGTTCTTCTCGTAGAAGGTGACCCAAGCGGGGCAGCAACTGGTGAACAGCGGCAGCTTAACGTTCTTGTCACCGTTGAGGAAAGCCTTCACGCGGCCGAGGAGCTCGGTGCCCTCCTCCATGATGGTGAGGTCGGCGCTCCAGTCAGTGTCGAAGACATAGTCGAAGCCGAGACGGCGCAGGGCAGCGGCCATCTTGCCGGTGACGATGGTGCCGGGTTCCATGCCGAACTCTTCGCCAAGGGCCACGCGGACGGCGGGAGCGGTCTGCACGACGACCTTCTTGGTGGGGTCGGCAAGGGCCTTACGCACATCGTTGATGTTGTCGACGAGGGTGAGGGCACCCACGGGGCACACCTGGACGCACTGGCCGCAGTTGACGCAGGAGCTGTCGCCGAGTTTCTGCTCGAAGGCGGGAGCCACCACCGAGGGGAAGCCGCGGTTGACGCCGCTCAGGGCGCCGACGCTCTGGAACTTGCTGCACATGGTCTCGCAGCGGCGGCAGTAGACGCACTTGTCCATATCGCGGTAGACGCTGAGGGTGGTGTCTTTCTCATAGTGGCTCTGCTCGCCCTTGAAGGGGATCTCGCGGATGCCCATCTTGGCGGCGAGGGCCTGCAGTTCGCAGTCGCCGCTCTTCTCGCACTGGAGGCAGTCGTTCGGGTGGTCGCTGAGGATCAGCTCAAGGACAGTCTTGCGGGCGTTGAGAGCGCGGGGCGAAGCGGTAAGGACCTCCATGCCTTCCACGCAGTCGGTGGCGCAGGCGGGGGCCAGATTGCGGCGGGGCTTGCCGTTGAAGTCCTTGGTGACCTCAACCATGCAGACGCGGCATCCGCCAGGTTTGTTTTCAAATTTCATTCCGTCGAGCTCGAAATAGCAGAGCGTCGGGATTTCGATACCGGCCATGCGGGCAGCTTTCAGAATAGTAGTGCCTTCGGGGACCTGAATCGCTTTGTTATCTATTGTTACGTTGATCATTATTCTTTAATTTTGAATTTTATATCGTTATTACGGTATTTCGTTATAACGTTATAGATTACTTAACCGAAATGGCACCGAACTTACAGTTGTTGATACAGGCACCGCACTTGATGCACTTGGTGGCGTCGATGGCCATGGAAGCCAGCTTGTGGCCGGGGGCGGTGTAGTCGGTACGGCTGATAGCCTCGACGGGGCAGCCCTTGGCGCACTTGCCGCAGCCGATACACTTCTCGGCGTCAATGACATACTGCATGAGTTTCTTGCAGACACCTGCACGGCACTTCTTGTCGACAACGTGCTCCACGTACTCGTCCCAGAAGTTGTCAAGGGTCGAGAGTACGGGGTTTGGCGAGGTCTGACCGAGACCGCAGAGAGCGCTGTCCTTGATGACGGCGGCCAGGTTACGGAGGGCGTGGAGGTCGTCCATGGTACCACGGCCGTCGGTAATCTTCTCAAGCAACTCGCAGAGGCGCTTGTTACCGATACGGCAGGGCGAGCATTTACCGCAGCTCTCTTCGCAGGTGAACTCCAGATAGAACTTGGCGATAGCAGGCATGCAAGAGGTCTCGTCCATAACGACCATACCGCCGGAGCCCATCATCGAGCCAGCAGCCACGAGGCTGTCGTAGTCGATTTCGGTGTCGAGGTGCTTGGCAGTGAGGCAGCCGCCGGAAGGACCACCGGTCTGAACGGCCTTGAACTCGCGGCCGTCCTTGATACCGCCACCAATCTCGTAGATAATCTCACGCAGGGTGATGCCCATGGGAACCTCGATCAGACCCACATTGTTGATCTGGCCGGCGAGGGCGAACACCTTGGTTCCGGGGCTCTTCTCGGTACCGATGGTGCGGAACCAGTCGGCACCCTTGGTGATGATGATGGGGATGTTGGCGAAGGTCTCGACGTTGTTCACGTTCGAGGGCTTGTCCATATAGCCGCGGACCGCGGGGAACGGGGGCTTCAGGGTAGGCTCGCCGCGCTGGCCTTCCATGGAGTGGATCAGAGCGGTCTCCTCGCCACAGACGAAAGCGCCGGCGCCGTAGCGGAGCTCAATATCGAAGTTGAAGCCGCTGCCGAGAATGTCCTCACCGAGGAGGCCGTACTCACGGGCCTGATTGATGGCGATTTTCAGACGCTCGATAGCCAGAGGATACTCGGCACGGATGTACACAAGACCCTTGGTGGCGCCGATGGCGTAGCCACCGATGGCCATAGCCTCGACAATGCTGTTGGGGTCACCCTCGAGGATGGAACGATCCATGAAGGCACCGGGGTCACCCTCGTCGGCGTTGCAGATGATGTACTTCTGGTCAGCCTGGTTCTTGGCGCAGAGACCCCACTTGACACCGGTGGGGAAGCCGGCGCCGCCACGGCCACGGAGGCCGGACTTGGTCACCTCGTCAATAACCTGCTGCGGGGTCATCTCAGTCAAGCACTTAGCCAGAGCCTCGTAACCACCACGGGAGATACTCTCCTCAATGTTCTCGGGATCCACAAAGCCGCAGTTGCGGAGGGCGATACGGATCTGCTTGCGGTAGAAGTCCATGTGCTTCGAGTCGCTGACGTGCTCCTTGTTCTCGGGGTTGGTGTAGAGCAACTCGGGGACCTTACGACCCTTGATGATGTGTTCGTTAACAATACGCTCCACATCCTCGGGTTTCACCTGGGTGTAGAAGGTGTTGTCGGGCATAATCTTCACGATGGGGCCCTTCTCGCAGAAGCCGAAGCAACCGGTCTTGATGACCTGAACCTCTTCGGCGAGACCCTTTTCGGCCAGGATTTTATGGAAATTCTCAATGATCTCGAGGCTGTTGCTGGATTTGCATCCCGTACCGCCGCAGATCAGAATATGCATTTTGTATTTTGCCATAATCTTTTTTTTTCAGTTGGTAGTTTGTAGTTGGTAGTTTGTAGTTGGCTGCCGCCAGGCTGCGAAGCACTGCCAACTATTAACTGTCAACTGTCAACTAATCACTTTTACTTGTCAATCGTTTCGTAGTTCACGGGAATAATGCCCTCGACGAGTTCGCCATTCTGGACGTACTTGGTGAGGATTTCATCGGCACGGTTGTTGTCGACGTGGCCGAAGACGATGGGATCCTTACCGGGGACACGCACCTCAAGGGTGGGCTCGGCGTGGCAGTAGCCCATGCAGCCAGTCTGTGTAAAGACGGCGGCGATTTTCAGTTCGTCAGCCTTCTGCATCATGTGTTCCATAACCTGTTTGGCACCGGCAGCGATACCGCAGGTGGCCATAGCGACCTTGATCTGCACCAGACTCTCGGGATTCTCGGCCTTCTCGCGGACATCGAGGTTAGACTGGAGCTTCTCGCGCATGGCTTTCAGGTCAGCCAAAGATTTTACTTTTGTCATAGATGTGACTTTTTAGGATTAATATATTATTTATTTAACTAATTATCAATAGCATACGACAAGATTCACCTATCGCATGACCTTGCAAATATACAAAATAAAAACGATATACAAACACTTTTAACAAAAAAACTCACCATAAATGGTGACCCCATCCCTGAGTACCCCTAGACCCGATTCACCTCTCACCGACCCATCAACTCCCTAAGGGAAATAATTAAGACGCAACTAAAGAAATAACACTTGTTATCAGGTAATTATAAAGAATAAAAACAACAAAGATTCTAAAAAAAGGAAGACAAACGCACAATAATTTCAACGACAATCAGTTTTTAGACCAAATGGTAAATTCCAGCACATATTTTGCAAAGATGAGGGAACTGGTGTCGCTGGAGCTCCGAGAGGAGCAGGCAGCCTACCAGCGGAACCTCGAGGCGAAGGGAGCTTCGCTGACAGGTAGCATCCACGAACCCGGATGCCGCTACCCAGTTCGATTGGGAAACGAGGGCTACAACGCACTGGGCCAGTTGTTGCTGGAAATACACTACCAAGTAGCGGAAGATGAGGTGGAATTGGATTTCGAGCCCGGCAAACCCGCCACACTTTTCTTCCTAACAGAAAACAGCGTCAAAGAGTTGCCGCACCAATGCTATGTGGAACAGGTGGGAGATAGCGTGATAAGTGTCAGTCTGCCATCTAAGGCAGCCCTGCAGAGCATCAAAGACCTGGCGCAAAGACATCTACTAGGAGTGCAGCTAGGCATCGACAACACCAGTTTCCGCGTGATGAAGGAAGCTCTCTCCGAAGCCGAGCGAAAGGAAGACGAGCGCTTCGTCAAGCTTCGCAACGTGCTCATAGGCAACGTACAACCCTCTTTCCGACAACTCCCTGCGCTCTCCTTCCCTTGGCTCAACCGCAGCCAGAACGACGCCATCCAGAAGGTAGTGGAAGCTCAAGATGTGACCATCATTCATGGCCCTCCAGGAACGGGCAAGACCACCACGCTGGTGGAGGCCATCATCGAGACCCTTGAGCGAGAGACACAGGTGCTGGTATGCGCCCCGAGCAATGCCGCCGTCGACTGGATTAGCGAACAACTGATACGCCGCAGTGTCAATGTATTGCGCGTAGGCAACCCTCTGAGGATGAGCGACGAGATGCTAGCCTGCAGCTATGAGCGTCGCTATTCCTCGCATCCTGACTACCATGAGTTGTGGAACATTCGCCGCACTCTGAATAATGGTGTCAAAGGCGAGCAAGCCCACCGGCTGCGCAACCGTGAGACCGAGCTGGAAATCAAGATCAACGCCGACCTTTTCAACGAGGCTCGCGTAGTGAGCTGCACCCTTATCGGCAGCGCCTACCGCCTCATGGAACGGCGCCGCTTCAGCACCCTCTTCATCGACGAGGCCGCCCAGGCCCTCGAGCCTGCCTGCTGGGCCGCCATACTGAAAGCCGACCGCGTCATTATGGGAGGCGACCACCAGCAGCTGCCACCCACGGTAAAAAGCCTCGAGGCCATGAAGGGTGGATTGGATAATACATTGATGCAGAAGGTAGTGAAACTACACCCACGGTGTGTCTCACTGCTCACCATACAATACCGCATGAACGAGGAGATCATGTTCTTCCCTTCGCGTTGGTTTTATCACGGTCGCCTGCAGGCAGCCCCAGAGGCGGCACAACGGCTGGTGAGCCCACTGGACACACCCCTCACTTGGCTCGACACCTCCGGAGAATCCGGAATGTCCGGACATTCCGGATTCTCCGAACTCCGAACTAAAACTGGCACTCTCTCCAACGCCCAAGAGGCGCGCCTCGTCATCCATTCACTGCGCGACTACATCGAAATGATTTCACCTCAAAAGATTGAAAGCGAGCGTATCGACTTCGGCATCATCACCCCCTACCGCGGACAGGCACGCCTCATCCGACGACTGCTCAAGATGCAGCACTATTTCCGCAAACTAAAACGGCACATTACCGTCGGCACCGTTGACGGCTTCCAAGGACAAGAGCGCGACGTCATCATCATCTCCCTCGTGCGCGATAACACCGATGGCAATATTGGATTTTTGCGCGACCTGCGCCGCATGAATGTCGCTATGACGCGTGCGCGTATGAAACTTATAATAGTAGGCAACGCCAAGACTCTCAGTCGCCACCGCTTCTACCTCGAGTTGGCCGAACATTTCCGACGGAACGGTGAATTTATTGAAACACAGCTCCCTGAAAAACAAAAAGATGCAAATTGTTAATAAAATAATTTGCATCTTTTTTTATTTCTACGTACTTTTGCAATTGAATATTTTGTCAAAAATTTTGTTAACCCACTAAATACAAAACCATCATGAAAAAAACATTATTTTTTGCAGCCATGCTGCTCGGCCTTGCATCCTACACGAATGCACAGACCAACATCCAGGAGATGTATGACTTCAACCGCGGTCATCTCACCACCACCATCGAGGGGTTCTATGCCGATGACTGGGGTTCCACGTTCTTCTTCACCGACATCTACCATCCCACCGACGGCGGTGCCATCGTGCCGACAGGCTACTACACCGAGATTGCCCGTGCACTGAATTTCTGGAAAAACAGCAGCATTGGCGACTTCAGCCTCCATGTGGAGTGGAACGGTGGCCAGTTCGCCAACAACGCATGGCTCTTCGGTGTGGAATATTTCCTGCACAGTGCCGACTTCCGCAACACCTTCACCTTTGAGCTGATGTACAAGAACATCCAGAAGGCCGAGGGCAACGTGCCTCTGCAGTTCACTTTCGTTTGGGGAATGAAAGACATCTTCAATGTGAAAGGGCTCTCCTTCAGCGGCTTCCTCGATGTGTGGGGAGAGAAGAATGCCTGGCCAGAGGAGACAGACTGGGTCATCCTTAGCGAGCCTCAGATTTGGTACAATATTGGTCAGCACTTCGGCTGCCCCAACCTGAACATCGGTGGCGAATTGGAATTGGCTTACAACTTCGCCGGCGGCTGGCGTAGCGGTGCCGACTTTTCCAAGAACAAAGGATTCAACATTGCCCCCTGCCTGGGTATCAAGTGGGTGTTCTAGCGATTTCTAAATTTTGATTTCTAATTTCTAAGTGGTCTACGCATGGCAGCGTCAGGACACTTAGAAGATAGAAAAACGCCAAAACTCAGAATTTAGAAATTAGAAATTAAGAAATTAGATACATTATGTTACAGAAACTTTTCGGGTTCAATCCCACACAACATAAAGTGCGTACCGAGATAGTTGCCGGTATCACCACTTTCCTCACCATGGCCTATATCTTGGCTGTGAACCCAAACATCTTCAGTGCTCTCGGCAGCGGTGACAACCCCATGCCAACCGACGCCGTTTTCACCGCCACAGCGCTAGCTGCCATCATCGGCTGCCTTGTAATGGCCATCTACGCCAAGAGGCCCTTTGGTTTGGCTCCAGGCATGGGTCTCAACGCCTTCTTCGTCTATACCGTCTGTCTTGGTATGGGATACAGCTGGCAGTTTGCACTTACAGCGGTGTTCATTGAAGGTATCATCTTTATCCTTTTGACCATCTTCAAAGTCCGTGAACTCATCGTCGACGCTATTCCGGCCGGCCTAAAGACTGCCATCAGCGCCGGTATCGGTCTCTTTATAGCCTTTATCGGCTTCAAAAACTGCGGCATCGTAATTAACGACGAAGCCACTCTTGTGGCACTTGGCAACTTCGCCGATACCGCCACCCTTCTGGCACTCATCGGCATCGCCATCACCAGCGTACTCATCATCCTCAAAGTCCGTGGCGGCATCCTTTGGGGCATCCTCGCCACCAGCATCATCGGCATTCCCCTGGGCGTAACTCACTTCGATGGTGTGCTCTCCACTCCGCCCAGTGTCGCTCCCATCTTCATGCAGTTCGAATGGCACAACATCTTCACCTGGGACATGCTCATCGTCGTATTCACCTTCCTTTTCATTGACATGTTCGACACCATCGGCACCGTCGTGGGAGTATCAATGAAAGCCTATGACACGCAGGAAGACGGGAAGATAGAGGGTATTGGCAAAGTGCTGATGGCCGATGCAGTGGCCACCACCGCGGGCGCCTGTCTGGGTACTTCGACCACCACCACTTATGTAGAGTCCGCTGCCGGCGTGGGCGAGGGAGGACGCTCGGGTCTCACAGCCTTCACCATCGCCATCTGCTTCGCTTTAGCTCTGCTTTTCGCACCTCTCTTCCTTGCCATTCCCGCCCAGGCCACAGGCCCTGCCCTCATCCTGGTAGGCGTCATGATGTGCTCCGGCGTCAGCAAGATTGAATGGGACAACTTCAGCGAATCCATCCCGGCATTCTTCACCATGTTGCTCATGCCCCTGTGCTACAGCATCAGCGATGGTATCATGATTGGCATCATCGTCTACGTACTGCTCAATGCCTGCACCGGCAAAACCAATATCAAAAAAATCAGCCCCACCATGTGGGTACTGGCCGCTTTGTTCGTGCTACGCTATGTACTGAAATGCCTATAAGTAAAACAATAAACAGAGAAAGGGCCGCGCTTTTGAAGCGCGGCCCTTTTTTCATACCTCTATCTCCCCACTTATTCGGTCGTCGCCCCAGACAGAGTACATATTTGAGCGGCCCTCGTCAAGAGTCATCTTACCATTGGATTCGAGGTGCAGACGGTAGAAGACGCACTGCTCCAGCCGTGCGCGGTCGCACACCACATCGGTGGCAAAAGCTTCGCAGGTGGGAGCGCCACAGACGCCACAGTCAATCTGCGGCAGATGAGTCTTCATCTTTTCAATACGTTCCATCTTCTCGAGCGCCTTGGAGATATTGCTGTCTAGTACCATCATCGAACGGGGTTCTACTTCGTCAACCATCGAGTTCTCAACTAGATAGTCCTTATATTTATCCATCTCACGATCGCGCGGCATCTCACCATTGCGCTCACGTTCGGCAGCACGACGAGCACGGGCATACATTCGCTCGCCGCAGAGAAAGCGGTTGTCGACACTCAACAAGGCACCGGCACAACTCTGGTCGCAAGCCCTCAGTTCGAGAAACTCCACGCCCTCTACCTCATCGTTCTCCAACTTGTCGAGGAAATCCATGACATTCTCGATTCCATCGATGGAATAGCTACGCTTGGCTGTGCAAATGCGTCGCTCACCATTGGTGAGAGTGCTGAGGATGGCATCGGCAGAGAGTCGATGGCGCGTAAGCGGTGGATACTGATGGCCTTTACCGTTGTCCTTCATACGTTTGTAGACACGGTTGAAAAGCGAGTTCATATTGATAACACCATCGATGATACTCTTCTCCTCGCCCACGGGAGCCTTTACTGCCGATACCTTGGCGGCACAAGGGGTGATATAGAAGAGTCCTATCTCCTCGCGTGGCACCCCGCGGTTCTGAAGCTCCTCGAGGGCATACATAGCACTGAGGTCAAGAGGCACCTTGATAGGCATCACATTCTCCACCAACGACGGGTATTTTATCTGTATCAGGCGCACGATGGCAGGGCAGAAGGAAGAAATCAGGGGACGGATATCAGGATGCTCGCGGGCATATTTCTCCTTGGCCTCCTTGTAAATCAAAGAGGCGCTCTCCACCTCCATCACATGGGCGAAGCCCAACTCATAGAGGGTGGCATAGACCTTCGACACAGTGATGTCGTCGGGGAACTGACCCAGGAATACCGACGGTAGTAGGGCCACGGAGTGGGGATAGCGCTTGAAAGCCTCGAAGTCGTCATCCTTGATTCTGATGGCTTGGGCGGGGCATACCTCATAGCATTTGCCACAGTCGATGCAGCGGTGTTCCTGAATGGCGGCCTTGCCGCCGAAGATGCGTATCGCCTCGGTGGGGCAAATCTTCATACAGCGCGAGCACCCGATGCAGCGCTCGTCCTCAACTTGTAAAGCGTGATAAAAGGCCATGTCTACTTAACTACTGACTACTTGACTACTGAAAGTTAACTTCCATCTCGACGGTGGTACCAACGCCCACCTCGGAGGTAACGTTGAGCTTGTCGACATTCTTCTGCATGTTGGGCAGGCCCATGCCTGCGCCGAAACCCATGTCACGAACCTCAGGACGTGCCGTGCTGTGGCCTTCCTGCATAGCCCAGGCGATGTCGGGAATACCGGGTCCCTTGTCGGCCACCACCATGTGGATTTTATCGGCATCGATGTCGACAACAACCTTTCCCCCATATGCGTGAGCGATAGCGTTGACCTCTGCCTCGTAGAGTGCCACCACGACACGCTTCACCACCTGGGGATTGACATTCAACTGTTTCAACGTCTTTTTGACCGAGCTCGAGGCCTTGCCTGCGTTGACGAAATCGCCTTCTATAACGGTATATTCCTGATGCATAACAATTAATATAAAGGTTTCATGCCGGCGCCGTAAAGAATGCCGCAGGTCTTGAACATCGAATAGGGCGTGCAGATGAGAATCATGTCGTTCTCGTCGGCCAGCTCCACCATGTCCTCCGTGGGGCGCTTGCCGCGGACGAAGATAACTACCTCGAGGTTGGCCATGTCGCAGGTGCGGATAGTCTGCACATTGCACAGGCCCGTCACCAGTACCGGCGTATCCTTGAGCGTCAACACGTCGCTCATCAAGTCGGAAGCAAAACAGAACTCCTCTTCCCTATCAAGCTTGTCGGCGCCAAGGCCTACCGAGGCACCAAGTTTGTCTACGATTTCGTGTAAAGTCATAACATTAATAATTGATTTTTCAGTGTTGCTTTGTGGGTGCAAATATACACATTTTTTTTTATTTGACAAAATATTTTTTTCAGAAAAGGAGGTAAAATCCCTTCGGCAGCATTCCGGTAAGGATGTTGACCGGTAGTTGTTCAGTAGTTGTTCGGTAGTTGTTCGGTGTTTAACCGAACAACTACCGAACAAATGAAGTATGACAAATGAACAATGAATGATGTTGACGTTAGGAAGAAAGGCGGCACAATAAAACAAGGGAAAGAACGTTAAGTACGGAAATGAGAAGCATTGAATTTCTGAAAAAAGGCGACCGGGTAGCCTTGGCAGCACCGGCGCGCAAGGTAAGCCCCGAAGAGATGGCTCCAGCCATCGCCGAGTTGCACTCGTGGGGTCTCGACGTGATGGTTCCCAAAGGACTATACAAGTCTGAAAACCAATTTGCCGGGAACGACAAGCATCGTGCAGCCCTGCTGCAGGGGCTGCTCGACGACCCAGAAGTGAAGGCCATCCTCTGCTGCCGCGGCGGCTACGGAACCGTAAGAATCATCGACAAACTGGATTTCAGCCGTTTTGCGGAGCATCCGAAATGGATTGTAGGCTACAGTGACATCACCGTACTTCACAACCACATACACAGCACATTAGGCATCCCAACACTCCACGCCACCATGCCTATAAATTTCTCTTCCAGCCCCTCTCCGGCCACTGAAAGCCTGCGCCAGTTCCTGTTTGGAAAGAACCGCGACTATGTAGACTACGCATGGGATTCCCATCAATTAAACCGCAAAGGAAAAGCCTCCGCCCCCGTGGTGGGAGGCAACCTGTCGATACTCTACAGCCTCCTTGGCTCTCGTTCCCAAATAGATACCCGTGGTAAGATACTCCTCATCGAGGACCTCGACGAATACCTCTACCACATCGACCGCATGATGCAGGCGCTGCGGCGTGCCGGCATGCTCGATGGACTGGCCGGACTCATAGTTGGCGGCATGAGCGACATGCACGACAACACGGTGACATTCGGCCGCACGGCCGAGGAAATTGTAGCCGAAGCCGTAGCCGAGTTCGATTATCCCGTAGTTTTCGGCGCTCCATTTGGACATCTGGGTGACAACAACTTAGCACTTCCTCTAGGCATAAAATGCAATTTGGTAGTCGCCAAATCAAAAAAAAGTCGTATCTTTGCACCTTGAAAAAGCACACGGAATGCTACTGATACATGTGCCCAAACTCACCAATCGGCTGGGCTACACGCTGAAAGTGATTTTCAACCATGTGCTCCACGCCGACTACAGCATCACCACCGACGAGCAGTATTTCCTGCAATGGGGTGACGCCAAGTTGAGTTATGGACAGAAACGGCTGGGCGACAGCCTTTTCATCAAAAGTCATCCCCTTCTTTTCGAAACCACCATTGAGGATCAGGAACCCCACGCCGAATGCCGCAACGGACAATGGATTCTCTATCCCGTCTACGGACGTGACCTGGACTTTGACTTCGACCCCTTTGCAGCGTCCTTTTTCATGGTGACACGCTATGAGGAATACCTCCCCCACCGCGAGGATGAACACGGCCGTTTCTTCTCCGAGGATAGTCTGGCAATGCAGGAAGGTTTCCTCGACCAGCCCGTGGTGGACCAGTGGGCCCGCATCATCAGGCAGAAAATCGAGGAGCGCTATCCCGATTGCAAACTCCCCCACCAAAGCTACCGCTTCGTTCAAACAGTGGATATCGATGCTGCTTGGGGCTACCTCCACAAAGGTACGTTCCGCACGGTGATGGGCGCTGCCCGTGATCTCTTCTCTCGCCATCAGCCCGACGAGGTAGCGCGACGCCTCCGAGTACTACTACACAGAGAACCGGACCCTTTCGATTCCTTTGACTATATCCTCGAGATGCAGAAGAAAGCTCTTGGGTCGCACCTGCTTTTCTTCGCGTTGCTGGCCGACTACGGCACCTACGACAAACCAGCCTCCTATCTCAGTCCTCACTTCCGCCAACTACTGCAGCACCTTGGCGACTATGCCAAAGTAGGCATCCATCCGGGCTACACCACGCTAGATCGTCCGCAGATAATCGATAAGGAAATCAAGCGTTTGGAGAGCATCCTCCACCGCCCCACAGTGAGGTCACGGTTCCACTTCCTGAGGCTAAAGCTGCCACGTTCCTATCGCATCCTGCAACATGCCGGCATCCGGGAAGATTACACCATGGGCTATGCCGACGTGGTGGGTTTCCGTGCAGGAATCACTGTCCCCTACCCCTTCTACGACCTTGAACGCGACCACGAAAACGAATTGCTCATACATCCTTTCTGTGTGATGGACACCACGCTGAAGAAATACCTCAAACTCACGCCCAAAGAAGGCTTAAAAGAATACAAACGGCTCATCGACAGAGTTCGAGAAGTAGATGGCACCTTCTGTTGCATCATCCACAACCAAAATCTGAACGAATTGGACGGATGGGCCGGCTGGCGCGAAGTATACGAAGAAATGATTGAATACGCAGGAATCAAACAAACCGCGATATGATAAACTACAAAGAAAAATTGGCACCCGTCAAGGCCTTCGTCTTCGATTTCGACGGCGTGATGACCGACGGTAGCGTGTGGGTATATGGCGACGGAGAGACAGTGCGCTGCGGAAACATCAAGGACGGTTTCGCCATCCAATACGCCGTCAAGAAAGGCTACACTATCGCTGTCATCTCGGGTGCAACATCCAAGAGCATTGACAACCGGATGACCATGCTCGGTGTAAAGCAGGTCTACACCGGCTGTGGCGACAAGATAAAAACCTACGAGAAGTTCCTTGAGGCAAACGGATTGAAAGAAGAGGAGGTGCTCTGCATGGGCGATGACCTGCCCGATTACCCACTGCTGAGACGGGCCGGAGTAGCCACCTGTCCCGCCGATGCAGCCATAGAAATCAAAGAGATTGCCGACTACATATCAATCTTCCCGGGAGGCCGTGGGTGCGTGCGCGACGTCATCGAACAAGTGCTCCGCCTGCACGGCAATTGGTTTCACCCAGACGCAGTAGTATGGTAGTACACAAAATCATAATAGCACTGGCCATATTCACGGTTTTCCCGATGATTCTCAACGCACAAAAATATGATGTCACCGACACGGTGACGGAATACCCAATGAAAGGTACCTACTACCACAACAAATTCGAAGGTCGCAAGACCGCCAGCGGCGAGATTTTCAATCAAAACCTCTTCACTGCCGCCCACTGGAGAATAAAGAAAGGCACTTATGTCTTGGTCACCAACCAGAATACGGGTCTTCAGGTGATTGTTAAAATCAACGATCGATGCCCACGCCGAGGAGTTCTGGACATGACCCGCCGCGCCGCTAACGGCATAGGTATTAAGGGCTGCCAACCCGTAACAGTGCGCATCCTACCCGAAGGCTACGAGGAGCTGTGCGAGGCTCAAGACGCCAAGTTTGACTCCGTCTACTCACGCCTGGCCACCGGCAACTTCAACATAAAAAACACCCCCCAAAAAAACAGCAATACCACGAAGCAGTACTACAACCTGATTATCGGAACCTCCCAAACACATGGAGAGGCTTTTGAGATGATATCAAAACTTCCTGCAAAATATCAAGACAAAGCCATTGTTGACTCCGTCACAGAAAACGACTTCACAATCACCTTGGAGGTAAAACTTCCCCAAAGCAAAGCCAATGAACTCTGCAGGTCGTTGAAGCAAACATTCTCCAACTGCCAAGTAACCCCAGTAGAATGAAAAAGCAGATTTTTTTATTTTTTTTTGCTTTATTTAAATAATTATTATTATCTTTGCACAATCAATTTCAACCCAGGGAATAGGGTAAAAAATTGCGACTAAAAACATATAACGCTATAAAAAACAAGCCGTTGTGGCAAAACTAATTAGACAGAGAAGAGAACATTGGGCGCACAAAATAGTGTCATTTTTAACAATAATGACATTGTTTTCCTCTATTTGCATCGCACAAAATGAGGGTCAGTACACCCATTTTATGTTCAACCGTCTCAGTTATAACCCTGCCTATGCCGGAAGTTCCGGAGCCATTTCTTTCACCCTTCTCTACAACAAGCAATGGCTCGGACTCGATCTCCAGGCTCCACTTCCCAATGTAAAACCCGGAACAACCCCCACCAACTATCTCTTCTCTTTCGACATGCCCGTTCAATTTCTCCATGGTGGCATTGGATTACTTTTCAATTCGCAATCACTCGGTTACCATAACAATACCACCATCAACATCGACTATGCTTTCCGCCTCTATTGGGGCCCAGGAAACCTGTCGGCTGCTGTAGAAGCCAACCTGTATAGCTTCGGGTTCAACACACAGAACCTCTATGGTTGCGACGACCTTACTGGAGACCCTGCCAATCCTTCAAGCAGCAGCGGAGACCCGACGATTAGCGGAAAAGACCTATCCGAGTTCATGATTGACGTTTCTACAGGTCTCTACTATCAGGTTCCTGGCGAATGGTATGCAAGCCTTTCGGTAAAGAACCTTCTGGGCTCCCACAGCGACAAACTGAACTACAAGAATGCACGCACCCTCTACCTGATGGGAGGCTATGAATACCAATTCCCCTACAATCCCTCATTCAAACTCAAGCCATCGGTACTCATCAAGTCTGCCAGCCTCTCAGTATTCCAAGCCGAAGCTGCCATGATTGTCGACTATGAGAATGCCTTCTGGGGTGGTGTAGGTTACCGTATTTTTGATGCTTTTACCTTCATGGCGGGCGTTAACTGGAAATGGCTCCGCATTGGTGCAGCGTATGACCTCACGACCTCAAAACTTGGCACGATGAAATCAGGACGCAGTTTCGGTACTTTTGAAATCTTCGTCAACGGAAGCTTCCGCATCGACATTCCGAAACGCCGTCCAACAGTTTCGGGCAACACTCGCTTCCAAAAATAATGTATATTTATGTATTAATTATAAATATGAAACTTTTTTAAGAATAAATCGTTTAAGTATATAATAAAACATTGACAGATATGAAGAAGTTGTTTTTCATCCTCGCCGCATCGACAGCCCTCCTGTGGAGTTGCAAATCCAACAATGGAGGAGAGCTTGTAGGCGTCAACGACCGTCCCTATTTTGAGGATATCGACCTCAAGGGAATGGTTTTCATCAACCAGGGCAACTACACCATGGGGGCTGGTGTCCAGAACGTCAACTATGGCAGAACCCCTCAACCCCGTAAAATGCAGATTAGTTCCTTCTTCATGGATGAGACTGAGATTACCAACAACGAATACCGTCAATTCGTGGCCGCAGTAAGCGACTCTATTGCCCGCCGTATCCTTGGAGAGGCCGGTGCCGAAGGTTTCCTCATTGAAGAAGACCAATACGGCGAACCTCTCGATCCCCCGACTCTGAACTACAAAAAGAAGATTGATTACACCGACCCCGAGATTCGCCAGTACCTTATTGACGGCGGCTTCTATCTGGTTGACATCAACCACCGCCGTGTGGTCGACGTATCGAAGATGAACTATGAATATTATTACATTGACTACACCCAAGTTGCGATGAAAGAAAACGGCGTTGAAGCCAAGAGTGAACACCGCGGCACCTCTTTTGCCGTGCGTCCCAAAGGACTGAACAACCGCAGTTCTCAGATTCAGCGTGAGTACGTCAATATCTATCCCGATACCCTCTGCTGGGTTCACGACTTCGCCTATAGCATGAACGAGGATTATACCCGCAACTATTTCTCCTCCCCTGCTTACGACAATTACCCTGTGGTGGGTGTCAGCTGGCGTCAGGCTCGTGCCTTCTGCGTGTGGCGCTCCAACATGCTCAACAACTATCTTGAGGGCATCAACTACAGCACACTCAACGACTTCCGTCTTCCCACCGAGAGCGAATGGGAGTTTGCAGCCCGTGGTGGCATTCAGGCCCAGAGCTATCCTTGGGGAGGTCCCTACGTGCGTAATCCTAATGGTTGCTTCCTTGCCAACTATGAGCCCCTCAAAGGTGCTTATGACGATGATGGTGGCGTAAAGACCTTGATGGTCGGCCATTATGCCCCCAATGACTACGGTCTTTATGACATGGCTGGTAATGTCAGCGAATGGTGCCTTGATGCCTTCAACGAGTCAACCTACATCGTTGCCAATGCACAGACTCCCTACTACAACTATAATGCCAAAGATGACGACCCATTGCTCATGAAGCGCAAAGTGATTCGTGGCGGCAGTTGGAAAGACCAGAAATACTTCATCCAAGTACAGACCCGCGACTTCGAGTTCATGGACACTGCAAAATGCTACATTGGCTTCCGCTGCGTGCAGCCTTACTTGGGTCGTGTGAAGGGAGATAACCTGCGCACCGCCTCCAACGTGGCAAAATAAATTCCTTGAGTATTACAAAGATAAATAACACAATAAGCAACACATAAATTATTAGAATTATGAGCTTCATCAACAATCTCGTTCGCAGTAAAGGCTACAAGACCTTCATGGCTTATCTTTATGGCTGGGGAGCATCCGTCGTTATCGTGGGTGCCCTGTTCAAAATCATGCACTGGCCGGGCGCAAATATCATGCTTATTTTGGGTATGGGTGTCGAAGGTGTCATCTTCTTCCTTTCAGCCTTTGAGCCTCCTCACAAGGAATGGGACTGGAGTCTTGTCTATCCGGAACTTGCCGGAATGATTGACGAGGCCGCCCTCAATGGAGAAATGGAATTCGACGAAAACGGCAAACTCATCGAGAAAACTCCTGTGAGCGCCGATCCTCTTACTGCCAAACTCGACAAGATGCTTGAGGACGCACATATCACCCCTGAGTTGATTGATCGTCTGGGACAAGGCATGCAGAATCTGGCCGAAAGTGCTAACTCAATGAACAATATGGCCAATGTCACCGCCGCCACCGACAAATTTGTGTCGAACATGGACGGTGTCGCCAATCAGGCCGGTCGCCTGCTTGAGAGCATGCAGGGTGCACCCGAGGCCATCTCCACACTCTCCACCATCTATCAGGAAACCGCTCAGTCGCTCAACGGCGAGGTGTCCTATGTCGAGGAGATGAAGAAGATGTCTGCCAGCCTCAGCAGCATCAACGCCATGTACGAGATGCAGATTAACAATGCCTCCACACAGATGAATATCAATAAAGAGTTTGAGGAGAAAATGGGCACCATGCTGACCAACTTCACCAACTCTGCCGAAGGCATCATGAAATATAAAGAACAAGTTGACGCCCTTACCCGTAAGGTTGCCGAATTGAACAACGTCTACGGCAACATGTTGGCCGCTATGCAGACCAGACTTTAAACCAACGTAACAACAACTAAATGGGTAACAACGTAAAACAATAGACTATGGGTGCAACAAACTGTCCGGAAACACCGCGACAAAAGATGATTACCATGATGTACCTCGTGTACACCGCCATGCTCGCACTGAATGTCTCCGCCGAGGTTATTCAGGGTTTCAAGAGCGTAGGTACAGCCATGCATGATTCCAATAAGAACATTGCGGCCAAACTCGAGGACACTTACCAGAATTTTGACCTTGCCTATCAGAACAGTCCTGACAAAGTGCGCGAGATGTATGAACGTGCTCAGGAAATCAAAAACCTCTCGAAAGAAATTACCGCTTATATCGACAGCATGGAATGCGAGTTCATCGGTTCCAAGGTTGCCAGCAATGTTAGCTACAAAGATCCCGGTACCAAAAAGGAATGGGAGCTGCAGTTACGTGATGACAATGGAAAAGCCATTCAAGAGAATGTCCGAATCGCCCTCGATAGTATCGGTTTCGCCTGGTTCACAGATAAGCAATTGGAAGACAACCACGCTCCAGCACAGTTCTTCATCGGTGGTGATGTCAAGAACCCCGACCCAGAGCTGGGTGCAATAAAAATCAAGAAAAAACTTGCCGAATTCATCAACAAGGTAAACACCGCCTTGGGAGATGACTCCACTCACGTCAAGATGGCTCTGAACCTGTCCGACGGATATAACAAGGAAGGTGATTTGGTGCCTTGGGAAGTTCTCAACTTCAACGAGGTGATTACCGGTGCCGCTCTGGTCACCCTCACCCGTCTGAAATCCGAGACCATGAACGCCGAGTACGATGCCGTCAACATACTCTACAAGAAAGTGAGCAAGGGCGACAAGTCCTTCAGTAATGTCGCCATGATTTCGCGTCCGCGTTCCACCTACATCCTACAGGGTGGTACTTACGAGACCAAAATCAACGTAGCCGCTTACGATGCCAAACAGAAATTTAAAGCCCGTATCAACGGTCAAGAAATTACCAGCGGCGACAGTGGCACCGTTATCTATCGTACTGTCTGTAACACTCTGGGCCCCCAGCGCATTACAGGTACCGCCTATGTCACCTCTCCCGATGGTGGTACCGAAGAATACCCCATCAACGATGTCTACTTCGTAGCAAAACCTGCCGGTGTGGTGCGCCTCGATGGTATGCAGGTTGTGTATGCCGGTCTTGATAACCCCATCACCATCTCTGCTGCCGGTGTCGACTCCCGCAGCCTGAAACCTGTTATCGAGGGTGGCCAATACAAACTTACCAAGCAGGAAGGCGATGGTTCCTACAACCTCGTTCCCGCTGCCGGTTCCAAGAAACTCACCATCCATGTCGACGCAACCATCGATGGCAAGACCCAACGTGTGGGTAGCCAGACGGTCTTCGTGAAAGACATTCCTGCCCCTGTCATCAAGGTGAGCGGAATTGAGAGTGGTGGACGTATTGCCAAGAAAGAACTTTCCGCCAATACCGTAGTCACTGCCACTAAGGCTAAAGACTTCAACTTGAAGATTGACAACCGCTTGATACGCATGGTGAAGATGACCGTTGCTATCGGAGCCAAAGAAGAGACAGTCAACAGCGGCCGCTTCAACGAAAGCATCGCCTCAATGATTAGGAAAGCTACCAAGGGTGACAAACTCGTCATATTGGCCGAAGTCATGATGCCCGACGGAAAAGCTCAAACCGTAACTTATACCGCAACATTAAAATAAACTGAGATATGAAGAAAGTCTTGATTTACGTGCTTGC
The DNA here is from genome assembly GCA_045222295.1 of Bacteroidales bacterium. Taxonomy (GTDB): domain Bacteria; phylum Bacteroidota; class Bacteroidia; order Bacteroidales; family P3; genus Colimorpha. The sequence goes on along the minus strand of JBGUXP010000013.1, from coordinate 51,643 downwards.
AATCTTAGGTTATTGCACCACAATCAACGCACAGAGTATCATCGATGCCGACGACCATCGCAACCCCAACGAGTTCTACCATTCAGAAGGCGTTGTAGGCAAGAAGGCCATGCCTTACCCCTCACTCAGAGGGACCGATATCTTATGGAAAAAAGTCGTTTGGAGAGAAATTGACTTCAATGAGAAATTTAACCAGTTCTTCTTCTTCCCCGTCAACAACGAGACAAATACGCAGGGCCGTATTAATCTGGTCAACCTCATTATGAAGGGTGTCAGAAACGGAGAAATCCCCGTCTATGAAGATGACGATATGGAGAAAGAGCTCGATCTTGCCGAGGCAATGAAACTCCTTGTCGGTGACCCCTACAATAAACGGGTTGAGGCTTTGGATGAGAACGGCCAGCCTATCTACGATGAGGAGATTGACGACTACGTGATGAAAGACTCCCTTGTAACCCGTAGTTTCGATAGCACCTCCGTCATGAAAATCCGACTGAAAGAGTATTGGTATATCGACAAACAGGATACCCGTCAGAAAGTCAGAATCACAGGTCTCGCCTTCCAGTATCTCAAGGAGACCCTCACCGGTGGTCAAGCACTCGAATGGTCTTTCTGGATTCCCATGGACGACATGCGTGTTCGTCAGGTCTTTGTCAATGCCAACGCCTATGACGAGAACAACGACATGGTAGAACGTTCCTACGACGACATCTTCATCCAACGTTATTTCGATAGTTACATCATCCGCGAGTCAAACGACTATAACAGATACATCTCTGACTACCTTACTGGCGAGGATGCCATCTATGAGTCCCAGAGAATTGAGGATGAAATCTTCAATATGGAATCAGACATGTGGGAATACTAAACCTGTATTCTGTCTAACATCAAGAGACCCAAAAGAGTTAAGAGTATAACGGACTCTTAACTCTTTTGTTTTTCAATGAGAAAGAACCTATTCATACTACTGCTAGCCCTAATCTGGTCCGTCTCCTCGACAGCCCAGACTGTTGACCACAACCCAAACGATTTCACAATTAGCCAAGACGAAGGTTATGAGCGTCCTATACCCTACCCTTTTATTCGAAAGTCTGACATCGTTTGGAGTACCACCATATGGAAAACTATCAACTCTGAACAACTTTTCAATCAATTCTTCTATTTCCCTTCCGACGAATACAGAAACTTCGGCAAAAAGAGCCTAGCATATATCTTATGGGATGCCATGGCGGCCAACGAAATACCCATCTACGAAGACGATGACCTCCTTGTTCCTATCGACAACCTAGTCTTTGTCGAACGCTACACCCGTGCCGACACACTGTTACTAGAGATTGGCTACGACGAAGATGACAATGAAATCTACCAGACCATCATCCGACCCAAGTATTTCGATGGATCGGAAATCTTCAACTATTCGCTACGCGAGGTCTGGTTCATCGGACGACAAGATACCCGACAGGATTCACGACGCATAGCTCTGGCACCTGTTAAAGAGACCTATAGAGAGTTGCCAAACGGCGAAGTCATCCCTCTGGGGAACCTCCCCCTTTTCTGGGTCCCCATGCAGAATATGCTTGTCCGATCCCTTCTAGTACGCTACCAGGCATACATCGATGCCACCAACATAGTCCGACAGCCTTCCTGGGACTGGGTTTTTCTAAGCCAACATTACGAGGCTTACATCACACGTGAATCAAACGATTACGACCGCAAAATTAGTGATTACCTTACCGGTGAGAACGCCATCCTCGAATCCTACAACATCGAGGCAAAGGTCTTCGATATCGAAGATGCCATGTGGGAATACTAAAAAGTAGGGATCATCCCTACTCTTTCACTTGAACAGAATAGTTCCGCCAACGCTCTATACACTGCCGCATATCGTTTGGCAGTGGACTTTCAAAATGCATCTGCTTTTTGGTTCCTGGATGTACAAAACCCAAAACCAAAGCATGTAATGCTTGACGTGGGAGGACATCAAAGCAATTATTCACGAACTGCTTATATTTCGTAAAGGTAGTACCCTTGAGAATATCGTCACCACCATAAGCGGCATCACTAAAGAGCGGGTGACCAATATGACGCATATGAGCTCGAATCTGGTGCGTACGTCCAGTCTCAAGCACACATTCCACCAACGTCACATATCCGAAACGTTCCAGCACCTTCCAATGTGTCACAGCATGCTTTCCCTTTTGTTCCTCCTCGGGGACCCCCTCCTCATGAGGGTAGACACACATCACCTTGCGATCGCGAGGAGAACGGCCGAGGTTGCCCTCTATCGTACCACTATCCTCATCAAAATCGCCCCATACCAAAGCGTTGTATTTTCTTTCAATCGTATGCTCAAAGAACTGGCGAGCCAAAAAGGCTTGCGCCTCCTCGTTCTTCGCCACCAGCAGCAGTCCCGAAGTATCTTTATCAATACGATGCACCAGCAGCGGTTTGGAATCCGTACCCCGCAGATGATAGAGCAATCCGTTCACCAACGTTCCGTTCCAGTTCCCAACCCCTGGGTGTACAACCAGGCCTGCCTGCTTATCCACTACCAATACATCATCATCCTCATAGACAATTTTCAGGTCGATAGGCTCGGGAAGCAACTCGAACTCATGTGGGGGTTCCGGCAACAAAATGCTGATTTCATCCAGCGGCTTCACACGGTAGTTAGCCTTCGCAGGCTTACCGTTCACCCGCACACACTCTGCCTTCGTCGCAGCCTGTATCTTCGTACGAGACACCCCCTGAAGCCTCATCTGCAGATAGCGGTCTATACGCAGCATCTCCTGCCCGCGGTCCACTATAATATGATGATGCTCATATAGCTCTTGCCGTTCTTCAAGTTCCAGTTCTTCTTCTGCCATCAGTGCTTAATTATCAGTTTTTTGACACTTACCATACCCTGTGGTTCCATACAACGTACCATATATACGCCGTTGGCCAATCCTGACACCGACAATTGGTTACCCCTAGTAGTAGCCACCTGCCGTCCTGTCATATCATAGAGCGTCACAGTTCCGCTCTCAGGAAAGCCATCTACCTTTACCCACTCATCGGCGGGATTCGGAAAGATACTCCATTCGACACTCTCCATTCTCGACGTTTGGATACCCACAACAGCAGCAGCACCGAAACAGGGACGCATCATCAGCGCACCACTCAGTATGCTCTGCTGCCAATCGGTGCCGGTAAGGTAAAAGATTCGGCCACTGACATCATGGTTTCGGTCAAAACCCAGATTGATAAAATAGTTGTTTCCTTGTTCAAAGCCAACAAACATACTGCCACTCACCACCACTGCATGTTCCAGCATATAACGACTGTAGGTATTGATACCCGCGAAGAGTGGATGACGGCTCGTCGCATCGCGATAGAGAACCTGTCCGGGACGGCCGTTGTCGTTACTCCACACCGTGATATTGAACGGCACTGCCTCATTCTCTCCAGCCAGCGTGCGGTTGAAATACAGGTCCAGAGCCGTCAAGGTGTCCTCGGTATTAATGTCGAAACGATAGGCAAGATAGACGTGGCTAGCCGTCGAAGTGAGACCATAGCCGTTCTCCGCCGTACCGTCGTCATAAGCAAAATAATCGCCAAACACCTGCTGGAATCGTACCGTATCATTGCACTGGTAATCGTCGCCACCCACACCCTCACGCACCATGTGAACAACTGTGTACACCGCCGCCCTGTCACTCTCGGGGAACTTATACCCCACCGCTGGAGCGGCATGGGGTTGCGACTCCTGATAGCGGCCGTCGGGTAAATAGGCCGGGGCGTTCTCATAGCCACCATCATATTGGTAGAGAGTGTCTCCTAAAGAGTCGAGAATAGCGTACTTATACTGCGTAGCCAAAGGCGACCCATAGAGATTGGTGATAGTCATAGCCAGGGTGTCCGCCATATCGCTCTGGCGGTATTGACGTGACGGCATAGCCTGGTAAAGAGCCAACATCGAAGGGGCTGGATTCACAAAAGCCACGTCACGAAAAACAGGGGTCCCCGAAGCCGTGCGGTTACGGTCAAGGAAAATATAGTCCACATGCCAATAATCGCAGTTACCAGCCAAACCGGGCTTTGTCGTAGTGGTCAGACTGGCATAGTTTCTGAAACGGAATGCAAAAGAATCGTTAAAGAATGCCGTATCTGCGAGGGTAATGGTAACATACTGCCATTCCCTGCCGGTGCGAGCCACCAGCGAGTCGACATCCACGCCACCCCGCGCCCACACGGTCACCCATGTGCTGTCAGCCTTTCTAAAGAAATCGAGCATCAGCGAGTCCTCCATCTCGGGAGCATCTCCAATGCGTCGCCACAGGTCACCTTTGCCACCACCGGGGAGGTAGTAGAAACTCAACACTACCGAGTCACTAGGCGTCAAGCCTCCCAAGTCGATAACCTGCGAGCAGAGCGTGTCCGCCGGGAAACGCCCCGACGCAGCCCCGTCATAGAGCTTGCCGTCAGCACCAATGGCATCGAGCGTCGCCACACCCACCGTGGGAGGCAGTAGACCTGCACCTCGTCCCACCGAAGCTCCGCCAGCCTCCTGCCAGCGCTCCTGCGAGGGTGTCGTCATAACTGTGGAGAAATCGTCAAAGAACGGCAACTCCAAGGGCTGCGAGGCATTCTTGAAGGCGGTAGCCGCGGACACAGGGCCTGTCTGCAAAGGAAGCAGCACTTCCTGTGCCTGCAGTATCATACCATGCAATAAAAACAGCGCTAATAGAAGCCTCTTTACCATGACCAATTATCATCTATCTCTTCGGGAGACGGACGCCCGTCGTCCATCTGGCCGGGGTCCACAATCTTGCTCGAATCCACTTGGAAATCCGTCACCATCTTGTTGATGTCGGTATTGTCAGCATCGATATACCACAACTCCACGCTGGTACCGTAGGGATACTTGTTCACTCCCGTATAATCGGGTTCCTGGCGGTAGACCACCGCCGTAAGCTTGTTTTTCACACCGCGGAAATGTTCCACTCCCACATTGAGCGACACCGACAGGATGTCGCGGCGAGCCTTGTCGGCTGTCTTGCCGATGACAAACGGCACACTGCTTGCCCCCGTGCCGTCGCCACTTCCCACCACCAAATCCACCACCGAGCCACGCGCTATCTGCTGGCCGGCATAAAGGGTCTTCCCCTTGCAGCTCTGATCCACGACACTGTTTTTATAGGGATCCTCGACAAAGGTCAACTTACCCACCGTAAGGCCCACAGAATAGAGCTGCGACACAGCCTGCCTGACCGAGAGGCCTGCCAACTCGGGCAATGTAGCGTCATCGGCATTATAGGCCGTGATGCTCACATACACTTTGCGGCCACTCTTGACCATGGTACCCCCCTTGGGATCCTGCGTCAGTATCATGCCACCCTCGGCACCCTCACGGAAAATTGAGTCCTGCACCACGAATTCAAGGTCTATATCGTTGGTAGCCATCGCCTCGGCGATATTCTTTCCCACATAGTCAGGCATCTCGTATTCCTTGCCCTGACGAGCGTAAATACGGATAAAGACAAACACAACTACCAAGATTACCAGCGACACGCCAACCATCGCCAGCAGGTGCAGCAGCCAGGGGTATTTCTTAAAAATATTATCTTTTTCCATAAAAACATTAACGCAATAACAAAGAAATTATTGTACCAGCCGTCCCATGAGCGTGGCGGCGGTGCAGCGCTCCACCTTCACCCTCCGGTAGGTGCCCGGTTCCGCATCGCCTCGGTCGAAGACTATCACCTTGTTCTGGCTGTTGCGGCCAAAGAGCTGCTCCTTCGAGCGGTGGCTCTCGCCCTCCACCAGCACCTCATATTCCATGCCAATCTCCTTTTGGTTGTTCTCCAGGGCAATCTCACCCTGCAGGGCGATAATCTCGTTCAGGCGGCGCGTCTTCTCTTCCTCGGGGATGTCGTCGGCCAGGTGCTTCCAGGCATAAGTGCCTTCGCGCAGCGAGTATTTGAACATGTAGGCATAGTCGTAGCGCACCTTGCGGAAGAGCGCCAGCGTAGCCTCGTGGTCCTCCAGCGTCTCGGTGCTGAAACCGGCGATGACATCGGTGGTGATGGAGCAGTCGGGCATATAGCGCTTGATGGCCGCCATGCGGTCGAGGTACCACTCCACGGTGTATTTCCGGTTCATCAACTTCAGCATCCTGTCGCTGCCACTCTGCACCGGCAGGTGGATGCAGCGGCAGATGTTGTCGTGCGCCGCCATCACCTCCAGCAGCTTGTCGCTGAGATCCTTGGGGTGCGACGTAGCAAAGCGCACCCGCAGCCGTGGGTCTATCTCCGCCACCTGCCTCATCAACTTTGGAAAATCGACTTCACCACAACGGTAGCTGTTCACATTCTGTCCCAGCAGCGTCACCTCGCGGTAACCCTGCCCGAAAAGCGTGCGGGCCTCGCGGACGATGGTCTCGGGGTCGCGGCTGCGCTCGCGGCCGCGAGTATAGGGCACCACGCAATAGGCGCAGTAGTTCTGGCAGCCGCGCATGATGCTGATATAGGCTGAGATGCCGTTGCCCGCCAAGCGCACAGGCTCAATGTCGGCATAGGTCTCCGTGGTGCTTAGCTCCACTTCGGAGGCCTTCTGTCCTTGACGCACCTGCGCCAGCATCTCGGGCAAGCGACGATAGGCATCGGGGCCACAGACGAAGCTCACATTCTCCTCTTCGGCCATCAGGCGGCTCTGCAGACGCTCGGCCATACAGCCCAGCACGCCAACACGCAACCCATGGCGACGGCTCTGCATAGCCTTCAACTCGCGCACACGGTGGCGCACACGCTGCTCCGCATTGTCGCGGATGGCGCAGGTATTGATAAGGATAAAATCGGCCTCCTCAATCTCCGCCGTCAAGCCGTAGCCTGCTCCACGGAGTATCGAGGCAATAACCTCGCTGTCAGCGAAATTCATCTGACAACCATAGGTCTCTATATATACTTTCTCCATCTATTCCTAAAGTCTAATTAAATAATAACGCAAGAAAAACAACAAAATTGTATCCCGCCACTTGATTTTATCGCATACAAAAGGCATGTCCCCCAAGTCCCCGCAGGGGTCAAAACACTTAGGCGGGGGCAACACCCCCGCCTAAGTACTTGCACCCCTGACGGGGTGTAAGTTTCTCCTATGTAACCACACTCCCTACGGGATCCAACCTACCTGACAACCACAATCCTCCTGGCTGGCGCATCGCCAATCTTGACAAGGTAGACTCCCGTCGTCGGCACCTCAAAAATACTGCGCGTGCCAAACTCTCCCTCTATGTTAGAGGAGGTGCCCCTTCGGGCGGAAGAGTGTGTCAACATTCTCCCCGTCACATCAAACACCCTCACCGGCACCACGCCCTCGCTCTCCACCACAATCCGTCCATCCCGCTGGTATATCTTCGCGCTGATGGCCTCCACCTCGTCGATTCCCACAAATACTGTGTCATGGATAACGATGGTGTCGTGGATATATTCGGTCAAATAAATGGTGTCGTAAAGGGTATCGGTGACAGGGACAAGTGTACTGTCGACGATGGTGGTGTCGAGGTAGGTAATAATGTATCCGACACTGTCCAAATAACTGATATTATACTCTATAGAGTCAATAATAGTGATATCGTATACCGTGGTATCTCTATTGATAATGTTATAGATGATGCTGTCTTGGTGGACAATGTCGTAGACGATGCTGTCCTGATGGATATAGTTGTACACGATGGTATCCCTGTCAATGATGGTGTATTCGATGGAATCGACATTGATGATGTTGTACACGACAGTATCTCTGTCAATAACGCTGTAGATGAGGCTGTCCCGATGGATGAAGTCGTATACGAGGGTATCGCGATGGGTGGTGTCGTAGACGATAATAGGGGTGAGTGTAGTATCAGGGACATAGGCAGTGTCGTGCTGGATGCGGGTGGCGAACCAACCGCTGTTTTGGACGCTGGTCAGGCGGTCGGTGCCGTCGGCGCAAGCCGAGGTCACATTCCGCAACGTCAGGAGATAGCTGGCGGTAGAGAGGCTGTCGTAGGCATGAAGCTGCAGGGTAGCCACCGCACCGCTGTTGCCCTCGAAGGGGCTGTTTTACAGCGAGAGGAGCAGCACGCGCAGCGTCGAGTCGTCCAGGCGGGCGGCACTGACCAGATGGCCGTTGACACGCTCACCGAGGCTGATGTCACCAGGCTGTAACCGACAAAATTTATCTCATTATGAGCAACCCACGCGAAAAGAGACTTCTCAAACACACTGTATTTCACGTATTTGAAATATCATCTCTTTCTTATCTCTTTATATTCTCTTTGCTATCTCCTGAAAAAAACTTTCGATAGTAGGCAATAAATAGGTGATTGTTACGTTATAATAAGCAAAAAAAATTAGGTTATGGCGAAGCAAACATACGGAATATTAGACGGTTACCGTGGGACAATAGGGCCTGTCATCGGCTACCAGTGGCGCGGACGGTGGTGCCTGCGGGCACGGCCGCGACGCGTGCGCAACCCGCGGACGGAAGCCCAGCAGGAGCACCGCATGCTCTTCCGCGACATGGTGCAGATGGCGTCGCGCCTGACGACGACGCTGCGCTTCGGCCTGCGCCAGGCATCGATGGACAAGGGCTTGACCGAGGGCAACCTCTTCGTGAAGATGAACAAGCGCCTCTTTACATCGCAAGGCGTTGACTACATGAATCTTGCCGTAAGCAGCGGCCCCGTGGCACCAGTAGGATTCGGACCTGCAATGGTGGACGACGAGGGAGTGCTGAGAGTGGAATTCGAGAAGAATCCCCTGCATCTGCGTGCCGACGGCGACGACGAGGTGAGGGTGATGGCCTACTGCCCGGAGCTGAAGCAGTCGCTGCTGTCGAGCGCCGTCCTGAGGCGTTCCAAACGACTGAGCATGAGACTCCCCAACGAATGGCTGGACCACGGGTTTCACCTCTACGGCTTCGTGACCGACTACCAGCAGCGGGCCTCGGAGACGAGTTATATTGAGCTAACAGAAAACATTGAAACACAGAACAGAAACGACCATGAAACAGATACTGACACTTATGATTCTAACCCTGGGCAGCGTGTCCTGGGGACAACGTGTGACGGACTCGGCGTGGCGTGCCGACGTGAAGACGGTGACGCTGACGCGCGGCGGCGTGGAGCTGGAGGCTCCGGTGCTGACGATGGGGGCGGGGGAACGGATGCTGCTGCAGTTTGACATCCTGGCTGACGAGGCTGAGAACCTGCGCTATACGATAGCCCATTGCGATGCCGACTGGCGACGCGACGACCTGGAGCCCTACGAGTTTATGAACGGCTTCGAGAGCGGCGAGATTGAGAACGTGGAGTTCTCGTTCACCACCCTGCGCAATTATATCCACTACCACCAGATGGTGCCGGCCAAATATGCCGAATTCATCCACTCGGGCAACTACGTGGTGACAGTGACCGACACGGAGGGCGACACACTGCTGACGCGACGCTTCTGGGTGAGCGAGCAGGCCGTGGGCGTGGAGGCCACGACGGAACGTCCCTACGATGGAGCCGACCTCCTGAAAAGGCAGGAAATAGACGTAATTATAGAGGCCCAACAGACTGCGTCCCAAAGCGTTCAGGTGCGTCAGGAATACGAACGGGTGCTGGTGCAGCAGAACGGGCGACTGGACAACCAGCGATGGCTGGAATTCAGCGGCTACGATGGCCGCAACCTCGCCTACCGCTACCGCCAGAGCAACATATTCGACGGGGGCAACACATTCCGCTTTTTCGACTGCAGCAACCTGAGGGCACCAATGTACAACATCGTGCGTATCGAGGAATACGGCGGCGAGGTGTTCGCCATGGTGCGTCCCGAAGAGGACCGCAGCAAGAAACACTTCCTACAGAGCGACAAGACCTTGAACGGAGGTATGAAGGTCAACGTCTGGGACCGCCAGAACAAGGCGCTGCAGGCCGACTATGTGTGGGTGAACATCAGCCTGCCGATGGCACATCCGTGGCTCGACAAGAACGTCTACGTCGTCGGTCAGCTTACCGACTGGAAACTCGACTCGGCGAGCCGCATGGAATACAAGCCGGAATACAAGGCCTACGTGAAGCGGCTGCTGCTGAAGCAGGGGTACTATTCCTATCAGTTATTATGTACCCCATCCCCCCTTCGGGGTACTCCCCCTATGGTAGGGGGAGAGCTTGGACCGTCGGTGACGGAGACGCTAGAGGGTGACCACTGGGAGATGACCAACAACTACACCATCTTTGTCTACCACCGCGAGCCCAGCGACCGTGCCGACCGGCTCGTCGCCGTGAGAAGAATCCAACAGTAGGTGCCGGCGCTCGATGCGCGAGAGCCCCAAGTCCTTGAGGTAGTCGCTGAGGAGGCGGCTGCCTTTTTTCAGCTTTATGCGGTCGCCGGGCTGGGGATGCCGTCCCGGAGCAGGCTCCACCTGGGGTGCCACAAGCAGCTGCCCCCGATGCAGCTCGGCGACATGGGTCGAGGAAAAGAAGAGCTTGCCGTTTTCGGTGGCAGCGAGGATGTCGGAGACCTGCGAGGCATTGAAGCCGAAAGGATGGAGGAGCTCGAAGAGGATGGAAGAGGCGACGCCAGGGATTCCAGGGGCCTTAGGGTCTTTAGGGGCCTTAAGGTCACTTAAGTCGAAAGAGAGGATTTGGAAGGGGAGATTGAGGAGGAGGGATGAGTGGGGAGTGAGGAGCGAGGAGCGGAGACTCTCTATATATTCTTTATATATAAGCTCGGTGTCGTGGAGGCGCTCGATGTTGGCGGCCATGGTGTCGTCGATGGAGGGGTAGAGCTCGCGGAGCAACGGCATGAGGCGTAGCCGCAACTGGTTGCGGCGGGCGTCGAGTTCGCTGTTGGTGCTGTCCTCGACATACTCCAGATGGTGTTCCTCCACATAGCGGTCGATTTCCGCCCGGGAGAAGCAGAGGAGGGGGCGGACAATGGTGAGTGTTGAGTGTTGAGTGTTGAGTGTTGAAATGGGGCGGATGCCGTGGAGGCCGGCGATGCCAGTGCCGCGGAAGAGGTTGAGGAAGAAGGTCTCGATGGAGTCGTCGCGGTGGTGGGCGGTGGCGACACAGGTGAGTGACGAGTGATGAGTGATGAGTGATGAAAAGTATTCGTAGCGGAGTCGGCGGGCGGCTTCCTCGATGCTTTCGCCCGTAGCGGAGGCGACGGCGCGGGTGTCGAAAGAGGCGACATGGCAGGGGACGCCGTAAGTGTCGGCGAGCCGCCTTACGAAGGCCTCGTCGCGGTCGCAGTCGCCAGGACGGAGGTGGAAGTTGCAGTGGGCAATGGCGAAGGGGATGCCTGCCCGATGGAAAAGATGGGCCATGCAGACAGAATCGCGACCACCGCTAACGGCAAGCAACACCTCCTGCCCCGAGGGGAAGAGGTGTTGCTCACGAATATAGTCTATGAACCGCCCAAGCATCAGCGGAGAATCATCTTCTTCATGAGACGCTGTCCATCAACCACAATGCCATAGTAGTAGATGCCCGAGGCATAACTCGACATGTCGACCGTGATGGACTGGGCACCGGCGGAATAGTGGCGGTCAAAGCTGTTGACAACATGTCCCATAGCATCGATGATGAAGAAGTGGACATTGGCAGCGTTAGGCAGCGTGAAGGGGATAGTGGTACGGCCCTCGAAGGGGTTGGGGTAGTTCTGGTCAAGGATGAGGTTGTCGCTCTCAACCAGCGGCACATCATTCTCCCAATGGCCACGGACCTCAATGTAGTTAGTCTGGTTGTTGTCTGGATTGGCATCAGTGCTACCGATAACCAGTCTGGCAGTGCCCTCATAGTGGCGATTTGGGCTCTTCTGGATACGTCCGGGGAAGAAGAGGACTGCCGCTTGGCCTGCACCAATAGGTTGATCGAAATTCTCACTGAAATCCCTATTATTGATGGTGCCATCAATATGTACACCGGAGCGCAACGGAATGTTGCCCCAGTTTTTGACGATACCAATGAGCTGGCAATCGGGCTGAGCGTTCTCGATGACGATAAGTTGAACCATCTCCAGGTCCATGTACTGTCGTGTGATGACATTGGTGGTATCGTTAGTACGGTCTATATCACCATTAGCACGGACATAGCCTGTAACTTTGTTGTACCTGGCCGAACGCGTCGGCAGGGTATGTGTGAAGGTGTAATAGCCTGTTGTAACAGCGGGCAGCGGACTACTCTGGCGATAATACTCTGGCGGACATGCAGTACTGGGATCATCATCAATATAATATCCCACCTCGAAGTTGTTGACACCTCGGGCACCACGGTTCTCAATGACAAGAGTGATGCGGACCTCGGTATGCGAGGAGGTATCGACAATGACCGATGCAGCAGCAAGGTCGAGGACCGAGTTGACACCTTCGATGCGCTTGGTGATGGTGTCATTGTAGATATAGTCGTTCTGCGGACTCTTGATGATACCGGTGAGACGGACAACACCCATGGGAGCACGGAAGCGCTGACGGAAGGTGTAGTTGTAGTACTCCATAGAATTCAACGGGCGTCCAAGGAGAGCCTCGAAGTCTATCTCTTCATCAATGCGGTTCTGACCATTGACGATATAGGATGCCGTGGCGGTGGAAATAGGATTAACACCAAAGTTGCGGACACGGAGGGTGACCCTTAGAGAATCGCCGGCCACTGCATTGTCGAGCGGATAGAGGAAGGAGTGGGCACTGATATCGTTCGCCAGCGGGCTCAAGGGGAATTTGACCGTGCAAGTGTCGTTGTCGCGATAGATGTCGTCGGTGACCATGGTGAAGGCTTTGATGTTGAAGGTGTCGGGGAAGTCGGGTGTAACGACAAATGATGCATCGAAGGTAACAGTATCGTTGGCCAACGGAGCCAATCGGATATTGTTTAGAACGGTCTCCTTGGGGAGATAGGTGCCGAAGTGGATGTAGCCAATCTTTAGGCTACGGATGGTGTCGGTGCCATAGTTGTGGACAACAACCTTGGGATAGATGGTCTGTCCATAGGCAGGTGCCGTGGGATAAGGAATGGCGACGACACCTACGTCAATCGAACGACGGGCACGGCCGACATGGAAGTTGTCGATAGCACAACCATCGCCGTAGCCATTGGCAGAAGGCGTCATCGGCGTGGTGTAGACGAAGCGGAACTGGACGTTCTCTTGGAAGTCACCCGAGATAAGACTGGTGGGAATCCAATAGTAGTTGTAGTCGTTACCGGCAGTGGTATTGTCGAAGCACTTGTCTTCGGTGTTATTGTACCAGTTGGTGAGCGAATCGGCATTAACTTTGACCCACTTACCTTCAAAGTTGTAGAACTCAAGATGGAGGGAACTACCACCCATAAGGTTGCGACGGAGGCGGAACGAAAGAGTGTCAGACCTAATCTGCGAAATATTAATGATAGGACTATAGAGATAACTCACGTTGCCACGCGTACCGGTATTAATAGTATTGTGGAGGTCGGTAACCCACGCATTAGGCTCTGAATAGGCAGCATTGAGTTTCGTCTTGCTGGGGGTACCAAGCTCCCAATAGTTGTGAGTATAGACGTTGTAGCCTACCGGCGCATACCATTTGTTGTCGATATCGAAGTTGTCGTTCATGACAAGACGGACAACATGGAAGCGGTTGTACTGGTAGTGGAGCTGGTTGTTCGACACATTACCGTCATCCTCCAGCTGATGCCAAATGGTGAGGTTGGAGACACCGATGGGGAAGACATGACTGGGGAGAGAAACGATGGCACTGGTGCCCGGCTGGAGGGTACCATTATAAGTAACGGTACCATTGGAAGTCGAGTCGGTAACATCGGCATCAAAGCGATAGCTGAATACGGGATTGGTAATATCCTCGGTACCCTTGTTGGCGATGCGGAAGGAAACCACATGCGGCTGGTCGTCACGGATAAGATAGCTACGGGGAGCGACAATCTGAGTGACTGCAAGGTCGACAGCAGGAGGCTCGGCATCGACAAAGAGCAACGCGTCGATATTGTGGCCGTTCTTGTTGGACGGAACACTGCCATTGTTAAGATCAGAGGAGGAGTTGATATCAGCATAGGAAGCTACTGCGATACGCATACGCATATAGCCGTAAGAGGCCGTGTTGGGGATAGTAATGGAAGTAGAGTAGGTAGCATCGTCGTAGAAAGAAGCACCCGCGACAAGTTCTTCACCTTGGCCAGGTTCGAAGAGGCCATTGCGATTGAAGTCAATGTAGGCCCAAATCTTGACACGATCGGACTGGGCAGTGGCTTCGAGAGGTGTCACCTGGACGATGAGCGAGTCGGTAAGGCCACGAGTGACATGAACGACAGGATACTCCGACGAGGTCAGGTCGTTGGCGTTGCTGAGGTTAGCGAGGTCGGTAAGACCCCGACCCAACTGCGGGCATTCGAAATCAAGACTATTAAAGGATACGCGCGTGATATCGAACGTGGGATCAGAGGGCTTCTGTGGGTTATACGTACTCACGGGAAGCGAACTGAAGGCATAATCATAACGGATGGTGTCGTTGCGTCGGACGGCATCGTTGACAAGGTCAGTCCACACCCTGAGTTTATAGTTAGAAGCCTGAGTAGGATCGGTAAAGTTCAGGAGTTGAGTGAAGGTGTATTCATGAGTCTGGTCACTGGCAATCGTCGTCCTCACAGTCTCCGTTACAGGCTGACCTTCAGGTACGTAATTGTTTCCTTGTTTCTTCAGTAGCTGATACGACACAGGAATGTTGGTCTGCGAACGGGTACCATAGTTAACTATGCGTACACGGACAGTATCGTTCTCCATGTATACGCGGCCACCCAGAGGTGCCAGTATTGCCTCGAAAGCGACATCGTTAGGAACACGCGGATTGACATGAACCTGCACAGTAGAGAAGTTGCTGGGGCAATTCTTCGAGGAGTAGCACATGAGGTAATAGGTAGAGTCGTGGAAATATTGAGGAGTATTCGACCAAGTGCAAGAGGCTGTATACTGAGAGGGTTGATAGAAAGGAGTAGCCAGGGTGTCACGGTACCATTTGATGGGACGACTGTTCTCCTGCGAAGCATGGACAGTACCCCATGTGCCGTAGTCAACGACTGTTTCGGTGCCCTCAGGAGGCTCCGGAGTGTAGTAAGAGCTGATTGTTGTTGAGTTCTTCGGAGTCGTGTCGTTGGTTTGCGTGATATCAAGTGGGTAGTTCACCCATCCTCTCAAACGGAACTTCATTCCTTGGCTCTCGATATCTGTGGGGTCGACATCCGTGGGATAGAAGTTGGCCGACTGGGAGAAGTTGATGGTGACATTCTGGCCCATGAGGAGCTGATTGGAAAGAGTAGTGTTTTCCTCAACAGGAGTAGAGGGCATTGTCGGGACTGTGATATTGGCGGGGAAAGTAATTTCAGGGAGGAAGCCAATCTTGAAGGTGGTGTTGGCCGGAATATCCTTGAAACCTTCATTCTTGACATTAATCTTGACAATGGTATTATCCATTCCGCATCCCGTATGGTCTGTGGATATGTTTACAGCCTTAAGATTATAGGCCGGTGCCAACCACATTTTTGTGGTAAGGTCATTGTTGTCGGGCACACTGTCGATAGGAATCACCACAACGACATGGACGATATTGGTATCCGTGATGCCGAGGACAGTGGGCATCATGACAGTATCGGTCTTGCTTTGGTTGCGAGCCAAAGTGCCCAAAGATTTCAGCTGAGTCTGTGTGGAATCCTGATGACCTTCAATATAGGCGTACCAATGGACATTGGTCTCGGGAGCCATACCGTTATTGCGGAACGTAGCAATAACACGAACCGGGTTGGACTCGATATGCGGCGGCATGTTGTTGGGAGAGCTAAAGCTGTTCACGTTTGTCGGCATAATAGGCTCAATGATTCTCACAACAGCCACATCGTGGGTCATCACAAACAGCTCATGTGCACCCATGGTGGGACCAGGGGACTGCACACGGATGGTACCATCAATATCGTCGGGCACATCGGAGTTGTACTGTGCGATATTGGCAAAGTTGGTAGATGTCAGATGCAGGTCGTCATTGGCACGGAACAAAGGCTCGTCAAAGACAGAGTAGGCATCATCGCTGTTGTAATTCTGGAGGGCAGTCAGACTAGTCCGGAAGTTCTTCCAGAAGAGAGGTCGGTTACTGGCGGAATAGTAACCATTGTAGTTGGAGATGGTGAGGGTGTTTATTTCAGAAACATAGTAGGCATAACCCTTACTGAAGTTGGCGAAAATATTATTCATCACCTGGATATGGGAGACTGTGTTGCCTGCATAGAAAGCATAGGAGTTCTCGGAATAGGCCGTAGAGGTGGTTCCATGACTGATACGGACGGTGTTGAAGTAGATATTGAGATAAGTGGAAGCCGTATCGAGATAGATACCAGCGGGCTTCTGGGTTGCAGTACCGCTACCGGAGCAGCTAATCATGTTGTTCGCCACCAGACCGGGAGCACTGGCGGAGCAGTTGGCATTAATAACCACAATACCACGCTTGCCACCAGAGAAATTGTCTATCAGGTTAATCTTGTTTTTCTGTACAGAGAGGCCACCTGCCGTCTGGGACAGGTAGAGACCCGTCAACGCGCGGCCATTACTTCCGAATCCTGAGGCAATCTCGTTGGCATCGAACTGCAGGTTGGTTACACCGCGAAGATTGACACCTTGAGATTTGAAGTTGCGAAACACATTATTGGTAATGACAAAGTCGCTGTAGTTGGTGACCGCTCCGGAATGGCGGATGGAGAAGTAGCCGCTGTCAAGCACATTGTTCGTGAAGGTAAGATCTGTCACCTCTCCTTGCAGAACCACGCAAGAAGCATTGGCATTGTCTATGGAACCCTTCACCTTGATAGCAAGACTATCGATAGTGATATGGCCGCCCTTGCTCATCACCAGCGCATTGGCATAGTTGCCGGCAGTGCCGGTCACCGTCGGACGGGCTTCTATTCTAAAGTTGGAGAGGGTGACATACGAGGTGCTGTCGAGCAGCATCACATAGTTGTTGGCCTGTGTGGTGGGGGCTGTGAGCAACACATCGTTGCCTGTTCCGACAAAGCCAATGGTATGCTCGGCCGAGGAACCAGGAATATTGTTCAGAACCACCTGCTCGGTATAAGTGCCAGGAGCCACATTGAAGACCACAGGACCTTGCACACCCACAATATTCAGGGTGTCGATGGCCTCACCAAACGAGCGGTAGTCGCCGTCGTTGGCAGCGATAGTATAGCTTCCATTGCAGAAACGCACCATGAAGGAACGGACAATGGTGTCGTTGGAAGTGATAATATCGCCAGGAGCCGACACCACAACCTTCACCTTGTGACGGCCAGGAGCCATGTGGCGCGAGAAGAGCATCGTGTCGAGGGTAGCACCCGAAGCAATGGAGGAAGAAACCGTAATGCTGTCTACCGCCATCGTGTCATAATAATAATAGAGCTTCGTATCTGTGCCTTCGGAAAGGCCCTGGTTACGCACTCTCACATAAATGGGTATGTCGTTGCAGGAGTTATACTGCAGCGTGTCCACACCATGGGGCCACAGCACTGTCATGTCGACTGCCGGGACGTTCACCATCTGCACCGTATAGGGTGTTTGAGGACCTTCACACCCATAGGAAGTATTGTTGATACGGATATTGGGGCGTTTGTTTCCTCTAGTACCCGTACCACTATATTCTGTCGTCGAAGGAGTAAAATCATTATTATCGGCCTTATACAAAGTTGTGTTGTTCTTCGTCGAATAAGCCGACTTCACACCGGAAGTGACAGCGGTAGAAATATTGTGCACAATCTGAACTACCAGACTCGACACTCCGTCCCAGTAATAGGGATTGTCCATCTGGTGCGTCACCCAGGTGTCGCAGTCGGCGCGGTTGATAACCATCGGAGTTCGGGAATAAACCCGAGTGGTACTCTTCCAATCGGAAGTGGTTGCGAAGACAGTGTCGGCGGTGGAACCCATCGAAATGGTGTACTGGTCGAAGGAGACACTGTTGAGGTTGGCATTCACAAAATTCTTCAGCTCAAAAGCCACCGAGTCGATGTATCCAGCATGGAGGCCTGCGGCCCTCAACTCGCTAGCAGAGTAGATATACTGCTGCTTGGCAAATTTCTTGCCGGGCTGATAGGGCGATGGATAGTCCGTGTTGCCGTTGGTGGTCGTACCCACTCCCACAATGGCTTGGAAAGTATCGAACACCATGTAGCTCACATTGCGCGTGCCGCCAACATAGAGAATCTCAGAGATATTGGTGTAGCCTGTATCTACTGCATCGCCGTCATAATTATACCATACCGGTATCAGCCCCGCTGGAGGTATCAACGTTGCCGTATTTCTTTCGCCATACGACACTATATGGACAAGTTGACTATCCGGTGCCTCCGGAGTGAAGGGAACAAAGACGGAGGCAACATTGGTGTCATTCGTGTGGATATAATCTCCGCTCACAGTATCCGACCAAACCCTCACCGTCACCAGCGAATCATGGCTGAAAGCCATATTCGTCTGACCGCTGAAGGTGTAGAAGATGGATCCATTGGCGGGGACAACCGTATTCACCGATTCCGTCACAGTGTCGCCGCCAGCCGTATAATGGAGCACTATGCTGTCCACCGGCTGGATACCATAGTTGCGAACCCGCACTGAGACATTCTCAATACCCATACCGCATCTACTCTGGGGCAGTGTCGGTGCATCCAGGCTGATGTCCGCTGTAGGCGGTGCCAGTATCTTCACTTTAAAGATGGCAAACTGACCCTCACAACCATTATCCTCATAGCGTATCCAATTAGGATCAATGGTGTTGAGGAACATTTTGTTGCTATTTGTTGCCACACTCCAATCGGATGCCAGACCATTGAAAGCTGTTCTCACAATACCGGCCGTGCTACTCGACGACGAGGTATTGACGCCTGCGCCAAGCCAAACATAGCTCGGCACATTCTGTTCATTCCAGTTTTTCGGCTTGTTCACAGCTGTCGTTGTGACGGCGTTCGTCGCCACCGCATCCTCGACAGCGCCATTATGCTTATAGATAATGGCACAATTCTGGTTATACTTCACTTCAGCACTCGACATGGTAGTAGCATGGATTGTCCTGGTGGCATCACTCGGATTTCCACTGACCGCTTGCACAATCAGTGAGGTTCCGGGTTCTATCGTCACATCTCCAAACACATAATCCGTCACAGTGATGGTTCCACCGCTGTTAGTTGCTGCCTTCAGCAACCGCAGCGTATCGCCCTCCAGCTGGGCAGGGGCATCGCCGATATTGGTCAACTGAACCGCAAACTTGCGACTGTTACTCATCCAGTAAGGCATTGTGGGGGTCACTCCCGTACCGTCTTTCTTAAACTCAAGCTGCGTAATTCTCACGATGGGCTTGTTTCTCTTCTGGCGGAAATAGAAAGCTGTATCCATACGCAACGTGTCAGTCGTCAGAGTAGGTCCAATAAAGAAGGGCTCTGCGGCAGTCGTGTCAAGGAACCACGACAATTCCGACTTCTGCTGAGCGGCCGATGTATTGTTATATACCCGCCATTGTTCAATACCGCTCGTCGGCGTTATGGTCGCCGCCGTCGCATAGGCAACTTGTATACTATCATCATTAGGTCTGGCTGGATGATACTTGCTCGTCACCTGGAACACATTCGTGTCGTTCGTTTGGTTGGGATCATTGGTATAATCAGTCCACACCTTCAGGGCATAGACAGAATCTCTTGTACCATTAGCCGGCAAAGTCAACATTTCTCCCGTCCATATCGTCACAGTATCTTCGGCAGGGATTGTGTCTGTAAGAGTCAGGGTATGAATAGGACCATTACCCACCTGATACTTCAGACTCAGGTTATCGCAAGTACTCGTACCGCTGTTGCGCAAACGCACCGCCAACTCTACCGGGATAGGCATGTGGCAATCCTCCAATAGCGGACTCACCAGAGCCTCTGGCTCAAAATCGTACAAAAGCGACGAGAACTCGAACGCACCCGGACAGGGAGCCGTCAAGCTGCGCAGGGTATCATACATATCGGTCGTCACAGTGGTAACAGGAATACCCACCCCTTTCACCAGGCGGTTGTAAGTCCTCAAATCCACCAGCGAGCCATTCAAGAAATTGGGGTTCACAGAGACCGAGTTCGTATCCTCGGGAACGGCCACAGCCCAATCCGCCAATGTCATGCTTGCCGAGCCCGATTTCTTGTTCAAGATAGAACCCAGTGTATAATACACATTGTGTCCCACGGTATTATTGGTCACACTACCGGGCATGTAACTTAGTGCATAATTGTTGTTGTCGAGCGTCACCACAATATTGTTCAAGAAGCGACTGTTCTGAATGGAATTGCCACCGCTGCCAAAAGCAACTGCCGCAATATTATTACGTTGCGGAGCAGTCATCTTCACCGAGTTGTATACCACGTCTGTCCATGTGGAAGAAATCACATTCAGCGGCGGACGTAGCTGGTTCGACGAACCACCGTCGGCACAGACAACCATATTGTTCGCCACAACGATACGGTCAGTGCTTGTACCCTCCAAATTCTGTAACGCAATGCCGGCGGAGCCATGGGTTGTATAAACCTTATTCCCCGTCACACGCGTCAGACCGCTACAGCCATTAAGCTGCAACACACCCGTAGAAAGCGTCAACACATCGTACATCTCATTATGGTCAATAACCACATTGGTCTGGTAGTTGACGTCCACAGCATTGTCATACTGATTGCGGAACGTACTTCTTTTCACAGTGTTGTTGCTCGATCTCAAATCCGTTGCCTGGCCAGCAACCGAGACACCCACCTTACCGCCTACAAACGTACAGCTGTCAACCACAATGCCATTGGCATAGTTGGTATTAATCATCGACGCAATACGCATATTCGCTGCAGGGTTCGAGAGACTGTCAACGAAAGAGCATCCCTCGAAATGGCAACCTGTGCTGCTCGCTCCCAGCAGCACCATGTCTGTCAACTTCGACGAGCGACGCACAAAGTTTATGTTGCGGAAACGAACGTACGACACTTTCTGCAAATTCACGATTGACCCTGTTGAATCGGAGGAATAAAATTCCACCATTCCACTGGCGGGCTCAAAGACAATGTAGTTAGCGTCCGACACCCCAATCACCGAGGGCATCGTAAAGCGACGGTAGAGGCCAGGAGCCAACTTCACAACGAGGGTGTCATCGACACCGCAAGACTCTAGCGCAAACAGGAAATCCTCGACAGTCCTGAAGTCGGCATTGGCTCCGCCAATATAACGAACACCGTGCATCGGGCCTTCACAAACAATAAACTTCGACATGATGGTGTCGTTGTATGGCTCATGGTCGCGGTATTGCTGACCACCGGCCGTCAAGGTGTCCTCCACCCACACTTTCAGACGGTAGCTACCTGCCGGCAGCGGCACATTTTGTGCAATCGTCACACGCGTCACCGCACCTCCGGCCAAGTTCCCAGTCCAATTGTAACTGCCAGTGGCAAGTGTGTCGTCAATACTATAGCTAATGCGGATTGCATTGACTGGCAGAGCACCTTGGTTCTTCAGTCTCACCTGTATGCTGTGGTCATCCAGAGTCATCGCCACAAGGCTGTCGGGAGTCACAAGACCGTAAGTGGCCGTATCCGACCGGTCAGTATCGAAGCCCATGTCATACAACAACGGCAGGTTTTTCTTTGCAGTAAGCACCATAGCCGGACAAAATTCTGATTTTTCATCCGCCATTGCCATGTCGGTAGGATTGGTGATAGGATGATACCCCTGATATTCATCTCCGAACAAGAAGTAAATACTCTTCTTCTGCGGATGGGCATTAATCATCTTCACCTTGGATGCTGTCTTATTCTGCGTGTCATCAAAAACCACCTGCATCACCACATCCTTACCCGCATAATAGAAAGTATCCTGGAACTGCATCGTCTGCGAACTGTCGGCATTGGCCTCATTGATTGTAAACGATCCGTCGTAAACAACTTTCATGAACGATGTCGTAAACGGGAAATTGATAGTCGATGTATTCACCGTATAGCTCGTCGGCACATTCTTCATCTTCACCTGCAGACGTTGACGTGTTACAGTGTTCGTATGATCTGAGAAAGTGAACTTCATGGCAGTCATCTCTCCTGCCTTATATCCTGCCTCAGCCATCAACGCCGAGTCAAACACCCACTCGCTTTTTCCGTCAGCCATACCGATAAAGGGGATTTTATCGCTCGTTGACCGGGCTTGTCCGGTAAATTTGCTTTTCTGTGCCGCGTCCATCATCTCCCAATTGTGCTCCGTACCACGCACACATTTATACTCAATCCATGAATTGGCAGAACTTGGGAAAGTCGCCATATTTGAATTCGTCGTGTTGTCACGAGCCACACAATAGAAGGCCATCAACGTGTCATAACCGAAGAAGGGAATGTTCGCACGATAGCGGCCAGTAGCACCAGCCACCGGTGCCATCTGCAGGCGTACAGGAGTGCCATTGACGCCAGCCTTATAAAACAGGTACACCGAGTCGGGATTGATGCCCGCCGAAACAGTCGTCACGGGATTCATCTCGATTCTTGCACCGCGGCTGCTAGGATAATAGAATCCGTCAGGATAACTCACCATATTGATGGTCGGCGACACCATCGGGTTGGGACTGACACGCACACTAATATTGTCCAGACGCCACACACCTGTTGTCGTGTTCGCGCTCGGACGAATAACAAACTTTATCTGCAGCTTCAACTGCTGGCGCTCCGTCGGCGAGAGCGACGGCGTCAAGTCGTTCAGCTCAAAACGCTCACTCTTCCAGTCCTCATTGTCCAACGTGCCCGATTCCCATTCCGTATATGCCGCTCTGTTAAAAGCCAATGAACCAAAGTTCGCCGAACCTCTTTCCGTTTTGTAATGGCTACCATTAAACGCATGCCATGAGTTTTCCGCTTCTCCCACACGCTTGTATAAAATGCGGCACATATGGGTCTGACCTTGAGCACTCACATCGCAAATGTGGTCAAAATCCAACGTAATATAGCTCCACGAGGTATTCTGTGTAAAGTCCAAGGTGTCGAGAATCAGTTCCACGTCGCCACCGTTGCTGGCTTTCTGCTGTAACTCCAGAGAACGGCTGCCGCTCACATAGAACGTCGACGAATAGGCCTTATTGGACGACGGCATTACAGCAAACCGCTCCGCCTCGCCTGTTTCAAAGCCTTGATAGTACAATTGAGTCACCTGTCCATGGGAAATCAACCCGCAAAACAGGAAAATTACACTCGGTAATAAAAATCTGAGCTTCATAATTTATATTTTTTATATTTTGTTTCTCAATAATTTACATATATTTATATATACTATACCCTTCCCTTTCGGAGGGCATAAATCAAACGCAAATATACGAACTTTTTTTTACACACGGAGAAATATTTTTATATATGCGCTTATTATCCATGTCAATTTTTCCCCTTTCTAGTATAAAGAGTCTGAAGTTCCGTTTTTAGCTCACACTTTTAACTTTTTTTATTTTTCAACACCTATCTAGGTCCCGCCAACCAACCATCTCTCCTCTGCCATCGACTCCTCTCCTTCCCTACCATCTCCTACCCAAACAGGACCTATGTAGATATTGGGTAGGGACAGGCAATGATTCCAAAAGTATAAAAGTATCAGCCTGTTATAGAATAAAAAAAACCTCCTTCAGACCCTTGTCCGAAAGAGGCATTAAATAGCCTTATAAGACTATATTTTCACTTATTTGTACGTTGTTCCAAAGACTCGTACATAAAGACACCGGCGGCAACCGAAACATTGAGCGAGGCCACCTCTCCAACGATGGGGAGTTTAGCTCTTATATCACACATTTTCAACAGTTCCGGGCTGATTCCAGTCTCTTCGTTACCCAGAATGAGGAGAGTGGGCTGACGGAAGTCTACCTGACGGTAGTGGACAGCACCCTTCTCTGTTGCAGCAACAACCTGGTAACCATATTGTTTTGCCAGATTAATAACGGTCTTCAGATTCTGTTCACGGCAGACGGGCAACCGCAGCAGGGCACCGCTGGAGGTCTTGACAGCGTCCTCATTCATGGCAGCACTTCCATGGTCGGGCACTATAAGGGCAGCGACTCCCGTACACTCGGCCGTGCGGGCGATAGCGCCCATGTTTCGCACATCCGTCACATGGTCGAGCAGCACAAGCAAGGAGGATCCCTCGAGAGTCTCCACAAACTCCATGAAGCTGTGATACTTGACGGCGGCAATAGTAGCTACCACGCCTTGGTGGTTCCCGGTGGTCATCTTGTTGAGCTTCTCTACCGGTACATACTGAAATGGAATATCATGCTCTTTCATCCTAGCTCTCAACTCGTTGAGCAACGAACTATTGAGACCGTTTTGCAGCAAAACGCGTTCTATCTGCATGCCTCCGGCAATAGCCTCGATAACAGGACGCAGACCATAGACTATCTGTTGTTTATTCTGTGTTTTTTCCATCGATGATTGTTATTTTTCGGTCGGCCATTGCCGCCAGTTCCTCATTATGGGTAACGATGACAAACGTCTGGTTATACTGCTCACGGAGGCGGAAAAAGAGTTCGTGAAGCTCACGGGCATGCTGCGAGTCAAGATTTCCCGACGGCTCGTCGGCCAGCACCGCCATAGGTTTATTCATCAAGGCTCGGGCCACAGCCACACGCTGTTGTTCGCCACCGCTCATGGCCTGTGGCTTGTGAGAGGCACGATTGTCTACCCTCATGAAAGTGAGCAACTCCAAAGCCCGTTCAGAGGCCTCCTTCATAGGAATGCCTCGGATAAGGGCCGGGATGCAGACATTCTCCAGAGCGGTAAACTCCGGCAACAGATGATGAGACTGAAAAACAAAGCCGATATGCTCGTTACGAAAACGTGCCAACTCTTTCTCCTTCAACTTAGAAACCTCTATGTCACCATAAAGTAATGTGCCGCTATCGGGACGGTCGAGGGTGCCAAGAATCTGTAGCAAGGTGGTCTTTCCCGCTCCAGAAGGTCCCACAACACTCACCACCTCGCCCTGCTCTATGCCGAGACTCACATCCTTCAGCACATGCAGGTCACCATAACTCTTGTTGATATTGGTAGCTGTTATCATAGATTCCTGTTTCTCCAAATTGTCTAGACCCTCTAGATTATCTAGACCTCCACACCATTCAGAAATACCCGTTCCACCTTATTCTCTCCATAAGCATAGGGCATATACTCATAGCTCGAAATAGGCTTAGTGATGTAGAAGTTGGCCTTCTTGCCGATAGCAATGGTACCCACTTCCTTGCTGACACCCATAGCGTAGGCGGTGTTGAGAGTGGTAGCGTTGAAAGCCTCTTCGGGCGTGAGACGGTAGCGGATGCAAGCCATCGAGAGGATGAGCTGCATATTGTTCGAAGGCGAGGTGCCAGGATTGTAATCGGAAGCCATAGCCACAGGCAGCCCAGCGTCAATCATCTTGCGGGCGGGTGAGAGAGGCAGATTGAGGAAGAAGGCGCAACCGGGGAGAATAGTAGGCATTGTCGCCGTACCCTTTAGGCATTCAATCTCTGCATCGCCCATCTGCTCAAGGTGGTCGACAGAGATGGCTCCGTATTTCACGCCCACCTGCACGCCGCCCGAAATAGCCATCTCGTTGGCGTGAATCTTCGGTTTCATACCGTATTTAATTCCAGCTTCCAGGATGCGCGAAGTATCCTCGACGGTAAAGAAACCCTGATCGCAGAAGACATCGATAAAATCAGCCAGTCCTTCAGCCGCAACCAGCGGAATCATCTCGTTGATGACCTTATCCACATAATCCTCCTGATGGCCGCGATATTCCATTGGGATACCATGAGCACCAAGGAAATTCGACTTGATGGTTAGGGGAGAATTCTCCCTGAGGCGACGAATGACGCGCAGCAATTTTAGCTCGCTCTCGGTGGTCAGACCATAGCCGCTCTTAATTTCGATGGCACCCGTACCCAAACGCATCACCTCCTCGAGGCGTTGCTGAGCCATATCATAGAGTTCGTCCTCCGAGGCAGCTGCTGTCGCCTTGGCCGAGTTTAGGATTCCCCCTCCCCTCTTCGCAATCTCCTCGTAACTGAGACCCCGAATCTTGTCAACAAACTCCAACTCGCGCGAATTGGCATAGACGAGATGGGTGTGCGAGTCGCAGAACGACGGGAACACCATGCGACCGATGGCATCAACCTCACGGTCGACCTTTTGACCGCCAGCATCCTGATGGCCCAACTCCCCCATTTTGCCGAAAGCCTTGATTATTCCATCCTCGACAAGAAGATAAGCATCTTTTATTGTTTCCATCTGCGCCATCTCCTTTCCCTGAGCACGCAACTTCGGCTGGCCTGTTTCCACCTGCACCAGCTCTTTGATATTCTTAATCAGTGTTCGCATATCTAAAACAATTCTTGTTGATTTCCATTCTGTTTGATTTTGCCGAGGTGCTGGTAGGCGAGCATGGTAGCTTCGCGGCCGCGGGGGGTGCGCATGAGGTAGCCTTCCTGGATGAGGTAGGGCTCATAGACCTCCTCGACGGTGCCGGCCTCTTCGCCGACGGCGGTGGCAAGGGTGTTGAGGCCCACGGGGCCACCTTTGAACTTGTCGATGATAGTAGCAAGGATGCGGATATCCATATCATCTAGACCATTGCGATCGACATTGAGGGCCTGCAATGCATATCGTGCAATATCGAGGGTGATGGTACCGTCGCCCTTCACCTGCGCGAAGTCGCGCACGCGACGCAGCAGACGGTTGGCGATACGGGGGGTACCACGGCTGCGACGTGCTATCTCGATAGCACTCTCGGAAGTTATCTTCACATCGAGCAGACGTGCCGAACGATTAACAATCTTGGTAAGCGTCTCCGCATCGTAATATTCAAGACGGCAGTTGATGCCGAAGCGGGCACGCAGCGGAGCTGTGAGCATACCACTGCGGGTAGTGGCACCGATGAGAGTGAAAGGTTTGAGCTTCAGCTGCACAGAACGCGCCGCAGGACCACTTTCAATGAGGATATCAATGCGAAAGTCCTCCATGGCGGAGTAGAGATACTCTTCGACCACAGGCGAGAGACGGTGGATTTCATCGATGAAAAGCACGTCGTTAGGCTGCAGGGAGGTAAGGAGACCAGCGAGGTCTCCGGGTTTGTCGAGCACTGGGCCACTGGTGGTCTTGATATTCACGCCGAGTTCATTGGCGATGATGTTGGAAAGGGTGGTTTTACCAAGGCCTGGAGGGCCATAGAGGAGCACATGATCGAGGGGTTCGCCACGATCCTTGGCGGCGGCAACGAAGACCTTGAGGTTCTCCACCACCTGTCGCTGTCCGGCGAAACTATCGAACCCCGAGGGGCGCAACGCGCGCTCTATATCTTTCTCCTGCGCGGAGATACTTCGGCTATCGAGACTTTGGTTCATGCTGCAAAATTACTATTTTTTATTAATATGGCAAAATAATTATAAATATTTTGCGTTATAAAAGCTAAAAATCAAAAAAGAAGACATGAAACCGATTATTGTTGGAACCGATTTCTCCCAAGGCTCTTACCTGGCATTGGAACTAGCCATCGACGTGGCCAACCGTTTTCAGAGCGACATTATCCTCATCTGGGCTCGTCGCGAGAAGTTGCTTTTCAGCGACGAGCAACTCGACACCATGACCAATCTGGCCGAGGACAAACTACAAATGCTCTGTAATAAATACCAGCCCGACATGAAATATGGCAAACTGCGCTGGCAAATCACCAATGGCAAAGTAGCTCCCGCCCTTGCCCTCACCGCCACTCGCGAACTGGCCTCGATGATTATCATCGGCACCAACGGAGCCTCAGGCTTTGAAAAATACTGGATAGGCAGCCAGGCCGTACGCATCGTGCAGGACTCTCCCTGCCCTGTGCTCACCGTCCGCCAGGGCTACGACTTCCACAAAAAACTGGAACGCATCGTGGTGCCTCTGCGCGTCAACGCCAACTCACGCCAGAAAGTGCCGCCCGCAGCCTCTATGGCCAAAATCTTCGACTCTGAAGTGCATATCCTCGCCCTGCTTGACATGAAGGAAGACCAAGGCACGCTGAAAGCCTACGTTCAGCAGGCAATCGACTACATGGAGAAAGAGGGTGTCAAATACCAAGTGGAGACTCGCGAATACTCCAGCTACTGCGATACCGTGATGAACTACTGCGACGACATCAAGGCCGATTTAGTGGTCATCAACACCGAACAGGACCGCATCATCAGCCAGATATTCCTCGGCACCAACGCCCAACAGATTGTCCATCGTTCCCAGATTCCAGTGCTCTGCATCCACCCGGCCGACTATATCAACGTCTCGGCGAAAATTTGACGCATGGAATACGACGTGATTGTTGTAGGCGGTGGTGCGGCCGGCCTGATGGCCGCCGTCACGGCGGCAGGACGCGGTAAACATGTGCTGCTCCTGGAGAAGATGGACCAGGCAGGACGCAAACTGCGCATCACTGGCAAAGGCCGTTGCAACCTCACCAATACCAACAGCCTGCGCGACACCCTACCACATATCGGCAGCGACGCCCGCTTCCTGCGCAACGCCTACGGGCGTTTCTTCAATCAGCAACTGATGGACTTCTTCACGGAGCGAGGTGTGGAGTTGACCGTGGAACGCGGCAACCGCGTCTATCCCTCCAGCGGCAAAGCCCTCGACATCTTCCTGGCCTTGATTGGCGAGCTGGAACAAAATCCCAACGTCACCATCTGCAAGAACACCACCGTCAAATCTATCGAGACCTTCGAGGGACAGGCTACTGCCGTCATCCTTGAGCGCGGCGAGCGCATTGTTTGCCGGCATATCATCCTGGCCACGGGAGGCCTCTCCTACCCCACCACCGGCTCTACCGGTGCCGGCTACCGCATGGCCCGCGAGCTTGGACATACCGTCATAGAACCCGTACCCTCTCTAGTGGCACTCAAGTGTGAAGAGAAAATCCCGAAAGAACTCATCGGCTTCCAACTAAAAAATGTGAAACTGACCGTTGACGGACATGAGTTTTTTGGCGAAATGACTTTTGTACCCGACGGCCTTGCCGGTCCCATCGTCCTCTCCGCCAGCCGCATCGTTAGCCGACAACTCAATACTCATCACACATCTCTCATCTCTAAATTAGACCTCAAGCCCGCCCTCTCTTCCGAACAACTGGACAAGCGCCTGCTGTCCGACCTCGATCAGAACGGCACTCGCGTCTTCAATGATGCCCTGCGCCTATGGCTGCCGGCCGAACTCATCCCGCTGGCTCTCCCGCAGCTACATATCGAATATTACAAACGTCTCAACCAGATTAAGGGCGACGAGCGCCGCCGCCTACGCGACTGGCTAAAAGGCGTTCGTTTCACTCTGACCGGCACCCACGACTGGAACGAGGCCATCGTCACCCAAGGCGGCGTAGCCCTCGGGGAAGTGAATCCCAAAACCATGGAATCGCGTCTGGTCAAAGGTCTTTATATCGTCGGCGAACTCCTCGACCTCGATGCCGACACCGGCGGATACAACCTTCAGATAGCCTTCTCCACCGGCCACGCCGCCGGAGAAGCAGTATAAAAAAGCGACCATCACGGTCGCTTTTTTTATTGTTCAGCGGCAATCACCGCCTCTTCCCATTCTTCCATCTTCCTTTCCAGCTGGTCTTTCAAGGATTGATATTCTTTGTAGAATTCCGCTGTCTGCGCATTGCCTGTGGCCAGCACCTCGTCGCGCGAGGCAATCTCAGCTTCGAGAGCCTCAATCTCCTGTTCCTTCTGCTTGACGACATTCTGCAACTTGCGACGTTCGCGCTCACGTTCCTTGCTCTGCTCATAGGCCTGCTTGGAAGCTGTAGGGGGTTTCTGGCTATTCTGAGTACTCGGAGTATTCTGATTATTCTGAATACCCTGAGAAGCCTCTAAAAACTCCATAATGTCGCCCTTGAACTCGTGCACCGCGCCATCGCGGAACTCGTAGAGCTCATCGGTAAGGCCGCTGAGGAAGTCACGGTCGTGGCTCACCACGATAAGGGTACCAGTATATTGCAACAGGGCATTTTTCAAGATATCCTTCGAGTTCATGTCCAGATGGTTGGTAGGCTCATCGAGGATAAGAAGGTTGCTCGGCGTGAGCAACAACTTCGCCAACGCCAACCGCGCCTTCTCGCCACCGCTGAGCACCTTGACCTTCTTGTCGATATCGTCGTCGCCAAAGAGGAAACTGCCGAGGATGTTGCGAATCTTGGGACGTATGTCGCCTTGGGCGATGTCGTCGATGGTCTCAAAGACCGTCTTATCAAGGTTGAGCATGGCAGCCTGATTCTGGGCATAGTAGCCCAGCTGCACCCCTGCGCCGAGACGGAAGGTGCCGGTATAGTCGTTAATATCACCCACGATAATCTTGGCCATAGTGGACTTACCCTCACCATTGCGACCGACGAAAGCCACCTTCTTGCCAACAGTGAGCAGAAAGTCGACATTGTCGAACACATGGTTGTCACCGTAGGCTTTCCCCAAATGCTGCGCTTCGACGACAATCTTGCCACTATGAGGCGCTGGCGGAAACTGGAAGTGGATGCTCTCGGTGCTTACCTCGTCGACCTTTATCTCCTCCATGCGTCCCAACATTTTGATGCGGCTCTGCACCTGTTTCGACTTGGTGGCCTTATAGCGGAAACGCTCGATGAAGGCCTCTATCTGCGCCACCTGGCGCTGCTGGTTGGTGAGTTGCGCCATCTGGCTGGCACGCCGTTCCTGCATCTGCACTACATACTCCGAATAGGGGCATTTATAGTCATAGATACGGCCGGCGGTAATCTCAATAGTGCGCTTTGTGATGTTGTCGAGGAAAGTGCGGTCGTGCGAGACCAGTACCACAGCACCGCTATAGGCCGCAAGGTAGTTCTCCAACCACTGGATAGAGACGATATCGAGGTGGTTGGTAGGCTCGTCGAGCAACAGGAAGTCGGGATGGCGCAGCAACAACTTGGCCAGCTCTACACGCATCTGCCATCCGCCACTGAACACCGACACAGGACGATCGAAGTCCGAATGCTTGAAGCCCAATCCCAGAAGCACCTTCTCGGCCTGCTCTTGGCGACGGCCGCCACCGAGCATAGCCATGTGCTCCGTCACCTCATTGTGCCGTTCCAACAGACGGGTATACTCAGGGCTGTCATAGTCGGTGCGTTCGGCGATCTCGGCCGTCAGGCGTTCCTGCTCACGCTCAAGGTCGTCGAGTTGGCTGAAAGCCGTGAGAGCCTCCTCGAGGACCGTACCGATGCTGTCGGGGACCATCTCCTGCGGCAGGTAACCCACGGTCTGACCCGTGGCCATAACGAGAGTGCCACTCTCAGGTTCCTGCCACCCACAGAGTATCTTAAGGAGAGTGCTCTTACCAGCGCCGTTCATACCCACAAGACCTACACGATCGTGGTCGCCGATATTGAAAGTGACGTGGTCAAAAAGATTGGTGCCAGTGAATTGCACCGAAAGATTGTTTACACTAATCATGACAAAAAAAAGGAGCAGCAGACATTCCTACTGCTCCTGTTGTTTTGCAACTTTAAACTTTGTTACTTGAGGTTGAAGTTGACCGGCAGGTTGAACTGTACACGGACAGCCTTGCCACGCTGCTTACCGGGGGTCCACTTAGGCATGGACTTCACCACACGGATAGCTTCGGCGCCGCAGCCGCCACCAATGTCACGGAGAACCTTGGGGTTGGCGATGCTGCCGTCGCGCTCCACCACAAAGGTCACATAAACCTTACCAGTGATGTTGTTGTCGCGGGCCAACTGCGGGTACTTGATATTCTGTGCAAGATACTTGTACAAAGCTTCCATACCACCGGGGAACTCGGGCTCGTTCTCAACTACGGTGAAGATTTGAGTTTCAGTCTCATCCTCGTCTTCCTCAATCTGAACGGGAGCAATCTCGATATTCTTAGTGTTCTCGTCCACCTCGGCATTGAAAGAGACCTCGTTTTCAATCTCTTTCTCGTTGGAGACAACTTCAATGATAGTGGTCACCTCGGGTGCTTCAGCAGGGGGAGGGGGTGGCGGTTCTTGGATGTCGGTCTGAATGATGATCTCCTCTTCCTCCTGAGTGGCCTCACGCTGGAATCCCTCCGACGCTTCTTTGTCGTAGGATTTCACGTTGAAGGCGATAAGGGCAGCTCCGAGAATCACCACCAAGCCTATCTCCAAATAGAGACCTCTGCGTTTTTCGAGGTCGGCTTTCGGATTTTTCTTGAGTTCCATATCTTTGTTATTTAATTATTTATTACCATTTCGGGGTATTTTCCAACCCCTTGTTTCGCACCGCTAAAATACGAAAAAATTTTGAATTACAAACATTTTTTTGTTAAAAATTTTTCAAATTGTTCCTCCAAGGGCCACTTGGCGCACATGTACCGAGG
The DNA here is from genome assembly GCA_045222295.1 of Bacteroidales bacterium. Lineage (GTDB taxonomy): Bacteria > Bacteroidota > Bacteroidia > Bacteroidales > P3 > Colimorpha. Next base: position 19,239 of record JBGUXP010000013.1, on the reverse strand, counting down.
GCTGCAGGAATACCAGCCAACCGCTAACTTTGGGATAACCCATGGCGGCGATGGCGCGACAGTAGTGACGCAGCTGCCGGTCATACTCCTCTTGGAGGTCGGTGCCTGTCTTGAAGTCCACCACCCAAGTCTCGTCGGGAGCAAAAACCACGCGGTCGGGACGGCCAGCCTCGATGCCATCGGTGAGGTCAACCTCGTTCTTAACGCGATAGACAGGGTCAAAGAACTGCACCGTGTCAGGATGCGTCAGCACATCATGCACCAACAGCTCAAGCTTTTTGCGCTCGCCGGTTTCTATCTTTTCTTTCTTCGCAAAAGATTCGATGATGGTAGGAATATCGTCGCCAGCATGCACGATGGAGGAGAGCAAGGCATGGGCGTGGATGCCAAAACGCACACGCTCCTCGAGCAAGGGTGTCATAGCCTTCTCCGACGACGAGGCAAAGGCCACACGACCCACCCAATCGGCACCGGCAAACGTCTTCACATACTCTTCCTTGACAGCCTCCTTCTTCTCCTCTTTGGATTCATCCACATGATGGAAGTCCTTGTCACCGAAATCCCTGCGCTCACCCACATAGTCGCGCAGCATGCCGGCGTAGGTCATAGCATCGCCCTCCTTCTTGGGTTCGGGACAGACCACAAAAAGTTGCTCTTTGGGACGGGTGAAAGCTACATATAATATATTGAGGTCGTCGACCGCCGCCGACTCGCGCTCGCGATCACGCTCCCCGTCAAAACGGGTGGAAGTACTCTGACTGAGTGAGACGTATGCCGCTGGCAGCGACTTCTCGCAAGGGGCGAAACTCTTGGCGGCATCAACCCATATCTCGTTACCGCGCATCCCTCCCGAAAAGAAGGGGCATATCACCACCGCGGCCTCCAAACCCTTGGCCTTGTGGATAGTCATCAGCCGCACGGCATCGCCGCCGTCGGACGACGAAACCGAGAGGTCGGGATGATTGTCGAACCACTCGAGGAAGTCTCCCAGGCTCTGGTTGTGACGCGACGAGAACGAAGCGGCACGGTTGAGCAGCGACGAGGTGTAGGCCACATCCCTGCCGTCCAACCGCAGTCGGCGCAGCAACTCCTCACAGCAGCCATAGAGGTCCATCGAAAGGAGATAGCTGACATTAAAGTCGATGCCGTCACTCCCCAAGGCCTCCTGTAGGTCAACAGTATCACCATCGAGAAACACCTCATCATGTGTAGAGGATAAGATTCCCAACGCATTGAGTCGATGCAGCAACTCGGCGGCAGCTACCTTGTCGGCACCATCGTGCAGGCAACGCAACGCAGCCACCAAGACCATCACCGCCTGGCTGTTGCGCAGGTAGAACGACTCGGCCGATGACTGCTCTATGTCGCTATGCTCCAGAAGATAGGAGCCCACAGCAGCGAGCTCGCGCTTGGTACGGCCAAGAATCATGATATCGCGGGCATGGTAGCCCTGCTCGCCAATCAGGCGGATAATAATCTCCAGTACGCGACAGCAGACTGCCTCACGGTCGTCGGGGTCGACAAAGGAGATTCCCACATGTCCCTGGGGACGGTTTGCGCGCTCCTCGTCGTGCTTCTGCCGCAACTCCTCTTTCTTTTCCGGGGCGTCACCATCGGGTCCCAGGTAAATCTTGCGGGCCAGATCCACGTCGCCATAGCGGTTGCGAACCAGCCACGAAAAGAAGTCGTTATTGAAATCCACCACGGCATCGGCCGTGCGGTAGTTAATGTCGAGGTTAGCGATAGAGTAGTTTCCGGGATGCGACAGAGCAGCTCCATGATGAACCAATCCCTCCACCTTTGGAAGCGCGACAAATTGGCGCACATCGCCTTGCCTGAAGCGGTAGATAGCCTGCTTGCCATCGCCTACCACTAGCGACTCCCTGCCCTCAGCCACACCGCCCTCCACCAGCGGTACCAGATTCTGCCACTGCAGCACCGAAGTGTCCTGAAACTCATCTATAAGGAAGTGGTGGTAGCGGGTGCCCAGGCGCTCATAGACGAAAGGCATGGGTTCTTCCTGCACCACCTTATTTATCAATCGGTTGAAATCCGACAGATGCACCACCTCGTTATCCTTGGCATAGGCGCGCATCTGGCGGTCGAGCTCGCCAAGCAGCGCCATGGGATAGAGCCTGCCGAGCAACAACTTGCAGGTATTGTAGTCCACCAGCGGACCGTCGAGTTGCTCCTTGAGTTGAAAATACACCTCACGCAACGGCTGGGCGATGGTCTCGGTGCCGGGGAAAGTGGTTTTCGACTTGCAAAGCAAGTCGCCATTATAGTCCACCGATTCAAAGACATTCACCACATAACTATTGGGAATCAACAGCTTGCGCTCTCGTACCGTATTGCGGAATGCCTCCATGCGCGAGAAGAAACCATAGAAGCCCGTCTTGCCACGGTTGCAATTGTCCACCCCCATATCGATGCTCCTCAACAGCCCCATGGCCTTGGCACCCAGACCCTCGATTTTTTTCTCGAAGCCGTCGCAGTATTTCCGATAGCTGGCGTGCATATTCATGTAATCCTCAAGGGAGTAGCGAGAAAGTTGACGCAGGTAGACATCAGTGCCCTCCGAAAAAAGCTGACCAGCCAAAGCGGTGAGCGAGCGCACTATATCAAAGCCTTTGTCTTCCTCCATATTACTGACCGCAAAGCGGTTGACCACCTCTGTCAACGCCTCGTTGCCAGGGGTACCCACCAGCGACATCAATCCACTGACGGCATGCTCCATGAGATCGTCCTGCTCAATCATCACCTCGAAATTCACTGGTTGCTCCAGATCATGGGCGAAGGTGCGTACCACACGATGCATAAAACTGTCGATAGTACAAACCGATAAATCACTGTATCCATGCAATATAGCACTCCTCAAGTCAGAAGCCATGCCCCTTAGGTCAGCATCGGTCAACGCTGGCAGATGCCGCGTTGCACGGTCGACATTGAGGGCGGGAAGCAACGCTCGACCCATCTTCGATTTCTGCGGGTCGGCACCATATTCCACCATCTCGCCGAGGTAATCCATAATCCTGGATTTCATCTCGTTGGCAGCCTTATTGGTGAAGGTGATGGCCAAGATGCCACGGAAACGTGTCTTCACGTTCCCCGGACCACCGGCCATGGCCAGCTTCAGGTACTCCTTCACCAAGTTGAACGTCTTGCCCGACCCGGCGGCAGCCTTACAGATGACAAAAGGCCCCTTTGAAATGTTAAAATCGGTCATCAAAAAAATGATTTGGAATGCAAAATTACACCTTTTTTCCCAATGCTCCACACCTTTTTTTCCACACATCACTCAAAAACACCAAAACACATTGTACCCCAAAGTATTAATCCACGGGTGTTCCAATTATGTTAAAACCTCCCTGCCTCTCCTCCATAGATAACAATCCGTATTAGATGCTGACTCTAGTGTCCACGCAGGGCGGGTGATTTATAGGGCGTATGTACTGGTGGCGATGCCCCGGGCTAAGTTCTGGCACCCCAGTGGGGTGCTCCCATACTTATGGAAGATATCGCTACATTTTTAAAGGATATTTTTTATATAAATAAAGAAAAATCGTATATTTGCATTTTACAATTGGAAACAATAAACGATACAATATAATGGAAGACAACAAATTGTTCAGCGAATTTCCGCCCGTTTCCACCGAAAAATGGGAAGAAGTGATTAACAAAGACCTCAAAGGGGCCGACTACGAAAAGAAACTCGTGTGGCGCACCATTGAAGGTTTCAATGTGAAGCCCTACTACCGCGCCGAAGACCTCGAAGGACTTGAGTATCTCGACAGCAATCCCGGCCAGACGCCCTACACCCGCGGCAAACATACCGACAACAACGTGTGGGAGGTGCGTCAGGACATCCGCATCCAAGACCCCAAGGAGGCCAACCGTGTGGCCCTCGACGCCGTCGAGCGCGGCGCCACCTCGCTGGGCATCTGTGTCAAAGGCATCAAGACCCTCGACGATATGACCACCCTCTTCAAGGGTATCTATATCAACGCCGTGAGCATCAACTTCATGTGCTCCGAAGATTACCTCCAGCTGCTGAAACTCTATGTCGATTTTGCCAACCAGCAGGGTATCAACCCCAAGGAGCTCAATGGCTCATGCGAATTTGATCCCTTCCGCTATGCCTTGAAGCATGGTCAGTTCCACCGCGGCGAAGAGGGCGACTTCCAGATGGCCAAGGAGTTGGTCACCTATGCCCATGAGAACCTGCCCAACTTCCGCGTCCTCACCATTCATGGCAGCTTGCTGCACAACGCTGGCTCGAACATCGTGCAGGAACTCGGTTTCAGCCTCGCTGCCGCCAACGAGCTGGTGGCACGGCTCACCGACATGGGCTGCAGGGCCCACCGTGTGGCCAAGAGCATTGTCCTCAACGTGGGTATCGGCAGCACCTACTTCATGGAGATGGCCAAAATCCGCGCCGCCCGTCTGCTGTGGAGCAAAATCGTTGAGCAGTACAAGCCCGAGTGCGACTGCGCCTACAAACTCTTCATCCACGCCACCACCAGCGAGTGGAACCAGTCGGTCTACGACCCCTATGTCAACATGCTGCGTTCCACCACCGAGGCCATGTCGGCCTGCATCGCCGGTGCCGACAGCATTTCGGTGCTGCCCTTCGACAATGCCTACAAGGAGGCCGACGACTTCGGCTACCGCATCGCCCGCAACCAGCAGCTGCTGCTGAAGGAAGAGTCCTACCTCGACAAGATTGCCGACCCCGCCGCCGGCAGCTACTATATTGAAAACCTCACCGACCAGATTGCCCGCGGCGCCTGGGAAAACTTCCTCAAGGTCGAAGAACTTGGCGGCTTCTGCAAAGCCATCCGCCAAGGCTTCGTACAAGATGAGGTGGAGAAGACCGCCCGCCAGCGCGACCTCGACATCGCCACCCGCAAGACCACCATCCTCGGCACCAACCAGTACCCCAACCTCCTGGAGAAGATGGGCGACAAAATCAGCGAAACCGGACATTCCGGATGTTCCGGAGACTCCGGAAGCGAGATCCGCACCCTCAAGCCCTACCGTGGCGCCGAGGCCTTCGAGCAACTCCGTCTGGCCACCGAGAAGAGCGGCAAGCGTCCACGCGTCTTCCTGCTGACCTACGGCAACCTCACCATGCGCAAGGCCCGTGCCGGCTTCGCCACCAACTTCTTCGGCGTGGCAGGCTACGAGATTATCGACAACCCCGGCTTCGCCAGCGCTGAGGAAGGTGCCAAAGCCGCCCTCGTGAGCAAGGCCGACATCGTGGTGCTCTGCTCCAGCGACGACGAGTATGCCGAGATTACCGAGCCCGCCTGCAAGGCTCTCAAGGGCAAGGTCAAGAGCCTCGTCCTCGCCGGCTTCCCCAAAGAGATGGTGGAGACCTACAAGGGCTACGGCATCGATGAGTTCATCCACGTAAAAACCAACGTCCTCGAATGCCTCACAGCCTTCCAGAAAATGTTCGGCATCATCTGAAGCGCCTGGATCGCTACATTCTGGGCAAGTACCTGAAGACCTTTCTTCTGGCACTTGCCCTTATCATCATTATCGTCATCACCTTCGACGTGAGCGAGAAACTCGACAAATTCCTCGAGCATCACGCCACCCTCTGGCAAGTCATTTCCGTCTACTACCTCAACTTCATTCCGGGCTTTGTCAACCTCTACAGTCCCCTGTTCATCTTCATCTCCGTCATTTTCTTCACCTCTAAGATGGCGGGCAACAGCGAGACCGTGGCTATCCTGAGTTCCGGTGTGCGCTACGGGCGCATGCTGCGGCCCTATGTCTATGGCGCTGTCATCGTGGCCGTGGCCGTCTTCATACTCGGCAATTTCGTCATTCCCAACTCCAACCGGAGGCTCATCGCCTTCGAGGAGCAGTATGTCAAGTCGAAAGCCACCAACTACTACTCCAACCTCCACTTCCAGTCCGAGCAAGGCGTACAGGTCTACGCCGAGAGCTACGACGTCATACGTCTCCAGGCCTACAAGTTCTGCCGCGAGGAGATTGATACCGAAGGCCGTCTGGTGCGCCGCGAGGAGGCCAACAACATCACCTTCGACACCGCCACCAACCTCTGGAGCTGCGCTGGCTACTCCCTCCGCACCATCGACAGCAACCGCCGCGAGGCCCTCACCTTCAGCAACCATGCCGATGTCGACTTCCACATCTCTCCCGAGGACCTCAACCTGCTCTCCACGCGCGTGGAGACCATGAACACCCCTGAACTCATACGCTACATCCACCGCGAGGAGATGCGCGGTACCGGCACCGTCAAGACCTCCAAGATTGAGCTCTGGCAACGCCTCATCAACCCCTTGGCCATCATTGTCATGACCCTCATCGGTGTGGCCATCGCCGCCCGCAAGAGCCGCGGCGGCATCGGCGTCCACTTGGCCATAGGCATCTCCATTGCCTTCGCCTTCATCGTCTTCATGAAAATAACCACTGTATTTGCCACCAACGGCGACCTGTCACCCTTCATGGCTGTCCTCCTGCCACAGATTATCTTCAGCATCGCCGCCGCCTGGCTGATATACAAAGCACCGAAATAAAAATTATGACCATTCAAGAAATAGAACAGCAAATCATCGACGAGTTCGCCAACTTCGACGAATGGCTCGACCGCTACGCCTACCTCATCGACCTCGGCAAAGAGTGCCCTGTCATTGAGGAGAAAGACAAGACCGAGCAGAACCTCATCCGTGGCTGCCAGAGCCGTGTGTGGCTCAGCTGCGAAGAGCGCGACGGCCGCCTCTACTTCCGCGCCGACAGCGACGCTGTCATCACCCGCGGCATCATCAGCCTCCTCATCCGCGCCCTCGACGGACAGACCCCGCAGGACATCCTCGACGCTGACCTCGCCTTCATCGATACCATCGGCCTCAAGGAGCACCTCTCCCCCACCCGCTCCAACGGCCTCACCTCCATGGTGAAACAGATGAAGATGTACGCGTTGGCATATAAGATGAAAGGTGAAAAGTAAGATTATCTCTACCCATCAAACCCACTAAGCCCATTAAACCCATGGAACCTACAAAAGAAACCATCTGGAGCGCAGTGGTCAACTGCCTGAAGAACATCTACGACCCCGAGATACCGGTGAATATCTACGACCTCGGGCTCATATACAACGTGGATGTCGACGATGAACTGAATGTCAAGATACTTATGACCATGACAGCCCCCGACTGCCCTGAGGCAGAATACATGTTCCAAGAGGTAAAGCAGATGGTGAGTTACATCAGCGGCATCAAGAGCGTCGACGTGGAGCTCACCTTCGACCCGCCTTGGAGCATGGACATGATCCCGGACGACATCAAAGTGGAACTGGGATTTTTATAAAATCGCAATCAGAACCATCAAAACTATCAGAAAAATCTTTTTGTTCTTTTAGTTCTGATTGAAAAAAAATAAAATGAAGTTCTTTAGGAAACGGAAATCTGCTGCTGATTTGGCCGGCCGTTCGCTCGACCGGATGGCGTGGCATCGTTTCTGCCGCAACCCCCTCTCCATCGCCAGCCTTGTGGTCATCGGGCTCTTCCTCCTTATGGCCGTCCTGGGCTACCTCATCACCCCCGACCACACCCCCTACTGCAACCAGCAGTACCTCGAGCTCGCCACCCTCAAACCCTTCTCCAAGTCCACCTTCCTCATCACCTCCCAAAACTCATCACTCACCACTCATCACTCATCACTCCTGCGCCGTATGGCGAAAGGCGAGCCTTTGAACTACACCGCCACACCTATAATAAAATATAGATACGCGCGCGACAGCATCATCGCCACGCCCTACAACGGCGACCCCATCGTGGTGGCCCGCAATAAGGCCGAGGTGCGCACCCGCACCTTTATCCTCGGCACCGACGGCTACGGGCGCGACGTGCTGAGCATGATAATGATAGGCTCGCGCGTGAGTCTCTCCGTAGGCTTCATCGCCATCCTCATCGCGCTGCTGCTGGGCATCACCCTCGGTGCCGTGGCGGCCTATCACGGAGGATGGGTGGACAACCTCATCATGTGGATCATCAACGTCGTGTGGTCCATCCCCACGGTGCTGCTGGTCATCGCCATCACCTTCGTCCTCGGCAAGGGCTTCTGGCAGATATTCATCGCCGTAGGCCTGACGATGTGGGTCGACATTGCGCGTGTGGTGCGCGGCGAGGTGCTCAGCATCAAGGAAAAGGAATATGTCGAGGCCACGCGGGCCCTCGGATTCAGCACTTTCCGCACCATCTTCCGCCATATCCTGCCCAACATCGTGGGTGCCGTAGTGGTTATCGCCGCCAGCAATTTCGCCAGCGCCATCCTCCTCGAGGCGGGCCTGAGCTTCCTCGGCATCGGCGTACAGCCCCCCATGCCCTCATGGGGCATGATGGTGAAGGAGAACTACGGCTACATCCTCCTCGACAGCGCCTACCTGGCCCTGCTGCCGGGCCTGGCCATCATGATTGTCGTGCTGGCCTTCATGCTTCTGGCCTCCGGACTCCGCGACGCCCTCGACATCAAACGCTGACCCCTATTAAGAACAATTAACACTCTTTTTTCATTCATGTGGAAAAAAAAACGTACTTTTGCATTCTAAAACAAAAGGAATTAAATCAAAAATTAACCTATAAAACATTAAAAAACAATGAAGAACATTTTCAAAATGATGGGCATTGCCCTGCTCGCTTGCAGCATGGTTATGGTTTCCTGCAACAAAAATGATGATGACGACACCACTAACAATGGTGGTAACGGCGGTAACGGTGGTAACGGCGGTAATGGTGGCAACACCACTCCCACTGCTACCTACAGCGCTACTTGGGATGGTCAAGCTATGACTCTCGCCGTCGCTGAGGGTTTCTACTACAATTTAGGTAACGAGAATGCCCAGTTGGCTGGTCTCGAAATGTTCGCCTTTATCGGTGCTGCCGGTTTGACCTCCGAAGAATATGACCTGCCTATGGTTCAGTGCAATGCCGCCCGCTACCAGGGCACCTACACCATTGCTGAGCAACTTGGTCTCGGCCGTTATTTCCCCTGCGCTGCCTATGTTGACGCGAATGAAGTCTCCTGGCTTCCCCAGGCACTGAAAGCCAACCCCACCTTCGGCACTTTCGACGCCACCAACCACACTTTCGGCTTCGACTATGCCGTCCAGCTGTACAACACCGTGGAATGGAATGAAGCTTTTGTTCAAGTACTTGCTAATGATGGCTACACTGTAGAGGATGCCCAGGATTTCGATGACGATACCTATGCTAGTTATGTGGCTGCTGCTGATGCCCTGACCACGATGAAAGACATCACCGTTAATGTCGCCAACGTTGTCTTCACTCCCTCCACTTATTTCGCCGCAGAATAAAAGAAACAAAAAAAACAATTGACATGAAAAAGAGTTTTAAAGTTCTGGCCATTGCCGCCATCGCTTCTCTGACCGTCGTGGCTTGCAATAACAACAACACCGAGGCCACCGACACCATCGACAGCACCGCTATTGAGCAGGTCGCCGAGGAACAGGAAATCATCGCTGAGCCCGCCGAGGTTCTCGACACCACCCCCACTGTTGAAGAGAAGGTCGCCACCACCGCCAAGAAGGCTGTGAAGACTGTTGTGAACAAGGAAGCCAAAGAGATGGCTAAAGCCCTCAAAGAGGAAACCAAGCCCACCGAAGAGGCAATCAAAGCAGATTCTAAAGCAGACAACCAGATGACTGGCAAAGAGCTTAGAAAGCGTCGTCGCTAATCTTCAAACAAGATTCAACAACAAGAAAAGCCCCATGCATTTCGGCACGGGGCTTTCTTTTTAATCATTCGAATATAAAATGAAAAGGAATATCTTTCTACTCAGTATGGCCACATTAATGTCCATTGCATGTTCAAACACTCCTAAAAACGACATTGAGCGCGCCGCCCAGGGCTATCTGGATGCCATGGGAAACTATCTACCCGAAGAAGCCATTCCCTACGCCACATCTTTTACTCGAGAGCATACCATTCCCACCATCCGTCAAATCATCACATTGAGCGACACCGCCTATATGAACTCCAACAAGCCTGCCACCATCACCATACACAGCAGCCGCATGCTCAGCGACACCACGGCAGTCGTTTACTACCACAAGAGTACCCCTATCAAGGAGGTGGACGACAGCGTCGCCGTCGTCCTCGAAGAGGGGAAGTGGCTAGTGGATTTCCGCATGCCGTACATTCCTTTCCTCAATGTCAACAAAGACTCAGTCAACCGCCAGTTTGCCATTGAGAAGAGAATGCTAGCCAAGAATCCCAACGCACTTAATCTGCGGCACAAGAAATAAGACCCCCAGAGGCATCTCCTCTGTACTTCCTCTGTACATCCTCTGTATATCCTCTGTACTTCCTCTGTATAGGACACAGAGAAGGAGCAGAGCGAAGGGGCTGCTTTACATCGGCAGGCGGATAGGGGCAGAGGAGGCCGGCATGCGGGCGGAGGTGTCGGCGCTGGCCTCGCGCTCGATGCGTGCGAGGACGCTGTCTTGGATGGAGGCGTAGAGTTCGGGATGCTCTGCATAGTAGGCGAAGCTCTGCTCCACCTGTTCGCGCGTGAGGTGGTGCTTCTGGAGGATATCGTCGTAGGCACCGAGCACCTCGGCGGGCAGGGCGTCATAGCGGTACTGAGTCTCGACGGCATAGAAACCCTCCAAGAGATAGGCGTCGGAAAGGAAGTCGACCATCTGTGGGGCATCGAGAACCCCCTCGGGGCGGCTGCCGCGGTGGCAGGCAGCCAGCAGCACGAAGGCCATCAGGGAAAGGACTATTTTTCTCATCGGTGGGAAATAAAAAAAAGGCAGGTCCGCAAGAGTGTGGACCTGCCTTTATCAGGATTCAAACTTAGAATTTGAGTTTCTTGGAGAGTTCATCAGCAGCTTTCTCAGCGGCTTTGTCAACAGCCTTGTTGACTTCCTGAGCAGCTTTCTCTTTGGCCTTGTTCATTGCGCACTGGCCAACACCTTCCTTAACAGCATTGACAAACTTGTCGTTGTTCTGGTAGGCCTGGTAGGAGGTGGCAAGGATTTGCTTCATGCAAGCGGCAATTTTGGTCTTGTCAGCGCTAGCGCAATTGCAAATTTCTTCAGCAGCCTGCTGGGCGGCGGCAAGCATAGCGGCATCGGCATCAGCCTCGGTGGCAGCCTCAACGGCGGCGGCATTCTCTTCGACGACCTCTTCGGTAGCCTCGAGTTCGGTGCTGTCAACAGCTTCGGTGTTGTTGTTTCCACAGGAAACGGTCATGGCGGCGACAAAAAGGGCAGCGCCAAGGAACGACATAACTTTCTTCATTTTTGTGATTTTTAATTGGTTATACTTTATCTTCATTTCTTTTCAAATGCAAAAATACGAATTTTCAGAGGTTTAGGTACAAAATTAAATCTTAAATAATGCTAAAGAGTCCTTTCCCTGTTCACACACTCCTCCGTCCGCACATTGTGCGGCCACCTCCCCTAACTTAGGGGAGGAGCAGGCTGACTGAGGAGTGTATCCAGAAAACAGGCGGCTAATCATAAAGAGAAGACGAATGAATACAAAAAAAGAGGGTCTATCAAAAGGCCCTCGTTGGTGGGAGTAACAGGGATTGAACCAGTGACCTCCTGCTTGTAAGGCAGGCGCTCTGAACCAGCTGAGCTATACTCCCAAAAAGCGTGCAAAGATACAACTTTTTTCCAATACAGCCAAATAAATTATGCAAACGACTGCATATCAACCAGTTTTTTGTACAATCCCTCTTGCATAATAAGTTCCTCATGAGTACCCTGTTCCACGATTTGACCATGGTCAAGCACCACGATAAGGTCGGCATGACGGATGGTGGAGAGGCGGTGCGCGATAACGATGGAAGTGCGTCCCTGCATAAGGGCATCGAGTCCCTGTTGTACGGCACGCTCCGACTCGGCATCGAGGGCCGAGGTAGCCTCGTCGAGGAGGAGGATGGGGGTGTCGCGCAGCACGGCACGGGCGATGCTCAGACGCTGGCGCTGGCCACCGGAGAGATTGAGTCCTCGGTCGCCGATGGGAGTATCGTAACCCTGTGGCAACTGGTCGATAAACTCATCGGCATGGGCCACTCGGGCGGCAGAAACAATCTGCTCGCGCGTATAGCCGGTCGAACCGAAAGCAATGTTGTTGGCCACAGTATCATTGAATAGGATGCAGTTCTGCGACACCAGGCCAAATTGTGACCGCAGCGAATTGATATTGAGGTCGCGTATAGGATGTCCGTCAACGGAGATGAATCCCGACGTGCAGTCGTAGAATCGTGGCAGGAGGTCGACAAGGGTAGTCTTGCCGGCACCCGAAGGTCCCACAATAGCCACTGTCTTCCCCTTGGGAACCACCAGATTGATGTGGGAGAGGACCATGGACGAGGACTCCGCTTTTTCCAAAATATCCGGATTTTCCGGCTTCCCCCTGTAGCTGAAGCATACATCATGGAACTCAATCCTGTCTCTGAAGCCTGGCAGCACCAAGGCATTAGGCTTCTCTAGGATCACCTCATCGGCATCGAGAATCTCGAGGAAGCGCTCGGCTGAAGCCGTGCTTTTCTGGAGAGTGTTATAAGTGCGCACTATGGCCTGGATGGGTGGTATGATGCGGGCGAAGATGATGACGAAGAAGATGAACACCGAAGGCTGGATAGAGCCGTCGATGACTTGCCAACCGCCGATGATAAGGATAATGACCAGCGCCAATGTGCCGAGAATCTCGGAGAGGGGACTCGAGAGTTCGCGACTGCGGGCCACTTTGACCATGGTGCGACTGTAACGGTTGTTGGCCTTGGAGAATACCTCCTCGCGGCTGTCCTCACGACCGAACGACTTGATGGCCTTGAGCGACGCCAGAGACTCCTCGAGAATCGCCGAAAGGCGACCCAGTTCCTTCTGCCCGCGCTGTGAATTGCTCTTCAAACGCTTGCCAATCTTCGCTATCATCCATACCCCCACCGGAAGCACCAGCAAGAAAAGTACGAAAAGACGCCATGAGACGAAGAGCAGTATGCCTGCGAAGACCACCACATTGAGCGGTTCCTTGACCAGCGACTGCAACACGGCGACACACCACTCCATGTCGGTGATATCGTTGCTCATGCGGCTCATGATGTCACCACGCCGCTTGCTATTGAAGAAGGCCACGGGAAGAATGGTCACCTTGTGGTAGATGTCGTTGCGCAGGCGCTCGATGAGGCCGTTGCGGATGATGCCCAGGAAGACCTGCGCCATGAAGCGGAAGAAATTGCTCAGGAACGAGCATCCCACATAGCCGCCAGCCACAATGAAGAGGCACCCCCAGATGCCGTGGGCAGCCTTGTACTGGTAGAGATGCCAAAAAGCCCAGTCGACTAGGCTCTTCTGGTTGAAGGCGAAGTCAGGCTCCGCCTCAGGTACCCCGTTGAGGCCAAACATCAGCTCCACGAAGGGGATGATGAGCACGTAGGCCCCCAGGCTGCAGAAGATATGCAGCAGGTTGAAGAGCACGTTGAAGGTAATCTGCACGGGGAAGTGGCGCAAATAGGCCAGTATGCGGTACATGGGTTTCATTGCAATCGTATTTGGTTTCGTTCATACGCCGTGCCGCCACGGTAGACAAGGCGCTCGGGCCGCAACTTCTTGCGGTTGACAAAATAGTCGTAGACGGCTTTGGCGTCGGCAAGCTTGGGACACTCGATGGCCACATGCACGCGGGGGTGGTCGATGAGCCATTCGGCCCAGGCATCAAGCACCTTCTCGTCGCGCTCGGAAAGACGGCTGCCGGGGAGGAGTTTTAACGGCAGCGGCGAGATGCTGTCGTAGAGCACCACATAGGGTGACCCTTCATCTTTCCATTCCTTGGCAGTCATGCACAGAATATGGGGCATCAAGCCTTCCTCGGCGAAGGTGACGGCCGTAGGCTTGTTATAGGAAAGCATGAAGGTCACATATTGGATTTGTTTCCTTCCAGAGACACGCAGATGGCAACAGCGCATAGGCTCGGGCCGTGCGGCAGGATAGAGGTCGAAGACGAGGATGTCCTTGCTGCGCGACGAAGCCACACGCCCCGGGAAGTAGGCCTTGGTACCATCGGTGGTAACTCCGAAGGAGAGTTCGTCACTCTCGCTGTTGATGGGCAATCCTAGATTGGTGGGACGCGCCTCACCGCCTTCGGCCAAGTCGATGAAGTAGACATCGTAGCCGCCGAAACCCTGCCAGCCGTCGGAGACGAAATAAAGCGTGTGGCCGTCAGCGTGGAGGAAGGGGAACTTCTCGTTGCCAGTGGTATTGACGCGGGAGCCGAGGTTCTCGGGACGACTCCAGTCGCCGTTCTTCAGGCGGTGGCAACGCCAGATGTCGGTGCCCCCTACCCCACCCTTTCGGTTGGAAGCGAAGTAGAGCCACTGCCCGTCGGCGCTCACCGAGGGCTGCGACTCCCAGGTGAGGTCGCCATTAATGCCGTTGCCCAGCCGCTCTACTTTCCACTGCTCCTTGCTGCCAAAATACTCGTCGGAGCCCTTTTCATATTGAGCACTGTAGAGGTCACAGTTAGCATAGCCCTTGGTATAGGTGATGCGCGAGAAGTAAAGTGTCAGGCCGTCGGCGGTGGCGGTGACACCACCCTCAGCATCGCCCTGATTGAAGGGGGCCGGCATCTCAATGCCGGTGGTGAAGGCGCTATCCTTCCACTCACTACGGAAGAGCTTCCAGGTGGTATTCTCCACATCATTGGTGTAAAAGGCGGCACGGTCACACTTGGCGGGAACTTCGCGGAGGAAGTAACAGTAGCGTCCGTCGGGGGTGATGAACGGCAGGTTCTCGTTGCGCTTGGAACTCACGCCGGCTAGCGGCACCGGGTCGAAAGGAGCCTTATTGAGTTCCGCCTCGGCCAGAAAGCGCGACCAGTGGAGGTAGGCCGAGGCCTCCTCGTAGACAGCGGTCTGCTCGGGGTCATCGCTACCATTGGCCAAACGGAAGTAGGTCTCCATCTCAGACGTGGCCTCTTCATAGCGCTCATCGGTATAGTGAATCATGCCCATATAGTAGTGCGCCAAGGCGTTGGGGTATTCCGGGCAGAGGTCGAGGCACTTGGTAAAATATTTGCGGATGCCGGCGGTGTTGAAGCCGTTCTTCACGGCAGCGACACCCAACCAAAACTGGGGTTCGGCGGCCTTGGGGTTGCGCTGCGCCACGCGGCGGAGCTGCTGCGAGGACTCACGGTAATGGTGCTGTTCCAACTCACTCAAAGCCTGCCGGAAAGCAGCCTCATCCTTGGCACTCACCTTCACATCGCACTGAGCCCGGAGTGCTGAAGACAGTGAGTAAAGAGCGATTAGCAACAAAACAAGGAGCCTGTTCAGCATGGACACACCCCTCCATCTTCGCAGAAGCGAATCCTCCTCCCCCAACTTAGGAGAGGAGCAGCCACCGCAGTACCTTTGCTGCTCCCCTAAGCTAGGGGAGCTGTCAGCACGATGTGCTGACTGAGGAGTGTATTTCCCTTCTTTCAACCTTTATTATAGTTTGCTGGCATCAATCTCGAAATGGGCGTCAGGGCCATTGCAGGGGTTGCTGCAAGCAATGGCGCAGTCGGCGCAGGAGGTGAGCTCGCCATGCAGGCGTTTCTTCACCATATCGCCCACAGCATTGCGCAGGCTCTCGATGGCAATGCCGCGAATCACCTCGTCGCAGAAGGCATAGCTCAACATCGTCATGGCCGTGCGCTCGCTGATACCGCGGGTCATCAAATAGAACTTGGCCTGCTCGTCGAGCTGTCCGATGGTGCTACCATGCGAGCATTTCACATCGTCGTTGTAAATCTCCAGGAAAGGGCGGGTGTCGACATGGGCCTTGTCGGTAAGCAGGATATTGCGGTTTGTCATGTAAGCCTCTGTCTTCACAGCGCCGTTCTGCACCAGCACGTGGCCGTTGAAACGGGCACGGGCCGCATCGTCGATGATACCCTTGTAAAGCTCGCGGCTCGTGCAGTGAGGCTTAGCATGCTCCACAAAGATATAGTTGTCGCACTGCTGCTCGCGGTCGATGAGGTATAGGCCGTTGGCCACCAGTTCACAGCCCTCGCCTTTCATGCGGACCACCACATTGTTCCTCACATGGCCGCCGCCAAGGGTGACGGTACACATATTGAGACGTGCGTTGTCGTGCATGGTGACGGCAAGTTCGGTAAGGTGAAGCACAGGAGTGTTCACACCCTGCAGGCGATAGAGCATCAGGCTGGCCCCTTCTTCTATGTCGATAGCAAGGTGTTCTTTGTCGGCCACAACGGTGTAGCCCGCATCCTCGCGCAGCATGAACATGGGGGCGTCGTCGGGATGGCAAAGCACCAGACGCACCTCCTCTCCACGCCCCACACGGAGCGTCTCGGCAGGTGCCTCACAGTGCCAGTCGTCTCTCCACACATCGGGCAGTATGTCTTTCCTAATCATTGCTCCAGTTCTTTTTTAATCCAGTCGTAGCCTTTCTCCTCAAGTTCCAGGGCTAACTCCTTAGGGCCGGTCTTCACGATGCGGCCTTCGTAGAGCACATGCACGAAGTCGGGAACGATGAAGTCGAGCAAACGCTGGTAGTGGGTGATGACGACGGTAGCGTTGTCCTTGGAACGCAACTGGTTGACACCACCAGCCACAATGCGCAAGGCATCGATATCGAGGCCACTGTCGGTCTCGTCGAGGATGGAGAGTGTGGGGTTCAGCATCGCCATCTGGAAAATCTCGTTCTTTTTCTTCTCGCCGCCACTAAAACCCTCGTTCACAGAACGGTTAGCAAGGTTGGCAGTCATCTCCACCACCTTCTTCTTTTCCTCCATCAGCTTCAGGAATTCGCTGCCGCTCAGCGGGTCCAAGCCGTGGTACTTGCGCTGCTCGTTGACGGCCGTGCGCATAAAATTGGTGATGCTCACGCCGGGAATCTCCACTGGGTATTGGAAACCAAGGAACAGACCCTCGGCGGCCCTCACATCCACCGGCATCTCGAGGATATTCTTACCCTTGAAGATGACCTCGCCAGCGGTAACGGTATACTTGGGATTGCCGGCCACAACACCCGCCAAGGTGCTCTTTCCGTTTCCGTTGGGACCCATGATGGCGTGCACCTCGCCGGCGTTAATCTCCAGATTGACACCCTTCAGAATCTCGCGCTCGCCAATAGAGGCATGCAAATTACGTATCGAGAGTAGTGACATATTTTTTACAAATATTTGATTACTATAATAATAAAAAACAGCTCGGAATAAATCCAAATAGCAAAAATACGAAAAAAAACGAATAATGCAGAATCAAATATAAAAAGAAAGGCCACCCACGTCAAAAAGGGTGGCCTAAAGGAGTTTTTAGAGTAGAAATTTAAGTTAAGAATAGTTAAATTAGCACAAGAATTACAATTTGTACCCTGCGGTGAGCATTATCTTGTTTCCGATAATGCTATTGCTCCCTTTGTCGGGCATTGTGGCTGTAGGTTCATAAGTGGAACTAAACAGAAGGTTGGCAGAGAAATGCAGGCTGGCACCCAGATACAGGTGTTCGCCAAAAGACATCTCAGCGCCTGCGACATACTCTGCCGCCACACCCCACCGGGTTTCTCTTTCTTCCTCTGCTGCCAGCTTGTAGCCATTGGCAACGCAAACACCCCCAAGCATCATGGACGAATAGCATCGCAACGATGAGTTGACCTCCAAGTAACTACGCATCTCGAAACCCAGCGAGAAGGTAGCTGCAACCTCCTCGTAATTAGGCATCGAAATAATATTCGTCCCCAGATAGGCACCGATGCTTCGCAAAGCATCTTTGCCCCAACCCAGGTGTATCGACTCGCCGAAGGCTACATTGTCTCCGACAGCCTTGCCGAACAGGGAATATCCGTTCCCTTGCAGCATGTTCGATTGACCTAGCTGCACCTCGACGAACTGCATTTTCATCTGCGGGTATGCCGTTGCCATCCCGGCAAGTAATAGCGTCATCAGAAACAAAACCTTTTTCATTTCCTAGCTGTTGATTAAGAAATAGACAATGGCTAGGCCTCGATGTTGAGGCCAATGCTAAATGTGGGACCGCCATGGAAGTAGAAGGTGTTGGAATGGTCGGTGCCATCAGTGTTGGGCGAGAGGAGCCCGAAGCCAGCTTTCAGCTCCACACCGACCCTAAGGTAGCGTGTGTCGCAATCTATTCCCAGACCGCAAGTGTAGCGGAGGTCGTGACCGTTCAGCCGTTGAATATCCTCATTGTCGCTGTCGCGAAGCGTGCCGAAGTCAAAGCCATAGCTGAGTCCGGAGGTGATGTAGGGCTGCCATTTGCCCATGCGGAAAGGATGGAACTTGACATCGACAGGCAACTCACCGAGAACACTTTTCACTTTGTAGGTGCCGGACGGCACAACAAAAACAGAGATGTTGCCTGGCTCCCATATGTGGCCGAAGCATGTCACTCCCGGCATGGCACGCAGACTGAAATAGTTTCCCAAACGGACATCAAACATCGTAGCAATGCTAAAACCGGGAACAGCAAAAGAGTGGTTGCCCTCCTCCAAGGCGTGCGCCGCACCACCCTGGGTGTAATAGAGGTCGACATTGTTTGCAGTAAATCCCAGATGAATACCATAGAGAATCTTCTTATTGTCGAACCTTCCACGGTCCTGCTCTTGTGCGAGGGCAGGGCTAGAGAGGAGAAACAATTGGACGATGAAAAGCATAACGATGCTTCTCGAACCCAAGAACAGGGTCTTTCCATGAAACAATACTTTCATAATAGATTTATTTTAAAAGGTTAATAAATAAGTCTTTTACAACAAGTATTGTTTTCTTCGATATGCGTCCGGTTTTTAGTGTTTTTGCCCATATTAACGCAGTTTTTGCTTCAATATTGCCTCAGGGAGAAAAAAAACTTTTTTTGTTTTAGAAGCTGAATCCATACTGCATCATCAGGCTATAGCCACCCAATGTCCGTTTATCGTTTTCAACAAGACCGGCAGGCAGCTCCAAGTCCTTTTTGAAATGACCGCCCGGAACGTGGAAGGCTGCGCGAAGGCCGATGTAATTGCCATCGTCGAAGCGATAATTCAATCCAATCTCGAACTCTCCGGTCAGACCAAGGCGAGTGCGAGAGTACTTCTCGTTAAGATACTCGAATGTGTTCGTCATCACCCAAAAACCAAACTTAAGGCCCAAAAACGTCTCCCAGTTATTGGCAATATCGATGTAACGGCGACCCATCAGCGAGAAATCCGTCCACGCAACGCCTTCGTTGACT
>JBGUXP010000012.1:0-19350 GCA_045222295.1 Bacteroidales bacterium | reverse complement strand
CACCTCTTCCCATTCCGAACAGAGAAGTTAAGCCCGCCCTCGCTGATGATACTGCACTTGTTTGTGGAAAAGTAAGTCGCCGCCCATCTTTTACAAGGAGTTCCGATCGGGACTCCTTTTTTGTTGCCCTTCGTGCCCGATGGAGCCCATATTCCTTCCACGGACGAAATACTTCGTCCTCCATCACAGGCTCGCTTCCGTCTACTTGTAAATTAATTCTTTTCGGATATCTTTTTGAAATCGGATATCTTTTTCAGAAATCGGCTGTCTGAATTTGCACCTTTGGAGTGCTTGTTACCTATATTTTTATTGGCTCATATATACTTGATAGATGGCCATATAGGGTTCTATCGGTTTTGCTCCCCTATTGCTCCCGTATGGTTCCCGTTTTGTGAGCCTTTTACGTGCCTTTATAATAAAAAGCACGTTCCTTCGTTACAAGTATACTATGGCAAAGGTAGAACCATCCCTGATTGAAGTGACCGGCACCGTTGATGACCGCGTCTTCTATAAACGTTTTGGCAAACTGTTCAGCCGAAGCAAGGCCAAATCGTTCACCGACAACAAGTCGGAGGCGCAGCTTAGGCAACGTGCGCTCTTCAAGGCTATGCAGCACACCTCGTCTATCCTCGGCTCCGCCATCCAGCGTGGTCTCGCTAAGGAAGCCCATAGCAACGGCCATGTCGAGAACAACGAGTTCGCCAGCATCAACAAACAATGCTTCACCTACGACAATGGCGTGGTCCATGTCGACTATCCCCGTCTGCTGCTCTCTACTGGTTTGGTGGCCCGTGTGGAGTTTACCCGTCGTAGCGTTGACGGCCTGCATGTGGATCTCCAGTTCAATCCCTGCAGCAATGCCGCCCACGCCAATCCCGATGATTTGGTCTTCATCTATGCTGTTGAGTATCAGGTGGAGGTCTGCCAACTCGTGGCCTGTGTTGAGCGACGAGCAACAAGCGTCGCCTTCGACCTTCCCGACCTCGGCGACGAGACCGACAAGCCCGTCACGTTTCACCTCTATGCCATCGTCGAAGCCGCCAATACCGCCTGTTATGCAACTCTCTCCACCGATGAGAAGAAGACCCACAAAGAGCACCGCAACATCAACCGCCGCGTCTCGCCGTCCATTTTCATCGGCAATATTATAATAAATACGGCAGAAATGAATACTAATGTAAAATATTTTTCTCAAGTATAAAAAATGTTTGTATTTTTGCAAAACGAAAAATAGTTAATTAACTAATAGTTGAGGGAATATCTGATCATATCGACTAGCGTTGATTTGATGCGCGCAGCCTCGGAAGACATTGTATTCATATCTTCTGACGGCAACTATTCCTCGTTTGTCTTCACCTACGGCGAGTCGCGTGTCGTGACGATGCAGCTTGGCCAGGTGGAACGTCTGCTGGCGGAGCAACTCACACACAGCGGAGCGGACTTCATCCGCATAGGCAAGAGCCTCATCATCAACCGTAACTTCATAAGTTACATAAACCTACCCAAGCAGCAGTTGGTGCTGTCCGACGGCCATTCCACGAGCCATAGCCTCACCGCGTCCAAAGAGGCGTTGAAGCAGTTAAAGGAGTTAATCGAGAAAGGATTGAACAAATGACAAAGATGAGTGATATAAACGACAACGAAATCCGTGTCATCGGTGGTGACGGCGGAGACGGCGGAAAGAAACGCCTGCCGTTGTGGGTGTGGGTGATAGCCGGTGTGGTTGTAATAGCCATCGCCGTGATTGCATTGTGGCCGAAACCGCAGCCCGAAGTACCAGTCATTCCCGACACCACGACCGTTACCGAGCCGGAGACCACCGACATCTGGCACAGCAACACGGACAACACACTCTCTTCCTGCACCATCGTGACCGACACACTCATCGACACCCTCCATCTGCGCATCTTCACCCCCTATAATGCCACTCCCGAACTCCATGTGGGACGGCTTGACACCGCTGACACTGACATCATACTGGCTTCGATGGCCGCTGACCTTCGCCGTGACAACGGCAGGATTGTCGGAGCATTCGTTCACGCCGGTGAGCCTCTCTCGTGGGGACTCTCCAAACGCGGCTACTGCGCCATCTTCGACGGTCAGATTACCATCGGCGTTGCCGAGAACTCTCCGCTCTTTGAGCAGGCCACCGAGCAATGCGGCTACTTCTTCCGCCAGTATCCCGCTGTGGACAAAGGCGTGATGGTCGAGAACAACCCAGAAAATGCCTCCTTCCGCCGCGCCCTCTGTCTGCTGAACGGCAAGGTGTGCATCATAGCCTGCACCGACCGTGTGCTGATGAACGATTTCAGCGCTACCCTGGTGAAGCTCGGAGTTAGCGAGGCCATCCTTCTTGTCGGCGGTACTGCCGACGGCTGGTGCCGCACCGATGACGGAAAGATGATGCGTCTCGGCTCATCCTATGCCCAAAACGCGAAATATATGAACCATATAGTGTTCCGTAAACAGTAACAGCACGTCCGGTGAGGACGTATTGTGGTACGAAACCCGACCTCGGAACGCATTTCATACAACATCGGATATACTTCATACAATGCCCGCCAGAACCCTCTGACGGGTGCTTTTTTATGTGTACTTTTGCGGCATGAAACGACTGATACACATAGTAGGAATAGTGCTGTTGGCATCATGCCATACGACATCAGAAAAAGATATAAAAGAAGCTCCGTTAGACTGGTCATATATCGAAGCATATAGTCCAAAGCAGAATTGGACTTGGCAGGAAGTTGTCAATAAGGCCAATCCCGACTTTCCTGATTTCCCAGACCCACGTTATATGGAGTTTTTTTTGAAGTATGATGAATATGGTCCCGAAAACCTTGAGTTTGACACGCTCAACATTCTGTTCTCCACGGAAGAAGACTTCGCCAGATTACCCCGATGGATATGCGGGATACCAGCAAGATACTATAGACATTGTTATGAAATAGGTGAGTTTCACAATAAGATTCAAGAACTGTCCTATGAAATACGCACAGACACAAACGGCAACCCAACTCTATTTATTGGTGTGTATTTTATCACATACCTTGATACCAATGATATGGAGAGTTGTCATACATTCGCAAGCCAAGCTTATATTGACTCCGTATTACAAGCACACAATAGCAAATAACACAATTAGCCATGTATAAAACTTTCATTATCGCAACAATTTCACTTGTATTCATCTGCTCCTGCAGCGGAGAATACAAGCCGCAAACACCGTCCGCCCACCGTGGCGTGTACCATTGGAAGACCACCTATAACCCCACCGACTGGGAGAAGAAGTGGATGAAAGACCACAAAGTGGATAGGCTGTACATCAAGTTATTCGATGTGGAAGCCGGAACTAAAGCCTGGGAATCCGATTGGAAGATGGTTCCTGTGGCCACAACAGTATTCAAGCAGAAACTACCGAAGGACATGGATGTGGTTCCCGTCATATACATCACTGTGGATGCCATCCGTGCATTGGATGCCGATGCATGGAGTTGGGGAGACAAAGAACGATATGCCAAACTGATAGTGAAGCGTATCGATGACATGATGGCAGAACATTACGAGGGCACAATTCGTGAAGTGCAACTGGATTGCGACTGGACGCAGCAGACGGAACACGCCTATTTCATGCTCGCACGACAAGTAAAAGGACTGCTGCATAAACGAGGCATCACCTTAAGCGGAACACTTCGATTTCACCAACTCCGTGAGGTGCAGTTTCCAAGTACAAACGACTGGGGTGAGACCGATTCCATTCCCTTTGACCGCTCTCTTTTAATGTGCTACAATACCGGCCGTTTGCAGGACCACAATACAAAGAACTCCATCATCGACTTTGATGATGTGAAGCCTTATCTAAAACAGTACCACTCCGACAATCTGCCCCGTACCGATGTGGCATATCCCGTCTACACATGGGGTGTGGATTTTGATGACGAAGGTGAGTTCGTGCGCCTCGTGAACTCGAAGCAGATAATCGAGGAGAAGTGCCATAACCTCCGTGTGGAAACAGGCGAGCCACGGGAGATACGAAAGACACAGCGTGCGCTTCCCATACTCGACAGTACCCACACAACAATTCTTTATCACCTTGATTCGCTTAACCTTTCAAGATATAGTTATGAAGACATTGAAGAGTTTTATTCTCGTTAGTTTATTCCTCTCCGTCAGTGGAGTCTCTTTTGCCTGCGGTCCCTGGTATTACTCCGCCGCAGACAACCGCATCTATCGTTTTTTGCCTCCAGACTGGCAGACCTCTATCTCCTTCATAGAAGACTTCGAGACCAAGAATATCAAGACATGGAGCAAGGAGACCGGCTGCAAAGATACCGCAGCCATAAGGAGTGCATTGTATACGGACTGGAACAATTTTGTCAACTGGGACGAGTTGCTGTGGGAGATGCTGAACTCTTCTGCCGCACCATACAATCCGATGACAGAAAATACATTCTGCCGTCATCTGGTAGCAACAATGGATACAGATGCCGTGCGGCTGCTCTGCTGGTCAAAGACCTATTCCAATATCAGAAACGGACAGCGCTCGCCGTGGTACTACAACAGCCATATTGACAGCGACGAAAAGAAACAACTGCGGGAGATGTACAACAAACTAACACCATATAGACCAGCAAAAAAATATGCAGACCGTTTTAAGTTTCTCACTATAAAATGCGCATGGGCTTTAGGGGAAGACAGCACTGTCATTACCCTGTGGGAACATTCAAAACTATGCCAGAAGAAAAATCTCTTTTACTATGAGGCGAGGGATTATGTGGCCCGCAGCCTCACGCGGATGGGTCGCCAGAAGGAAGCCGATGCTATCTACTATGAAAACGGCAATTATGCCGAGTTAATTCCATTGGGAGCATCCACCCCAACCAAATTGCGAACATTGCTCAACATACGCCCCAATTCGCCACAAATAGCTCCCATCTTACAGGACTATCTTACTGTTTTGGATGTCGAACAAGCCAATTCATACCGTTGGGATGATGAGGATGACTATTACAAGACAGACTCCGTAATACGTATTGCACGCATGGCTATCAACAAACCGAAGGTGCGACAGAAGGCAATGTGGAGATACGCTGCCGCCTGTGTCCTTGACTATAAAGGCAAACAGAAAGAGGCGCTAGAGATACTGAAAGGTGCCGAAAGCGGAGACGAAAATGCTTTCTTGCAGAAGGCTGTACGTATCTTAACCTTTTATCTCCGAGCCAGAACTGACGCTATCAACGATGATTTTGAACGCTATGCCATAAACGAAATCAAGTGGCTCGACAATGAGATGCTGCGCGAATGGAATAGAATGCCGGAAACCACCCGACAAAATATAAGCAATGTACTCAACTACGGATGGATTAAAGAACTCAACGATTTATACTCCTACGCTGCATTACGTCGCATCGTACTGGGGGACAGCGTGGGACTGGCCTGGAGGATGGTTGAGGCAGGACGTGGTGTGCGAGCATTGCAGATGGCCAATGTTGCTGATAATCATCTTGTCAAAATATCCAATAATCCGTTTATCAATAAAGTTCGGGAACAAGGCGGTGGAGTTTATGATGTGTGGTACAAGGGCAACGATAGCAGTTATCATAATATGTGGATTACTTCGTTGCAAGACACGACCTCCATTGAGGGTGAGGACATCCATTTCTGGAATTATCCCGTCAACTCGCATGACTACAGCAACGGTTTGTTCTGTGTGGCCGATATTATTGATGCGCACACGCTGGAGGCTTACCGGCAAAGACAACTCCGCCCAAAAGACGAGACAGACAGATGGTTCAATGCCCGCAGCTATACCGACGGCGACTACTGGCAGGACATCATTGGAACGCACTATATGCGTGAACGCAACTATCATGCCGCCGTCGCACATCTGCGATACATCTCCCCCTCTTACCAACAACGTATGAACATCTCCTGCTCCATTGACCCGTTCAGCATCGACCGTTCTCTGAAAAGCACCGATAGCACACTCTACAAGCTCCACTTTGCCAAACGAATGGATTCGCTGCAACGAGTCATGCTTCACGACCACAATTCTGACCGTCGTGGTCTGGCCATGCTGGAATATACCATCGGACTTGAGAATAGTTTTGGCATGTGCTGGTGGCTCACTTCCTATGACAAAGGCTGGAATGGAGCCAATTTGACCGATATTGATGAAACCCAATACGCATTCAAGGCAAATGCCGTTGTAAAGCAACTCCGTGAGAAGGCACTGCGCACATTACGCTCCGATGAAGCCCGTGCCCGATACCATCTCCGGCTTGGCCAGTATTCCATAGTCAGGAAACGCTATGCCAACACCGAAAGTGGTAAGCATCTCGTTCTTGTATGTGACGAGCGGAAACTATATCATGTAGCAAAAGATGGAAATGGAATCTCATTTCGGGACATCGTTTATTCTTCATTGATTAAAGCACCGTCATAAAAATTTTGTCAATTCATTACTTCTTCGTATCTTTGCAAAGTTCATTTGAGTATAATACTAACAATCAAGGCGCAATGAATGCCAATGATTATAACATTCAAGTATTTCTTACTTGTCAAGAAACAAGTATGAGAACAGGGAGAAATAGATATACAATCTGCGATGGAATTGATAATATTGAAGACATTATTCCGAACTTACTTCTGAATAATAAAGATGTCATCTATGTCCATCTACCTAAATCTGTATCAAAGAAAGTGGTTGATAATGTTCTTATGGAATTTTGTAAAAAACTTATTAAGGAAAGGAATGTACTTCGTGCAGATTATACTCATCTTAGTATGCCTAATAATGGAGGCAAATATTATACTGTAGTTGATGTAGAAGAAAACCTCTTAGAAGATAGATATTTAATAACATACAGAAAATAAACATAGCTATGGTTAATGACAAGGAACTATTTTCAATAATGATTAAATATCATCCAATTTTTGTTGGATGGTTAATACAAAAGGGCTTGGTTGAGAAAGGAGAGGATGCATTATTGTTAATTGAAAATAAAACCAATAAAGAAGAGTCCATCTGGGGAAAACCAATTATCACTCCAATAAAGATTTATGATGATGGAGTCCAAAGAATAAACTATGATAGCGGGCATCCTGAAGATGCATTCATTCGACTTTCTTTAACAAAAGGTGATGACTATACGGAAATAACATCATCTGGGATTGATATTTTCGACATAGGATTCCCAAACGAAAGGTGTTGCCATATTTCTCAATTCACAGAGTTATTTAGAAGATTTCCTGATAAAATATTTGATGCAGATATCCCGAAAAACTTTCCCCGGTTTAAAGATGACGAAAGAGTCGCTTATATTAGGATGCTTGAACGTCAAATCGAGTTTATTAAAAACAACAATTATAAATACATTGGTTATTACAGTTTTAATCGCTCAATCTTGGGGCATTTTTCTGGTGATAGTATAATATCTATATCCAAGACGGAGAATGTGAAAAGATATGGCATATTCGCCAATACTGATATATATAAAAGAATCAACTGGGATTGGGAACTTGTCGAGAAGTATAAAGACCAACTTAACTGGAGGGAACTAATTAATCATTCCAATTTAATCTGGGACGAGGAGAACATTATTGAATATGAAAAGTATATTCCTTTTTGTGTTGCTAATGCAGACACGTATTGCGACAAGTTCCAAGACGATATTGACTACACTAAATTTGGGTATTTGAGTAACGATTTTCTTGATAAACACAAGGACACCTTGGATTGGCTGCAATTATTTAAGAAAGGTAAGTTAAATTGGACAGGAGAAGAATTGGATTATTTCTGTCATTATGCTATGAGTATTAACTTGCCATATTCTAAATCATTCAGAACAACCTCAGCGGCAGAGCAAATAGGATGGAGTATTGTCGGTATGATTGATAATCCAAATGTCTCTTGGAACACAGATAACCTAATGGCCTATTTAAGTGTTAACAACCATTGCTGGGAAGAGTTTGTGAAAAAACACCGTCCAGAATTATTCAAGATTTTTTTGTCAATACCAAACATTAAAAAGATTGCAGAGCCTCACGCCAATGAAATCAATTGTTTTTGGGAAATCATCCATAATCTACACGACTTCCCTTATGATGAATTAACACCAGAGTTTACAATAGAGAACATCCAAATCCACAAAGAAGATTGGTCGCAGCAAATAAGGGAGAAGTTCATTAGAATGCAACGTACACCAGACACAAACTATTCCTCGTACAGTATTGAAACTCAATGGGACATCTTTATCAACAGAATTAATATACCACTTACTTATGAAATGGCAAAATATCTAAAGGGTTTAGACATCAAGATAGGTGGAGGATATATAGAATCTGATGGAGGATACATTGAAAGTGATCATAGATTTCCTATAGTTAATGCGCTTCAAGAATTTTCCCACCACCATATCGAATCCTTTAAGGACATCCTATTGTGTATGGAAGATGAAGATATTGCTGATGTACTATTAAAAAATCACAATCTTGATTTATTAAAAACTATAACCGATATGTTCTTTAAGGATTACACAATAAAACAATACATAGAAGTAATAAACAAACTGAAAAACTGGAATGAAATAGATGAGTTCTACTATGGCGAGATAGGGGGGGGGAGGGGTGTTGATTATGAGCACCAATAATATATTCGAAAATTTTGACCATCATATAATAATTTCGGAAGTCATCTCTATCATAATTTAACCACATCGAATAAAAACCATTTTACAGTATCAGTAAAATGATATTTTTATCCGGAAAGCAATTCTTTTCGACGCTATCTAGATGGCCGGAAGCGAGCCTGTTTTGGCTGGCTGGCGCCATCCCGGGAATGAATATGGCTTCCATCGGGCTCGGAGGGCAACAGGAGAGTCCCCTGCGGGGCCTCATAAAAATGTGGCGGCGACCTACTTTTCCTCCCCGCACACGTATCATCGTCTTAAGTGAGTCTTAAGTGGAAAGGAAGTTGACTCACTGCATTGTATTTTATTCTTAAGGTGTTCGCAGGCATACCATGCTCGCCCATTTGATTTGATTTCAGCGGTGCTCGCAGGCCGTGTCCCCTCTTTAGCAGCCAGAGAGGCAAGAGTTGGCAGTTGAGTGGCAGAGTTGTTGTCAATGTGGCATTTGTAGTAAATAGCAGTTGAATAGAAAAGAAGCCGTAGTTGGTAAACAAGTATCGGGGCCAGGCAGAAGCCTCACATCGCCGATGATACTGCACTTGTTGGCTCCGCCTACGTCCCTTCATCTCGGCATAGCTCATGCAAGCATGGCTCTGCGCTCGACTTCCGAGACTCCTGTGGAAAAGTAGGTCGCCGCCAATCTTTTTAAGAGCATTCCAATCGGGATGCTCTTTTTTTTGCGCAAGTTCCGCGACTTCATCATGGGCGAGGTGCGCTACAACTCGCTGATAAAGACCTTCTTCACTGGATTAGATTTAATTTAGCGTTGTTCAGATCCCCTTACGGGGTACCCCCAGGAGGCCGAAGAACTCTTCGTCGCCACGGAGCGCAACGCCAAACTGCGCTACGAAGACTACAAGAAACTCTCGGAGATGTAAACCTGCATCGACACACTAAAATGAAGAAAGCCGAGGCCAGCAATAGTCTCGGCTTTCTGTTAGTCAATTGCGGCAGGCGGATTGCTCAAAGAGAAGGAACATATTTGCTTATCATTATTGCACCAAAAATACACGCTGCGACATAGAGGCAAACGGTCACTATGGTGATTGCCATCCATATGCGGTGCTGGTGTTTCGTCTGACGTTCGTACTCAATCCCAATACTTGCGCCATTTGCATTTGTAGGTTACGAAATACCAATGAAACAGAAAGGACAGACCTATCGACAGGACAAATGAGCTGAGTGTAGTCCATACATTGTTGCCAAAAAACTTGATTAAAGCCACATCCACCGGACAGAATAATATCAAACCCAGGAATATGCGTAGATTTGCCCCTCCAAGGCATAAATCCCTGTACTTCTCTGCGTTTCTCCAGTTTGTTTCATTCCAACCCTGATTGCGGGAATAGAATTCTACGTCTAGAAAAACGGCAAGACATCTGTTTGTGAGGTTGATGAAGCGTTCCATCTGTTATTTTTTTCGGATACGATAGGGGCTTATTAATTGGAAGGTTTTTAAGTAAACGCCGCCCAGCGGTTTTTATTGCCCGCAGGGCGGCGAAAATTTGCCGTTTCTGTGCAATTTTGCCTCGCATCATCGCAAAACCCTCTTGCAGTCGTGTAAAACGGTCTCGCATCATTGCACTGGGCGTTGCAGCGTTGCAAAATGGTCCCGCATCGTTGCAAAAGGCATTTACACCAATGCAAAACGGCCTCGCATCATCGCAAGGCCGTTTTGCAGTTCTGTTTCATATCCGCGCAATGATTCGGGGCAAAATTGCATGGTTATTCGGCGGGCGTGGCGGGCTGCGGCTCGTCGTCGCCGTCGGGTTTCGTGTCGCGCGAACGATTCGGGTCGGGCATCGCGTAGCGGCGGAAGTATTCGAGGTCTTCCTGCATCCGCTTCACGAGGACGACGGCCTCCTCGCGGTCGGGGTTGAGCAGCGCGTAGGCGTTGGTGAACATCACCACGGCGGCGTAGGCCACATCGCTGACGGCGCGGGCGGCTTTCAGCTCGCCGAGCACCTGCTCCATGCGCTCCTCGTTGCGCTGGGCGATGAGCTGGCGTACCTCGTCGTTCTTCGCCTTCAGCTGGTTGGCCACGATGAGCAGCCCGAGGCGGTTCAGCTGGCGCTCGTACTGCAGGAGGTCTTGCAGCATGTTGTCGATGAGGCCGCTCTCCTTCATGTAGTTCTCGCGGGTGGTGATTTTGTAGTTCTTGATGACCTTCAGCAGCGGCTCGGCGTACTGTGCGGTCTCGGCGATGGGGAACTTGGCGTAGGCCTTGATGGTGTCGCGCAGCGAGGCGTAGAGCTTGTCGCGCTCCTCGTCGGCCTTCTGGAGGTCGGAGGTGTGGTCACTGGCGCGGTACTGCTTGAAGGCCTTGTCCTCCTTGTCGAAGGCCTCGCGGAACTCCTCGACGGCTTTCTTCCAAAGCTCGTTTTCGAGGCGCGTCTCCTCCGTGCGCTTGCGCACCGTGTCGAGGTACTCGTAATGCGCCGCGTTGGCCGCCCGCGCGATGGAGATTTGGTCGATTTGCATTGCTATTTCCATAATCTTGAAATTTTGGTTAATAAATGTACTATTTAATCAGGTGCTGTATTGCCGCTGCTGCTGTGCTGGTCAATACCCGCACGTCTGTTTCTGGCTCGAAGTGGCCACTTTGGTCACGGATGGCTTGGACGAGGACACACTCACCATCACGGCTGGCGAGGATACGCACTGCCGAGTTGGAACTGACCACAGGACGGATGGTTGCCAATGGTTGAAGATTTCCGTTGGTAATTGCATCAGCGATGTCTTTGTAGTCATCGCCACTGATGTACACCTTCTTCTCCTTCATACGGCTGCGGGTGGGCAGATATACGAAGTGAGTCAAGGCTCCCGAGAGGTTCATTGCCGTAAGGATAAGTCCCAATGCGGTGGCGATGAGACCAACGGTGAGACACGTGGCCGATAGACTGTCTCCAAGATCTGCGGTGCATAACAACACCCACATGGCTATGCCTATGGCTAGTACTAGCAGGCCTGGCAGTGGTGAGTTTCTTTTGCGTGTGATTTTACCAGACATTTCGGTATCGATGTATTGTTCGATCGTTTTCATTTTGGGTTATTTTACTTTGTTAATGATTATTTCGGTGAGGGGAATGTATCGCTTCCCCTCGACGCGGGTGAGCTGCGAATAATATACGCGCTCTTCTTTGTCGCTATAGCGTACCAATGCTAGTTCGGGCTTGGGTTGCTTTTTGATGGCTTCAAGCGCAATCTCGTCATTGGCTTCCAAGGCTGCAATGATTTGCCCCTGCATGGCCGACGAATAATAGGCGTAGGTGGGCTCCAGCACTGCGTGTAGTTCCTTGCTGTATGGACGGCGACTGTCGCCAAAAGCCCAATAGCAAAGAACTGTCAAAAGTGCGCAACCTCCCACCATTACTCCGCCGAGCAACAGCGATGAGATACCCTCGGACGAGCCTTTATACATAAACATTGCTGCGCCGCACAACGCGCCGACTGCCGTCAGCACCCACGCCGACCAGAGCGGCAACAACGTGCGGCGTATCTCCGGCCGCGAATAGATTTGCTTTCTGATATATTCCATTTCAGTTTCATAATATAAATGACATTATGCTGTGGTGTTTCCACAGCTAAAAAACTGACAAGGTCGCAGCAATTATGCTACAGCCAAAAAAAGGAAATGGAAAAAATCAGAGTCTGAGACAGCGAATAATATAAAGGTAACCCCTCGTCCAAACGGTACGGAAGTGAGGAGTGTGCTGCACAGAACTGTAATTGCAGACAGTCCTCTCCGATACGGTGGGACTTACACCCGCCGAGTGGCTGTTGCCACCTTGGACACGGCGACCATTACTGGCGAGTCGTACGGGTGACGGAGGTGCAACGGTCGACTGCCCGCTGACGGCTAGGATGTGCTCCATCCCGAGGTCGCTCCACTGCGGGCGGTCGTTGTTTTGGTCGATACTCTGTAGCGTACTGCGCGGCACAACTTCCACTGCCGATACTTTCGTCGGCAGCAGCAGCCCTATCGCCGCAATCATTATGAATATCAACCGCCTAAAGGACATACATTGCTGTTATTATCTTTCTTACACCATATATAACGCCCCCACCCCGATTTTATTGCCCTGCGCCAAACAAAAACCGCCACCTGAATGGGTGGCGGTTCTATTGTTTTTCCCCTTTGGGGTTCAATCCTTGCAAATTGGCTCCGATGTTAATCCTACGCCGAGTTTCTTGAAGATTTTGCGGTCGACTTCGCTGGTCATCACGGTGGTGTGCATCTGGCAGCCGTCGAGCAGCGGGAGGCAGTCGAGGGCGCGGCGGCAGTTGTCGTCGAGGAGGCTCAATATCGAGAGGGTCACCAGCACCTCGTCGGTGTGCAGGCGGGGGTTGCTGCCGTGCAGCATGTTGACTTTGGTGTGCTGGATGGGCTCTATCATCTTCTGCGAGATGAGCTTGACGCTGTGGTCGATACCGGCGAGGTGCTTGAGGGCGTTGAGCAGCAGTGCGGCACAGGCACCGAGCAGATCGCTGGTGGTGGCGGTGATGATGGTGCCGTCGGCCAGTTCAATGGCTGCCGAGGGGGCACCCTCTTGGTCGCGGCGCTCTTTGGCGGCCACGGTGGCGCGACGGTCGTCGGTCGATATCTTGGCCTGCTTCATGAGCAGGGCTATCTTGTTGATTTCACTGTCGGTGGCTTTGCCGTTGGCATAGTCGCACAGGGCGGTGTAGTAGCGGCGGATAATCTCGTCTTTCGATGCATGGCAGCAGACCTCGTCGTCACAGATGCAGAAGCCTGCCATGTTGACACCCATGTCGGTGGGCGATTTGTAGGGGTTCTCTCCGTAAATGCCATCGAAGATGGCGTTGAGTACGGGGAAAATCTCGATGTCGCGGTTGTAGTTGACGGCCGTCTCGCCATAGGCTTCAAGGTGGAATGGGTCAATCATGTTGACGTCGTTGAGGTCGGCGGTGGCGGCCTCGTAGGCGATGTTAACGGGGTGCTTCAGCGGGATGCTCCAGATGGGGAAGGTCTCAAATTTGGCGTAGCCGGCTTTCGTACCGCGCTTGTTCTCTTGATAGAGCTGGCTGAGGCAGACAGCCATCTTGCCACTGCCGGGGCCAGGGGCGGTGATGACCACCAGAGGGCGTGTGGTCTCGACGTAGTCGTTCTTGCCAAATCCTTCGTCCGAATCGATGAGCTCCACATTGGTGGGGTAGCCTTCAATAATATAATGGTAATAGGCCTTGATGCCCATACGTTCGAGGCGTTCGTGGTAGGCGGTGGCGCTGGCCTGACCGCTGTAGTGGGTGATGACAACGCCGCTCACCAGGAAACCGCGCTCCATGAAGGCATCGCGCAGGCGCAGCACGTCTTCGTCATAAGTGATGCCAAGGTCACCGCGCTTTTTATTTTTCTCGATGTCCACTGCACTGATGACAATGACAATCTCTGCGTCGTCCTTCAGCTGTGTCAGCATCTTCAGCTTACTGTCGGGCTCAAAACCCGGCAACACACGACTGGCGTGGTAGTCGTCGAACAGTTTACCGCCAAATTCAAGATAAAGCTTATTGCCGAACTTGCTGATGCGTTCCTTGATGTGTTCGGATTGTATCCGCAGATACTTTTCGTTGTCAAACCCGTATTTCATAATGATAATAAGATATATAGGTGCTTAAAAATAAAAAATACGGGATACAAAAGTAGGGATTTTTTTTTACATGGCAAAAAATAAAATGAAAAAGAAGTTCATCTTTCTATAAATCAGTGATAAAAAATAATGATATAGAAAAATGGTGAAGTTATTATCAAAAAATGTGTACTTTTGCAGTCACAAAATATTGTCAACAGGATCGATATGAAGCAGAAGGTAATACTTGTCACGGGAGCTAGTAGCGGCATTGGGTATGATACGGCGCTGGCGTTGGCGGCTAAGGGACATAGGGTCTATGCTGCCGCACGGCGCGTGGAACTAATGGAGCCACTGAAGACTAATGGTATAGTGCCTGTCCGGATGGATGTCACCGACGAACAGTCAATGACAGATGGTGTGAAATATGTCTTGGGAAAAGAGGGTAGGATAGACGTGCTGGTGAACAATGCCGGCTATGGTTACTTCGGGGCCGTGGAGAACGTCTCCATGGAGGAGGCCCGTCGCCAGCTGGAGGTTAACGTCTTCGGCTTGGCACGTCTTTGTCAGTTGGTGCTGCCGACCATGCGCCAGCAAGGAAATGGACGCATCATCAACACCTCGTCTATCGCCGGCAAGATAGTGCTTCCCTTTGGTGGATGGTACAACGTGTCGAAGTTCTCGGTAGAGGCTTTGAGCGACGCGCTACGTATGGAGGTGAAGCCTTTCGGCATCGACGTGGTGATGGTTGAGCCCGGTGGCATCAAGACCGACTGGGGCATTATCGCCGCCCGTCACCTGAAGGAGTCGTCGGTCGACACTCCTTACGAGGCTAACGGCTGCCGTTTTGCCGACGTGATGCATTACGGCTACAGCTCCAATCTTCTCTCTTCACCGCGCGTCATCACCCGCGCCATCCTCCGCGCCGTCGGCAGCCGACATCCCAAAGCCCGCTACCGTACCGGCCGTGCCTCCCACCTGCTGGTGTCCTTACACAGCATAATGCCTACCCGCTGCTGGGATGCCCTGATGCGCCGGTCGATGCAAATCAAAATAAATAAAACATGTACGACATCAAGATAACAGCTATCCGCAAGGCCGACTACAGAGACCTGCAAGCCCAATACGAGAACCCTATCGAACACACCTGCGATGTGTGCGAGGGGCAGACCTGGGTGTCGAAAGCGGGGCAGATGCCCGATGGCATGTGCGAGAGTGCCTGGGGAAGCATGCGTGAGTTTGTGGAGGCGTTGAGCCGCGGAGAGGGGAACTTCTACGACGGCTGGATGAAGAATCCTTATAGCGCCATGATCAGTTGCAACGACGGCTTTCGCCCCGTAAGCTTTCTG
Source organism: Bacteroidales bacterium (assembly GCA_045222295.1). Classification (GTDB taxonomy): domain Bacteria; phylum Bacteroidota; class Bacteroidia; order Bacteroidales; family P3; genus Colimorpha. The sequence goes on along the minus strand of JBGUXP010000012.1, from coordinate 3,723 downwards.
CTGGAAAGGATATGAATAAAACCTTGCCGGCAGGCTAACCCAGTGAAAAAGCGGGATTCTGTCACACAAGACGCAAAATCCCGCTTCTCTGTATTTACAAAAACATCCTTCTTAGAACGGCAGGAAACCGATGGCGACACCCACAGTGAGGAAGTTGCTCGGACGCCAGCTCTCAGGACACTTGAAGGCCATGTTTAAGTGGCAGTTGAGGTTCACCAGAAATCGATGCTTCAGGATGTAATTGTGTCCCGATTCGAGAGAGAGACCCACGACATTGGTCATTTCATCCTCGCCGTTGGTCATTCCATAGAATCCTCCGAAACCCCAGTAGCGACCCAGAGGTGCAAACCCTGTCCCGATGTAAGCTCGTATGGAAAGTGTCGACAGAAGAACGTTGTAACCGTCAAGCATCTGCCACTTGCTCTCGATGGCTGCCGATGCATGGCGCCCCAGTGCGCATTCCACTCCGAGCAAGGGTTGCACGTAGGGCGCACTGAACATCGTGCTGGCTCCTGCCGTTATCGCCAGGTGGCGACCGGCGACACCCGGATTCATCGCTTCCCCCTGGTTGCTTTCGTGACTCGCATCATACATCATCGAGGCCAGCAGCGCATTGTCGTCGTTCCAGTTCCCGTGGTATTCTTTGCGAGTCAGTATCTTTCCCTCAGTGGCGTCGACAATCAGCGTCGCAGCTTCGGTCTGCTGGTGGTCGAAGAGACGGCGGTAGAGTATCGGTGGGAACAATTTGTAGATTAATGCAACGGGCGCAAGGATAAGGAATGCGTCGTTGGAACCGAAGAAATAAGGCCCCACGTTCTCTGCGTTGACCACCACCGTCATATTCACCGTGCTTGCATGATGTCGGCCGAGGAGGCTGTCCATCGCAGGCTGCATGGTGTAGTGCATGGGGAAAGTTCCCTTAGCCTGCCAAAATTCAGTCATCCATTCACTCACCGTGACATAGTTGTTATATTCTTGCGCATCCTTCATTGTCGACAGACTTTGGCTCGAGAAGTTAGTGCTCGTCTGTCCAAATCTCTTTCCAATGTACTCCATCTCCTGTATCAGGCGCCGTTCGCCGTCAATACTCTTGGCGGCCTTCATCTCGCCCGTTTTGGCACTCTCCACGAGGTATGTCGGACGATACAGCAGCTGCCCTCTTTCCCTCTCCCTCCGGCTTTCCTTCGCCGTCGGCAGGTGGTCCATGTTGTCCACTAGGGCGGCAAAAGCGGTGTCCGTCGCCAGCAAGTCGGTGAATGCATAGTTCATGCTCTGTGTGGTGGCCGCCGCCTGCGTGTTGCGCTTGTGTCTGATACGCTCGAGACGCGAGAGTTTGGAGAGGTCGGTAGTATCGGACTGGGCTGTGGTTGCGGTAGTGTCGGGTGCTTGAGTGGCAAAGTCGTTCTTGCTCAGCTTATACTTCCCGTGGATAGTGGCCAGTAGGTGCGAGCTCAGTGTGCGGTAGGTGTTGTCTTCGGGAAACTGTTTCCCGAGGAGCCAAATCTTGCGAGTGGCAGCGAGGGCAAGGAATTGTGGGTCGATAACACGTAGCATGTGGTAGACTTGTTGCGACTCGCCTTCCACCTTCTTGAAGTCGCCCACCACTACATCGGTTTCGTTCGTGCGGTAGAGTGCGACCTGGTAGAGTGCTTGGGCCATGGAGCGAGCGGCGAAGGCATCTGTACTGTCGTTTGAAAGTAGGAGGTAGGCGTCATATAACGCGCGTGAGGGTTGCGCATGGATGAGCTCTTGATGCACGCAATCGCGACGGGCGAGGAGTTGTAAATGAGCAAACTCTTCCTGTGTGGTGACCAGAAATTTTGCACCTCCCGTCAGCCCGGTCATTATATTGTTACAGGCAGCGCGGCGTTTTTGAATATTCGGGTGGGTCATCAGGGTGTCGTCGTAGTCCTCGTGGCTCTTGATGGGGTCGACGTTCTCGAGCCAACAGTCGTTGCTCACGCGTGCCAACGGGGCGTCGAGGAAGGTGCGGTCGAAAGGAATGTTTCCGTAGGGTAATGCGCTGTATTGCAGTACGTCGAATACCCCGTTTACCACCTCTTTGTCGTAGGGACTGGAGAGGTAGAACCGCATGATTCCCAGAGAGTCGGCTTCCGACTCCATCTCTCTGCTGCGGGAGTGGCGACGGAGGATGTTGTCCAATTCGGCCTGCTCGTCCTCAATCTTTTTCCCAGCCTTTTTCCTGGAGAGCAAAGTTTGGATGGAGTGGTTGTTGGCATAATGGATAATCTCATGAGAGAGGATGAATGCCAGCTGGGCCTCATTCTCTACCTGTGCCACAAGGCCGGTGTTAACGAAAATCATACCTTGTGAGGTGGTGAAGGCGTTGACTTCCTGGCTTTTGACGGTGTAGATTCTCAACTCGCGGCGCAATTCGGGCTCACCTGCCAGCAAGGTGTCCATAACGCGGTTCAGCATCAATGTCACCGGGTCACCGAAGAGAATGCGGCCACCCGAAAGCAGCTTGCTTACCCCATACGACACCTGCTCCACGGCTTTCTTCTCCTTCACCTTGCCTCCCGCTACCTCGGCCGTACGACGCAGGTCGCTCTCGTACAGCTGTTCGTAGGTTAGCCTCAAGTCTGCCGGTATGGGCCCCTCGCTACGGAGAACTTGTTGTGCGGAAATAGTTAAATTCAGGGTCAGTAGGAAAAGTAGTGCAGTCTTTTTCATTGGAGGTCGAGTGTAGCAAGTCTGAATTTCTTAAAAGTACGCATGAAGAGCATGTATTTGTTGTTGCACATGGGAATGGGGGCGCCGGTCAGGCCGAACTTGTCGGTGAGGAAGGTCTTTTCTTCGATCTCTCCATTGTCGGGAATAAATAGCACGGTCAGTGCCGCCTTGTTCATCGACAGAGAATATCCTTTGTACTTCTTCGTTATCTTTCGGTCCACATTCTTTTTGTTATCACTGTATATAAGTACCGAACCTCCTTTGGCTCTCATCAGACGATATTTTGCCGTCCTTCCATAAAATTGAGAGCACTCCGACGCATGCGGGCGAGTATATAACCGCTTCACCTTTCCGTCGGTATCGATGGTGACAATCATGATGCCCGAGGTTACATACGACATGTCGTTGTTTTTGCCTATGACTGTCCAGCTCTGGGTAAGCAATACGTCGCAATGCCCGTCTGGGGATTCCACGGTATTCTCGATGCCGAGGAAATGGACCTCCCCTTGACGAATGCCGGCTACATTGCTCCGGTTGTTCATCCTGTTCATCTCTTCCTCGCTGAAAGTATAAGTGTCGGAGGTTACCTTGTCGCTGATGCTATTGTAGCAGATGGAAATCACGCGGTCGGCATGAGCTCCGTTGTCTTTTTTGTGTTTTTTCTTGCGGCCGATAGCGAGGAGGTGGAGCTTGCCGTCGCGCCAACCTGCAAGGTCGACATCTGCAATCTCGCCCGCGTCGAGGGTGAAGTTATAGGTGTGGTTCTTCTCGCCGTCGAGGACAATAATCTCGAAATCGTTCCTGTCGGGAATGGCCTGCGGGCGGTAACCACCAATAATCACTTCTCCGTTGTCGGTCACTGAGGCGAAATCCACCACGCGTAAGCGTGTGGTCATTGACCAGTATTCTTCGAACTTGCGGTCGTAGAGTACTACGCGGGCTTCGGCACCCTGCCCTTCACGCTGGGTGACGAAGATGCCGGCGGTGAGCATCTTGTCGGGCGACTGGCGGCAGATGAATCCCAGGTTG
>JBGUXP010000011.1:0-138186 GCA_045222295.1 Bacteroidales bacterium | reverse complement strand
CACCTCTTCCCATTCCGAACAGAGAAGTTAAGCCCGCCCTCGCTGATGATACTGCACTTGTTTGTGGAAAAGTAAGTCGCCGCCCATTTTTTATAAGGGAATCGCAATCGCGGTTCCCTTTTTTTATTGTATGGAGTTGACTCGCTGTATTTGATTTGATTCATAGGAGCTCGCAGGCATACCATGCTCCAGCCCCACCACACAAGCCTTGCTAACGTCGCAGGCCTGCCGACAAGCGTCAGGCAGCCAAACGGGACTCCTTTTTTTGTTTCCCCATTTCCTCTGCCTTTTTCATCGCCCCCCTGATTTCGCTCGCGCTCCATCCAACCCTTATTGTCATCGCCATTTTTATCTGCCAAAGGCCTTGAGCACCGCTGAAATCAAATCAAATGTAGCGAAAAACGCCATTTTTTCATTTTTCTTTAACGCCATTTCTTCTTTCTCTCTTGCTCTCCCCTTCGTCCGGCGGGCGGGCATTTTGTCCGCCAATCCCTGCCAATCCCACACGCAAAAAAGACGGAACCCCGCTATGGGATTCCGTCCTGCTTTGGTCATGGTCTTTACGGTCGGCCGGATGGCCGAGAGAGGGGTTGTTAGGGCTTAGTCTTGGTCGCCCATGCCGGAGTCGTTGCTCTTGGTGAAGACCTTGGTGGCTACCGAGCTGTTGAGGCCGTTCTTGAGGGCGATGGCTTTCACGGTGGTGGTGGCGGTGAGGGTCAGCGGGGCGCTGTAGAGGGTGCTGCTGGCCGTCGGGGTGGTGCCGTTGGTGGTGTAGCGGATTTCCGCGCCGCTTTCGGCACTCATGCTCACCGTGGTGCTCTCGGCGAAGGGCGTCGAGCCGCTGATGGTGGGGGCGTTGACTGTGGTTGTTTGGCTACCAGAACCCGATCCAGAACCGCTACCGCCACCATTACCAGAACCGCTACCCGAACTCGACCCAGCACCACTGGTGATACCTGTACTGAGGTTGACGGTCGTCAGATACTGTGAGCGTCCGTAACGATAGGAGCCATCGTTGCTGTGCAGTAGCATGGTGAGGGTGAAGCCGTCGGCATCGTTGCGCTCGGCACCGTCGGCACTGCGTGTGTAGCTGATGCCGGTGTTGGAAAGCGACAACGGCACGCAATAGAGGTGAGCCACGTCGCCCGACGACGCCTCGTTGGTGTCGAGACTGAAGGCGGTATCGTCCGCTGGCAGTACCTCATAGACCGTGTGGGTGTAGATGCCCAGTGTGGTGTCGTACACCACACTGATAACCATCACCCCGTCAACTGTCTCTGGCAGGCTGCCCACCGTGCCGCTCACAACGCCACCGCTGGCCGTCACCCCGCTTACCATCACCGGAGCGGCGGCACCTTGCGAGAAGACCAGGTCTTTGGCGTCGAGCGTGGCGGTGATGCCCGACGCCGTGACCGTCGCTGTCGCATTTCGCACGATGTTGCTGAAGAACAGCGGGCGGCGACGTGAGCGCTGGTCGCTCATACCGACGAGAGCCTCTGCCGGCACTATCTTGCTGATCATACCCGCCAGCCCGAACTTGGCCCGATGCATCATCTGTGCCTCCGTGCGGGGGTTGAAGGTTGCACCCGTGTAGGGTGTCACTACTTGTTTTCCGTCCACTACCTTGTAGACGAGCCCTCCGACGCGTCCGCGCCATTGACCGAGGGCATTGAAAGTTGCTTTTGCCATTTTAAAATGTTTTTATATGATTATTTTTGAATATTTTATCTTTTTTGTTTTTTCGGTTTGTTGTTCTCTTCTAAAATAAATATACTATTTTCTCGCAAAGTTTTCCAAATCATGAAAAATATTTTTTATACCCACAAGATAGTCTTCCTCAATTCTATTTCCAAGAGGAAATACAAAATTTTTTGAAAATATTTTTGAAAGCATTGATTATAAGTAGCTTTCGTTTATCAATTTGCCAACTTTTGCGTAGATGGCAGCCTCCTTTTTCTATGGATTTTGTCAAAAACGATGAATTTATTTCTTTGGAAAATTTATATTTTTGCAAAAATATTTCTTTGGATAATTTCTTTTTCGTATTTTTGCAACTATAAATTAGAAGGAAGGTGTATTACAAACGAATCATAGACAGCTATTTAAGTGAATGGGCTTCCCGCAAGGTCCACAAGCCAATCTTGCTGCGAGGTGCCCGTCAGGTGGGGAAGTCCACTGCCGTGCGACACCTGGGCGAACAGTTCAAATACTATGTGGAGATCAATCTTGAGAAACAACCCGACTATAAAACGTTGTTCAGCAAGGACCTGCAGGTGAAACGCATCGTGCCGCAGATGGCTGCCATGTGTGGCATCCCTATCATCCCGGGGGAGACTCTGCTCTTCATCGACGAGATACAAGACTGTCAGGACGCCATCATGGCGCTGCGCTTCTTCAAGGAGGATATGCCCGACCTGCATGTGATTGCTGCGGGGTCGCTGCTGGAGTTTGTGCTCGACGACATCCCCACATTCGGTGTCGGACGCATCCATTCAATGTATATGTTTCCCATGACCTTCGACGAGTTTCTCATGGCCAACGGCGAGGGTCTTCTCATGGAAGCCCGCAACCAAGCCTCTGCCACCTCTCCGCTGCTCGAAGCCCTGCACGACAAACTGGTGCAGCTGGTGCGCACCTTCATGCTGGTGGGCGGCATGCCTGAATCGGTAGCCAAATGGGTGGAAACCAACGACTACCTTCAGTGCCAAGAGGTGCAGGACGACATACTGACGGGTTATGAGGACGACTTTCCGAAATACAAGAAGAAAATCGACCCGCAGCTTCTGAGCGCCACCATGAAGAGTGCCGCCGTGCAAGCCACCAAGAAGTTCGTCTATGCGCGGGTGCCGGGCGACTACAAGACCGCCGAGGTGAAAAAAGCCCTCGAGATGCTCATCAAGGCCGGTATCCTGATTCCCGTCACCCATACCGATGCCAACGGCCTCCCCTTGGGCGATGAGCGCGACGACAGCACTCGCAAAATGTTGCTGCTCGATACCGGACTGATGTTGCGGCTGCTCAACATGTCGTTGGGCGACATCACGACCATCACCACGCAGATTCTGACAGCCTCTGCTGCCGATTTGGTGAACAAGGGGCCTATGGCTGAGATGTTGGCGGGATTGGAATTGCTCCACTACCGCACACCCAACCTGAAGCACGAACTGTTTTACTGGATGCGTCAGGCGAAGAATGCCACAGCGGAGATCGATTACGTGCTGCCGCGCGACATGCAGGTGCTACCATTGGAGGTGAAAGCTGGTGTGCAGGGAGGTATGAAAAGCCTGTGGGAATTCATGCGCGACAAGCAGTTGACAGAGGCCGTCCGTTGCTCGTTGGAGAATTTTGGCATGTTCGACTACACAGATTCCAAAGCCGCCAATGCCACCCGGCATGTGACCATCGTCCCTCTCTATGCCATCTCGCAGCTGAAGTATTGAGAGATGGTGGTCAATAATACACTTCGGTGTCAAATAGGCATGGGACAGAGAAATCCCTTGTTACCTCTAAAAGTTCCTGTCCCTTTGATTCGCTCGAATACTCTTTGTTGGTTAATGGTTCTTGATGAAAATACACACAAAAAAGAAACTCACGGTTGCCCGTGAGTTTCCTCAAAACTCAATCCCATTTTTTGTTGCAGGATGATTCTCTAGTAACTGGTGCTTATTGCTGTTTTTTTTACTTCATTGGTCTAACATGGGATTACCTTGGATACACAATAGTCCTCATCGGTATTGGGAAATTGTGCCGCTTCTTCATCAGACAATGGCCGCAGTTTATAGCCTTCGTTGTCGAGATACTTCTCGCGTAGCTCCGCAAATCCAGATTCAAGCGTCTGTAAGTAACCTCGGTTGGGCTCGGAGTGGCATATCAAGTCCCATTCGGAAGGGCCGGTACAGGGGTGTTGTCCGTCGATGCTGATGCAACGCATGGTGAAATCCAAAGTGATGCCGTCGAATTCCCATCCGTCGCCCAATGTGATTTGCATCGAGGTCTTTTCGGCATTGAGATACTTGCTGCGATAAGAATGCGTCGCGCGCGAGTCGGCATGTATACAGCAGTCGAAATAGACCATATCGTCCACTCGTCCGCCATCAGGGTACTGTGGATACTCGCCAAACGGTTCCATTTCCAACCTGTCGGCAATATCGTCGTAGTCGATACTCCTGTCGTGGCGATAGTTCTCCGCCACAAGATATTTCCTGTTGAAGTCGAAGCCCGTCTCACGGCACAGGTCACGAAACCTTTGGGCAAAGGCACATGCTCGGTCGAACCGTTGTCGCTCCACTTTCAGCAGCCTTCGACCCATGAATGTCGGCTCGCCAGGAAACTCCGCCCAGTTGCCCTTGAATGTAGTTATTTCTGTCATCTGCCTCAATCAAACACCCCTTGGTAAGATGTTTGCAGGAATCGTCCGTTAAGGACAATCTGCCGTTCGCCTGTGTTCAGTATCGTTGTCGTCCTGTCTTCCCCTCGATAATCGATTTTGAGGAACGCACCTTCTATCGGGATGCGCAAGTCGCTGCCCTCTTCGTAAAGATAGATATTTCCGATGCTCATAGTGATAGTTTTTTTTGTTGCTTATCTCCGCAGTCACTTATTAGATTGACGTGAATCGAATACATGAATTTCATACGGTTGAAGACAGTATTGTAGAAGCGTGCGGCGAAGATGGGGAGTTCATTGAATTGGGCGTTGGCAGGAAGAGTCAAATCTGTAGAAAGGTCGATTTTCTGCGCGGTACAAATGGCCAGCAATTGGGCTTCCGAGATTTTGAACCATGTGTAACCGTCGGCATAATGTAGCATCTGCAATGACAGTATATCATTGTCATCGCCAACCTTTATTGCCATACGTGTTGCTGGATGTTTGCCACAAATACCGATGAGGATCCTTTCTGTTTGCCCGTCACATTGGAATTGCAATTGCCAATAGGGTAATGGTATCTGTTTAAGGAATCCATCATTGGCATAGAATGGTGTGCTGGTAAGACGATATCGTTTCCCTTCTTTTTTCAACTCAACAAAGCCACTTTGTGAGATTCGTTCTTCATTGTTGACGATATAGTCATAGTGCTTACGTGGGTTGCTGGTATTGGTTTGCTCTTGCTTGGTATCTTTGTGGGAATCGCCAGCGAGTATCCTCCCACAATACCTACACACCGATGAGAACCTGTCTTGTTCCAACGGGGCACCACAATTCGGACAAAATAAGCCTTTTCTCATTCAGATAATAGTTTTTTATTTGAATAAACCGAATAGTCCTTTCTTCTTTTTTGGAGTCGTCATAGCTGCCCTTCGGGATTCTTCCTTCTCTGCATGTATCCTAATGGATTCGTTGATAATATTTTCGAAAAGCGTCTCTAATTCAACAACAGAATCAGAATACATGCTATTGTCAATCGCTTTATTCCAGAGTGCCCGGAATGCAAGAATAAGAGTGGAAATATCATCAAACTGTTTTCCTATTTCACCATCACTTACCATTAAACGTATGCTCATTGACTTTGCTCTGCAACACTTGTCAAAATCCTGCTTCGAAATAGGAAATACAAAATGAGTGAAATCGGTTTCTTCAATCTCCGTATGCTCTTGCAGTACAATATTTTCTATGCCATTGATGTTGATAATTACACTTCCGCTGTTATATATTATAGGGTTAGAGATGACATATCTTGTTTTTCGATAAGTAGATACAAGATTCAATATTTCTCCTGATGGATTGGATTGGAACAATACACAAAAGCAACCACAAGGTAGATATGATGCGTCGTCGGATTTAATCCACTCCTTATGTAGATTGAAAGTATGTATGCATACTTCATTCTTGAACTTATCAGATTCCTCAATGACGCATCCGCCTGTTGGAAACAATTCCTGATATTCTTTGTGGGTTGTGATTAATGTTTTCATTTTAATCTTTTTCTTTGGTTTTACTTCTATCTATTATTTAAACAGACCGAATAATCCTTTCTTCTTCAACACAGGCTCTTTGTACAACTCCAAAGATTCTCTCTCAGCATCTTTAAACATAGTATTGTCTATCGCTTTATTGTAAAGAGTACGAAAAATCGGCAAAAGGGTTTTACTCACACTTAACTCTTCTGTATCACTCCATACTCGCCAAACTTTATGTTCGTCAACCTTCACCTGTATGGCCAAAGTAGAGGTCTGACAGCATTTAAGAAAATCATCCTTGGAGATTGGAAAATAATAATGCGTGAGTTGATAGTCGTCACCGATGTATTGATATAGTTCATACAAAAAATCATCTACATTGTCTTCCATTTGAATTGTCTTGGGAAAAGCATCAAACAATTCATTACTATCAATATTTGTACTATAATTCGTTTCCAATACGACATTGGTGTTTCCATTAAGATTAAGAATAAGTTTGCCTGAACCTAGCCAAATGAATTTTCCTACAGTGAGGACAATATAAAACTGTTCTTCTGCTTGATTTGATTTGAACATAATATCAATTGGAAGTGAAACATTAGGTTTCATTCCTGCTATGTCAATACACCGACATCCATAGAGCGATGAGTCTCGGCCACGGTGATAGCTGTATAACATTGTTTCTCCCTCAAAAGGATTGACTTTTGATGCAATAACTCCTTGAGTGTTTAGTGTCTCGTATTTCTCGAATATCATAGAATATGTATTACATACCAATAAATCCAAACTTACGTGAATGATTAACTTATTATATTACCACATGGAAATCATCCACACAAAAGAAGCGATAACCACAACGGCAGAGATAATAATCCATATTATATTACTATTACTCTCTTTTTTCTCTTTCCGTCGTTCTTTCTCTTTCTGTTGACGTTCGTCTTCTTCTATTTTTTCAAATAAATGCTTTACTCGTTTGTTTAAATCATCCAATGCCTTGGTTTTTGCATCGGTAAACTTGGTGTTGTCGATAGCCTCATTGTACAAGGTTTGGAACATTATAATGGCATCTGTAGCATTTCCTTCCAAGATAGTTCCTTTTTTCCCACTGATCTGCACCATCAAAGACGAAGCCGTACAAAGTTCATACAGCTGCTCTTTCGTTATCTCATAATAATCATTCTCTTTCCTCTCGATTCTCGTTAACTTGATATTCTTTATACAGTTAATGTTCCATATCATATCTGTTGAGGCCTTGCCGTCTTCATCGGCAAAAGCAAGATACAATTTTTCCCCAGAGGAATTTGATTTATATAGTACATCTATGGGAACAAACCTATTTCTGATAGATGAAACTATTCCATCATATTTGGATTCTACATATTTACCATTCAATTCGAAAACCCAAACATGTACTGTGTTAATGGTTAATTCGTTATTGAACACATTATTGTGTACTTTTATAATATTGGCTTCGCCCGCATTGGGGTCATAATCTACTTCAAACATGGCTATTTTTATAACAATGTGTTTGATGTTTTTTGGTGGAGCTATTACCTCTCTTGGTTTTTCGGAGCAATAATATAAACCTGTCTAATGTAACGATTATCCCCTGATTCTTCGGGGTACGTCGGAAAGTATAGGCATACAATATCATGCTCCTTGAAGTCACTGTTGCTTTTCTTGCGTGCTTCAATGCATATATCCTTTAGATCATGCACAGTCTTATCCCTAATAGCCCCTTGAATCGGAATCCCATACGTAGATTCGTCTAAAGGCTCTCCTTTGCATTTCTCTGTAATCCCATTTTTGAGCGCATCTCTCAAAGGATCATTATCGTGAATCGTGTATACAACAATACCGGATAATCTATCTGTTTCCATTTGATGAATTTTTATTTACTGTTTATTATATAGTTCCTTTTTAATGCAATTATTCATTATCTCGCTATAGGATAACTCAATACCATCTTCGGTTTGAAACACGGGGTATCCCATCGAACCTGTAATGGATTTTGCCACTTTAATACTTCCGTCTACATAATAGAACTTATACCATTGCCCTATAGTATAGTTGAACCTTGGCATTTTATTTTGTTTGAGTTGGACTAAAGTAAAGACAATCAATAAAATTATCGATATAAGGACATATGGGTTCTTTCCGAGACAACTCTGAATTGTCAATAGTGGAATCTAACAAAGGAATCCCTTTTTTGTTTGTACACCGATATCTTACTTGTTCACCATCTTTAATGGCCATACAATACCTACATGTTGTTTTCATAATAGCGTATATTTTGTTAATTAATATATTTTTTTGCTTACTATATGTGTCACATACAATACTAAGGCTTCCAATAGTAGAATGAAGAGCGACACTATCACACACCAATTGTCCTGCAGTTGGTGCTTGGAGAAGACCATCAGCAAAAACATCACCACTCCAAGGACTGCAAAAATAAACGGTAGCGAGACTCGGAAGGCATCTTTCATGGTGATACTCTCGGTGATATACATCAGTGTAGTGGTAAGTAGCACCACAATGCTGGTAGCAATGATATTAAAGGTGTGATAACTGCTCAGCAACAAACCAGCAAGGATATTGACTACCAGCACAGCAATGGCCGTAAAGAGAATGGTCTTTTTCATATTGGTATGGCTCTAAGATTAGACATTGGGAATGGGTGGAGGTGTGGGTTGAGTGGAAAACTCCGGCAATGTGGATATTGCCGACCATTGTGGCATGCCAGCTTTCCATGCCAATGTGTTGCCGTTCACCATAGCCTGCTGCATCATTGTCTGAATGGTGGCAATGTCGAACGGACCTTGCTGCGCTCCTGCAACAACGACGTAGTATTGCGCCTGCGGCACGGGCGGCGGCACAGCGGGCGGCTGGGTGTTGATGAATGCTCCTGCCAGGCCTGCCACCTGCGACCCAATGCCCACTCCGGCACCGATGCCCACGGCAGTATTCATAGCACCACCTCCGGTGTTACCTGCTGCCTTCTCCAGCACATCGAAACTGCGTCGCATCTGGTAGTTCTCATTCCCGATGATGCGCATTTCAGCTTTTGCGTCGATGGCCTCCTTGAGCCGTTGGAAACTGGCATCCCCTTCATCGACAGTGACGGCCACCACGCTGAAGAGTTGTAACTCGACACCATACATCTCGAGAACAGGCTGCAACAGTTTCTGCGCTATATCCGACAATTCGGTTGTCTTGCTGCCAATATTCACCACCGATGCACTGACAGCAAGCATAGCATCGCTGATGATAGAAGACAATCGGGATTGGATGACACCACGGAAATAGTTAGATAGCGTCACCATATCGAACGACGGCATATTACCGACGAAAGATTCTAGGAAGAGGCGAGGATTACTCACACGGAAACCATACTGGCCATAGGCGCGAACAGGGACAATCACCTCATACTTGGGGTCTTCAATTTGCAACGGTGCTGCCGTGCCCCATTTGCAGTCGAGATGAGTGGTTTGGTTTACAAACCACACTTCAGCACCGAAGGGTGACTCTTTGCCAAAAGGCAGGTTGATAATCTTGTTCAGCAGTGGGATGTTCTCGCTGTTGATAGTGTAAGTGCCCGACGTGAACTCATCGAGAACCTTTCCACCTCGCACGAAGAAAGCCGTCTGTGCAGGATAAACAATCAGTTGAGACCCCAAGCGGATGTCGTTCTCAGTATACTTTCCGACAATCTCTTCAGGGTTGTTCTCATAGCGAACTACATTAACTATAGCCATAGCGTATCCTTTTTGTTTTCAATACAGCACACGAAAAAGCGCGGGTCTAAACAGTCTTGCTTATCCCGTTAACCGAGGCCTTCGCATGCCTACCAACTGGGGATAAGCAATGTCGAAGCCCACGCTGTAATGAAATACAATAGAAACTATGAAAGTACTATGTACATCATACCCATGGACGCCGGTCATCGCGTTATCATGCAGTTGGTATATCGAAGTTGCGAAGTTCGGTTAACCGCAGATTAACGTTTAACTCCAACCATTCTTAAGTGTGAGAGCAATGCAAACACGTTTGTATTGCCGAACCGCCGAATGGAAGGGATTTTCCCAACGTCTTTTCAATATGTCTGTCGCCCGCCATCCCTAAAAACGACTTGTCGGCATGAGCCGACAGCCATTTTAGGCTCCGACGTTTGACGACTGCAAATATACGAATTTTTTTGATACGAACGAAAGAAAAATAAATGAACAACGCAAATTTCGTATAATCAGAATGATATGTAGTATTTCTGACGGGCTCATTACCCAAATCGACCCACAGACAGTACCGAATGTTATCGAATTTCAGACGAAATGAGGCCCACACAAACTGCAAATACTGCCCACATAAGAGGAGGATAAGAGGATCATAAGAGGAAGATACAAGGAGGATAAGACCTACCCACAAGGCAGACGCAGGAACCACATGTGTTTTTCAAGAAATGGCGTTTCAGCAAGGACTTTCCTGATTCGTCTCAAAAATGGCGTTATTTTTTATAAGGTATGGAAAATGGCGTTTTTCGCTATATTTGATTTATTTCAGCGGTGCTATTCACTATCATGAATTTATTTAATCGGTGTTGCTCACTATGGTGTTTTCTTCTTCAAGGTGTTCGCAGGAATACCACATCACCCTTTCAGGGGTCGCAGGCCATGTCTCCTCTTTAGTCATCAGAGCAGGGGAGAGCTTCAGTTTTCAGAGCGGTAGAAGCAATAGCGAATAAAGAAAAGCAAAAGAGCCTCTGAAAAGCCCCGGAAGTTAGAGTAAGCAACAAGAGCAAGAAGTTTCAGAGGCAAGAGCCAAGAGGAATGAGTATCTTTTTATTTATTGTTTCTGGTAAAAAAAATACTGACTTTTGCTAATGGTTGTCTTGTAATCTGCACACAACACCCATATCCGATGCAGGCATCACTGGCGTGAAATTTTCTGTCAGAAAAAGAGAATAATGATTTGGACTGGCTATTTACGGTCAAGATAAATCATCAGATAGTAGGCGAGGGTGGCGAGGGAGGTGATGGCGGCCATGACGTAGGTGTAGGCGGCGGAGCGGAGGGCGCTGACGGCATAGGGGTGGGTGTCGCGAGAGGTAATCTCTTTCTGCTGAATCCACTGCAGGGCGCGGCGCGAGGCGTTGATCTCCACTGGCAAGGTGACAAGGGAGAAGAGTGTTGACATTGCAAAGAGTGCGATGCCGATGAGCAGCAGCGAAGGAAATGTCTTGACCAGCAATAGGCCCGCCAGAAGCACCCACGAAACGTAGCGCCCCGTGAAGTTGACCACTGGCACCAGTGCCGAACGCAATCCAAGCCAGGAATAGGCTGTAGCGTGTTGTACAGCATGGCCGCACTCGTGGGCGGCGACGGCTGCGGCAGCCACGCTTGTGCCATTGTAGACGTCGGGACTGAGGTTGAGTGTGTGGTCGGCGGGATTGTAGTGGTCGGTTAGGGAACCTTTCACCATGCGGACTTGTACGTTGCGTATGTCGTGGTCCAGCAGCATCCGCTCAGCGACCTCGTGGCCAGTCAGGCCACCTTCCATGCGTATCTGGGCATATTTCTTGAACTTGCGTTCGACGTTTTTGCTGGCGAGCATGGAGATGAGCGTCAGCGCGATGAAGACCACCCACATGAGCGTGGAGCCGGAGGCCCCGGAGGTGGTGGTGGCTATTTGGAGCAGGGAATGAATCATAATTTTTCTTTAAATTTTAAACCTTAAATTTTAGTTCAGTGTGTCGCCGCTTTCGCTGGAGCCGTCCTTGGCGCTGTTCTCGAGTTCGAGTTTACCGAAGCGGAGGGTGATACCGGCGGAGATGTAGCGGCTGTTGAGCATCTTGTTGGTGCTGCTGCTGAGGTAGTAGGGGTTGGTGTTCTCGCTGCCGAAGCCGTAGCGGGCGCCCCAGTTGAAGAGGTCCTGGATGTTGATGAAGACCGACAGCTTGCGTTTGAAGAAGTCGCTGCGGGCGCCGATGTTGAACCAGTAGCGTGCCTTCTGTTCGCTCATGAGGCTGATGGTGGGCGAGGAGTAGTTGAGCGACATGGTGATTTGGTACTGGTCGAAGACCTTGGCCCAAGCGTTGACGCGGACGCTCCACGACCATTTGTCGTTGTCGTAGGGCTGTCCACGGTAGTTGTCGAGGTGGTAGCCGTAGTTGTAGAGGTTGGCGTAGAGGCGCACATTGAAGAATCCCGAGGGACGGTAGGTCATGTTGAGGCTTGTGCCGTAGCGCCAGGAGGAGCCCATGTTGTAGGGCACGGAGAAGGAGACGATGCGGTCGAGAAACTCATCCATCTTGGCGTCGGTGAGCGAGCTGATTTCGTTGGTGCTCCAGCGGCCATAGGCTTCGATGCCCATATTGCCGAAGGACTCGAAGAACTTCTGCCATCCGGCCTCCATCGAGTGGGTGTAGCTGGGCTTGAGGCCGTCGGGGTTGCCGGTGCGGTAGGAGTCCTCGTCATAGATGCGGAAACTGGTGATGTTCTCCTCGCTGGGGTGGTTCATGCGCATGGAGTAGTTGAGTTTTAGGTTGTGCATGTCTTCGGTGCGGTAGGTGAGGTGGATGGAGGGGCGGAAGCTGTGGGTGAAGAAGGAACTGTCGTCGGCGAAGAGGGTTCCGTCGGCGAAGAGCTTGTCGGAGGTGTAGTTGTAGTAGGTGTGGCTGAGCTCGTAACCCAGGCCGGTGCTGAGGGTGAAGCCGCCCCAGCGGTGGGTCCAGTTGACGTCGGCGTTGATGCCCCATTCGCTGCCGTCGAAGTGGTAGGTGCGCAGGGTGTCGACGAGGGTGCCGTCGTGGTCGTTGTAGCGCTTGTAGTCGTTGTCGGTGCGCTCGTAGTCGGCACGCAGGCCATAGCTCAGCTCGCCGTCCTTCGAATAGGGGCGGTTGTAGCGGGCATCGAAGTCGACGCCGTAGTTGTAGCTGCGGGTCATCAGGTAGCGGTGCTCGTCGCTGGGCACGGGAGTGAGGGTATAGAGCGTGTAGTTTCGGTTGTAGTATTCGTCGCTGGCGTTGCGCGAGAAGCGGCTGTTGACGCCCAGGCGCAGGTTGTGTCCCTCGTCGTCGAACTTCTTGGTGTAGTCGGCACCAATGTGGCCAAAACCCGAGGGCGACGTGGTGGTGTCGCCGATGCTGTAGGCGATGGTGTCGAGGGGCGAGAAGTAAAACTGGTTGGTGGTGCGGTCGGAGTAGCTTCGGTTGTAATTGAGGAAGCCGCCGCCGTTGAAGGAGATGTCGCTGGTGGAGTCAATCTCGTAGTTGATATTCATGAAGATGTTGCCGCTGTAACTCTTGTTGCCGCTCTTGGAAGTGTCGGTTTGGTAAAGGGTGGTGTCGTAGTCGACGCCTTGTACACCGCCGACCTTGTCCTGACGGCGCATCGACCAGCCCTCGTTCTCGTTGTCGCGGTCGGAGAAACGACCGCTAGCGAAGAGGTTGATACTCAGCTTCTCCTTGGCCCACATATAGCTTATCCAAGGGCTGACAAAGGGCTGGGTGCTGCCGTTGACACCGAAGCTGACGAACTGGTTGCTCTTGATGTGGGCGGAGGTGACGATGTTGATGACGGCCTCGGCATCGGTGGCGTATTTGGCCGAGGGGTTGGTGATGGTCTCGATGCGGGCGAGGGCGTTGGCCGGCAGCGTCTGCAGGTAGGTCTTGAGGTTCTCCTCGGTGAGCTTGGAGGGCTTGTCGTTAATCCAAATCTCCACACTCGAGACGCCGCGCAGCGTCACGTTGCCTTCCACGTCGACCTCCACGCCCGGGGCATTCTGAAGGGCATCCTCGGTGGTGCCGGTCTGGATTGATGGGTCCTCGCTGACGTTGTATATCATCTTCTCTCCGTCCATGGCGTAGAGAGGCTTCTCGGCGGTGATTTCCACGGCCTCGAGTGTGGTGGAGCCGGGCATGAGCTTGATGGTGCCGAGAGCTGTGTTGTTCTCCACCTTAAAGGGTATCAGTCGGTTCTGGTAGCCGATGGCCGAGATGCGCAGCAGGTAGGCTCCCAGGGGCACGCCGCTGATTTCAAAGAGGCCGTCGAAGTTGGTGGCGCCACCCTTGACGAAGGTCGAGTCCACCGAGTCGAGCACGGCCACGTTGACGAAGGCCAGAAACTCGCCGCTGACAGAATCGCGCAGCGATCCCACCACCTTGAAGGTGTCGCCTTCCTTCACTTTCTTTTTCTTTTTCACGGAGTCGGCGTTCTTGTCGTTGCTTTGGTTGTTCCAGTCCTGACCGGGGAAACGGGGCTTGCCTTGGGGGCGCTCGCCTCTCGGCGGCCGTCCGCCGGGGAAACCTCCCGGTCCGCCGGGTTGCGCTTCCAGTGCAGGCATCCCAAGCAAAAACATCATTCCCAGGGTCAGAACCTTCAATAATCCGTGTTTTCTATTCATTATGTTTTTATTTTTTTAAAGAAAAGTATGCTTATTAGTATTCTTGCCGAGGGAAAAATTGCATTTCTGTCGGAAAAAAATTTTTTTTTGAAAAAAAACTTTACAGGTTGGCGTTATGGATGACGATGGCCAAGTTGGAGGCGAAGAGCTTCACCGAGATGGCAATAAGGATGACGCCGAAGAACTTGCGGAGCACGAAGACCACCTCGTCGCCCAGCCAGCGCTGCAGCTTCTTCAGCAGGCGGATGACGATGTAGTCGATGATGATGTTGAGCAGCAGGGCCAGCAGGATATTGACTGTGGCGTATTCGGCACGCAGGGAGAGCAATGCCGTGATGGCTCCCGGTCCGGCGATGAGTGGGAATGCCACGGGAACGATGGAGGCTCCCGAGCCGCTACTCTCGTTCTTGATAAACTCGCGTCCCATGACCATCTCCAAGGCCAGGAGGAACAGGATGAAAGCTCCTGCTACAGCGAAGGAGGCAATGTCGATGCCGAAGAGGTTCAACAGTGCTTCGCCGGTGAAGAAGAAGAGGAGGAAGAGGCCGAGGGCTACGCTCGTGGCATAGAGTGGCTTGATGTGTTTGCCACTATCCTCCATGCTGATGAAGATGGGAATTGAGCCTGTGATATCGATGATGGCGAACATCACGATGAAGGCACTGATGATTTCGATGAAGTTGATTTGGTTAATAATTTCTAGCATATCAATATGTTATTATTTCTAGTTAATAAAAAAAGAAATGCAAAGATACGAAAAAAATATTGAATTTAGCGCAAAAGAGTGATTGTGCCAGTAAGGGTCTGCAAAGATTCGGGAAGGTCGTTGCGACGGTAGCGTAGGTGCCAGACATAAGTTCCCTGTGAACAAGGTTCGCCTTCATGGGTGCCGTCCCAGTGTGCATCGGAGCCGACGATATGCGCCACCAGCATTCCATTACGGTTGTAAATATATAGTTCCTCGGTTACCCCCTCATTAATTACCACTTGGAAATGCTTGTTGCTCTCGCCATCGGGGGTGAAGACATTGGGAGCCCATGCTGTGACGTGCCTGATGGGAAGCGTGTGTCGAAGGGTGTCGGCACACGACTGGTTGAAGGCTACCAGCGTAAGCAACACACTATCGGCGAAAATGTCGGCTCTGTGGCGGAGAATGGGTTCCTCACCAGCATGCACTCCGTCAATCCACCAGCGCCGACTGTCGGCATTGAGACTTTGATCATAGGCCTCAAAGGTGGGATTTTCAATGCTTAACTGTTCCGGGCGTACCGTCAGAGCGGCTTGAGGCCATTGAATAGGATGTAATGTAAAAGAGGTGTCGTAAGGACAATGTCCATCAATATGAATGTTGTACTCCGTTGTTTGTAAGGGCGACAAATAGAGACTGTCCCATGGTTGCCCTTCAAGGTCATTATCGGGAGGTGTCGCCTGCCACGAAAGCATATAGCCTGTGGTGTCGCCGGCAATGCTTCCGAATATACTGTAATGGTAGTTCTCGCAGTCCGTCTTAAGGGTAAACAGGGGATGTGGCACACCAAAAATGTCAAGCTGAAGCGATTCTACTGAGTCACATCCGTTGATAGAAAGCATCGAATCGATATAGAGCCCGCCAAGTGTTAGAAACTCTCCTTGCCATTGTAGACTATCTCCCAGACAAATGGTATCTGTGCTATGTGAAGAATAGGCTGGGTGGACGGTAAGTATTTCCCACACAGTGTCACCCACTGGCGTGATGACGATGGTTACCTGGTGACGCCCTACGCTGTCGAAGGCTAGACTTAGGGTGTCGATGTTGTCACCGATAGTTTGCCCATCGGCGAACCACCGTGTTCCAAGACCTTCCTCGTTCAGTTTAACGGTGATAGACACTGTGTCTCCCGGGCACAGTGAGTGTCGGTTGGCATGCACATCGTAGTCGGCACTGCGTACAGCCATACCCGCTATATAGGCATAACTCTCTGCCCATCCGAGGCCGTAGAAAGTGGCGAGGAAACGTCCTGTGTCGGCATCAATGACATGCGTACCAGTGTCGGCAATGATGCGTGCCCAGCTATAGCCCTCGGCAGTGGCGACAAAGGCAGAAGCTATATTTTGACCATCGATTGTCACCAAAGGCGCATCGGCATTGGATGCCACAATGTTGATGTGATGGCTTTGGGTGAGGGTGGTGTTATAGACGGCAGCAATGGTGTGTCCAATACCTTGTTCAATGGGAGGGATGATAACAGAAGCGGGATCGCCAGGAGTCCCTCCGTAACTGATGCCACTGATATAAAAGCACACCATAGCAGGTGTTGAAGTATTGACAAACAGGGCATCGGACTGGTAGATGTCGAACGTATCTCGTGGAGGATTGTTGGATGAGATTACAGGGGCATGATTAGTCACAATAAATGTGTAGGAATCGCCGCGGGAGAGAGTTGCAGTGTCATTCCCGTCAATGGTCACAATACAATTGTTTTCGCGGGCTGTCACTTTTACCATATCTCCTATATAACTTGCTCCCGTATTTCTCTCCTGAAGACTTCTTTCGGTGGTAGGCATAACGATAAAATGTTGCCCCCAGTAGTCGGTGGGGATGCATTGTTCATAGATATGGTCACAAGCATGGGCATTGGAAGGAATAAAGGCGCATTGGTGGCCCTGGAACACGGCCACGGGCTTTGAGGCATGGATGCGAGCGCCACAAAGACCTGCAGGGAATATGTTATAATTATAATAAACGTAATTGGAACTCATTAGGTAAACTATACCTCGCATGAGCATGACGTGTAAGGTATCGCCGGCATGATGGATTAATTCGCTGCTATTGTCGGACACATCCTCGGCAAGAATTATTTGTACAGAAGTGCTGTCGTAGGGTGCCACTATAGATACCTCTTGGCCAAAGAGACTGCTGGCGTATGTCTGTGTTATATAATCTTGACGCAGAGTGGCGGTGGGAAGTATTGCGCTCATGTCATGGCTCGCATTGGCAAAGTTGGAGGCATAGACAATAATAGGTGCGCTGGCGGTAATATGCCAACTTCCGCTATATTGTTCATCAACACTTTGTGGCAATGTGCTGTTGTCAGGAACTGGCACTTGCACCATCAGGTTTGCCTCTATTGCCACCGTAATGTCCCATGTGTGGCTGGAATTCTCAATGTGCACAGTGCAGTCTTCTTCAGAGGCAATCATCAGAGAACGTACACTATTAGATGCCATATTGGGAAGAAAGGCCATCCAGAAGTCGGTGCCCGTTAGGCTAGGCACTATCTGCTGTGCCGTTACGTTTCCTGCGACGGCACAGAGCAAAGTTGCCAATAGAATGATGGTTTTCTTCATTTTTAATTTTTTTTCTCTTGATAAGAAAAAAAATGTATTTTTGCATTTTAATAAATAACGAAAAATAAACGCAAAAATTATGCAAGGCAACTTTAAATTTCACAATCCTACAAAACTTTATTTTGGCGAGGAGGCCATGGGTCATCTTGCGGAAGAATTGAAGAACTACGGCCCCGTTGTGATGCTCAGCTACGGCGGAGGTTCGATAAAAAAGAACGGTATCTATGATGCTGTCGTCAAGACCCTCCGGGAGACCGGCAAGACTGTTGTCGAGGATGCCGGTGTGATGCCCAATCCCACCTATGAGAAGGTTCTCGAAGGCTGTCGGCGGGTGCGCGACAACCATGTCGACCTTATCCTCGCCGTGGGCGGAGGTTCGACCATCGACTATGCCAAAGCGGTCTCGGCCTCAGTCTATTGTGAGGAGGATGCCTGGCAGAAATACTGGGTCAATCAGGACGTTCCCAGCTGCAAGACCTTGGCCATTGGTGCCGTGCTTACCATGGTGGGTACCGGAAGCGAGATGAATGGCGGCAGCGTCATCACCAATCGCAAGGAAGGCTTCAAACGTGGCAAGGTCTTCGGTCCCGCTCTCTTTCCCCGGTTTGCTATCCTCAATCCGTGCTTCACCATGACGGTTCCTCAGTACCAGATGGTTGCAGGGTTCTTCGATATCATGAGTCATCTCATGGAGCAGTATTTTGCCGGCACGGCCGACTGCACCACAGACTATATCATCGAGGGCCTCATGCGCTCGCTCATCCACAGCAGCCGCATCGCTGCTAAAAACCCGCAGGACTACGAGGCTCGCGCTAACATCATGTGGACCGCCACCTGGGCCCTCAACAGCTTGCTGAAATGCGGCAAGGGCGGCGACTGGGAGGTGCACCAGATAGGTCACGCCAT
The DNA here is from genome assembly GCA_045222295.1 of Bacteroidales bacterium. GTDB lineage: Bacteria > Bacteroidota > Bacteroidia > Bacteroidales > P3 > Colimorpha. The sequence continues at coordinate 119,653 of JBGUXP010000011.1, read as the reverse complement.
CGGCCTCGTCACCGACGCTACTCACGGCATGACACTTGCTTCTGTATCATTGCCTTACTACCGCCATGTGATGCACGACGGATTGCACCAGTTTGTCCGCTTCGCCAAGAATGTCTGGGGCGTGTGCCCTGAGGGCAAGAGTGACGAGCTGGTGGCCATCGAAGGCCTCAAGAACCTCGAAGAATGGATGCAAGAAATCGGCGTGGTGATGCACAGCCGCGAGCTGGGTGTCACAGAAGAAAACCTCAATCAGGTCGCCGATGCTGTTCTCATCCTTCCCGTCGGTTACCGCACCCTGACCCGCAACGAGGTGGTGGCAATCCTTCGCGAAAGTATGTGATGATTTTAACACTTGTTGAGTTAATTTTCTAGCAGAAAAATTCCCTTCGGGCACCCTTTGCGCAAAGGGTGCCCTTTTTTTTATCTAATGCAAAGTACCTGAGAGAAATAAACTACTTACCATCTCCTTATCAACTCCTAACCAACTCCTACCGTGGTAGGAGATGATGGGGTGCGTCAGGGTGTGTGTGTTTAATATCTGTTAACGGTTGCCAATTGAGAGGTTGGTGTTTTGTTTTCTGTATATCGAAAAAAAAATGTATCTTTGCAGTTTGTATTTTTATGATTGATTATCGGAAGTGCATATTATCCAATGGGTTGACGTTGTTAACGCACGAGGCGTGGGATACGCCGTTGGCGACGGTCAACGTGCTCTACAATGTGGGAGCGCGCGATGAGGAACCGCAGCGGACGGGCTTTGCGCATTTGTTTGAACATTTGATGTTCGGCGGCACCGAGAGGGTTCCAGACTTCGATGCTGTGGTGTCATCGTTAGGAGGCGACAGCAATGCTTTCACGAATAATGACTATACGAACTACTACCTTACAGTGCCCCTTGAGGGGCTTACCACAGCCTTGATGCTCGAGGCCGACCGCATGGAGAGCTTGGCGCTGAATGCCAAGGCGTTGGCTGTGCAGCAGCGGGTGGTGACTGAGGAGTATAACCAGCGCTATATGAACCAGCCCTATGGAGATGTGTGGCTGAACTTAAGGCCGTTGTGCTATAAGGAGCATCCCTATCGCTGGGCGACCATCGGGGCCGACATACGCCATGTCAGCGAGGCAACGCTGGAGGATGTCCAGAACTTCCATGAGCGGTTCTATCGTCCGGACAATGCGATATTGGCTGTGGCTGCGCCGCTGAAGCATGAGGAGATGATTGAAAAGGTATGTGAGATATGGGGCGTTACAGGTCGGCCAGATGCCGGTGGTTCAACCGTAGAAAGATGTTTTGCAAGGGAGCGTATGTATCCAGCCGAGCCCGAACAAAAGGAGGCAAGAATGTTGGAAATCAGACGTGAAGTGCCGGTAGAAGCTGTCTATCTGGCGTGGCCGATGTGCAGCCATTTCGATAAGGATTTCCGCGCCAGCGACCTGGTGAGCGATGTGCTGAGCAATGGCAGCTCGAGCCGCATCTACAATAAGATTGTGCGTCCAGGACGGTTGGTGTCGGAGGCCGATGCCTATATCAGTGGTGAGGCGGGTCCAGGACTGATGGTACTGAGTGCCAAGGTGCTGCCGGGTGTGGATGTCGACGAGGTGACCGATGCGCTGAGGGAAGAGGCATACTCGTTGGCGGATAGCGGATTGTTACAGGAAGAGCTTGATAAAGTGCAGAATAAGTTTGAGAGCACTTTCGTCTATTCGCAGTACAAGGCGGCTGACCGTGCCTTCTCGCTGTGTCATTATACCTGGTTGGGACACACTGACTTGGCGAACACCGAGACTGAGGCTTATCGGAGAGTGACGCCAGAGGAGGTGCAGCTGGCGGCAAGCAGAATATTCTGCAATGAACATGAGAATATGTTGATAATTAGGGAAAGTGTTTAGTGTTTAGAAGGATGAATATCAAAGATAATATTGTGAATGCCTTCTGGCGCGTGAGGAAATGGCTTTCGAAGGTGGACTACGCGAGATGGGCGAGCCGTTTCTTTGGCGCTATCGGAAAGGTGATGCACAAGATACTCTTCGAATGGCTGATGCCTAAGCGGTACCGCACGCTGACGAAGAAGCAGATTTTCGAGATTATCTTCAAGAGCGATACGTCTGCCGGCAAGCGTTTCGATGTGTGGCTGTTGGTGCTTATCGTGGCCAATATTATCCTGCTGGTATTTGACAGTGTGTGGGGTTCTACCGACACGATGACCTCGGGAGTCCAGCAGTCTCTCTCATACTGGCTGGTGAAGTCGCTGGAATGGGTCTTTACCATCGTCTTTACCTTTGAATATTATTTACGTATCTACTGTCTGAAGCATCCAAGGAAGTATATCCTGTCATTCTGGGGAGTGATTGATTTCCTGTCGATATTCCCTGCTTACTTGAGTATCCTGATACCGACAACACAGGCGTTGACGGTGTTGCGGTTACTGAGGGTGATGCGTATCTTCCGTATCTTCAGGCTACAGCGTTTCCAAATGGAGGCTTTCCGCCTTTTGGACGCCTTACGCGCCAGTGCCATCAAGATTTTGATATTCATGATGTTTATGTTGGTTGCGGCAGTGATTCTAGGAACGATGATGTACACGTTTGAGAGTGAGGTAAATCTGGCCTTCAAGAGCATTCCAACGGGCATCTATTGGGCTGTGGTGACCATCACTACGGTGGGCTACGGAGACGTGGTGCCGGTGACCTCGGCGGGCCGCTTCCTGTCGGTGCTGGTGATGCTTCTGGGTTACAGTATTATAGCAGTTCCTACGGGTATTGTGGCCGGTGAGACGATGAGAGAGTATAAGAATCCTCGTCCCAGCCGCAGACAGAACTCTGTGTTGAGTGATTATGACGAAGAGAATGAGGCGATAAAAAATTAGTGTTAAGTGTTAAGTTTTTAAGTGAAAAAGATACTTGTATCGGACAGGACGCATGAGGTGCTTCCGCAGCGTTTGCGAGAGGCTGGCTTTGAGGTCAGCGTGGAACCCGACCATGACTATGAGAGTCTGGTTGAGGCCGCGCAAGGCTGCGAAGGACTGGTGGTAAGGAGTAAGGTGGTAATCGACAGTGCCTTTGTTGACCGGGTGTCGTCGTTGCGCTGTATTGGCAGGGTAGGGGCAGGCATGGAGACTATCGATGTGGACTATGCCGAGGCTCATGGCATCCGCTGCCTTAACTCGCCCGAAGGCAACCGCGACGCCGTGGGCGAGCATGCTGTGGGACTGTTGCTTGCACTCTTCAATAATATTGCATGTGCTGACGCCGAGGTGCGTCGCGGCTTGTGGCAGCGCGAGGCCAACCGAGGTTTGGAAATCAAGGGGAAGACCATTGGTATCATCGGTTTCGGCAATATGGGGCAGGCTTTCGCCCAGCGGCTCGGTGGATTCGGCTGCAGAATATTTTTTTATGACATTAAAGACTCTAGGGACCTTAAAGTCCTTAGTGAGCTTCAGGCTCCCCAACCAGTCTCTCTTGAGGAACTACAGGCTGAGGCTGATATAGTGAGTTTCCATGTGCCGTTGACGAAGGAAACGCGCCATTACCTTGACACTGGCTTTATTGCTGCCATGGCCAAGCCGTTCTACCTTATCAATACCGCCCGAGGGGCGGTGGTGGATACTGAGGCGCTGGTGGCAGGGCTGGAGAGTGGTAAGGTTCTAGGCGCTGCCTTGGATGTGCTTGAGTATGAAAATATGCAGGCCGACGGCCTGGGGGACGTGCCGGCATCGATGCGCTACCTGATGCAGTCGCCACGCACGGTGCTGACGCCCCATGTGGCGGGATGGACCGTAGAATCAAAGTATAAACTCGCCGCCGTGCTTGCGGACAAGATTATTGATGTGCTAAGTGATTAGTGTTAAGTGTTTAGTTAATGATTATTGTTAAAAATAGTATTGTCTCCGACGACATTGCCGATCAGAGTTTTTGCTGTGACCTGGGTTGCTGTAAGGGGGCTTGCTGTGTGGAAGGCGACAGTGGGGCGCCGTTGATGGAAGAGGAGGTGGAGAAGATTGAGGCTGTGCTCGACAGGGCGTTGCCTTTGATGACTGACGAAGGGCGTGCGGCCGTTGAGACACAGGGTGTTGCCGTGCGTGACAAGGACGGTGACCTGGGCACCACACTTATCGACGGTGGGGCCTGTGCTTTCGTCACTCCCGGTCCCGATGGATGCTCTTTTTGTGCCTTACAGGGACTGTATAAGCCGGTATCGTGCCACCTCTATCCCATCCGTGTGGAAGACTTCGGCGAATTTACAGCGGTAAACTATCACCAGTGGGACATCTGCCGTCCGGCTAAGGGCAAGGGTGATCCCCTGTATGTCTATCTGAAAGAGCCGCTCATCCGACGTTTCGGAAAGGAGTGGTATGATGAACTATTGGAACAGATTAAATTGAGAAATAATGAATAAGAAGAAACGAGACCTTGTATATGCCTCGATTGTGGCAGGAATCATTGTGATTGACCAAATAGTGAAAGTGCTTGTCAAGACAAAAATGCACATTGGGGAGGATATCCCTGTTCTTGGAGACTGGTTTCATTTGCATTTCATAGAGAACGAGGGTTTTGCCTTCGGAATGTCTTTCGGCGGGGCTGTCGGTAAGATTGGGCTGACACTCTTCCGCATCGTGGCTACGGGAATTATCGCTTGGATTATCTGGAAACAACTGAAAGACAATGGCCGTACATCCCTTATCAGCAGTCTGGTGCTTATCTTTGCTGGTGCCATCGGCAACTTGATAGACAGTTGCTTCTATGGCTTGGTATTCAATGAGAGCTACTATAACGTGGCGACGTTCTTCCCGCCAGAAGGTGGCTATGCGCCGTTCCTGCAGGGCAAGGTGGTGGATATGTTCTATTTCCCCCTGTTTGAATTCGATTGGCCGGGGTGGTTTCCTATTGTTGGAGGCAACCACTTTGAGTTCTTCAATGCCATCTTCAATGTGGCTGACGCAGCCATCACAATTGGCATAATATGGCTGATTATAGAGCTCGCATTCCTCGCTCCAAAGGCTCAGAAGGCTGTGATGAAAGAAAAAAAATCGGATGTGGAAATAGCTGAAAATAAATGATAAGAGATTTCATTAGGTGCTTTGGATGAAAAAAAATTTGGCCAGTTTCCAAAATCTTCGTACTTTTGCATCCGAATTCAGACGATGGCGTCGTAGCTCAGTTGGTAGAGCGAAGGACTGAAAATCCTTGCGTCACTGGTTCAAATCCAGTCGATGCCACACCGAAAGGGAGACTCACAAGAGTCTCCTTTTTTGTTTTTCGCTTGTGGCAATATTTTTCCGGTCCCTGCGTTATTAGAATATGACACGGATACTTGTAGTTGATGACGAAGAGGACCTGCGGGAGATACTGCGGTTTAACCTGGAGGCCGAGGGCTTCGAGGTGGTGACGGTGGAGAGCGCCGAGGAGGCTCTCTCTCTCCTTGGCTCCTCCCCTGACACAGGGGAGGGGGGCCGACCGAAGGGTGGTCGAGGGGTATGCTTCGACTTGATTCTGCTTGACGTGATGATGGATAAGATGTCTGGGTTTGAATTGGCGGAGGAGTTGCACCGTCGTGGTGACAATACACCCATTGTTTTCCTCACAGCTCGTGATGCTCATGACGACCAGCTGCAAGGATTCGGTGTGGGGGCCGATGACTATATAACCAAGCCGTTCTCGTTCGACACCGTGCTGGCACGCGTGAAGGCTGTGCTGCGTCGAAGCAGGCCTATCCCGGATAATCCGGAATCTCCGGAAATTCCGGATAACCTAACTAAACGGGAACACCTCATCCTGCAACTTTTCCGGGAGCATCCGGGGACGTTCTTCTCAAGGGATGAGATTCTGAAGGCGGTGTGGCCAGATGATGCCTTTGTGGGTGAGCGGTCGGTGGACGTGCATATCGCCCGTCTGCGCAAGAAACTGGGAACTGAGGGACAACGCATTGTGAATAAAACAGGGTTTGGATATGGATTGGTCTGATGTCATATTATTAATATTGGTAGTTGCCATCTTGGTGCTGTACATCCGCTTGATGTGGAAGAACAAGCGACTGCAGCAGATGGCCGATGAAGCCAACCGGCTGCGGCAGGAGGCTTCGGAGGCTGAGCAGCGCAACCGGCAGCTGAAGCAGGAAATGACCTCCAATATCGCCCATGAGCTGAAAACCCCGGTTAGTTCTATCCGTGGGTATCTGGAGATACTGCTCTCCGACAAGCCCGTCGATGACGAGCGGCGGCGATACTTCTTAGATAGATGTTTCCGACAGACATTGCGCCTCTCGGACCTGATACAGGATGTCTCCATCATCAACAAGCTGGAGGAGAGCGCCGACCTCTTTCCACGCACCGAGGTGGATGCCGCCGAGGTGGCCAATGAGGCTATCGGTGACCTCAGCGACAAGGCTGCCACTGCGGGTATCACCGTCAACAACCAGCTTCCGCCCATGCCGCTGCAGGGCAACCGCGAGTTGCTCTACTGCATCTTCCGTAACTTGGTAGAGAACAGCATCGCCTACGCCGGCAGCGGCATCAACATCGTCCTGGAGACTTACCGCGAGGAACCCGACCATTACTTCATTCATTATTACGATACCGGCAAGGGCGTGGCCGGCGAGTACCTCTCGCGGCTTTTCGACCGCTTCGTGCGCATCGACGAGGGCCGCTCGCGCCAGAACGGTGGCACGGGACTTGGCCTTTCCATTGTCAAGCACTCCGTGATATTTCACGGCGGCGAGATATATGCAAAGAATCGTGCCGAGGGCGGCCTCGAGTTCTTCTTCTCCCTTAAGAAAATTAGGAATTAGTAATTAGCAATTAGGTATTATGAAGGATGAAAATGCGATAAAAACAAAGAGTGAGGATTTCGCTGTACGTATTGTGGGACTGTATAAATATCTTGTGGAGAAGAAAGCTGAATATGTAATGTCGAAACAGATGTTGCGTAGCGGTACAAGTGTGGGCGCGAATATAAGCGAAGCTCTTTGCGGAATCTCAAGAAAGGATTTCCTGTCGAAGATGTACATTGCTTTCAAGGAATGTAACGAAACCAAATATTGGATAAATCTGTTATATAGGACAGAATATATATCCGAAAAAGAGAAAGCTTCAATAATGAATGACTGTGAGGAATTGCTGCGCATGTTAAGCAGTATAACAAAAACAACATCGGGCAGCATTAATTCCTAATTCCTAATTTATAATTTCTAATTATGTTTGTTACAAACATTCAAATCCGTTTCAACGATGTGGACCAGATGGGTCACGTCAACAATGCCGTTATCATGGAGTATCTCGACCTGGGGAAGGATGCCTTCTTCAGTGGCCACGGCCTGTCGCCCACCAAGAGCGACTTCACCGTCATGGTGGTGCACTACGACGTGGACTTCCGGGCGCAGATACACTACCACGACAAGATACAGGTGGAGACCACCATCGAACGCTTCGGCACCAAGAGCCTCACCGTGCTGCAGCGCGTGGTGAACAGCGAGACTGGCACCGTCTGTGTCGAGTGCCGCACCGTGATGGCTGGCTACCGCCGCAGCACCTCCAGCTCCGAGGTTATCCCCGACGAGGTGAAGCAATGGCTCAGCCGCTGAAGCGTGAAATGGCCTCCGCACAGGTGCGGGATGCCGAAACAGCCGTGCAACGCGCCCCGCATATATGCGAGGTCAATTTGCAGCCGTGTAATGCTCCCCGCATATATGCGCGGTCGATTTGCAGCCCTGCGGAAGCCTCCGCATATATGCGCGGCCATTTTGCAGCCCTGCAACGCCAAATTGCAGGTATGCGCGGTGAAAATGCAGAAATGAAACAACAAATCGAATAAAAACAATAAAATTAAACAGACGATGAAGAAACTCTTTTTACTCGGCGCGATGGTGTGCGCCCTCGGAATGATGACCGCCAATGTTTCGGCACAAAACGTAACCGACAGCGACATTGTTGGCAAATGGGAATTCAAAGAAGCACAAAATTTCCGCTCTCCTAACGCTGGTATGTATCTGCATGGAGAACATGCCGCCGTCACGGGCGAAACGGTGTTCTCCCTGATGCGCGACATTGAATTCCGCCCCGACGGGACTCTCTCGGTGCAGGTGGCTGTCGACCGAGACCCCGACGGGAACTATATGTTCTCCACCTACGAGGCGAAATGGAGTATCGGCAAAGATGTCCGCGGCGTGGCTGAAATCACCGTCACAACCGAAGATGCAACGGTTGTCTGCCAACTGGAGCTGCACGAGGACAACATGATCATCACTCCGCCTGCCGTCGAGGCATTCCTGTCGTTCAAGTGTCCTAAAGGCATGTCTGCAACTTCATACTTCTACCACCGCAAAAAATAACACCTATTCTCAACCCTGCGCCAGCCCCGGCCGCTTTTGACACCGCCTGTCGCGGGGCGCGGAAATTCCAATCGGATTAAAAAACGGCTGCCATCCATAGGGATGGCAGCCGTTGCTGTTTCTCTCTGTGTGTCTACCCCTTCATCGCTTTGAGCTCCTCGGCGAGGTAGCGGCCGGTGAAGTTGTCTTTCTTTTTCGCTAAATCTTCCGGGGTGCCGCAGAAGGTGATTTGGCCGCCGGCGCGACCACCGTCGGGGCCGAGGTCGATGACCCAGTCGGCCACCTTGATGACGTCCATGTTGTGCTCGATGACGAGGACGGTGTTTCCTTTGTCGACGAGCTTCTGCAGCACGCCGAGGAGGATGCGGATGTCCTCGAAGTGGAGGCCCGTGGTGGGCTCGTCGAGGATGTAGAGGGTGCGGCCGGTATCGCTCTTGCTGAGTTCGGTGGCCAGCTTGACACGCTGCGCCTCGCCACCGCTGAGGGTGGTGCTCTGCTGTCCGAGGGTGATGTAACCGAGGCCGACCTCCTGCAGGGTCTTGAGCTTGCGGTGCAGCTTGGGCATGGAGGCGAAGAAGTCCACGGCTTCGTTGACGGTCATGTCGAGCACGTCGCTGATGGACTTGCCTTTGTAGCGTATCTCGAGGGTCTCGCGGTTGTAGCGCTTGCCGCCGCAGACCTCGCACTGGACGTAGACGTCGGGCAGGAAGTTCATCTCGATGGTGCGGAGTCCGGCGCCCTTGCAGTGCTCGCAGCGGCCGCCGCTGACGTTGAAGCTGAAGCGGCCGGGCTTGTAGCCACGGATGCGTGCCGACGGCAGCTCGGCGAAGAGACGGCGGATGTCGTCGAAGAAGCCCGCGTAGGTGGCGGGGTTGGAGCGCGGCGTGCGTCCGATGGGGCTCTGGTCTATCTGGATGACTTTGTCAATATTCTCGATTCCTTCGATGCTTTGGTAGTGCAGCGGAGCGCGGAGCGAGTGGTAGAAATGTTGGCTGAGGATGGGCTGCAGGGTGTCGTTGATAAGGGTGGACTTGCCGGAGCCCGAGACACCGGTGACGCAGACGAACATGCCCAAGGGCAGGTCGAGGTCGACGCCCTTGAGGTTGTTGCCGGTGGCGCCTTTGAGTAGCAGGTGCTGGCGGCCTTCGACGGCTCTTCTCTCCGGCAGCGCGATGTCGCGCTGCCGGGAGAGGTACTGCAGGGTGAGGCTCCCCGGATATTCCGGAATTTCCGGAGTATCCGAAAATTCCGGTTTCCCGGCGAACAGCACCTTCCCCCCGTGCACTCCGGCACCGGGGCCGATGTCCACCAGGTAGTCGGCGGCCAGCATCATGTCGCGGTCGTGTTCCACCACGATGATGCTGTTGCCTAGGTCACGCAGTTGCTTGAGGCTCTCGATGAGGCGTTGGTTGTCGCGTTGATGTAGACCGATGCTGGGCTCGTCGAGGATATATAGGACATTGGTGAGTTGTGACCCTATTTGGGTAGCTAGACGAATGCGTTGTGCTTCGCCACCTGAGAGGCTGCGGGCGCTGCGGTTCATGCTGAGGTAGCCCACGCCCACGTTGTTGAGGAACGACAGGCGCTTGAGGATTTCCACCAGCACCTCATGCGCCACCTTGCGGTCGCGCTCGTCGAGCTGCGGTTCCAGTGCGCCGAGCCACTCCTCTAGTTCCAGCAGGTCCATGTCGGCCAGCTCGCCGATGTTCTTATCCACTATGCGGAAAGCAAGACTCTCGGGCTTCAAGCGGTGCCCGTGACACTCGGGGCAGGGCACGGTGTTCATGAACGAGGCCGCCCATTTCTGCAGGCTGGCGGGACTCTCGTCGCTGGCCAGCGAGGTGATATAGTTGATGATGCCTTGGAACTCGCTGAGGTAGCCTGGGTCCTCGGGGTCTTCGATGCCGGCGAAGTGGTTGCTGCCGTAGAGGATGGCGTTGAGGGCCTCCTCGCTGAGATCGGCGACGGGCGTGTCGAGCGTGAAGTCGTAATGCTTGCCCATGAGCTCCAGCTTGCGGTAGACGTAGTTGGTGGGCGAGTATTTGCCCAGCACCTCGATGGCGCCGTCGCGGATGCTCTTCTTGGGGTTGGGGATGAGCTTCTGCATGTCGATCTGCGCCACCTCGCCGAGGCCGTTGCAGTGGGGGCAGGCGCCGTAGGGCGAGTTGAACGAGAAGGTGTTGGGCTCCGGCTCAGGGTAGGAGAGACCGCTGTCGGGGTCCATCAGCATACGGCTGAAGAAGCGGATGCTTCCGGCGGTCGAACCGCCGGACACACTGGAGGCTTCGTTATCTAGCACCATGAGAATGCCTTTGCCTTGGCGGAAGGCCGTCTGCACCGCCTCGCGGAGGCGGGTGGCGTTGCGGTCGGCACGCAGGCGGTCCACCACCAGCTCTATGTCGTGCACCTTGTAGCGGTCCACCTGCATCTTGTAGGTGATCTCCTTTATCTCGCCATCTACGCGCACCTTGAGGAAACCTTTCTTGGCCACCTGCTCGAAGAGCTCGCGGTAGTGACCCTTGCGGCCTTTTACCAGAGGCGCCAGTATCATGATGTCGCGGCTGCCGTACTCCGAAGTGATGATTTCGAGAATCTTCTCCTCGCTGTACTTCACCATCGGCTTGCCACTGACGATGCTGTAGGCTTTGCCCACACGGGCGTAGAGCAGACGCAGCAGATCGTAGGTGTCGGTCAGCGTGCCGACGGTCGAGCGCGGGTTGTTGCTGGTGCTTTTCTGCTCGATGGCGATGACGGGCGAGAGGCCCTCGATAAGGTCCACGTCGGGCCGCTCCATGTTACCGATGAAGTGGCGCGCGTATGCCGAGAAGGTCTCCATATAGCGGCGTTGTCCCTCGGCATGGATGGTGTCGAACGCCAAGCTCGACTTGCCGCTGCCACTCAAGCCGGTGAATACTACCAACTTGTTGCGTGGAATCTCCAAGTCCACATTCTGCAGGTTGTGTTCCCGCGCGCCTAAAATTTTGATGACGTTGTCATTGTCCATCGTGATGGTCGATGGTCTAGGGTGCTGCCAGCACCGGTTGATTATTGTACCAATGCTTTGGATAACACGAGGGTTTCTTCTTTGTGTGTTCCTTGTCCATCATCACCTCTGTTGTCAGATACGCTGAACAATTTTATCCACTCTTCGTGAATTTCCATTATTTTCATTGAACCTACGATATTCTCCTGGGCATCGTTACGTCTGAGTACCAGGTTGTCTCCAATAACAGCGTATTTTAGCTTTTGTTCTCCTTCTCTCTTGAGATATCCGTCAGCCGTGAATTCCCATGATTTACCTATTTTGTTATCGTCGTAATAAATATTTGTATCAATTTTCATGGTTGTACCGGCTTTCCAGTAGTCGTAATTCTCAACCAAACAGTATATGCTTCTCCATTTGCCGATAATAGAGGCGTTTTCCTTCTCCTCTTTCGAACAGGCTGTTGCCAGTCCTAATGCTACGATGCAGAGCATTGCTGCAAATACTTTTAGCTTTCTCATTTTGTAGTGTTTTTTTGTGGATGCAAAATTACATAAAAAACTTCAATTGGCAAAAAAAAACTATATTCCCTCTATTACTGTCGTGTCGTGTTTGCCTTTGACAATGGTGTTGTATTCTGTGCCTTTCTTGGAGGGGATGTGTACCTTGTAGGTATTGCCCGCTTTGTTTTTCAGTTTGTCGGTGGTAATCCAGGGATTGTAGGTGCGCAGCATTTTATAGCTGGTGCCGTTGTCGACGGCAAACTGCACGAGATCGACATCCTTGCCACAGAGATCCACTTCCTCGTAGGGCAACTCAGGGTAGGTATCGCAGCGGCGTACAGAGTAGCCATAATCCTGGGGGTGCAGCATGATAAGTTTGAGGGCCAGGATGCGGTAGACATAGCGCTGGGTCTCCTTGTTGAGAAACAGTTCGTAGTAACTACTTTGTTGTTGGTTGTTCAGTCGCTTTTCGAGGCCGTTCTCTCCACAGTTGTAAGCTGCTGCTGCTTCGGTCCAGCCGCCGAAACGGGCCTTGAGTGACTTGAGATAGCGGCATGCGGCATGTGTGGCGGCCTCCAGGTTGTTGCGCATGTCTATCTCGTCGCTGATTTCCAACCCGTATTTTTGTCCAGTAGCTTTCATGAACTGCCAGTAACCGCCAGCACCGGCAGGGGAGGTGACGTTCTGCAGGCCGCTCTCGATGACGCAGAGGTACTTCATGTCTTCGGGGACGCGTTCTTCCTTAAGGATGCGCTCGATGACGGGGAAAACGCGTGTGGCGCGCTTAATGTTGAAGAGGGTGCTGCTTTGATAGTACATGTTGCTGACCAACTCGCGGTCCAGCCCTTCGCGGACATACCACAGGTTCAGTGGCACCCGCTCATTACAGAAATAGAGTGTGTCGGGAATGGGAGGGGCATAGATGCGGTAGTTGGCGCGGATGGCACGGGTGTGGAGTGCATCTTCTTCGTTTTTGTCCTTGCGGGTGGCAAAAATAAAGGCCTCACCGGCGATAGCCAAAGAGGCCAGTATGATGGCTATGATGCTTAGCTTTTTCATTTTATAATAGTCTTTACAATCAAGTTGGCCACCTCTCTCTTTGAGAGCAGTGGGCTGTCTTTGCGACTTCCGTCGGCGGAGAGAATGGTCACCTTGTTGGTGTCGACGCCGAAGCCGGCCCCCTTTTCGCGCAGTGAGTTGAGGACTATGTAGTCGAGGTTTTTGCGATGCAGCTTGCTTTGTGCGTTGGCTTCTTCGTTGTCGGTCTCGAGGGCAAAACCCACAAGGGTCTGTCCTTCCTGTTTCATGCTGCCGAGGGTGGCCAGAATGTCGGGATTCTGCACTAGGTCGAGGCTTATGCCCTCGTTGCCGTGCTTCTTGAGCTTGTGGTCGGCGCACTCCGCGGGGCGGTAGTCGGCCACGGCGGCAGAGAGGATGGCTCCCTTGCAGAGGGGGAAGGTCTTGGTGGCGGCGTTGTACATCTCGCGGGCACTTTCCACGCGGGTGACATGGATGTGAGGATTGTTGATGGCAAGGTGAGTGGGACCTGTGACGAGTTCCACTTCAGCGCCGGCATCGGCCAACGCTCCTGCCAGTGCAAATCCCATTTTCCCCGACGAGTAGTTGCCTATGAAGCGCACACTGTCGATACGCTCGTAGGTCGGCCCTGCTGTCACTAACCATTGGCCTAGCACGGCCGATGGAGTTGTGATGGCCGCCATGATGTCGGCCGGTTCGCTCATGCGACCCATGCCGGTGACTCCGCAAGCGAGTTCCCCTTCCGTGGGCCCCACCATGCGGATGCCCCACGATTTCAAGACTTCGATGTTCCGTTGCACGGCGGGATGTGCCCACATCTCGCAGTTCATGGCCGGTGCCATGATGACAGGCTTTTGGGAGAAGGCTAGCAGTAAGGTGCTCAGGGAATCGTCGGCGATTCCGTTTGCTACCTTGCCGATGATGTTGGCCGTGGCGGGAGCTACAATGAGCATATCGCCCCAGTCTTTGAGGGAGATATGCTCGGTGCCACCAGAGGTGAAGAGGTCGCTGTAGAGAGGGTTGTTGCTGACGGTCTCGAGTGTGGTGCGGGTGACGAACTCCAAGGCATGCTTCGTAACAGCGCAACGCACTTCATGGCCTGCCTTTTTCAGCAGACGTACCAATTCGGGGCTCTTGTAAGCGGCGATGCCGCCGGTGATGCCAACAACAATCTTCATGGCTTTTCTGCTTGGGCAATGGTGTTAAGCTTCGACTTTCTTGATTTCTTCGTCGAGGGCCTCAATCTGTTTCTCGGCGGCACTCTCCTTGGCGGGGTTACGATAGAATATTTGGCCTTCGAGGTACTCTTCGGTGGCCTCGAGTGTGGGTTTGGGCTGCAGCTCGTAGCGGCGCACAATTTCAATCTGCTCACGGTTCTCGTACATCTCGTCGATGGTGTCATTGCTCGACTTGAAGTCGTCAATCTTGTTGTGCAACTCTCGTTTTTCCTCGGCGGCAATCTGGTTGGCACGTTTGGTGAGCACGGCGACAGTCTCGTAGATGTTTTCGGTCATGTTGCTGAAATCGGCGGTGTTGCGCGTAATGGTGGTGTTCACCACTTTCTTCTTTTTCTCTTCCATTTTTTATGCTGTTTTTTGTTTTATTAACTTATCCTTTTATTTTCGCCATGGCCTCGCGGGTTTTGGTGTAAATGTTCTGTGCATCGGCAAGGCGTTTCGAGTTGCCGAAACTGCTGCTGAACTTGTCAAAGTCATTGATGACTTGCTGCAGACGTTCATACATCTTGTCCTCGCGACTGTTGATGGCGTAGCGGTAGCTCGACTCGAGCATGTAGTACATGGCATCTTCCCGCATCGTGGCCTCGGGATAGTTGTTTAGGAACTGTTTGAACGATTCGTAGGCCGCATGGTATTCTTCGATGAAGTAGTAACCATAAGCTATCTCATAGTCTTTGCGTGTCAGTTTCTTGCGCAACTCATCGAGGCAGTTGTTGACCTCGGGGATGCGGGTGCTGCGAGGCCAGCGTTCGACGTAGTTTTCAAACTCCTCAATGGCCTCTTGGGTCTGCGACTGGTCGAGGTTGTATTCGGGCGAATCGATGTATTTGCAGTAAGCCGAATAGTAGCAGGCGTCTTCCAGACGGTCGCTATAGGGGAACTGGCGGGCAAAGCGCTTGAACTGGAATCCCGCCATGTAGTAGTCTTTCTCTTTATAGAGCGACATGGCATAGTACCAGGCAATGTTCTCGGCGTTTTCTTTGCCACGATAGTAGAGGGTAAGGTTTTCAAACAGCTGGGCGGCACGCGAGAAACTGTTTTCGTTGTAGTATTTCATCGCCGCCACGTATTTGGCATCGTAATCGTTGCTGTTGAGTAACTTGTTGTATCCGTTGCAACTTGTTATCAGCAAGCAGATTGTGGCGATTTTTAGTGTAATTTTGGTATTTTTCATAGCGTGCAAAGATACGAAAAAAATGACATATATGAATTATTTTTAATAATACTTTAAGTTTTATCATTCTTGAAAATGTGTTTTTATCGAATTAAAAACTGCAAGTGAGATATGATTTATTTTGTTAATTGAAGTTAAATGCGGTATTTTTAACAAAATTTAATTCAAATAATCTTATGCTTTGCTATTGATTTATGTGGGATTTGTGGGTGTTTGGTGTGTGCAGATTTCGAGTTTGATATTTGCCGAAGGTAGGGTGTTAGTATAGAAAGAGGAGCTTGATTGTTGGAAAAAAATTTTGCTATGTCGGGCATCTTTTGTAATTTTGCATTTTTAAAATATAAAAATATATGGATACCATCATCATCTTAGACTTTGGTTCTCAATACACTCAGTTGATTGCGCGTAAAATTCGCGAGGCAAATGTTTACTGCGAAATCCACCCGTTCAATAAGATTCCCGTTCTCACGGCCGACGTGAAGGGCGTTGTTTTTTCAGGCAGCCCCTATAGTTGCAATGCTGCCGATGCCCCGATTCCGGACATGACGAATATTAAGGGCAAGCTGCCGCTGTTGGCGGTGTGCTATGGTGCCCAGTATTTGGCTAAGTGGGGCGGTGGACGAGTGCAGCAGAGTAAGATTCGTGAATATGGCCGTGCCAACCTTAGCTTCATAGACAGCAGCAACCCCTTAATGAAGGGTGTGCCTATGGGGAGCCAGGTGTGGATGAGTCACGGCGACACCATTGAGGTGCTGCCTGAGGGCTACAAGACTATCTGCTCGACGGAGAACGTGAAGTATGCAGGCTATCAGATTGAGGGTGAGCAGACCTATGCTATCCAGTTCCACCCAGAGGTGCACCACTCAACCGATGGTGTGCAGTTGCTGCACAATTTCGTGGTCGACATCTGTGGTTGTCATCAGGAATGGACTCCTGCGAGTTTTATCGAGACGACTGTCAAGGAATTACGCGAGAAGGTGGGAAATGACAAGGTGGTGCTAGGATTGAGTGGCGGAGTAGATTCGACGGTAGCTGCTGTGTTGCTGAACAAGGCCATTGGTCACCAGCTCCACTGCATCTTCGTTGACAATGGATTGCTGAGAAAGAATGAGTTTGAGGGTGTGTTGGAAAGCTATAAGGATATGGGACTCAATGTGAAAGGCGTTGATGCCAAGCAGCGTTTTTATGATGTGCTGGCAGGCGTGAAGGATCCCGAGAAGAAGCGTAAGGGCATCGGCAAGACCTTTATCGATGTGTTCGATGCCGAGGCCAAACTTATCACAGATGCCAAGTGGCTCGGTCAAGGTACTATCTATCCCGATGTGATTGAGAGTTCGAGTGTCAAGGGACCAAGTCAGACTATCAAGAGCCATCACAATGTGGGTGGTCTGCCCGACTATATGAAGTTGAAGCTTGTGGAGCCGCTGCGCAGCCTATTTAAGGATGAGGTGCGTCGAGTGGGCCGTCAGCTGGGTATCAAGGACGAGCTTATTGGGCGTCATCCTTTCCCGGGTCCTGGTTTGGCTATCCGCATCTTGAGCGATGTGACGCCTGAAAAGGTGCGCATCTTGCAGGAGGTGGACCACATCTTCATTCAAGGACTCCGCGATGCGGGCCTCTACGACAAGGTATGGCAGGCCGGTGCTATGTTGCTGCCGGTGCAGAGTGTGGGCGTGATGGGTGACGAGAGGACCTACGAGAGCGTTGTGGCGCTTCGCGCCGTGGAGAGCGTTGACGGCATGACGGCCGACTGGAGTCATCTGCCCTACGACTTCATGGCGAAGATTTCGAACGAGATTATTAACCGCGTGAAGGGTGTGAACCGAGTCTGCTACGATATCAGCTCCAAACCCCCTGCAACCATTGAATGGGAATAATTGAAAAAAAGTAAAAACTAAGAGGAAAAAGGTCATCATGAGAAAATATTTCATACAACAGTCTCTGGTTGACGGTCAGTGGAGCCTCATCAACCATGTAAGGCATTCCTCAGCGGTCGGCAGACTGCCTTTGATTTTAGTTTTTATTTTTTATGTTTTGTTTTTTGCGATGCCCCCAGCGGCATCGCAAAAGCCGGGAACCACACCGGTGAATATTAGCCATGAGACGCAGATGATGCACGGGCGCAAATACTACGTGCACATCGTGGAGAAGGGACAGACGGTCTATTCCATCTCGAAGGCTTACAAAGTGGAGAGCTACGATGCAGTAACACATGTGGATATCCACTTCCTGCACCCTGGCGACACCGTGTGGTTGCCAGCCAGGGGTCAGTTCTCCGACGACCTTGAGACGAGTTCGCCGAATACACCGGCAACAAAGAATTCCCAGACTGGTCAGAGTGCCCGGAATACTCAGAATAATCGGAGTGGTCAGAGCAGTCAGAAGGCGCAGCCTCAAGTGAAGAAAACCGGCAAGGTGATACGCATGGCGGTGATGATGCCGCTGCATTTGGACCAGATGGAGGACGTCTCGACGACCAAGTTCGACGTGGAGCAACGAGGCAAGAAGAGCTACCGCCAGTTCGAGTTTATCGAGTTTTATGAGGGCATCCGTATGGCTCTTGATGAGCTTGCTGCTAAAGGCATCAGTGTGGAACTTAATGTTGTTGATGTGTCGACCAACACTGTCGCTGCCGTCGAGTCGGCCTTTGCCTCGCACAACGTGGCACAGAGCGACTTTGTGGTGGCGCTGCTTTTCCGTGACGCCTTTGACAAGGCTGCCGAGTTGGCGCGTCAGGCAGGAATCTATATTGTCAACCCCATGGCCACCCGTAGCGAGATTTGCGCAGAGAACGGATACATGGTGAAGATTCAGCCGTCGCTGGAGAGCCAGGTTCGCGTGATGCTGGACAATATGAAGGCCGAGCGTCCCGAAGGACATCTTTATATCATTCATGGAGCTAGTACTTCGGCTGAGAAACCTGTGCTCGACGAGCTGAAACGCCAGTTGACCGAGCGCGGCGACATTAAGTACACCCTCTTCAACTGGAGCCAAAGTGGCAAGCTTACCTCCACTCTCAAGGCAACTCCGGGCTGCAACGTGTTGAGTATCTATGACCATAAGGTGGATCAGATGCGTGTCTACGTGAGCAACCTGCTCAACCGCTTGTCGGCCTTCAAGAGCGACAGCCCCACGCTCTACACTATCAGTGACTGGACCCGTGACTATAACGATGTCGATTTCTCACAACTGCAGCTCTTGGGCTACCACACATTCTCCTCCTCGTGGGATATGACCAATGTGGTTCATGTGGAGTTTCTCAAGTCGTTCCGCAATAACTATGGTTCGGAACCCACGTCGCCGTTGGCGGCTACCGGCTATGACTTGACTATGTATATTATCAGTGGTTTGAACCGTCGCAACAGCGAGTTCTGGAACCAGCCCATTAGCACGATGCCGACGTTGGTGCACCCGTTGCATTTCAGTCGCCGTCAAGCAGGGCTGGAGAACGACACCCCTCAGTTGTTCCGCATGGAGTCGCTCCGATTCATACCCGCACAATAAACCTGTTTTGAATGGATAACCAAACAACCATACAGAAAGAATTTCGAGTGACAGGCCCTGGTCTGCATACCGGTCGCACGGTAACGGTGACGGTGAAGCCCGCCTTTGAGGATTTCGGCATTGCCTTCCGTCGTACCGACCGTACCAATATTATCACCCAGCAGGCGTTGGCAACTAATGTGGGCACCACTTCGCGTGGCACGACGTTGGGAACTGGACGCCAGTCGATAGCCACTATCGAACACCTGATGTCGGCATTGCACGGCATGCGCATCGACAATGCACTGGTGGAACTCGACGGCGGTGAGGTGCCTATCATCGATGGCTCGTCGCGTCCTTGGATGCTTGAGTTGGCTCGTGTAGGGGTGCGCACCATGGCTGCGCCACGCAAATACTACACCTTCACGGAACCCCTGCATTTCGAGTACAAATCCACAGGGTCGGTCTTTGACCTCGAGCCTTGCGACCACTTCTCGGTACATTGCGAGATAGACTTTCCTAACAGTGTCATCGGTCGTCAGGAGGCCGATATGAATGACCTCTCGGAGTATCCTGCGGGTATTGCTCCTTGCCGCACTTTTGTTTTCCTCCATGAGATTGAGCCTCTTTTACGCTTCAACCTCATCAAAGGCGGTAGCCTCGACAATGCCCTCGTCTATGTCAATGAGGAACTCAAACCCCGGCAACTCAAACGCCTCGGCAAAATCTTCAACAAGGACATCAACAACTTCAAGGTACACGACGGTGTGCTCAATACCACCAACCCCTATTACCCAAATGAGCCGGCACGCCACAAGCTGCTCGACTTCGTGGGTGACGTGAGGTTGGCAGGATGTATGCTCAACGCACACTTCTCCATCTACAAGCCGGGCCACAAGGCCAACAACGCCTTCGCCTGCTTTCTGATGGACTACATGAAAGAACATCCCAATCAAGAAACAAACAAATAATATATAATGACTTTATACGACCTTCATCCTGATGCCAAAATTGGCCAGAACGTAAAGATTTCGAATTTCACCACCATCTATGAGGACGTGGAGATTGGCGACGGAACTTGGATTGGTCCCAATGTGACCATCTTCCCCGGCGCCCGCATCGGCAAGAACTGTAAAATTTTCCCTGGTGCTGTCATCGCCGCAGTCCCACAGGACTTGAAGTTTGCAGGCGAATACTCCACCGTTGAGATAGGTGACAATAACAGCATCCGTGAGTGCTGCACCATCCACCGTGGCACCGCTGCCAGCGGTAAGACCGTTATCGGAAACAACAACCTGTTGATGGCCTATGTGCATGTGGCTCACGACTGTGTGGTGGGCGACAATTGTGTGCTGGCCAACAATGCTACTTTGGCAGGTCACATCATCATGGGAGACTATGTCATCCTTGGTGGCAAGACCGCCTGCCTGCAGTTTATCCATATCGGTTCTCACGTCATCACCCAAGGAGGTGCTTTGATTGACAAGGATATCCCGCCCTATGTAAAGGCTGCCCGCTATCCCATCCAGTATTGTGGTGTCAACAGCCTTGGCCTCCAGCGCCGTGGTTTCTCGCAGGAGAGCATCAATCGCATCAGCGATATCTATCGCTACATATTTGTCAAGGGCTTGAATGTCACTGACGCCGTGGAACAGGTGAAGGAGAAATATGGCAATACTGATGAGGGCAAGCAGATTCTGGCTTTCATCGGCAGCGCCACAACGGGCCTGATGAGCGGATACAAGAGTGTTCGCAGGAGCGAATAAAGAAGCTACACGTAAATCATAGTTGTCTCGACAATGGCATAGCGTTTGCCGTTGTCGGGACTTTCTATTATCGTCTGGTAAAGAGCTGTAGTGCGACCGGTTTTAAGAGGGATGCAGACGGCTTCCAGGCGGTCTCCCAGACTGGGGGAGAGGTAGTGAATGGTGGCGTCGAGAGAGACCCAATGTAGAGGGGCGTCTTCGTGTATGTCCTCGCTGTTGGCGGCCACGGCAGCAGCGAAGTCGGCGAGAGTGAAGAGAGCACCTCCCATGACAGCCCCGCGTGCGTTGCGGTGGCGGTCGTCGACGGTCAGCGTGCAGCGGCTCTCATGTTCTCCGATAAAGGATATTTCGATGCCAGTGAGGTCAGTGGCATATCGGTCCTGTTGAAACACACGGCGTGCCTGTTCGGTAGTCTTGTTCATAATCCAAGTTGTTTTCGAAAATCATCAGCTCCGCGGAACACGATACCCTGCATGCCAAGTTTTCTGGCGGCGGCGACGTTGTCCGGGTTGTCGTCGACGAAGATGCACTCTTCGGCTTTCAATTGATAGCGGTCGAGGAGGATTTGGAACAGCCTAGGGTCGGGCTTCACATAGCCTTCTGCACCGCTGACGACATAGTGGTCGATTAGTTGTAGGATAGAGAATCGTTCTCTCGCCTCGGGGAAGGTCTCCATGCTCCAGTTGGTGAGGCCATAGAGTTGGTAGTTGGCAGTTGACAGTTGGCAGAGAAGCTCCCGCATGCCAGGGACCTCATTGGTGAGCATCTCGCGCCATTTCGAGCGGTAGAGCCCGATGGCCTCCGCGTAGTCGGGAAACTTGGCCTGCTGCTCGCGGATACAAGCATCCATGCTCTCACCGGCATCGACACGCAGACGCCACTCGTTGTCGGCCACATGCCGCAGGAACCACCACGCCTTTGCCTCGTCGCCGAAATACTTGCCGTATATCTGCTCCGGATGCCACTGCACCAGCACGTTCCCGAAATCAAAAATGATGTTTTTCTGTTCCATGTCTTTCTCCAAAACGCTTTTTTTTTGTGTTTATTGTGCCCTCGCACAATCATTTCCCGCTGGTAGATGGTAGTACATTAGTCCAATTGTCGTTCATCATTTGTTCGGTATTTGTTCGGTTATTCACCGAACAAATACCGAACAAGTACCGAACAAATGCAGGATAACAGATGAAGCAGACTGGTCTCTCCCTTTTAATGGGGGGATGTTTTAGGGGATTTGTTTTGTGATAATCTTCACGCTATCCTCGACCGACACTTTTATGTTCGACTGGTATTGCTCGGGGGAGACGATGATGTGCTCCAAGGGGGTGTCGAGGGCATGAAACTCTAATAAACTGGAGCATGGACGCAGGTCGACTGTGCGGATTTGTGTGCCTCGGATGTAGAGCGATTTGAGTGTGCGGCAGGGCGAAAGGTTTAGGCTTCTCATCGGTGAGAAGATGCAGTAAAAGAACTCCAGTTCGGGGAAAGGGGATAGGTTGAAGGTGTCGAGCTGGGTGTGGCTTAACTCGATATGTTGGAGGTGATGGCAACTGTCGATGGTGATGCTCTGTAAAGGCAGGTTAAGGCCGTAGAGGCGTTGCAGACGTTGCAGAGAGTTGAGGTCCAGTTCCACAAGAGGATTGTCGCTGCAGGTGACCTGCTCCAGTTGGGGAAACATCTCTATGCCTTTCAGCGAATGGATGCCTTGCTCGTAGCATTCCAGTGCCGTCAGGGCACAGCCCTTGGCAGTGGGCTTCAGCGTGTGCCAGCCCGCCTTCACGGCGAAGCCCTTGTCGACGAGGAAGGTGCGGAACGCCTTGTCGGGCACCCGGACCGCCTGCTGGCAGTCGCAGACCTCGCTGCTGACGGGCCGCGACGCACCGCAGCCCGCCAACAGGAGGACACTGAGCAATGAGATTGTGAAGATTTGTCTCATTGTAATTTGAATGCGAAGGGCATGTTGTAATGCACACGGACGGGCTTGCCGAAGAGCGTGCCGGGCGTCCAGCGTGGCATCGACTTGACCACGCGCACTGCCTCCTCGTCGCAGCCGTGGCCAATGCCACGCACGACTTCCACGTCGGTGACGCTACCGTCTTTTTCAATGACGAAAGAGACTTGCACCCTGCCGGCGATGCCGTCGGCCTTGGCCTGCTCTGGGTAGCGCAGGTTCTCGGCAATGTACTTGTACATGGCTTCCTCTCCACCTATGTATGTAGGTAGGGTGGATACGCTCTCGCCCTCAATCTCCCTGGCTACTTGGCAGGTGCTGTCGTTGCTGTAGCACAGCTCATAATAGTCGGTCATCACTTCGGGAGGCTCTGCCATATTCTTAAGTCTTATCACGCGGACATACTTGTATTCTTTGTGCTTCTCCGCAGCCTTGTCGACAGTGGCTAGCGAGTTTGTTTCGTTGAGAATGTCCATCTCACCAATTTTGTCGAGGGGTATCTCCACCAGCCCGTCCAAGTGGCGGCTTATCAGGCGGCCATCCTTGAAGACATCGACATAACTTACGTGGCCATCCGATACCAGGTAGGATCCGTCGGGGATATTGTATTTTTTTGTGTCCAGGGTGTCGCCCGTCAGGGGGGTGTTTTGACATCCTACCATCATCAGCAGCGCCGCCACGGGCAGCGCCGCCAATGCTTTCCATGCGCCGAAGCGCGATTTTGTTTTGTTCATCATGGTGATGCGTTTTTTGAGGTTGATACTGTTGAAATTATTGGTGATATGGCCATATCCGAATCCTGTGGTCTGCTTGAAGAGCAGGTGCAGATACACACTCCTCCGTCCGCCTTCGGCATCCACCTCCCCTAACTTAGGGGAGGTGTTGGGATGGCTATCAAGCTCTCCCCCTAAGTTAGGGGGAGTACCACGCAGGGGGGAGGGAGTGTGTCCTGAGAAAGTTGTTAGCACTGCTGCGTCGGCCTGATACTCGTGCACCGCGCGCAACTCGTGCAGCATAAGCCATGCGAAAGGGTTGAACCATGCCATGCAACACATGAAACGCATCAGCAGCACGTCGAGGGTGTGCCTCTGGCGTACGTGTTCTCTCTCGTGAGCCAGCACCAGTCTCAGCTCCTCGTCGCTCATCGTGCGCGTACCTATTATTATATGGTTGAAGAAGGAGTAGGAATCCATCTCGCTGTCGAGGTACATCACAGCGGGCTTTCGATGCAGCCGTGCCATCTGTAATCCAAACTGCACCAGCAGCATAAGGAGCAGGATTCCACAACCCGCCAGCCATACTGACAATGGCAACCACGACCAATCCGTTTCGGATGCTGCTGCCGTTGGTTGCTCTCCAAGGTCAAGGGTGAGGGAAGCCTCCGGCGAGCTGACTGTGGAGTAAGTCTGGAGCAAGAAGCTAGGATGAGACCATTCCACCTCCATCACCTCGGGCATACGCACCAGAGGATATACGAGACTGAATGCCAATGTTCCCATTAGGTAGTAGCGGCGCAGCTGCAGATGGGCATCGCGACGGAAAAGCAACAGGTAAAGTCCATAGAAGACTCCCGTAGCCAATGTTGAGAAAAGGATCCAGCGTATCATGACTCAATTTCTTTAGTGATAGATTCCAGGTCTTCAAGCGTCACCGCTTTGCGGTCGACGAGAAAACTTACCAAAGCCCGGGGCGACGAGCTGAAGAATCGGTGCGCAATGCTGCCCAGCATCTGCTGCATATACTCCTCGCGGCTGATGAGCGGGTAGTAGCGATTGCTGCGGTTGAAGGTCTCGTGTGCCACAAACCCTTTCTGCTCCAGGATGCGCACCACTGTCAGCACCGTATTGTATGCCACATTTGCTTCTACCTCCGCAAAAATCTCATTGGCAAACCCTTTCCCAATCTTCCAAATGGCCTGCATTACCTGCTCTTCAGCCTTGGTCAGTTCTTTGGAATTGATTTTACTCATAGTTTTGTAATTATTTTCTTAGTTAAGAAACGATGATTTAAAATAAATATTGTGTGTGGAAGAATTTTTTTGTTAAAAAAGGAGGACGCTTGTAGAGATTCGGCAAAAAACCTGTTATAATAGTATATAGAGAGGGCGAAACTCGCGATGATGCTGTATCAATGGCAGACAATAATATCTGTTATGCAACGTTAATAAACAAAATGACAAATACATTTGACACAGTACTGACTATATGGAACTGGTTTTTCCCCATTGCTGTCATTCATCTGATAGCAGCTCTTTATTGTCGTATAAAATATGGTTTCCTCTGGCTACAGAACCTAAAAACAAACTATAGAAAAGGTGGCATTTTCTCAAAAAGTATGATTGTCACCTATTTCCTATCTCTCGTTATCATATTAAGCCTTACCGTATACTTGCTGATAGTGACAAGATGAGAACAAAACTTATACTATGCGCGATGGTGTGCGCCGTCGGAATGACGACCGCCTGCAAGAGCGGGACGGCAAATAGCGCCCCTATCGATATCATTTCTGAGACAAATGTGGACACTCTGTGGGCAGACGACCGTGGCTATTGGGAAATCAAGAAACCTTTCATGGAGAAGGGACGGACGGTGCTGTACAAAAGCTGTGTGTTGGCAGGCAAGGAGGACGGAATCGACAATGAGATAGAATTGTCCTACTATCTGATGCGCCGAGGAACGACAGCATACGACAGCAGTCTGAATATGATGCAGTCCATCACCGCCAGGGACTACACTGACAATCTGGCGACAATGGATGTAGTATTCTCGCCCGTTCGGTTGAACGATACACCTCGTCACTGGTATCCGGTCTGTAAATATAATGGGGAATACTACCTTTATCAGGAGGGGCGTTGCGGACTCTACCTGTCCGACGGGGCCATCATCCCTGCCTGTGGCGACTTCTACCCCTACCAGCTGAAGAAAGTGGAAATGCTGCCCGACGGCAGCTACCGCTTCCAGTATGAGGCTGGCGACGCGGTGGAGGCGGTGGAAATGAGGCTCGTGGACAAAGCAAGGGGGCTCTACCGCTACACGGACACCAATTTTTTGAGACTCTTCACCATTGACAGCCACCTCAGGGGCTACGACCTCATCAAGGTCGAGGGCAGCACATTGATGGGCATCGACGGAATAGACATTGATTATGAATAAGGAACAGCATACCATCAAAAGATATAGAACAACCGTCAGCGTCATGCTGATGGCGGCAGTGACTGTTTTTGCTGATGCCTTGTTTTTGTACGTCCTATTTTCGGCCGATGTGTTGTGGTGGCACTGGCTGCTGTTCGGCTTCGCAATAGCGTTTGGTGTCTATGCGGCTGTCTCGTGGCTGCTACATTTCGGGGACAAAATCGTCGTCTCCGAAAAATCTCTGCTGCTAACCCGTGCTGAACGAAAAAAGCATGGGAAATGGGAGGCAGTTCGCAACGTGGCGCTGCCGTGGTACACCATCAAAGGATTCAACAGCGCAACTGAGAATGTGTTTGAGTTTTGGCCAGAGACGTTAGGAATCAGGCATTGGATAGAGATACCTGTCCGTGACGGTGTGACCTACAGGGTGTCGCCCGATTTGTACGACACTTTCCGCCTCAAAAAGAAACTGCAACGATATTGGGAACAATACCGCAAATAAAGATGAAAACACTGGACCGCCGGCATCCTGCCGGCATCAAACAGACGCTATTTTTGTGCCTCCTGCTGGGCTCTTTTGCCACCCATCTCCCAGCTCAGGATTTGGGTGCATGGAGACCCGAAGCTTGGCTTCTCGACCATGACACATCGCTGACAGTGAGGTGTTCCTATTGGAGCATTTCGGGATATGCCTCGCCGAACTATCATGAGTTGCCTTTGGGGAATGGCATGGTACGACAGTGGAGCTCTCCCGACGGACGTTTTCGTAGGCATGATTGTCCAAGGTACAATGCACGGGCACAACAGGTTTTCCTCGCACGACTGGAGAAGTTGAACTCCCCCGACATCTACCGTTACCCTCTTTCTCACGAGGCGGAGAAAATCGTCTACAACTTCGAACTGATTACTGGTATTCGCAACAGCGGTGACGGCGACCTCGTGGGGTGGTGCTATATCTCGCACCAGTCTCGCAACGAATGGAAAGTGTGGTTCAACAAGAACAAGGACAAGCTTCAATATTGTGTCCAGAACCGCGTGCTGTATGTGGAAGAGCTGCCCGTTTCAAAACCGAAAAAGCAATGAAGAAGTTTTTTGCCTTTTGTCCCCTCCTCCTTGCTCTCGTCGTCATTACAGGCTGCAAGAGCGGAAGGACAGCTGCGGTATGTGGAATGGAGTATACCTCCGTTGACATTGACATAATCTTTGTACCAATACTCTCTGACTCCTGCTACGAAGGCTTGATGACGATGTATTTCGACGACAAGTTCGGCTTCGCAGATTCGACGGGAAATGTTGTCATTGAGCCTGTCTATGATGGTGCGCGTCATTTCAGCGAGGGACTCTGTGCCGTTTGGGTGGATGCCAAATGCGGCTTCATTGACAAAAGTGGACACATGGTCATCACGCCGCAGTTTGAAGATGCTCAGGAGTTCAGCGAGGGCCTGGCTGCGGTGAAGGTGAATGACATGTGGGGCTATGTTGATAAGACTGGTAAGGTCGTTGTTCCCTTGCAATACTACAGGGCATATGACTTCAGGAATGGAGTGGCGGAGGTGTGGACGGATTATGATTGGGAGATATATGTGGATAAACAAGGCAACGAGTATGAGGACTCTGAAAAAACAATCCTTATAAAAAAAATAGAGGTGGACAGGGCCTTGTGGCGTGGCACATACGACAAGAATGGCTACGGCATCATAACGGTTCCCGCCGAAGTCGACACCAGTAGCCAGCATTGAAAATGTACGCTGGCCTAGCGGCCAGCGTACATATCTTCGTAGTATTTCAGGTAGTCGCCGGAGGTGACGTTGTCCATCCAGTCCTGATTGTCAAGGTACCAGCGGACGGTCTTCTCGATGCCCTCCTCGAACTGGAGGCTGGGCTCCCAACCGAGTTCGCGCTGCAGCTTGCTGCTGTCGATGGCGTAGCGCATGTCGTGGCCGGCACGGTCGGTGACGTAGGTGATGAGGTCCATGTCCTGGCCTTCGGGACGGCCCAGCAGACGGTCGACGGTGTTGATGACC
Source organism: Bacteroidales bacterium (assembly GCA_045222295.1). Taxonomy (GTDB): domain Bacteria; phylum Bacteroidota; class Bacteroidia; order Bacteroidales; family P3; genus Colimorpha. The sequence goes on along the minus strand of JBGUXP010000011.1, from coordinate 92,042 downwards.
ACCTTGATGATGTCGATGTTCTTCCACTCGTTGAAGCCACCGATGTTGTAGGTCTCGGCAATCTTGCCCTGGTGGAAGATGAGGTCGATGGCGCGGGCGTGGTCTTCGACATACAGCCAGTCGCGCACGTTCTCACCTTTGCCGTAGACGGGCAGGGGTTTGCGGTGGCGGATATTGTTGATGAACAACGGAATGAGCTTTTCGGGGAATTGGTAGGGACCGTAGTTGTTCGAGCAGTTGGTGACGATGGTGGGCAGCCCGTAGGTGTCGTGGAAGGCACGCACGAAGTGGTCACTTGAGGCTTTGGCGGCGCTGTAGGGACTATGCGGCTGGTATTTCAGGTCTTCGGTGAAGAATTTCTCGCCGTAGGCCAGATGATGCTCGCCGCTGGAGGCCTTGGTGGTGAACGGGGGCTTGATGCCTTCGGGGTGCGTCATCTCCAGCGCTCCATAGACCTCGTCGGTCGAGATGTGGTAGAAGCGTTTGCCCTCGAATTTCTCCGGCAGGCTCTCCCAGTACAATTTAGCGGCTTGCAGCTGCGAAAGGGTACCCATCACGTTGGTCTGTGCGAAGGTGAAGGGGTCTTTGATGCTGCGGTCCACATGGCTTTCGGCGGCCAGGTGGATGATGCCGTCGACGTGCTCGTCCTGCATCAGCTTGTAGACACCGTCGAAGTCGCAGATGTCCATCTTGACGAACTTATAGTTGGGCTTATTCTCGATATCCTTGAGGTTGGCCAGGTTGCCGGCGTAGGTCAGCTTGTCGAGGTTGATAATCTTGTACTGCGGGTACTTGTTGACAAACAGCCGTACCACATGGCTTCCGATAAATCCGGCCCCGCCGGTGATGATGATGTTCATTTTATTATGGTGTTGTGTTTATTCTGTGACGAGCGGCCAGGAGGATTTTTTTGTGACGGTGCCATCTGTGGAGAAAAGCACACCATTGGAGTAGAGACCCCTTTCTTGACCATGTTGGTGGAGAAGATTGTCCAATTTTGACCACTTTACATCAATATTATTGATGAATGAGGCGGAGTCCCATCTTATTTCTGTTCCCACGGAGTCGAGGAGTCGATAAAAATAAGTGTGGCTGCGGTGAATTTTAATCTTGGTGGTTTCCATGGCGGAGGTGTCGACACCCTCTTTCAACTCGGCATTCAAGCGCATGCCAAACATAGGAGAGTTGGCAAGCGACACAGGGATAGTGTCTCTCCACTCAACTTCGCCATTGTTTAACACAGTGTTGGGTATCAGTGTTTTGATGGTCCCGTCGGCAGCGTAGTAGTCGAGAGTCATGTCGAGATAGGTGAGCATCTCGGTGTTTGTTCTGAAAATATAGGTCATCTCCACCATTTTGGGAGTTCTGACAGGGTCGGGACGATTGCCGTCACCGTTGTTTTTATTGTCATCGTCCTTGTTGCAGGCAACCGTTAAAGCGGTTGTGGCAATAGCACACATCAGTGCAGCTAAAAAGAATCTTTTGGTTTTCATCATTCCTTTTTATTCGTTGAACAATTATATTGTTTTCTATAACGATTGAGTTTATATAATATTGTATTAGAGACAAAAAAATGAAAAAAACGTGCCATATCAAAAATAATTAGTATCTTTGCAGTCGCAAAAAAGAGATTTACGACATGGAAAATAGTCTTAGAATAATCGTTATTGGTACGCTGCTGATGGCCGTACTGTCGGTGGTTTCCTGCAGTAAGCATGAAGGGTTTGAATCTATTCGTGATACTCCTGTTTCGGTAGAAAATTCTTCGTGGAGTTATTTGACTACCAAATTTAAAAATGTCTGGGACACCACGCTTAAAGATAGTATAAGGGTTGATTCAACCTCTTACCGGTATGTGGTTTTTGGACCTGACCTCAAGGGTTTGGTCAAAATGGGTTACTATTCCCAAATGAAGAAAGATATGAAAAAAGATACAGTAATTAATATCAAATATACCTACACCAAACCTACCGGTACGATTGTTTATAGGGCATTTGACAAGATTACTAATCAATGGAAAGATGAGGAGCAGCCATTCACTGTGAACGGCATGCTCCTCAACATTACTCTGCCATTGGCAGGTCCGATTGAATGTAAGCGGAATATTTAAATCATTTCCACGCTGCGCTTGAGGAAGCGGCTGAGGGCTTCGCCTTTCAGCAGGCCGTTGCCTAGGAGGGCGAGGTCGGTGAGCTGGTGGACGAGTTCTTTCTGCTTCTCGGTGTCGGTCTCGTTGAGTACGCGGCCGATGAGCGGGTGGTTGATGTTGACCACAAGGTTGTAGCTCTCCGGCAGCTCGCCGTAGAAGCCCATGCCACCGCCCGAGGTCTGTGCCATCTCGCGGTAACGGCGCATGAACTCGCTCTGCGTCACCTGCATGGGGGCGTCGCTCTCTTCGAGACTCTCAAGCTGGACGGTGAACTTCTGCTTGTCAATCTCACCTTCGATGATGGGCTGCAGTTTCTCTTTCTCCTCCTTGCTGAGCTTCTCGGGGATGTTGTCGTCGTGGGGGATGAGTTTCTCCACGGTGTCGCTGTCGACGCGGACGAAGCGGCTCTTCTCAATCTTCTGCTCCAGGAGGTTGATGAAGTGACTCTCGAGGGGAGAATCCATCAGCAGCACGTCGTAGCCTTTCTCCTTGGCTTTCTCGATATAGGCATGCTCCTCCTCGGCGTTGCTGGCGTAGAGGTAGCAGACGGTCTTGTCCTTGTCGGTCTGCAGGGATTTGATTTTCTCGCGATAGTTGTCGAGGGTGTAGTAGGTGCCGTCCACGCCCTTGAGCAGGTAGAACTTCATGGCGCGCTCGCAGAACTTCTCGTCCGTGAGCATACCATATTGGACAAATATTTTAATGTCATCCCACTTCTCCTCCAACGCGCTCTTCTCTTCTTCCTCTTTCTTCTTCGACATCTCTTCCAACTTGTCGGCCACCTTCTTGCTGATATGCTGTGAGATCTTCTTCACGTTGCTGTCGCTCTGCAGGTAGCTGCGGCTGACGTTCAGCGGGATATCGGGGCTGTCGAGCACGCCGTGCAGCAGCATCAGGTAGTCGGGCACCACGCCTTCCACCTGGTCGGTGACAAACACCTGGTTGCAATAGAGCTGAATCTTGTTGCGGTTGGGGTCGATGGTCTTGCGCACCTTCGGGAAGTAGAGGATACCCGTCAGGTTGAAGGGGTAGTCGACGTTGAGGTGGATTTGGAACAGCGGCTCCTCGAAGTTCATGGGGAACAGCTCATGGTAAAACTTCTTGTAGTCCTCGTCGGTGAGGCTGCTGGGGGCTTTCTTCCAGGCGGGTTCGGGATCGTTGATGATACGGGGCTGCTTCTTCTCAACTCTCTTAGGCTTGCCGTCCTTGTCGCAGTCGGTCTCGCTGTCCACCCACACGCTCTCTTCGCCAAAGCGGATGGCCACAGGCATGAAGCGGCAGTACTTCTTCAGCAGTTGCAGGATGGTGCCCTCTTCGAGGAACTCCTTGCAGTCGTCGGCGATATGTAGCACGATGTCGGTACCGCGGTCGGTGTGTTTCTTGTCCTCCTCCATCGAGAACTCAGGATTGCCTTCACACGACCAGTGCTGGGCGGGCTCGTCCTTCCAGCTCTTAGTGAAAATCTCCACCTTGTCGCTTACCATGAAGGCGCTGTAGAAACCGAGGCCAAAATGACCAATCAGCGGCTCGTGGCTGTCTTTGTACTTCTCCATGAAGTCGGTCACGCCGCTGAAAGCAATCTGGTTGATGTATTTCTCCACCTCCTCGGCCGTCATGCCGATGCCGCGGTCGCTGACGGTGAGGGTCTTCTTCTTGGAGTCGATTTTGACATCGATGGTCAAATCGCCCAACTCGCCCTTGAAGTCGCCGCGGGTGCTGAGGGTCTTCAGTTTCTGCGTGGCATCGACAGCGTTGCTAATAAGCTCGCGCAGGAAGATTTCATGATCCGAATAGAGGAACTTCTTGATGACCGGAAAGATATTCTCGGTCTGAACATTCAATTTGCCTTGCATATATCAATAGTTTTTTTCGTTCAATGACAGTTATGCTCCAAATAATATACCATAGAGAACAGACTGCCATTTTGGCAGTCTGTGTACCCTATTTTCTTCCTACCAACACCTATCGTTGTAGGAGTTGGTTAGGAGTTGGTAAGGAGATGGTAGGTGGTTAATAGTATGAGTTTCAGTGTTTAATCCCCTGTTCTTGGTATTTGACTGCCATTTTGTCAGTTTTCAAGCCTCAGGCGCATTCCTGCGAGCAGTGTTAGGCCAGGTTGGGGAACACCGCCGAGGTCGCGCCAGGGGTGGTTCAGCAGATTGTGACACTCGAGATAAAGGATGATGGGACACAAGGTATATTCAGCGGCAGCATCCAACAGCAGGGTGTTTCCGTAAGGGTGCGTCGCCCCGTCTTCGACATATTGCCCCTCGCGGTGACGCAACGATATGCCGGTCTTGAGACGTAGTCGCTTGGAGATCTGTACGGTGGTCCATAGTTGGAGTTTGTGTCCTAGGTGGTCGATAGCTGATGAGGAAAGGAGTCCGCGGTTGTCGGACTCGATGTGGCAGAGTGAGTAGGTGAGTTGAGAGAGGAAAGATGAAAGTTGAAAGATTGCGGTGACGTTGAGACCTATGGCATTGACAGAGGTGTGGTTCATCGAAAGCCAGAGGTCGGCAGTTGTGGGTCTCACCCAGCCGATGATGTCGTTGCCGGAGCGGTAGTAGGTGTTAAGTGTCAAGTGTTTAGTGTTAAGTGTTAGTTCCACTGTGGTGCTGTTCTCAGCATTGAGGTCGGGGTTTGCCTGCTGGTTGACACTCTGGTAGTAGAGGTCGGTAAAGGTGGGCAGGCGATAGGTACGGGAGGCAGACAGATGGAGTGTGTTTAGTGGTAAGTGTTTAGTGTTTAGTTGATAGGTTGCGTTGACGGCAAGGCCATAGTTGGGACCGAAGTGGCTGTTGTAGTGACCAAGGGCAACAACTTCGGTACTGAATCGGTTGTGCCTCAAGTGGTAGCCTCCATATAGATTGGTTGAGGTACGCTCGGCCGATCTGTTGTAGGGACTCTCAAGTGTGCTGTCCACAGAACCGAGCACGTTGCTGCGGATGCCTTCGCGACGGATGTCGGCTCCTATGAACAGGCTACCAGCACCCCAAGGGTGTTCGACACGGAGACTGCCCCCTGCAAGGCTGGTGAGGTGGTGGTTATGTCCGCTGTACCATGAAGGCACACTGTCTACGTAGCCGTCGCGGAAGAGTTCGAAGTGGTCGCGATGCAGTCGGCCATATACAGAAAGTTGAAGGTGGAAAGAGGACAGTTGCATGTTGTTGCTTGCGGATGCTACGAGGGTGCGGGTGGCTTCGTATTGGTCGGGGTAGGTGGTGGAGTAGAATCCGGCGCCGCCGAAGTTTTTCATTTGTCCGCCGAGTTGTAGATGCCAATCGCTTCGGTTGCCGTGTCGCATGGCTTGCAGGAAGAGACTCCCGTGGCGGTAGTCGGTGTTCGGACGGTAGCCGTCGCTGCGGTGGTAGGCTGCTGAGGCAGTCATGGTCCAGCGCCCCAGCCCCTTACTGGCCAGTAGCGCGGCGTTGGTGGTGCCATTGGAACCTCCGCTGATATCGGCCAATAGTCGGTCGCGGTATTGGTCGCTCACTACGATATTCACCGCTCCGCAGAGGGCTACAAGGCCACGAGCCAGGCATTGGGACGGAGTGAGTAATTCAATACGCTCCACCATGCAGATATCGAGTGGAATATCCATGGTGTGATGACCGGTCTGTGCATCGGTGAGGTTAATGCCGTTGAGCAGTACCAGCATCTGGTCGAAGGTGCCACCACGCATGGAAAGGTCTCCCTGCACATCGTTGCCGCCGCGGATGCGGAGTTCCACCCCGGGAAGCAGCGCAGCGAGGTCGCCGATGGAATGAATGGTTGTTTGTTGGAAATCTTTTGCGGTAAGTACCGCCGTGGGCTCGCAGATGGAGCCCAGTGTGTCGGTGGTGAGCGAGATGGTCACCTCCGGCAGGGTGCGTGTTTCGCGGTCGTCGTCGCTTTGAGCCATAAGGGACCCCTGTGAGAGGGTGATGGCCAGCGCTACGGTAGCGACACCTTTGGCAAGGCTGCTGTCGGCTACGCGGGCTGCCAGCTGTCCGATGGTTACCTCGCGGTGCATCGAGCTGTAAGCCGCCCACTTGGCACGGCAGAAACGCCGAAAGCGAAACGTGCACGAGTGCTGTTGTTTGGGTTTGTACATGTGTTGATTATTTGTTAGTTAAAGATGTTTCCTGTTGAAGGGACATGCGAGTTGACAGAGGTCGCAGCCGAGGGTGTATCCTCGTGTGTTGAGGTCGGTAGGGATGGGACGGTTGTGATGTGTGGTGTAGTAGGCGGTGCAGCGGCGGACATCCATCATTGGGGGACCGTCGGAGGCGAGGGCGTGGTTGGGGCAGGCGGCGACGCAAAGGCCGCACTTGGCGCAGAAATCAGAGTATTCGGAGTATTCAGAATAATCGGAGTATTCAGAACATTCTTCTGTGGTGACGATTTCGCCAAGGTTGACCCATGAACCCCATCGGGGGGTGACGAGGAGGGTGTGGCGGCCAATCCAGCCGAGTCCGGCGCGGGTGGCCCAGTGCTTGTCGCTGATGGGCACGGTGTCGCAACAGCATTTCCCTTCGATACCCAGTTTCTCCCGCAAGGCGAAGAGCATTTGCTTGATATCCCTATGGTATTCGCGGGTGCGGGCGTAGGCGGCAACGCCGTCCCACCCTGGATCTTCTAACCACTCCTCTCGTGGGGAGGGAACGGGGGGAGGGTAGGCACTCACCACACAGATGACACTTTTGGCACCCTCGACGAGCAGCCGCGGATCCATACGCTTCTCGATGTTGCGCTCCATGTAGCTTAGGTCTCCATGCCATCCGCGGGCAAGCCACTCTCGCAGAGGATATTCCTCGTCGGTGAGTGCATCGGCGCGGGCTACGCCGCAGGCATCGAAGCCCACCTCGAGAGCCCACTGTTTTATTTGGGAACTATCCAACATTTCCTGTCGCCCCTACGGGGCTCTAATACAGTTCGGAAACAGCTACCGGGGGCTTTTGCCCCCGGCTAAGTTCTGTCACCCCTACGGGGTTTATTCCTCTGTTTGATATTTAGTTTTTTTCGACCCGTCGTAGAGTTCGAAGTGGAGGAAGCGGCAGTCGAGGGATCCGTTTTGCACGGGGATTTTCTTGGAAGGATGGAGCCCGATGTGCTTCATCGCCTCGAAGTCGCTGGTGATGAGCCACACGTCGCAATCTTTACCATATTTCTGCTTGAAGGTATCTCCCAACTGGGTGTAGAGGGCATTGAGGTCTTCGACTTTGATGCGCTCGCCATAGGGCGGGTTGGTGACTATCAATGTTTTGCCTTCGGGCGGGTCCTGCTCGGCAAAGTCGCCGATATGTAGCATCACGTCCTTGTGCAGTTTGGTGTATTCGAGATTCTTCTCGCACTGTTGGATGACCTGCTCGTCGATGTCATTTCCCCAGATTTCACAGTCAAAGTCGCCGGCTCCGATTTTTCTGTCTTCCTCGTTCTTCACACTCTTCCACTCTCCCAGATTGAACTCTTTCCAACGCATGAAACCAAAGCGGTTGCGGTAATACTGTGCGGGGATGTTGTTGGCCATCATGGCAGCTTCGATGAGCAGGGTGCCGGAGCCGCACATGGGGTCGTAGAAATTGGTGTCGCTTTTCCATCCGGCGAGCTTGATGAGACCGGCGGCGAGGACCTCATTGATGGGGGCTATGCCCACACCTTGGCGGTAACCGCGCTTATGGAGCGAGTCGCCAGAGGCATTCATCAGCAGGGTGACATGATTGTCTCGGATATGCAAATTGAATTTATAGTCGGGTTGTTCGGTATCGATATTGGGGCGCTTGCCGAAGTTGCGGCGGAAGCGGTCGACAATGGCATCTTTGGTCTTGAGAGCGGCATAATAGCTGTGGGTGAATACCTCGCCGGAGGTAGTGGAGTCGATCATGAAGGTCCCGTCGACGTCGAGGATTTTCTCCCAACGGATTTTGTATACCTGGTCGTAAAGCTCTTGGTCGTTGTTTGCATCGAACTCGGCGAAGGGCTTCAGGATGGCCAGGGCGGTGCGGCAACAGTAGTTGGCGCGGTAGAGCAGGCGCATGTCGCCCTCAAACTCCACGGCACGGGCACCAACTTTGATATTCTCGGCACCCATCTCGCGCAACTCGTCGGCCAGCACTTCTTCGAGGTTGACCATCGTCTTGGCGATCATCTTGAATTTCTCCTTTGGGGTGCTCTCATTGGGCACCACTTTCCCGTGATTCTTTTGTATTATCATCTTTGAAAATTTGTATTCTGTCTTTCAATTCGCGTTTGGCTACGCGGTTCTTGCCACGTAGTGTGCCATTGTAGATGCTGATATTCAGCTCGTAGCCTACCAGCAGCACGATGCAGCTGAAATAAATCCAGAGCATCAGTAGCAGTAGGGTTCCGATGGAGCCGTAGAGGAGGTTGTAGCGGCTGAAGTTGTTGATATACACACCAAATCCCCAGGTCAACACAAAGAACATGCCGGTGGACAACAGTGCTCCGGGCGAGAAGAATCCCACACGTTGTTTTTTTACCGGTGCCCAATAGTAGATAAGTGCAACGCCTAAGAGTGTGGCCAAAGATAGCAGAACCCAGCGACCGATGTTGAACAACAGGGTATTGGCTTTGGTGTCTGACAGCCAACCTTGGCTAAAGATGAGGTGTAGCAGTTGCTTATGACCGATAATCAGGCATATGACCAGTACAATGAGCAGATACATGAAGAATACCAGAGCCATACAGATGAGGAAGCGTTGCAAGAAGGGACGTTTCTCAAGGCTTTTGTTGGCGAAATTCAGAGAGAGAATGAATCCGTTCATTCCGTTGGCTGCCAGTAGAATGGAACCAATAAATCCGATAGAGAGCAGTGTTGAGTGGCGGTGACCCATGATGTCGTTGACAGTGTTGGTCAGTGGGCCGAGAATTTTATCGGGCACGATGCCCCCCATACCGTTGAGGAGTTCGTCCTGCACGCCGTCAACAGGGAAGTAGGCCACAAGGGAGAAGAAAAAAATCAGCAAAGGAGGAAGGGCTGCCAGAAATGAGTAGGCTAGTCCTTTGGCTCTCTGCGGAATAGAACCTCCCCCTAGAGAACTTATGAGGAAGTAGCTGAGCACATGGTAGATGGGGACACCTTTCCCTCCTGGAAACGGCACGTTGTAGGCGAAGTAGAGTACCTGACGCACCTTCCGCTTGTATAGCAGGTGGCGGCCGAACATCTTGGCCTTCATGCGAAGCATTCGTGTCCAGACTTTCAGTTGACTCATTTCTTGACGAGTGAAAGGTCTAAGCTTTTGATATGATGGGTAAGGGCGCCGACAGAGATGAAGTCGACACCAGTTTCGGCATAGGCGCGGAGGGTCTCGTCGGTGATGCCGCCGCTGGCTTCGGTCTCGTATTTTCCATCGATACGTTTCACCGCCTCGCGGAGGGTTGCGGTGTCGAAGTTGTCGAGCATGATGCGATTCACACCGCCGTGGTCGAGCACGCGTTGGAGCTCGTCGAGATTGCGCACTTCGATTTCTATCTTGAGGTCTTTTTTGTTGGCTTTCAAGTAGTCGCGAGTGCGGTCGATGGCGGCCTCGATACCGCCAGCGAAGTCGATATGATTGTCCTTGAGCATAACCATGTCGTAGAGACCGATGCGGTGGTTGGTGCCGCCACCACAAGCTACGGCATACTTCTCGAGAAGACGCATATTGGGAGTCGTCTTGCGGGTGTCGAGGAGCTGGGTGTGTAGACCGTTGAGCATACTGACCATGCGGTGGGTCTCGGTGGCAATGCCGGAGAGACGCTGCATGAAGTTGAGGGCGGTACGCTCGGCGGTGAGGATGGAGCCCGAAGGTCCCTCGATGGTCATTACGATATCGCCTCTGGTAATGGACTCGCCGTCGTGCTTTAGGAGGCAGACCTTGAGGTTGTTATCGACGAGTTTGAAGACACGTTCGCCCACTTCGGAACCACAGAGGATGCCATCTTGTTTGGCTACCATTTTGGCGATTCCGGTTGCCGTTGTAGGAATGCAGGCAAGGGTGGAGTGGTCGCCGTCTCCGATGTCCTCGCTGAGGGCCATTTTGATGAGGGTGTCCAGATTGTCGATATTCTTCATAAGAATCTGTTTGTATGATGGTTAATACAATATTTGGAGAAGGGGAAGACCTCTTATCCGTATGCAAAAGTACGCTTTTTTTTTCATTTATAAAAAAAATACGTATATTTGCATTCTTAAAATAAATGGTTTAATGCTGCCATATAATTCTATATCAATAAAAAGAGAATTATGTGGCACTAAAAAAATAGTATGCAGATAGCAATCTCGGGAAATATCGGAGCAGGAAAGACAGAACTTACCAAGCTTTTGTCGAAGCATTATGGCTATAAGGCAGTCTATGGACCGACGGAGGAGAATCCCTACCTCAACAGCTTCTATGAGGATATGCGCCGCTGGTCGTTCAATATGATGGTGCATTCGCTGTATGCCAATACAAAACAGTTGGCTGAGTTACAGGCTTCTGGAGAGAGTTTTATCCGCGATCGCTCGCTCTATGATGACGCATATATTTTTGCTCCTAACTTGCAGAGCATGGGCCTGATGACCACACGCGACCTGACCACCTACACCAAGCTTTTCGAGATGACCTATTCGCTGCTTCCCAAGCCCGACCTCCTGATTTATGTGCGCGGCGACGTGCCGACACTCATACGTCACATCCAGAAGCGCGGTCGTGAGTATGAGAGCAGCATCCGTTTGGATTATCTTACCAACCTCAATAGCCGCTACGAGAATTGGGCCTCTGGTTACGAGGGCAAGATGTTGGTGGTGGACACCGACGAGCACGACTTTGTAGAGAGCCGCGAGGATTTGGGATGGATAATTAACAAGATTGACGCAGAATTCAATAGCCTTTTCGGCAACGAAGAATAGAGAGAAGATGAAAGTACTGGCCGTTATTCCTGCACGTTATGCTTCGACACGATTCCCTGGCAAGCCATTGGCTCTGCTGGGTGGCAAGCCTATCATCGACTATGCTTATAGCGTGGCTGCCAATACCCCTGGCATTGATGCCGCGGTGGTGGCTACTGACGACGAGCACATCTTCTCTCATGTGGAGGAGACCTTCGGTAAAGGCAGTGTGATGATGACTTCTACGGAGCATCGCAGTGGTACCGACCGTTGTGGCGAGGTGGTACGGACATTGGAAAAAGAGGAAAATCATTACGACGTGGTGATTAACTTGCAGGGTGATGAGCCTTTTGTGAAACCTTCCCAACTACAATTGCTGGTATCATGTTTCTCGAGTCCTTCGGTCGATATTGCTACGTTGAAGACCTCCATTGTTAGCAGTGAGGAACTTTTCTCTCCCAATAATGTGAAGGTGGTATGTGCAGAAGATGGCAAGGCACTCTATTTCAGTCGTCAGCCTATCCCTTATCGCCGTGGGGTGGAGGAGAGTGAGTGGCTTCAAGAAGGGCGTTATTTCAAACATGTAGGCATTTATGCCTTCCGTAGCACTACTCTTGCCGAGGTGTGTGCGTTGCCACAGAGTGAGTTGGAGACCAGTGAAAAACTGGAGCAGCTGCGCTGGCTTGAGGCGGGATATACTATTGCTGTGCGAGAGACGGCGGCGGCTAATATCGGTATTGACACTCCTGAAGATCTCGAGGCTGCCGAGAGAGAACTAAAAAAGATGAACGAAAAAAAATAGTATCATTATGAATATAACCGATTTAATCGTTGAATTGTTGCAAAACGGACAGATGGTAGAGCTGCCCGGAATCGGAAGATTTGACAGCGTGGAGCAGGCGCCCCACCATGATCCGGTGACGAGAATCTACTATCCGGCCACCCGCAGTATCGTTTACAGCGAGGCTACCACTGGCGACGAGAGTATTGTCAAAATTATCGCACAACGCGATTGTGTGAGTGAGGACATCGCCCGTCAGATGTGGCGCAATTACCTCGATGCCCTCAAGGATAAACTGAAACTTACCGGTGAACATCGTCTGGAGAACTTGGGCGCTATCACCCAAAGAGGAGATAAGTATGGTTTTGAGATGGCCGAAGGCGTGGTCATCGATGCTGGCAACGGCAATGAGACACCCTTGGAGGAGGTGAAGACCTACGACCATAGTAATAGTGAGGATCCGTTTGCTCAGTTTGAGGCCGAGCCTGAAGTGAAAACGGTAGATGCTGAGCCGGTGCCTGAACCCCAACCCGTGCCTGAGCCTGCACCTGCACCAGAGCCTGAACCCGTGCCCGAACCTATGCCAGAGTCCGAACCTGAACCCGAACCGACTCCTGCCCCCACTGCAGAACCTGAGCCCGAGCCTGTAATGGAAAACCAGACTGTGTCAGAGGAGTGGAAAGAGAGCATCAAGCAGTTAGAGGAACTTCCGAAGGAAACAAAGGCTCACCGTAAGGCGGAAGCCAAGGCTGAGAAAGAGCGCCTCAAAGCGGAGGCTAAGGCAGAGAAAGAACGTATCAAGTTGGAGGCCAAGACCGAGAAAGAGCGCAAGCTTCGCAATAAACTTGAGGAACGTGAGGCTGCCAAGAAAGAGGCTGCCTGCAAGAAGAAGGAAGGCAAGAAGAAAGGACGTGGTTTCAAGAGAGTGCTGTGGATATTACTGCTTCTGCTGGTTGTCGCCGCATTGGCATTTCTTTATATGAAATATTGGTACCAGGGCCAGCGTGTTAAAGAAGCGCCTGCCGCCGAAGTGGTCAAGAATGCCAACCATCTTGATGTACCAGCCGACAATGCTTTGACTTACAATCCCGACCTGATAGAATACACTGACCGTGAAATGGCGCTCAACAGCGATATTGTATGTGCCAATATGACGGAATATATCAGCAATTTCTTGACTTCATGCAACTATAGTGCCGCCAGGGTTCCAATGATGGATCGTGTGCGTCAATACATTGAAGAACGGATGGGACAGTTGCTTGGCCCACGTTTCGCTGTGCAGCGTTTCGTCCCTTACGACGATTATATGTACAACCATGCCGAGCCTTGGCTGAAACGCTACTACGCCAACGTTGTGCGTCACACAGTTCAGGGTGAACTCATGAATACAACCCTTTTGAATGGTATCCTTGAGCAGTTGGTAGATGAGCTGGATCTTCAGCCCAGTGCTCCGCAGTATACTGCCGCTGAAGTGCAGCAGGTGAAGGAATCCGAGCGTTCTGCCTTGAATAAGAGAAACGATAAGGAGGAACAATTGTCGGTCTATATGGGAAAAGATAGTAAGCAGGGTTTTGATATCATCGCCGGCTTCTACCTCAACAAGGCTACTGCGGTCAGGATGTCTGCTCGCCTGCATGAGTTGGGTTGCGATGCTTACATCATCGAGAAGAACGATATGTATTATGTAAGTATGGGCAGTGCATCGACGCGCACTAAGGCCGAGGCTTTATATAATCATATCAAGAGTTGGTACGATGGTGATATCGTAATTAAACAGTTGTAGAATTTATGGGCCATCACAAACTGCAACGATTCGCGGAGAACCTCACGTTCCCCAACCTCTTTCAGGTGGGTTTTGACCAACTGGAAAAGGATGGGTTTGCATTGAGAGGCCGTTGGTGTGAGCAGTTCGGAAACGACAATCCCATCACGTTGGAGTTGGGGTGCGGCAAGGGCGATTACACCATTGCATTGGCCCGTATCCATCCCGAGCGCAACTATATCGGGGTCGACATCAAAGGGGCTCGCCTCTGGCGCGGAGCCAAGACCAGCAACGAGGAGCAGATGAAGAACGTAGCGTTCATCCGCACACGCATCGAACTCATCGACCGTTTCTTTGCCGAAGGCGAGGTGAGCGAGATATGGATTACCTTCTGCGACCCGCAGCTGAAGAAACCCAACAAGCGTCTCACATCGCCCCGTTTCCTCGACACCTATGCCCACTTCCTTGCCCCAGGCAGCACGATGCACCTCAAGACCGACAGCCAGGAGCTGTATGACTATACCCTCAACGAGGTGCTGCCTACCCGCAATGTGGAGGTAATTGTTAGCACCAACGATTTATACAACGACTCATCACTCATCACTCATCACTCATCACTCGCTGAGGCCAAGCTGACGCAGACCTTCTATGAGCGGATGTTCCTCGAGAAGGGTATGCCGATAACCTATATTCAATGGAAAATCAATTAAACAAAATATAAACTAAATACTAATTTATTATGTCAGGACACAACAAATGGTCAAAGATTAAGAGAGCAAAAGGCGCCGCTGATGCCAAGCGCTCGAAACAGTGGAGTAACATTCTGAAGCAGGTCACCATCGCCGTGCGCGAAGGCGGTCCCGACCCCGACAGCAACCCCCGTCTGCGTCTGCTCGTGCAGAATGCCCGTGGCTGCAACATGCCTAAGGACACCCTGCAGCGTTCCATCAACAAAGCCAACGACAAGGATGCTGCCCAGATGCAGGAACTCACCTTCGAGTGCCACGTCAGTCACGGTATCGCCCTCTTTATTGAGGCCCTTTCCGACAACAACAACCGCACCGTTGCCAACGTGAAAGCCATCATGAACAAGAACGGTGGCACGTTAGAGACCAACGGCAGCCTCGCCTTCCTCTTCACTCGCAAGGGTGTCTTTGTGGTGCCCCGTAAGCCTGAGATGGATGTCGACGAGCTGGAGATGGAACTTATCGACGGCGGTCTGGAAGAGATGGAGGCCGACGACGAGTACCTGACCCTCTACACCGCCTACGAGGACTTCGGCAACATGGTCAAGATGCTTGAGCAGAAGGGCATCGAGTGCGAGAGCGCCGAACTGCAGCGCATTCCCAACACCCTCCGTCAGGTCGACACCGAGACCATCCGCAAAGTGATGAAGGTCATCGGTATCCTCGAGGAGGACGACGATGTGACCAACGTCTACCACGACATGGAAATCCCCGACGACTTCGAGGAAGAATAATGTCTAAATTGTACCTAGTACCGACACCCGTTGGGAACCTCGGCGACATGACATTTCGTGGCGTCGAGGTTCTCAAGTCTGTCGACCTTATCCTTGCCGAGGACACCCGCACCAGCCGTGTGCTACTGCAACACTACGGTATTGACACCCCGTTGCAGAGTTACCATATCTTCAACGAGCACCAGACGGTGGCGGGGCTCGTCGAGCGACTGAAGGGCGGCACCACCATTGCCGTGGTCACCGATGCCGGAACTCCTGGCATCAGCGACCCGGGATTCTTGCTGGTGCGCGAAGCTGTGAAAGAAGGTATCGAGGTGGAATGCCTGCCGGGAGCTACGGCCTTTGTGCCGGCACTCATCGACAGCGGACTCCCCTGCGACCGATTCACGTTTCTCGGCTTCCTGCCGCACAAAAAAGGTCGCCAGACGGCCATCAAGGCTCTCGCTGACGAGGAACGCACAATGGTTATATACGAGAGCCCCTATCGCCTCGTCAAACTGCTGGAAGAACTCATCGCCGTTCTCGGCAACGAGCGCCCGGTCTCCGTCAGCCGCGAAATCAGCAAGCTCCACGCAGAGACTGCTCGCGGCACCCTCGCCGAGGTACTCGCCCACTTCCAGCAGAAAGAGGTCAAGGGTGAGATTGTCGTCATCCTCGCCGGGAAAGCCAGTTAACCAATTAAACCCATTCACCCCATCATGCCCATCGAAGTCTTTATTTTCCGCCTTGCTTGCGCCCTCATCGCCGGCATCATCATCGGAACTCAGCGCGAACTTAAGCAGCGTCAGGCTGGGCTCACTACCAATTCACTTGTGGCCGTGGGTGCCTGTATATTTATTCTTATAAGCGAAAGTGTTATTATGGGTGCCACTGCTGCTGGTGGCCCTGTGAATAATGACAATCTCCGTGTTCTATCTCAGGTTGTTACTGGTATTGGATTCCTTGGTGCTGGTGTCATCATGAAGAACGGACTTACCATCCACGGCCTTTCCTCGGCTGCCACCATCTGGTGCTCAGCCGCCGTGGGTTGCCTCTGCGGCTATGGCATGTGGCGCGAGGCCATCGTGGCTGTCGCTGTCATCATCCTCATCAACTGGGGGTTGAAGAGTATTGAACTCTACATCAAGAATCTCCGCCATGGAGAACCCAAAGACGACGAGGATATCGCTCGATAGCTAGAAGGCTCGCCGGCATATTGCCGGCATTTTTATTATTTTGATGGTTTCGGTACCCGTATGGGGAACCAACTGCGGACGGGCTGGTCTAAACCCAGCCCGTTCATGTAGTTATAGGTGGCCAGCCGCAGGGCGGCACCGACGGCATCGATATCATAAGGGAAATGCCCAGTAAACCCATTAGCCCCATTGGCCCCATCCACCGGCTCCCAGTCGACCTCGTTGTTGCAGAAGGGGTTCGGCTCGAGGGTGGTGCGGCGGGCGCCGTAGGCTTCGGGGTTGAGGCCAGAAGGCGAGTGGCAAGTCATGGCATAGCGGTGCCAGAAGGCGCTTTGGACGATGCCTTCGTCGAACATGCGGCGGACGATCTCGAGGGCGTCGACGGTCTCCTGGAGCGTCTCGGTGGGGAAGCCGTACATGAGGTAGGTGTGCACCATGATGCCGGCGTCGCGCAGGTGGCGGCAGGCATCGACGGTCTGCTGGATGGTGACGCCCTTGTCGATGAGTTTCAGCAGGCGGTCGGAGGCCACCTCCAAGCCACCGCTCACAGCCACCATGCCGGCCTCGGCCAGCAGGTCGCAAAGCTCGGCGGTGTAGGCTTTCTCGAAGCGTATGTTGCCCCAGAAACTGACGGCGAGGCCGCGCCGCAGTATCTCTTCGGCCACCTCGCGCAGCAGCTTGGGCGGCAACGCCTCGTCGACGAAGTGGAAGCCCGTGCGGCCCGTCTGTGCCATGACGCGCTCCATGTGGTCGACCACGGTGGCGGCCTTGGGGGCGCGGTAGTTGCCGATATAGTCGAGCGAGGTGTCGCAGAAGGCGCAGCGGTGCCAGTAGCAGCCGTGGGCCATCACCATCTTGTTCCACCGACCCTGGTTCCACAGGCGGTGCATGGGGTTGGTCATCTCTGTGAGCGAGAGGTATTTGTCCAATGGTAAATCGCTGAAATCGGGGCAGTATTGGTCAGCCTCTTTGCACCCGTCAATCACCACCTCGTCGCAGAACTCATAGATACGCTGGTCACTCAGCTGGCGCCATTCGGTGTTGGGAAATCCACCGCCTATCTCAACGGTGGCGGTGGTGTGGGCCTTGAGCCATTGGCCGCAACGCAAAGCCCCATACAGGCAGCCGGGGAAAGGGACCGTGAGACAAACGCGGTCGGGGGCAAACCCCGACACACACTCTTCGAGGAGGCCGAGCATCAGTCGGTCGATGGCCGACGGCTCCTGCTGCAGCTCGGCGTAGAGGGGGTCGAAGGTGGGGGCGTCGTTGCTGAGGTACTCGGCGTAGCGCACGAGGTCGAAGTGGGGATCGACGTGCTCGCGGATGTGGTCGGCGAAGTCCTCTATAAATAATGTGGCCAGGTGCTGCGCCTTGTCGGTGGTGCCGCTGACGCCGAAGGACCATTCCATATTGTCCTCATCCAATTGCTCGAAACGATTGCCTTCCGGCAGCAAACTCCTATTGGCAATTCGAGGGCCCAGTGTGTCGTCCTGCCCACGGAGGAACCGCTTGACGGGTTCTATCAGCCGCGCCTGTTCCACGAGGCCGATGCCCGCAAGGAACTCCCGCGACAGCACGCGGTCGACCACCTCGATTCCGAGGTCGACCTGTCGTACTGTATGCCCCTGTGTGGCGTAGTACCCCTTGAGGTAGGCTGTAGCAGGATAGGGGGTGTTCAACTGCGTGAGTGGCGGTGTAATGAGCAGGATTCGCATGGCTTATTGTTGTTCAAACATATAAATACGCAATTCATCGGCAGTGTAGGTGAAAGTCGTGGTGCGGCGCGTCGTGCGGCTCTGCATACGCAACTCAAGACCCAGCCCCAATTCAATTAGTGAGGAGAAAAACTCCTGTCCGTCGGGAGCGTTCATCATGACATTCAGCAAGAAGGGTTTAATCTGCACTTCTTTCCCTTCATTGTTGAGAATGGACAGTTCGCTCATCAGATAATTGAATACAAGAACACTCAGCGATGGGTCATACGTGCAACTCTCAAAGGTTCCGTCCCCATTCGGCAATTCCATGGGTAGAGAGCGGTTGATGGTCTGGGCCATATACCTACCCACATGGTCAATGTCCATCGTGGGTGTCTCCCCAAGCAGCTGTGCAGGGCTATACTCGAATATCATTGTGTCCTTTACTCCGTCTTGAACGATGACAAACCGGGCTGTGCTGCTGTCCATGCCGATGTAATGGAGATACTCTTTCTGCTCAATAAGATTGCTGAGGTAGACCATCCATTCGGTACGTGCGTCGGTAATTGGGTCCATATTAACAAGAGAGTGCAGTTGGATAGACCACAGATGGTTGCAGTAGCTTGTGCCGGTACATATCACACTGTCGTCGAATTCGAAGGGAATGTTTTTCTTTGTTTCGGTGACAACGTTGTATATCGTTGCCGACGTCACGTTCTCCAGCATCATGATGCGACGCAGGGTTTCGTTGTCATAGGAGAAGAAAAAGATTTCTCCGTTCGGACGGAAAGAAACACTCAACGCTACTTCGTAACCCAGAGAGGCCAACAAGCCGAAGATGTCGCTCAGGTGTTTTGTGGCATCGAACAATGCCGCTACACGTGGCCATGATTGCAGTGTCTCCATCTTGGCGGCGGCGCTGTCGTCGAGGTCGTAATCCACGTTGACAACGATGTGCTTTTTGTCTATGTCGATAAATGTCAGTCGAGGGTCATGGCCCGAAACGACAATTTTTTTCCAGTCATTCACCAGTGCATCCAAGTACTCCTGCATCTCGCGGCGCTCCTTGGCGTTGAGCTTTTTCCTTTCGGGGAGGGGACAATCCTCCTGCGCCATAATCCCTAAAGATATGGAAATCAATAGTAATAGTATGGAAAGCTTCTTTTTCATCAGTGGTTGTTCTCGACTGCAAAAATACACAAAAAATCCAGAATATCACCCCGTTGCAATACAAAATCAATAAAAGTGCCACCTAAAAGCCTATTTTTCATATTGATAGTATGTTGTTCTTATGTTGTTCTTATGAATAAATCTAAAGAACAACATAAGAACAACATATTAATAAAATGGAAATCAGCTTACCAGATAGAACAAAAAAAGCCGGTTTCTGCTTGTGCGGAAACCGGCTTTTGGGTTGAAGAATTGATTATTTCTTTTTACCTTTCTTGGTGTTGGCGCTCTTGTCTTCGATGCCGAGTTTAGCCTTGATGTGGGCGGGGATGGCGTCCTTGTGGACCACGATGTTCATGGTTTTGTAGCGGACAAATGCCTTGCTGCAGAAGAAGTTGCCGCCGAACTCGCCGTTGTACAGGCCCCAGCTGTTCTTCACCATGTAGTACTCGTTGCCCATCTGGTCCTTGGCGGTGCCGAAAATCAGCATGCCGTGGTCGTCGGTGGTCTCCCAGTTGTCATAGGCCTGCTGGCGCTCCTCCTGGGTCACCCAACGTTGGGGCGTGGGGTGCTTGGCGGCCTCGTCGGCAATCTCGCCGGCTTTCATGCCGCTCCACTTGGCCTGGTCGCTGCCCACGCCGGCCTTCGGGGCCTCGGTGGCGGGCAGGACGGCGAAGCCCTTACGGCTGTAGCGGAAGCCGGGCTCGCTGACGTCGGCGCCCCAGGCGATGGTGTAGCCGTTCTCGATGGCATAGTCAAAGACCTCCATCATCTCGTCGAGGGGCAGGTTCCAGCTCAGACCCCAGCGCCAGTTGTCCTGAATTTCGATGACGAATTGCTCGTAGAAGGGATGGTGAGTGTAGCTGGTGATGGAGACGTAGTCGTCGGGGTTGAGGCCGAGGCTCTCGCCGAAACTCTTCGGGGTGTACTCCTTGCCGTTGTATTTGAACTTCTCGGGGATGGGTCCGAGGTAGGTCTCATGGACAGCGGCGATAGCCTTCTGCCACAGGGGCTGGCCGTCGGGGCTCATCTGGAGTTTCTTCAGTTTGCCCTTGGCGATGGCCTCGACCATCACGTCGGTGAGGGCGCTGAGTTCGGTGTGGTTGCTGAGGGTGTCACCATACATCTTGCCGGCAGGCATGATTTCGTCGGGCACCATGCCGTAGTTGCGAAGGCAGTAGATGACATCGTTGAAGGCACCGCCCTGGCTGAAGGAGACGTCACCATGGGTACGCACGGCGGCGTAGGCGCGGTCGTTGTAGGTCTTCTCGACCACGTACATCTCGCTGAGGTCGTACTCGCCCTTGCCCATGCGGAGCAGCTCGCTCTCGAGGAAAGCGATGCCGCTGTAGCTCCAGCAGGTGCCGGCGTTGTTCTGGTTTTTTACGGAGGTGATGGGCAACATCTTGATGGTGTCGAACTTGTAGCCCTCGTCCTCTTTCTTCTCTTCCTGTGCGAACACAGAGCTGGCGCAGATGGCAACAGCGCCAAGGAATAGGAATGCTTTTTTCATTGATTTATTGTTAAATTATTATTTGTTTTACGCATAAAATGCGATGCAAAGATACGAACTTTTCACGACATGGGGAAATTTATTTTTCGGCTGTGTTTTATTTTGTCATGTCGGCGATTATTTGTATCTTTGCATTTTGAATTATTATGTCTAAAATGCGCAGACTGTTCATAATATTATTGTTATTGTTGGCTGGAGTGGCACAGGGACAGAGGCCTGAGAAGACTCGCTTGTTGCTTATCATGGACTGCTCCAATTCGATGTGGGACCACTGGCAGAGCAATAGCAAGATAAAGGTTACGCAGCAGGTGCTGCTGTCGTTTCTCGACAGCATCTCGCAACAGCACGATGTCGAGGTGGCGTTGCGCGTGTTCGGCCATATGAACAAGAATCAGTTCTCCACGCGCCTGGAAGTACCCTTTGGTACCGACAATATCTATCAATTGCAGAGCAAGATTAAGACCCTTGTGCCACAGGGCGGATGTCTGGCGGCCGAGGCATTGACCGATGCCTTAAGCGATTTCCCCGCCACGGGCTCTTCCCGTAACATCATTCTTATCATCACTGATGGTATGGACGACTGCGACGCCGAGATATGCGACGTGGCGCGGCAGGTGCAGCTGAGTGGGGTCGTGGTACAGACTTTCGTTTTGGGTATCGGAGGTGGCGCCTTTCATCATGCCGACTGCGCTGGGAGCCTCTTCTTGGTGCCGCACGAGGAGGAGTTCGCCAAGACTCTCAACAATATCTTCCGTCTTAGTGGCAAGAAGGCCAAGGTTGTGCTCAATGTGTTGGGTGCCGACGGCGAAATCTATGAGACTGAACATCCTGTGGCATTCTATGACCATCGTACGGGTGTCATCCGCCAAAACACCATTTACAGCGTTGACGCCAAGTTGCGACTCGACACGCTACTACTCGACCCGCTGGTGACCTATGATATGACCGTTTTTACCCACCCTCCATTGCGCCGAGAAGCCATGCGATTTTCGGTCGACCGTGTGAATAATGTCGATATTACTGTCAGCGAGGGGACGTTGAAGGTGCAGTATGGTGGCAAGCGTCCGCAATGGCAACAGCCCAACGTGGATGTTATTGTGCGCCGTGGCGGCGACCGTGTGGCGGCGCAGACTATTGGTGAGACGGGGCAGTACCTTGCTGGTCGCTATGATGTGGAGGTGCAGACATTGCCCGTCACCACTCTGCGGAATGTCGAGGTGCGTGGCAACGCCGCCACCGAGCTCTCGGTGCCCATGCCCGGCATGCTCATCCTCAGCAAGCCCAAGGGCATTACCACCGGCGCCATCTTTAGATTAAGAGACGGCCAGGTGGAGTTCGCCACCGACCTCAACCCCAGCACCGCCGGCGAGAGGTTATTATTGCAACCCGGCCAATACGAGCTCGTCCTCCACCCCCAGAACGCCACCAAATACGACAAAGTCCAGACAAAACGCTTCGTGATAGAAAGTTCACAGACCACCAAGATACAGTTTTGAGCATGAAAAGAATCTTTTTTATAATGACAACCATGCTGCTCCTTGTAGGCTGCAAGCACGAAACCAAGGCACCTCTGTATGTACCGGAAGGCTCTTTCGGAATGGAGGAACTGACTGCCATCGCTCAGGACACCACACACTACCGCGCCCTCATCTTCACCAGTCCCTACTGCTATGGATGCCGCCAGATGAACGAGGAAACGAAGGCGGCTGTCAACGCAATGGACACCTCGCTGTGGCGCATCTACTACCTCATCGTCGAGGACATCGTTGACTCCGCCCATTGGGAAGAGGTGGTCGGCGATATGATGGACATGGGCATCCCTCGCGAGCTGATTCACCATTGCAATCTGCCTTATGAGAAAGGGATGTACAAGGAGGTGGTGAGCCTCTTCAGCACAGCTCACCCCATCGACAGCCGCAGCCGTATGGAGGGCGTCCCCTTCTGCCTGGCGGTAGACACCAACAACTATATTCCTGTCACACGCGAGAAACCCTCGCCTGAGTCAGACAGTAGCTGGTTTGTAGTTCGCACCTCGTTCTATGCCGACTACCTCCGCGAGCACTCCGACTTCAGGGACGACGACGGATGCTTCTCTGTCGTGACCGCCCCGACGACCACAGCCAAAGACCGAATGATTGTTATAGAGAAATAACCAATGACCGACAGGGACTTTATACGGCAAGATAACAACTACAGGACGTTGAAGGCATTCCAGAAAGCGGAGTGTGTCTACGACGTGACCTATTATTTTGCCAATAAGTTCTTGGTGAAAGGAGACCGCACGATAGACCAGATGGTGCAGGCGGCACGGAGCGGCAAGCAGAACCTTGCCGAGGGCAACATCGACGGCATCACCTCGAAGGAGATGGAGCTGAAGCTGACCAACGTCAACCGTGCCTCGCTGCACGAGCTTCTGCTGGACTATGAGGACTACCTTCGTGTGAGAGGTCTGGAGCAGTGGCCGTACAATGACCCACGCTGCGTCCAGACGCGGGAGTTCTGCAAGCGGCACCTCGACTCGGCAGTGTACCGCGAGAAGATAAAAGACCGCTCGGACGAGACAATCGCCAACATCGCCATCACGCTGATACACCAGTGCGACGTGCTGATAAAAGGACTTATCGAGTGGCAGAAGAGGAATTTCCTCGAGAACGGAGGGATAAAAGAGGAGATGTACAGGGCGAGGAAAGCCTACAGAGATAGTCATGGGTTTAATGGGCAGAATGGGCAAAATGGGTTTAATGGGTCTAATGGGCGATTTGGGCAATAGCCATCATGCGTCAGCGCCCATTAAACCCATTAAGCCCATTAACCCCAATAAAAAATAGACAATAATAATCAAAAACAAATAACAATGACCCACTACGAAATCAAATCAAGCAAAGAGTTGCGCGCCGGCATGGGCGAGGGCCTGGTAGAGGCTGGCCGCAAGAATGAGAATGTCGTCGCCCTGAGCGCCGACGTGAAAGGCAGCGTCAAGATGGACGGCTTCGCCAAGGAGTTCCCCGAGCGCTTCATCCAGTGCGGCATCGCCGAGGCCAATATGGTCGGCATCGCCGCCGGCCTCTCGCTCTGCGGCAAGGTGCCCTTCATCGGGGGCTTCGCCGAGTTCGTCACCGGCCGCGTCTACGACCAGATACGCCAGGTGGTGTGCTACAGCAACAAGAACGTGAAAATCTGCGGCTCGCACGCCGGCATCTCCCTCGGTGAGGACGGCGCCACGCACCAGACCATGGAGGACATCGCCCTCATGAAGGTGCTGCCCAACATGACCGTGCTGGTGCCTGCCGACTACAACCAGGCCAAGGCCGCCACGCTGGCCGCCGCCGAGCACGTCGGTCCCGTCTACCTCCGCCTCGGCCGCTCCAAGATGCCCTGCTTCCTGCCGGAAGGCGAGAAGTTCGAAATCGGCAAAGCCCAGCTGCTGAGCGAGGGTCGCGACGTGACCCTCTTCGCCTGCGGCCACCTCGTGTGGGAAGCCCTGCAGGCCGCCGAGATGCTCGAGAAGGTAGGCATCAGCTGCGAAGTCATCAACATCCACACCATCAAGCCGCTCGACGTGGAGGCCGTCGTGGCCAGCGCCCGCAAGACCGGCGCCGTCGTCACCTGCGAGGAGCACCTCTTCAACGGCGGCCTCGGCGACAGCATCGCCCAGACGCTTGCCCTCCGCTGCCCCACGCCCATGGAGTACGTCGCCGTCGACGACCGCTTCGGCGAGAGCGGCACCCCCGACGAGATGCTCACCAACTACCACCTCCGCGCCGCCGACATCATGGCTAAGGTCTACGCCGTCCTGCAGCGCAAGCCCGGCGCCCCCAAACAGCGCTACTGTCAGAGCTGCGGCATGCCGCTGACCGACGAGGTGGTGAGCGACAATCCCGACTACTGCAAGTACTGCTTCGCCGACGGCCACTTCACCCAGGAGTGCACCATGGAGCAGATGGTCGACTGCTGCGTCCAGTTCGTCGACGAGTTCAACAAAAACACCAACCAGCACCTCACCGCCGACGAGTACCGCCAGCAGCTCCTGCAATACTTCCCCCAGCTTAAGCGCTGGAAGAAGTAGCCTCCGCACCGCTGCGAGGCCACGAAACGGCTCATGTAATGCTCCCCGCACCTGTGCGGGGAGCATTGACAGCACTGCAACGCCACCGCGCACCGGTGCGCAACCATGAAACAGCCGTGCAACGCGCCCCGCATATATGCGAGGTCAATTTGCAGCCGTGTAATCCGCTCCGCATATATGCGCGGTCGTTTTTCAGCCGTGTAATGCCCTCCGCACCTGTGCGCGGCCATTTTGCAGCTCTGCAACACGGTTTTGCAACGATGCGCGGTAAAAATACAAAAACGAGACAACAAATTGCACCGAAACAATAAACCCAGACAGACAATGAAGAAGATTCTGCTCCTATGCGCCGCCCTCCTCGCCCTCGCCGCCAGTGCCGTGGCACAGAGCGATTCACCCTTGATTGTCATTGAATCCGACATGAGGAATGAGGTCAAACCATGGAGGTTTG
The DNA here is from genome assembly GCA_045222295.1 of Bacteroidales bacterium. Classification (GTDB taxonomy): domain Bacteria; phylum Bacteroidota; class Bacteroidia; order Bacteroidales; family P3; genus Colimorpha. The sequence goes on along the minus strand of JBGUXP010000011.1, from coordinate 66,953 downwards.
AAGTGAAATGCAAGGTGACAGATATCAGCAAAGCATATCATGTGGGTGAAAGTAGTTATTATGTTATAACGATTGAGCTCGCAGATACCACATACGACCAACAATTAGAAATACTGTACGGCAAAGATTATCGTGACAAAAAGGTTGAGATGCAGATTGTCAGTTTTGATTCTGGCCGTCTATGCGATGGAACTATTATTAAGAAAGGAAAAAAATACCTGTTTGATCTGACATTTGGAAATGGATGTTGTCCTATAGTCGGTCATGGAGAATATATCCCATATTGGGAAGTCGATGGTGTTAAAATATCAACAAAAATAGTGGAATGTCAACCAATGAAAGCCGATGGGCTTGATGGTCTTTGTTGGTATTATAGAGACACGAACCGTATAGACCCCAAATGGATTATTCCAGCAACATCAGATAAAGAAAAGCAATGAACATAGCAGTCTTTTGCGGCTCCGGATTGCCGGGCGACAGCCGCAACACCCACGCATAATACAAAACCGGCTGCCACCCTTTCGGATGGTAGCCGGTTGACTTTTACTGGAGGGCGTTTACTTGCGGACAATAACGCTGCCGCTGCCTTGATGCGTGGCGAGGATGAGCACCTCGGCCACCTGCACATGGGCGGGGGCGTTGGAGGCGTAGACAGCCACGTCGGCGATGTCGTCGCCGGTGAGGGGCTTGATGCCCTTGTAGACGTTGGCGGCGCGCTCGGTGTCGCCGTGGAAGCGCGTGTTGCTGAAGTTGGTCTCCACAAGGCCGGGCTTGAGGTTGGTGACGCGGATGGCGGTATTGGCCACATCGAGGCGCAGTCCGTCGGTGATAGTCTTCACGGCAGCCTTGGTGGCGCAGTAGACGTTGCCGTTGGCGTATGCGGCGTCGCCAGCCACGGAGCCGATGTTGATGATGTGGCCACGGTCGCGCTTCACCATGCCCGGCACCACGAGACGGGTCATGGTCAACAGACCCTTGATGTTGGTGTCCACCATGGTGTCCCAGTCGTCGTAGCTGCCTTCGTACTCGGGTTCGAGGCCGAGGGCGAGGCCGGCGTTGTTGACCAGCACGTCGATGTCCTTCCACTCGGTGGGCAGGTTATTGATGCACTCGGTAGCCTTCGCGCGGTCGCGCACGTCGAAGAGGATTGTCAGCACCTCGGTGCCCTTGGCGGTGAGCTCTTGGTGGATTTCCTCCAAGCGCTGGGCGTTGCGGCCGGTGAGGATGAGACGGTCGCCGTTGGCGGCGAATTTTCTGGCGCAGCCGAGGCCGATGCCGCTCGTCGCGCCGGTAATCAATACAGTCTTGTTCATTATCGTTCGATGTTTTAGTTTTCTGTATCGTATAACGACAAATCGTCGTAGATATTGCCTGCCAGGGGCAATAAATCCTACAGTGGTGCGTTAAAAAAATATGACAACAAAGAATAGCATGAACATAGCAGTCTTCTGTGCCTCCGCCCTGCCGGGCGACAGTCGCATCACTAAAGAAGCCGAGACCCTCGGCCGCCGCCTCGCCGAGGAGGAACACACGCTCATCTATGGCGGCAGCAACCTTGGTTTGATGGGCGCCGTCAGTGGTGCCGCGCTCCAAGAGGGCGGCCACGTCGTGGGCGTCATCCCCACGCTCTTCAGCGAGGAGATTATCAACTCGCAGCCCGTCACCGAGCTCGTCCGCGTCCGCAGCATGGCCGAGCGCAAGGAATACATCATCGCCCGCAGCGACGCCTTCGTGGCCCTCCCCGGCGGCATCGGCACCCTCGACGAAGTGCTGGAGGTTATGGTGGCTAATCAGCTCAAGCAGATAGATAAGCCCATGTATTTATTAAACCTCGACGGCTTCTTCAACCCCTTCCTCGAGCAGCTCCGCCAGATGAACCAGATGGGCTTCGTCCGTGCCGGTGGCGAGGCCTCGCTCCACGCGGTGGACTCCACAGAAGAACTGTTCTTGAAGCTCAAGCAGAATAAACAATAATCTCAATTAGAACGAAAAGAACAAAAAGAATTAGACGATTGGTTCTGATAGTTCTTTTAGTTCTGATTGAAATAAAAAAATGATAGTTCTGTTGAGATAAAAACTGAGAGAATGAGCCATCTGTTGAGCAAGAGCAAGTATATCCGTGGCCTCCAGTGCGACAGAGCGTTGTGGCTCGATGTCCACAACCCGCGGTTGGCAAAATACACGCGTGAGCAGATGCTGCGGTTCGACCGTGGCCGCGAGTTCGAATACGCATTCAAAGCTACCTTCCCTGACGGCATCGATATCTCCGCTGAGCTGAAGAGAAATGTGGATGCGTACCCCGAGCGCACGGCGCAGCTTCTTGACAGGTTACACACTCCCTCCCCCCTGCGGGGTACTCCCCCTAACTTAGGGGGAGAGCTGAAGAAAGTCCTTGCAGATAACTGTCTTGGCTCCTCCCCTAAGTTAGGGGAGGGGGACCGCCGCGAAGCGGTGGTGGAGGAGTGTGCCACACCAGTCACCCTCTTTGAAGCAGGATTTCTCCATGACGAAGTGTTGGTGCTGGCCGATGTGGTCCGCCAACGCGAAGACGGGACATTGGACATCTACGAGGTGAAGAGCGGCACTGCCCTCAGCAAGACATACCGCCGCGACGCTGCGTTGCAGCACTATATCATATCACATTGCCGCGAGATACACTCCTTCTGCGTCGTCTACGCCAACCCCGTCGGCGGCTTCATCACAGAAGACCTCACCGAAGCATTGCAAGCCCAGCACGACGAGATAGAGAAGAACATCGCCACCATGAAGGCGATAGCCCTCGCCATAAACGAACCGGACACCCCCACGGGTCAGCATTGCCTGACTCCGTATGAGTGTCCGTATCAATCGCACTGCCAATCTGGCGTACGCCAGTTAGCCTTGTTTTAAGATTACCAACCGTTTGGGAGTTCCATCCAGCGATACCAGTGGCCTTGCTGCATGGTGTAGATCCACGTCGGTGGGTCATGACGGGCGGCGAGAGGAGGATCTTTCTGTAGGAAGAACTCCAATCGGTCGGTTTTTCGGATGTATGCATCCGTTGCCTCCACAGGTGGGTAGATGAGGAAGAAGACACATTCTCGGTATCTGACGAAGCCCTCGGCATCGACAAAAGACTGCGGATAGTAGGTCTCGGTGACACTCATGCAGGTCGTTGTGCTATCGAACGAGAACTGTGGAGCCCGCTCTATCAAGGGACGCGGAAGCGTCGGGTCGTCGCGATAGAGCATATAAAGGTAGTTGTAATCGCCCTGCACAGAATCCCAGGTGGTGTCAATGGCGGGTGTCGTGAACAAATAGAGGTCGAACGTGGTGCCTGCCGGGCTGGGCTTGGGTTCCATGGACTCAGTGCTCCAGAAATAGGTATTCTCCTTGCCCTCGACGACGCGGTCGAGCATCTGTGCCAAGCCGCTGTCCACAATCACGTATTCTACCAAAGGCAGCATTTGCGGCTCCCGCCGGGCATGGCCATAAAAATGTTTGTAGATTGAATCTTCGTAGGATGAGATATCCTCAAGATGAGTGGACGTGGGATTCAGGCTTATTTCCCAAAGGGTGAATCCTGAGGCTAGTATTCTGACACCTTCTCTTTTGTATGGCTGATATCCTACGGTATTTACTGTCACGTCGTAGTTACCGGCCGCAAGCGGCTTGATGGTGAAGATGCCATCCCAGTCGGTTACGCCACCATGCACCTGCTTTCCGTCTTGGAAGACGGTGACGTTGGCAAACGGCAGCGGCTCACCGGTCTTGGCATCAGTGACAGTGCCCTTTAAACAACCCTGTGCCTGCCCTCCAAGAGAGAAGAGCAGGCACAGAAGAATGGGCAAATATTTCATGCTGTTTTAATTGGCAGGGAAGGCGATTTCGCGCTCGATGACCTGGTAGGGGACATTGTTGCGGTAGATGGTCTGGCGGACCCAGTTGTCGTCCTCGTCGTATTCGTAGACGTAGCTGTGCTTCCAGTTGAGGTGCTCGTCATAGTTGAATGAGGAGATTTCTATCACATTGTCGTGGTCATCATAATAATAGGTCGTTTTTGCAGAGAGGAACTCATCGGCATCGTAGAAGTCCCACTCGATGCGGTTGCCACGGGCATCGTACTTGTAGAGGTAGTGCTGCATGAGGTCGCCGTCGCGGTTGTAGAACTCAATCTCGGTGCAGTTGCCCTTCTGGTCGTATTTGTACTTCCGCAACTCAGTCATTTGGCCGTCCTGGTCAAAACTCTGTTCCTCCATCATCAGGCCGCTGACGAATTTAGAACTTTCCTTCTTGGTCATCTGGTTGCCAAGATAGACGGTGCGCTCGATGCGGTTACCATCCTTGTCGTTGAGGTAGGCAGTGCGGCCGGTGAGCATCTTCTCTTTGTTGTATTCGTTCCAGCCAAGGCTATAACCGTTGACGTCAAAATAATAGCTGTACCAGGTATAGTCGTTGGCTTTGGTGCGGAACTTGTCGGCAAAGTTGCCGCGCTTGTCGAAGGTAATGCTGTCGATGCAGATGAGTTGGCGGCCACCGTTGGCACCGCTGTGAAGATTGTAGGTGTATTCAATCACATACAGGGCGTTGCCGTGGATACCCATCTCGGTGCGTGAGTTCTTGCGGGGCTTGTGACTTGCTGCAAAGGCCGTTCCTGCAACGAGCAGGACCAGCATGAGTGCGATATTTTTCTTCATTTTTTTATTGTTTTCAAAATGCAAAAGTACAACTTTTTTTGAAAATAAACGGCGAAATGGTTATTTTATTGTGTTTTTCTTTATGCGCACGAAGAAGAGCACGCCGAGGGCGAGGGTGATGGCAGCTGCGATGGCGTAGCCCACGGGGTGGGGGAGGATACTGCCGAGGCCTTCTCCTTGTGCCACCATGAGGAAGCTGATGGTTACCATGCTCATGAACAGGGATGGAACGAGAGTGATCCAGTACCAAGCCTTTCCGGGCAGGAGTTTAGCGAGGAAGACGGTGACAGCCCAGAGGGTGACCATGGCAAGGAATTGATTGGCCCACGAGAAGTAGCGCCAGATGACCTGAAAGCCTTCATTGTCGACCAGCGAGAAGACCAGCAGGGCGGCGGCGAGGATGAATACTGGCAGAGCTACATAGAGGCGTTTCATGATGGGCTTTTGGTTGACATGCATAAAGTCGGCCACGATGAGGCGCGCCGAGCGCAGAGCTGTGTCGCCACTGGTGACGGCGGCACTGACCACACCGAGGATGGTGATGAAGGCGATGATGGACGGGAACCACTGGTTGGCGATGACACCCACCATGGCGGCACCGCTCTTGCCGAAACAAATCTCGGGATGGTCGTGGAAGAAATAGGCGGCGGCAGCGGCCCAGATGAGGGCCACGATACCCTCGGCAATCATGGCACCATAGAAGATGGGGCGGGCTTGCATTTCGTTCACCATACAGCGTGCCATCAAAGGACTCTGTGTGGCATGGAAACCGCTGATGGCACCGCAGGCAATGGAAATGAACATCATGGGGAAGATGGGGTTGGTGGCAGCCAGTGGATGGCTGTTCTCCAAACCTTCCCATACCTCACGCAGTGGCACCTGGTAGACCACGAAGGCTACTACCAATGCCACGGCCATGGCCAGCAACAGAATGCCAAAAACAGGGTATATTTTGCCGATAATCTTGTCGATAGGCAACATGGTGGCTAGCAGATAGTAGATAAAGATAAGGATGACCCAGAAATACTGTATCACGTTGTGGTCCAGATGACGGAGCCCTTCGGGAACGAAAATGTCCTGAGTGAGCAGGGTGGCGGGGGTGTTGACAAACACGGCGCCGACGAGAATCATCAGAATTACTGTGAAGCCGCGCATGAACTGTTTCATGCCATTGCCCAGGTATTTGCCGTGGATTTCGGGCAGCGAGGCGCCGTCCTGGCGGATAGAAATAAAGCCCGCAATGAAATCGTGCACTGCACCGGCGAAGATGCATCCGAATACAATCCAGAGGAACGAGGCGGTGCCGAACTGGGCACCCATGACAGCTCCGATAATCGGTCCTACGCCGGCGATGTTGAGGAACTGGATGAGGAAGATGCGCCAGGGTTTCATCGGCACATAGTCGACCCCGTCGGGGTGCGCCACGGCGGGTGTGACACGCTCGGGGTTGACACCGATGATACGCTCTATCAGTTTGGAATAGAGCCAGTAGCCTAATAGGAGCAATACAACTGAGGTGATAAAAGTAATCATAATACTATGTAAAAAAACGCTGCAAAAGTACGATTTTTTTGCGACATGGCAAAAAAAACATAATATGTTAAAAGCCCGATAAACCAACCATCGGCTTACCAACACCCTATCATCTCCTACCGTGGTAGGAGTTGGTTAGGAGTTGGTAAGGGCTTGGTAAGTGGTTATCAGCCAGTTGTGGTATAGAGCATTTTAGGTGTTTTTGGATGGTTTTCAGGTTCTCTTTTAACGGTTTTTATGTTAAAACCGGACTTGGGCTGGAGCAAATGTTAAAAATATTGTTCCTATAATAAAAAAAAGTTGTATCTTTGCAGTTTGAATAGAAGGAGGAAAAACACAGATGGAACAGGCGGTTATTACGGAAAACTATATTGACCTGCAGAAGATTTTGTCCGACAAAGGTGTCAAGGTGCCTCGTTTGGTGCTGAAATGGGCCGAACGGTTGCTGCATATTGACGAAATCAACGAGACCATCTACAAGGACCGCGACCTGTTCGGGCTCGACTTCGTCTATGGTTTTACCGAGGGCAAGGAGCCTTGGAATCTTGGTCTTGATGTGAAAATCAGCGGATTGGAGCATGTTCCTGCCGACGGCAGTCCCTTGGTGGTGGGCAACCATCCCCTTGGAGGCCCCGACGGCTTGGCGCTGATGGGTGCCGTGGGGCGCAAACGCAAGGACATTGTCTTTCCGGTGACCGACTTCCTGCTCTACCTGCCGGGGCTGCGCGAGCTGTTCGTTCCCATCAACAAGGTAAACAGAACCAAGACGTTGGCTAATCTTGAGGAGGCTTTTGCCGGCGACAATATCCTGTTGTTTTATCCCTCGGGTGCCGCCTCGCGTCGCCAGAAGGGCGAGATTAAGGACCTAGAGTGGCATCCCACTTTCATCAAGAAGGCTGTGAAATACCATCGTGATATCATTCCCGTCTACACTGACGCCCGCAACCGTAACCTCTTCTACACGGTGGCGAATATACGCAAACGGCTGGGAATCAAGTTTAGCTACGAGATGGCTATGTTGCCAGCCGAGATGTTTGCCCAGCGAGGCAAGACCTTCTCTATTACTTTTGGCAAGCCCATCTCCTATGTAACATTTGATAGTCGCCACACTGCCGCCGAATGGGCCGCGCTGATGAGAGAGCATGTCTACAAGCTGAAGGATAACCCTGATGCCAGTTTTGAATTTTGAACTTTGATTTTTGAATATGGATTTATCGTATATAGCCCCGCCCGTCGACCGCGAGCTGATTAAGAAGGAATTGAAGCAGAAGCATTTCCTGCGTAAAAGTAATTTTGGAAACAAGGAAATTTATGTTACCACGGCGCACCTCTCACCCAACATCATGCGTGAGATTGGGCGTCTGCGTGAGCTGAGTTTCGCCGTTGATGGCGGTGGCACAGGCAAGGAACTGGATATCGACCAATACGACACCATGGAGGATCCCTATTGCTGCAAGCAACTCTTTGTCTGGAGTCCTGAGGACGAGGAGATTGTAGGGGCCTACCGTTTTATCCATGGTACCAATATGCTGCGCCGCGAGGATGGCTCCATTGTCACTCCAACGGCCGACCAATACCAGTTCAGCGAGCAGTTTATAAACGAGTATCTCCCTTATACCGTAGAACTTGGGCGTGCTTTTGTGCAGCCCGCTTACCAGCCGAGCAACAACCTCCGCAAGGGCCTCTATAGCCTCGATAACCTATGGGACGGCCTTGGTTGCCTGATACTTGAAATTCCAGAGACGCGCTATTTCTTTGGGAAAATCACCATGTATGGCGATCTCGACAAGAAGGCTCGCGACCTAATTCTCTTTTTCTACCAGAAGCATTTCCCCGACCGAGATGGCCTGGTGTGGCCCTACGAGAGGATAAATATCGAGAGCGACTACAACGAGTTGGTGCAACTCTTCAATGGTCGCAACTACAAGGAAGACTATCAGATACTGCTTCGTGCTGTGCGTGAGCGTGGTTGTACCGTGCCGCCACTTGTCAATGCCTATATGAACCTCACGCCCTCGATGCGTTCCTTCGGCACCTGCCCCAACCACCATCTGGTGGGAACTAGCGACACGGGCATCCTTATCACACTCAGTGACTTGTATCCAGATAAACACAAGCGCTATATTGACAGCTATCAGAATCGCAACCAGAAGCTCGACCGCCGTCGCCTATTCAGCATCAATATGAAGTTGTTGCCCTGGTGGAAGCAGCGCAGCCTGGAGGAACTGGAGACAATGAAAGAGCTCAAGACGCTGAAAAAGAAGCAAACAGAGTTGAAGCAGGAGTTGAAGAAGATGAAACGAGCAAACCGCAAGTAGCAGGGTATGAAGATAAGTAGCGCAGTGTTCAGTATCAGTAGTCCTAACTACAAGAAGTGTCCTTCGGATGGCCGTCCGGAGTATGCCTTCATTGGTCGCAGTAATGTGGGCAAATCGTCGCTCATCAATATGCTGACAGGTGTCAAGGGTCTGGCAAAGACCTCTGGACGTCCTGGCAAGACGCAACTTATCAATCATTTTCTGATAAACAATGAGTGGTATCTCGTCGACCTTCCGGGCTATGGTTTTGCCCGCACCTCGAAGACTTCGCGTGAGAAATGGGGTACCATGATGCGCGACTATTTCCTCCACCGCGAGGCGCTTACCAATGTCTATGTGTTGATAGACAGTCGCATTCCGCCTCAGAAAATTGATATTGAGTTTATCACCTTCCTCGGCACCAATGGCGTGCCGCTGTCGATAGTCTTCACCAAAACTGATAAGGAGAAGCAGCGTGAGGTAATGGCCAATATCAAGGCCATGAAAAAGGTACTGTTGGAGATGTGGGACGAGTTGCCGCCGATGTTCCTCACGTCATCGCTCACGGGCGTGGGGCGTGAGGCCTTGTTAGACAATATTGAGAGTATTAACGAAACACTAAAATGACTATGAAACGATTGATTGTTTTGACTATTGCCATTCTAGTCACTTTTGGAGCCAGGGCCCAGCAAGTGGCCGACCTTGAAAAGACGATCCTTAATATCCATCGCGAGAATGGTATGCAACATGGCATGCTCTCGGTGTGTGTGTACAATGTGACCAAGGGTCAGGAGGTATACAGCTACAATTCGCAAGTATCTATGACTCCAGGTTCGGTGGTTAAGCTATTTACCACAGGAACGGCCTTTGCCCGTTTGGGAAGTGATTTCCGTTTTACTACGAAATTAGGTATTCGTGGCGAGATTGACCGCGAGGGAGTGCTTCACGGAAATATCTATATCATCGGAGGCGGTGACCCCATGCTGGGTTCCTACCGTTACCGACAGACCACTCCCGACTCGCTCTTCGACGGATGGACAAGAGCTTTGAAGAAGAAGGGTATCCGCCGTGTCGACGGCCGCATTTGCTATCATGTGGGAGTGTTCGATGAGCAGCCTCTCCACGACAGTTGGTTGTGGGGTGATGTGGGCAACTATTATGGCGCCGGTGTCAGTGGACTCAACTTCCACGAAAACATGTATTTCGTTTACTTCAATCCTAGTACTAAGCTTGGCTATCCCGCCACGGCCGCCAGGGTCTCACCGAAGAATATCAATGTTCTAGGAACTTGCGAGGTGACCACGGGTCCCGAGGGATCGGGCGACAATGTGACTATTTATGGCGGCCCTACTGCCAGCGAGCGCCTCTACCGTGGCACGGTGCCACTGGGCAAGAAGGAATTTCCCGTGCGTGGTGCACTTCCCAATCCGGCTAAGCAGTGTGCCGACCTCTTCGCACTCTATCTCCGCACCCATGGTGTCAGCATTTCGTCAAACTCCATGCAGGTTTACTCTCAGCCCGACAGCCTGCGTATTGTGCTTGACTACTACAGCAGTGACTATTACACCCTTGCACAGTATACCAATCTTACCAGTAACAATATTTATGCTGAATCTATCTTCAAGTACCTTGGCTACAAGAAATTCGGCAAGGGTACTTTCGCCAATGGCGCCAAGATGGTGTCCGATTACTTCCGCGAGAAGAAGTTGGACCTTGGTGGTGTCAAGATTGTTGATGGCAGCGGGCTCTCGCAGCAGAATAAGGTAACGGCTGATTTCGTCTGCCGTTATCTTATGGCCATCAGCAAGGAATCGTTCTTCAACGATTTCCTACGCTCGTTGGCGAAGGTGGGAGAGAGCGGCACTGCCAAGAATCTTCTTTCCTCCCTCCCCGCCGGCATGACGGTGAGTGTGAAGACCGGTACAATGGAAGGAGTCAAGGCTTATGCGGGCTACATAGATGCTTCTAACGGTGACCGACTGGCTTTTACCATCATCAGTAATGGCCATGAGGCCTCTTCTTCAGTTGTTGGCGAGAAACTTAACAAGATTCTTCAGAAGATTGTCGCAATCTATTAATAATGTAATAATATAAAAAGAAGGCGGCAGCATCATTGGATGCTGCCGCCTTCTTTTTATATGTCCTCAGTTATCGGATGAGGAAGGAGAACTTGTTAAAGTTCTTGAGGGCAATGCCGGTACCACGGGCGACGGCACGCAGGGGGTCGTCGGCGATGTGGACTTGCAGTTTGGTCTTGCTGCTGACACGCTGGTCGAGTCCGCGCAGCAGGGCACCACCGCCGGCTAGATAGATGCCGGTCTTGTAGATATCGGCGGCCAGCTCTGGAGGTGTGGCGGCGAGGGTATCGAGGATGGCCTGCTCAATCTGGGCGATGGAGCGGTCGAGGGCGTGGGCAATCTCCTTGTAGTTGACACTGATTTCCTTGGGAAGACCAGTGAGGAGGTCGCGGCCCAAGGTACGGAAGTCCTCGGGAGGATCTTGGAGCTCGCTGACAGCGGCGCCGACAGCAATCTTTACCTTTTCGGCCATGCGTACGCCGATAACCATGTTGTGCTGGCGTTTCATGTAGTCCACCACATTGTCGTTGAATACGTCACCAGCCACGCGGATGGAGTTGTTGCACACGATGCCACCTAGCGAGATGACGGCAATCTCGGCGGTACCACCTCCGATGTCTACCACCATGTGGCCTTCCGGCTGCAGCACGTCGATACCGATACCGATGGCGGCGGCCATGGGCTCGTGAATCATACGAATCTCTTTGGCACCCGCCTGCTCGGCGCTTTCGCGCACGGCGCGCTCTTCGACATTGGTGATGCCGCTGGGGATGCAGATGACCATGCGGAGCGACGGCGGCAGGAACGAACGGTTGACATTGGTCATGCCGATGAGTTCGCGGATGAGGTGCTGGGCCATCTCGAAGTCGGCAATGACACCTCCGCGCAGCGGACGCACGGTCTCGATATTCTTGTTGTCGGTACGGCCGTCCATGCGCTGGGCTTCCTTGCCGACGGCGATAATCTTGTTGTTGTTGCGGTCGTAGGCGACGATGGAAGGCTCGTCGATGACAACCTGGTCGTTATATATCACGATGGAGTTGGCAGTGCCAAGGTCCATTGCTACTTCACGGTTGAAGAATGATAAAAGTCCCATGGGTGATTAGTGTTTAAAATGACGTTTTCCGGTGATGGCCATACCCATCTTGTTTTTCTCGCAATAGTCGATAGAATCCTGATCGTGGATGGAGCCGCCAGGATGGGCAACAGCCACGATGCCGGACTCATGGGCAATCTCCACGCAGTCGGGGAAGGGGAAGAAAGCATCGCTGGCCATCACGGCACCGTTCAGGTCGAAGCCGAAACTCTTGGCTTTGGCGATAGCTTGACGCAGGGCGTCGACGCGGCTCGTCTGGCCTGTGCCGCTGGCGTAGAGCTGACGGCCTTTGGCCAGCACGATGGCATTACTCTTGGTATGTTTGACGAGGATGGTGGCAAAAGCCAGATCCTCAGCTTGTGCTGCGGTGATGGCAGTGGAGGTGACACTCTTCTGCATGTCGGCCGCAGTGGGAACGACACTGTCGCGATCTTGTACCAGCACCCCGTTGAGCACCGAGCGGAACATCGGGTCGGCCATCTTGAAGCCTTTGCGACGCAGGATGATGCGGTTTTTCTTGCCACGCAGCACCTCGAGGGCGTCATCGTCATAGTCGGGAGCGATGCAGACCTCAAAGAAAATCTTGTGCATCTCGTCGGCCACCTCTTTTGTCACCTTTTGGTTGCATATGAGCACACCACCGAAAGCGCTGACAGGGTCGCCGGCGAGGGCGTCCTTCCAAGCTTCCAGCAGGGTGGGGCGCACGGCCAAGCCGCAAGCGTTGTTGTGTTTGAGGATGGCAAAAGCTGTCTGTCCCTCGAAGTCGTCGATGAGGCTGCAGGCGGCATCGATGTCACCGAGGTTGTTATAGCTGATCTCCTTGCCGTTGAGTTTGTCGAAACAGTCTTCAATATTGCCGTAGAAGACACCTTTCTGATGGGGGTTCTCACCGTAGCGGAGCACCTCGCCGTGCTTGCAGCTCTGCTTGAAGACGGGTATCTGCTCGCTCTCGTTGAAATGGTTGAAGATAGCGGTGTCGTAGTGTGAGCTCACATTGAAGGCATAGGCAGCGAAGCGGCGGCGCTGTTCCAATGTGGTGCAGCCCTGCTGCTCGGTGTAGAGCTGCAGGAACTCCTTGTAGTAGTCCACGGCGGGCACTATGACCACATCGTTATAGTTCTTGGCAGCGCCACGGATGAGGCTGATGCCTCCGATGTCAATCTTCTCGATGATGTCCTGCTCCGAGGCACCGCTGGCAACGGTCTGTTCAAAGGGGTAGAGATCCACAATCACTAGGTCAATCTCCGGTATCTCGTATTGGGTCAACTGCTTATTGTCGCCTTGGTTGTCGCGACGGGCTAGGATACCACCAAATACCTTGGGATGCAACGTCTTTACACGACCTCCGAGGATGGAGGGATAGCCGGTAAGACTCTCTACGGCGACGGGCTTGATGCCCAGTTCTTCGATGAATTTCTGTGTGCCGCCGGTGCTGTAGATAGTCACACCTTGTGCGTCGAGTGCTTTAACGATGTCCTCAAGGCCGTCTTTGTAAAAGACCGAGATGAGGGCTGATTTTATACGTTTAGGTTCCATTTATTATTAAGTTATATACAATGTAATTATACAAACCACTGACAATATACCATTTGCGTGGCATATTGTCCAGTGCTTGCAGTTGCAAAGATACAAAAAAAAATGCTTCTGCAAAGTGTTTTTAATATATTTTTGACATAAACAAAATATGCCTCCGCATTGAAAAACTGTGCGGAGGCATTTTGCTTGGGAGGAAATAGTCTATCGAACTACCCTGGTGAAGACGGGTGCTTGGCCGTCGATGACGGTGACATAGACCTGCAACTCGCCGGCGGGAGGCATATCGGCTTTGTCCTCGCGGGGCATGTCCTCAGCGGTGAAGAGGTATTCGGTTCCGTTGGGCAGGGTGCGGGAGGCAACACGCACGGCTTTGGCGTGTAGCATCGGGTAGCCGCCGACGGCGGCATCGAAGATGGCGGCCTCGTCGGCATTCACCTCATGCTGCTCGGGGAAGTCGGCAGGAGCAGTGTAGTCACCTTCGAGGAATCCGTTGGCAATCAAGAATTGGTTCACCTCTTTCGGCATGGCTTCGAGGCGAGCGGCACGGACACCGTAGCCTGCCAGCACCTCGGCGTTAGGTTGTGCGGCAGCTATGTCATTCACGCTCGATTCAAGTCCACCGCTACCGAAGGTGCAGAAGGGGACAATCTTCTTGCCACTGAGGTTGTTGTTGGTCAAGAAGGTGGCTATTGGCGGGGCGTAGGTGCCGAACCACACGGGATAGCCGATGAAGATGATGTCGTACTTTGTGAGGTCGGCTTTCACAGGTTTGATTTCAGTAACGGTACTGGCCTCGCGATCCAGAAGGCAACGCTGGATACAGGCTTGGAAGTTGGTGTCATAGGGGTTCACACAGACAATTTCCTCGATGTCGGCACCGAGTTGCGAAGCAATCTCCTCGGCCACCAATTTGGTGTTTCCAGTCAGCGAATAATAGAGCACCAGTGTTTTGGGTTCTTCTTTCTTGGTGACGCACGACACGGCGGTCATGGCTACGATAGTCATGGCTAGCAACAATCCGGTTTTTCTCATTTCTTAATTATGTTTATACATTAAATATTTAATCACCAAACTCGATACCCACGCCCTTGGCGGTATGGACTAAGCGGCTGTCGGGAGCCACGAGATTCTGCTCACGCACAGCTTCTTCGAGAGGAATTCCAACAATGTCGGGGTGGTGGTAGGCAACCATCTGGCCGAAGCGACCCTCCATGACAAACTCCATGGCGCGGACGCCGAACTCGGTAGCCAGTACGCGGTCGAAAGCGATGGGAGTGCCACCGCGCTGCAGGTGTCCGAGGATGGTGTAGCGTATGTCGTGCTCCACGCCCGTAGCCTTGAGGTCGGCGGCCAGTTGTTCGCCCACGCCGCCGAGTTTCACATGCTGGTAGCCCACCTCTCCGGTGATGCTTCCCACCACGCTGCCGCCCTTGGCCACAGCACCTTCGGCAACGACGATGATGCAGTAGCCACGGCGCTTGTTGTAGCGCTGCTCTATCTTGGCTTTGACCTTGTTGATGTCGTAGGGTATTTCGGGGATGAGACATATGTCGGCGCCGCCGGCGATGGCGCTGTGCAGCGCTATCCATCCCGCGTCGCGTCCCATCACCTCGAGGATAAACACGCGGTTGTGGCTGGCTGCCGTGGTGACCAGTTTGTCGATGGCATCGGTGCAAATCTGCACAGCCGTCTGGAAGCCGAAGGTGTAGTCGGTCATCGACAGGTCGTTGTCAATGGTCTTGGGAACTCCCACGATTTTCAGACCTTTCTTGGCCAGCCCCAGCGAGATGCGCTGGCTGCCGTCGCCGCCGATGTTGATGACGGCATCCACGCCCATATACTGGAGTTTGCGTAGCATCTCGTCGCTGCGGTCCACGGTGGTCCAGCTGCCGTCGTTGTTCTTCACCGGCCAGGCAAAGGGGCCGCCCTTGTTGGTGGTGCCAAGAATGGTGCCGCCTTGAATCTGAAGACCTTCGACGGTCTTCTCCGTGAGCTCCACAATCTCCGTCGGCTCGCGTAGTACACCGTTGAACGATTCGATGCAGCCGATGACCTCCCAGTCGCCTGCCTGCGAGGCGCGTTTTACAATGCCGCGGATGACGGCGTTCAGTCCAGGACAGTCGCCGCCGCCGGTAAGTACCATCACTCTTTTCAGTGCCATATTCGGGATTTCCTTTCCTATGTTAGTGTTTCAATGTTTATTTATCGTGTTGTGGGATAACTAGTTATTGGTTTTCAATGCTTATTGTTGTAAGTTACAAATATACATTATTTTTTACATTTGTGCGCAAACATTTTCATTCAACCTGGAAATCTTCCTGTATGCAATGAATAAGGTGTCCTTAAGTTGCTCATTTCCAATACTGATATAATGTTGTTCTTATGTTGTTCTTATGATTTAATCTAAAGAACAACATAAGAACAACATATTAACTATATGAAAACCAATGTTGTGGAATGCGGGTGAAATTGAATCTTAGAGGAGGGTTGAAAGAAGAAAAAAAAGAGGTTTTTTGAATTTTTTTTTGTCAGTTTCAAAAATGTTCGTATTTTTGCAACCGATTTGAATGGCCAGTGAAATGATTGTGATGCTCTTTCTTTCATGGAATTCAGTCAGTTATGAAAATTGAAAACAATTAAGTCATGGCAAAGAAAAATAAAGACGCACGGGTCCAGGTGATCCTTGAATGCACAGAACAGAAAGCTAGCGGTGTCCCCGGCATGAGCCGTTACATCACCACCAAGAACAAGAAGAATACTCCTGAGCGTTTGGAGCTCAAGAAATACAACCCCTTCTTGAAAAAAATGACCGTTCACAAAGAAATCAAGTAAAATATATAAGGAGAAATAAACTATGGCAAAGAAAGTTGTTGCTACCCTGAAAACCTCTTCTGGTAAGAGTTTTGCAAAAGTGATTCGCATGGTACGTTCTCCCAAGACCAACGCTTACATGTTCTCCGAGGAGATTGTCCCCTCTGACAATGTGCAGGAGTACCTGAAAAAGAAATAATTCCAGAGAAAAGGATAATAATTTTTTTCATACGCTTTTGTTTTGGCCTCCTTGGTTTGCGAACCAGGGAGGTTTTTTTTATGTTTTTTTGTCTCTGTTAGAGATATTTTTCGTATCTTTGCTATTTAATTTGTTGGTTTTCTTTTTTGCCAACGCTTTGTGTATGAATAAATAATATATATATAATATGGCATATAACGAGTATAAGCAGCTTAATTTGACCCAGATTGGCACCGACATCCGCCGTTACTGGGAGGAGAATGAGACTTTTGAGAAGGGACAGAAACTGGCCGAAGGGCATCCCGCCTATGTGTTCTATGATGGCCCCCCGAGTGCCAACGGCAAGCCAGGCATCCACCACGTGATGGCTCGCACCATCAAGGATGTCTTCTGCCGTTATAAGGCGCAGAAGGGTTATTTCGTCGACCGCAAGGCCGGCTGGGACACTCACGGTCTGCCTGTGGAGCTGGGCGTGGAGAAGAATCTCGGCATCACCAAGGAGGATATTGGCAAGAAGATTAGTGTTGACGAATATAACCATGCCTGTCGTACTGAGGTGTTGAAATACAAGGATCTGTGGGACGAGCTGACACGCGTGATGGGCTACTGGGTTGACCTCAAGAACCCCTATATCACTTTCAATAACGAGTATATCGAGACTCTTTGGTTCCTGCTAAAGAAGCTCTACGATAAGGGTCTGCTTTATAAGGGCTACACCATCCAGCCCTACAGCCCCGCTGCTGGCACCGGTCTTTCGAGCCATGAGCTCAATATGCCTGGCTGCTACCGCGACGTGAAGGATACCACCTGCGTGGCGATGTTCCGTATCACGTCCGGACTTTCTGGAGTGTCTGGATTCTCCGGAAAATCCGACATGACTACCTACGCTATCGCGTGGACTACCACTCCGTGGACTCTTCCCAGCAATACTGCCCTCTGCGTGGGACCCAATATCGACTATGTGTTGCTGGAGACCACTCATCCCTATACCGAGGAGCCCTGCCGCATTATCATGGCCAAGCCGCTGGTGGGCTCGATGTTCCCCGAGGGCAAGTCGCCGGAGTATAAGATTGTCGGCGAGTGCAAGGGTAAAGACCTGGAAGGTCTGCACTATGAACAGCTTATTCCTTGGGTGAAACCTACTGAGGTGAGTGACAAGGGAAGTTTCCGTATCATCTTGGGCGACTATGTCACCACTGAGGACGGTACCGGTATCGTGCATATCGCACCTACCTTTGGCGCCGACGATGCCCGTGTGGCCAAGAAGGCCGGCATTGGTGACCTGCTGCTCTTCGACCGCGATGGCAAGCAGATGCCCATGGTTGACAAGCAGGGCCGCTTTGCTCCCATTGAGGAACTCGACCCCGAATGGGTGAAAGCCAACGTCAATGTGGCGCTCTACAGCCAGCATGCCGGCAAGTTCGTCAAGAACGCCTACGACCCCACCAAGGGTGAGAAGGATATGAGCCTTGATGTGGAGTTGGTTATCATGCTCAAGGAACAGAAGAAACTATTCAAGAGCGAGAAACACACCCACAGCTATCCCCACTGCTGGCGTACCGACAAGCCCGTGCTCTACTATCCCCTCGACAGCTGGTTTATCCGAACCACCGCCCTCAAGGAGCGCATGATAGAGCTCAACAAGACCATCAACTGGAAGCCCGAAGCCACCGGTAGCGGCCGTTTCGGCAACTGGCTGGAGAATATCGTCGACTGGAACCTCAGCCGCTCCCGCTACTGGGGCACCCCGCTGCCCATCTGGCGCACCGAGGATGGCAAGGAGGAAAAGTGCATCGGCAGCGTGAAGGAACTCAGCGCCGAAATCGAGAAAGCCATCAAGGCCGGCTTGATGAAGGAGAACCCATACTCTGGTGACTACAAGGACTTCGACCTGCACCGTCCCTATATCGACAATGTGGTGCTCGTCAGCGACAGTGGTAAGCCCATGCGCCGCGAGCCCGACCTCATCGACGTGTGGTTCGACAGCGGCGCCATGCCCTACGCCCAGATTCACTACATGGGTGAAGAGCTCAAGGCCACCGAGTTCCCGGCTGACTTCATCGCCGAAGGTGTCGACCAGACCCGTGGTTGGTTCTACACGCTCCACGCCATCGGCACCATGTGCTTCGACAGTGTGGCCTTCAAGAACGTCATCAGTAACGGATTGGTGCTCGACAAGAACGGTAACAAGATGTCGAAGCGCCTCGGAAACGCCGTCGACCCCTTCGAGACTCTCGCTAAATACGGCCCTGATGCTACCCGCTGGTATATGATTACCAACAGCCAGCCGTGGGACAACCTGAAGTTCGACGTCGAAGGTGTCGACGAGGTGAGGAGAAAGCTCTTCGGCACACTCTACAACACCTATAGCTTCTTTGCCCTCTATGCCAACCTTGATGGTTTCGACTATAGTCAAGCCGACATTGCAATTAAAGATCGACCCGAGATTGACCGCTGGATTCTCTCTGAGCTCAATACGCTGGTAAAGACTGTCGGCGATGCCATGGAGGACTATGAGCCTACGCGTGCCGGTCGTGCCATCAGCACTTTCGTGGATGCCTACCTTAGCAACTGGTATGTGCGTCTCTGCCGTCGTCGTTTCTGGCGTGGTGAGATTACCGACGATAAGAAGAGTGCTTATCAGACACTCTATACCTGCCTCGAGACCCTCAGCCGCCTCATGGCTCCCATCGCTCCTTTCTTCAGCGAGCGAATGTTCCTCGACCTCAATGCTGTCACCAAACGCCACAATGTCGAGTCGGTGCACCATCTCGGCTTCCCCGAAGTGCATGAGGAGATGATTGACAAAGCCCTTGAGGAGCGTATGCAACTGGCTCAGAAGGTCTGTTCTATGGTGCTGGGTCTGCGTAAGAAGAGCAACCTCCGCGTACGTCAGCCGTTGCAGAAGATTGTCATTCCTGTCCGTGACGAAGCCATGAAAGCCCAGATTGAGCGTGTGCAGCACCTCATCTGCTCCGAGCTCAACGTCAAGGAGGTGGAGTTCCTTGCTGCCGACAACGACCTGCTGGTGAAGAAGATTAAACCTAATTTCAAGACTCTTGGTCCCCGCTATGGCAAGGTGATGAAGGCTCTTGGTGCCGCCATCATGGCTTTTGACCAGCAGCAGATCAACGCCCTCGAGGCTGAGGGCCGTTGCATGGTCAGCGTCGAAGGTCAGGACTGCGAGGTTCTGCTTACCGATGTGGAGATCGCCACGCAGGACATCCCCGGGTGGGTGGTGGCCAACGATGGCTCGCTCACCGTGGCTCTCGACATACAGCTTAGCCCCGAGCTCATCGACGAAGGTATCGCTCGCGAGCTGGTGAACCGCATCCAGAATATCCGTAAGGAGGGCTTTGAGGTCACCGACCGCATCGTTGTCGAACTGCAGGGCGGCGAATGGAATGCCGCTGTGGAGCGTCACCGCGACTACATCTGTTCCGAGACCCTCTGTACCTCGCTGACCCTCGTTCCCGAGGTGAAGGATGGCACACCCATCGAACTCCTTGACGGGCAGAATACCATCATTAGTATCAAGAAAGCCTGATGGAGAACCTGATAGATAAAATCAAACAGTTGGCTCACGCACAACGGGAGGAGGTCATCGAGTGGCGACGCTGGATGCATCGGCACCCGGACCTCTCTCAGGAGGAGTACGGCACGATGGAGTTCGTGGCAGAACGACTGCGTGAGATGGGTCTGCAGCCCAAGACCGGTATCGGCAAGACTGGCGTGATGGCCATGTTGCGCGGTGGTGTCGATTCCGACAGCTATTGTGTGGCATTGCGTTCGGACTACGACGCACTGCCCATCACAGAATGCACGGGTTTGCCTTTTGCTAGCGAGAATCCCGGCGTTATGCACGCCTGCGGACATGACATGCATACCTGTTCGCTGCTGGGTGCCATCAAGATTCTCATCCAACTGAAAGATCAACTGCACGGCAGCCTGATGTTCATCTTTGAGCCCAGCGAGGAGAAATACCCTGGCGGTGCTCGCATGATGATGGAGGATGGCCTCTTCGATGAGGTGATGCCCAACGAGATTTACTCTTTCCATTGTCTGCCGGAAATGGACTTCGGCAAGGTGGGGATGAAGAAGGGCCGTTATATGGCCTCCACCGATGAACTCTATTGGACGGTAAAAGGCAAGGGTGGTCACGGAGCTACCCCTCATCTTAGCGTCGACCCCATCGTGGTGGCTAGCCATATTGTCATCGCTCTGCAGCAGGTGGTCTCTCGCAACGCTGCTCCCATGATGCCCACGGTGCTCACCATTGGGAAAATACAGGAAGAGGGCGGCCGTACCAACATCATTCCCGACACGGTGAAGATGGAGGGTATTATCCGCACTTTTGACCCTCAGTGGCGTCTCGATGCTCATGAGCGTATTCGCAAGATTAGCTGTGGTGTTGCCGAGGCTATGGGCGCCGAATGCGACCTCTTTATCGACTATGGTTATCCTCCTGTTATCAATGATGACGACTGTACCCAGCAGGTGCATGACAATGCTTGCGCGTACCTTGGTGAGGAAAATGTCGAGTGGCTCGACCTTCGCATGACAGCAGAAGACTTTGCTTTCTTCGGACAGAAAATACCGTCGTGCTATTTCCGTATCGGCATCCACGAGCCAGGAACACCCTTCTCGAACCTCCACCGTCCTAACCTGATGGTTGATGAGCGCAGCCTTGAGTTGGCCAACGGTCTCATCGCCTACAATGCTATTACGGCGCTTCAAAACAAGATAAAGAGGGTATTGTCATAACTACTTATCTACAGTCTACTTAACTACTTGGAAAGATGGATAACGACATTCGCGAACTGGAAACCAAGCCCATGGGTAAGTTGCTGTGGCAGTATGCGCTGCCTGCAGTGGCAAGCCAGGTGGTGACATCGATATACAATATTGTCGACCGAATCTTTTTGGGTAATAGTATCGGTGATGGAAAGATGCTGTTGGCGGCGTTGACCATCACGTTCCCGCTGATGAACATTATCCATGCCTTCGGTTCGCTAGTGGGTGCCGGTTCGAGTGCCCGCATGAGTATTGTGCTGGGACGCAAGGATGTTCGCTGGGCGGAGAAGATATTAGGCAACAGTATGTTGCTGACTTTCCTCTTCGGTGTTATCTTTGTCGTGGGTGGTTACCTTTGGATGCACCCCATTATGAATCTTTTCGCCGATGGTGCTTCGTCGTCGGTACTCGACGCGGCTTGTGAGTACATGTATATCGTGCTGCCCGGAATGTTCCTTCTGACGGTAACTTTCAACTTGGTAGGACTCATACGCTCTTCCGGTTACCCGATGAAGGGTATGTGGATTATGGTAGGCGGTGCAGTGCTGAACATCCTGCTCGACTACCTCTTCATCTGTGAGATGGGGTGGGGTATGAAGGGGGCCGCATGGGCCACGACCATCTCGATGGCGGCATCGGCTGCGGTAGCGGTGCTCCATTTTGTGCAGCCTCATTCGTTCATCCGATTTAAACGTCACGCGTGGGCTCCCAAATTCTACATCTTCCGCAATATTTTGGCCATCGGTATCAGTCCTTTCTCGATGAACTTCGCTGCTTTCGCTGTGGTGGCTGTACTCAATCGTCAGCTTATTCGTTTCGGAGGTGACGATGCGATGACGGTGTATGGTGCTGCCAATTCATTCATGGGGTTAGTCTTTATGGTACTGCTGGGCCTCTGTCAGGCCATGCAGCCCATCGCGGGCTATAACTACGGCGCCCGTCGCAACGACCGCTTGCGGGAGGTCTATCTCCTTACAATGAAGATATGTGTTCTCATAGGCATCATTGGAATGGCGATGGCACTCATCTTTCCGCGAACCATCATCGGATTCTTCAATTCAGAACCTGAAATTCTCACCATGGGCGCACCGGCATTACGCTATCTGTTGGTCTTCTGCCCGTTGATTGCATTCACGGTGACCAACTCGCAGCTCTTCCAATCGATAGACCAGCCGTGGATAGCCATCGTGACCAGCCTCTCGCGACAGGTCATCTTCCTTATTCCGCTGTCGCTCATTTTGCCGAGTCTTTTGCTCGATTTCAATGATGGCGATGGCGTGACTGGAGTATGGCAGGCCTGCGCTATCTGTGATGTGCTGGGTGCTGTACTCAGCGCCATATTATTGTTGACCCATCGCCAAGTCTTCCGTATGGACTATGTCCCCAAGGAACGCCGTCCACGCAAGGAAATGGGACCCAAAGAAAACGACAAATGAAGATTTACGAAGATATTTCGTTGAAGGACTTCTGCACCTTCGGTATCGACGTCAAGGCACGCCGACTGGTGGTGATTGAGAATGAGGAGGATGTAAACACCCTGCCCCCCTCGGAGAGGGAGGATGAAGTGAGGATGTTGATTCTTGGTGGCGGCAGTAACATGGTGTTCACCAAGGATTATGACGGCACCGTCATAACGCTTGGTCGTAACTATCAACTACCAACTATCAACTACCAACTATCAACAATTTCCGCCTGGGGCGGCATGGTGATGGACGACTTGGTGCAGTGGACGCTCGACCAAGGTTTCTATGGCCTGGAGAACCTCTCGGCCATTCCCGGCACCGTGGGCGCGTCGGCAGTGCAGAACGTGGGTGCATACGGTGCCGAAGCCAAGGATTTTATCGAGCGTGTGGAAGCCTACGACCTCGTGGAGCATCGTCGCTGCTCGTTCAGCAATGCCGACTGCCGTTTTGCTTACCGCCAGTCGATGTTCAAGGAACAGCCGGGTCGCTACTTGATTCTAAGGGTGTCATTCCGTCTCAGCCGCACGTTCGTTCGTAATCTAAGCTACAAGGCACTTGAAGGACTGCCCCACGCCACGGCGCAGCAGTTTCGCGATGCCATCATCGACCTCCGTTGGGGAAAGCTCCCGAAACCCGAGGAGCATGGCTCTGCAGGCAGTTTCTTTAAAAATCCCGTGGTGGAAGAATCGACATACCTCCGTATCAAGCAAGAATATCCCGATATGCCCGAGGCCCACGGGGTACACAATCCTCAGTCAACACGTTGTGTTGACTGCTCCCCTAACTTAGGGGAACAGTTGGATAGTTGTGGTTGCGGCAACAGTTCCTCCCCTAAGTTAGGGGAGGGGAACCCGAAGGGTGGAGGAGTGTGTAACGGATATAAGCTTTCTGCAGGCTGGCTTATCGACCGTGCGGGATGGAAGGGACGCACGCAAGGTAGGGCAGGGGTGTGGCCCCAAAATGCGCTGGTGCTATACAATGCCGGTGGCTGCTCAGGCGGCGAGGTGGTGGCTCTCGCGCAAGCAATACAACAAGATGTGAAAGATAAATTCGGCGTTCAGTTAGAACCCGAGGCAATAATAATTTAATCCCCAATCAGAACCATCAGAACTATCAGAAAAATCTCTTTTTGTTCTTTTAGTTCTGATTGAGAAAAAAAAGAATATGGAAAAAGTAGAGAATTTTTGGAAGTGGTTTGTTGACCATAACGAAGAACTGGTCTCCATGGGTGACCTTGAGGACAAGCAGCGCGAGCAGTTGGAGAACGCCCTGCAGTACCAACTGACCAAATACTGTGACGGCCTCACCTACGAGATAGGTGATGCCACAGCCAACGGCCGTACCCTCACTTTCACCGCCGAGGGCGATACCGACCTCTTCCGCTATGTCGTGGAGCTTGTCGACAACGCTCCCGACCTCGATTGGTGGGAGTTTGTGGCTTTCAAACAACCCATGGGCACCGAGCTGAAGGTGCGCTTCGACAAGATGATCTTTGATACCCGAAAGATGTATTTTCAGCAGCTGGAATGTGAGGAGGAACCCGAAATGCTGGGTCTCCGCATCGCCGTTGAAGACGGCCAGCGTCAGGATGAGGACTTCCAGGTGGGAGTCTATGTGACGCTCGAGGCTCTAATGGGTGAGTTCGATTGTGCCACCCTCATTGGCTACATGGAGACTGTCCCTGTACCCGCCGAGCCTTTCAAAGCCGGCTTCCAGCCACTCGACGACCTGCCCAAGTTCGTCGAGTGGTTCAAGACCAAACGCGATGAATAGCTACATTGACCTCGCTTAGATATGTTTAGCCGTGGGAGCACTCCCACGGCTGATTTTTTTATACAATAAGTATGGTAATGTCGACCAATAGAAAATAAATTTGGCAGGACAAGAAAGTTTGCGTAATTTTGCAGTCGAAAGAAATCCGACTTTATGGAAAAGACAAAATCAAAATCGTTTTTATCGGCAGCGAAGACTATGTTTGCTGCATTACAAGCCATCAAAGAAAACGGAGGAGGTCTACCTGCAAAAAACATAAAAGAAGAGGTTGAGAAAAGAGTTTCGTTCTCCCCATGGGAACTTGAAATCACATCTGCTACAAATGTGCGATGGCATAGTATTATGCAATTTACGTCAGTGGATTACTGTAAGGCAGGGTATCTTATTAAGAAAAACTCAGTTTGGTACATTACCACTGACGGAGAGGTAGCTATGACGAAGTTGGGAGCAGAAAAGATGTTGGAAATTGCTAATGCGGCTTATCGAAAATGGCGTTCAGAACAACCTCAAAAGGAAATTGACGATGTGATTCCCGATGAAGAAATAAAAGAAAATATCATCAATTTGGAAGAATTAGAGGAACAGGCTCTATCTGGTATCAGAGATTACATTCGGAAGAAAAACGCTTACGAATTTCAAGATCTTGTAGCAGCACTACTTCGTGCAATGGACTATCATACTCCGTTCATCGCTCCTCGAGGTAGAGATGGTGGTATAGATGTGATTGCATATGTTGATCCCCTTGGGGCGAAAACGCCGAGAATTAAGGTCCAAGTAAAACATTATCCAGATAATCCTATTGGAGTAAAAGAAATCAGAAGTCTAGTGGGTATTTTACGTGATGGAGACATCGGGTTGTTTGTAACTTCAGGGACATTCTCTCCTGCTGCAAAGCAAGAAGCCATCACCAGTAAAGAATATGTAAAATTGATAGATGGAGATGAATTTATCACTCTGTGGCAACAATACTATAACAAGATGTCAGATGAGGATAAGAATATGCTACCATTACGCAGAATATCTTTTTTGGGAAGCAATGAAATGTAATATGTGAGCATTCATCGATACAAAAAGCCGAGACTATTTATAGGTCTCGGCTTTTATATTGTAGGACGCAAAGAACAGGCCTATTCCTCCGGGGAAAACATCGGGTCCCAGGCGGGGAGCATGATGGGTTTCTGGTCCATCATGGCGCGGATGTTGGTGGGGATATATTTCTCCTCGAGGACGACGCGGAACATGTACTCGTTGAACCAGTCGTTGGTCATGATGAGGTTGCCCTGCCAGCCGTAGTTGGGGCCCCAGCTGTTCTCAACCATCCACTTCACGGGCTTGCCGTCCTTGTCGAGGTCGACGGCGCAGAGGGTCATGGCGTGCGAGGAGCCGCTGGCGAAGGTGGCCACGCGCTGCTTCTTATCCATGCCGAAGGTGGTGCCCATAAGACTCTCGTAGTCGTAATTGTTCATGTCCATCAGGCCGTTGTCGCGGTTGAGGAATTTTCCCACGTCGCAGCTGAAGTACATCATGGTGCTGTCTTTGATTGAGGCAATGCACATGGGGGCGATGTCCTCCATGGGCAGGTTGAGGTAGCGCCAGTTCTGGCCGTCGTAGACGTGGCGGTCGTACTGAATCTCGTACACTTTGTAGTACTCGCGGGTGGGGTCGTTCATCACCATGTAGTACTTGGAAAAATCGGTCTTGGCGAACTTCTCGTAGAACTCCTTGGGAGTGTAGGTGGCGGTCTCCACTATCTCGCCCTTGGCGTTCTTCTGCTGCCAGGTGAACTGTGCGGGAGGCTCGCCGAAGGTGAGGGCCAGCATGCGGTAGATGGTGCCGAGCATCTCGGTCTTCTTGGCCTGCAGCTTGGTGGGGGACATGCCCTTCTGAGCGGCCATCTCGCGCAGCTGGAGGCCATCCTCGCGGAGCTTGAGGGCCAACAGGTTGCTGATGCTAGAGGTGTTGTTGGTGTTGTAGGTTTCGGGCATCACGTCGCTGGGCACAAGTCCGTATTTGTCGATGAGGTTGGCCACGCCGGTGAACTGGCCGCCATCGCCGATGGGGTTCTTGAAGAGCCATTCCACCTCCTGGTCGGTCATGGACTTCTTGTAGGTGTCGATCATGGCCTGAAGGAAGAGGTTGCTCTTCTCCAGCTGATCATAGAAGAAAAGGTAGGCCTGCGAGAACTGGAAGTTGTCGGGCAGGTTATGCTTGCGGATGGCCTGGTTGCGCAGCACGTTCATGCCGGTGAACATCCAGCAGCGACCGCTGCTCTTCTGGTCGGTTACGGCCTTGCTCTCCACGCGGTTCGAGAAGTGCGAGTCGAACTTGGTGGTGTTCTCATAGTTCATGGCCAGCTTGTTGGGGGCATTGTTGACCATGATGTTGCGCAGCGCCTTGTCGCTGGCGTTGCCGCCGAATCCTTTTTTCATCTGCTGCATCATTTCAGGAGTGATGCCGCCATTGTCCTGTTGTGCAGTCTGTTTCTTCTGAGCCATAGCGCCACCGCAGACGAGCATGGTGCCAAGGGCTAATGCTAAATACTTCTTTGTCATATTGTGTTGTTATTTATGTTGTACTATACTGTCGAGGTGAGCGTCGAGGGCCTTAAAGGTGGAGGATGTCAGGTTAGCGGGATTGATGCGAGGGGTATTGTAATCGTTCTTGTTGGGAATATCCTCTGAGACGTTAGGGTCAATATTTCGATTGTCGGTATAATCCATCACCTCCTGTTTGCTAATGCCGATGGCTGCCATGTTTTTACTGTTGAGGTGTCGTATGTAGGCCGCCGTATATGCAAACCAAAGCATGTCGGTGTGAGAATTCTTCATGTGCTGCCTTATTTTTGCATTACGAAGCATTTTTATGCGACTGGAACTGCCCTCAAATTCATCGGGATGCTCTAAGATATAATCCTGAGCCTTTAATACTTCGTTTGAATAATCGTTCCAATATTCCTCGGTCGAGTTCATGCTAGAAAAACATTTTCCCACATTGTCAATAAACTGAACGTTCCCCATATTTTTCCATGTGTCGATGTTGTTGGAAAAGATGCGTTCCGTTGATTTGTCGTAGGTTACCCAAAATGAGGGGATAGCCTGGTAAATAAGGTCCGTCAGTTCCTTTTCGGGTAGTAATTCCAACTCTTCTATGGGCTTGCTGAGTAGCCACGTGCAGACGCTGTCGGTCGAGGCCAAGAATTCCGCATAATAGTCCATCAGGCGGGCAAATTGTTCGATGTTGCTCATCACCATCATCGCCGAGAGGTAGCGGTCCTTGGCGCGTTGGTGGTTCTCGACCAACTTGGATGCTACAACGGTGAACACTAACGAAATGGTGGTGCCAAGAACGAGCATGCCCAGCTGTTTCCAGAAGCCGTTGCCGTTGCCGCTCATATTGACCTTTGGCGGTTTGGTAATATTGAGTTTCATATATCTATCTGGATTTTGTTGCTTTTTGCGGTGCAAAGATACGAAAAAAATGAATATTCAACAGGTGGTGGAAAAAAATATTTATTATATTCGCGAAAAAAATCGTAATTTTGCAGCCGATATGAAACGGATTTGGATTGCAATCGTGAAACTGGGCGGATGGAAGTTTATCCTGCCAGAGAAGGGGTCCAGACCTGAACTGGAACGCTGTGTTTTTGCAACGGCACCGCATACTTCTGCGGCTGATTATTTGGTTGGTACAGCCTATTTGTGGAGTTTGGGGGTTAATGGGAAAATCTTTATCAAAAAAGAGTATTTTCGTTGGCCGTTGGGGGGTGTTTTGCGCCGTTTAGGCTGCATTGCCATCGACCGTGGCAACCGTCATAATGACATGATTGGTACCGCCGTTCGTGAGTTTGCCAAAGGGGAGGGATTGGCTATTGCTATTACTCCCGAAGGTACACGTAAGGCTACTAAGCGTTGGAAACGAGGCTTCTGGGAGATTGCGCATCAGGCTAATGTGCCCATTGTGCCGGCTTTCCTTGATTTCGGCAAGCGTGAGGTGCATATCGGCGAGGCCTTCTGGACCACCGATGATGCTGAGGCCGATATCCTTGCGATACGCAGCCTCTTCAAAAAAGAGATGGCTAAGCATCCTGAGAATTTTATTGAAGTGGATTCCACTCGGAAATCATAAATTTAGAAATTAGAAATCAAGAGATATGGTAAGAAGAATCTTTGTTGAGAAGAAGCCCGCTTACGCCGTGAAGGCTAAAGAGCTAAAGAAAGAAATGAGTGAGTATCTCGGCATAGAGGCCGAGGAGGTGCGCGTGCTCATTCGCTATGATGTCGAGAATGTGAGTGATAGCACCTATGAGAAGGCCAAGGGAACGGTGTTCTCTGAGCCTCCTGTGGACGATGTATATGAGGAGGCGTTCCCTCATAAGACTGACGATTTCTGCTTTACGGTGGAGTATCTTCCTGGTCAGTTTGACCAGCGTGCCGATTCGGCAGAGCAGTGCGTCAAGTTGCTCAACGATGCTGAAGAGCCTATCATCAAGAGCGCAACAACTTACGTCATAAGCGGCAAACTGAGCGACGAGCAGCGCCAGGCTGTTGTCAAGCATTGTGTGAATCCTGTGGATAGCCGCGTTACAGATGAACCTAAGCCTGCCACCCTCGAAGATCACTTCGACGAGCCCGCCGATGTGATTGTTTTTGATGGCTTTTCCACAATGGCCGAACCCAAGCTGAAAGAGCTCTACGACGGTCTTGGCCTTGCCATGACTTTCGCTGACTTCAAGCATATCCAGCGCTACTTCCACGACGAAGAGCACCGTGACCCCACGATGACGGAGATTCGCGTCCTTGACACCTACTGGAGCGATCACTGCCGCCACACCACCTTCGCCACCGAACTGAAGGATGTGAAGTTCGACGAGGGCTACTACCGTCCGCTGTTGGAAGGCACATTCAAGCAATATCTCGCCGATCACAAGGAGCAATACATTGGCCGCAATGACAGGTTCGTCTGCCTGATGGACATCGGAACCCTTGCCGCCAAACGTCTCAAGAAGGCCGGCATCCTCGATGACCAAGAGCCCAGCGACGAGATCAACGCCTGCTCCATCGTGGTACCCGTCGTCATCGACGGCAACAAGGAGGAGTGGCTCATCAACTTCAAGAACGAGACCCACAACCACCCGACGGAGATTGAGCCTTTCGGTGGTGCCGCCACCTGCCTCGGTGGCTGCATCCGAGACCCACTCTCGGGCCGCACCTACGTCTACCAGGCCATGCGCGTCACCGGTGCTGCCGACCCCACAAAGCCTCTTAACGAGACCCTCGCCGGCAAGTTGCCCCAGCGTAAGATTGTCACCACCGCCGCCCACGGCTACAGCTCCTACGGCAACCAGATTGGTCTGGCCACTGGCTTGGTGAACGAGATATACCACCCCAACTATGTGGCCAAGCGTATGGAGATTGGTGCTGTCATCGCCGCCGCACCTCGTCGTGCTGTGCAGCGTCTTACCTCCGACCCTGGTGACATCATCATCCTGCTGGGTGGCCGCACGGGCCGTGACGGAATAGGAGGCGCCACGGGTGCCTCCAAGAGCCACACCACCAAGAGCCTGACCACTTGCGGTGCCGAGGTGCAGAAGGGCAATGCCCCCACCGAGCGCAAGATTCAACGCCTCTTCCGCCGCGAGGAGGTCTCCCATATCATCAAGAAATGCAATGACTTCGGTGCCGGTGGTGTTAGCGTCGCCATTGGCGAGTTGGCTGACGGTCTACAGATTAACCTCGACCGTGTGCCCAAAAAGTATGCTGGTCTCGATGGTACCGAGTTGGCCATCAGCGAGAGCCAAGAGCGTATGGCCGTCGTTGTCGACCCCAAGGATGTCGACCTCATGCTGAAGTATGCCGACGAAGAGAACCTCGAAGCTACTGTGGTGGCTACCGTCACCAAGGAACCCCGCATGGTCATAAGCTGGCGTGGCAAGGAGATTGTCAACCTCAGCCGCCGCTTCATCGACACCAACGGCGCCCATCAGGAGACCACCGTCAAGGTGACGATGCCCACACAGTCCATTAAACCCACTCAACCCACCAAACCCATCAAAGAGCAGTGGCTCTCCACTCTCTCCGACCTCAACGTCTGCTCACAGCAAGGCTTGGTCGAGATGTTTGACAGCAGTATCGGTGCTGGCAGCGTGGTGATGCCCTTCGGTGGCAAGTACCAGCTCACGCCTACCCAGAGCATGATTGGCAAGTTGCCGCTGCTTGATGGCAAGTGCGACACCGTTACCATTATGTCCTACGGCATGGACCCCTACCAGACCTCGTGGAGCCCCTTCCACGGTGCCGTATACGCCGTGCTGAGTTCGGTGGCTAAGATTGCCGCCGCCGGTGGCGATGCCAGCCGTGTGCGCCTTACTTTCCAGGAATATTTCAAGAAACTCGGAAACGACCCCTATCGTTGGGGTGAACCTTTCGCTGCCCTCCTCGGTGCCTACAATGCACAGATGGGCCTTAAGCTGCCCGCAATCGGCGGAAAAGACTCCATGTCCGGCACCTTCAACGATATCGACGTGCCACCGACCCTCTGCTCCTTCGCCGTGGGCATCAGCGACCTCCAGCATGTCGTCACCCCTGAGCTCAAGAAGGCCGGCAATAAACTCGTCCTCCTCGACATCAAGGAGAAAGAATTCGGCATGCCCGACTACGAGGATGCCCTCAACCAGTACGCTGCCCTGCGCAAAGCCATTGAGGCCGGTCAGGTGAAGAGTGCTTATGCCCTCGGATTCGGTGGCATTATCGAGGCTGTCAGCAAGATGGCCTTCGGCAACAATCTCGGTGTCAAACTCACCACCAGCCAAGATCTTTCCGCCAAACACTACGGCTGGATTGTTGTCGAGGTGGAGAATGCCACTGGCTTACCGTTCCGCTGCAAGGAGATAGGCGAAGTGACCGGCAAGGATGCCTTCGAGTGCTGTGGAGAGAAGATTGCCCTCAACGAGGCTCTCGCTGCTTGGCAGAAACCCCTCGAAAGTGTCTTTCCCACTCGCAGCACTTCGCCCATTCAACCCATTCAACCCATTAACCCCGTTAATTATAAAGATATCCACCTCTGCTCCCACAAGGTAGCCAAGCCTCATGTCTTCATCCCAGCCTTCCCTGGCACCAACTGTGAGTACGACAGTGCCCGCGCCTTCAACCGCGCCGGTGCCGAGAGCGAGATTATCGTCTTCCGCAACCAGAACGGCCAGCAGATACGCGAAAGCGTCGAGGCCTACGTCAAGGCCATCAACAACAGCCAGATCGTCATGATACCCGGTGGCTTCAGCGCCGGCGACGAGCCCGAAGGCTCCGCGAAGTTCATCACCAGCGTCTTCCGCAACGCCAAGATTGCCGATGCGGTCATGGAACTCCTCAATAAGCGCGACGGCCTCATGCTGGGTATCTGCAACGGCTTCCAGGCCTTGGTGAAACTGGGTCTCGTCCCCTACGGTGAGATTCGTTCGCAGGCCGCCGATGCCCCCACGCTGACCTTCAATACCATCGGTCGTCACCAAAGCAAGATGGCCTATACCCGCATCACCTCCAACCTCAGCCCCTGGCTGCGCGGTGCCGAGTTGGGTGGTGTTTACACCATCCCCATCTCGCACGGCGAGGGCCGTTTCGTAGCCACGCAGGAATGGCTCGATCGTCTCTTCAAGAACGGTCAGGTAGCCACCCAGTACTGCAACTTCGACGGTGTGCCTACCATGGATGAAGAGTTCAACATGAATGGATCCTACATGGCCATCGAAGGTATTACCAGTCCCGACGGTCGTGTCCTCGGCAAGATGGGGCACTCGGAGCGTAGAAGTAAAGGCAGCGCCATGAACATCTTTGGAAACGACGACCAGCGCATCTTTGAGAGCGGCGTGGAATACTTCAAATAAAAAGGTATGGCGAGCTCGGCAGACTTTGTGCAATACATCGCTGACCAGTGTGGTGGGGCAGGGGAGATAGAGGCCCGCAAGATGTTTGGGGACTATGGTATTTATTGCAATGGCAAAATCTTCGGCCTCATCAGCGACAATGGTTTCTACCTTAAGCCCTCCGAGGCGGGTCGCAAGAAGCTTCGCATAGAGGATATGCGTCCGCCTTACGACGGTGCCAAGCCCTACTTCTACATCGAGGATGTGGACGACCGCGACTATCTCTCGGCATTGGTGAAAGCTACCTGTGCAGAGTTGCCCGACCCCAAACCTAAAAACAAGAAAAAATGAAACGTCTGCCTTTTTGCCTCGCCTTGGTGGCAATGCTGCTGGCTGGCTGCAAGCATGAACCGAAAGAGTTTACCACCCATACCCTCAGTGGTGACCGGTGTTATCTGCAGATTTTCGATGAGCCATTCATCATGGACCTGGATACCATTGGTACAAAGATGACCTACTCGGTGGCATGGCCTGACGAAGGTATGGTAAGTCCGTCGGCTATGCGTGAGTTGCAGTACCTTTATTTTGACGACAGCACATCTGCCGATGTGGAAACGGCTTTGATTGGTTGGCTTGCCAATCCGTTCTACGAGGATGAAAGCAATTCGCAGAAAGTGAAATCTATCGATGAGGAACGTCCTTACAGCTACTACTCCTTGGAAGGTAGTTGCACACAGGACAGCGCCTTGGCTGTTTTTGCCGCCAAGACCGAACTTTATTCTGTTGGAGCGGCACATGGTCTCTACACGGTGCGATACCTGACTATCGACAAGGAGACGCGCAACGTTGTCCATTTGACCGACCTCGTCACCGATACCAACCTCCTCTGCGAGGCCATAGCACACGCTATTCAAGAACTCGAGGTGAATAAGGAGACTTATGAGTGCCTTTTTGACGAATTCAAAGAGGTAGACCGTATGCCCATGCCAGCCAACTTTCTTGTCGACAGTGCCCGCAACGGCATTTCTGTCTTCTATGGTCTTTATGAAATTACTCCCTATAGCTGCGGCATACAAGAAATTACTCTCCCCATTTTCTGGCTTTCCAAGCACGTACCCCTCACACCTTATGCCAAGCGCCTCTTTGGCGAGGGTTGCTCAATAGAATAAAAAACAATAAAAAAATAGTTATGAAAAAACAGGATGACATATTAAAAGGTTTAAAGCCCGCACGCGTGTGGCATTATTTCGGCGAAATCATGCAGATTCCGCGCCCCTCCAAGCACGAAGAGCGCATCTCGGCATACCTCGTCAACTGGGGTAAGGAGCACGGTCTCGAGACTAAGAGTGACAAACTCGGCAACGTTCTCATTCGCAAGCCCGCCAGCAAGGGCTTTGAGAAGAGCCCTATGGTCTGCCTCCAGGCCCACATGGACATGGTCTGCGAGAAGAATAGCACCAAGAAGTTCGATTTCATGAAAGACCCCATCCAGCCAGTTCTAGACGGTGAGTGGCTCACCGCTGACGGCACCACCCTTGGTGCCGACGATGGCATCGGCGTGGCTGCTATCCTCGCCATCCTCGAGGACAAGAAGCTACAGCATCCCGCCCTCGAAGCCCTTATCACCGTCGATGAAGAGACCGGTCTCACTGGTGCCGCTGGCCTCAGCAAGAGCTGGCTCAAGAGCGACATCCTCCTCAACTTCGACGACGAGGACGAGGGTGAGTACTGCATTGGCTGTGCTGGTGGTATCGATACCACGGTTGAGATTGACTACAAACTTGTGCCTGCCACTAAGGGACACAAAGCCTTCCTTCTCCATGTCAGCGGGCTGAAGGGCGGTCATAGTGGCGACGACATCAACAAGGGTCTTGGCTGCGCCAACAAGCTTATCAATCGCATCCTTTGGGAGGGAACCTATAAACATGACATGCGACTCGTCTCCATCGATGGTGGCAACCTTCGCAATGCCATTGCCCGCGAGGCAGAGGCTGTAGTCACCGTGCCCGAAGCCAACGTACGTGCATTCAAGGCAATGGTTACCAAGATGGGAAAAAATATGGTATTCGAGTTCCGCTCGACGGAGCCTGGTTTGGAGTTTGAACTCCGCGATGTCGAGATGCCCAAAAAATTCATTGATAAAGAGACCCAGGAGAAACTTGTCAACGTGATCTATGCATGTGCCCACGGTGTGTTGGCTATGAGCCGCGAGATTGAGAACTTTGTCGAGACCTCCACTAATCTTGCTTCCATCAAGATGCGCGACGGAAAGATTCATATCGCCACTAGTCAGCGCAGTAGTGTGGAGAGTGCCAAGATGGCTGCCGCCGCCAAGATAGAGGCTACCTTCCGCCTCATTGGTGCCAAGGTGACGCATGGTGACGGTTATCCTGGCTGGACCCCCAACCCTGACAGCCGTGTACTGAAAGTGGGTGTCGACGTCTACAGGAAGATGTATGGTAAGGAACCTGTTGTTCGTGCTATACATGCCGGCCTCGAGTGCGGTCTCATTGGTCAGAAGTATCCCAACATAGACATGATTTCCTATGGCCCTACTCTCCGCGGTGTCCACAGCCCCGACGAGCGTATCGAAATCAAGACTGTCGAGATGTTCTGGAACCAGACCCTCGAAATCCTCAAACGTCTTAAGTAGAATTATAGACCAGTAAAAATCAAAAGGCCATCCGTTTGGATGGCCTTTTGATTTAGGTAGCGGGGGAAGGATTCGAACCGACGACCTCCGGGTTATGAGCCCGACGAGCTACCACTGCTCTACCCCGCACTCTCTTATTTCCTCAAAAGAACTTTAAAAGTTTATTTGCTTGCGCTCAAGTTCTTTTGTGAAATCGAGTGCAAAAGTACGAACATTTTTCGAATCTACCAAATTTTTCTTTTTAATATTTTTTATCGTTTGATTATTCGTTTGTTATAGGTGCCCATGGCAGTCTTGATTTGCACGGTGTAGATGCCATTTGGGAGGCTTTGAAGCGAGATTTTGGTGTTTCCGCCCATCATGTTGGGATAGTTCTCCCGCATTACGGTTCGTCCCGTGGCATCGATGACGAATACCTGCGCATCATGTCCCATTTTTAGGGTGATGTACAACTCGCCACTGGTGGGGTTGGGCCAAAGGGTGACCTCTTCAGAAGCCTCAATATTGGCAATACCTGCATTTGTGGTGTCAATCCATAAGGCGAAGAATGTTGCACCGGTAATGAGGTCAATGTGCTGGCCGGGCTGATAGATGGTATCGTCACCGGTTTTGCTGCGGCACCAGCCGATGAACATGTTGCCCTCGTTGGTGAAAGTACAATTAGGTAAGGTGTAGCCTTCAATGGGACAGAAATAGGACATTTCTGGAGTCTGACCAGAGATGTTGGGGTTGAGGAAGACTCGTTTCTGGTCGACGACGCTGAGGTGGTAGCGGTAGAAGGTTCCGAGATGCCTTAGGAGGGTGTCCATCTCGGTCACGCGCAGGTGATATTCATAGAAGTCATGGTATTGAGAGCTGTTGCATAATGTGTCGTAGTAGTCGACAGTGTCGAAAGTCTCAGCGTATAGGGGGCGGATGTTGAAGATGGCTTCCTGGTTTAGGTTGAAGGTGTAGGTTGCGTTGCCGCCGTCGCCGCCGGAGCGAGGAGCGAGGTCATCGATGGTGTAGAACCCGTCGCCGTAGCCACTCCAGCCCCAGTTGAAGTGGTATCGGTCTTGGAGGTCGGAGCCATCAAGCACAAAAGCATGCCCGCCCGTGGAGTCATGGCCAGCATAATACATGGGTTGTCCTTGGGTGAGCTGACTGTCGATGAGGGCACGCCAACTGCTGTCCGAATAGCTGTTGCGATATTTTAAGTAAAGAGTGGTGTCGTATTTGAAGTATCTCCAGAAGGCCTCTGTGGCGCAGGCTTGAGCCCAAGGACCACAGCTCGAGTAGGCGGAGCTGCCGCCATTAGCAGAGAGTCCGTACATCATCTCTACCGCTACGCCACAGTGGTAGGAGATAATGGCCACGGCGTCGCGCTGATAAGAGAATGTGCCGTAGCCCAATTCGTCGGGCATGAATTCCCAAAGATAGGTGGTATTGCTGAAGTCGACAGACTGGAGTGGGAAAATAGTATCGTAACGAGGTTGGCCTGTTGTCGGCTGGTAGGTAAGACTTCCTTCGCCGTAGGCGGGATAGTTCCAGAACTTCATTATCTGAGCCATGGCTGTGGCTACACAGCCCACAACGGCACGTCCGTTTCGGACGGAGTCGTAGGGGCAGAATTTGTTGTAGGGGTTGCCTTGGTCCCAACGGGTGGTAAGCATGGCAGGCACGTCGGCAATGTCAGTGGCAACTATGGGGGCGGTCTCCTTGAGGAGATTGCTCCATTCGGCAACAACTTGTTGGAAAGGCTGGTAGTCGGCCTTGACGGCATCAGCAATTTGCTCTTCATAACCATTGAGCCAATAACGCAATTCAGGATTGAGTTCCAGAGGGAAGGGGGAGTCGAAAGAGTAGGCAAGGATGGGACGGACGCAGTCGTCGCCAGCTACGATAACGAACCCTTCGCCGCCGTTGATGTCGGCGATATAAAGGTGTGGCAATGTGGCAATGTGGATAAATGATAGTTTATAAACACTATCACTGTTGGAGGGATGATGGGTGTCCCAGAATCGTGTCGCTACAAGGGAGGCCTCTTCGTGGCTGACGGTGTTTGCATTAGCTGAAAAAGAGAGGAGAACGGCTATCAGCAGTATGGTTCTTTTCATCGTGGATTATTTCTTAAAGTTCTGTTTTCCTTCATTGAGCCAGTTGACGAATTTCTGCACGTCGCGGTCGTATTTGTAATTTTCCTTGGTGAGGACATTGCCGTCGGCATCGATGACCACGTAATAGGGTTGAGCGTTCATGTTGAAGACAGTCTTCTGGTAGTTGAGGTTTTTCTGTCCGAGCGACTTGATGACACGGCCTTTGTCGTTGGTGACCCATTCACTCTCGGGCAGTTCGATTGTGTTGGCGTCGCAGTAGAGTGAGACCATCACGTAGTCTTCGTTGAGGATGCGTTTCACTTCGGTATCGGGCCACACGTAGTGCTCCATCTCGCGGCAGTTGGCACAGGTCTTTCCTGTGAAGTCGACAAAGATGGGCTTGCCTATCTGGCGGGCGTATGCTTTGGCCTCGTCGAGGTCAAAGAAAGTCTCATAGCCGAGAGGGGCATGTAGCTGGTCGGTATATTTACGGTCGGAAGGCAACTTGCCGACAGAGGCGACAGGACCGGAACCTGCGTTCTCGTAGACAATCTTTTCGATGTTGAAGTCCTGGGTCTCCATGGGGGGCATGAAGCCGGAGATGCCCTTGAGGGGGGCACCCCAAAGGCCAGGAATCATGTAGACTACAAAGGCCAGGTCGAGGATGGCGAGCATCAGTCGGCCGGTGCCGAGGTGCTCGATGGGGTCGTCACCTTTGAAGCGCAGTTTGCCAAGGAGGTAAAAGCCCAACAGCGCGAAGATGACAATCCAGAGGGCCAGATAGACTTCGCGGTCGAGAAGCCCCCAGCCACAGTAGAGGTCGGCCTGTTGCAGGAACTTCAGTCCGAAGGCCAGCTCGAGGAAGGCGAAGACCACCTTGACAGTGTTGAGCCAGCCGCCGCTCTTCATGTTCTTGAGGAACTGCGGGAACATGGCCAGGAGGGTGAAGGGAGCAGCGAATCCGATGCCGAATCCCAGCATGGTGACCAATGATACCCAGCGGTCGGTGCTCGAGGTGGTGAGGCCCACCAGGGCAGCTCCGAGGATGGGACCCGTGCAGCTGAAGCTTACCAGCACGGTGGTCAGGGCAATGAAGAAGGGGGCCAGCAGACCTCCCTTGTCGGCCTGCTCGTCACTGCTGTTGACCCACTTCTCGGGCATCTTTATTTCGAAGAGCCCGAAGAAACTCAGGGCGAAGATGAAGAAGATGACGAAGAAGATGAGATTGGGAATCCAGTGGGTACCCATGACATAGAGCGATTCGGGACCGAGAATAAGAGCTAGGATGGCACCCAACACGGCGAAGAGGAAGACGATGGAGAAGCCAAAGAACCAAGCCTGGCGACGGCCTTTGCGTTTGTTCTCAGCACCGCGCATGAAGAAGTTGACGGTCATGGGTATCATGGGGAAGACGCAGGGGGTGAACATGGTGAGGATGCCGCCACCCAAGGCGATGAGAAAGATCATCAGCAGGCTCTGGTGGCTCTCTTCGGAGGACTCAGAGGTTTCTGCGGTTTCAGGAGTTGCTGGTTTCTCCAAAGACTCGGTGGGTTCTAGGGATTCCTGATTCTCCGCTTCCTCGGAAGAGACCGTCTCTTCGGTGACGGTGGGTGCGGCTTCTTCGGTGGCTCCTTTCACCTTGAAGACCATGTCGTGGTCCTCAGGAGCAATGCAGCTGCCGTCGTTGCAGAGCTGGTAGGAGAGAATGCCTTTGACGGTGAAGTCTTTCTGCGAGAGACGTTTGATTTTCTGGCGGAAGACCACCGTGCCACTAAACGACTTGACAATGCAGCCGAACATGGCGTCCATCTCCTCATGGGGCTTGGGTTCGGAAACCTTGCCCACGAGCTGGTAGTCGCTTGACGGTGAGAATTCAAATACGGTTGGCAGCGGGCCGTTGGCATCGGTGTGTTGTGAATACATGTGCCAACCGTTGTCGAGTTTGACAGTCATGATGAGTTCGGCTTCGGTAGGCGAGGTCTCTTTCACCGAGAAGGTGCGTTTGGCAGGGTCCAACTGCTGGGCATTGATGCCCAAGGTGGTTGCGAGGCACAGGAGCAGGAAAACAAGTCGTTTCATTGTTATTTCAGATTGAATTTAATTTTTCTTTCGCCACGTTCGGTTTTCACCGAGACTGTATACATGCCTTTGGGAAGGCGGTTGATTTTGATATGTTGGTTGTTGGTGTAGTTTTCCACCCGTTTTACCACTTTGCCGTTGCTATTGATGAAAGTGATGTTGGCTAATGGACTCTCAATGGAGACGGTGATATATCCCTCGTCAAGGTGAGGGTTGATGCGCACATGCTGGTCGCCGGGGCCAGGGGCATCAACCTCCTTGACTATACGGTTATCCGGAGGGACACTTTCGGCTACCTCGCGGCTTGGCATCTGGAAACCGCTGAGCTTGGCTAGTCCTTTTGAGTCGTTACCGAACCACACGGTTCCGTTATTGTCGACGGCTACCTTGTAGATGTTTCCTTCGGGAATTTGGCTGTTTTTAGGGGTGAAAGCCACCCAGTTGTCTATCCCGTCAAACACGGCGGCACCATGGTTGGTGGCTATCCACAGCAGACCGTTCTTGTCAATGGTGATGTCGTTCACTTGGTCGCTGGGAAGCGGACTGTTGCTGGTATTCCATACAGTCCATCGCTGGCCGTCGTAGCGGGCTAGACCACTGAGGGTGCCGAACCATTTGACATTCTGCTTGTCGATGGCGATGGCGGGTACGATGTCGTCGGGAAGGCCTGAGTTTCCGGTGGTATAGCTTGTCCAGCGGTTGCCGTTGAAGACGCTGACACCGGCGTTAGTGGTAATCCATTTACGGTTGGCACGGTCTACGGCCAGATCAAGCACGAAATCGCTCAGCAGGCCGCAGTCGTTGGGCGTATATTTTTCCCAGTCGTTGCCGTCGTAGGTCACCAGGCCGCCGAGGGTAACACCAATCCATGTCAGGCCATCTTGGTCTATGACAATCTCTTTGACAAATTTCATCTTCAGTCGTCGTGTGACATCGTTGTGCTCGGTCCAATTGGTTCCGTCCCATTCGATGACACCATAGTCGTCGGTGCCAATCCACAGCACTCCGCGCTTGTCAATCATCAGACAGTTTACCGACTGGTCTTTCAACTTTTCGTTGAACATCGAGTAGTCCAGCCATGAAGGTCCTGAGAGTCGGCATAGTCCTTGGTAGGTTCCGGCCCATACACCACGACTGTCAGCGGCAAGGGCTGATATGTTGTTGCCACAGATATCACTCGTTCGGGTGCTGTAGACAGTCCATGTGCCGTTTTGTGCATGGCCCATGTTGCCAATGAACCCCATTACGACTATTAGTCCTATTATGATTCTCTTTGTCATGTTTTGTGTTTTTCTTTTTTTGCTGCAGGAAATAGTATGTTGTTTAAAATCAGTCGGTATCCAGGAGAGTTGGGGTAGAGCGAGAGGTCTGTGGGAGGGTCGCCGATGAAATGGCGGTAGTCTTCGGGGTCGTGCCCACCGAGGAAGGTCCAGGTACCTTTTCCGTAGTCTCCGTGCAGGTAGCGCACCTCGTTCAGCTCCTTGTTCTCGCCCAGGATAACGCAACTGGTCTTTACCAATTCGCGTCGGAAGGCCGTTGTCTGTCCCATGAAGCCGTGGACCACACGAGTGTGGTTTTGTGTCAGCATGGTAGGAATCCAGTCCCATTTGGCCGAGAAGTCGAAGAGTACGAAGAAATCGTTCTTCTCGTTCACTAGGCGTTGGCGGCTGCGGTCGTCGATGTCGATGGTCGAAATCTCATATTCCGATGGGTTCCGGCTGATGAGGAAGTCTTTGAAGGCAAAACATTTGCTGTAATCCAGAAGCTCCTGTGCGTTGGGCTGCATGGGGTCTCCGTCGAACATCACGTCGCAGATGTCCACCCCTTCGGCAGCTAGCGCCACGTCGTAGCTGTCAGGAGCCGAGCACATGGCGAAGAGGAATCCGCCGCCCATCACAAAGTCGCGTATCTTCTTGGCTACTGCCAGCTTCAGTTGGCTGACCTTGCTGAAGCCTAGCTTGTTTGCCATGGCTTCTTGCAACCGCACATCCTCGATGTACCATTGCTGGCTGCGGTAGTTGGCCCAAAATTTGCCGTATTGGCCGGTGAAATCTTCGTGGTGCAGGTGCAGCCAGTCATAGGTGGGTAGTACGCCGCTCATCACCTCCTCGTCATACACCACATCGTAGGGTATTTCTGCGTAGGTGAGTACAAGCGTCACGGCGTCGTCCCATGGCAATTTGTTCTTCGGCGAGTAGACGGCAATCTTGGGTGCTTTCTGTAGCTTGACGGCATCCATGTTCACGCCTGGGTCGGCAATGTGGCTGAGGATGGCGCTACTTTGGCCGTCGGCAATCACCTCGCATCTTACACCCCTCAGTTTACATTCGCGTTCGATAGCATCGGCATATTTCATCATGAAAGTGCCTCCGCGATAGTTGAGCAACCAGGTGACTTCCACCTCGCGCTGCAGGCTCCAATAGGCTACGCCGTAGGCTTTCAGGTGGTTCTTCTGGGCTTCGTCCATTGGCAATAATATATAATTCGCCTGCGCGTGCGCGGATAAAAAAAGAAAGAATAAAAGAAAAAGGGTGGATAGTGAATAGTGAAAAGAGGATGGCATTTGATGCCTTTCCATAGTCCTCTGCACCCAATTCGTCAGGTTATTTCTTTTAAATGCCATAACTACCCACAAAAACAGTTGTGCGGATAGGGGGACTCGAACCCCCACTCCTTTCGGAACCAGATCCTAAGTCTGACGCGGCTACCGATTACGCCATATCCGCATTGGGTTAAAAACGCGTGCAAAGATACGCACTTTTTTTTATATACAAGAAAAAAACTTTAAACTTTAAGTTTTAGGCTTTAGCCTTTACGATTCGCGCGGCGAGCCATTTCAAACAGAGCCTCAGGTAGATGACAGTAGCCGTCGGGGTGTTTGTCTAGGTAGTTCTGGTGGTACTCGTTGGCAGGTTCGAAGGTCTCCAAAGGCTCCACTTCCACGGCTAGCGGACTGCTATATCCGTGTTGAACGTCGCGAAAAACATCCATAATTGTTAGTCTGTCCTCAGGCTCAATGTAATAGATGCCTGTGCGGTAGCGTGTGCCCTCGTCTTCCCCCTGCCGGTTCACCGAGGTGGGCTCAATGCAGAGGAAATAGAGCTCCACGAGCTTCTTCAGTGGCAGCACCTCAGGGTCGAACACCACGCGCACCGTCTCGGCATAGCCCGTGCGGTCGGTGTAGACCTGCTCGTAGGTGGGATGCTCCACCACAATGCCCCCGTCGCCACTGTGGCTGCGGCTTGCCGAGTTGCCGTTGGCAAAGCCCGTCTGTGTCTCAAGGACGCCGTTAATCTGTTTCAGATAGTGCTGGGTGCCCCAAAAACACCCGCCAGCCAAAAAAATTGTTTTTGTCATACCACACCATAACGGACAAAAAACTGTTTTAGTATTATCATTCCCCAACCACCCCCCTATCATCTCCTACCATGGTAGGAGTTTGGTAGGAGTTGGTAAGGCGTTGGTAAGTGGATATCAGGTAGTTGGTGTTAATCTGACTGGAGGCTTTTTTTCGTTTTTCGAGAGGAATTTTAACATTTTTTTTAAGAGCGGTGAAAGAATATTTTGCCAGTTTAGAAAAAAGTTGTATCTTTGCAGCACGAAATAAGTAAACGAATTATAAACAATCGTCTAATAATAAACGGATTAGACGGCAAAAAGTAAGAAAATGAAAAAAGGAATTCATCCCGAAAACTATCGCCTCGTGGTGTTTAAGGACATGTCGAACGACAATATGATTCTCACCAAGAGCTGCGCCAACACCAAAGAGACTGTCACTTATACCGATGGTAAGGAATATCCCGTTGTGAAGCTTGAAATCTCGAATACTTCGCACCCTTTCTTCACCGGCAAGTTGAAACTCGTTGACACCGCTGGCCGCGTCGATAAGTTCATGAACAAGTATAAAAAATACGCCAAGAAGGCTTAAGGAACACGAAAGAAAGTAATTTGTTTTAGATTTTTAGATCTAGAGACCCTGTCCCTTGAGACAGGGTTTTTAAATCGGAGAGATGGCAGAGCGGTCGATTGCGGCGGTCTTGAAAACCGTTGACCTGCGAGGGTCCGGGGGTTCGAATCCCTCTCTCTCCGCTTTTTTCTTTAAAATGTAGTCATCTATGCTGCAACTGCAATATATTAAGGATCATACTGAGGAGATTATTTCCCGTCTAAAAATCAAGAATGTCCAGAATGTCGAAGAGCGTATCGCTGAAATCTTGAAACTCGACGCCGAGCGCCGTGCTATGCAGGTGAAAGCTGATGCTGTGAAGGCTGAGCAGAACAAGATTGCTAAGGAAATCGGCATGCTGATGAAGCAGGGAAAGAAAGAGGAGGCTGAGGCCGCCAAGGCCCGTACTGCTGAGCTGAAAGCCAATGAAAAGGAGCTGGGAGAGCAGCAGGCTGCCACAGAGAAAGAACTTAACGAGAAACTTATTTCTCTTCCCAATGCCCCCCACATCACGGTGCCCTGTGGAAAGAGCGAGGCCGACAATCTGGTGGTCGCCGAATTCGGTCATAAGCCCGAACTGCCTGCCGATGCACTGCCTCACTGGGACCTCTGCGCCAAGTATGACATCGTTGATTTTGAACTGGGCAATAAGGTGACGGGAGCCGGATTTCCCTTCTACAAGGGTAAAGGAGCCCGCCTGCAGCGTGCCCTCATCAATTTCTTCCTTAACGAGGCTGCCAATGCCGGCTTTGTTGAAATTCAGCCGCCGCTGATGGTCAACGAGGCTTCTGGCCTTGGTACCGGTCAGCTGCCCGACAAGGAGGGGCAGATGTATGCCATCCCGTTGGATGGTTTCTATATGATTCCTACTGCAGAGGTGCCCATCACTAACATTTTCCGTGGAGAGGTGGTCGACCCCAAGCAGTTGCCTATCAAGCGTGTGGGGTATAGCGAGTGCTTCCGTCGTGAGGCTGGCAGTTACGGCAAGGATGTGCGCGGTTTGAACCGTCTACACGAGTTCTCCAAGGTGGAGATTGTCGTCATCGAACATCCCGACCGCTCCTACGAGCAGCTCGAGGAGATGAAAAAGCATGTCGGCGGACTGCTGGATAAACTTGGTCTGCCTTACCATATCCTCAAACTCTGTGGTGGTGATATCAGTTTCACTTCCGCTATGACCTTCGATTTCGAGGTGTGGAGTGCCGCCCAGAAGCGCTGGCTCGAGGTGAGCTCGGTATCCAACTTCGAGACCTTCCAAGCCAACCGCATGAAGTTGCGTTTCAAGGACGAGAATGGCAAGATGCAGCTATGCCACACCCTCAATGGCTCGGCTCTTGCCCTGCCGCGCATTGTGGCAGCCCTGCTGGAGAACAACCAGACACCCGACGGCATCATTATGCCCGAGTGCCTGCGCCCCTATCTTGGATTCGATAAGATTGACTAAACCCTTAGATATAAAAAAAAGGGCCCGCTCATCGAGCGGGCCCTTTTTTTATCCGTATCTTTTAGAAGTGGAATCCGATGCGGAGCATGATGGAACCTACGGTGCGCTGTTGGCGACCCTTGCCGGCGGCATCGTTGGCGCTCACCTGACCGTTGGCATAGAGGTTGTTCTCCATGGTGCTGTTGGAATAATCGATGGGGTGCTTGCCAAGGCCGTAATAGTAGATACCGGCACTGACATGTTGTCCGAAGTAGGCACCGGCGCCTATCATCCAAGCGAAAGCGAAGGTGGATTTATAAGCAAAGCGCTCGTTGCCGTCCCCTTTGCCTTCGGAGGTAATCCATAGGAAGTCGGAACCAATGCCGAACTCGCCAAAAGCCGAGATGTCGCTCCAGGGGAGTTCGTCAT
Organism: Bacteroidales bacterium; assembly: GCA_045222295.1. Taxonomy (GTDB): domain Bacteria; phylum Bacteroidota; class Bacteroidia; order Bacteroidales; family P3; genus Colimorpha. The sequence continues at coordinate 22,237 of JBGUXP010000011.1, read as the reverse complement.
AAATATAACTCACACCTCCCATAACAGGAATATTGAAATAGGTGGGAGCGCTGTAGTAAGCATCGCTATATTTGTCGCGCCATTTGCTCGAGATAGTGTTCCAGAGGAAGTCGGCATTGATAAAGGGGGCTACTTCGCCCACACCGACATCGAAACGGTAACTTACGCGATATCCAAGGCCGAAACCGACAGAAGCATCTTTTCCAATTTGTTCATAGGTCAGAGGCACTCCGGAAGTTGGGAAGGTGGTGGTGCCGGTAAAAATTGTCGAGAGGTTGGGCCCCTCAGAAGCGCTGGAACCGAAGTTGCCAGTGGGGATGTTGCCGTTCAGGTAGATTGACTGGCGGATATAGGACTGGGCTTGCACTGTGGCACCGACGCACATTATCATGGCGGTCAGGCAGAGAACTTTTACGATATTTTTCATTGGTTTTATGTTATTTGATTTATTCATTCTGTTTTCTTTTTGCGGCCACGTTTCTTGGGCTTGGTAGCCATTTCCTCTTCAGGAATGGTAGCATCGAGAGGCGGTATCTCAGCATCGAGATATTCCTCTTCAATGCCACGGAGGTCTTCGTCGGAGGGTTCGAAGTCGTCATCGCTGGGCTCATCGTCGTCGTCTCCGATTTTCTCATAGCTGTCGAGTTCTTCCACATCGTCGTCGTCACCGAAGGCGGCGCGGATTTCCTCTTTGTTGATGCCGAGGGAGAGCTTCTTCTTGCGTTTCTCGTCTTCCTCAAGGTTGGTCTCGAAATCACCGTGGCGAAGCACGCGCTCCTTGTGAGAGGGGTCGGATTCCTCTTTTTCCAGAGCCTCGCTCAGGGGAGCAAACTCGTCTTCCTTGCCGCTGTCATCGTCATCGTCGAAGAGGGCTTTGTCGAGGTCTTCTCCGAGGGTATCGATTTTTACCTCAAACTTGACCATATAGCAGGTGTCTTCTGTCTCGAAGGGTGCGACGAAAATCACCTCGCCATTGGGTTTGGTGAAACGTTGCAAATAATTGTCATAGCCGTCGGGATAGGCTTCTTTGAACTTTTCCTTTAGCTCTTCAGTTAGGTTTTTATAACTGACTATCAGGTTTTTTTTGTGTTTTTTGGTAGTTGCCATAGTCGTTGGAATTTGATGCAATAATAGCAAGTTATTTTGATATAGCCAAATTTTTTTATGCTACCACTATTGATTCGTCATCTTCAATCCTTAGATTACTCATGATAAACTCCCTTCTTTCCAATGTGTTTTCTCCCATATAGAAAGAAAGCACACCTTGGGTGTCGAAGTCTTTGTGCAGTAAAACAGGGTCGAGGCGCATGTCTTTGCCGATGAAATTCTTGAATTCGTCGGGACTGATTTCTCCCAAACCTTTGAATCGTGTAATCTCGGCCTTGGGGGTGTCGTGAATGGCGGCGATGCGCTCCTCGTCGGTATAACAATAGGTCGTTTTTTGTTTGTTGCGCACACGGAAGAGCGGCGTCTGCAGGATGTAGACGTGGCCTGTCTGTATCAGTTCGGGGTAGAAGCGGAGGAAGAAGGTGAGCAGCAGCAGGCGAATGTGCATGCCGTCGACATCGGCATCGGTGGCGATGACTACGTTGTTGTAACGCAGGTTCTCCATGCCGTCATCAATATCCAGGGCGTTGTGCAGCAGGTTGAGTTCCTCGTTTTTGTAGACATCTACTTTGCTGATGCTATAGGTATTTTTTGGCTTGCCGCGGAGGCTGAAGACCGCCTGCGTGTCCACGTCGCGGCTCTTGGTGATGGAGCCCGAGGCCGAGTCACCTTCGGTGATGAAGATGGTGCTCTCGAGGCGTCGGTCGTGGTTGGTGTTGTAATGCACATGACAGTCGCGCAGCTTACGGTTGTTGAGCGAGGCTTTCTTTCCTGCTTCGCGAGCCACCTTCTTGATGCCGGCAATCTCCTTGCGCTCCTTCTCATTGGCGTTGATTTTGACCAGCAGGGCATCGGCGGTCTCGGCATTCATGTGGAGGTAATTGTCGAGGTGACGCTTGAGGATATCGAGCACATAGGTCTTCAGTAGGGGACTGTCGTAGTTGCCGTCTTTGTCGGGAGGTGCCATGTGGGTGGAACCCAGCTTGGTCTTGGTCTGGGCTTCGAAGACGGGCTCCTGGATGCGCACGCAGAGGGCGCAGACGAGACCCTGACGGATGACCTCGGGCGAGTAGTCTTTCTTGATAAATTCCTTGACCACACGGGCGTAGGCTTCGCGGAAGGCGCTCTGGTGGGTGCCGCCTTCGGTGGTGTGCTGTCCGTTGACAAAGGAGTAATAGTAGTCGTTGCTCTGACCGTTGACATGGGTGAAAGCAGCCTCGAAGTCCCCCTCCTTGATGTGGATGATGGGGTAGAGCGGGTCGCTCTGCAGGTTGTTCTCCAGTAGGTCGAGCAAGCCGTTCTTCGAGTAGTAGCGCTTGTCGTTGTAGTACATCGTCAAGCCCCGGTTAAGGTAGCAGTAGTTCCAGATGCGCTTCTCCACATATTCGCCAATGAAGTGATAGTTGCCGAAAAGCTTGCCATCGGGGACGAACTCCACGAGGGTGCCGGTGTCGTCGCTGGCAAAGGTGGTGATGCCGCTGTCGTTGGTGAGTTTCCCTTCGCTAAACTCGGCGATGCGGGTCTTGCCGTCGCGGATAGATTGCACCTTGAAGTAGCTCGACAGGGCGTTGACGGCCTTGGTACCCACGCCGTTCAGACCTACCGACTTCTGGAAGACTTTGCTGTCGTATTTGGCACCGGTATTCAGTTTGCTCACAGCTTCCACGAGCTTGCCCAGTGGGATGCCACGGCCGTAGTCGCGGATGCTCACACGCCGTTCGGCGAAGTTTATCTTTACCTCAATCTTCTTGCCAAAGCCGGAGGTGAACTCGTCAATGCAGTTGTCGATCACTTCTTTGATGAGCACATAGATGCCGTCATCGTGGCTCGAGCCGTCGCCCAGCTTGCCGATGTACATACCGGGACGCAGGCGAATGTGCTCCATGTCCTCGAGGTGGACGATGCTGTCGTCGTTATAGTCGACAGTAGGGATGGGGGAGAGTATATCGTTTTGTTCCATAGGTTATTCCATTTTTATTTCCGACGTGATGGCATATCCCGTCTTTTCGCCTACGCCGACGGGCTCGCCGGTGAGGATGACGATTTGTCGCTCGTTCACGCCCTGTTCAGTGAGGTAGCGGCGCACAATCTCGTTGCGGATGGCGTATCCGTGGGCCACGGTGTCGTTGGCTGGTTCTGGCATTCGCTGCTCAAGAGTGATGACCACTAGCGAGTCGCTCTTGGCTACGGTGGCCAGGTCGCCCAAAGTGTGGTAGTTCTCCGAGGAGAGACCGTGCTGGTGCGGCTCAATGGTAATGAAGTCAAGGTTGTCGTTGCCAAATCCCAGGACGTTGCCGAGGGCCCGCACAGGCGAGGCGGCCACCTTCACCAGCAGGTTTCCCAGGGTTTTCCAAATCAACTTCATGTAGCTGAACTCGGGATTATCGATATCGCCCTTGATGGGTAGGTCGATAAGTATCTTGTCGTCTTTGTCGCGCAGGATGTAGAGGGCCGTTTTGAGAGGTATCTTCATCTCGGGATCCACGTCTTTGCGGCGACTGCCTACGCGGGCATTGTAGATGTCTATCTTGTTTTGGTTGTCGAGCAGGCTGTTGGTGATTTTCAATCGTGTCGTGAGTCCGAAGATGCCGTCCTCCACGGGTTGCCCTGTATAGGCTACCGTCCACGGACTCAGTTGCTTCATGTCTAATCCTTTGATTGAAAGGAAGAGGCTCTGGTGTTGCTTCCAGTTGTCGATACTTCCCTTCCAGTTCACCAGCAGGTGGCCGCCACCGGGCAGCATGGCGCGCAATTTGGCGTTGTTGTCGCCGTTGAGAGTCAGGTCGGTGGCTTCGATGTTGATGTCGGTCACGGGGAAGTGGAACTCGTCGGGCAACGTGTGGTCGTCGTAGGTTAGGTTACAGTTGCTTACCTGCAACTGTCCTATTTTGAGTTTCAGCGGAGTGGAAGCCACTGAATCTTTGTCCGGCAGGTCCGATTTGTCTGACTTGTCTGACTCCACCAGTAGCTCGTCTAAGGTGCTGTAATCTTTCCACTGCTCGTATCTCGCTGTCAGTCCGTCGAGTGCAATGCTGTGGATGTCATAGCTATTGTTGTCGAGGTTGATGTTGTTGAGTTTCACTTCCAGTTTGTTCATGCTGGCCACCGAACCTTTGTTGTTAACCAAATCCACATCCTTTAGCAATAGTGTGCCACCGATGCGGCTTTTCAGTATCTCGTCGATGCTGCCCTCGGCCTTTAGGTTGGCTTCGAAGGTGCCCTTCATGTTCTTGATTTTTACGTAGTCGGTCACCAGCGGCTTGATGTTCTCCAGTGCGAAGCCCTTCATTTGGGCTGTCAGGTTGTAGCTGTTATGATGTGAGTCGTAGTGGCCGTCAATGTTCAGGTTCCCACCCTCGGCAAAGCCGATGTTTAGGCCTCCCTCGCTTTTTTCTTCGCTATTCAGCACGAAGCCAGGGACGCGCAGGTTTACATCCGGCAGATGCCACTGTTTGCCGTTGGCTTTGTCGTGATAGTGTATCTGCGCATGGCTTAGGCGAATATTGTAGAATTTCAGTACCCAGTTGCTCGGTGTGGTGTCGTTGTCGACCTCGGTCGAGTCGCTGGCAAAATGGTCGATGATGCTCTGGAAATTGAATGTTTTTCCGTTTTGTAAAATGTTGATTTTTAATCCTGCAAGGGTTATATGCTTCATTTGTACCGTGTGTTCCAGCAGTTTCAGCAGGCTTGCCTTCACGTCGAGGGTATCTAAGCTGGCGAAAATGTCTGAGCCGTTGTCCTCGTAAAGGCTCAGGCCGTGTACCGCCACATGTCCTGTGTAGACATTGATTTTCAATCCTTCCACCTGTACCTTGCGGCCCACCAGTTCTTCTCCGTGCTTGTTAATGTAGCTCTTAGCAATAGGCGACACAATGAGTGTTGCCACCACGAAGAGCACCACCAGTACACCAAGAGTCCAGAGGGTTGATTTCCAGAATATTTTCCAGAATCGTTTCATGAAGAGTTCCCCTTATTTATATTATTGTTTCAATATTAATATTGTGATAACGCCTTCCCTCTTTCTTTATTGTGATTTTCTCCCAAAAAGTTATTAACATTCATCGCCCTCCTGCGACGGATCTCATCCTCCGGGTATGCTAGAAGTAAATGCTGAATAAAAGTTTTTAATTGACACAATATTTTATTGAAGATATCGTTAACAAAGAATAAAATTTAATTGAGACAATGAAAAAAGTTTTTTCGAGCGTTATATTGGCTGTCGCGGCTGCTATGATTTTTGTGGGTTGCAGCAAGGATGAGGTGAGTACTAAGATTCCTGAAATCAATCTTATTGGGAATTGGAAGGCTCCGTATGATGTGTCGAGAGGCGCAATTCAGGGTCTTGGCGGCAAGAATCTGATAATCTATCCGGACCATACTGCTGTGTTTGAATCCCTTAAATTCAACTATTGGAAGTTTGAGGGCAACGAGTTGACGTTCACCAATTATACTGAAGCAGAGCATGGGGTGGACCATGTGCTGGATGTTCTGCACTATACTATCGCGATTTACAGCGATACGGTGATGGCGCTTGTTGGAACTTATACTCATACCGTGGGCGATAGTGTTTATCTGACGGCCGATATGAGCGGTACATATGAGAAAAAGGTCATTCTTCCGCCGGTTCCGCAGCCGTAGGATTACTCGTAAAAATGCATCTCTGTGAGATACTTGTACACCGGTTCGGTGAGCAGGTATCTCACGTCTTTATGTGCTGCAATCTGGCTTCGGATGAAGCTGGACGAGATGTCCATCATCGGAACGTCGACGACTGTGACATGCGGGTGTGAGGCCAGGGGACAATGCTCAAACCCTGGACGTGGGTAGACGTAAATCTGGTGGTTGTCGAGGATATACTGGTAATTGCGCCAGCGGTCGAAGATGGCGAGGTTGTCGCCGCCCATGATGAGGCTGAATTCACGGTCGGGATATTTCTCGCCAAGGGCGGCAAGGGTAACCACCGTGTAGCTGGGAATTGGCAGGTGCATCTCAATGTCGCAGACTTTCAGCTGATAGTTGTCGTTGACAGCACGCTGCACCATCTGCAGACGGTGGTGGTTGGCAAGGAGGGTGGCGCGTTCCTTTAGGGGATTCTGCGGACTCACCACAAGCCATACCTCGTCGATGCCCTCATGCTGTAGCATGGTGTTGGCAATGATGAGGTGTCCCACATGGATGGGGTTGAAGGAGCCGAAAAAAAGCGCGGTACGCTTCATCAATAATACTTGTATGCCGTCTCTATCTTGATGTGGCGTAGCTTTTCGCCTTTGAAGGTATAGATTTCGGCCACTTCGCCAGCGCCACTGATGACCTTCAGTACGGCCACCTCGGAGGTGTACGACTTGGGGTATTTCTTGAAAAAGACCTTGAGGACATCATCCTTTGCCATGCCGACATGGATGCCGTTGGCGAGTTTGACCTCGGGGTCGTTGATGCGGCCGCCGAGGAGTTCCACCTTGCGGGTCCAGATGGAGTAGAACATGTCGAGGTAGCTGTCGTCAAGGCGTTTCATGCGGTTGACGCTGACCTCCATTGAGTCGAAGTATTTGCGGTAGCCACTCTCGCGGTACCAGTGCAGCTGGTTGTCGGTGATGTACTGCTCCATCGATTCCCATTGGCCAAAGGGGTAGATGATGAAGTTGGACAATGAGTAGACGGTCATTGTATCGGTGTAGACCTTGATGTCTTTAATCATATATTCTTCACGGCCAAAGTTCATCATGCGCATGGCTTTAGCGCGCGATGAGAGGTTGCTGGTGGCGGTGGCGGGTTGGGAGAAAGCCATTGTGCTGCAGAGCACTAGGACAGCTATAGTCAAAATTTTTTTCATCTTATACAATAAAAATTTATAATATAACGCGGGATGCAATCTTTTATTGCATCCCGCGTTATATTTTTTATAATAACGTGTGAGAGGCAGCGCGTTTCCGCCTCCCTAGTAGCGTTTACTTCACAACGCTCAGGCGCTGGGTGGCGACACCCTTGTCGGTGGTGACGCTGATGAAGTAGACACCGGCGCTGAGGCTCTCAACATTGAGCTCGAGGATGTCGGCATTGACATTCTGCTGGCTCATAACCTTGCGGCCCATGGCGTCGACCATCTCGTAGCTGCGGATGGGGCCTTCGGCGGTGACGTAGGCCATCTTGGTGGCGGGGTTGGGATAGGTGACCACATTAATGCTGGCCTCAACATCGGCAATGCCGCTGGTGGGATCGGTTTCGGTCATCAAGTAGCCGGTCTTGGCTCCATTATGGATCTGGCAACGGTTGACATTGCTGTTGTCGTTGCTGACAAAGGCGGCAGCCCAGGTGAAGTCGGCACGCATGTTAGTGGGAAGAGTGAAAGTATATGTTTTCTCAAAGGTGCTGCCTGCAGTGGTGGAGGTGATGGCGGTGGCATCGCCCCAAGCATCGGTGACGCATGCACGGAGGACATGGTTGTGAACATAGGTTCCGGTTGCACCTGACTGGGCGGCCAGGATATTGTCTTGCATGAGGTAGACGGTCAAGCGGGGGCTATCGAAAGCTACGTCGGAAATAAACTGACCGCTGACGGTGAGGCTCAAGGTGCGGCTTTGTGGATTATAGTTGACATTGGAGATGTTAACAGTGACCAAGGCGGGTTTGCTTAAAGCACTCGAGAAAATGCTGCTGAGTCCATTGCCGGGGAAGAAAACGGGACCCGGATCTTCGGAGGTGGCGTAATCCGTGCTACGGTCGAGCATGATGGCAGGAGCATAGGTGGCACCTCCATCGTTGAAGAATTTCTGGGCTTCTTCCGATGCGGCGATGGTCATGGCATCAGTGTAATAGCCGCTGTGGTGGGCAATCCAAATCACGCGGTCTTCAATGTTGTTGATGGCCTGCTCCAGGCGCTGGTGGGCCGACGGGCAGTTGGGACAGCGGGCAGTAGTGAAATGCTCAAGCACGGTGTTGCGCTGGGTGGTCTGGTCGGCAGTATAGAAAGTGGTGATGGCGTTGCCGGAGTTATTGTTGAGTTCGGCCTCGGAATCGCCATTGGGGTTGTTCACGGTGATGTTGAAGGTGGCGGCACCGGCGGTTTCCTGGCTGTAGGTGAAGGTTTTGGTATAGGTGCCGAAGAGAGGGATGGCGATATCCGAAACGGAAATGGTTTGGCTTTCTCCTCCGTTAACACTGTACACAATGTCGAATGAGGTCAGGGTATCACGGCCAGTATTGACGGCGGTTACTTCCACGGAAGAATTGCTTCCGGCAGCAATGAGCCAGCTGGCATTGCTGCTGACGAATCCCACTCTGTTGTTGGGGTATTCGTCGACAACAACATCATCCATGAAGATGTACATGCCGTCGCCGTAGTTGACGAAAGCCAGATGCACGGCTTGGCCGGCATAGGCACTAAGGTCAACGGCATAGGTATTGCTGCCTTCCGGCAAGGCCTGAAGGTCTCTAAGCAGGGTGAAACTGTTTTTTTGGTTGTCGGTTGTGGAAATCATGATTTTCATGTACTCAGCGTATTGTGGGTACTCGTTGGGGTCGGCAGTGCCGTCGGCCACGAAGGTGAGTATCGGATTGGTGGTGGGTACAGTGATTTGCGGAGTGACGAGCCAGCGGTCGCAAGCAGTTGCTTCTTGCGTCCATGAAATGGATAGCATGGATCCATTGTAAGCTTGCCAACTGTCGTTAAACGAAGAGTAGTTTGCCTGGCTGCTGTTGATGTTGGGCAGGCCGTCGCCATAGGTTGTCCAACCTGAGGGAATGGCTCCATTGGCAACATTGTTGAAATTCTCCGAGAAGGCGGGGGTCTGTGCATTTGCAGCGAGGCCGAAAGTCAGCGCAGCAGCGAGAAAAAATAACGTTTTTTTCATGTAAATTAGGTGTTTAATTGTTGTTATTTTAAAGTGCAAAAATACATATATTTTTTGAAATGCAGATATTTTTTTTCAACAATCACTTTTTTTATGGTTTTTATGTGGAGTTTTTTGCGTAAATTTGCAACATGATTTATGCTGCTATTATTGCCAACCGGCTGGAACTCAACCAGCGACAGGTTGAGAAAACCATAGAACTACTGGAACAGGGCGCTACGGTGCCTTTCATTGCGCGCTACCGCAAGGAGGTGACGGGCTCACTGAACGAGGTGCAGATTGCTGCCATCCGTGACCTGCTGCTCAAGCTCAAGGAACTCGACAAACGTCGCGAGGCTATCCTCGCCAGCATCGAGGAACAGGGCAAGATGACCGACGAACTGCGCAAGCAGATTCTGTCGGCCGAGACGATGACCGACCTGGAGGATCTCTACCTGCCCTACCGTCCCAAGCGCCGCACCCGCGCCACCATTGCCATCGAGAAGGGGTATGAGCCTCTGGCTAACGACATTATGAGTGGAAAGTGGAAAGCGGAAAGTGGAAGATATACCGAAGAAGACCTGCAGTATGCCCGCGATATCATTGCCGAGCGCATCAGCGAGGATGCCTCGGTGCGCAACCGTGTGCGCAATGTCTTCCGCCGCAAGGCGATGCTCACCTCCGGGCTGGCCCGTGGGGTGGATGAGAACGACGAGAAGGTGGGCAAGTTTGAGAGCTGGATTAACTGGAAAGAACCCATTTCAAAAGCACCGTCTCACCGCATTTTGGCACTCTTCCGGGGCGAAGAGGCCGGTGTGCTCAAAGTGCATGTGCGCCCGGACAGCGATGACGAAGCTATCTCTGCTTGTTCCGGACATTCCAGATTGTCTGGACCCTCCGGGAACCAGCTGCAACTGGCCATTGCCGACAGCTACAAGCGGCTCGTTGCCCCTAGTATCGAGACGGAATTTCGAAATATTTTGAAGGAAAAGGCCGACCGCGAGGCTATCCGCGTCTTCGCTGAGAACCTACGACAACTGCTGTTGGCGGCCCCCATGGGGCAGAAACGCACCCTGGCCATTGACCCGGGTTTTCGCACCGGTTGCAAGGTGGTGTGCCTCGATGCACAAGGACAATTGTTGCACAATGAGACCATCTACCCCTTTACTTCTGTGCGTGAGGAGCACGCTGCTGTGAACAAACTCGAAGCGTTGGTGGAGGCTTTCCAAATAGAGGCCATCGCCATAGGCAACGGCACCGCCGGCCGTGAGACGGAAGAGGTGGTGCAGCGCTGCCACTTCAACCGCAAGGTTATCGCCGTGAGCGTCAGCGAGGCTGGAGCCTCGGTCTATAGCGCCAGCGACGTGGCACGCAAGGAGTTTCCCGACTATGATGTCACCGTGCGTGGCGCCGTGAGCATCGGCCGCCGCCTGATGGATCCCCTCAGCGAACTTGTCAAGATTGACCCCAAGAGCATCGGAGTGGGTCAGTATCAACACGATGTCGACCAGAAGTTGTTGGCCGAGAGTTTGGGCGACACGGTGGAGAGTTGCGTTAATAGTGTGGGTGTGGAGCTTAATACCGCCAGCCGCGAGCTCCTCAGCTACGTCAGCGGCATTGGCCCAGCGCTGGCTGACAAGATTGTGGCTCATCGCAACAAAAACGGAGCCTTCGCCTCGCGTGAGGCTCTGCATAAAGTCAAAGGACTTGGTGACAAAGCTTTCGAGCAGTGCGCAGGTTTCTTACGGGTGCGCGAGAGTGCGAATCCATTGGATAGGAGTGCCGTGCACCCCGAGCGTTATGCGCTGGTGGAGAAGATGGCCAAGAGTGTGGGTACCGATGTCGAGACGCTGATGAAGGACAAGGAGCTCCGCTCCCGTATTGTGCTTTCCGATTTTGTCTGCGATGAATGCGGCTTGCCCACCCTGCAGGACATCATGAAGGAGCTGGAGAAGCCGGGTCTCGACCCGCGTGCCAAGTTTGAGGTCTTCGAGTTCGACAAAAATGTCACCCGTATTGAGGACGTGCAAGCCAGCATGGTGCTGCCAGGTATCGTGACCAACATCACCGCCTTCGGTGCCTTTGTCGATATTGGAGTGCATCAAGATGGCCTCATCCACGTCAGCCAGATGGCCAACCGGCGTGTCAACGACCCCTCCGAGGTGGTGCACTTGCACCAGCACCTCAAGGTCAAGGTTCTCGATGTTGATCTTCGTCGTCACAGAATTAGTCTAACATTAAAAGGAATAGAATAATATGAAGAATCCTCTTACTTTCGGAAAAGTGGTTTGGGCCTCGGCACTCGGTGTGCTCATAGTGTCGGTTGTCTTCGGACTATTCAAGTTTGTTATGCTACTAGTCATGGTGTTCTCTATTAGTAGTATGGGGAGTGAGAATCTTACCATTGTCAAGCCTGGGTCGGCAATGGTTGTGGATATGGGAAAGATTAGTGGCGACCGCACGGCCAGTGGTCTCATGCAGTCTTTCAGCAGTGAAAAAACCGTGGGACTCATCGATGCAGTCAATGCCATCAAGGCTGCCGCCAATGACGCCAATATCAATGCTATCTATCTTAAAGACGATGGCGCGCCCGGACTTTCATGGGGTTCGCTTACCGAGCTTCGCGATGCGCTGGCGTTCTTTCGCGAGAGTGGCAAGCCTGTCATAGCCTATGCTACCGGCTACTCGCAGGGCGGCTACTATGTGGCTTCTTTGGCCGACAAAGTATGCCTGCATCCCAGTGGCATGATTGATTTCCGAGGCATTGGCGGTGAGGTGATATATTATAAGGATTTGCTTGATAAACTGGGTGTTGAGATGCAACTTATTCGACCTGAGAGCTGCGCCTACAAGAGCGCTGGAGAGGTCTATACCCTTAGCCACATGAGCCCTGCCAATCGTGAGCAGATTCGTGCCTATATAGGCAGCGTTTGGAACATCGTATCACATGGTGTCGCCGACGGTCGCAGCATGGATGTGGAAAAGGTCAATGTCATTGCCGACAACCTCAGCGGCTATCTGGCCAACGATGCAATAGAGTCTCGGTTGGTTGATGCGTTGTGTTTCGAGGAAGATGTGCGTTCCATCTTGAAGCAAAACTATGCATGTAAACAGTTGCTGCCATTGGATGAATATGCCACTAATGTGAAGAATATCCCGAATCAGGCCAAGGATGCCATCGCTGTCATCTATGCTCAGGGCAATGTGGTGGATGGCTCTGCACGTGGATTCGACGAGGGTGTTTATGGCGACGACATAGTAAAGGCGCTGAAGGATGCCGTCGAGGACGATGACGTGAAGGCTATCGTGTTGCGTGTCAACTCACCCGGCGGTCAGGCCACTGCCAGCGAGAGTATGACCCATGCCGTCATCGCCACCCGCAAGAAGAAGCCCGTCATCGTCAGCATGGGCGACCTCGCCGCCAGCGCAGGCTATGAGATGAGCTGTATGGCCGATGTCATCGTGGCGCAGCCCACCACCATCACCGGCTCCATCGGCGTCTTTGGCACCATTCCCAATGTCGGCAAGCTGATGCGTCAGAAGTTGGGCCTCAATGCCGATACCGTCAGTACCAACCTCAATGCCGCAGGTCTCAGCATTATGCGTCCCTTGTCGCCTACCGCCATGGCTATGATGAACAGGAATGTGGAAGATTTTTATAGGGTCTTCGTTGTCCGCGTGGCAGAGGGGCGTCACATGACATATGACGAGGTGCACAAGATTGCCCGTGGCCGCGTCTGGACGGGTGCCGACGCCCTCGGCATCGGTCTTGTAGATACCCTTGGAGGTCTCGACCTCGCCCTCAGTATCGCTGCCGAGAAGGTCGGTCTTGATAACTATAAGATCAAGGAGTTCCCCGAGGAGAAAGATACCTGGACACAAATCAGCGAACTCCTCGGAGAAAGCAGCGACGATGACCTTGACCTATTAGCCAAGATACGCTTGGCGATAAAATGGAAAGTGCAGAGCGGCAGATGGAAAGTGCTCGACCGTTTGGAGCAGGATTTGTTGTATGTGAGCGAGAGTGAAGGGGTGCAAGCTCGAATCCCATTTGTACTGATGGACAAGTAAAAACAAAAAAGGCTCCACAATTTGTGGAGCCTTTTTTGTTTTGGACTGTGAACTTCAGAGTTTGTCGTTCGAACCCAGCACGTTTACAATTTTGTGGATGTACATCTTCTTCATGCTCTCGCGGGCGGGCTTGAGGTATTGGCGCGGGTCGAAGTGGTCGGGGTGCTCAGCCATGTGTTTGCGGATGGCAGCGGTCATAGCCAGACGGCTGTCGCTGTCGATGTTAATCTTGCAGACGGCACTCTTGGCGGCCTTGCGTAGCTGTTCCTCGGGGATACCCACGGCGGCCTTCAGGGCGCCACCGTTGGCGTTGATGGTGTCCACCTCGTCCTGAGGCACGCTGCTGGAACCGTGCAGCACGATGGGAAATCCGGGAAGTTTCTTCTCGACAGCCTCGAGGACGTCGAAGGCCAGGGGAGGAGGCACGAGACGGCCAGTCTGTGGGTCGACGGTGCACTGCTCGGGTTTGAACTTGTAGGCGCCATGGCTGGTGCCGATGCTGATAGCCAGGGAGTCGCAGCCAGTGCGGGTGGCGAAGTCGATGACCTCTTCGGGCTTGGTGTAGTGGCTCACCTCGGAGGCTACCTCATCCTCAACACCAGCCAGCACGCCGAGTTCGCACTCGACGGTGACATCATACTTGTGGGCATACTCCACCACCTGGCGGGAAATCTTTATGTTCTCCTCGTAGGGAAGGGCGCTGCCATCGTACATCACGCTGCTGAAGCCCATGTCGATGCAGCTCTTGCAGGTCTCGAAGCTGTCGCCATGGTCGAGGTGAAGCACAATCTGGGGATTGGGGCAGCCGAGCTCTTTAGCGTACTCCACGGCACCTTCTGCCATGTAGCGCAGAAGGGTGGGGTTGGCATAGTCGCGGGCACCCTTGCTGACCTGCAGGATGACGGGACTCTTGGTCTCGACAGCGGCCTGGATGATGGCCTGCATCTGCTCCATGTTATTGAAGTTGAAGGCGGGGATGGCGTAGCCGCCGTTGACTGCTTTGCGGAACATCTCGCGGGTGTTCACTAAGCCTATTTTCTTGTAATCTACCATATTGATAAAGTGTTAATGTTTCTGTTGCTTTTGAAAATGCAAAAATACAAACTTTATTTGATATGGCCAAATTTATTTGTAACCAACCCTATTGTTGATATTTTTTTTTGGATATGTCTTTCAATATTTGTAATTTTGCAAAAATTTTCAAAAATAATCAATTTATGGCACTCCATATTGTTAATCATCCCATGGTGCAGCATAAGCTGACCTTGATGCGCGAGAAAGACACGTCGACCCACAATTTCCGCAAACTGCTGCGTGAGATTGGTATGTTGATGGGCTACGAGGTGACGCGCGACCTTCCACTGCGTGACAAAGAGATAGAGACCCCCATGCAGAAGATGGTGGCCAAGGAGATTGGCACCCGCAAGCTAGTGGTGGTTCCTATCCTCCGTGCAGGTCTTGGCATGGTGGAAGGCCTTCTCGATCTTATGCCTTCGGCTCGTGTGGGTCATATTGGTATGTACCGCGACGAGACAACCCATGAGCCGGTATTCTACTACTATAAGATGCCCGAGGGTAAAGACCGTACGGTTATCCTTACCGACCCGATGCTGGCCACTGGCGGCAGTGCTTGCGATGCCGTGCGTCGTCTAAAAGCCGATGGATATACAAACATCCGTATGATGTGTCTTGTGGCGGCTCCCGAGGGCGTCAAACGGCTGCAGACGGAACATCCCGACGTGGAAATCTTCACCGCTGCCCTTGACAATGGCCTCAACGAGAACTGCTATATCCTTCCGGGCCTTGGCGATGCCGGTGATCGCATCTTTGGTACGAAATAATCAAACAATTATGCATTATGAAAAATAATACTGCCGTTTATGATGCCCGAACCTTAGGTATGGGCCGTATGCTTGTGTTGGGTTTCCAGCACATGTTTGCCATGTTCGGTGCCACCATTCTGGTGCCTACAATCACTGGCCTCTCTGTTAGTGCCACTCTTCTTTTTGCTGGCTTGGGAACACTGTTGTTCCATTGGTTCACCAAATGGAAGGTGCCGGCATTCCTCGGCTCTAGTTTTGCTTTTTTGGGCGGCTATGCCACGGTGGTGACCATGGGCACTGAATTGGGAATGAGCCAGAGCGAAGCGCTTCCCTATGCCTGCGTGGGTGTGGTTGCTGCCGGTCTGCTCTATTTCGTGCTTGCTGCCGCCGTCAAGGCTTTCGGTGTCAAGCGTGTAATGAAACTCTTCCCGCCGGTGGTCACGGGTCCCATCATCATCAGTATCGGACTCATCCTTGCCGGTACAGCCATCAAGAGTATCCTCTCTTGCTGGTGGGTGGCTCTCATTGCCATTTTGGTGGTCATCATTTGCAACATCTGGGGCAAGGGTATGATTAAGATTATTCCTATTCTGCTGGGCGTATTGGTGAGCTATATCGTGGCAGCCTTTGCTGGTCAGGTCGACGGTGCCAAGATTAATGAGGCCGCCTGGATTGGACTGCCGTTCCAATGGCAGGATACTGGCATGTATGCCATTTCGGTTGGCAGATGGGACTTTCTTCTCACCGCCATCATCGCCATCATGCCTATCGCCATCGCCACCATGATTGAGCATATCGGCGACATCTGTGCCATCGGTTCTACTACTGACCGTAATTATCTCGAAGAGCCTGGCCTGCATCGCACCCTTATGGGCGACGGCGCTGCCACCGTGCTGGCTTCCCTCTTCGGTGCCCCAGCCAACACTACCTATGGAGAGAATACCGGCGTGCTTAACCTCACGCGTGTCTTCGATCCCCGTGTAGTGCGTATCGCCGCCGTCATCGCCGTACTCTTCAGCTTCTCGCCGAAGTTTGCTGCTCTCATCGGCTGCATGCCTGCTGCCACCATCGGTGGTGTGTCACTTATCCTCTATGGTATGATTTCCTCCGTTGGTATCCGCTCTTTGGTGGAGAACCACGTGGACCTCACTGATAGCCGCAACCTCATCATCACCGCTCTCACTATCACCCTCGCCGTGGGTATCAGCTACGGCTGCGAAGGCGGTGCCCTGCAGTTTGGCACTATCGGCATCAGCGGCCTTGCTTGCGCTGCAATCATCGGCATCCTCGCCGCTGTGATATTGCCCGACAATGAAAAGAAGGAATATGCTAACCTTATGAGTTACGCCGAGATGACCCGTACCGAGTACCAGATCCTTCTCATGCTGTATGTTGCTAATATCGACGGGAAGATTCAGGATGAAGAGTTGTCTGTGATGCTGCAAAAGACTAATCCCGAAACCCTCGCCAAGGTGCGTGAGATGTTCGCCCGTATGAGTGATCGTGAGGTTGTAGAATGCATCCGTGAGAACAAGGTTCGCTTCGCCTCCAAGCAATCCGACCATGATCAACTAATCGGCGACATCCGTTCTGTTCTTGGAGCCGACAATAACATCGCTTCCAAGACGGATTACATTTGCGTCGCCATCGAGAAGTTGCTTGTGTGATTTTTTGATTGCCGGCATCCTGCCGGTATAATAAAAAAGGGTGTCCTGTATTAGGACACCCTTTCTTATTTGGCAAAGATTCCGAAGACGGCGGCACCGGAACCGGTCATGCTGGCATAGAGGGCTCCGCGCGCATACATCTCTTCTTTTAGTGCCGCGATGGTGGGGTGGGAGGGGAATACTGATGACTCGAAGTCATTGACAATATGATTACGCCATTCTTCGATAGGCCGCTTCACCACCTCCCGTAAATCAGGACGCTTGGTGCCGAAAAGTTCGTTTTTCAGGCCGCTGTAGGCTTCCTTGGTTGATACATGTTCGTTCTCGGGTATCTCAATGACAATATTATAGTTATTGAGGTCGAGGTCGGCAGGGGAGAGTATATCACCAATGCCGGTGGCATAGGCTGGTTGGTTTTGGATGAAGAAAGCGCAGTCAGCACCCAGACGGGCGGCATGCTGTTCCAACTGGCTAACGGTGAGTTCCAAGGAGAATATCTCGTTGAGCATCTTGAGGGTGAAGGCTGCATCGGAAGAGCCGCCGCCGAGGCCAGCACCGAAGGGAATGCCTTTCTTCAGACGGATATTGACAGCAGGGATATCGAATTCCTCGTGCAACAGTCGCCATGCTTTCATGCACAGGTTATCCTCTGGTGCATTGTCCAGCGCAATTCCATCTTGAACCATCACACTTTTTTGCTGCTCCCCTAAGTTAGGGGAGCTGTCAACCGCTTGCGGTTGACTGAGGAGTGTGTCAATTTCGGTTATTTCCAGTTCGTCCCGCAGGGAATCCACCGGCAGGAAGATTGTCTCGAGGTCATGGTAGCCGTCGGGACGCTTACCTACCACATGCAACCCTAAGTTAATCTTACAATTCGGAAAAGTAATCATAATTTAATGCTATTGTCCTTTCACTCCTTATCACTCCCTTTCACTCCATCATACGCCTTAATAATATCCGTCACTAGCCTATGTCTAATCACGTCGCTGTTGTCCAACTGGATGATGTCGATGCCTTTGACGTCTTTGAGGATGTTGACCGCCTGCAGCAGGCCGCTCTGTTGGTGGCGTGGCAGGTCAATCTGTGTCAGGTCACCGGTGATGACGAACTTGGCGTTGCGTCCCATGCGGGTGAGGAACATCTTCAGCTGTGCCGAGGTGGCGTTCTGGGCTTCGTCGAGGATGACAAAGGCGTTGTCCAGTGTACGTCCGCGCATGAAAGCTAGCGGGGCTATTTCGATGGTGTTGTCTTCCCAATAGGAAAGAAGCTTCTGTTGCGGTATCATGTCGCGCAGGGCGTCATAGAGGGGTTGCAGGTAAGGGTCGAGTTTGTCGCGCAGGTCGCCTGGTAGAAAACCTAGGTTCTCGCCGGCCTCCACGGCGGGGCGTGTCAGTATGATTCTTCGTATCTCTTTGTTCTTCAGTGCACGCACGGCCATGGCTACAGCCGTGTAGGTCTTGCCGGTACCCGCGGGACCGATGGCGAAGACCATGTCGTGCTCGTAGACCGAGCGCACCAGCCGCTGCTGGTTAGGGGTGCGGGCCTTGATGAGCAGGCCGTTGCGGCCGTGCACCAACACTTCGTCGCTCATCTCCGATTCGGGACTGCCTCCACCGCTCTCCATGATGCCCATGATGGCATTCTCCGTGATGCGACCGAATTTGTCGTAGTAGGTCATCATGGCTTGCAATTTGCCTTCAAACCAGGCAATATCCTCCTCGCTGCCAATAGCTTTTAACATCTCGCCGCGGGCGATGAGTTTCAACTTCGGGAACAGCAGTCGCACAAAATCCAGCATCCGGTCGTTGGTTCCCCAAAACCGCGCATAATCAATCTCTTCCAGTGAAAAAATCTTTTCGTTCAGTATTTCGTTACTCACTGTGAATTATTTTTTTATAAGGTATTCGTGACCTTTGGTTTATGCCACAAAAGTACGAAATATTCTTCCTGTAGTGAAAAAAAGATATTAACTATGTTTCAACATCCCTCCCTCCCTAACAGCATCCAAAGTACAGTAACCTGCACGATAAGTATCAGCGGTATGCCGTATTTAAACTTCTTGTGCATCGTCTTGTGATGCCAGATCTTCATTCCCAGCCACGCCCCGATACTGCCTCCAAGGATGGCCAGCATCAGCAGAGTCGCCTCGGTGATACGCCACTTGGAGTGTTTGGCCTTCCACTTGTCGATGCCGAATATAAAGAACGTGACCACATTGGTGGTGACAAGGTAGATGACTGGTATTTTCATCATATGTCAAATATCATGTTTGGCTCTATTGCCGATATCATTTCCTTTGGCACATCTGCCTCACGGGCAATTTCTGTCCAACGAGAGGCTGTTTCCTGCACTTCTTCAATTATTTCTGACGGATTTTTGATATTGTTGGCAGTCGCCAAAGCCAGAAGATCATCCCGAGTGATTTTGTCATACTTGCCGTTCACCGACATCTGGTGCATCGCCGTCCATCCGCCCTGCGGATTATATGCGTATCCCATGTCGTACGCCGGCGATAGCCGCCAGCGTCCATCTTCGCCCATCAGGAACGAAATGTTTTTCGTGTGGTCGTCTTGGTTCCGCACAATCACGTTGAACACTATCCGACGGAACATCTCCTGGGCATCTGAATAGGGCAGTCTTAAGGCCCTCATCACCCCAAATGCCTGCTCGTATGAATAGGCTCGTAACAAACGGAAGTCGTAGTGCGCCATGCCGCAGAGTGTCTGCATGTGTACTTTACGTCCCCCTTCACGGTCGAACCGTCGTGTCATGAAATGTGCCCGTCCGTTCTCTTCCAGCAACGAGCATTCCGTCATATCGATACCACATGCTGTTGCCAACTTATAGAACGAATATTCCAACCGTCCGTAATTCTCTGTCTCGCGAAAGTCGGCTTGTGCCGACACCCCGTCCAGCTTAATCAGATAATAGTCAAAACCAGCGGGAGCCTCCATCTGCCCGCTCCGAACCTCACCTGTTGCTTTGTTGTAAGCAATGATAGCCTTCGCCCGTTGTCCTCCTGCCGAGGTACCCAACCGTAGTATTTCTGCTATGGCGGCTTTCTTGTCATCATTCAGGTTTATTCCAAATGTTGCTTTGTTCGATAGCGCCTCACGAGCCACATCCACCAGCGAGTCAATCTCGAAGTGTTGGTCGGGATTATAACCTGCCTCTATGGCTGGTTCGAACTCCATCGCTCCCATACAGCGCCTGCCTAAGAAGCAGAGCGTCTCCACAGGATTGCCGCTTGTACGTCCCGTCAGCGCCAACCAACGGTCGAACATAGCCCGGCCGTAGGTGTCCGGCAGCGAATCCGCCAACATGCCTGGCAGCCCCATATATGTCTCTCGATTCAGACCTGTAAACGAATAGATTCTACCCTCGCGCACCGGCATCATCAAAGGTGACGGTTCCCATCCGCGCCCAACAAAATCTCGGTCGTACTCAAACTGCACCGCTTGGTAACGGTCATCCCATCTGAACGTACCCATCCGTTGACCGAACAGGTTCACTCTTGCCACATCTACCATGTCGTTTCCTCCTTTCCTCCTTCATTTTTCTTGTTGGTTCCCTTCGACGTTGCGCGTTTGCGCTGGTGGGATGTGGACTTGTGCACCATTTCGTAATACTCGCTCGGACTCATTTGCTCCTCATCCAGCAGCGGTTGCAGCACATCCAACTTGCCGAGTGTCCGCAACAGCCTCAAGAAAGAGTCGAACGAGCGAATCTCCCCGTTTTCTATCTTTTTTACTGTCGAAAGCGAGACCCTCGACTCCTCGGCAAGACGTTGTTGAGTGATGTTCTGCTTCAATCTTACCTCCTTTAGATGACTCCCTATTTTGTGTAGAATCATCTCATCCGAAAGCAAATAGGCACTTTCCATAATAGTTTTATTTTAAACTTTTACAATGCAAATATACAAATAAAAGTTTAATTTACAACTATTATTTTCATATCACCACCACTTTCTTTGTCCAACGGCCTATCTGTACCATATACACGCCTGTGGGAAATGTCTCCGAAAGGCTGTGACGGCGACCGGAAATATCAAATACCATCATTCAGGCGTTGGAAACTTTCAACACATATTTTCTTTACAAAAAAAAGGTTTGTATCTTTGCATTTTGAAAACAACATTTTTACTCATGAGCAAGACATCAGATCTTTTCAACGAAATAGTAGCAAACACGCCGCTGGAGGTCAAGCAGCGAGTCGATAAGATGTTCGCATTTGCCAATGAGCTTGACCGTACGCTTGATGAGCATAGAGTGAAGGAGAAGGGTATTGTTCGCAAGTATCTCTTTGACCACAACGTTTTTCCGATTGAGACAGAGGAGCAGTTCCAATCCGCTTGTGCCCGCATTGAGGAACTCCTGCCACAATGCTGGGAGGAGTTGCCGGAGGATGACCCAAAGAACATTGAGCTTGCTGTCATTTCAAACCTATTTGCAGACTGGGAAGACTTGCGTGTGGTTCTTGACAATTTGCAACCGTCCAATGCAGACATTATCCGCGAGAAGTTCAAAGACCTGACAATCTCAAAAGAAACGGAAGAACTGATAGAAGGTCTCGCTTTGTCAAAGGAGGAGATGAATGACGAACGTACCCGATACATGTTGGTGAACTGACGTTCCAACCCTTTGCATAAAAAAAACACCCTCCGAAATTGCTTCGGGGGGTGCTTGCGGTTTGGTCATGGTTGGTTGAGGGCTAGTCCTGATCGCCGGCGCCGCCGCTGCTCTTGGTGAAGATTTTGGTGGCTACCGAGCTGTTGAGGCCGTTCTTGAGGGCGATGGCCTTCACGGTGGTGGTGGCGGTCAGCGTGATGGGGGCGCTATAGAGGGTGCTGCTGGCCGTCGGGGTGGTGCTGTCGGTGGTGTAGCGGATTTCCGCGCCGCTCTCAGCGCTCATCGTCACCGTGGTGCTCTCGGCGAAGGGCGTCGAGCCGCTGATGGTGGGTGCGCCCACGGTCGAGGTGCCGCTGCTGCCCGTGCCGCCGCTGCCGGTGTTGCCGCCGTTCGAGCCGTCTTCGCCGCCGCTCACGCTGCCGTCGCCGGCCACAGTCAGAGCAGCCGAGATGGTGGGCGAGAAGGCGAAGCCGCTGGTGCTCACGCGGTTGAGGTCGAGCACGAAGCCCTGCTGGTTGGCGCCCGTCTGGCCGAGGGTGCCCCAGGCGTCCTGCGTCTTGGGTTCGAGCACGATGCCGTAGGCGAAGACTTCCAGCGCGTCACCGCTCTCATTGGCGCTCTTGCCGATGCTGATGGCCGTGCGGGTGTCGAGGGCCGCCGTGTGGCGCCACAGGCCGGTGTTGAGGTCGTGCACCATGATGCACTTGGCGATGGGTTCGCCCTCGGCGGCGCCGCTGAAGGTGGCGGTGAACTGCGAGCTGTCGCTCGTGATCTGCATCGTGATGGCCTCCGCGTAGCTGGGGTTGTCCACCAGGTGCAGGTCGTAGAGGAGCGAGGCCTGGCTGCCGTTGGCGTTGACCACGACGTTCTGCAGTAGGCGTTTGATGAGCAGGCCGCGGTCGGTCTTCTTGTGGCCGTTGGCGATGAGCGAGGTGCGCCCCACTTCGCCGAGCATGCCTGCCACCTGTGCGGCGAGCTTCATCTTGGCGCGGTGCGCCATCTGCGCGTCGGTGCGGGGGTTGCTGACGGAGGCGGCCTTCTGCTTGAAGACGATACCGCCCTTGGGGCCTTTCTGACCCACGGTGTTGCCGGCCTTGCCGACATACTGGATAAGA
>JBGUXP010000010.1:0-130696 GCA_045222295.1 Bacteroidales bacterium | reverse complement strand
ACATTAAAAACAAGAAAAAAATTTCGTCTGTCAGAGAAATACAATGCGCAAAACAGCCCGGATGACCCTCCGGCAAGGCACTTTTTCGGCTTTTCTTGATTCAAAAAACACCAAAAAGAATCAAAAACCAAGCATTGAATTGAATATCAATAAGATAATATAAAAAAATTAAGACAACTACCAGTGAATCAGTTACCACACACTCCTATTCCCTCCTCACTAGGAGAAGACTGAAAGCCGGCCAGGAGGCGGGCTATTGATAGGGTGTAATGAGGGAGATGGCCTCCTATGAAGAAAATATACTAATGTATATAATAAAATATAATTTTTTTAGTTAATAAGGCAGTGAAAAAGACCAGGAAGATTATATCTAGAGTGTTGCTAACACTAGGGCTAACGATATATATCATTATAGCTCTGGCAAATTATTCCATTGTACAGTCGTATGCCGGTGCAGTGGCGAGCAGTTATTTCTCGAAGGAATGGGGTGGGAAGCTGAGTATCGGATCGCTGCATGCCATGCCTTTCGACCATCTCATTCTGGATAATGTGCTATGGATTTCGCCCACAAACGACACTTTGTTCAACGGCGAATCTGTGAGAGTGAGTTTTGAAAAGTTTCCTTTCGATGGTACTGGTCTTACTCTCAATCAAGTACACCTAAAAAATGTATACTACCATTTGGGAATATCCGACGAGGGCATCAACCTGAACTTTCTCATAGATTACTACAAATCAAGAAAGAAAGAAGAAAATAAGACGGAGCATGAGCCATTCTATGTAAAGGCAAAGACATTGTTGCTCGACAATGTACACTACCGCATGGACCTGAAAGATCACCGCCAAATGGTGTATCCCTACGGGGTACAAATACCCCACATGGAGTTCTTCCATATCAATGCCAAGATAAAGAATATCAATGTGGTCGAAGATGACGTCACTTGCCACATCGTGCGTTTCGCCACAGAAGAGAAAAGCGGATTCGTGCTAAAAAACTTGTCAGGCGACGTACATGTGAACCGCTATGAGATTGTGGCCAAAGACTTTCATGCGGAGACAGCTGCAAGCACAATAGCATTAGATGCGGAACTGAAATACAACACATGGAAAGGTATAGACGGTTACGTGTCGACAGTGCATCATAATGCCACACTCAAGGAAGGTACTCGAGTATCGATGTCGGACGTAGCCTATTGGGCTCCTGTGCTTTGGGGAATCGACGCTGTGGCAGAAGCCGAGGGTACCGCCTCGGGGACAATAGACTCGCTGACCACCGACATGATGGTACGCTGGGGAGGCTCGTCGTCAGCACTTGTGGCAGGCTCTGTCTATGGGCTTCCTGACATCGCAAACACAGTTTTCGACCTCAACATTGAACACCTGAAGACCAACACCAAAGACCTTGCGCCT
Organism: Bacteroidales bacterium; assembly: GCA_045222295.1. Taxonomy (GTDB): domain Bacteria; phylum Bacteroidota; class Bacteroidia; order Bacteroidales; family P3; genus Colimorpha. The sequence goes on along the minus strand of JBGUXP010000010.1, from coordinate 129,286 downwards.
CTAATTAAGGTGATTAATCCTAGTGAAACTCAGATGAAGATGCTGGAAGAAATTGACTACCTGAACTTCAGTGCCACTGTGCAAGGAGGAATAAAGGAACACGCAGCTGTCAATATGCTTGCCGACTGCCGATTGGGACAATTGCGCACCGATGTCTCCCTGCACCATCTTCAAGAAGGCTACCGTTTCACCATCGACGCTGGCAGTGACGGACTTAAACTGGTTCTGCTAAACAGCGATTGGCTCACCCGCAGTGGCTTCGACCTGAGCCTCGGAGGATTCTGGCGCGGAGACATGAGAGACTTGAATGAGTGGAGCCATCGGCTGGACATGACCGTCGATGGCCACCTGACCAATAGTGTTGTGAAAGGTCACCCTCTGAGTACCACCACCCTCAATGGCGAGTTAAAGCATGGAATTCTGTCCACTGTTATAGAATCTACCGATAGTCTGGCAAACCTAGTACTCGACTTCAGCGCCAACCTCGCCGACAGTGTGCGGAGCTACCATGTAGACTTAGGACTCGGCAATCTCGACCTTGGCATCCTCCCCCACCCTCTGTCCACCACCCTCATCGCCGACATTCAAGGGAATAAGATGAACGACCTTGAAGGTATCGTCGCCGCCCGAGCCACACACTTCGGAAAACTGGCGCTGAGAAACATAGACCTGGAGGTTGAAACCGATCAACAGGGCAAAGACATCAAACTGGAATGCGACATGGCCGATGTCAATCTCCGCGGCCAGTTTGATTACGAAGACTTGCCTCTGATGGTGCATTACTTTGGCCAGCGGTATCTACCCGAGATGTTCCAACCAGAAAGAGCTATCGACAGCGCAGAAATCCAATCTCTTATTGATAAGACGTTTGCCTGCCAAATACATTGGCACGACGACGGAAGACTGCTACAAACGTTGACGGAAGACTTCACCATATCGAAGAACACCCGAGCTGATATTTCTTACAACTATGGTGAGCAGATGAAGGTTGTAATCAAGAGCGATTCCCTTGGCATTGGCTCCATCAAGCTCAAAAATGTCGGAATCATTGGACGTTCTTTCGGAGATCGCTATGTTATGCAGTTGGAATCGCAGACTCTGGATGTAGGGCAGATGGAATTGTTTGACCGTGTACGAACCACCCTTAGCAGTTCTCAGGAACAGGCCACTACCGAACTGGCTTGGGGCAATGCCGAAAGTCTATCCCATGGCGACCTGATGCTGAACCTTGAGGGCAACAAACTTTCCGTCGTCAAACCCTGGTTCTATGTAGGAGACACCCCTTGGAAACTTGCCATTGACGAGATGACACTCATCAACAATGGCCGTATAGGAATCGTCTGCGACCGGTTGAACGTAGCAAGCCAGCAACAGCAAATCGACGCCCGGCTGAGCCTAAAAGGACAGTCCAACGATTGCATCGAAATGTTCTTCAACATGTTCAGTTTTAATCTGCTAAGCGATTTGCTATTACAGGGTATCCCCCTTGACATGAACGGCGACATCAATGGGCGCTTCTCGCTCTATGGACTAAACGAAACACCCTATTTCAACACCAATCTTACCATCGACAGCTGTATGGTGAATGACCAATTCCTGGGCGAGATGCACCTATCAAGCAACTGGAATGCCGAGCTCAATATGCTCGACATGCAGCTACAGAGCAAAAAACTTGATGCCAATGGATGGATAGAGTTGGGAAAGCACAACCCTGACCTCACTTTAAGCGTAGACTTCCGCGACTTTGAACTGGCAACTGTCAAACCCTTGGTTTCCTCATTTTCTAGCCATATCGACGGCCGGCTAAACGGCAACCTGAGCATCAGTGGTTCCACATCCAAGCCTTTGATTGTGGGTGATGCCTTTGTTGAGGACGGTGCCTTGAAAATCGACATCACCAATGTCACCTACATGTTCTCTGATAGTCTGATGTTTACCAACAACACCGTCCGGCTCAAAAACTTCGCTATACATGACCCACAGAACAACATTGCCCTCGCCAACGGCGAAATCAGACTCGCAGACGAGCATCAGGTGATACTTGACCTCAACGTTAAAACCGACAACCTGCTTGTCTTCGACCAAAAAGGAGGAGAACTATACTATGGCAAACTCTTTGCCTCGGCCGACGGCCAAGTGACAGGTCCCATCAATAATCTGGACATCGCCGTACGTGCCCGTACCAATCCGGGTTGCGAACTGACAGTGCCTATCAGTTATCAACAACGCGTCAAGTCGCAGAACTACATCACCTTTGTCGGAGATGAGACCTTCTCTGAAACTCACACGGAAAACCATTCACGGAAAACCAACCTCAATCTGGAACTCGACCTTTCCATTACCCCCGACTTGAAACTCACCCTTCCCATGGACTTCAAGGAGGTTGGGGCCAATGTCGCGGCCACGGGAGCCGGAGACCTCCATCTCTCCCTCCAAGGGAACGCGTCCCCACAAGTGATGGGCAACTATGTCCTCTCGTCGGGATTGATGAAAGTAGGACTCTTCTCCGTCTATGAAAAACGATTCACCATCGAAAATGGCAGCAGCCTCAACTTCCAGGGTAGCGTGCCCGACGCACGCTTCGACATGCAGGCTGTCTACTCGCAACGTGTCAACCTCTCCACTCTCACCGGCAACCTCTCAACTGTCGACAACACCCAAAAATACCTCCAGGTGGAGAATGTGATATCCATCTCGGGTACTCTGCAAGATCCAAACATTGACTTTGATATACGTCTTCCCAACGCCGACCAAAGTGTGGAAGAAGAAGTTTTCGCTTATATAGACCGTAATAGCGAGCGCGATATGCTGAATCAGACTGTTTCTCTCCTTATCAGCGGCAGTTTCTACAACGTCAACAGCGAATCCGCGCAAGGCGGTGCCGATGCACTTGGCGCAGTCACCTCCTTTGTGGGAAACAGCTTGACCGACATGGTACAGTTCGTGGACGTAAACATTGACTACAAGTCGGCCAACGAATACACGAACCAACAGCTCGACGTAAATATAAGCAAAGACTGGGGACGCTGGTATTTGGAAAGCACGCTGGGTTACGGAGGAGAGAGTCGCGAACTGGAGGCTAGCACCGTCAACGGTGCAGTCATCGACGCTCTCATCGGCTACCGCCTCAGTCCCATGTTTCACCTCTTCGCCTACAATCGCACCAACACGAACGACTACACGCGTATCGACCTTCCCTACAAGCAGGGGGCAGGCTTAAAACTCACCAAAGACTTCGACAGTTGGAGCGACCTCTTCAAATCGAAGAAAAAGACAAATAAGAAGAAATGAAACAGATAATCATATTGACAGCCTTGACAATATGGGGCCTGGTAGCCTGCTCGCAGGTAGACTACAGCAACGACTCGCTTCGTGTAACCAATGCCGAATGGCGCATTGACAGCCTCGACGGATTCGTCTATAAAAGCTACCACTTCGGAGAAGGAGAACTCTTCTGTTCTGCACAACATCTGTTTGTCCTTGAAATTCCATCCTCTTCACCCCGACGGCTTGCATTTGTCTACGACACCATACTCACCGAAGTTTCCTCGCTGGCCGAACGCAGCGAGGCCTATGCCGCTGTCAACGGCTCGTTCTTCGACATGGACCTCGGAAACCCTATCTGTTACCTCCGCATCAATGGTAACAAAGTTGGAGAGAACACCCCGGGGAAAAACGACTCTGTAAACCGCAAATACTACCAGTATGCCACCCTGGCACTCCGTCGCGGACGCCCCTGTCTGTCAGTTCCTGACAGCAACAGGTTCTGTGAGGAGCAGATGAAAGAAAAAAACATCATGACCGCAGGCCCTATGCTTCTGCAGGGAGGTAACATGGTGCCACAACGCGACGACCGCACCTTCGTCACCAAACGCCATAACCGCACCGCCTTAGGAGTCCGTCCCGATGGGACCACAGTACTTGTGGTAGCCGATGGCCGCTTCAAACACAAGGCGGAAGGTCTTTCCCTTACCGAGCTCGAGCGTGTCATGCGTTGGCTAGGCTGCACCGAAGCCATCAATCTCGATGGAGGCGGCTCCAGCACCATGTACATCAAGGACAGCGGAGTGGTCAACTATCCCTCCGACAACAACCGCCACGACCATGACGGTCAGCGGCCGGTCTCCAACGCCATCATCCTGCTTTAAATATCTTTCTTGGCCACTTGCGTAGGATCCATGCGCTCATTGCGCTCCACACATCCGCGCTCACCACGACTCATCGAGTTGCAAGGCGTATCAATGTTCACATACACCTCCTGCTCATAACCATTTTCGTAGCAGTAACAGAGCTTGGTGTCGCACGAAGCAAGTGAGGCAACAGCCATAATGGCACACAAACCTAATAGTATCTTTTTCATTTATTTAATAATTATTTCATCTGCAAAAATCCATGCCTGATGGCCAGCGCTGACATGCCAGTCGGGCAATGCACCGAAGTTGGTCGCCGTAACCTTGATGTATTTTACGATAACCGGATTGATTTTAATCACACCAAAGAAGTGTGTAACACTCTCTTCTTGACGGCTGTGTACCGGCTTAAAGGTGGTATTCTGTACCTCACCATAAGGCTTCCAGTTCTCACCGTCGAGGCTGTATTCCACTTTCACGCTCTTAGGGAAGAATATCCACGAGCGCATATTTTCCAAACAATTCAACCCCACCACACCTATCTTCTGCTTCTTGTCGAGCTCTACCACGGCCACCATGTCACCCTGCCAGCCCTGCCAGCCACCGATGCGGTAATTGGTGGTTCCGAAGATATTGTCCACCATTCCCTCGGGACCGTTCTCGGTGTATTGAGGAGCAGGCTTTGTTATATAGGTGACATGCTTGTCGGTAGAGGTTTTAACCTCAACATGGCGCACCATCTGCGAGCGGAGCCTACCCTCCCACTGCGTCGAGGTATCGGTCACCTTGTTGCGGTTGCTCTGCATACGCCAGTCAGCAAACACCGGGCATGGGGTGATGCGCAGGTTTTCGGGGCAAACCCCTTGAGGCGACGGTATCGTGGTTGTGCTCATGACATGTGTGGCGTTACAGTTCAATTTGAGATACTGCGATTCCACATCAGAAAACAAAGGCTCACAATGCATCCACAGACCACTTCCAGGACACACTTCGTACAATCCCAGCGAAGCCAGCACATACCACGCGCTCATCTGTCCGCAGTCCTCGTTGCCACAAAGGCCATCGGGCTGGGAGGTATAGAGTTCATTGAGTATCTTGTGCACATACTTATCCGTCTTCTGCCGCTTGCCAAGATAGGAATAGATCCAGACTGCATGGTGACTCGGCTCGTTGCCGTGGGCATACATGCCGATGAGGCCTGTCACGTCGGCTTGCTCACGGCCACTCATAGCATTATTCCCCTCAAAAAGACTATCTAAGAACGCTTCTGCCTTTTCATCTCCACCAAGTTTAGCAACCCATGCCGACAGGTCGTGCGGCACGTAGGTACTGTACTGCCAGCTGTTCGCCTCGGTGAAGTGGTTGTTCACCTCGGTGGGATTAAAAGGTGTCACCCAGCCGCCGTTACGTTTAGGGTGGGCAAAGCCGTTGGTGTCGATAATATTCTGCCAACTTTGGCTGCGAATCCAATATGTGCGAGCGGTAGCAGTGTCGCCAGCAATCTCGGCCATCTGTGCGATGCACCAATCATCGTAAGCATATTCCAGAGTCTTGCTGACACTCTCATTGTCGATTTCAGAGGAAAGGTAACCCTGCGCGGCATAGGCACGCTGCTCGGGTGTACGGTTACTCGTGGCCACCATAGCCTCGAGCAGCTCTTTCGGGGTGTAGCCCGCCAGCGTGCCATCCGGCTCGGCCAAATGGATATACGCCTCCAGCATCATTGGCACCGCATGGTAGCCTATCATGCAGTGGGTTTCATGGCTTGCCAACTCCCACATGGGCAGCTCGCCTCCCTGCTCGAAGTTCTTCATAGCGGTGTAGACGAAGTCCACAGTACGCTCGGGCTCTATCTGCGTCAGCAGCGGATGCAGGGCACGGTAGGTATCCCACAGCGAGAACACCGTGTACACCTCCCTACCCTCGTCGGCCTTATGTATCTGGTTGTCGGTGCCACGATAGCGGCCATCGGCATCGCTCCAGAGGTATGGCGAGGTCATGCAATGGTACAACGCCGTGTAGAAGCAGGTCTTCTGCTTGTCGGTGCCGCCTTCCACCTTCAACTTGCCAAGGGCTGCCTCCCAGGTGCTATCGGCTCCCTTGCGGGCCTCGTCGAAAGACTTGTACTCTGCAGCATTAAGATTCTTGATAGCGCCCTCGATATCCACGCCGCTGATAGCCACCTGCAGTTCGAGGAATTTAATTCCATCGGGGAGGAAGACAATACCATTGGTTTGTGTTGTATCGAACAGCACCTTTGTGATGTCGACATTGCCACGGATAGCGAAGAAAAGGTGCTGGTCGGGGTTCCAAGCGCTGCTCTCGCGCCAGCCCACCAGCATGCCATCCTTCACCATAATCTTACCGCCGAGCAGTACATCACGGTGTTTCAGGTCGATTACAAAACCATTAGCAGTATCTCCGTCGAAGATGTAGCGATGATAGGCCACCCGGCGGTCGGCGGTGAGTTCGACTGTGGTATTAGTGCGATCCAATTTCACCTTATAATAACCCGCCTGCGCCTCCTCGTTTTCGTGGCTGAAATGACTCTTGTAGCACTCCCTAAATGGTACAACCAAAGAGCCATCATATCCATGACACGCATATCCATCATTAAATGTGCCATCCATCTTGACCGGCATCAGCAGCACATCGCCGTAATCCTCGCAGCCGGTGCCGCTGAGATGGGTGTGGCTGAAGCCGAAGATGGTATCATCGGAGTAGTGATAGCCGCTGCATCCGTCCCACCCCTCCAAGCGAGTGTCGGGCGAGGGTTGAATCTGACCAAACGGCACAATGGAACCCGGGAAGGTGTGTCCATGGCCGTCGGTGCCGACGAAAGGGTTGACGTATGAAGTCAGCGACTTCTCCCCGCAGGCAGCAAAAAAAATTACCACCAGTAAAAAGATGCCTATTTTTTTCATTGAATAATCTTTTACGCCGTTAGGTGTCTTCTATTAATAGATAACCCCTATGGGGTATCCCAATTCCCTATTTATTCCTTCATTTTCAACAATGCCGCAGCTCCGAGGATAGCCACCTCATTGGCACGGAGTTCGCTCATGCGGATGGCACAACTGCCTGCGTAGATATTAAGCAGATATTTCTCGAAGGCCTGACGCAGGGGCTTCAACAAGGGCTCTCCCACCTGAGCGGGTCCACCCATGAGGAAAATGGCCTCAGGAGCCGAGAAGGTGACACTATTGGCCATAGCCAGACCCAACTGGTCGGCGACAGTTTCCCATGTCTTCAAGGCAACGGGGTCTCCCTGATGCGCCAACTCGCCAATCATCTTGCTGGTGACATCAGCAGTAACAGGAATACCCTTCAACTCACAATAGGTCTGCACAATGCCACGGGCCGAAGTGTAAGTTTCGAGACAGCCTTCGCGTCCGCAGGAGCATTTGCGGCCGTGAGGAATAAGGATATTGTGTCCCAACTCGCCGGCGCCACCGGTGCTGCCGTGCACCAACTTGCCATCTACCACGATGCCACTTCCCACACCTGTACCGAGGGTAAACATGATGAAATGCTTCATACCCTTGGCACCACCATAGACGTACTCGCCATAGGCAGCAGCGTTGGCATCGTTGCTCAACACCACAGGTACCGAGAGATATTTATGAATCTCCTTCCCAAAATCCAGCACACCTTTGATAGTCAGATTCGGAGCGTTATCGACACAACCTGTGTAGAAATTGCCGTTGGGGGCACCGATACCGATGCCTTCAAGGCTGACAGCCTCGCCGTCACGCACCGTCTGATCTTTCACCATAATCTCAATTTCATGCATCATGTCACGTACATAAGGTTCTAGCTCCGTATAGGCGTTGGTCGGAATATTCCGACGCTGAATGATGTTGCCGTTCTCGGACACCAGCCCCATGTCGGTATTGGTTCCGCCCATATCAACTCCGATAGAATATTTCATAGTCTTATACTTTTTACAAATGAAATGCAAAAATACGCACTTTTTCAGACATGACAAAAAAAAGTTACCCGCCAGAATGGGACGGGCAACCTTATCATATATGTCCAACCTATTAGAAACGGTAGCGGATACCGAGGGCAATATCACCTCCCACAAAACCCGTACTGGGAATCAGACGGAAACCAGGGCGCCAGTCGAGCGTCAGCTGCAGGGGGAAGCTAAAGTTGTACTCGAGACCGACTTGTCCGGCAACTGCCAGCGAGAACTGGTCGTCCCAAATCGAAAGACGGCCACCAAAACCGGCAAACCAGCCGAAGTTACTGCCCAAGTCGCCCGTCCACTGATAGGTAGCGGTGAAGCCGAGATACTTGCTGTTCCAACCCAAGTCGGTTTGTAAGCGGTTACCGCCAAGACCCCACATGGCAGAAACTTCTCCACCATAGCCGATGCGGACACCGAGGTCCTTAATCTGTGCATTGGCCATAGTGCTCATTGCGAAAACGGCCACGAGAGCCAATAAGATTTTTTTCATTTTGTGTTGATTTTTAGTTGGTTATTAAAATATGTTAAAAAAAATTCACATTTCAATTAATTTGCAAATATAAGCAAAAAATCCGAATAGACAAGCGAAAAAAACAACCAAGGGTTAAGTAACTATAAACCAGTTACCAAGTCCTTACCAACTCCTAACCAACTCCTACCGCGATAGGAGTTGGTAGGGGGTTGGTAGGGGGATAATTGGTAGAAGGGAGCAAGTATTTATTTGGTCATGTGCAGGAGTTTTCGTATTTTTGCATTTTATTTTTGAATCAGTATTATGAGTATCATATTAGCAATAGAATCGAGTTGCGACGATACGTCGGCGGCAGTGTTGCGAGACAACCATCTACTGAGCAATATCATTGCCAGCCAGAAAGTTCATGAGCAATACGGTGGTGTGGTGCCAGAACTGGCGAGTCGTGCCCATGAGCAAAATATCATCCCCGTGGTCGACGGTGCCATCCGCGAAGCGGCAATTGCCAAAGAGGACATTGACGCTGTGGCTTTCACTCGGGGCCCAGGTCTGATGGGCTCACTAATGGTGGGGGTAAGTTTCGCCAAAAGTTTTGCACAAGCACTCGGCAAACCGATGATTGAGGTCAATCATTTACAAGCACATGTTTTAAGCCACTTTATTGACCGTGGCGAACCCATGCCTCAGTTCCCGTTCATTTGCTTACTAGTGTCGGGAGGACACACTCAAATATTACTGTTACACAGCCACTTCGAGATGGAGGTTCTGGGACAGACTATCGACGATGCCGCTGGCGAAGCCATCGACAAAGCGGCGAAAATCATGGACTTGGGCTATCCCGGAGGGCCCATCATCGACCGTTTAGCCAAGGAAGGTGATGCCGATGCCTATAAGTTCGCCACGCCACAGATTCCCGGCTATAACTACTCATTCTCAGGCATAAAAACATCGTTCCTCTACTTCCTGCGCGACCAACTGAAAGAAGACCCCGACTTCATTGAGAAACACAAAGCCGACCTCTGCGCCTCCATCCAGAAAACCATCGTAGGCTTCCTGTTGAAGAAGGTGGAACGCGCGGCACTGGATCACAAAGTACGGCAGGTAGCCATCGCCGGAGGCGTGAGTGCCAACAGCCTATTGCGCAGCGAGTTGGAGCGCATCTGTCAGAAACACCACTGGCAGGCTTTCATTCCGCCTTTCAAGTTCTGCACCGACAATGCCGCCATGGTGGGTATCGCCGGCTATTTCAAGTACCTCAAAAGCGAATTCGCCGACATATCGCTACCACCATATACCCGTGGTTAAATGAAAACAACAGGAACAACAAAAACAACATCCATTCGGAATCGCCGGTGTAAAGGCGTGAGCTTGTTGTTCATGTTGTTTATGTTATTTTTTAATGGAAATGCACAGGATATCCATTTCTCGATGCTGGACCTCGACCCACTGCTTTTCAACCCAGCCTATAGCGGATTCTTCGCCGATAAGGCACGCTTCGGTGCGGTATACCGCAACCAGTGGGCCAGCGTAACGACACCTTTCCAGACCTTCAGTGCTACGGCAGAATTTGGTGTGATGCGCAGTAAACGCAACAGCAACGGCCTTAGCGCGGGTCTGTGGGTAAGCAACGACCGCGCAGGCGAACTGAGCTACGGCTCCACCTCGGCCAGCGCCATCGTCTCCTACTTCCAAGCACTCGGTAACGGCAACAACCTTGTGTCGATAGCCCTGGAGGGCGGCGTAGGCCAGACGGGATTTGATCCCGAGCATATCAACATGGCCGACGGCACGGAGACTTTTGTGCGCGAGAAGACCCTCTACCCCACCCTGGGTGCCGGCGTGGCGTGGTTCTGTCAGATAAACGATGAGTTCTACACGAAGGCAGGCTTCTCCATGAGAAACATCAACCAGCCCAACATCTCCTATCTGGGGCTCAGCGACACTCGACTGAGCCTTCACTGGAACCTCTACACGCGCGCCGAATGGCGTTTTCATTCGCAGTGGGGGCTGTTGCCCGTGGTGGGCTACCAACGACAGAAAGGATTCAGCGAACTGGTATACGGATGTGACGTAAAGTGGTATGTCAATGAACGCGCGCGCAGCTATCTTGCTTTCAGCGCCGGCCTGCTGGGACGTCACGGCGACGCACTGGCAGTGAATCTGGCGGTGGAGTGGTCACAATGGATTTTCGCCTTCAGCTACGACGCCAATCTTTCGCGACTGGCGGAGGCTAGCCACACGCTGGGAGCCTTCGAAGTGGGTGTGATTTACAAGATAGGCAAACGCGACGACGGCCACCATAAAGGTGCGCTACCGTGCCCGATAATATAATTTGAATAATGAGAAAACAACTCAAACAACAAAAACAACAGACAAAGCACAACGATGCTTTGACCTGTCGGCGGCTGCTCACGGAATTGTTGTTTATGTTGTTCATGTTGTCTTCAAACGCACAATACCGTGTAGTTCACCTCGAGAAACCCATCAACACCCCAGGAAGCGAAACAGGAGCACTGCAGATGGGCGACACCGTGCTGGTCTTCTCGTCGATGCCACCGACGGTGAGTACCAACAAACAGTTCAACCTAAGTGGCGGCGTGATGCAAGTCTACCAGGCACGCATCGCCAAGAATGGCAAGGTGGCGCGCCCCAAACTGGACCGCTGGGGACTGAACAGCCGTCGCGACCACACGGGCAACATAGCTTTCGACCCCTTGACCCATGACCTCTACTTCACCCGTGGCGATGTAGAGACCCTCAACTGCGAGATATATTTTGCAAAACACAAGAAACGCCGCGGTTGGGAGAAACCCGTGAAATTAAAGGGACCTGTGAATATGATTGGGTTCACCTCCACACATCCCTCCGTGGGACGGCTGGCGGACAGCACGGTGATACTCTATTTTGTCAGCAACCGACCCGGCGGATTGGGTGGCACCGACATCTGGTACACCCTCGTTAAAGGAGGCAAGAGCACGGAATGTGTTAACCTCGGTCCTATGATCAACACGGCCGCCGACGAGTACACCCCCTTCTACGACCAACGCAATGGCGTGCTCTATTTCAGCAGCGACCGCGAAGGCGGCAAGGGCGGACACGACATCTACTGTGCCGTGGGACAGCGCAACACTTGGCAGAAAGCCGAGTCTGTCTGTGCCTGCCTTAACAGCGAACAGAACGACCTCTATTTCGCCATCAGCGACTACGACAGCGTCACCGGCATGCCCATTGCCGGATTCCTGTCTTCGAACCGCAGCGACAGTTATTTCCTCACTGACAGTTCCTGCTGCAACGACCTATACCGATGGACCTTAGACTCCATTCCTATCGAAGTCCCCTTTGTAATGGACACCGTGGAAAGCATCGATACCATCCAGCAGCGCGTGCGGCGCTTCATGTTCCCACTGTTTCTCTATTTCCATAACGACGAACCCAACCCGCAAAGCCGCGAGCTGGTCACAGAGACCTCCTACAGCGACTGCCAACGGCACTATGTCGCCTTGCGTGACGAGTATATCTCCAAGCAACAGAACGCCGACGACTCAATCCTGACAGCGCTATTCTTCGACACATGTGTCGTGGGCAACTACAGCCGCATCGAGGAATTGCTCGACTATGTGGAGAGCCTGCTCGACGCCGGTAATAAAATCACCATTACCATCGCAGGCTACGCCAGCCCTGTCTACAAGAGCGACTACAACCTGAACCTCTCGCGCCGCAGAATAGCCTCCTTTATAAATATGATACGCGCATGGAGAGGCGGTGTTTTTGAGGATGCTCTGAACGACGGCCGCCTCTTCATAGCCCAAAAGCCACACGGCGCCGTAGCCCCCACCACCGAAAGCCAGTCGAAAGATCCCGTCTACGGCCTTCCCGCCGCCCTCGCCCGCAGGATTGAAATCCTTGGATGCGACATCCGATAAAAATATTTTCACTTTTTTTGTAAGATTTTGCCACCTTATGCGTCGTAGTAGTGAAAAGGTCCAAAAGACAATGGCACAAGACGCATACCTCAACACGCTGATAGCCCTGCAACCCATGCTGCAGCTCACCGCCGAAAAGATACTCAATTCGGCGGCCGACGCTGAAGACACGGTGCAGGAGTCGGTCATCGAGCTCTGGGAGAAGCGCGCACAGCTGTCGCATGTGGTGAACCTCGAAGCCTACGCCATACAGGCGGTGAAGAACCGTTGTGTCTCGCTGCTGCGCAAACACCACGAAATAGCCACCGCCGACATCGAGATGCTCGGCAACATCAACGACGACGCCATTCGTGCCGAGGTAGCACTCACCGAAGAACGGGCTGCAAAACTCGACAACATGATGGCGCGCCTGCCCGAACGGCAACGCGAGGCGGTGGAGATGAAATACATCAAAGACCTCAGCCATGAGGAGATGCAACGCCGTCTGTGCATGACCAGCACAAACGTCTATGCCACCCTTTCGCGAGCCATCAGCACACTTAAATCAATGGTAAAACAATGAGCACTATGGAAGATAAAGAATTGCAAGCACTGTTCGACGCCAAGCGCACCGTCGAGGCCAACCGCCGCCGCCAGGAAGAGCTGCGCAAGCTGATGGCAGACAGCGCCGTCCCCAAGAGCCGCCGTCTTTGGCCCGTGTGGTCCCTGTCGGCAGCAGCCTGCTTAGCTTTGCTGCTAATCACGCTGCCCATGCTGTTCCACAGTGAAAACACCGAATCTGTGCTGGTGGCTGAAGCAAAGGTGCCCGTGAACGTTGAACAAACACATTCCAGCTCCTCCCCTAAACTAGGAAGAGAAATGCCAGTGGCATTTCGGGCAGAGCCTTGTGTGATGGCTGGGGACCCGAGGAACGAGGGTGAAGGAGTGTGTAAAACAGCCGATAAACACACGCCCCCGTCCACCCTACGGGTGTCCACCCCCTCTAGCTTAGAGGGGGAGCTGGCTGACGCAGCTGAAGAGCCCATCCTCATCAGGAAGCCCATGCCTGTGGAGACCGAGGTGCCGGAAGAAACCATCGACAACGGTCCCCGCATCCACCGCCGCACCAGCACCCGTCTGGCCAATAGTGACAACATCGTCACCATCCAGACCGAACCCAGCGGCTTCCAGAACCTCCTGGCCAGTGTCTTCGGCTCGGAGACCAGCACCCCTGTCACACTGAAAACAATCGAATTCTAAACATTAAACACTATTTTTAATATGAAACACATTATCAATATTCTCGGCGACATTGTCAAAGTGTCCTTTCTAGCGGCCCTTATCGGCATCACCGTCTTCGCCGCCAGCAGTGCCAACGCACAGGACCTTTACCAAATCGAGCAGTCGTTCGACCACGAATTTACGGTGAGAAACCTTTACATCGGCAGGGGCTGGGATGTCCGCCTCATCCAAACCCCCAAGGGTACCCCCACCCAAGTGGTGCTGACCACCCCTTGCGCCAACTTCTTCGAAGAGGATGCGGAGCCCACACTCCTTGAAGTAAAGAAATGGAGCAAAAAGGACGGATACTATTACCTCAAGGCCAATCAATGGATGCCCCACAGCACAATAGTGGAGATATACACCTCGCAACCCATCGAGAATATCGAGCTTTACAAAAGAGCCCACCTCACCATCCAGCATTACGACTTCGACTCCGTCAAACTCGAAATCAGTGCCGACACCGGTGCCATGCTCGTCATCGACACACTCAACAACCGCTACAGCACCAGCATCACAGTATCAAACGCCACCCTCGACTTGAGACGATTCTCCGGAGACAAACTCATCATCGACGCCTACGGCGAGAGTAGCATCATGGAAGGTGATGTTAAAAGCACAGAACAAAGGCTAACCATGGGAGAAAAGACCACAAGCAACATCACCGCCACCGACTCAACCCGTCACATCTATGTCAAAACGAAGAAAAGCCACGACCGAGAGCGCAAACTTCACATGCTCAACCTCACCCTCGGCTTCGACCTGTCCATGCCTATCACATGGCTCGACAACAGCCTCCATGGCTCGCCCTACAACACCAACTACGGACTCGCCATCCACGACCGACTCCTCTCCAACGACATGGCCATCAACCGCCACTTGACCTGGAACTTCGGCCTCGACATCAGCTTTAATGCCCTGCAGCTTGACAACGTGGTGAAGGTCGACGACGACCATCTGGTGCTCGACCCCAGCTACGGTGCCACGCCGCCGCGACAAGAGCTCTACTGGTGTGCCATTGGCCTGCCCGTCACCCTCAAATACAACTTTAACAAAAGAGTACCCTACTTCCGTAACATCTATGCATCCCTCACCCCCACCTTCAACTTCAAGCCACGCCTCATCACACAGACCCTCGACGAGGACGACCACTGGAGCGTCGACCGCGAGAAAGTTGACATCCTCAACCGTTTCAACGTCCGTGCCGCCATCGGCCTCGATTGTAACATAGGAGGCTTGGGCAAAATAGAGTTCTTCTTTGATCTCCTACCCACCTACAAGTCCTCAGCCGATGCCCCGCAGACCCGCATGTTCGGTCTCAGCTACATCTTCTAAAAGGACACATTCAAAGGGCGAGGTGGGGATTGTTTGACAGTCCCCACCTTTCTTTTTGCCCCCCACCCCTACCCCTCCCTCAGGGAGGGGACGGCCGACCTTTTTTATCCCCTTTGTAAGATTTCGGCACCTTTTGCGTTATTAATATAGAAGACGCAAACTAATGATGACTCAACGGCAATTCCTCGACACCCTGCTGCCCCTGCAGCCCACCCTCCGGCTGGTAGCCGAACGGCTGCTGGGCAACCGCGAGGAGGCCGAGGATGCCGTGCAGGAGACCTACGCCCGCCTATGGGAGCAGCGCCAACGGCTGGAGCAATGCGAGAACCAACAAGGCTTCGCCATGCAGATACTGAAGAATCACTGCATCAGCCTGCTCCGAAAGAAACATCCTTTTGAAACCGTGGAGCAGCTGCCGGATGTGAGCGATGAGAACATGCGCCACGAGGCCGAAGTACTGGAGGAGCGTGCCGCCACCTTCGACCGACTGATGAGCCAACTGCCCGAAGCACAACAGGCCGCCGTCAGGATGAAATACCTTGACAATAAAACCCATGCCGAGATGCAAAAGCAGTTGGGCATGAGCAGCGCCAACGTCTACACCACCCTGTCGAGGGCCATATCCAATCTAAAATCAATGATAAGCCATGGAAGATAAAGAATTGCAGCAACTGATAGAGGCCAAGCTGTGGCAGTTGGAAAACCAGCGGCAGCAGGAGGAGATAGCCTCGCGCATAGGCCGGAAGAAGATTGTCTGGCCTTGGTGGCTGGGCACCGCCGCCGCGGCAGCCATCCTCGCCGCCGTGCTGCTGTCGCCCGTGCTCTTCGGCGGAAAAGAGGACACTTCTACTCCACAGCTCATCGCTAAAAAGAATGTCAAAACTGTACATTCAAGCTCCTCCCCTAAGTTAGGGGAGGGGGACCCGAGGAACGAGGGGGAAGGAGTGTGCCAAACAGCCGATAATCACACGCCCCCGTCCGCCCTACGGGCGGCCACCCCCTCTAGTTTAGAGGGGGAGTTGGCTGACGCAGTTCCTTTTTCAGCACAATCAACAGGCAATACCGACTCCACCAAAACACAAGATCCATTCATCTCCTCCACCGCTCCGCGCGTTCATACCCGCAGGAGCAACCGTCTGGGCGACATAAAGAAATCTACTGAGAAGCCTCAAGTCCCCGCACTCATCGCCCACTACATCAATATCCCCGACACGGTCCTCTTCACAAGCAACATCGTCATCAACCTCAAATAACCCTGATTATGAAAAAGACCCTTTTCGCCCTCTTTTTAATTTTCTCTTTCCTCTTTCCTCTTTCCTCTCTCCACGCCCAGGAGGATGAATACCGCATTGAGCAAGCCTTTCCCGTGGCTATCCGACAACTTTCGCTCATGAATGGATGGACGGTGAAACTCATCTACACCCCCGGCGAGGACTCCACGCGCGTCACCGTCGTCACCCCCTGCCCCTACTTTTTCAAAGAGGGCAACGAGCCACTGGTATGCACACTGAGAGATGACCGACTGGCCATCCACCAGAACCGCACCATGCCCCTCGGCACCCTGCTGGAGGTACGTTACCCCGAACCGCTGGAGGTGATAACCGCCCATGCTCATATCGAGCTGGACACCGTCCACATGCTGCTCCGCAGCGAGGGGCCCCGTGCCGCCTTGCTGGCTCCAACCATCAAATCGTCGCTAAAAATAGACTATCTTATTTCGGAAGGCGACATCGGAGTGGATTGCCGCTACAACCACTCGTTTGTGGAGATAGGCACCGTGCGCTGCCGCCAGTTCATCATCGACGAGAAGCAGCGCGACCGCATCAAAGTGAAGCACTTGGAGGCCGATAGCCTCGTCGTGGTGCCGCACCACTGGTGGCATGACATCAACTGGGCCAACAACCGGCTCTTCATCGGCGGCAAAATGGGTGCCGCGGGACTGATAGGATACAAAGGTCCCTACACTTCGATGGCAAACATCTCCATGAACCTCGTCGGACGCTTCATGGAGGCACCGCTGAACCCCCGCTGGCGCCTTACCGCAGGCTTCGGTTCAAGCTTCGAATGGACAATAATGGCCTACGATGTCATCCTCGACGGCGACAGACTTGTCTTCAACCCCACCCCCACTATCGACCATTCCCTTACCACCATCGCCCAAATGTCCCTCACCCTCCCCGTGAGCATCCAATACCGCACAAGAAACCAATGGGCACGCCTCTTCAGCAACCACCTCGACATCATCCTCACCCCTATGCTCAACCTCATCGGTGACGTGGCAGGCTTCCGCGACGGCAATTTTTATTCCGACAACGTCAACCTCTTCAGCCGTTTCCAGCTGCGCCTGGGGCTGAGCAACACCTGCCTGGCCGCCGTCAGGGACGACATCATCTCCGGCGGCATCACTTGGGAAATCTTTGTCGACCTCCTGCCCACCTACCGCCCCTCGGCCGGCGCAAAAGGCTACCACCTGCTGGGCTTCGTCATCCATTTCTAACCTTTTCTCAACCTTATTATGTCTTACAAAAGAAAGAGCATAGTAAGGGAGAAGTAAGAGAAGAGTAAGAGAGGAGTAAGAGAGGATTAAGAGATGGTAGCAATAGAACACTGACAGACAATTACTTAAATATTCACAAAACATATAAACGACATTCAGTCAATGACTTGAATGCCGTTTTAGGATTGTATCCTGTTGATTTCCAGTTTTGGCTATTTGCTGCCGAAATGGTCTTTCAGGGCGTCAATTTTGCGCTGTTTTTTGCGGTTCCAGATTTCGGTGACGAGCTTCTTAGTGCTGAGGGGGAAGTCCGACTTAACCATCCAGTCGTAGTAGGAGGGTTCCTGCTCGAAGACTTCTTCGACAGGTTTCCCCTTGTGCTTGCCGAAGTTGAACACCTCGCGGTGCTTGGCATCGTAGCCGATATGGCCCACAAGGTCGGCCCACTGCTTGTTGGCGGTGAAGTCGCTGAGGGCCGCCATATCGTTGACCACAGGCTGACTGACCTTGCCGGAGCGGTCCTTATAGTCAACGCCCTGGTAACGGTCGAGCTGCGCTTTGAGCACCTCGTAGGTGGCAATGGTGTCGGCGGCGGCACTATGGGCATTCTCCAGGTCTTTCTGGCAATAGAACTTATAGGCTGCCACGAGAGTGCGCTGCTCCATCTGGTGGAAGATGTTCTGCACGTCGACGAGGTGGCGGCACTTGAGGTCGAAGTCGATGCCGGCGCGGAGAAATTCCTCTACGAGCAGAGGGACATCGAATTTGTTACTGTTATAGCCCGCCAGGTCGGCATCGCCGATATACTCCAAGAGACTGGGAGCGAGTTCGTGGAAGGTGGGCTTGTCGGCCACGTCGGCATCGGTGATGCCGTGGATAGCTGTGGTTATCTCCGGAATATGGACAGTCTTGCCGTTGGCATCGACGGGACGCACACGCTCGACACGGGTGTCGGTCTCGCCGCCAGGCAGCACCTTGTGAAGACAAATTTCAACGATATGGTCGTGACCAACGGTGACACCGGTGGTCTCGAGGTCGAAGAAGACGATGGGTTTAGTGAGGTTGAGTTCCATGGGGAATTATTTTATAGTAACTATAGTCACTATAGATTGACTATAAATTCATTATTGTTTTTCTGATGGCCACCAGATGCTCGAGGAGCTTTTCAGCAAGGTCGAGGCGGAGCATGTTGGCACCGTCGCTCTTGGCTCGGGCGGGCTCTGGGTGGGTCTCCATGAAGATACCGTCGGCCCCCACAGCGATGGCGGCGCGGCCGATGGTCTCAATCATGTCGGGGCGGCCGCCGGTAACACCGGCAGTCTGGTTGGGTTGCTGCAGCGAGTGGGTGATGTCGACCACCACAGGCACCCCGTTTTGCTGCATGGTGGGCACGCCACGGAAGTCGACCACCAGGTCCTGGTAGCCGAAAGTGGTGCCACGCTCGGTGAGCATGAAGTTCTCACTACCGAAGGCGCGCATCTTGTCGGAGACCTGCTTCATGGCCTCGGGCGAGAGGAACTGGCCCTTCTTGACATTGACACAGCGGCCGGTCAGGGCGGCAGCGTGCAGCAATTCTGTCTGACGGCAGAGAAAAGCCGGAATCTGCAACACATCGACATACTCGGCGGCCATCTCAGCCTCGGCTTCCGAGTGAATATCGGTGACCACAGGCACACCGAAGCGCTTCCTTATCTCACCCAGTAACTCAAGACCCTCACGGTCACCAATGCCGGTAAATGAATTAATGCTGGAACGGTTAGCCTTGCGGTAGGAGGCCTTGAAGGCAAAGGGTATCTGCAGTCGGTTGGTGATCTCCACCAGTCGCCCACAGACCTCAAAGGGATTTTCATGGTCCTCTATCACACAAGGACCGGCAATTAGAAAGAAATTGCCGGTCTCAGTGTATTTTAAATCTGATATTTTTGGATTCATACAATAGTATTAATAAGACATATCGTTAGCATAGGGGTCGGAGGATTCTTCCTCGGCCTGTTCGCTGCGACGCTCAGCGGAGCGTTGGAGCGAGATGATGAGAGCACCGAGCATGCGGGTGAGTTCCATGAGGTACTCGCGCGACTGGTTGTGCTGTTCGTCGTTCATGAGTCCTAGGTTGTGGGCCACCTCGGTGTAGACCACACACTCGCGAATAGCCGTCTTGGCAATCTTCAGGTAGTGGTCGAATTGGCTTTTGCTGCGGCTCGAACCCTCGGCGATGTTGAGAGCGATGTCATAGGACGAATGGCAGAACGACGCTGCAAGGGTCTTCTCGCTTTCGCTGCGGGGAGCGGCCATCTGGGTTGACACCCATGTAGCATAATCTGTAGCTTTACCGTAGACGCGCAGGTCTTCGAAACGGAAAAAGCTGACTGTTCTTTCTTCTTGCTGGTCCATAATCTTGTAATTTTAGTTAGTATAATTTATTTGGTAATTATTAGACGATTTCGGCAAAGTATTTCATAAACTGGGTACGCATGGCCACGGATGCCTTGTCACCAGACTGCACGGCGAGCTTGCCGCGGAACTTGTCTACACTCTCGTAGCCCTTCTTCTGCATCCAAGCCTCTAAGCCCTCGGAGAGCTGCTTGAGGGTGTCGATACCATTCTTATAGAGGCAACTCACCACTTGGACAGTCGTGGCACCGGCAAGGAGCATCTTAACCACATCGTCGGAGCTATACACACCCGTGGAGGCGGAGATATCGCAGCGCATCTTCTTGCTGAGGATAGCCACCCAACGCAAGGTGTTGTAGACCTCACCGGGGTTCGACAAGAATGAAGCGTTCTTGAGGGTCTCGTTCTCGATGTCGATATCCACCTGGACATTCTTGTTGAACATCGTCACACCCTGGATACCCATCCAGCTAAGCTGCTGCATCTGCTTGGCCATATCAGTGAAATAGGTGCCCACTTTAATGCTGATGGGGATAGTAACAGACTTCCGTAGGGTATTGATAATTTGATTGAAAGTGCGCTCCACATCCTCTGCCGAGAGCGAGGTCTCGTAGGGAAGAATGGCCATGTTGAGTTCCAGGGCATCGCAACCGGCTTCCTGAAACTTGATGGCATAGGTCAGCCAGTTCTCGTAGGAAAAACAGTTGATGGAGCCAATAACAGGAATTGTGAGGTGCTGCTTGGCTTCGCGAATCATCTGGAAATGTTTGCCCAGAGAGTCATCAGCCACGTGAGCGGAAATATACTCATAGCTGTCGCCATAATTATCGATAGGGGCAAAGACGTGGGTATTGCGCTTAATATCGTGGATAATCTGTTCTTCAAAGACAGACTTCAGCACGACAGCACCTGCGCCAGCCTTCTCCATCTCTACCATCTTGTTGACATCGGAGGTTAAGCCGCAGCTACCCACAATAATAGGATTATTCAGTTCAAGTCCTAGATACTTGGTTTTTGTATTCATAGTGTTTTCTTTATATTTCCAAATTTATTTATTCCCTTGTTTTCACAATTCCTGCCACACAACTTTCAACTTGCAAAGATATGTAAAATATAATTACAAAAAAAATTTTTTTTTACTCATTTTAACAATTATTTTATAACAAACTGATATACAACAATAAAAACATATCACTTAAAACACCGTTTTTTCATTTTCAAATTTCAATTTTCAATTTTATTTTCCAATTCAT
This sequence comes from Bacteroidales bacterium, assembly GCA_045222295.1. Taxonomy (GTDB): domain Bacteria; phylum Bacteroidota; class Bacteroidia; order Bacteroidales; family P3; genus Colimorpha. The sequence continues at coordinate 108,052 of JBGUXP010000010.1, read as the reverse complement.
AAAAAATTTGTATTTTTGCACGCCGAAATTTCTAGATTAAGAATCAAAAAAATAAATCATAATGAAAGAGCAATTAGAAGAAAAAAACACCGAGATGGGTAACGTCATTACCCGCTACGAAGAGTTCATCCAGAAAAACCAAAAGAAGATTATCATCGCCGTGTGCGCCATCGTTGCTGTAGCCTTGATTATCTTCTGCTACTTCAAGTTCTACAAAGCCCCTCGCGAGGCCAAAGCCGCCGAAGCAATTTTCTATGCCGAGAACTATTTTGACAACGGCGACTACCAGCAGGCTCTCGACGGCGACGGTGTTAACCCCGGTCTCCTCTCGGTCATCGACAACTACGGCAGCACCAAGGCCGGAAAACTGGCCAAGCTCTATGCCGGTATCGCCTGCCTGCGTCTCGAGAAATATGACGACGCTGTGAAGTATCTCGATTCCTATAGCGGAAAAGATCTCTACACCAAGCCCCTCGCTCTTATGGCCCAGGGCGACGCCCTCGCCGAGAAGGGTGACTTGGACGGTGCAGCCAAGCTCTATGAGAAAGCCGCCAACACCAACGAGAACGAGCTCACCTCTCCCGCCGCACTATTCAAGGCTGGCCTCTGCTACCTCGGCACCGACAATACCAAGGCCCTCGAGTTCTTCAAACAGGTGAAGAAGAATTACCCCTCCAGCACCGAGTATCCTGAAATCGACAAATACATCGGCCTCGCCGAAGCCAAATAAACCAAAAGAAACAAAAAAAAGGCGGTCTGATGACCGCCTTTTTTTATATCATCTCCTCCAACGCTCCGACCAGATTATCGGCACCTTCAAAAATCTCGCTGATATGCGTTGCAGCCATATAGGCCGGTGTGGTGAGCACCTTATGCTCACTATCGACACATACATCGGTGGGGCTACAGACCTTGACCCTGCAACCGAAGCCCTTTGCCACAGCAGCGGGGCTATTGGATTCTGAGCCATCGCCGGGTCCCAGGGTAAGCTCCACCTCATAGCGACCCAGCACCTTGGCCAGCACCATAGGAGCAATGCACATGGCCAGCACAGGTTTCTTGGCACGGTAGGTCTCGAGGATAGCATCGGCCACCGAGTCGATGACCTCCATCCTGGGACCGTCGAAAGCGAAGGTGCTGAGGTTGCGGGCGGCACCCATGCCACCAGGCAATGCCAGCGCATCATAGTCGGCAGGCTTATAGTCCTCGATAGGCATGAGGTTGCCTCGGGCGATACGGGCGCTCTCAACGAAGATGTCACGCTGTTCAATATCGACCAGCATACCTTCATCTTCCTCATCGTCATGCACCTCTACATGAGGTACCACCTCGAAGAACCCCTCAGGTGCGAAACACTGGTACTGCCAACCACGACGGTCGATGGCGAGCAGAAGAGACAGACTCTCTTGAAGCTCGCTACCATCACGGTTACCGCAGCCAGACAAGACAATAGCTATTTTTTTCATCTCAAGACAATTCTTTTAGGTTTAAAAACAAAAAAGGACAAGAAAAAACAATATTACTTGTCCTTTCCTGTCCTTTGTTGTCGTTTAAAATTACTTGTTGAAAGCGTCGACGCTCTCTTTGATCAGCTGGAAGGTAGCCTCAATGTCGTTGTCAAGACCCATGGAGAAGCGGATAAGGCCTTCGCTCATACCCATCTCCTTCTGGATATCCTCGGGAACCTCGGAGCTGGTGCTCTTGCCGCTGTTGCTGAAGAGGGTCTTGAAGTAACCCAGCGAGACGGCGAGGTAGCCGACACCTTTCTGCTGCATGAGCTCCATGATTTTGCTGGCGCGGTCGGCGGTGCCCATATCGATGCTGATCATGCCACCGAAGCCATAGCCTTCGTTCATCATGCTGCAGAACAACTCGTAGTCGGGATGCTCGGGCAGACCGGGGTAGTTGTATTTAAATCCAACCTCTTTGAAGCGCTTGGCGAGGTACATAGCATTCTCGCCATGCTTCTTCATGCGGATGTGGAGGGTGTGGAGGTTTTTGTTGATGGAAGCACTGCGCATGGGATCCAGCACTGGGCCGAGGAGCATGCAGGTACCGTTGTTCACATCAATAAGGCTACCAATATACTCGGCGCTGCCACAGATGGCACCAGCCACGCAGTCGTTGGTACCATTGATGTACTTGGTCATCGAGTAGACGGTGACGTCAGCACCCAGACGGCAGGGACTGAAAATCATGGGAGTGAAGGTATTGTCGACGATAAGCTTGGCGCCGGCAGCATGGGCCATCTTGCTCAGCTCGGGGATGTTGGCGATGCGGAGCAGAGGGTTATTCATGGTCTCGGTGTAGACAACCTTGGTATTGGGGTGCTCGGCAAGGGCTTTCTTCACGGCATCGAGGTTCTGCATGTTGACGAACGTGCAGTTGACGTTGAATTTCTTCAAGTAGTTAGCCATGAAAGCGAAGGTGCCGCCGTAGGTGGTCATGCTGGCCACGATGTGGTCGCCGGCGTTAACTTCGTGAAGCAGAGCGCAGGTAATGGCGGCGAGGCCGGAACCAGTAACCCAAGCAGCCTCGGTGCCTTCCATAGCGGCGAGGCGCTGGCAAAGGGCGAGGTTAGAGGGATTCCAGTGGCGGCTGTAGAGGAAGTAGCCCTCGGTTTCGCCGTGGAAGGTCTCGGTCATCAGGTGTGCCTCGGGGAAAGTGAAGGTGGCGCTGTCGCAGATAGCGGGGTTAACACCACGGTTGGCATCGCGTCCGTCGACGCGCTGGATTGCGGTTGCGGGATCAAATTTGGTCATAAGGATAAAATTAAATGTTTAATTGTTTTTTATTCTTTTTGAAAGTGCAAAATTACACATTTTGCCCGACACTGCCAAATTTTTTTTCAACAAATCATTTTTTTTGGCCATGTTGTAAAACTTTCGTATTTTTGCATTTTAAATATAACACTTTATATAAGATGAAACGCGGTTTTATCATACTCATAGCCACCCTTTTTGCCGCCAGCGGCGTAGAGGCTCAAAAACTTTTTTATGAATCATCCCTGCAGAGTTTCGGCTACAAGAACGACAACGGAACGTGGAAGATAGCACCCAAATATCAGCGTGCCGGCGAGTTCGAGGGCACTTCCCGCAAATGGGCGCCTGTGAAATATGACGGCCACTGGGGCTGCATCGATGTTGATGGAAACATGATTTGCCGCAACCTCTTTCCCTCCAAGGAAGTGGCTCGCGAAGCGGGCCATGAGTGGGAGATAATGAGCGAGCCTGGCAAGTGGATCTATCCCGCCCGCAACCAGGCCGACGGCCGTTGGGGCTTCGTCGACTACTACGGACACTGGAAATATCAACCCGTCTACGAGAAAGCCAACCCCCACCAAGGCAAGGATCCCAAGAGCTACGCTTCGGTGAAGAAAGAGGGACGCTGGGGCTGCATCGACGGCCGTGGTGTACTGGTTATCAACAACATCTTCCTCACCGCCGAGCAGGCCGAGGAGGCGGGTGCCCAGTGGGCCATCGGTCGCAACTACTACAAATGGCGTGTCGCCGTAACCAATCCCACCACAGGACTCTGGGGTTTTGTGGACTACCTGGGACGCTGGGCCGTGCAGCCGATGTATACCGAGAAAGTGCCTTTCGGCGCCGACAACTGCTACGAGTTCACCCAAGTGAAACAAGAAGGCCGCTGGGGCAACATCAACCGCAACGGCGAGGTAGTCTCCTCCTTCATCTTCTTCACCCAGGAAGACGCCGCCTATGCCCTGCGCCAGTATGAGCACGGCCGCACCCTGGAAGGCTGGCGCCTACCCGTCACCAACCCCAACAACAACAAATGGGGCTGGGTGGACTGGAGCGGCGAATGGCGCATCCAGCCGATGTTCGAGGACGTCTCCCATTTCGCCAACGACACGGGACTCTTCGCCACCGCCAAGCTCGACGGCTACTGGATGGTCATCAGTGACACTGGCGAATACCTCTCGCGCAACGTCTTTACCCTCAGCAACGAAGCTTGGCTGGCGGGCAACGAGTGGGACACCCACCAGGAACTCGGCCACTGGCTCTATCCCATCATGGACCCCGGCACACAGGCGTGGGGCTATGTAGACTTCAAGGGCGAATGGGTCATCAAACCCACCCTCGAGGATGCCAAGCTGTTCATGAACGTATGGAACGACCGCGTGGCCCCCGCCAAGATGGACGGCAAATGGGGCTGCATAGACCATACAGGCCAGTTTGTTGTGAAGAACCAGTTCAACACCTCGGCCGAAGCCGCCATGGCCGGCCGCCGCTGGGCCGAAGGCAAAAGATTCTAACCATGAAAACACTCATCCATAATGCGACCATCGTCAACGAGGGCCGCATTTTTGTTGGCTCTGTCGCCATCGAGGACGACAAGATTGTTGAAGTTTCTGAAAACTCTGAACACTCAGATTATTCTGCTTATTCAGAAATCATCGACGCCACCGGCATGATTCTCATGCCCGGTGTCATCGACACGCATGTCCACTTCCGGGACGGAGGCAATTCCGAAAATCCTGCCGGCACATTCTACAGTGAGAGTCGGGCGGCACGTGCAGGCGGCGTGACATCGGTCATCGACATGCCCAACACCAAGCCTCAGACCACCACCCTCGAGGCCCTTGAGGCCAAGGAAGCTCTGGCCGCTCGCGACAGCGCCGTCAACTACGGCTTCATGCTCGGTGCCACCAACGATAATATCGACGACCTGCTGACCATCGAGCCCACGCGCTATGCTGCCATCAAGCTCTTCCTCGGCTCCAGCACAGGCAACATGCTGGTGAACAACCCTGAACAACTCGACCACCTCTTCCGCGATGCCCACAAACTCATCGTGGCCCATTGCGAAGAGGAGCATGTCGTACAGGCCAACCTGCTCAACGCCATGCGAGAATACCAAGGTACAGCCAAAGAGACTGCCGCCTTGCATCCCAAGATTCGCAACAACGAGGCCTGCTTCCTCAGCACCTACCACGCCATCGAGCGTGCCCGCCGCTACGGCACCCGCTTCCATGTGGCCCATATCTCCACCGCCACAGAACTCTCGCTGCTCTCTAATTTCGACCTCGACAAGAAACACATCACCGCCGAGGTGACGCCCAACCACCTGTGGTTCGACGACCGCGACTATGCCGAACTGGGTAACAAAATCAAGTGCAACCCCGCCATCAAGAGCAACGATGACCGCCTGGCACTCTGGGCTGCCCTGGAGGACGATCTCATCGATACCATCGCCACCGACCATGCCCCCCACCCTCTCGAGGCCAAGCAGAAACCCTACTTTGATGCCCCCAGCGGCATCCCCTCCATACAGCACTCGCTGCAGATGATGCTCGAAGTAGCCGTCAATAACGACGAGCTACTGACAATGGTTGCCCAGAAGATGTGCCACAACCCTGCCCTGCTCTTCGGCATCCGCGACCACGGCTTCATCCGCAAGGGCTACAAAGCCGACCTCGTACTGGTGCGTCCGAACGTCGAAGAGACCGTCACGCGCGAATCATTATTATATAAATGCGGCTGGAGTCCCCTCGAGGGACAGACCTTTCACACCCGCATCGAGCATGTGTGGGTTAACGGGGACGACTCGGGAAGTACAGGAGAACCGCTGCAATTCAGCAAATAAAAAAAGGCGACCAGTTAGGTCGCCTTTTTTTGTTATGATCTGAATTTATTTCTCCAAACGGATGCGGGCATCGACGGCGGTGACGTAGCGCGGATTGCCGAGGAGCGGGTTGAGGTCCATCTCGGCAATCTCGGGAGCGGCCTGCACAAGGGCGCTCACGCGAGCCACCTGCTCGGCATAGAGGTCGATGTTGACACCTTCCTGACCACGCACACCTTCGAGAATCTTGTAGCCCTTGAGCTGCTTGAGCATCTCCTTGGCCTCGGCGGCGGTGATGGGAGCCAGCGCGCTCTGCACATCCTTCAGCACCTCGATGAAGATACCACCCAGGCCGAAGAAAATCTGATGGCCGAACTTCTCGTCGCGGATGGCACCGATGTAGACATCCAAGCCGTCGAGCATGGGGTACATCTCCACAGCATAGGTCTCGGGGATGACGATGAGGCGGTCGAACTCCTTGGCCACGGTGTCGAGGTCCTTCACTCCGAGGGTCACGCCACCCACGTCGCTCTTGTGCAGCGGGCCGACGACCTTCATCACGAGGGGCACATCCTTCGAGCAGCCCACCTCCTTGGCGAAGGCGAGGGCATCCTCTTTCTTGCTCACCTCGACGCTCTTCTTGCGGCTGATGCCGGCAGCGTCGAGCAGTTCGTTGTAATCGGAAATCTCCATGTAGCCGTTCTTGCAGCGATCGACGGTCTTGCGGATGCGGGCCACGTCGATGGCGGGCTGTTCCACCTTCTCGGGCTGGGGCTTCGGAGTATGGTAGACCTTCACGAGGGCATTACCGAGCACGCACTCCTCGGGGAAATTGATGTTACCCTTGGCGATGAAATCGTTGATTTCGTCCTTCACATTGATGATGGAGGGCAGCACGGGGAAGATGGGCTTCTTGCAGGTGCGCATCTTTTGGTCGAGCAGGTCGTAGACCTCCTTGTTGCTGAACAGTCCCGGCGAGCCGAAGATGACCACCGAGAAGTCAATGTCGGTGTATTCGTTCTCGACAGTGTCGATGATATAGCCGAGTTGCTCTGCAGTGCCGGTGGCGAGGAAGTCGATGGGGTTGCCCACCGAGGAGCCACCGAAGAGCTTCTCCAGTAGGGCGGGGCTGGCAGGATGCTCCTTCAGCGAGGGCACCTCCATGCCGCCGTTCGACAGCACATCGGTGAGCATCACGGCGGGACCACCGGCGTGGGTGATGACGGCGCAACGTTTGCCCTTCAACTCGGGATACATGAAGACACCGCAGACGGTGGTGAGTTCCTGACGGTTCTGGCAACGCACGATGCCGGCCTTGCGGAAGAGGGCGTCGACAGCGGCGTCGTTGGTGGCGAGAGCACCGGTGTGCGACGAGGCGGCACGGCTACCTGCGGCAGAGCCACCGCTCTTGATGGCGGCGATATGGCAGCCCTTGTTGATGAGGCTGCGGCTGTGCTTGAGAAGGCGCTGCGGGTCGCCAATCTTCTCCATATAGAGCATGATGACGTGCGAGGACTTCACGGGGTCGAAGGTCTCGTCAAGGTGTTCGAGGACATCCTCGATACCCAGTTGGGCGCTGTTACCCACAGCCCACACGCTGTTGAACTTCAATCCGTTGCTCATGCCATACTCCTTGATGAACACGGCGGTGGCACCGCTACCGGTGATGAAGTCCACACCCTTGGGATCCAGCGGAGGGATGGGGGTATCAAAGCAGCCGGCGTAGTTCACGTTGAGGAAGCCTGTGCAGTTGGGGCCGATGAGTGAACCGCCAACGCTGTTGATGGTATCGACGATGTGTTTCTCGATTTCAGCACCCTCGTGGCTCTCCTCCGAGAAGCCGGCGCTGACGATGATGAAGCCCTTGCAGCCTTTCTCCTTGGCCAACACGTCGACCGTCTGGGCGCAGAACTTGGCGGCGATGCAGAGGATGGCGCAGTCGACCTGCGGAAGGTCGTCGACCTTGGCGTAACATTTCACGCCCTGCACCTCGGTCTCTTTGGGGTTCACGGCATAGACCTGACCCTTGAAAGGACTCTCCAAGAGGTTCTTCAGCGACTTGCCGCCGGGTTTATGTACATCACTGGAAGCACCGCAAATCACGATGCTGCGAGGATTGAGTAACTCTTTTGCTATCATATTGTAATTGTTTTTATTTATTTACTAATAAAATGCAAAGATACAAAATGATTTTGAATTGGCAAAATCTTTTTTCATTTTCAATAGGTTTCGCACATTCCCTCTATAATTACCCTCAAATGAAAAGAAAAAAGAATGTTATCGCTTCATCAACTCATACAAATATGCCGGACTTTGCACATATAATTCTCCCTCCTCGTCTTGCAAAGCATTCATCATCGGCGAATTGTACACACGCCCCATTGCCTCTTCTATTGAGCATCCCGTGTCTTCAATTACATATTTGACCAATTCGCTCAAGGCGTAGTCGGTCAGATATGTTGCTATCTGGTGATGTGATGGCTGGTTCATAAAGATTCAACATTTGTTTTGACAAGGTAATGCAGAGACCGCTCGGTCCCGAAATAGTATTGCTGGTCGAGATACTTATCTTGCGAAAGTCTTGCTGTTCTGGTTGGTTCCGTGGTATAGTATCATGCTATTGTCCCTCCGTTCTTTTGGCAAATAATGAGCAGGTCGTCGATTGTCTCATCCATCGACTGCAGATGTTCTACATCGTAGAATTCGATTAGAAAGGCCAAGCCCTTGTGTTCATGCAGATAGCGGAACGCTGCCTGCCGAGTCATCTCGAATCGGGCAGCGAACGACTGAATGGCAGCCGTCAGAAATGGTATTTCATATTTGCTCATGTCAAATATTTTGTATATTTTGTGATTTATAACGCAAACAAAGCAAAAAAATTGTCCGGAAAGCATTCCAATATTTCGTTTTGGTTTTCGTTATCGTTTTCGTTTTTTTGCCGTTCCAGAAAGATTGCGTTGTCTTGCAAATTGAAAATAACTTTGTATCAAAGTTCCTGCCCCTGTGATTCTTCATTGTATATTTTCGAAATTACAATTACAATAAGCCTTTTGTTTCCCTTGGAGCAATCCTATAATGCTTCTTAGGTTTTACTCCCCTTTTACTCAAACTTTACTCAAATACTACGGTACTCTGGAGTAACAAGGCAATAAAAAGCCTGTTCCTACGTTGTTCCTAGTAAAGAGTAACCAAGAAAATATGGCAAAGGTAAAACCATCCCTCATTGAGTATTCTGGTGCCATCGGCCGTGAGATTCACTACACCCGCTTTGGACGCACCTATTCGCGCCAGCTGCCAGCGGAATACAACGACCGCAAGTCCGAAGCGCAACTGCGGCAGCGAGCGCTCTTCAAGGCACGTCAGAAGGCCTCCGCCCTCTTCGGCATCATCCTTCAACGCGGCCTCACCAAAGAGGCACACAGCGAGGGGTTGACCGAAGCCAACTATTTCTCGCGGTTGAACAAAGACTGTTTCGTGTATGAGGACGGCGTGGTGCACATCAACTATCCCGCCCTGCTTGTCGCCCGGGGGCCGTTACCTGGGGTGAGCATCACCCGCTGTCATATTGACGGCCTGTATGTCGAGCTTTCCTTCCGTCCCTGCCTTGAGGAATCCAAAGCCTCCCGCGACGATGTCGTACATATCTACGCCGTCGAGCCGCGGGTGGAGATCTGTCAACTTGTGGCCAGCGTCTGGCGACAGGATGGGCAAGCCACCTTTGACCTCCCCGACCTCAGCGAAGAGACCGATGCCCCCGTGAACTATTATCTCTACGCCATCGTCGAGGCGGCCTCCACCGCCGGCACACCCACCCTCTCCGCCGCCGAGAAGCAGCAAGACAAGAAGCACCGCAATATCAACCGCCGCGTGTCGCGGTCGGTGTTTGTCGGAACCGTAATTGTGAATTGCACCAACAATACTTGATTCTGTAAAGATATTTGGCTAATCCAGAAAGATTGCGTATCTTTGCACTCCAAATAAAACAATCCAATGGGCAGTAACTTTTTTACAAATGAAGACCAAAACACGCTCCTAAACAAGATAGAAGGAGTATTTCAATACAAGAAAGTGCATTTTTTTGATGCTTTGGTTGGCTATTTTCGCGCCTCTGGTTATTTCCGCATCAGGAAGTTTGTCCAGCAAACGCCCAAGATTCGTTTTCTTGTTGGCATAAATGTCGACAAACTGACGTATATTGCATCCCAGCAGGGGTTGTTGTTTTCGCCGGATGCCAGCAAATCACTTGATGAATTCTTTTCAGACATCAAACAAAACATCCAAGGGGCGCAATATGACAAAGATGTTGAGGAGGGAATGTATCAGTTCATAGAAGACATCGCGACAGGGCGGATAGAAATGCGAATACATCCCAAACAAAACATACATGCCAAAATATACATTTTCCGAGAAGAGACCTATCATCCTCATGGATTTGGCTCGGTGATTACAGGTTCCAGCAATCTGACGGAGGCTGGTTTGGAGAAGAATTTCGAGTTCAATGTAGAGTTGCGCAACGATGACGACATCCTTTTTGCCACTGAAACATTCGAACGGTTGTGGGAAGAATCTGTTCCGATAACGTTGCAATATGTGGAGAAACTGAAACAAGATACTTATCTCAATACAGAATTCACTCCGTATGAGGTATATCTGAAATTCCTGTTGGAGTATTTTGGCAACAGCATCAACTTCGACCCCAACTCAGTCAGCGATTTGCCGAAGGGCTACAAAAAACTCTCCTATCAGATAGATGCTGTCAATGACGGCTATGCCAAAATGATGAAGCATAACGGCTTTTTCCTCTCCGATGTGGTCGGTTTGGGAAAGACGATAGTGGCGGCTTTGATTGCCAAGAAGTTTTTCTTCTCCAATGGATTCCCCACGCACCGCTCACATACTCTGGTGATTGTGCCTCCAGCATTGCAGGAGTCATGGGAAGACACATTGTCGAATTTCAAGATTGACAATTACAAGATAATCACCAATGGCAGCCTTCACAAAATCAAGGACGCCACTCTGTACGACCTGGTGATTGTTGACGAAGCGCACAAGTTCCGCACCGATACGGCCTCCATGTACAACGAGTTGCAGAAAATTTGCAAAACCCCCACTCGTCGCCAACTGTCCAATGGCAGTTATTGTGCCAAGAAGGTAATCCTCATCTCGGCCACACCTCTGAACAACCGGCCAGAAGACATTGCCAATCTTGTTTACCTCTTCCAGGATTCAAAGGACAGCACTCTCGAAGAGGGTAACTTGCAGCGCTTTTTCCGTGAGCAGATAGACAAGTATCGTAAAGTGAAAGACGAGGACGATATGGAGTTAGTGTCACAAGGGGTCAAGTCTGTGTATGAAAAAATACGAGTCAAGGTGGTTGAACCGCTTACCGTCAGGCGTACCCGTACCGACTTGATGACCAACGAGGCATATAAAAAAGACCTTGAGGAGCAGGGCGTTGTGTTTCCCAATGTTCAGGCTCCCAAGAAAATATATTATCCACTCGACGACAAGTTAAACGAGTTGTACGACTGGACCATAAAAATGCTCAGCGACAAAAAGGAAGGATTGACCTATTTCCGCTATCAGGCTATCAAATACTTGTCGCCAGAGAAAAAGAAGAAATACAAGAAGGCGGATATGATTTCCCAACAGTTGGCCACCATCATGAAGACCCTTCTGGTAAAACGCATTGATAGCAGCTTCTTCGCCTTTAAGCAGTCGCTAAAGCGTTACTATGAGGCCAACAGTGTGATGCTACAGATGTTCGACAAGGGAACCATCTATATTGCCCCCAATCTGAAGGTGACAGAACTATTGAGCAATGGGAAGGAAGACGAGTTGATTAAGCTAATCAATGAGTCCATCTATGCCGACCCCACCATCGAAATCTGCATTCCTGCCGATTTTGAAAATGGTTTTCTGGAGGGCATAGAGCACGATGGGTTGATATTGAAGGATCTTGTCAAACGATGGGATGAGATTAACTACGACCCCAAACTCGACATTTTCCTGGAGTATCTTGACAATATCTTATTTGACAAAGACCTCAACAATGAAGGAAAACTGGTAGTTTTCTCCGAAAGCAAGGAAACTACTGACTACCTGCTGAACACATTGAAGCATCATGGCTATTCCCGCACTATTGCAGTGAAAAGCAGTAATCGAAACGAGATGATGCCGCTGGTCAGAGCCAATTTCGATGCCAATTATGAGGGCCCGAAGAAGAACGATATAGATATCATCATCTCCACCGAGGTGCTTGCCGAGGGCGTGAATCTTCACCGGGCCAATGTCATTGTCAACTATGACACTCCGTGGAATTCCACACGCCTGATGCAGCGTATTGGCCGTGTGAACCGTATTGGTAGCACAGCACAGGACGTATATATCTATAATTTCTTCCCCACGCAAAAGGTCAACGATGACATCGAACTGGAGAAGAAAGCCAAGATGAAACTTTTCGCCTTCCATGCCGCCCTGGGCGAGGACAGCCAGATTTATTCCACCGACGAAAGTCCTGAGACATTTGGTCTTTTTGACAAGGACATAGACGAGAAGAGGGATGAAAAACTGGTCTATCTGATGCGCCTACGCAAACTGAAGGAGGAAGAGCCTGATTTAATCAGGCGAATCTCTCGTATGCCCATGCGGTCGCGCGTGGGTCGCAAAAGCAAGGTGATGCGTGGCAGTACCCTCGTCTTCATTCGCAACAATCGCCGCGATGCATTCACCTTTGTGCGCGAAGACGGAACCCGTGAGGATTTGACATTTCTTGAGGCTGCCAAAGCATTCGAGGCTCGAATGGAAGAGAAGGCCATTCCGCTGCACGACAAACACCATTGGCAGGTAGCTCAAGCCATCAGCGCCTTCTCTGAAAAGGAGGAGGACTCCAAGGCCATATCGATGAAGGTGAATGTGGCACAGGGTCCAAACGAGAAGCGAGCAATAGCCTATCTCGACGCATGTCTTCATGTTGACAATCTTACCGAACAAGAAGCCGAATTAATCCGCCAAGCCAAGCGTGCCATCACAAGTGGCAAATTCCAGCAGTTGCAGCGCGATGTCAATAAGTTGCAGTTCTCCACCAAGAAGACACCCGTAAAGCCTGCTGTACTGATTGAAAAAATGATTTCAATCATTTCCGCATACCCATTGTTAAATACCATTGAAGACACCATGCAGCCTGTAGCTGCAAAACCTAAATCTAACAAAGAGACAACACCCGAGATTATCATTTCGGAAAGTTTCGATTCGTAATACCTCCAGTCAATGAGTGAAACCAACCGCATAGAATACAAGCGCGAGCTGACGTCCGACTTGGACATTGAGAAAGAAGTGATAGCCTTCCTGAATTACAAAGAGGGCGGCTATATCTATATCGGCATTGATAGAGATGGAAATGTTGTCGGTGTCGACAATGTCGACGACTGTATGCTGAAATTGAAAGACCGCATCAAGAACAACATTTCCCCCTCCGCCATGGGGTTGTTCGACATAGTATCAGAATCTAGAAACGGTCTTCCTGTGGTGAAGATTACGGTTGCCAGCGGAATAGAGAAACCCTATTTCAAGACCCGATATGGGATGACTCCTCGCGGAGCCTATCTCCGTGTCGGTACCTCGGCAGAGCCGCTGCAACAAGATCAAATCGACAGGCTTTTTGCCATGCGAACACGCAATTCCATCAGCAAGATAGTTTCCAATCGGCAAGACCTGACCTTTGAGCAACTTCGCATCTACTATGATGAGAAAGGCAAACGGCTGAACGACAACTTCAAGCGTAGCCTTGAATTGGTTACAAAAGATGGAGAATACAACTATGTGGCTTACCTGCTGGCTGACGAGAACAACAACTCTATCAAGGTGGCCAAATATTCAAGTTTTGACCGATGCGACTTGATTGAGAACAACGAGTACGGCTATTGCTCTCTCATCAAAGCCACCAAGAGTGTATTGTCCAAACTGGAGATTGAAAACAAAACCGCTGCCAGGATTACACCCATGGAACGTATAGAAACGCCTCTTTGGGACAGGGTGGCTGTTCGCGAGGCCGTCATCAATGCCATTGTGCATAACGACTACTCCTTTGAAGTTCCTCCAAAGTTCGAGATATTCCCCGACAGGCTCGAAATCACGTCGGCAGGTCGTCTGCCTGAATCATTAAGCAGAGAGGAGTTTTTTACAGGCATCTCTATTCCCCGCAACAAGGAGTTGATGCGCATTTACCGTGACCTTGACATTGTGGAGTCACTTGGCTCCGGTATTCCTCGCATACTCCGTGCGTATGGAGAAGAAAGTTTCCATTTCACCGACAACTTTATCCGGATTACCTTCCCTGCAAGTGTACAAACTGACCATGCAAGTGGACTAGAAAGTACACGGAAAATAGAAAAGTGGCCAGAAAAGTGGCCAGAAAAGTGGCCAGAAAACGGCCAGAAAATATTGGAGGTTATCTCGTACAATAAATCAGTAACGATTGCACAATTAGAAGAAGAACTAAATATTGGTCATACAACTCTGAAAAAGATTTTGCGAGAGATGCAGAACGAGAACATTATACGGCGTGTTGGCCCCGCCAAGGGAGGGCATTGGGAAGTGGTGGAACGATGAACTAAAATAGCATTATTTACGTTAGGTCAATAATATAGCATACAATATGAACCGTCAAGAATTAAAGCATATACTATCATCAAGGTTCGACTTCGAGCAGTGGAGAACACTGTTGCTACAGATGTTCAAGCAGGTAGAGTTCTTCACTAGACCTGTTCCCATAGATGCAGAACTGATTAAATCAGGTGGACAACAGGGAATAATTCATTTGAATGATAAGCGCGATTTGGCTCTTTTTGTTTTTGAGGTGGCCGATAATGTGAAGATAGATAGAAATCGGGTAAGCCTTCGCAAAATAGGTGCGAAATATGTTGATCAGGACGTTGTTCATGGTGCATTGGTTTTTTATTATTCTACATCACAAGCATCCTATCGGTTATCATTTATCTCCAAGAAAACCGTACTTGATGCTGCGGGAAATCTGATTACGCAGGAAACCGCCCCAAAACGTTTTACATTCTTATTGGGTGAAAACGAGCCCTGTACCACTGCAGCACAAAGATTGTCAGTTTTCTTTGACCAAAAGTTTCTGCCTGGTATGGCAGATTTGGAAGATGCATTCTCGGTCGAACGGTTAAATAGTGAATTCTTTGATGGCTATAAAAGTCAATATAAGAAATTTAAAGATACCCTGCCAAACACAAGACGTCATCGCGATTATGTGAAGAAACTATTGGGAAGACTTGTGTTTTTACAGTTTTTGCAAAAGAGGGGTTGGATGGGGGTACCCTGCAATGTCGATGGCTGGGATGGCGGCGACAAACAGTATCTATATCATTTGGTTCACCGCCACGAAGGAAACGACAGACTATTAAGTGATGTGCTGGAGTATCTGTTTTTCAACACCCTGAACGAAAGACGAAAAGGCGATATTGCTGACAGACGCTTGGGAGACAATATCAAAATACCCTATTTAAATGGCGGCCTGTTTGAAAAGGACGAGATAGACAAGATGGATATTGACTTTCCGTTCGACTATTTCGCCAATCTGATTGATTTCTTTTCAATGTACAACTTCACCATTGATGAGAACGACCCCGACGATGCCGAAGTGGGTGTCGACCCGGAAATGTTGGGTCATATTTTCGAGAACCTGCTCGAAGACAACAACGAGAAGGGTGCCTATTATACGCCCAAGGAGATTGTTCAATACATGAGCCAGGAGAGCGTTTCGCAGTACCTAAAAAAGCATCTTGAAGAGGAATTCCACAAGGCCATCGACGATTTGATTATGCGGAATGTCGTTTCTGAGACGTTTCAGAACAAGGAGATGGCAAAGAAGATAGATGAATTGCTGAACCACGTGAAGGTGTGCGATCCTGCTATTGGTTCAGGTGCATTCCCGATAGGGGTGATGAATGTATTGTATCGGGCTCACCTGATGCTGTATGGATTTACCCATCCCACAAAACCATTCTCCCCCGCAGCCGTAAAGAAAGACATCATCCAAAACAATATATATGGTGTCGATATTGAGCAAGGTGCCGTGGATATCGCCCGATTGCGCTTTTGGCTTGCACTTGTTGTCGACGAGGACGAACCCGTACCTCTCCCCAATCTTGACTACAAAATTGTATGTGGCGATTCTTTGCTGAACCGATACGACTTCGATATTCCAATAAAGTCGGTGTTCGTCGAATATAATCAAAACCATGCTGGCAAAGAGAACAAGATGTCTTTGCAAAAGTACAAACAGATGGTTGCCGACTTTACAAACACAGATGACCATAAAGCAAAAGATAATTTCAGGGATAAAATTGAGGAGATTAAAAACTCATTCCGCTTCTATTTGTCCAATAAAGAGTCAAAAGACCTGATGAAATTGCGTAGTGAGGTGGCCTACTACAATTATCCCAGGATCTTCGAAGAAACAGCATCCGAGGCAGCTCATCGTAAGAACCGCCAGGCCGACTTGGTACAAATGGAAGAATATGCAAAGAATATTGAAACCAACAAGCTCTATAAAAACTCCTTTGAATGGCGCTTTGAGTATCCTGCATTGTTGGATGAAGATGGAAATTTCATAGGATTTGACATCATCATTGGTAATCCTCCGTATTTGAGAATTCAGGGATTGAGGGATAGAAATCCTGATTATGCTGACGAATTGGTCAAAAAATATAAATCTGCAACAGGTTCTTTCGATTTGTATGAAATGTTTGTTGAGCGAGGACTTCAGTTGAGTGGAGTGAATGGCATTGTAAATTATATCATGCCAACAAAGTGGACTAATTCAGCCTTTGGTAAAGGTCTTCGCAAATTGTTGGTGGAGCAGTCTGCCATGTCGAAAATAATCAGTTTTGGGGACTATCAGATATTCGATGCTTCCACATACACAGGTCTCCAGTGGTTCGTCAAGGGTAGCCTTCAAATGGAATACTATGAGTTGGATAGGAGTATCACGTCAAAAGATGTCCTGCAGAAATTTCTCTTCTCCCTTGGTCCTGAGGATGCCACCATAGTTGAGATGTCTGCATTGTCGGAGAAACAATGGGTACTCACGGCGGGTAACACCTCCCGAATTCTGAAAGAAATGGACAAACAACATAGGCGTGTCAGAGATGTTTTTGACAAAATTTTCTGTGGATTACAAACGAGTAAAGACGACGTCTATTTTTTGGATAATTGTGAGGAGGATGATACATACATCATTGGCGATTCCAAACAACTAGATAGGCGTGTCCGAGTAGAGAAAGGTTTGGTGAAACCCCTGTTAAAAGGCAAGGACGTTCATCGATACGATACCATTTCGACGAATAGATGTGTAATATTTCCTTATTACATTAAAAACGGAAAAGCCATTGTCCTGACAGAAGAAGAACTTCGGGAAAAGTTTCCCAAAGGATATGCTTATCTGAAAGAAAACGAATCGGTACTTCGAGGAAGAGAACACGGCCGTTTGTCTAACGACAATCAATGGTATAAATATATTTATCCCAAGAATCTTACAAATTTTGCCAATGAAAAATTGGTCGCCCCTGAGATTTCACTGGGCGGTAATTATGCTTATGACGAAAAGGGTGAGTTCTATTCTACAACGAAAATATACGGGTATATCAAGAATCCGTCCAATAAGATCAGTTATAAGTTCTGGATGGCTCTTTTCAACTCAAGAGCATTCTGGTATTATCTTCAAAATACAGGTTATGTGTTGAGGGGAGGATATTTCACCTTTAAAACAGATTATCTTAATCCAATACCAGTACCAGATGAGAAAAGTACTAAAGATTGCGAGCGTATAGTAATAGAATTGGTGGATATGTTGCAATATTTGTATAATACGGACAATACGAATCTTTATACGCACACCTCAAACAAGCAGGTTGCTTTTCGGATTGAAGAGGTAGTTGATATGATAATATATGAATTATATTTCGAGAAGCATATGAAGGATCAGAGTATAGATGTAATAACTGATTTGAAAAAACATGAATGGTCAACCGATAGGGACTTTGCAAAAAGAATAAAAGATTTTTATGAATGGCTTCTGCAACCGCAAAATATGGTGCGTCAGAAATTAATGCTCCTTGACACACGGAGTGCCAACATTCTTTATCCTATTCATAAAGCAATATAAGTATGAGTAAAATAAAAAGCCTCACCTTATCCAACTTCAAATTTTTTGGAGAAGAAGAAACCATACAATTAGATGGGAAACATTTATTGCTGTATGGTGAGAATGGCAGCGGAAAAAGTTCCATCTATTGGGCATTATATACTTTACTTGAAGCAGCCACGAAAACACCATCAGAAACAGGGAAATACTTCGCCCCTCTGAATCAGAGCGATGATTCGCTAGTAAATATCCATGCCGTTCCAATGTCGGATTTGTCGACAAAAAGAACTCATTTTAATTCTTTTGTCAGCGTTGAGGATGATAATGGAAAAAAATACTGTATTTCACTTATTGACAATGCTATTTGTAGTGATGCTGTGGCGATAGAATCTCAGAAAGCATCGGATTTCATCAACTATCAATCTTTATATAAATTTCAACATTTTAAAAATAGTCAAGACCCTGATTTATTCGAAATATTTGTAGAGTCGGTATTGCCGTATGTCAGTTTTGGCAGTTACCATATAAAAGGAAAAGCTATAAAAAATGCTTACGACATGTGGGTTGAGATAGTTGATGGGCCAGGAAAAACAAAAAATGCGAAAGGTCACACTATTCAAGTGTATAAAAACAGTCAAGATTATAAAGATTTTGAGAGTTTTGTAAAAGAATTCAATAAACAATTTGAGAGCCTAATTAACGAAATAAACATTAATGCTCAGCAATATGTAAAAGATTTAGGGTATGATATGGCTTTTCAACTGTCATATTCGCCGACATCATTTACCAAAAAAGATGTCCAGTATGAATATGAAAGATTTAAAGTGCAGATTAAGATAAATAATTACGATAATACAACTGTCAAAATAAATCGCCCCCACAAGATTCTTAACGAAGCAAAGATGGCAGCTATTGCAATAGCAATACGGCTGTCAATTATTGATCGTCGGCTAAATGCGGCAGTAAAAGATTCTTTGAAAGTGTTGTTGCTGGATGATATAATGATTAGTTTGGACATGAGTAATCGGGATAAACTAATCGATTTGCTCCTCAAGAAGTTCACGGATAAATATCAAATACTCTTTTTGACGCACGACAAACATCTTTTCCTATTTGCTAATGAAAAAATAGACAAAAATAATCAGCATGAAAAGTGGCTAAGGAAGGAAATATACATTGGAGAGACAACAAATATCCGAGATCAGTATCATGTGTTCCCTTTGATTTTTAACGAAGATTGCGACAGTTTGGAAAAAGCAAAAAAATATTATCAAGCAAAAGATTATGTCACATCGGCGTTGTATGTAAGACAGTCATTGGAAAAATACATTAATGAGCAATTACCTATAGAGTACACGGCAACTATCGATGGAAAACCGCTAACGCTAAATCAACTATGGGGCCGTCTAATAAAATATACAGACAAGATACCACATAATCTCAGAGACCTGTACGACCAATCAAGACTAATGGTTTTAAACCCAGCTGTTCATTATAACATTTCCTTTCCAATATATAGAAGAGAATTACAACAAGCATTCAAGTTAGTTGAAGACTTGCGGAAAATATCAATCAATGCTTCTTTGTTATTGATGCCCAAAGGGGCAAAATTGGTTTTCTCACATCCAACAATGCCATATATATTCAGCATGGAAACTCTCCAAGACATGTGGAAAAAAGAAAAAGAGAATCCCATGTGTAGAATTGTCCATTGGCAATACAATGGGATTGATTTCTATGATTTTAAAACCAAAGCAGCGGACCTGTCGAAGAATCCAATAGAGACCCGATTGGAAAAGATTATTGAAAACTTGTGTGCAATTCCAGAATTAGGTATAAGTAGAGAATTATTCTTGGAGAACACAAAAATAATCGAATACGGATATCTAAAAGAAATATTAAAGTAGGGATTGCAGAACTATGGGACAGGAGCCTATACTTATCACCACCCAATACGAGGCAGAAAAGTTTGATTCTTTCCTCGCCTTACCCGACAACCATAGAATCCTATTCTCTGGAAAATATGGAAGTGGCAAGACCTTCTTCCTCCATGAGTTCTTTACGACACGGAAAAAGGATGAATACGAAGTGTTCCACCTTTTCCCTACAAATTATGCCATTGCCAATAATGAGGATGTCGTAAAACTCCTTCAGTTCGATATCCTTTACGAACTTCTGGTGAAGGGTTATCTGGCTCCATCAGAGAAATTGTTCTCCGCACAAGAGACTATAGCAGGCTTCGTGCAAAACAACATCCCAAATATCATTAAGGATGTTGTTTCCCAATGCGGTAAAATTGGCAAGAAACTATCAGACGTATTTGACACCTATACAAAATGGGCTTCAAAATATGAAGATTTCAATAAGGGCATAAACCAAAGTGAAGAAGACAGGGCAAGAGATGCCTTCTACGATCTGATGAATGAAGTGGAATACGATGTCACCACAGAGTTGATAGAGATGGTTGTTTCTTCAATAGACAAACAAAAGGTGCTTATTGTTGACGACCTAGACAGAATAGACCCTCAACATATCTTCAGATTACTCAACCTCTTCTCTGCTCAAACATCCAACTATTTCTCTGCCCATTGGCCTACAGAACAAGACGAAAACCGATACGGCTTCGACAAAATCATTTTTGTCTGTGACATTGACAACATTCGTAACATCTTCCGAGCCATGTACGGCGAAGACGTTGACTTCACAGGTTATATTGACAAGTTCTACAGCATTTCGCCTTATTTCTTCAACAATAACAATATTATTGCACAAGAGGCTCATCGTTTTGTTGCGTCAATCAATTCTGAATGGCCTGTACAGAGCAGAGAACAATTCTCTTCTCTTGTAAGAATGTTACTTTTTCATAATGTCATTTCGTTGAGGAAACTCAAAGAAAAAGAATTTGCACATTGGGAATATCCATTACGGAAATACCCTGCTTTAGGTAGAGATTTCAATACATTCTCTGTTGGGTTATTGGATTTCATCCTTTTTCTCTATGGTACAAAAGAAGACGCAATTGCTGCAATAAAGAAACACACCGAAGAAATATCCCTTGAGTTGATGGAGCGGTCAGGCTACCGCCTTACAGATTTGCTGATACCATTTCTGTATCCTGATGCCACTTTAACTGTCGGTGAAGGGTTTATATACGAAAACAAATTGCTTGACCTGAAAATAAGCTACAAATGCGAGAAATACGATCGGAACACTTATGCTGAAATAAATACTGTGTCCAAGTTAGATGGAAGCGAAAGAAAGAAAATCCCATTCTTCCAACTTTTGTCAATTGCCATTGAAAACTATTGCAGATTAATAGAAGTCCAGCATGTAATACGGTATTAATATTGTTCACGGCATAGAATGATCCAGTCAATAATGCGCTAACAGAAACGATAGAAGAAAGAATTCAGATGGATGCCATGTCACAAAGTTCCGCTGAATAATTGAATGTGGCAAGAAACGTTTTCGATTATTTCATACTATACTTTTGATGTATGATGTATGATGGAAGAATGAAGAGGTAAGAGGTAAGATGTATGATGGCTGATACGATACTAAAGCGAAGAATAATGACGTTATTGAGAACAAAATAGTAAAATGATATGACAAAAGACGAACTGCTACAAAAACTGAGCGAGATTGAATGGGACGACTTCGAATGTAAGGCCGCACAAGACAAGCTGCCAGAGGATGTGTGGACGACGGTATCCGCCTTTTCCAACACCTCGGGCGGATGGGTTGTGTTCGGCATCAAGCAACAAGGTAAACGCTTCGAAATACAAGGGGTGAACAACGGCGAGAAAACAGAGTCGGATTTCCTCAACACGCTCCGTGGCGGTCAGAAGTTCAACATGCGTCTGTCGGCAACTGGCAAGAAGTACAACTTCGACGGCAAGCTGGTGCTGGCGTTTTTCGTGCCCTCGTCAATGGTGAAGCCCATCTACTACAACAACCCCATCAACACATTCATCCGCACGGGCAGCGGCGACCGTCGCGCCACAGAGATGGAGGTGATGGCCATGATGCGCGACCAAGCCTTCGGCAGCAAGAGCGAACAGGTGGTGGAAGGGACAAGCATCAACGACCTGAACAAGAGTTCGCTGGAGACCTACCGCAATCACATCCGCAACGACAACCCCTCGTTTCCCTACAAGGACCTGCCCGATGACCAGTTCTGCGAAAAGGTGGGAATCTCGAAGGGTGGGAATCTGACCATCGGTGGTATACTGATGCTCGGTGGGCGCGACGTGGTGCAACGGCATGTGAGCAATTTCTGGATTGACTATCTCGAAATCCCTGGCAAGAGCCTCGCCGAAGCCCAGGTGCGCTACACCTTCCGTATGCAGGAACAGGACAACATCTGGGAGTCGTATCAAATCATCCTTCAACGGCTTCGCAACTTTGTGGATGCGCCCTACGAGGCTCACCCCGATGGTGTGGGAGCGGAGGACGAATCGCAGCTGTATGCATTGAGAGAAGGTCTCACCAACTGCTGCGCCCATGCCGACTATTTCAGTCCCATGCATCCGACGATAAGGGTGTTCTCCGACCGCATCGAGCTGCAGAATCCCGGACGATTCATGTTCCCGCTGTCGGAGTTGCGCACACAAATACACTCCATACCCCGCAACCCGAATATTATCAAGTTCTTCCGCTATGCCAAACTGGGCGAGAACGCCGGCTATGGCATTGACAAGATGCTGGTGTGGGAACGACTGACCAAAGGCAAAGTGGAATTCACCAGCGACTTGATAAGTTCCACCATCACCTATTGGCTCGGTGAACAAGATGATGAACAAGTTAATGGTAAGGTTAATCCCAGTGATAATGAAACCGTTGCCAATCCGAGGAAGATGGCCGGTGAACAAGTTGGTGAACAAGTAAGTGAACAAGTTCAATCATTAATAAACGTCATCCGTGATAATGTTCTCACATTATTTGATATTCAGGTAAAATTGAAAATAAGTAGCCGTAGCTATGTGCAAAGAAAGTTACTAAAGTCTGCTATTGAAGAAGGTTATGTCCTCCGTGCTTATCCAGAAAAACCGAATCATCCCAAACAACGTTACTATCTCTCGGAGAAAGGGCTGAAACTGGTTAAGTGATATTCCTTAACATTTTCGACCATTTCATACTATACTATTGATGTATGATGTATGATGGAAGAAGGAAGAGGTAAGATGTATGATGGCTGATACGATACTAAAGCGAAGAATAATGACGTAATAAGGATATGACAAAGAAGTCGATACGATTCTACAATGACCGCGAGGTACGAGCGGTATGGGACGAGGATCACAACAAATGGTGGTTCTCGGCAACAGACATCGTGCGTGCCATTAACGACGAGGAGGAGTATAAGAAGGCAGGTAACTACTGGCGTTGGCTGAGAATGGCCGAGGTGCGAAGGAGGAAGACGTAGTCAATGTGGCGCACCCCTTCATGGAGGGCAACGGTCGCAGCACCCGCATCTGGCTGAATCAGCTAATGAAGAAGAACCTGAAGATGTGCGTGGATTGGAGCCAGATAGACAAGAAGCAATACCTGCAAGCCATGAAGCGTAGCACCACCAACACTACAGCCATCAAAGCCTTGCTCAGAGGGGCATTGACCGACCGCATCGACGACCGCGAACTATTCATGAAGGGCATCGACTACTCCTACTACTACGAGCAGGAGGAGTAATTATATATTATGCTATCTCTTCAGCAGTTTTCCTGCCACCTTACCCACCAACGCGCGTTCATTCCAGAGGATGACGGCGAGGAAGACCAGCAGCAACAACGTGTTGTAGGCCAAGCTGAGCCAGCGGTTGTCAATCTGCACCAAAACACTTGCAACATACAACACAATGGCCAAGGCAAAGTAGCCACCGATGGAGAGCACCGGATAGGGCACATGGTAGTGGCGCTGGCCGATGAAATAGCTCTGCAGCACACAGGTGCCGTAGCCCGCCAGACCGCCCCAGGCACAGGCCATATAGCCGATGCGCGGAACGAAAATCACATTGACAGCCACCATCACCGCACAGCCGATACCACTCATGATGGCACCCCAGTAGGTCTTGGCCGTCAGCTTGTACCAGAACGAGAGGTTGAAATAGACACCCATCAATATCTCGGCCATCATCACGATGGGCACCGCCCGCAGGCCTTCCCAGTAGTCGCGACGGATGATGTACTTGAAGACATCCATATAGCACACCACCACCATGAAGGCCAGTAAGGTGAACATCACGAAGTACTTCATCACCAATGCCTGGCTTTCTTTAGATTTCTCCCCTTTCCCACCAGCAAACACAAACGGCTCGTAGGCATAGCGGAAGGCCTGGGTTATCATGGCCATAATCATAGCAATCTTCACGCAGGCACCGTAGATGCCCAGCTGCACTGTGCCCTCCTCGCCGGGCATCAGCCACGGGAAGAGAATCTTGTCGGCCACTTGGTTGAGGATGCCCACAATACCGAAAATCAGTAGTGGCCAGGCATACTTGAGCATCTGTTTCAAAAGTGGAAAGTGGAAAGTGGAAAGTTTAAATCCTTTGAGTTCCTTCCAAAAGCCAAAGGTCACCAGCGCGGTGCATATCAGGTTGACATAGAAGATGTAGCCGACGTTGTTCTGCTCGTCATACCACTGCATCCACGGCAGGTGTTGCCACTTGGGTGCCACAAGGAAGACGAAGAGGTTCAGGCCGATATTCATCACGATAAACGCCAGCTTCAGCGCGGCGAACTTCCACGCCTTGTTCTCATAGCGCAGGCGCGCGAACAGGATGGCCTGGAAAGCGTCGAGCGCCACCACGATGGCCATCGCAGCAATATATTCGGGATGAGCCTCGTAGCCCAAGGCCACCGCTATCGGATGGAGCAACGCCAGCACCCCCAGCACGAAAACACCACTCACCGACCCCACGGCCCCCAAGGCCGTGGAAAACACCGACTTGGAGTCAGCCCCTTCGCGATTGGCAAAATAGAAGAACGTCGTCTCCATGCCGAAAGTGAGAATCACCAGCAGCAGCGCCGTGTAGGCGTAGACATTGGTCACCACTCCGTAACCGCCAGAAGCGGCGGAGATATGATAGGTGTATAGTGGAACGAGCAGGTAGTTCAAGAACCTGCCCACAATGCTGCTCAGTCCATAGATAACCGAGTCCGATAAAAGTTTCTTTAACGATGCCATACCCCAATAACGCCACCCCCACTCATTTATTGCCCTGCAAAGATATTAAATATCCGGATTAATTCGGTTCAAAATCAGCTGCACATTCTCCTGACAGCGGGCGCTGTAGTAGGCCGGGAAGTCCATGTCGGGACTGGCCGTGGAAAGAATCGGTGCCACGATAAACGAGAAGACATTCACCGAGAGTATGTCCATCAGCAACGTGGAGGCATCCATCTGTCGCACCTCCCTTTTGCGTGCAGCCGCGTCGAGGTCGTGCTGCAAATGGGCGACAGAATCCTTCAGCCCCGGGAGCATCTCCTGCTTTATTTTCTCTATATATTCCGGCTGGGCAATCACCTCGTTGATAACAAAACGTGGCAGGTCGGGGTGCTGGCAGAAAAACTCAAACTGTCTCACCACCACCTCCACAATCTTCTCCACCACAGGCATACCCTCCACCTCGAAGACAGTCAGCATCAACTCCCGCAGCTGCTTGATTTTCTCCTCCATCACCTGCTCGAACAGCAGCTCCTTGGTGCTGAAATAGTAGTGCAACAACGCGTGGTTCACGCTAGCATTCCTGGCAATCTCGGTGGTGCGAGCACCGGAAAAGCCTTTCATCAGAAACTCCTCCTCGGCCACCTCCAGAATCCTCATTCGTGTGTTTTTGTCTTTCATATCAATAGGTTATGTAATTAGAAAATCGTCCTTCACAGCCACAAAAATACAAACAAAAACAAAATTAACAAAATTGTTAAACATTTTTGTTAAACAATTCTATTAACAACCCATAACAGGAAACGCAACAACCAGCATGATACACAAGCAAATGCAGACCATTTCACCTGCCATCGACACCCCATCATCACCCTACCATCTCCTTATCAACTCCTACCCAAATCCTACCGTGGTAGGAGATGGTATGCCTTTCATGGGGCGATTACCCCCTATTGGTTCTATTTTAACAACAACAAAGGACAATAAAAGAGGGAAGTCGTCCTTAACTCTCACAGTTTTTTTTCGGAGGGACGGAATAATAAATGGATAATTGATACGTTATTATAAGGTATAATATATATAAACAATGTCTCTGAAGAAATATCTAATCCCTGTCATAGCTGCTGCGCTGCTGGCTTCGTGCGGCCGCACAGTGACCGTCACACAGATTGACATCATCCCCGAGCCTGTCTTCCAGATGCAGAAAGAGGGCACCTATACGCTGAACCGCAATGTTGCCATCGCCGCCTCGGGGCTGGGCCAGAATTCGCCAACAGCCAAATACATCATGAACTCGCTGCGCCATGCCCACCTGCGTCCCTCGCTGGTAGCACGCTCGGAGGAGAGTGACATAGAGCTCATCCTCAACGACACCATCAATCCCGAACTGGGCGATGAGGGCTACCTGCTGGAGGTGCGGCAGACAGGCATACGCCTCTCGGCCAACACCGAGAAGGGGCTCTTCTACGCCTACCAGTCGCTATCCCAAATGATTCCTGCCGATGTGCTGGAGCACACCTACTCCTCCATCATCCTGCCAGAGTGTACCGTCCTCGACTATCCGCGCTTTGCATGGCGAGGCGCACACCTCGAGGCCAATCGCCAACTGTTCTCAGTAAAATTCATCAAGAAATACCTCGACCTGATGGCTTACTACAAGCTCAACCGATTCCTTTGGGACATTCCCGGCGCCATGTCTGGAAACGACTCCCTGACCAGCGAGACTGACACCCTTGAGGAAGACAACACCTACAGCCGCGAGGAAATCGACGAAGTCGTCGCCTATGCCTCTGCCCTGGGTATCGAGGTGGAGCTGGGAGAGCTGAGAGCGAGCAACAATGAGTGGCAAGTGGTGCAGAGCCTGCAGGAGGCCACGATGCTGGCAACACGCGGTGCCGAACATATCATCCTCGCACCTGAAGAATACTGCCGCCTCGACTACTATCAGGCCGACCGTCGCTACCAACCCGAGGCCGCCGACGGTCTCATCACGCTGGCCAAAGCCTATGAGTTCGACCCCACCCCTCAGGGGACCAACAAATATGTGGAGCAGAGCATCGTGGGTGGCCAGTGCTACCTTCCGACCGAGCATATCTCCTCGACATCGCAGGCCGAATACATGGCGCTGCCACGCCTGCTAGCCATAAGCGAATGTCTGTGGAGTCCCCGCGAAGCCAAGAACTGGAACCGTTTCCGCAAGAAAGTGGAATTCCAGAAGGTGCGCCTCAACAACAAAGGTTACCACTACTGCGAGGGCTCCTTCACCCCTCGGTTCCGCGCTACACGTGTCGATGACCACATCATGAACATCGCCATCGAAACTGAGGTTCCCTCCACCTATATCTTCTACACCACCGACACTAGCACCCCCACACGCCGCTCGCCCGTCTACCTCGGCCCCATCAACCTCCAGCGCGGTACCCATATCAAGATACAGACCGTCTACAAAGACCAGGAACAGGATTCTGTGTACGAATTTGTGATTAAATGATGGATATCGACTATTTGCTGACCACGAGCGACCCGAAAGCCATTGAGGATCTTTTCGCCGAAGCCTGCCGTGTGCGCGACGAGGTCTACGGCCGCCGTGTCTTCATGCGCGGACTCGTCGAAATCACCAATCACTGCAAGAACGACTGTCTCTATTGCGGCATTCGCCGCAGCAACCCCTGCCACCGCTACCGCCTGTCGAAAGAACAAATCCTCGACTGCTGCCGCACAGGCCACCAACTAGGATTCCGCACCTTTGTGTTGCAAGGTGGCGAGGACGGATGGTTTACTGACGAGGTTGTGTGCGACATCGTGGTGTCCATCAAAAAGGAATTCCCCGACAGCGCCGTCACCCTCTCTCTGGGAGAACGTGGATACGATCACAACCATAAGGGAGTGAACGTATCCAAAGAGAGCTTCCAACGGTTCTTCGATGCCGGTGCCGACCGATACCTCCTGCGCCACGAGACCGCCGATGCCGACCACTACGCCCACCTCCACCCGGAAGAAATGAGCTTCGAACACCGCATGCAATGCCTGCTCGACTTACGCGATATAGGCTTCCAGGTGGGTGCGGGATTCATGGTAGGCTCACCGGGGCAGACCCTCGCGACACTGAAGAAGGACCTTCTGTTCATTCAGGATTTCCGTCCCGAGATGGTAGGTATCGGGCCCTTCATTCCTGCCGCCGGCACCCCCTTCGAGCATGAGCGAGCCGGCAGCGTGGAGATGACGCTGAGGCTCCTGGCAATCATCCGAATACTACACCCCCATGTGCTGCTGCCTGCCACCACGGCTCTCGGCACTTTGCACCCCAACGGCCGTGAAAGGGCCGTGATGGCCGGTGCCAATGTGGTGATGCCGAATCTCTCGCCACAGGACACCCGTGCACTCTACTCCATCTACAACAACAAGCTCTCCACCGGCAGCGAAGCCGCCGAGAGCGCAGCCGACATACGCCTAAGGATGAAAGCCATCGGCATGGAAACACCCGTCGACCGCGGCGATTTCTTAAACTAGTAATTAAAAATCAATATAATATGCAACAGAAACATTTGTCCCTTCACTCCCTCTCACTCCCCCACACTCCCTTTTGCTCCTTAATCATTGTAGTATCCCTTTTGTTTACTCTCACCTCCTGCCACAAAACATGCACCTGCATACGCTACGACGGTGCTGCAGAGACCTTTACTTCCGACGAAGTCGACGACCACGGAGTCTCCTGCGCCAATATGATTTACCAAGCAGGAGTACAATATTATTCTGTCTGTGATTGGGACTAGACGTTTGATAATTTGACGGTTGAAGAGATGAAATGCCATTTATGTCCGAGGAGTTGCGAGGTTGACCGAGGAAAAACCACTGGGTTTTGCGGGGCACCAGAAGGGCTGGAGGTCTCCGCCATCTGCGTGCATACCGGCGAGGAACCCCCTCTTAATCCTATCGTCAACGTCTTCTTCTCCCACTGCAACCTCCACTGCATCTACTGTCAGAACCGTGACATCTCCGCCGCCAGCGTCGATGCCTCGCTCATCCACTACCGCACCGTTGACGAAATTGCCGACCGTATCTGCCAACTGCTCTCCGCCCTCAACTCCCCGCATTCCGCACTCCTAGGCTTCGTCACCGCCGCCCACTATGCCCACCAGCTCCCTGCCATCGTCGAGGCCGTGCGCCAACGGGGATTCAACCCCACAGTGGTCTACAATTCCAGCGGCTACGAGAGCGTCGACACCCTCCGTTCCCTGGAAGGACTTGTCGATATTTATCTCCCCGATTTCAAATACATGGACAACGATCTTGCCTGCCGCTACAGTCACGCCCCCGACTATCCCGAGGTGGCCTCCAAAGCACTCCTCGAAATGATGCGACAAGTTGGCGCAGGCCTGAAATGCGACGACAACGGCATAGCCTTCCGAGGCCTCATCATACGCCATCTTGTTCTCCCGGGACATGTGGAAAACTCGCTGGCAGTGCTCGACTGGATTGCCGACAACATCCCCCCGTTCAAAGTCCATGTATCACTCATGGCTCAGTATTTCCCCCCACACCCGGACCTCCCCCAGCCGCTCAATCGCTGTCTCAGTGCCAACGAATACAACCTCGTAGCGCAACACTATAAGGAGTTAGGATTCGACGGCTGGTTGCAAGAGCTGGCCTCAGAGCTCACCTACCGCCCCGACTTCACAAACAAAGATAACCCATTCTCATAGAACATTTTTACCTTAACCTTGATTTAGGACAGATATGAAAAAACAGGTATTCAAACTGGACCTCGACGACCTTGAAGACAATAGTGAAGACCTCGCCTACCTCTTCTTCCATACCACAACCCCAGGCTACCTCTTTGTTGACGACATTAATCACCTCTACCATCTCGCACTCGCGCGACTCGATGACCTCCAGATCGACGGCCAAAGCTGGCCTCTCTATTCCTATCATGACAACCTACGTCAACTTGACTACTACCTCATCGAACGCCCTCTCACCCCCACCCGTTCCCAACTCTCTGCCCCTCACTGGGTGCCTGGGCACAAGATGATGATTATCAAAGGTGAACGCGCCTCAGAAATTGCCGACTTCTTTTGCGAGGATTTCTCCACCCCCCCTTCCCAACCTGATTCCTGCCTACCCGCCGACATAGAACGCTATGACATACTCACTTCCTACCAGCAGTCCTTCACCCCCGTCACCGTCTACAATTTCGACACCCCTATCGACACCTCCAAGAAACTACTCAAAGAACGTGCCGAATTGGAAAACCTATTCACCACCATCCTCGACCTTCTTGACCTGTCAGGCATAGAATAGAAAAAATATTTGCATACATAAAATTATATTTGTATATTTGCATTTTGTATTAGAAATAAAATTATTACAAAATAAAACCTTTCAATCATGACAATCAAAGACCTCGAACCCAAAGAGTTGTGGAGCAATTTCGATGCTCTTACCAAATGTCCGCGTCCCTCGAAGCATGAAGAAATCGTCCGTGATTTCCTTGTGAAATGGGCAAAAAAGAATAAAATTGACTGCCGTGTCGACAAAGTTGGAAACGTCATCTTGAGCAAGCCCGCCACCAAGGGCATGGAGAAGGTCCATCCCGTGGTGCTGCAGGCACACATGGACATGGTGCCCCAGGCCCGTGCCGGCAAGAAGCACGACTTCCTTAAAGACCCCATCAAGACCAAGATTGTGGGCGACTGGGTCTATGCCGATGACACCACCCTCGGTGCCGACGACGGCCTCGGCGTTGCCGCCATCATGGCTGTCTTCACCTCCAAGACCGTCAAACACGGTCCCCTCGAGGCCCTCATCACCACCGACGAAGAGACCGGTATGACTGGTGCCTTCGGCCTGAAAAAGGGCGAACTCAAGGGTGACTACCTGCTGAACCTCGACAGTGAGACCGAAGGCGAACTCTATGTGGGCTGCGCCGGCGGTATCGATGCCACCCTCAGCATCCCCTACAAGACAGAGAAAGCCCCCAAAGACTACTGCGCCTACAAGATAACCTTCGGTGGTCTCAAGGGCGGCCACTCCGGCATGGAAATCAACTCCGGCCGTGCCAATGTGAACAAACTGATGTTCCGTCACCTCCGCTGGGTAGCCGAATGCGGTCTGCGCCTCATCAGCATCGAGGGCGGCAACATGCGCAACGCCATCCCGCGCGATGCCGAAGCCGTCATCGCCTTCCCGAAGAAGAACACCGACTGCATCCTCAAGGAACTTGACAAGGTGGCCGGCTGGGTGAAGAAAGAGATTGGCAAGGTGGAGCCCGACTTCTTCATGAAATACGAGAAAGTCCGCATGAGCCCCATGGTCATCTCCGATGCCGACACCCAGAAAATCATCAACCTGATGATGGTAGCCCCCAACGGTGTCATCCGCATGAGCAAAGATATGGAAGGCCTTGTGGAGACCTCGCTGAACCTGGCCATCGTAAAGACCACCGCCGCCAAGAAGTTCACCGTACAGGCCCTGCTGCGTTCCTCTGTCGACACCGCCAAGGAAGCCCTTGCCGAGCGCCTCGTCTGCCTGGCCGAACTGGCCGGTGGCAAATGCCAGCTCAGCGGCGCCTATCCCGGATGGAAACCCAATATGGACAGCCAGTTGCTGAAGACCATGAAGCAGGTCTATAAGAAGATGTACAAGAAAGAGCCCGCCGTCGTGGCCATCCACGCGGGTCTCGAGTGCGGCCTACTGGGCGGCAAATATCCCGACATGGAGATGATCTCCTTTGGTCCGACCCTGGAGAGCCCCCACAGCCCCGATGAGCGCGCCAACATCCCCAGCAGCAAGAAGTTCTACGACTATCTTGTGGCCACCCTTGCCGCCATGCCGGTAAAGAAATAAAACATCATAAAATGAAAAAAGGCATCCGTTAACGGATGCCTTTTTTTTATTCCAATCCCACAACAGCCTTTATCTTTCCAATGTCAGTCTCACGCTTGAGCTGCATATCGCTAGTCGCGACCAAGTCACTAGACAGCAGGTTGAGGAACGCCTCCTGCATTTCGATGACAGCATCGCACTGGCGCGAATAGCGACGCAAATCCTCTGCATTGGCAATGTCATCGAAATCATCGTAGACCTTCATCATACGCGAATAAGCCTTACTTATATTGCGATATGAGGTGCTCTTATTGCTAATTTTATTGCCATTGGCAGTGATTTGACGACGTTTCTGGACAATGGAGAGGCAGAACTGCTGGAGTTCAATATGTGAGTTAAGCATACCGACAAAACTCTCGCCACGCTGCGAGGTGGAGAATGAGGGATGGAGGTCGGCCTGCTGACGGAAAAGCCGGTAGCCGTTGTAGATGGTGCGGTCGACCTTGCGCATGGACATGAGAGAGTCGTCGTTGTGTTCAATCACATGACGAAGACGGATGACCTGGAGATAGCATTTCTGGATTTTCACCACTTCATTGAGCTGTTCCTCATAATGGGCGGCCTCACCGAGAGTCTTGAAGGTCGGTACAGGGACCAATGACTCCTGGAGGTCACGATAGGCTGTCACCACATCGCGAAACTTACTGTCACGGCCATTGAGGATGGAATCGGAGCGAATGCTAATGTCCTCGAGGAAGGAATAATTGTCGACATAGCGCTGCTGAGCGGCAATAAATTCTTCCAGACGTTGGATGAAATTGATGCTTTCTGCGTTGGTAGTGAAATCGGGAACCATGTTGATGGAGCGCGCCACCTCTTTATAGGAGTCAACCTCCTTGCGGTACTTTTTCCCATAAAGTTGAATAATCTGATTGGTACCGGCGTTGATGGTAGCTCGCAACTCAAGGACCTGCAGGTAACGGTTCTGGACATTGATGATGGTCTGCAGGCGGTTGATGTAGTCTCCATATTCGTTAACATTAGCAAAAGAGACTGGCACCGATGTCACCTTGAATACACGCGAATAGCTACGGTAGACATCGTTGGTTTCCCGGTCGCAACGTCCCTTCAAGACATTCTTAAAGTTCTCGATTTGCGAGGGAAGCGAATGAGCACCCAGCACATTCTCCAGCAAGTCGTTCTGGAAAGCATTCAGCTCATCCAACTGTGCTATCGATTCATTGGTAGCGTGTCCTGTCGACAAGTCATACTTGTTATAGACCATCAGATAGGAATAGTAGAGATCCTTTAGCTCTTTCAACTTTGTCTTGTCCTTAATCCCCACGCCATCACAGGCTGTAATGATAGAACGGTGATGAAGATCAATGCTGTTGCGCAGGCCGTCGGCCTCTGAATCACGTTCGCGCTGCTGACGGGCAGCCTCCTCAATAGCCTTCTGGCGGGCAGCTTCCTTCTCTGCTTCCACACGCTGCTGCTCCAACCGGCTGTAGCGAATGCTCATACGCCCCATCATATCGGCCAAACGACGCAACCGAAACTCAAAGATATCATAATCAGAAAGAACCGTATTCGAATCAATCCATATCAGACTGTCCTTGTGAACATAGTCGGACTCAATGGAACGAATGGCCTGTTGGGCCTTTGTTCTAACTCCTACACAATAGTTGGTTAGCGCCACAAAGTCCTGAGGCTGACTTTCCAGATAATCCACCACATAGGCCGTATCATTCACCATGGCTGTATCCAAACCATAATTGGGGAGGATATCGGCCACAGAGACAACCGTCGGCAATTTCTTTTTGTCAACCGTCTTGTGCTTTTTCTGTGCCTGAACAGCACCAACAGTAAGCACACAGAGCAATATGAGCAGCAGTTTCTTCATTTCAAACTATTAATCATCTATCAATCACCATACGAACTGGCATCGAAGCAATGGGTGCAAATGCTTTCCTTCGGAAGTCCGATGGCTTCGCAGACATCCTCGACAGTATTGAACTTGAGGGTATCGACACCCACATGCTGACGGATAACCTCCACCATCTTGGCATATTCAGGTGTGCTGGCCTCTTGGTAGGCGCGTAGTTTCTCGGGAGCAAGAGAGGCGGCAGGAATACCCTCCAATTCCTCGATGACTCGGCGGGTAATAAGTTCACGGTCGGTCTTGCTCTCGCTGAAGTTCAGGAATGTGCAGCCGTGGACCAGAGGAGGACAACTGATACGCACGTGCACCTTCTTGGCGCCGTAGTCGTAGAGCATCTTCACGTTGTCACGCAGCTGGGTGCCACGGACAATGGAGTCGTCGCAGAAGACCACCTCTTTTCCCTGCAGAACAGCGCGGCTGGGGATAAGCTTCATCTTGGCCACCAGGAAACGGTCGGTCTGGCTGACAGGCATAAAACTGCGGCTCCAAGTGGGCGTATATTTCAATAAGCCACGTTTGTAGGGAATCTTGCGGCCATTGCTGTAGCCGAGGGCCATGCCGATACCACTGTCGGGAATAGGGCTGACAAAGTCGGGAGTGATGTCGTCGCGCTCTCCCATAATGCGACCCAGATTATAGCGCACCTCTTCGGCATTGATGCCTTCATATTCGGTGCAGGGATATCCATAGTAAATCCAAAGGAATGAACATATCTGGTTCTTGGCCTCGGCGGGACGCAGCACCTTGATACCACCGGCAGTCGTCACCTGTACAATCTCACCGGGACCCACAAAACGGCAGGTCTCATAACCGAGGTTGACATACGAATGGCTCTCGCTGGCAACAGCGTAGTCGTTTCCACGGCGACCAATAACAATTGGCGTACGGCCATAGCGATCACGGGCTGCAATAATCCCGTTGGGCGTAAGGATGAGCATTGTGCAGCTACCCTTAACATTATTGTACACATTCTCGATACCCTCGACAAAATCTTTTCCTTGAGAAATAAGCAGAGCCACCAACTCGGTCGGATTCGTGCGGCCGATACTCAAGTCGGTAAACTGCTGATGCTTCGCCAGGCAGTCTTTCTCCAGTTCATCGATATTGTTGATTTTCGACACTGTTGCGATAGCGAATCTTCCCAGGTGCGAGTTCACCATTACGGGCTGGGCCTCCGTGTCGCTGATAACTCCAATACCCACATTACCCTTCATCTCGTCCAAATCCTTGGCGAATTTCGGACGGAAATGCGAGTTCTGGATGTTGTGAATGTTCTGATGTGCCTGCATGCCGTCAAAGGTTGCCATACCAGCACGCTTGGTTCCCAGGTGTGAATGATAATCTGTTCCGTAGAACAAATCGGAAATACAGGGTCGTTCAGAGACGATACCAAAAAAACCGCTCATTTTTTTAAATTTTATTAATGATAAAAATATATATAATTGATTATAAAACTCTTTATTCTATAATTCTCAAAAATGAAGTTGCAAAAATACAAAAAATATTTCAATCGACAACATTCATTTTCAGAAACTCTGCCACCTCCTTTTCATCCACATTTCTCAAATGATATGTTGCCTTTACCTTCTGGTCATCCATCAGGAGCATCAGCGGTCGAGCACCAAAGGTAATCCTTATCCACAAATCCTTCCCGATATCCTCCGGCTCGACATACACAATCTGTCCTTTTTTCAGATGATGCCTATTCTCTAATGCATCCAGTTTTTTTCGAGCCAACCGGCAATACGGACACTTCTGCGTAACGAAGGCCACCAAATGACGCCCCTTCCCAACTCCTATCTGGGCAAGAGCGCCATCCTCGGCCGTTGCTTCCATCAAATCGGCCTCTCCATAAGGCTCCTGATTGGGGCCAAATCCCCAACTGTCAGGCACCGACACAACAAACGGCAACACCATTAGCACCAAACCAAGCGCGGCACCCACTATCACTTTCCACATTCGTTTTTTCCCTTCAACCCCTGTCACTTTAACGCCGAACAACACCAGTACAATCAGCACACCATTTTTCACCAGACTCCATGCGGGATTCAAATCCACCAGCCGTCCCATGCACTGGCACGACTCGTTTCTTCCTGCTAACGCTGCATAACACAGGAACAGAGAAAAACACACAAGGGTCAACACTGCCGCCATTCTCGTCAGCCGTTTCCACCAGCCTGACCATATCAGCAGAGCCAAGACCAACTCCCATCCAATGCATAACCGCGCCACCACATAGCTCACCCCTAGCGGAAGCCACCCATAGGAATAAACATACAACTCGAAATCGTCAATGGCTACCAATTTCGCCACCGCCGAAACAACAAAGAGGGTGCCCACTAGCACCCTCAGCAATAGTCTAATCACCATAACTGCGACATTTCACCTTGTGAACCTCCACTCTCCTCAACGACGTTCCCCCTTCCACCGACACATGTTCCTCAAACGCCATCTCTGTGATATTGTCACAATCTATTGACCCATCAAGCACAAACACCATGTTCTCATCAAACGCACCCTCCTCCAAATCCGTCTTCAAACACTTGCACTGGTGTTCTTTGCCACAGCCCGTAAGCATCACCACGCCGGCGAAAGCCAGCACGTAAAACATCTTTTTCATATCTCCGAGTCAATTTTGAATTCATAATCCGTACACAACAACTCCTCAACCACCAGCTGATCTAGCGGTGTATGATAGCTTAGTGTCTTGATATCCTCGCAATTGCCGCCGTCAATCTTGATAATTCTCACCGTAGGCGATCCTACCACCGAGCAACGGCACGTCTTTTCCTTCGAGCATCCACTCAGACCCATGAGTCCCATGAGTCCCAATAATCCCACAACTAATAACTTCTTTTTCATATATTATAATGATTTAAGCAATTCTTCCAAACTCACCTCGTCGTGCACCAGCACATCCCTTGGCTTGCTGCCGTTGCTCGGCCCCACAATGCCCGCGGCCTCCAGCTGGTCAATGATGCGCCCCGCACGGTTGTAGCCCAACTGCAACTTGCGTTGCAGCAGGCTTGTGCTACCAAACTGGCTCGCCACCACCAGCCGTGCCGCATCGTTGAAGAACTCGTCCTTGCTCTTCGCGTCAAACTCTTTGTTCGGTTCCTCATTCTCATCCAAGTATTCTGGCAATTCAAAGCCCTCAGGATAGCCTCGCTGGTCACCTATATACTTCACCAGTTTTTCAATCTCAGGCGTATCTATCAAAGCGCACTGCAGACGTATCATATCTTTTCCAGCCAACGAGATAAGCATATCTCCTCGACCAATGAGCTGCTGGGCACCACCTGTGTCCAAAATAGTCTTCGAGTCGATACCGCTGGTGACACGGAAAGCCACACGAGCCGGGAAGTTGGCCTTGATGGTACCTGTGATGATATTCGTCGTCGGACGCTGCGTAGCGATAATCAGATGGATACCCACCGCACGAGCCAACTGTGCCAGACGTGCAATAGGCAATTCCACCTCCTTGCCGGCCGTCATAATGAGGTCTCCAAACTCGTCGATAACCACCACAATATAGGGTAAGTAGCGATGACCATGCTCAGGATTCAACATCCGCTTGCAGAACTTCTCGTTGTATTCCGTAATTTTTCTCACCTTGGCGCTCTTCAGCAAGTCATAGCGAGAGTCCATCTCGATACACAAGGAATTCAATGTCCTCACCACCTTTTTCACATCAGTGATAACAGCTTCCTCCTCATCTGGCATCTTGGCCAAATAGTGACGGTCCAACGCCGAATATAGGCTAAACTCGACCTTCTTCGGGTCTACCAGCACCAACTTCAATTCACTCGGATGCTTAGTGTAGAGCAGGCTCGCCAGCACAGCATTCAAACCCACACTCTTACCAGTGCCTGTAGCACCTGCCATCAGGAGGTGCGGCATCTTTGCCAGATCTGTCACAAAACACTCATTGCTGATAGTCTTGCCAAATGCTATCGGCAACTCCATCTTGGCCTTTGCTGCCGAGAAAGCTTCACTCTCCAGCATGGTTTTCATGGCCACAATCTGCGGCTTTGCATTAGGCACTTCGATACCCACATTGCTCTCGCCAGGAATAGGTGCGATGATACGAATGCCAAGGGCAGCCAGCGAGAGGGCGATGTCGTCTTCAAGATTCTTGATCTTGCTGATTCTCACTCCGGGGGCTGGCTTAATCTTGTACAGCGTCACCGTCGGTCCCGGCTGGGCTGAAATCTCTGTAATCTCTATGCCGTAATCCTTCAGTGTCTGTACAATCCTGTCCTTGTTGGCCACCAATTCCTCTTTGGTGACACGCGTGTTGGCCACCTCCCAATCCTCAAGAATAGAGGTCTCGGGCATCTCATAGTCACTCAAGTCCAGATGCGGATCATAGGGCTCATCCAAACCGTAATGTCTCCTATAATCATCCTCATCAAGTTCCTCCTCAACATCTTGAGTCGTCTCATTTTCTTCATTCTCCACATCACTCTCTTCTATTTCTTCTCTCGTATCTCCATTCTCACTCTCTCCTTCTATCGTAAATGTCACTCCATCACTCGACTGTTCCTCTTCCTCCGGCTTCTGTAGTCTCTCATTCAACTTAGCAAACTCATCATCAATACTGAAAGATGGTTCTGCAGACTCGATATTACTCGTCGGTTCCTTCAGTATTTCCGTGTGCCCACCTGCCGGAGCCCTGAAAAGTTCCATCGCAGCCTCCTCAAATTCAACACCCTCATCCTCCTCTTGCTGTTCTTTGGCAAAGTCCACAAAATCCGGCACTGCATTCTTCCTTTCGTTCCCTTTCACACTTCCTTTCTCTTCCTCTTTTTCGACGCTTACAACCTCAAGCCCCTCGGCCACTTTCTTCAGGTCCACTTTCGGCATATGAACCTCCGGCAACTCCATCTTGTGCACCAACACCAACACAGCCAATGCCAACGCCACAAGAACCACCAGAGTCCACCAACCCATCAACTCTTCCATTGCCTCGGCCATCGTCACGCCGATTCCCGCATACTGCTCAAAGCCCACGCCGCCCGATATCCACTTCACAGCAATATATCCCAGCGTCAGGCTCAACCAAAACATCCAAAATACCGTGCTCCCAAAAGTCTTCCACCACGGCAGCACCTTCACCTTCCATAGTCGCAGGCCGTAAACGAAGAACAACAACGAGAACCCCAGACTTCCAATACCAAATAGCCTCACAGCGAAAAACTCCGACGTGGCGAAACCCAAAGCCTTCAGCCAATGGCGCATCGGGTCACATCCCGTAGCATAATAGCCCGCCAATGACACCAATAGGAAAAAAGCGAAGAGCACATATACCGCTCCGCGGATATGTGCAAAACGCTCACTCCTCAAAAAAGCCATAAGGGCCTTCAAACGGTCTTTACCCCTTGAAGCCCTTTTGGTCTTGGTCTTACCCTTCGCTTTCGCAGATGTCCTCTTCTTCGCTCCAGCCACCTTAAACCTTAAACTTTAAATCTTAAATGTTATTCCCCCTGTAGCAGTTCAATTTCCTCTTGCAGCTGCTCAAAGAGCTCCTTCAGGGCCTCATCACTCAGCGTATCATAACCGTCGGGCAGCAAGAAGTCGGCCTCTTTCACCTTGCCCTTCACAACCTCAACAGCAGTATAGGTCAGAGCCTTGCCCTCACCGGCATCCATCGTGCACTCCAAGGGCATACCCTTGATTCCGTTGAACAGCACGTTAATTCTCGGTCCAATCTCTTTCGAATACCACATCGTCATCGGGTGGTCCACGCCCTCCTCATCATACATGTGGCGCACCATCTTATAGGCCGTCTGGCCAGCAATCTCCTTCGTCTCACCATCCACATACTCATAATAAAAGTGACCCGGTTCCGTATCTTTAATATCCAGAGAGTCAAAATCGCTCTCCTTCGCTTCATTCTTCACAATAAGTTTGCCGGCGCCATCATAGGTAAACTCCGAGCCTTGTGAGCGCAGGTAGCCCAGCAAGCCACTGAGGTCCATGCAACTGGTAGTACGCAGGCCATTCACCAACACACACTCCGCGCCCATGCCGCCAAGGAAGATGGGGCTCTTCGTGTACAGATTGTCTCCATCGACCTTAATCTCGGCATTAGCCACCTCCTCAGGGATTGTCATCGACACTGTACCCGTCGACTCAATCTTGTACTTCACTATGCCCTTGAACGAATTCTGGGCCATCATCGTGCCCACTCCCAGCAGCAGTGCAGCCGCCAATACAAATGTCTTTTTCATCTCTATAGAAAGTTTTATTTATTCTTTTAGTCTGAATTTTATACAATAACTTGCAAACAAAAAAAATATTGTGTCCCGGGCTAAAAAAAACAAAAAAAAGTTGGCAAAGACTTGGCAACTGGTTTATAGGTAGTTAATACCCACCATCTCCAGCCCACTCAACAGAGAATAAGGCAACGTCTCAAAAAACTGTAATACACATTTGTAGGAGTTTTTTTTTGCCATACGGGGAAAAAGTTGTACTTTTGCAGTTTGAAATTTTATTATAAATGGGAAAAATACTCTCCAGCACGGTCCGGCGTCTGGACCTGATATACAAAGTGACAGCGATGCTGGTCACCTCCTGCCTCATCATTTTCCTTTTCCCTCATGAGGGACGCGGCGAGCATTATGACTACAAAGTGGGTGCCGTATGGCGCGGTGCCGACCTCGTGGCACCGTTCGACTATGCGGTGCTGAAGAGTGCAGAGGATATGCGTGCCGAGGAGGCCGAAGAGCGGGCCCAAGCCATACTATATTATATAAAGAATGAGACAAGCGACGAAGGTAAAGGGACGCTTGAGGTGCCCGAGGGCGACGAGTGGGGCGTGATGGGTCCGGAGCGCAAGATTGTCATTTTGGAAGGCAATGTCGGCCGCGAGTATCGCATGGGCGATTTCGAATTACAACATGATACCTCATCGGAACCAACTGCAAGTACAGCTACCTACCTCCTTGACCGCAACCGGACAGCATTGGAAT
Source organism: Bacteroidales bacterium (assembly GCA_045222295.1). GTDB lineage: Bacteria > Bacteroidota > Bacteroidia > Bacteroidales > P3 > Colimorpha. The sequence continues at coordinate 67,398 of JBGUXP010000010.1, read as the reverse complement.
TGGAGAGCCGGCTGAGCCAACTGAGCTATACGAGCGAATTGGTAATGGCAGGAGAGCCCCTGGCGAGCAAAGGTGAAGTGGTAACCGAAGAGCGAGGCCGCAAGATAGCGGCACTGGAAGCCGAAGAGGAGAAACGCTTTGCCGAAGGATTCAGTGTGTGGGGACGCATGGGAGGCCAGTTACTGCTGGCGGTGATTGCGTTCACAGCCTTGTATATGTTCTTGAAAAACACACGCCACCAGATTCTGGAGGACAACCGCAAAGTACTGATGGTGCTGGTGTTAGTACTGCTGATGTCGGCAGTGGTAGCCTTTGTCATTCGCACCAACCCCGACTGGGTGCTACTGGTGCCCTTGTGCGTAGTGCCCATCCTCATGCGTGTCTTCTTCGACATGCGCGTGGCTCTTTACATCCACCTCACCACAGTCATCATCCTTGCCAATCTGGTGCCCAACTCCTTCGAGTTCATATTCTACCAGTTGGTGACGGGCATGATGAGCATCATCGCTGTGAGGAACCTGGAGAAACGAAGCCAGTTCTTCATACTCTCGCTGGTCATCTTCGTCAGCTACTCGTTCATCTACACCGCGGGTGTGCTAAGTCAGGACACCAACTTCAGCGAACTGCGGGCGGAGAAGTACCTGATATTCTTCCTGAACGCCGTACTCACGCTGCTGGCGTACCCTCTGATCTACATCTTCGAGAAACTCTTCGGGATGACAACGGCGCTGACGCTGATGGAACTCAGCAGTACCAACAATGTGGCACTGCGAGAACTGAGCCGCCGTGCTCCGGGGACATTCCAGCACTCGGTACAGGTGGCGAACATCGTGGAGGATCTAGTAAGCGAGCTGGGAGGCGATGTACTGCTAGCCAAAGTCGGCGCCCTCTACCATGATATCGGAAAAATCAAGAATCCCATCTATTTCACCGAAAACCAAACCAGCGGCTTCAACCCTCACGACGAGTTGGACTACGAAGAGAGCGCCCAGATGATTACCAGTCACGTAACAGACGGACTTGAGGAGGCGCGCCGTTACCGGCTGCCTAGCGAGGTGCAGGACTTCATCCGCACCCACCACGGCACAACGTACACAGGTTATTTCTATGCCAAGGAGAAGGAATTGCACCCAGAAGGTTTTGACGAGAGCGCCTTCCGCTACCCAGGTCCACGTCCCTATAGCCGTGAAACCGCCGTAGTCATGATAGTCGACAGCGTGGAAGCTGCCTGCCGCAGTCTGAAGCAGCATACCAAGGAAAATACCGACGCGATGATCGACCGCCTGATTGACGGCAAGATTGCCGCCGGACAGCTCGACAACTGTCCCTTGAGTTACGGCGACATCGCCAAAATACGAAATATTCTTAAATCAAAGATGATGAGCATCTACCACGTCCGTGTGGAGTACCCACAGGTAAAAGTTTAAAGACAAGATTATAAAGTTTAAAGAAAGATATGAAGAAGAATATTTGGATTCACATTGGTATTATCGCTGCCATGCTGGCGGTGTCAATGGTGTACTTTTCACCTGCCTTGAGCGGAAAGGTGATTATGCAAGGCGACACCCAGAAATACGAGGCGATGGTGAAAGAAAACAAAGACTATCAGAAGACCTCAGGAGAGTACACCCACTGGAACAGCGCCATGTTCAGTGGAATGCCGGGCTACCAGGTGGGGGGCAACCCTCCCGTAAAAAGTCTCTTCTCTCCCCTGCACCGCATGGGGACGCTACAGTTTTTGGGCATGGAACGCAATGTGGGAGTTCTCTTCTTTTATCTGATTGGATTCTACATAGCGCTGCTTGTCCTGGGCTGTTCTCCCTGGCTCTCCTTGCTGGGGGCCCTCGCCTTCGGTCTCGGAAGTTACAACATCATTATTGTAGAAGCGGGACATATCACCAAAGCATGGGCAATGGCCATGTCGGCACCCATTCTAGCCGGCATGATCCTCTGCCTGCGGAAGAGGCCCTGTGGCAAAGACTCTGCATCATGCAACAAAAAGAAAGATTGGCTGTGGGGCGGTCTGCTTTTCACCGTGGCACTGGGACTGCAGTTGCACAGCAACCATATCCAAATCACCTTCTACACCCTCATCGGAGCCCTGTCGCTGGGCGTAGCCCATCTCATCTGGGCTTTGAAGGAACATCGGCTGCCCGCTTTTGCCACCGGTGTTGGCATCCTCGTCCTGGGTGCTCTTCTTGCCTTCACTTGCAACTCGCGAACACTGATGGTGAGCGCACAGTATGCCAAATACACCATGCGGGGCGGCAACGACATCACGGTAACTCCCAACGACCTCTATAACGACAACGAGCCTGCCTCCATCGGCGGTAAGACCGACGGACTTGATATCGACTATGCCTTCTCGTGGAGCTATGGCATCGGCGAAACCTACACCCTTCTAGTCCCAGGTGCCATGGGCGGCGGCAGTGGTGAAAAAGTGGACACCGAAAGCTCCTTCTTCAAAAGCTTCCACAGCGAACAGGCTCCCCTCTACTGGGGCAACCAGCCCTTCACCAGCGGCCCCGTCTACTTCGGCGCCGTCGTCATCCTCCTCTTCCTTATGGGTCTCATTGTCACCCGCGGTCCTGAACGTTGGTGGCTCCTGATAGCCACTCTCCTGGCCTTGATGCTCTCGTGGGGCCACAACCTGATGAGCTTCAACGAATGGGTATTCAACCATATCCCCCTCTACAACAAGTTCCGCACACCGAGCATGGCCTTGGTGCTCGCCAATGTCTGCATGGTGCTATTGGCCACCCTCTCCTTAAAAGCCGTGTTTGACAAACAACGCAACCAAAAGCTCATCAACCGCGGCCTGTACATTGCAACCGGTGTGGTGGGAGGTTTGATTCTCCTAGTACTGTTACTCAGCGGAAGCTTCAGCTTCAGCGGTGCTTCCGACCAACAGATGGCCGCCCAATACGGCCCTCAATGGGACATGATCAAGAGTGTCCTCGTCACTGACCGCGCCGCCCTGCTCCGCTCCGACTCTTGGAGAAGCCTCCTCTTTGTTCTCCTGACCGCCGCAATACTCTGGCTCTACAACAACGAAAAATTGAAAAAAGCCTGGATGGCCATAGCCGCCCTCGGCCTCTTGATAGTCGTCGACCTCTGGGGCGTGGACCGCCGCTATCTCGATGAAAACAACTTCGTCGACAAGCAATTGACCGAGCTCCACCGCGACCAGTGGGATTACGACATCGACCATCAAGCTGCTCAGTTCGGCGACTGCGACTACCGCGTCCTCAACCTCGCCGTCAACACCTACAACGACAGTAAGCCGGCCGCCTTCCATCACCAAATCGGCGGCTACAGCGCCGTCAAATTGCGCCGATATCAGGACATCATCGACTTCTACCTCTCCCGCCACATCAACCCCCATGTCCTCAACATGCTCAACGCTCGCTACATCGTCCTGCAGAACGGCCAGCTCCAGCGCAACCCCGATGCCCTCGGCAATGCTTGGTTCGTCGACGACGTGAAGTGGGTCGACAATGCCAACCAGGAGATTCTCTCCCTCAACGACTTCAATCCCGCCTCAACGGCCATCATCAACCGCAACGAGTTCTCCCTCTCCCTCAAAGAATGCGCCTCCGACAGCTCCGATGCCATCCTCTTGGACCATCAGTCTCCCTACAATCCCGACTATCTCCGCTATCGCAGCCACTCCTCCCACCAACGGCTCGCCCTCTTCAGCGAGGTTTACTATGAACCCGACTGGCGTGCTTATATCGACGGCAAGCCCGCCAAATATATCCGCGCCAACTATGTGCTACGCGCGATGGTGGTACCTGCGGGCGACCACGTCATTGAGTTCCGGAACGAGGCACCATTGTTCCACAAAATGGACTTCGTCACCATTATTGGATCTATTGTGCTTGTACTATTGACAGCAGGCGCCATCTTTATCTACTACCGCAAAGACAAAAAGTCTAAAAGTCAAAGAGTCTAAAAGATGTAAAGTTGTAAAGCGATGAAGATTCTGATAATACGGTACAAGAAGACCCGCGGCGTACCAGAGGGTGGCGAACAGGGAAGCGAGAAAAACCTGATTGTCTTGCGACAGATTGCCGGTGAGGAGAACGTGGACACATACTTCATCCACGATGAGGCACACCGCCGCACCATTGGGGAATATCTGCAGGGTATCATGTACATGCCATTAGGCTACTATTTCGGTCTCACACCTAAGCGAGTTCGAGAAATAGTAGCGTTGGCTCAAGGATACGACGTGGTCTTCGTCGACCGCTCGGTGTTCGGTATTGTCGCCAAACGACTGAAAGAGACTGGCTACAAAGGACGCATTGTGGCGTTTTTCCACAATGTGGAAGTAGTCTATTTCTCTGCCAAATATTCCAATCGGCTGAACCCCATGCGGTGGCTTGTGCTGCCGTGTGCCGACCGTAACGACAAGTGGAGTTGCCGCTATGCCGATAAGACCATCGCCTTGAGTACCCGTGACGACAATGAACTTTATCGTCGCTACGGACGACATGCCGACCAACTGGTTCCAGTGGCTTTTGTGGACCGCTACCAACGTAACTCCTACCCTTCCGAGACCATCGGCAATCCCCCACTCTGTATGTTCCTTGGAGCATACTTTCCTGCCAACGTGGAAGGCATCGAATGGTTCGTCAAGAATGTGCTCCCACTGGTTAATATCCGCATGCAGATTGTGGGCAAAGGCATGGAAAAAATAAAAGAGGCCGACTGGATGAGAGATGACATCGAAGTACTCTCCAATGTTCCCAACCTGGAGCCTCTCTTTGTGGCTGCCGACATCATGGTGCTGCCCATCTTCAAAGGCAGCGGCATGAAAGTAAAGACCTGCGAGAGCCTGATGTACGGCAAGAATATCATTGGAACACCTGAAGCCTGGAGTGGCTATGAACTAGACTTCAACAAAGCCGGCGCCTGCTGTGAGACAGCAGAAGAATTCGTAGCGGCCATCAACAACCTCTGCCAAGGAGAACGTCCTCGACATAACACATACAGCCGTCAAGTATTCATAGAACAATACTCCGCAGAACAAATGATAGATAAATTTCGAATGATACTATCTTAAACTACTTTCTATAGAAGCGCTCTTTGGTACGGATTATTCTTGTCTTACGACTTGCGCTAGTCCATTTCCTATCAGGAATCATATAATCATCACCGAAAACACCCTTGAGCCAATCGGGCGTTTTAGTGGCCATATAAAAACGATGGCCAAAATATTCCTCTTCAACAAAATCACATTTCACAAAAGGCCATCTCACACAAGGAAATCCGTCTGAAGCATTTGCCTCCTTCCAGTCTTTAGTCTCATGATGGCGACCGACATAGCAGTACCAATCATCTTCTGATTGTTCGAAGAGATAATTAATATCCACATGTACACCATCACAGATATACTGTTCAATGGCAATTCGATTATCCTCTTTAAAATAGTAAGTCGTTTCTAATTCAAAACCAGCAGACTTCATCTTCTCATCAAAGTCTGTCGGCCGCTCCCATGAAAAAATAGAAGCGTCTATATCATTGTCATATTTGATAAATCCATTCTCTCTATACAAACCTAATTGTGTCCCAAAGATAGGAATCATCCGCACACCAGCATCCCGACAAACTTCATCAAGCCGAATAAAGACCTGAATACCGTTCTTTTTGAAATTTCTCATTTTCTTCCTGTTGATGAAGAAAGCATCTATATCCATCAGTTTTTTATACAAGCCAAATCTTACAGAAATTTTTACTATCAAGTCTCTCATGACTATTATTTATTAAGTTATTTAATATTGGGAGTAACAACGCCTTCTATCAGCAGATTTGCCACATTTTCTGCCTCAGCCAAAAGCACCCGCTTGGGTAGTTCCACATTAAAACGAGATTTCACTTTCTGCAACAACTCATCCGTATACACCATACATCCATCGGCCACATTCTCAATACCATCACAATATATGGAATTACGATTCACCTGCTCCATCTCTTCCAGACTATAACCTGAATAAAAGTAACCTTTTACCTCATTCTGTGTAGCATCTATGATATAAGGATATCCTCCTATATGCCCATCAACACCTGGAGTATGAATCTTAATAGCTTTTTTCTCGCGAATTGCGCTCAAAATGCTATAGATGATATCAAAGTTACTAGAAGCATTCATCATGTTGCGCTTCTGGTCGGTTGGCATAGGTATTCCACACGCCTTATAAACATCATCGTGATTGATGTCCAGTTCCTTACCCTGGTACTTGATGCTGAGCAGCAGTTTTACACCTTCAGTATGGCCTTCCTTGCTAATTACCACATCGTGGAAATGACTAGCAACTAGAGTAATGTCAATATCATTCAAATTATCAATACCGAACTTCTCAGCGACAAAGAACTTCATTCGAGGAATCAGGTGATTCAGGTTACCGCTACCAAAATCAAAGTAAGGCATACCTGCACTCTTCAGCCAGGGAATCACAGCATCAGAGTATGAGGTGTTAATGCTAATAGCATTGCAATCAGCCTTACCGTATGCCTCCATGATATTCTTACCCAACAATACAGACATCGGGCTCCAAATTCCGTAAGCACGAAGGTTAGACCATGAAATAGTTCCATACTTCAAACCAGCATACAGACGACTACTATTTACAATAAAGTCTGGCTGAATCTTCCTCAATGCGGCTTCAATGCTATTCACATCCTTGAAGTCACAACCGCCCTCAATCACAATCTCGCTTCGCATCTGTCTGCGGATAGTTGCTGCGGTTTTGATGATATTCACATCTTGCTGCATCTTCTCAACATTTCGACCAACAACCACCAATTGTAGTTGAGGATCTGCCAATGAGACAAGATAATCCAACAGATAACATCCTACACTTCCCAAGCCAAAGATAGCTATGGTAATCTTTTCGCCTCCATCTAACTTCTTCTTAAGGAGGTTCAACTTCTCGTTTATTGTTTTCATACGCTTAATGCCTTGATAGCCTCACGATAATCTGCAACAGTATTGCAATTGAACCAGAGGTTTACTCTAATGATATCTAATTGTGAATTCTTATATGCGCCAAAATACTTCTGAATGATTTCCAAGTTAGTTCCCTGTTCCTGTTCGGGCGTTAGGAACTGACAAATCTCTCTTACCCGTGATGGATTCATAAACTTCCACATCTGGCCGGAGTTATAGATGGCCGTAAAAGGTTCATGAATCTCTAAGCATGAATGACTGGTGTCGTAAATGTAATGAGGATAATTCTGAGCATCAAAGTAGAGTGCAACCGCTTTGTTGGAAAGGATTGGCTCATTATTTACGGAAATGACATCCTTCTTGGAGTTGATAATCTTCTCAACACTCTCGGTATCAAAGAACAAATCTCCTTCGATGAAAGTAATCTCATCTGCTTGGTCAGATACAACCTCAATACCTTTCAGAAGACTATAGCCAGAACCATAATCAGAATAGTGGTCGTTATAAACCAGTTTCATCTTATGGTTAACATCCTTCATCTCAGTACGGATGAAGCGTTCCAAATCCTCATACTTATAACCACCAACTACAACAATCTCATCTACCAAGTCAAAGGTCTTATGCACCTGAAGACTCAGAAGTGAGTTGGCCTGAATGTCCTCATAATAAAGGCACTTCAGCACATCCTCTTTGGTGTCACGGTTAAAGCGGCTAGACATACCGGCCACTGTGATAATTAGACTCTTCATTTATTAGGGGTATAATTTATCGGAGTATTCCCAAAATCAATAAAAGAAACTGGAGCATGTTGTTGTCTCTTCTCTTCTGGTGGAAGTGTCATATAATCTCTATAAGTGTATCTCAATATGGCGTCATAATCCTTAGTTCCGTAAAACTTATGCCCCTCGAATTCATACTCAGCTCTTTCTAAGAACCATTTTTTGGGCATACCATATCTTTCCCTTATGGGATTATGTACATACACCTTTCCAATGGCAGGAAAAAGTAAATTTCGAACTCTATTGGGAGTGCTATTACGGCTTTTCTTCTTATAAACATCTATCCATTTGAATACCCTATCAACTGGAATATGTGATAAGAGAGAGAACCAAGCTTTTTTCACACCCTTAGAATTAACCTTACCTACCTCAGACCATAACACTTTCCTACAACAATAACAATAAAAGTCTTGAAATACTTGACCAACAATAGATTTAGGAACATCATCAAGCGGAAAAATATCTATAAATATTCCCGTCTTATTATTTAAATGTTCTTGCCCCAACCTAATATAAGTTGTTCCCGTCCTTCTTACTTTAGTATATCCCCATCTGTATTCCGGGTCCGTTTCATGATCTTGTACAAAGCAAATATCTGGATTAATATCATATAATACAGATTTGAATTTTTCATAATCCTCTCTTAACATTGCAATATCGGCATCATCATCCCACGGGATATAGCCTTTATGCCGCACAGCCCCTAAAAGGGTTCCACAGAAAATCACATAGTTGATATTATGCTTTCTACATACTCTATCAACTTCTGTTAACACTTCCAATCCGACCAATTGCATACGTCGGAATTCCTCTGACGTTAAAATGCGTCTTTCCATAATTATATTTTTTTTAATTCTATAAACCAATTCTCGTAAGCCTTAGGCTTTAAATGAATTCCATCAACAGTCATATTTTTCTGTAACTTTCCGTCCCGTTCATATATAGTGAATAAATCAATAAACCTGAGATTATAAAACTTTACTAAAGAGATAATCTCAGCATTACATGCTATGATTTGGCTATTATTACAACTTATGGAAAAATCCTCGTTATTTACTGGTAGCATCGTTTGGCAGATAAGATCCGATTTTGGTAAAATATTCTTTACCTGTCTTAAAAGCTCTGCATATTTTTTTTTGAACTCATCTAATGTGCACGTTGCCACATCATTAATTCCTGCCATTATAAACACCACCTTAGGTTCAAGTAACTTCAGCAACTCCACTCTATCAATCATCCCCTGAATGCAATCTCCTCTCAACCCAAGATTACAAACCACCCTATTCGGAAATACCGTTGCGAAATCCCCATAGTATGTCAATGAGTCACCAAAGAAAACTATATCTGCTTTGGCATTCATTTGTTTCAACGAATTAGTCCAGGCTTGAAGGTACTTCTCTACTGTTAAGCTCATTCTATTGAATGTTCCTCCTTATATCTTTTCGCCAATTGATAACCCATGAATAAATCTATATCTTCTTTAGTGGTTATCTTGATATTCGTATGGCTTCCCTTTGAGAAATAGAGAGGGATTCCCAATTCAGCCATAAAGACGGTGGTGTGATGTTCCACAACAGTATCAAATAATTTCTTCTCCTCTACTTGCTTATATAGATCTACAATGTTCTTATATAGGAAAGATTGAGGTGCAGATAATGTCATGAAAGACTCTCTGTTAATTGCTTTCTTGGCACAATCACCATCATTAGAACCATAAAGGAGGTAAGAATAACTTGCTGTAATAGCATTACCCTTTTCTTTACATACTCGGATATTGTCTGTAATTAACTCTTCAGACAAGAAAGGAGATGCTGCCCAATGAATCATCACTAAATCATCAGGTTTTGCTATTCCTTCGAGCCCAGCCACACCATTCATGATGGAACGTTCATACTCAGAACCTCCTTTTACGATCTTAAGCAATTTAGTAATTCCATATTTCTCTGTAATAGCCTTCAAATGTTCTTGATAGCCATCAACACATACCAGTTCAATAGCATCAATCTCTGGATGGTTCTGGAAATGCTCCATAGTATAGGCAATGACTGGCTTACCCAATACTTCCACAAACTGTTTGGGAACGGCTGCACCCAAACGGCTTCCTACACCTCCAGCAATAATAATAACGTAATTCATTCTTCTCCTACTACTACTTACTTTCCGATTGAATTTGGCGTGCTTTCAGAAGGTCATCCACATTGTCAACCTCTGTCCATTGATAATCCTTTATATCCTTTTGATATAACTCAAAGTTCTTTTGGAAAATCATCTGAACTAAAGCATCCTCAAAAAACAGATTGTACATCTCATCATTTACCATCTGATTCAGTTGATCAAGAAGGAATCTAGAAGATACGGCATCGAGCTTTACGACACTTGCATAATTGCCTTTGTACTCTGTGAGGTTCTTGCTCATCACGCATACTAATTCGCCTTGAACCTGTACATTGTACTTATTTGCATCCTTATGGGAGCTATCAAGCAATACACAGGGATAATCTGTGTGCTGGCATATAACCTCTTGCATGAGTTTATCACTGGCAACAATATCACCATTGATAACGGTTACGTTTTCTCGTTGTAGATAATCCTTTGCAAACCATAGAGAGCCCATAGAACTAGTTACAGAGTAGAAAGGATTGTGCACAAACTTCACATTGTCATCCTCTAGTTCTTTCTGGATTTGTTTGTACATATAACCAACCACGACCACAATCTCTGCTTCAGCATCGTATTTCCTAATTTTTCGGACGAGACGTTGCAATATGGTAGTCTTATCATCTAGTTTATACAGAGACTTCGGATGATTCAAAGTCAGGGGCTGTAATTTCACACCCTTTCCTGCTGATAAAATTATATATGTCATAATTGTAATTCTTATTCGTTATACAATGGTAAAGCTTTCTTGGTGTACTCCTTAGCGAAATGATACCACAGAGGTTTCAGATAGCCTACAATCTGCCCCTGTGATTCCTTGAACATAGTCCAATGCATGTAGAAGAAACCAGTGATACCAATGTAAGCATAGAAATGGCGTTGCTCTTTAGGTGAAGGTTTGCGGCCAAAATAGGTAAACAAAATTCTATCAACCTCTTCTTCGGAATGGTCACCACCGCAAACGTAAGAACCAATATCGAAGCCAGGATCGCCAAAACCAGCATACTCCCAATCTATCAGATGCACCTCCCTATCATTGATTAGGAAGTTCTCATCACGGCAGTCGCCATGAGTCAAGCACTTTCTGATGCCATCAGTCTTTGCCAACTCATAAAGCTTATATACTCGATCTCTAATATCAGAGAATCCGGGGAACTCAGGGAAGTTGTCACCATACTTATCCTCTGGAATCTGAGCCTTGATGGACTCCCATTTCTCCTTGATGTCAAACTCCCAACGAACCTTGGGTTTAACAGCATGGAGTTTCCTAAGTTGAATAATGCCTCTCACCATGTCATTAACATCGTGATAATTGAAAGGCCTGTTCTCCACAAAGCGTGAGATACGCCATCCATAGCGAACACTCATGGCAACCAATGAGGTGTCCACACCGGCGTCTTCTATCTGTTTTTGAACTATTGATTCGCGCCCTCGATCTACCAACACCTCGGAACCAAGGCCCGGATAACGGAACACATATTTTCCTCCATTATATTTGAATGACAAGACGGAATTAGTCAATCCTTTCTGCAAAGGCTGCAACTCGGTAATTGCATCGGTGGTGCAATTGAAAACATCACAAATACATTGCGTAATATTTTCAATGTCTTGCGGATGTAATAAACCGCCTGTTGTTTGAATACTATCCATATACGTAATCTGTTACTCATTTATTGATGCAACGCACATTTCCAGGCCCTTATCAAGCGTAATGATAGGTGTCCAGTTTGTTCGAGTACGAATCTTCTCAGTATTCAAGATACGACGTTCAGGGTCAGAACTGCGGTAACCACTAAAGATGATTTCAGGTTTGGGCTGCCCCATCTTCTCAGCAATCTTATAGGTTAGATCAATGATGGTGATTTCCTCATCGGTTGCAACATTATAAACAGTACCATCCAGAGCTTTTTCAGAGTTAATCAACGCCATCACCGAACGGCATGAATCAATGTTGTGCAGGAATGCACGACGGTTCTTCTTAGAGTTTTCCAACAGAGTTACAGAACCTTTTTCCAGAAGCTCATTGATGATATGAGGAATAATATGCTTAGCAAAACGCTCGTGCTTGCTATACACATTGGCGAAACGAATAGAGCAACCCTTAATCTTACCCTTATCAACGGCATCCTTCATAAAGAACTCTGTCATCAGCTTACCACATGCATAACTGGTACGCTGACTATGTTCTGCCGTTGACATCATCAGATAATCGCTCTCGCGCACTCCACCATTCTCATTCCATGACTGCATAGAGTACACCTCAGAGGTTGAGCAGTTTATATAGGAATCAGCTCCCACACGAATAGCCTGCTCCAAGAATGACTTCATGGAAATAACATTGGTCTCCCAAGTGTGTTCCACCTCATAGAAGTGTTCGGTATGCACAACTGCGGCACAGTTGATATATATCGTCCTATCATACGCCTTCTTTTCGTTGACCACCTGATCCTCGACAGCCTTCATCTGAGCAGCATTGTTAATGTCATACTCATAGAACACAAACCTGGAATCATCCAGATACTCCTTAATTGTATCAATTGAACTGGCAAAGAAATTATCAAAGCCAATGATGCGGCTGTCCTTCTCTGACTCCAGAATCTGGCGAACCAGTTCACTACCCGTCATTCCTGACGCACCGCTCAAAACATATAAACTTTTCATATTCCAAGTATCAATCTATCTTTATAAAACTTATCGATGCTATCACTGAACAATTTCCGCTCCGCTTCCACATCATACCATACGCAACGGTGTTCGTAGTTGCCCGTCTTCAAATTCAGTATTCCATACTGGGCGTAAGAGTTGTGATTACGAGGTTGACCAACGGAACCAGGATTTATAAAGATTGTCCTTTTCTTATTCCTATATTCAGCATTATCACTGACAAAGAAGAACTCTACATAGTGAGGAACGTGAGAATGACCACTTACGACATAATCAAATTTAGCGTAACGCTCGTCGTTCATCTTATCAATCCCAAACTTGCCCCAGTAAGGGTCATCAAGGTTGCCATGCATAAAGAGAATGCGTTTACCGTCAATCTCTTTTTCTTCCATGCCATGGTGATTCATGCACTTATCAAGATAGTCTCTTGATTCTTCTGTTAGAATTGTATTGGTGTATTTCAATACACCCCTCCCCCTATCTGTAGCAAATCTATCTAGGCTACCACCAAAGATAGAATACTCATGATTGCCCCATAAATTAACCAATATTGGCAACTTGAGATTCTTTACCATCTCAATTGTCTCATTGGGACGAGGACCATAGTTCACTAAGTCCCCTAACACAGCACACCAATCGAAGTTACCAACAGTTCTCATATCGGCAAATACTGCCTCAAGGGCAGTCACATTGGCGTGTATGTCAGATAGCAGGACTAAGCGCATCGTTTATTTCTTGAGAAAAACCATCAATGCTTCTTTATTCTGAATAGGAGTAGTGGTAGGGCGGCCAAGATCTTTGCGGTTGCCTTTCTTTACTTTAACTTCAATAAGGATTGGTCCTTCTGCCACATTTTTCAAAGCTGCAACTAACGCTTCTTTCTTGTCTACAGAAATGGTAGCCTTATAACCAACAGCTTTTGCCACAGCAGGCAGGTCAATCTTCAAGCCAACAGTAGGCTGACCACCAACACTATCGTGAGCACCATTATTAAACACCACATGCACATAGTTCTTTGGAGCCTTGTTTGCCACTATAGCCATACTGCCCATGTGCATAATAGCAGCACCATCACCATCAAAGCACCATACCTTACGGTCGGGCTTTGCCATAGCGATACCCAGGGCAATCTGAGAGGCATGACCCATTGAACCAACAGTCAGGAAATCACGCTCATGGCCTTGGTTCATAGCAGCACGATACTCAAACAACTCGCGACTAATCATACCAGTGGTAGAGACAATGCAATCCTTCTCACCAAGAGCAGCAGCTACCGTCTGAATGGCCTCCTCACGGCTCATGGTGAGGTCATTCTTCTCCACATTCTGGAGTTTGTAATCCTCAAAGGTATCTTTTTCAATAACCAGAGCATAGACATCCTTTTTCTTCAGGGCATCAATAGCCTTGGCAATCTGCTTTTCAGCCTTATCTTCCTCTTTTGAGAGAACATCAAAGTTGATACCCATTGTGTTCAGAAGACCGGTTGTCACCTTACCCTGCTTAACGTGCTGAGGCTCATCGTGAACACCAGGACGGCCACGCCAGCCAATCAGCAGCAGAACGGGAATATTATAAACTTCTGGATCAGTCAATGAAGCCAGCGGGTTAATGATATTACCTTCACCACTATTCTGCATATACACACAAGCCGGCTGTCCAGTTGCCAGATAATGACCGGCAGCAAGGCCAACTGCAGCACCTTCGTTGGCTGCAATGATGTTATGCTCTGCATCATAATGGTCTGTGATGTAGGCACAGATGTTCTTCAGCAGACTGTCAGGCACACCCGCAAAGCAGTCAATGCCATTCTCTCTCAACTTTTCAATAAAAAAGGCAGGAGATATCATCGTAATTATTTTTTTGTACCAGGAATAAGGTTCAAGATTTGCTTTATCGGCATACAATACTGTTCCGAAGCCTCAAGGCTACGACTATTAACCAAAATACTTTCTGCACACTTCACCATAGCGGGATAGGCACTACGGAGCATGTGGTTGGCGTAAATCACAATATTGATACCCCACTCGGCTAGTTCTTCTTCCGTGAACTGGTTGTATGTAGTCGGCACCGCCACAATAGGTGTGTGGACATCTTTCTCGCGGAAACGCTGACAGAATTCTTTGATATCCATACCATCCTTGTTCTTGCTGTGAATCATGAGACCATCAGCACCAGCAGCCACATAGGCAAAAGCACGTTCCAAAGCATCTTCCACAGGTTTGCCTGCTATGAGACTCTCTATACGAGCAATTACCATAAAATCATCAGTAATCTGAGCATTCTTTCCTGCTTTTATCTTGGCACAGAACCCTTCAATGGTATCCTGTGTCTGTACGGCATCGGTCCCAAACAGTGAATTCTGCTTCAAACCCACTTTGTCCTCAATAATCACAGCAGAAATACCAAGGCGCTCCAATGTACGAACCGTGAAAACAAAATGTTCTACTTTTCCACCAGTATCACCGTCAAAGATAACGGGTTTAGTGGTCACTTCAAGTGTGTCATTCAAGTCGTGCAAACGAGTCGTCAGGTCAACGGCCTCGATATCAGGTTTTCCCTTGCTGGTACTATCTGTCAACGAAGATGCCCACATACCGTCAAACTCTCGATGCTGACCACTCACTTCTACACCAGTATGCTCAGCAATTAGGCCGGTCAGTCCGTTGTGAGATTCAAGAATCCTTACAATCGGTTTTGCAGTAATCAGTCTGCGCAAAGAAGCAAGTCTTGCCTGCGGAGTTACGCCAAGTGAATCGATTGTCTCCTTCAGACCGGAGGCCGAAATACCCTTGGTATATGGAATCTCTATTACTTTGCCACCAAGAGACTCCATCACTTTAAAGACCTCGTCACGCAAATACTTACTAGGGCCCTCCTTCCAATCGTCACCATGAATGATGAAGTCGGGCTTGTACTTGACAAGATTCGGCACATAGCTCCAATCATCCTGAGGGACCACACAAGCAACTCCCTTAATGTTCTCTACAACGTTCTTTCTCTGCTCATAACTGAGGTATGGGAGACGTTTGTGAGTAGCAATAGCCTTGTCCGTAAACAGACCAATCATCACATCGCCATATTTGGCACCTTCGTTGATAATATTTATTAGACCCGGGTGCATAATATCACCCACCATGCCTAGATACACTGATTTCTTTTCCATATTGTAGTTTATTTCACTATCCATTTATCAATATTCCATACCTTACATTAGGTCTTCCGCGAAGGTTATCTTTCTGTTCTCTTCTGAGCCTTCGACGACGGTAATCTTGGTGCCAGGCATGTATTTGCGAACCACGCCACAGTCGTCGGTGGCTTGGAACTGAGGGTCTTGCAGGGCTCGCTGGTAGGCGTCACGTATCAGTGGCAGACGGAAAGCCTGCGGGGTTTGCGCACGCCACATCAGCTTGCGCTCGGGTATCCTCGCCACAAAACGTGGCACATAATACTCCTCCCCTGGCTTATGGGTGGTGCCCATATCCACACTTCGTAACTCCTCCCCTAAGTTAGGGGAGGTGCCCGTAAGGGCGGAGGAGTGTGTCACCTCAAAGTCCGGATGGACTTCCCAAACAGTGTCCGTGCTGGGCACCGCCACACCCACAGCATCTTGGTATCTCAAGGCATCCACCACTCGGTCGATAATCTCCACCGACACCCACGGACGTGCCGCGTCGTGCAACAGCAGGTTGGTGTCGTCGGGCTCGTCGATATAGGCCATAATGGCATTGAGGCTCGACATATAACGCTCGCTGCCGCCGTCGATAATCTTCTTCAATTTCTCCCAATGGTCCGCGGCAGCAATCTCTTCCATACGTCCTCGCCAGTCGGGGTGCACCACCACAGCCACCTCGTCGATGGCAGGATGATTATTGAATACCTCAATGGAATGTTCTATCACAGCGCGTCCCGCCAAAGACATAAATTGCTTAGGCACTGGCCCGCCCACACGGCTGCCTGTACCCCCCGCCAATATCACTGCGATAATCTTCATATTCTGTTTCTCTATTTGCGTGCAAAATTACATCTTTTTTTCCATTTGTCAAAATAATTTATCTAATTCTGCGTTATTCAACTACATAATACGTTAAATAAGTACATTATTATAATATAGCAACTGCAACCGATGAAAAAAAGTATTCTCTTTCTCTCTGCGGCCATGATGCTCACCGTCGCCAGCGCCGTCGCCCAAAACCAAATCGACAATCAGGGCCGCCGCCAGGGTCACTGGCTCCGCACCGACAAGGACGGCTCCAAGATTTTCGAAGGCGACTTTAAAGATGGCCTTGAGACCGGCACTTTCACCTACTACTACCATGATGGCTCCGTGCGCATGCGCAACACCTACTCCGAACCCGGCCAACGGTGTCTCCACGAAGCCTACGACGAGCAGGGTCACCTCCTCGCCCGCGGCGAATACAACCAACGCAACCGCCACGGTCTCTGGCAATTCTATGCCGAAGACGGCCGTCTTGTCAAGGAAGCCTCCTACAACATGGGTGTCAAGGAAGGCCGCCACATCATCTACGAGCGCAACGGCGACACCGCCGAGGTGGCCACCTGGGCCAACAACCACCGCCACGGCCGCTGGTGGAAACGTATCGGCAAAAACGGCTATATCACAGGCAACTACATCAATGGTGGCCTTGAGGGGCGCCTCGTCGCATACGACGAGAACGGCAAGCTCAGCCGCGAAGGCTTCTACAGCGGCGGCCTCAAGCATGGCGACTACAAATATTTCGAAGACGGCACCCTCACTATCAAAGAACGCTGGAACTACGGCATAATGAACGACCGTGAAATCCTCCTTCGCACCGCCTCCGAGCCCCGCTTTGTCTCCATCCATGATATCGCCTGCATGGCCGCCCAGGGCAAAGCCAAGACCATCGTGCTCCTGCGCGACGGCACCAAGCTCACCGCCCTCGAGAGCTACGACCCCGTCTTCTCGCGCGCCGGCGACGAGCTCTTCGCCCTTGCCAATATCAAGAGCCATATCTCCGTGGCACGCAGTTGCATCCAGGGCCTCAGCAAGGATAACGAGGGTCGCGACATCCTCCTTCTCGAGCCACAGCCCGACTTCACCATCTTCCCCGACGAAGACGCCATCAAGATGGTTCAAGCCAAGCGCTTCGAAGAACACTCCCCCCTCGAAGAAATACTCAACAAATGAACATTCCCAATAGTGATAAAAAAAGAAGCGCCCCGCAAGACAGCGGGGCGTTTCCTCCATTAAACACTATTACAAAATCCAAAATTTAGAAGGTATTCTGGAAACCTTTTCCCTTAATTATCAACCTTTTCCAACGCTTTCACGTTTTCAAAGACGAGTGCAAAGATACAACCTTTTTTTGAACTGACAAAATTTTTTCGATAAAAAAAGAACAATTTAACATTTTATATGAAAATTGCCGCACACACCCTCGGATGCAAACTCAACTTCGCCGAGACCTCAGATCTCTTGCGCCGCCTCGCTGAGGAAGGCAACACCATCGTTGATTTCCACAGCACAGCCGACCTCTACCTCATCAACACCTGCACCGTCACCGCCGTAGCCGAGAAGAAATGCCGCAATGCCATCCGACAAGCCCATCGCCAGAATCCCGACGCCCAGATTGTCGTCATGGGCTGCTTCGCCCAAGTAGCCGCCGAGGAAATCGGCAAGATGCCTGGCGTGACCCAAGTGCTCGGAAACGACAGTAAACGCCTCCTCTCCTACTCCGGAGACGACCGTACGCGCGTATTCTTTAAAATACAAGACGGCTGCGACTACTTCTGCACCTACTGCGCCATCCCTTACGCCCGCGGCCGCTCACGCTCGGCCTCCATCGAGGAAACCCTCTGCGCCGCCCGTCGCATCGCCGACACGGGAGCCAAAGAGGTGATACTCACGGGGGTGAACACTGGTACCTTCGGACAGCAGAACCGCCAGCATCCTGTCGGCACAAACGAACCATTCCTGGACCTCCTCCGCGGCCTCGACCAAATTGAAGGCATCTTAAGATACAGAATCTCAAGCATCGAGCCCAACCTACTCACCGACGATATCATCGACTTCGTGGCCCATAGCCGCGCCTTCCTCCCCCACTTCCACATCCCCTTGCAAGCCGGCTCCGACCATGTGCTCCAACTCATGCACCGCCGCTATGATACCGCCCTATACGCTTCTAAACTAGAGAAAATCAAAGAGGTGATGCCCGATGCCTGCATCGCCGCCGACGTGATGGCCGGTTTCAATGGCGAAAACGAAGAAGAATTCAGCAAAGTACTCAGTTTCATCGATTCACTCCCCATCTCCTACCTCCACGTCTTCACCTACAGCGACCGTCCCGGCACCGCCGCACTGAAGCTCGGTGAGAAGATTCCCATCCCCGTCCGCCACGAACACACCGCCCGCCTCCTTGAACTCAGCGAGAAAAAACATAAAGAATTCATCGCCAGCCAACTCGGAAAGACCCGCCCCGTCCTTTGGGAAAGCTCATTGCATCATCAGCAGCAATCCAACCGCTCCCCTTTGCCTAGCTCCGAAGGAGAGATGGCCTACGGCCGCAGTGGAGCAAAATTAGGGGAGCTGGCAGGCGCGAAACGTCTGACTGAGGAGTGTGTCACCATGCAGGGTTGGACCGACAACTACATCCGCCTCTCCCGCCCATACGACCCCTCCCTCGTCAACAGCGTCACTGAGGAAGAAATCCGCCTCGAAAATATCGTCCGCGAATAAAACCGCTCCCCTAAGATAGGGGATCAGGCAGGCGCTTTGCACATGCCTGAGGAGTGTGTCCTCACCCCTCAAAACGTAGATTTTTCGTAAAATATATCCCACTGATAACCAATGGGATATATTTTTACACACACCAAACACCACCTAGCCACCAACTACCTGATAACCAGTTACCAAGTCCTTACCAACTCCTAACCAACTCCTACCACAGTAGGAGTTGGTCCGCTTTTGGTTGGTTCTTGACCTCATGAAAGGGGCAAGAAAAAGCCACCCGAGAAAGGGGTGGCTTGAAGAGAATTGTCTGGTGGCCGGCAGGATACCGACAGTCAAATATTAGTAGCTACGGGCGAAGACCACACGGCGGTGGCTGGGCTTGCCGCTGTAGATGCACTTGCCTTCCTCGTCGGGAGCATCGTAGGGGATGCAGCGGATGGTGGCCTTGGTCTCCTCCTTGATGCGTTCCTCGGTCTCGGGAGTGCCGTCCCAGTGGCAGAGGAGGAATCCGTTCTTCTCGATTTCGCTCTTGAACTCCTCCCAGGTGTCGACCTTGCGGGTCATGCTGGCGCGGAAATCGGCGGCTTTCTTGAAGAGGTTGGCCTGGATGGTCTCCATGAGCTCGTAGACATGGTCAGCGATACCCTCGATAGGCATGGTGATTTTCTCCAGCGTGTCGCGACGGCAGACCTCACAAGTGCCGTTCTCCAAATCACGGGGACCAATAGCCAGACGCACAGGAACGCCCTTGAACTCATACTCATTAAACTTCCAACCCGGCTTGTACTCGGGGCGGTTGTCATATTTCACCACGAGTCCCTTGGCCTCGAGAGCCTTGATAATCGGGGCGATATGCTCGTCGAGCTGGCGCTGCTGCTCGTCGCTCTTGCAAATAGGAACAATGGCCACATGGATGGGAGCCAGACGCGGCGGCAGCACAAGGCCGTTGTCGTCGGAGTGGGTCATGATGAGGGCACCCATGAGTCGGGTACTGACACCCCAGGAGGTAGCCCAGACATACTCGAGCTGGTTCTGCTTGTTGAGGAACTGCACCTCGAAAGCTTTGGCAAAATTCTGACCCAAGAAGTGGCTGGTACCGGCTTGGAGGGCCTTGCCGTCCTGCATCATAGCCTCGATGCAGAGGGTATCGAGGGCACCAGCGAAGCGCTCGTTGGGGCTCTTATGGCCCTTGATGACGGGAACAGCCATGTAGTTCTCCACGAAGTCGCCATAAACATCGAGCATCTTGCGAGCTTCAGCTTCAGCCTCCTCGTGGGTGGCATGGGCGGTGTGGCCTTCCTGCCAGAGGAACTCGGCGGTGCGGAGGAACATGCGGGTGCGCATCTCCCAGCGGACGACGTTGGCCCACTGGTTGCAGAGGATGGGCAGGTCGCGGTAGGACTTGATCCAGTTCTTATAAGTGCTCCAGATGATGGTCTCGGAGGTGGGACGAACGATGAGTTCTTCTTCGAGCTTGGCGGCGGGGTCGACGACAACACCGTTGCCGTTGGGGTCGTTCATGAGGCGGTGGTGCGTCACCACAGCACACTCCTTGGCGAAGCCTTCGACATGCTCGGCCTCACGGCTGAGGAAACTCTTAGGAATAAACAAAGGGAAATAGGCATTCTGGTGACCGGTCTCTTTAAACATGCGGTCGAGCTCATGCTGCATCTTCTCCCAGATGGCATAGCCGTAGGGTTTGATAACCATGCAGCCGCGGACAGCACTCTGTTCGGCGAGGTCGGCACGTACAACGAGCTCGTTATACCATTCGGAATAGTTTTCAGAACGTTTGGGAAAATCTTTTGCCATTAACTATATATTTTTTTATACTATTGTACAATAAATTATAGGGTTTATCGTTTCAGTAAACGAATTGCAAAAATACGAACTTTTTTTGAAATGAGAAATAAAATTTGGACGATTATAACAATAACAATACTGATACCCACCCTGGTGCGAAGCCAGGAGAAACACGGCATCGACACACTGCAATGCCATATTGTGGGATTTTCCTTCGGAGCGATGGCTCCCCTCTCGGGCAGCACGAGCAGCGGCATGACTGACGGCAACATGAAAGACCTGTACGACGGCCCTTATCTAAATTTCGCACTGGAATGGGACTACAAGACGAAGAGCAACTGGATGGTGTCCGTGGATGGTGACCTGTGGTTCGGCTACAACAGCAACAACCTAACATGGCGCATGGAGCGCATGGGCGACATCTACACAAGCCAGGGATACCTCATGGGGGTAGACGGCAACGATGGCGCAGTGACCCTCTACAACCGCGGCTTCGCCGTACGTCCGGGCATCGGCAAAATCATCCCCCTGTTCCACAAAAATCCCGATTCGGGCATACTGCTGAAACTAAGTGCCGGATGGTTTATGCAAAAGACGGTACACACCCAAGACTTGAAAGAGGGCGAGGTACCGCAGCTGAACGACAAGATGATGCCGCTCTACGACCACCTGCGCAACGGTGCAATACTGACCGAGAGTATCGGGTTTATATACATGAGCAACCGCTCGACGTATGTAAACTTCAAGGTAACGTTCGACCTGAGCCAGTGCTGGAGCTGGTCGACACGACCCTACACCATCGACAAAGTGATGGGGCTAAACGGCAAAGACAACAATCGCTACTTCGACCTGATGGGCGGCATAAAACTGTCGTGGATGTTCCCCTTCACAGGAAAGACATCGTATGACTATTACTATTACTAGGAGATAAGAAGATAAGACAAATGAGGATACTTTACACTATAGGGATTTGGTTTTACACGCTGGGGGTGCGCATCGCGGCCCTCTGCGGACACAAGAACGCGAGGCTGATGGTGAAAGGCTGGGGAATGAAAGACGGAGCGTGGGATGCAGAGGGTGACACTCCTGTGGCGTGGTTCCATGCCGCGAGTCTGGGAGAGTTTGAGCAGGCACGCCCGGTACTGGAGACCTTCCGCCAGCGGCATCCCGACTACCGAGTACTAGTGACATTCTTCTCACCCTCAGGCTACGAGGTGAGAAAGAACTATAAACAGGCGGACTCTGTCATCTATCTGCCGATGGACCTGCCAGGCAACGTGCGCCGACTACTTGATACTTACAAGCCCTCCGTAGCCTTTTTCGTGAAATACGAATTCTGGTACAACTACTTAAAAGAGCTTAAGCGCCGCAATATCCCCACCTTTATCTTCTCTACCATCTTCCGTCCCAACCAATATTTCTTCAAGTGGTACGGTGGCTGGTTCCGTAAGCAATTGAAGAAGTGCTTCAACCACCTTTTCGTGCAGAATGAGGAGAGCCTGCGACTGCTGAAGGGTATCGGCATAGAGCAGTGCTCGTTGGCTGGTGACACTCGCTTCGACCGCGTGCATCAGATTGCTGTGGCCTCCGAGCCTAACGCCATGGTCGAGAAATTCCTCGAGGGTTATGACGGTCATGTGCTGGTCGGTGGCAGTACCTGGCCTCCCGACGAGAAGGTGCTAGCACATGTCCGCAAGGCCAACGGCGACTGGTTCCCTGGTCGTGTCATTCTGGCCCCTCATGTAATCAGCGAGGAGCACCTCAAGCAGATAGAGCAGATTTTCCCCGATAGCGTCAGATACTCCCAACTAGCCACTACCCACTGCCCACTGCCCACTCAAAAAGTTCTTATCATTGACAATATAGGGCTTCTTTCCAAACTCTATCGCTATGCCGACATAGCCTACATCGGTGGTGGCTTCGGCGTGGGTATCCACAACATTCTTGAAGCAGTGACCTTCGGGAAGCCCGTCTTCTTCGGTCCCAATTACCACAAGTTCCAGGAGGCACGCGACATCATTGCCTGCGGTGGTGGCTGGAGCATACAGGGCGAGCACGACCTGAAGGAAGGCGACTTCATGCGCCTCCTCACCCACCCCGAGGCATTGCAACAGGCCTCGCAAAAGTGCACCAACTATATGCAAAAAAATCTTGGCAGCACAGAAAAGATTCTTTCCACGATTGAAAAATAGAGTTTTACATATTATCCTCCTCACATCGCTGGCACTGCTGGCCACGGGATGCTATACCAACCGTTACATCCCGGAAGGAAGCTACCGACTTGACGAAACAATACAAACCGTAGAGATGGCCGACGGCGAAGAGGTAACTCCGGAGGTGGAAGAGGCTCTGAAGAACTCAGGCAACTACTACATGCAGCGACGTAACGCCAAAGTGTTCGGTATCCGGTGGCTGCCCGTGGGAATGTGGATTTACAGCATTGCGAAGCCGACAGACAGTACCTTCTGGGGCAACTATTGGCGACGGCTGGGAGAGGCTCCGGTGATTTATGAGGAAGACAAAGCACGCCTCACTGCCCGACAACTGCAGGGTCTGCTGCACTCGAAAGGCTGCTTTAATTCCACCGTCACATTCGATACTATCGAAACTGAAGGCAAGAAAATTGCTATTGGCTACCACCTGACGGCGACGCCACGATTCATCATCGACGAGGTGAACTACCACTCAGAGAGCGACGCTGTAATGAAGTTGCTTTCCCGATGGAAAGAAAGTTCATCCCTGAAAGCCGGCACTTACTACGACCAGGAACTCCTCTCGGCGGAACGCACGCGTTTGGTCTCGCTCCTGAGAGAACGAGGCTACTACCGTGCCAATACGGAGAACATCACCTTTTTGGTGGATACAACCTACCAAGACCGGCACCTCACCATCGATGTTAATGTCGACAGCCGGGATCTCCTCGTCTATCACATCAACAACATCTTCATCTATCCCAACAGCACCGCGGGATTGCGAAACAACGAGTCAACATTCGAGACCTCCATCGCCCCTTTCAAGGATCCTCGAGGCAAAGATATCGACTTCCAGTTCGTCAAGGAACGCGACAAGAAGATGACCATCAATTCCACTACTATCTGCCGCGCCATGATGCTCTTCCCGGGAAGAATCTACCGCCCATCGAGCATCAAAAACACCTACAACTCGCTGCTCAACCTCCGCAACTTCAAATACATCAACATAGAATTCACCCAATCGCCGTCGTCGACCGACAGCCTGCCTTTGGTCGACGCCCATGTGCGCCTCATCAACACCACCCAGCAGAAAATAACCCTCTCGCTCGAGCTCACCAACGCGTCACCCATCCGAGCCGAAGACAGCTCCTCGAACTTCTTCTCCAGTGGCAACCTCGGCATCGAGACCTCGCTTGAATACCAGCACAAAAACATCTTCGGCGGTGCCGAACTACTCAAAGTGAAGAGCTCCCTCCTCCTCGAACTCCCCAAATTTATCCTTCAGGGGGGTCGCGGTAGTTTCTATGACAACTTCAGCACTTTCGAGGTAAACCTCGACGCTTCTCTCGACATGCCTGTCGCCTACCCCTTCTCCTCTTTCTTCATGCTTCAGGACACCCGTCCCCACACCCTCGTCAACCTCGGGGGCAGCTACCAGTACCGCTACTGGTTCGAGCGCATCCTCGCCAGCACCTCCTTCGGCTACACCTGGACCTATCGCTCGGGCGACAATCCCAACTCCACCCTCCTCCACCGCACCTCACAGCACCAGTTGCTACCCTTTGAACTCACCTTCGTCCGTATCCTCAACATCGATGACGACTTCCAGCAGCGCATCAGCGGCATCAGCGACCTCCGCCTGAAATACCAATACAGCAGTCATTTCATTATGGATGCACGCTACGACTACTCCTTCTCCAACCAACGCTTCGGCACCCGGCGCAATTTCTCGCTCTTCCACCTCTCTGTCGAGAGCGCCGGCAACCTGCTCTCCAGCATCAGCAAAGTCATTGATGCCGGATCCGACAGCATCGACGTGCGCCAGTTCTTTGGCGTTCCTTTCGCCCAATATATCCGTGCAGGAGCAGAATACACCTACTACCTCTATCACCATTCCCGCAACACTCTCGTCACACGACTCCTCGTTGGCGTCGGCATTCCTTATGGCAACTCCTTCTCCATGCCCTATGAGAAGAGCTTCTTCGGCGGCGGCCCCACCACCATGCGTGCCTGGCAGCTGCGCCACCTCGGTCCCGGTTCCTACGACGCTGGCGACAACATGCTTGAGCGCGTCGGCGACCTCCAGTTCGTCGTCAATCTTGAGGAACGCTTTCCCATTGCCGGAAGCTTCGAAGGAGCCCTTTTCACCGACCTCGGCAACGTATGGCTACTCAACCCCTCCTCCCAGTATCCCGGCGGAAACCTCCAATGGGGCAGAATCCTTAAGGAAATAGCAGTAGGCGTAGGTATCGGCATTCGTCTTAACATCTCCATCGCTACCCTGCGCCTCGATTTCGCAATCCCGCTCTACGACCCCGGCTACGAACAAAGTCTCCGCTGGCGTCCGCCACACTGGAAATTCTCACACATGGTTGCCAATTTCGGTATCAA
This sequence comes from Bacteroidales bacterium, assembly GCA_045222295.1. GTDB lineage: Bacteria > Bacteroidota > Bacteroidia > Bacteroidales > P3 > Colimorpha. The sequence continues at coordinate 41,751 of JBGUXP010000010.1, read as the reverse complement.
CTATCCATTCTAAAGTCGTAGAGAAGTAAAGAAGCAAAGTCATAGAGCCCACTTTTAACATTAATCTTTAATCCTTAATCATTAATTCAAAACCTTGAAAGACTCAAAGACACTTACTTTTATTCTACTTATCCTCAGCACCGGCTTCTGGGGCATCAGTTTCATCATGACCAAGGAGCTCCTTGACGTGCCCCACATGACCGTCAGCATCCTCATCACCCTCCGTCTCGCCGTAGCCACCCTCGCCATGGTGCCCGCTCTAGCATTAGCACGAAAACTTGAACGTGTACGCAAGGAAGACATCAAATGGTTCCTTCTGCTGGCACTATGCGAACCTTTCATCTACAACCTCTGTGAGACCAACGGTGTCGACAACGTCAGTAGTAGCCTTGCCTCAGTCATCGTAGCCACCATCCCACTTTTCGTGCCCTTTGGCATGTATATCGGCTATCGACAACGCATCAAACCCTCCATGCTTGTCGGCGTTGTGATGTCACTCGTCGGTGTCGGCATCATGCTTATCGGTGGTGAGGCGCTTACCGGGAGTCTACAAGGGCTGTTGTTCCTCGCCGGCGCAGTATTCATCGCCGTCGTCTACACACTGATACTTGTAAAAATTGTGGACCACTACCGCCCCGTCACCATCACCACCTATCAAAATCTCATCGGCCTAATCTACTATATTCCTCTCATGTTCGCCGTCGATCATTCAGAGTTCTCCATGCTCCAGCTCACCCCGCACATGATTATCCCGCTACTCATCCTCGGCATCTGCTGCTCCACGCTGGCCTATGTCTTTTACAACCGTGGTGTGCGCCACCTCGGAGCCTCCGAGGCATGCATCTTCAATAACGCCATACCCGTCGTCACCTTCTTCGTGGCGCTCTCGCTGCCTGGCCTCGCTCATCCCGAGACATTCAGTTGGTTCAAATTGCTGGGCATCGTCACCGTCATCTCCGGTGTCATCATCGCCCAAAATCCATTTAAAACTTGGAGAAATCCAATACCTCCAGCTCCGCCGGCTGAGGGTTGAGCACAAACCTCACCAGCGTGGATTTCTGATGAAACCCCTGTCGCCCAGCGGCTCCAGGATTGATGTGCAGAAAATTGTAATCTTTATCGTACATCACACGCAAAATATGGCTGTGCCCACAAACAAAAATATCGGGCTTGGCCAGCTCGAGGGTGCGGCGTAGCTCGTAAGGATAGTGTCCCGGCCATCCCCCGATGTGCGTCATCAAAACCTGCTGACCTTCCACCTCGAAGAAGGCTCGTTCCTCGAGCTCATAATGCAGCGCAAAACTGTCGCAGTTGCCCCATACTGCCCGCACGGGCTTGAAAGCCCGCAACTCATCCAGTACTCCGGAACCTATGTCGCCGGCATGCCATAATTCATCGCAATCCTTAAAGAAGGTATACACCTGCGGAGCCACCGTCCCATGTGTGTCACTCAGTACCCCTATCCTGCGCATTTGCCTTAACTAATTATCTACTGTTTACTTAGCTACTCATTCGCATGAATCTCTTTGAGATTCTCGCTAATCATCTCCTTCAGATAGTTAATGATATGGATATCGTTGAGCGACATTCCGTCGAGGGCCTCTTTCAGTTCATCGGTGTCGAGCACAAACTCATCCTCGTCTGTCTGGTAGGTAATCACAAAATGGATATCTTCATGTGCTGCAAGAAGCATCACCAGTGTCCCAGGTAAATCGCCCATTGGCGGTCGATCCCAGTGGTTATGCTGAAACCAGAACTCCAACCTAGTACCCACACCCACCTCGCTTGTCAGCTTCATGCCACCGCCACAGTTCTCCGTGTTCATCTTGATAAGGGGAAGCCCAAGACCCACCTTACGGGTGGTGCGACTCGTAGTATAAGGATCGGTAACTTTGGCAAGGAACTCTGGGCTCATACCCTTGCCATTATCCTCTATAGTAAAATGGAAGTCGTTATCCTTCAAGCTGTCTCTGATGGTCAGTTTCACATCCTTCGAGTTCGCCGCCGTCGAATTCTCCATCAGGTCATACACATGCATCGCCAGTTCTTTCATATCGTAAAGATTTAAAATGTGTCTGCAAAAATACACAAAAAAAACAACTTGACAAAATAAAAATGTTTCGCGCGCGTTATAAAAGACACATTGTATAAGAAAGAACCAACATGAACATCACCCCTGTAACAAAACAGCGAATCAAGAGTTTCCTTTTTTCATTTTTCTTTTTAGCGCCACTCCTACTGTTCTTCTCCGCCTGCACGGACGACGATGACTTTGTCGCCCCCGCTTTCCTGCATATCGATGCTATAGATCTCATTCCCCCAACCTCCAACGCCATCACCCTCGAAGACGGATTCTACACCTCCGACATCGTGGCTTGCTACGTGACAGTCCACTACCCCGGAGCCTCCAAAGTCGAGAACCTAGGTCTCTTCCAGCTTCCCTTCTCTATCCCTGTCATCAACGACGGTCCCATCGACTACATCGAAGTCTACCCCGCCGTCCGCCAATCCGGTTCCTCCTCCAAGCTACCCTTCTACTCTTTCTACAAACCCATCAAAATTCAGAAACTCTCCTTCGACCTCCACGGCACACACTATACCGACACCCTCTTCACCCGCTCGGGAGACACACTCCATCTCGATACCCTCTACACTACCTACAATATCTCCCTCAGCGACGTCTCCATGTACGATCTCTTCGAACCCACATTCTCTTCCACCCACTTCGACTCTGTCACATGGGTCAAGCATGCTCCCTCCGAGGCTTGCTCCGGCCAGGGATACGCCCTCATCCACGTCCCCGACTCCCTCTCCCGCGTCCCTTTCGGCATCAAAGACAACTTCTATATCACCGATGCCCGACGTGCAGTCTACCTCGAACTCGACTCCCGTTCCGACATACCTTTTGAAATCTATATGGAAGCAGCCTACATCTCGGGAGGCAATACCGATGTCCAGCGTGTCATGGTCATCAACCCCTCCTCCGAATGGCGCCACATCTATGTCAACCTCGGCCGCACTTGGGAATACTTCAATTATAATTATCCCTTCCGCCTCTCCTTCGCAGCCCTCAACGTCTACGGAGAGACCGGCGACATTCGCATCGACAACGTCCGCCTCCTCTCCACATCCATAACCAACTAAATACCACCCATCCAAGTGAAAAGCAAGCAGACCCTCAAATACATCCTCTGCGACACCCTCGCAGCCATCCTCTCGTGGACAGCCCTCTTTGCCTTCCGCAAGATGGCCATTGAAACCTACCAGCCCGGATGCCTATCTACTATATTTTCAGACTCCAACTTCTGGCTCGGGATGATTCTCGTACCTGCCGGATGGCTTTCTCTCTACACCATCCTCGGTTCCTACCGTGATGTCCTGCGCAAAGCCCGTATGAAAGAACTCCTCGACACTCTCCTGGCCACACTTATCGGTGCCATCGTCCTTTTCTTCCTGCTCCTCATCGACGATACTGTCCCCTCCTACCGTTACCATTACCTCGCCTTCCTCTTCCTGTTTTTGGTCCACTTCACCATCACCTACCTCCTACGCCTCATCATCACATCGCAGACTGTCCACCGCGTCCACACACGCCAGATAGGCTTCCCCACCCTCCTCATTGGCTCGGGCAGCAAAGCCCTCCACACCTACCTTGACATCGAAAACCAGGAAACCTACTCCGGTAACCTCTTCGTCGGCTACGTTGAACCACAGAACTCCGAATTCCGAATTCCGAATTCTGAATTAACCAAGGTGATGCCCAATCTCGGCACTCTAGATGACCTTCGCACCCTCATCCAACAACACAACGTCCAAGAAGTCATCATCGCCCTTGACGACCCTCAGCGTCACCTCATAAACGACATCCTCCGCCACCTCAACGCCGCCGCCGACCTCATCATCAAACTCACCCCAGACACCCGCGACATCATCGTTGGTTCCGTCAAGCAACAATCTATCTTTCACTCCCCCTTCATCGTCATCAACAACCGACTCATGGCCGAATGGCAATATTCTCTCAAACGCATTGCCGATGTCGCCATCTCCCTCCTAGCCATGATAATCCTCTCACCCGTCTATCTCCTCACCGCCATAATCGTCCGCACCACCTCGCCTGGCCCCGTCTTCTACGCACAGGAACGCATTGGCCTCCATGGCAAGCCTTTCCGCATGCATAAATTCCGCTCCATGTACATCGACGCCGAATCTGCAGGCCCCGCCCTCTCCGCCGACAACGACCCTCGCATCACACCCTTCGGTCGCTTCATGCGCAAAGTACGCCTCGATGAAATACCGCAGTTCTACAACGTCCTCCGCGGCACCATGTCCATCGTCGGCCCGCGTCCCGAGCGCCAGTTCTACATCGACCAAATCATCAAGCAGGCACCCGAATACCTGCTTCTCCAGCGTGTAAAGCCAGGCATCACCTCTTGGGGCCAAGTCAAGTATGGCTACGCTTCCTCCGTCGACCAGATGGTCGAGCGCCTGCGCTACGACCTTCTCTACCTGGACAATATGTCCATCACCACCGACCTCAAAATCATGGTCTACACCGGCAAAATCATTCTCCAGGGACGAGGGAAATAATCATAGCTATTAGTTCCACCTCCGTCACCCTTTTCAAAACAATTAAAACAACCTCCTGCTTTATCTAAGAAATCTATCTTTGTTACAAAACGCATTTTAGGGTAATAACACATTACCCTAGAAATCTATTTATTATCCAGAAACACTTCATCAAGCCAGACACAGCAATCAAGCAAAGCACTATATTCCTGTATATTACAAAATACACAAGTAATCCAACTAAACTTTTTTGAAAATATTTTACCAATGTAAGTAATTTAGTTGTATCTTTGCATCACAATCCGAACAAGTTGGATTAGTAGATTTTGTTGAATTTTAATTAAATTGATTAAAATGAAAAACAAGTATTACGACCTAATCGACCAGACATTTGATTTTCCACAGGACGAATTTCGGACGGAAGATGGAGAACTCTATTTCCACGACATACCGCTGATGGAAATCATCAAACAATATGGCACACCATTGAAGGTTACCTACCTACCTAAAATCAGTTCACAGATTCAAAGGGCGAAACGCTTGTTCAATGTAGCCATTGCCAAAACAGACTACCGAGGCACCTACAACTACTGCTACTGCACAAAGAGCAGCCATTTTTCTTTTGTGTTGGAGGAGGCATTGAAGAACGACATTAACCTCGAGACATCGTCGGCTTTCGACATCAACCTTATCCAGGAACTGCATGCACAGGGATTGGTGGACAAGGACAAAGTCATCGTTTGCAATGGCTTTAAAAAGGAACAATATATAGAAAACATCGTCGATTTGTTCCAGGAGGGATTTCACAATGTGATTCCTGTGCTGGACAACAAGAACGAGTTCAGTGTGCTCGACAATACTCTGCAAGAGCAAACCGAACCGATGTTCTTAGGCATCCGCATTGCCTCGGAGGAGGAGCCAAAGTTCGACTTCTACACTTCGCGTTTGGGCATCAGATATAACGATATCGTGTCGTTCTACGAAGATCAGGTGAAACCAAACAAGAAGTTCCGATTTAAGATGCTGCATTTCTTCATCAATACCGGCATCCGCGACACTGCATACTACTGGAACGAGTTGGCCAAGTGTGTCAATGTCTACTGCGACCTCAAGCGTGTCTGCCCAGAACTCGACTCGCTGAACATCGGCGGCGGCTTCCCCTGCAAGGTGAGTCTGGCGGCGAACTACGACTACGAGTATATGGCGGAGGAGATTCTGGCTCAAATCAAGAATATCTGCGCACAGCGTGGCGTAGAAGAACCGAACATCTTCACCGAGTTTGGAAGTTTCACAGTGGGCGAGAGCGGCGCCACCCTCTACAGCATACTCGACCAGAAGCAGCAGAACGACCGCGAGCTGTGGTATATGATTGACTCGAGCTTCATCACCACACTGCCCGACACCTGGGGCATCAACCAGCGCTTCATCATGCTGCCTATTAATCACTGGGACTGCGAGTACCAACGGGTGTTCCTCGGCGGTCTTACCTGCGACAGCGAGGACTACTACAATGCCGACAGCCACGCCAACGCCATCTTCCTGCCCAAGCTACAAAAGGACGAACCGCTCTACATCGGATTCTTCCACACTGGTGCCTATCAGGAGAGCATCGGTGGATACGGCGGCATTCAGCACTGTCTCATCCCCGCGCCAAAACATGTGATTATCGACAAGGATGAAGATGGGGAATACACCACCAAGCTATTCGCCAAGGAGCAGAGTTACAAATCAATGCTAAAGATTTTGGGATATTAGGACAATGTAGATATAAAAAAGGAGGTAAGACTGTATGTCTTACCTCCTTTTTATGTCTTGTTATCTTCCTTTAATCCTTATAGAGTTCGTGGAGCTCAATCTCATAGATAAACGGCGTAAATCCCGGAATGTCGCCGGAGCCGTTAGGACCGAATGCCAGCTGGTAGGGGAAGTAGAAGCGATAGATGCTGCCGGCGTTCATCAGTTGGAATCCCTCAATGAGGCCGGGGAACATGGGTTCTCCGATGACATGGATGATGGGGTCACGCTTTCCGTAAGTCTGGTCATAGGGTTCGCCGGTGAGCATAAGGAAGCTGCGATAGTCAAAGCGGATACGTTGGGCGTAGGTAGCCTTGGGGCCTTTGCCCTCACGCACCACCTCATAGTAGAATCCTTGGGGGTGACGTTTTACCTTTGGGTTTTCCTTCACGAGCTTGGCGAAATACTCTTCCTGCGCAGCATCCACCAACTGTTGGGTTTCGGTGGCAGACTTGCGGGAGCCGACGGAGTACATGGTCATGATGTAGTTGAGGGCATCCATAATCTCCTCAGAAGACATGGGCTGTTCCTTGCCTCCGGAAAGAGTATAGCGGGCCGACTTAAGGACAAGGTCGGCGTCGAGCTCCTTAAAGAAGCCTGTCTGGAGGGCGTCGGCGATATTCTGGCCATAAGCCCAGGAGAGGCTGTCGACAGCTGTCTTGAGTTCAGGAGCCTTGGTGAGAGGTTTCTCGTCGCCGTTGTTGGAACAGGCAACGAGAGTAAAAGCACAGGCAAGGAGAAAGATTGTCTTTTTCATGAATCTATTTTATTTAACGATAAGTTTCTTGGTAAAAATGCCATTGTCAACCGAGAGGCGGACGAAATAGACACCGCTTTTGAGGGTTGAGAGGTCGAGCGGGAAGGTCGTCGAGAGGCTGACGGGTTGACTAGCGAGGACGATATGTCCCGTGATGTCGAGAATCTCGACCTTGCGGAGTCCCTGGGCACTGACGGTGCATAATCCGCTGGCGGGATTAGGGTAGATTTCGGCCATAGACTCATCCTGTGGGTCATCGATTCCCACCTGCATGTCGCTGAAAGCCTTGAAATAAGGTTTACGGCCTTGTGCGGTAACAGAGAGGCAATAGTGGCCAAAATTCTCGCTATATTGTCCGAAGTCAAACGTGAAGTTGCCGTTGGCATCGGCGAAGCCAGTGGCGATTATACTATTGTTGTCGACGGTATCGATGACAGCGACATAGGCGTTAGGTGTAACAGTAACCTGGGTGGAATAGTCGTAGAGGTTGACGGCAACCTCGAGGTCGGAGGCCCGGCCCATCCAGGGGAGTAGCGAGGGGTCACCCATCAACTCATAAATTTCCCAATAGTACTTCTTGTAGCTGGAAGAGCTGGAGTTAACTGCCATATTGCCAGAGACGAGCATTGCGCCAGCCGTGATGGCATGTTTGTCGAAGCTCTCGCCATGGGTGTGGAAAAGACAGTCGTACATTCCCAGACGGGAGGAGGTGTAGCTGGTGTTCATGGTGTTGGAAATACCGCTGCGTACGCCGACACTCCAATAGAAATCCTCCGTCCAGAGGGTGGAGTTGGTACCACCGATATAGGCCACAGCACCGCCATTCTCTTTCTTTCGCAGCAGTGTCTCTCCAAAACAGCTGGCTTTGTCGAACTTATTGGTCAGACAACAGTTACCAATCATAAAGGAAGGTTTACCGTTGTTGGACATACTATTGACGTTACTGTTGGTGAAGGAGGGCTTGTACCAGCGGTCCCAGTCGCCATGGGCGGAATAGTTAATCCACCCAAGTCCCTCGCTGTAGAGGTTGCGGAGAGCGGTAGCGGAGGAAGAATTGCTGCAGTAGCCCGTGATACTGACACCGTCGGGAGCAAAGTCGACATTGTTCTTGTAGTAGCTGACGGTATCATAGCCATTGGCATGGTTGATATAGGTTTTGGCAATATAGTCCATGGTGGGGTCACTGTAAATCCACGCATTATCGGCCGACCATCCAGAGGTCTGGTGGGAGCCATTGTCCTCACCGGCGATGAGGGCTGCACGGGCCAGATAGGAATCATCTGCAAAAGCATACTGCTCGTAGAGGAGCGTTTTGTTGATGATATGAGTCAGGGTGTTGGTATCGGTGGCGGAGAGGCGTCCCTGATAACAGTCAGGCAAATAGTCGCCATCACTCCAAGTGACATAGTAGAGGTCGGTAACATGGTCAAGATCAAGCCCCTGCATATATGAGGAGGTGATTTTGGTAGAAAATGCTGGGAATTGGGCCAGATCGCCCACAAGCACCAGATAGGTAGGAGCCGGATTCTCCACGGTAGCTTCATCATAAAGCGATTTAAGGAATGCGGCAATGGTATCGCGGGGATCATTCTCATAGAAGTATATGACGACATCGATACCCTGTTTCTTTTTCCACTTCGCAAAACGTTCAATAGCATCGCAGAAGAGCGAATTGGGAGTAAAGATAATCATGCTAACAGGAGCTGTCTGGCGGACATCCTTGGTGGAGACAAGACTGTTGAGCGTAGTTCCGACAGAGAAAGCGGGTGTGAAATAGCGGTTGAAATGGTCGCGGGTCTTCTGCTCGTCGGAACCGATATAGTGCACCGTAACGTCAGCGCTGCGGCAGATAACCACCTGACCGGTGACAGGATTAACCTGCACTGGGCTGAAGGTGAGGTTAGCCAGACGACGGTCGCGAGCCACACCCATGACTTCAACGGAAGCCAACGGCATGCCCCAGAAAGCATTGGTGGCATAGCGCTCGGCATTGACAAAAGGGACGAGGGCCGAGGTATCGGACTTGACACGACTAGGCTGCATGGGAATTACCGACTGCAGATAGAGGTCGAGGGTGTCATAGACGGCATTGGCCACCTCGACAGTCACCGACTCACAGAAGGGTATGACAATCTTGTCAATGCTCACGGGCAGAAGCGGAGATCCCACCTCGCCGCCAGACTGGTAGCCGGCGAGCATCAGCATATCGGACTTGCTGTCGAAGAACGGTATAGATTCAACTGTAAGCGCCGGGGTCTGATAGTGAATCTCAAGGCGATCAAAATTGTCGGTTACCACCCGCTGAGCATACACAGCCGACAGCGGAACTGCAAGCAGTAAGAGGATTAGAATGGTCTTTTTCATTATTTCTATGTATTCTAATATAAATATTACTTTATTGTTTTTAGTACTCCTTCGGAATAAAAACTTTCATCCTAAATGAAACATTCTTTCGATGGTTGGATTGGGTGCAGTGATAGTAATAAGTTTGTGGGTTACCGGATGTTCAAACGAGACCATGTGGGCGTGGAGCGAGATAGACCCGTCATCGTTGCTGCGTGGTGCGCCGTATTTGAGGTCGCCCTTGATGGGGCATCCGATATTGGCCAGCTGGCAACGTATTTGGTGGTGACGGCCGGTGTGAAGGTTAATATCAAGAAGATGGTACCCTCCATCGGACACAGCAATTTCTCTGTATTCCAGACGGGCTAGTTTAGCATTGGGGCGTGCCGAGCTGAAGACATAACTCTTGTTGCGCTCTTCATTCTTGACGAGCCAGTTCTCGAGAGCACCGGCAGACTGAGGAGGGGCGTTTTTCACTACCGCCCAATAATGCTTTTCAAACTCCCGCGTACGCACCTTCTCCACCATGCGAGAGAGGGCCTTGGAGGTCTTGGCCAGCAACACGACACCCGATACCGGCCTGTCAAGCCGATGGATAACACCACAATAGACATTACCAGGCTTGTTATCGCGTTCCTTGAGGAAATCCTTCACCAAGTCGGCTAGGCAAGGATCCCCCGTCTTGTCGCCCTGAGTGATTTGACCGGGGAGCTTGTTGATTGCCATGAGGTGATTATCCTCATAAAGAATCTGGTCAGCAATCATTTTTATCAGACAATTTCAGCAATGGGGCTGATAGCGTTCTTCACCTTGTCCTGCAAGTCAACATCGATGGGGAAGTCGAGCGGAAGGAAGAGGTCGACACGCGAGCCAAAGCGGATGAAGCCAAGCTCCTGATTCTGCTTGACGCGCTCGCCCTCCTTGGCATAGCAGACAATACGGCGCGCCATTACTCCGGCCACCTGGCGGATAAGGATACGCTTGCCGTTGTCGAGCAGCATGCCAATCTCTGTGCGCTCGTTGAGGTCACTACTCTTGGGATAGGAGGCAACAAAATAGTTGCCGCGACGGAACTTAACATATTCCACCAAACCATTGCAAGGATAACGGTTGACATGCACATCGGTGCCGCTCATGAAGATGGAGACCTGCATGCATTCGGCCTTGAGATAGGTCTTTTCAAACACCTGCTCAATGGTGACAATGGTTCCGTCGGCAGGCGAAATGAGCTCGTTTGGGCTTTCGGCAAAGATACGTCGTGGGATGCGGAAGAATGCCGTCACCAGGAAGCCGAAAACCACTAGTCCTACAACAAACAGGTAGTGAACAATGTTCCAATTACTTACCAGCAGCAACAACAGTAGCACAATCACAAAGATAGACGCCGCTGTGAACAAAATTATTTTCTTTCCCTCACGATGGATTTTCATAATTATTTAATTATTAAGGTTACGTAGGCAAAAACAAAAGGCATGATAATAAGGAGACTGTCGAAGCGGTCGAGGAAGCCTCCATGGCCGGGCATAATATTGCCACTGTCTTTCACTCCCACAGAGCGCTTGAGCATGCTCTCCACCAAGTCACCAAGGGTATCGACAACACTGCAGATAAAGCCAAGCACCAGCCAGTGGTACCAGGCAACGGAAGGAACAAGGCACGGTCCCACAAAGACGGCCAGCAGCAGAGTTGCCAGCACGCCGAAGGCGGTACCCTCCCAGGTCTTACCGGGAGAGTGACGCACCCACATCTTGTGCTTTCCAAAAAGAGAGCCTCCGATATATGCTCCCGAGTCGTTGACCCACACCATCAGCACCACCATCAAAACACCGATAGCACCATGGTCGTAGTCAGAGACAAGCATAAGCATCAAACTCAAAGGCAGGGCGATATAAAGCAAAGGAATCATGGTATAAGCCGCATCGCGGAAAGGCTGTTCGCTTTGCTTCCAAAGTTGCACGATAGCAGCCAAAGCGAAAGTGGTGGGAAACAGGATGAACGCCATCAGTACCAAAGCAAAACCTGCCAATGAAGCGGTGAGCAATGGTGCCACCAGCATCACCAAGAGGATGCAGGCTGCATAAGTGTATCCCAAGAACTTACTGGGTTTTGCCCCTTGATGTGCCACAATGCGGAAGAACTCATTGGAACAGCCCATGGTGACGAAGAACAGGAAGGCACCGAAAAGGACAAGGCCCATATTGGGATTATTGAACAGCTGTCCGCTGAGGAGTGTTCCCAGAAACAGTACGGCATAAACCACAGCACTGGCAGTGCGAACCCAGAATGTTTTCATGACAGAGTGGTATTTTCGGGGTTATAATTATTTTCTGGTATCTCAGGAGTCTCTTCGGTAGTCTGAGGGAGTTCCTTTTTCTCCTCCTCCCAAGGACGGGGACCGTAGATATTCTCAAGGTCCTCTCGGAAGAGCACCTCTTTCTCGTAGAGTTGTGCCGCCAACTGGTCGAGCTGCTCGCGATGGCCGAGTAGCAGCTCTTTGGCTTTACTGTAGGCCTCCTCCACCATACGCTTCACCTCACGGTCAATGGTCTCGGCGGTCTTCTCGCTGAAGGGCTTGGTGAGGGCATAGTCGGTCTGACCCGTGGAGTCGTAGAAGCTGATGTTGCCCACCTCGGGGCTCATACCATAGTAGGTCACCAGGGCCTGCGCCATCTTGGTGGCACGCTCTATGTCGTTGAGGGCACCGGTGCTGATGCGGCCGAAGACAATCTCTTCCGACGCACGGCCGGCCATGAGGCTGGTCATCTCATCGAACATTTGCTCATAGGTGGTAATCTGACGTTCCTCGGGAAGATACCAAGCGGCGCCGAGGGCTTTGCCACGCGGCACGATGGTCACCTTCACCAGCGGGTTGGCCCAGCGCAACAACCAACTCACAGAGGCATGGCCGCTCTCATGGTAGGCGATGGTGTGCTTCTCCTGGTCGGAGAGCACCTTGGTGCGCTTCTCCAAACCACCGACAATACGGTCAACAGCATCTAGGAAGTCCTGTTTCTCAATCTGTTTCTTATTCTTGCGGGCAGCAACGAGGGCAGCCTCGTTGCAGACATTGGCGATGTCGGCACCGCTGAAGCCCGGCGTCTGCTTGGCCAGGAAGTCGCGGTCCACATAGCCTTCACTGCCGGGAGTGACGTTCAACTTGAGATTCTTCATGTGGACGGCGAAGATAGCCTTGCGCTCCTCGATGTCGGGCAGCTCCACATAAATCTGACGGTCAAAACGGCCGGCACGCATCAGCGCCTTGTCGAGCACGTCGGCGCGGTTGGTGGCGGCCAGCACGATAACATTGGTGGTGCTGGAGAAGCCATCCATCTCTGTAAGCAGCTGGTTGAGCGTATTCTCGCGCTCATCGTTACCACCGGTGAGACCTCCCCTGCCACGGGCACGACCCACAGCGTCAATCTCGTCAATGAAGACGATGCAGGGACTCTTTTTCTTGGCCTCCTCGAACAGTCCGCGGACACGGCTGGCACCGACGCCGACAAACATCTCCACGAAGTCGGAGCCGCTCATCGAAAAGAACGGCACCCCAGCCTCGCCGGCCACAGCCTTGGCCAAAAGGGTTTTACCCGTACCTGGAGGGCCAACGAGCAACACTCCTTTGGGTATTTTACCTCCCAGCTCGGTGTAATGCTTAGGGTTCTTTAGGAAGTCTACAACCTCCATCACCTCCTCCTTGGCACCAGCTAGACCGGCCACATCCTTAAAAGTGACATTGACCTGCTTGGTGGCATCATACTGCTTGGCCTTGGAACCGCCGAAGCCGAACATACCGCCGAGACCACCGCCTTCGCCGCCCATCTGCTTGCGGGCGTAGGCGCTCATGCCCCAGAAGAGGAGTATCATGATGAGCAGCGGTGCAAACCAAACCAATAGCTCTCGCCAGGCGTTACTATGATTCTCAATCTTATAACTGATATGCTCGCCTGTCTTCTCCTCGATGATGGAGAGTTCCTTGTCGAAATGCTCATAGTTACCTATGTTGTAGGTATATACACCCACAGGACCGTCGTTGCCGGTGATGGAGCGCGTACGCAGGTCGCCATAAAGGTCAGGATGGGCATTGATGGCATCCTGTTTAATCTTAATCTCGGCCACCTCCTGGTTGATTACCGTAATCAGCTCATAGTCGTGCCGCTCAAGGATGAGCGACAACTTGTCCCAGTTCACGGGCTGCTTGGTCGAGTTTCCACCGCCAAACATACCGAAGAGCAGCGCCACCATGATCACACCATAGATGATATATAGCCATCGGCTTGCCTTGGGCTTATTGCCACGAGGAGTATTATTGGGCATCTTATTCTGTTGTTTCGCCATATAACTCTTAACTCAAGAACTCTTAACTCTTAACAGGAACCTCCTCGCCGTCACTCCACAACTCGTCGAGACGGAAGAAGGTGCGCTTCTCCTTCTGGAAGATATGGATGACCACATCGAAATAATCCATCAGTATCCATTCGGCATTGTTGTAGCCTTCAATCTTGTGAGGGTTCAAGCCGGTGGCTTTCTTCACCGTCTCGAAGACGGCATCGCTCAGCGCACTCACATGTGACGGCACATTACCCGTGGCAATCACAAAATACTCCGCCGGAGCGCCATGGACCTTCCGCAGGTCCAGAATTCGTACATCCTCAGCTTTCTTGGCATCAAGGGCCTGCGCAGCCAAACGCGCCAACACCTCTGATTCTTTTTCTCTATTGTTCATTATATATTATTATATTCCTATTTAATAATTTCCGCCGTCAGTGTACGCACACCGTCGACCTCCACAATTTCCACCCTCACATAGCTCTCTGGTAGTAGCTCTTCAATCTTCTCGGTCCACTCCGTGAAGCAGTAGCAGCCGCTGTAGAAGTATTCCTCGTAGCCCAAGTCGTAGGCCTCCGACAAGTTCTTCAATCGGTAGAAATCGAAATGGTACACTGGCTCACTTTCAGTGTTAGGTGTATTCAGTGGCCGACAATATTCGTTTACGATGGCGAAGGTCGGACTGCACACATTGTCTTCTACCCCTAGTGCCACGCAGAGTTCCTTGATGAGCGTGGTCTTCCCCACCCCCATCTTGCCGAAAAAGGCAAAGAAACGCTCTTCTGGAAATCCTTCCAGCAATTTCCGTGCCACCTCGGACAACTGTCCTATATTGTTTATCTCTATTCTCATTACCAATCACTAACCACTATCTCAGTCTGTCTGCCGCTCTCACCAGTGCCTCATCTTTCTTGATTGCGCGCTGTGCCAGGAAGAAGAAGACCAGCGACACAAGCGGTGCAAAGGCTCCCACCTGCCACGAAATCTCGGGCTGCACGCCACCCATGCCAGCCGAAAGGAGATCGGCATAGCGGTCAACCGCCCAGAAAAACACCAGGAAGGCATACACCACATTCATCAAAAATCCCACTGCCACGATACGCACCTGCAGGGTACGGCGCTTGAAAAGGAAAATGCATCCCAGTGCTATGACGCCGCAGAAGAGCACCAGCGTCACAAGCGGCCAAGTCTCCATACCCGTCATACGCTGACTATAGGTCACCACCGGCTCACCCATCTGCGTGGCCATATCGGGACCATTTTGGGCGAAGAGGTCAAGCCGAGCCTCCGTGCACTGCCCCTGGGAGGGCATGTCCTGATAATTATACTTTGCCACCGGCATCAGCAGACACAGCACCATGCAAGCGGTAGCCAACAGTAACCATAACGATTGAATTCTCTGAATCATAAGTTAGTTTTACGTTTTAAGTTTATGGGGTTAGTTCTCCATTTTCAAATCCATAGCCTTGCGGCCCTTGTCTACCACCACAGCATTCTGAACATACATAAATCCGGGATTGCCACGCATCATCGTCTCAATAGCGGTGGCATCGGCGAAATAGTAATCCAGATTCTCTATCTTGTTCTCATAGAGCCAGGCCTGCACCTCCTCGGGCAGCGCCGAGGTCAGCAGTACGATATCCTTGCCGTTCTCCATAGCCAGCGCCTGCGCACTCTTCACCTCCTCAACGTCCTCGGCATCAATCTTGTTCAAGTGATGGATAGTCACAATCACCAATCCGTCCTCGGACGAAATCATGTCGAGAGCTTGGTCAGAGCCCTCCATGGTCATCATCGAGAATCCAGGAGCCTTGATTTCGGGCATTTCCACACGGCTACTAACCCACTCCCATGCACTCACCCAAGCCGTGTCGGCCATATAATCCATCAGTTTCGCCGACTCAAATTCCATCGTCTCGCCGGTCTCACGATTCTTATAAGTCACATAGCTCTTGGGCATAGCCTCCTCGGCATCAATCATCTTGTTGCCGATCTTCCAAGGGCGAAAGTCGATAACCGGCTCATGGTTGATATTATAGATGCAGAATACCAACATCAACACCAGACCAGCGGTAAACACGATGCTGTCGCGCTCGAAGCGGCGGCGCATACGCAGACGACAGGTTAGCACAATCCACACCGTGGGCACGTCGAGAATGATGTTCTTCCAAAAAGTCTGCCAATTGGTGAGCTTGATGGCATCGCCGAAGCAGCCACAGTCATCCACCAAGTTGGTCGTAGCATCAACCAGCGTTGTCACGGTGAAGAATGCCATCATCGCCGCCAACAGCCAGGCCGAGAACACACGGAAAGAATTGAATATCAACATTACGCCTACCAGAAACTCAGCGCATATCAACGATACCGCCAGCACACCGGCCAACGGATGAGCCCACTCGAAGCTCATGCCCAGAAATTCCCAGTTCGACATATAGTCCTGTACCTTGAACATCGTCCCCATCGGGTCGACACCCTTGACAAACGACGAGAAAAGGAACACAAGTCCTACAATCCATCGTGCTGCTACATTCAGCGAGTAATTCAGTTTTGTATCTTTGATTTTCATAGTCTTATTTTATTCTTTGACCACCGATATCTTGTCAGAAGACGCTGTTTACCATTATCCTATTTCTCATGGACTGACGGAATCTTGCCGGCACATTCCTCAGTCATGCGAACCAGACAGAACAACGAATAATTCACTATGTCCATATATCCGCCTTCCACGCCCTCACTCACTAGGGTCTTGCCCTCATTGTCCTCTATCTGCTTGATGCGCAAAAGTTTCATAAGTATCAGGTCCACCATCGAGCTGATGCGCATCTGACGCCAGGCCTCGCCATAATCGTGATTCTTGTCCATCATCAAATCCAGAATCCGCTTGGTCTCTGCATCATACAGTTCCATAGCTTTCTCTAAGGGCAACTCCAAACCAACAGGAATTTCCTCCGCGTTATCGTGCGTTGCTGCTTGCGGCTGGCTGAGGAGAGTGTTCTGTATCAGCGCCATCACGGCATAGTTCACCATCGCCACGAACTCGCCCCGCACACCATCACCCACCCGATTCTCACCGCTCTCTTGCACGCTGCGAATGCGATTGGCCTTAATAAATATCTGATCTGTAAACGACGGCAGCCGCAAGATGCGCCACGAAGTGCCATAGTCGCGCGTCTTCTTCTCGAAGAGCACACGGCATTCTGCCACCTCCTGCTCCATCTCGCTGCGTGTATCGCGTTCCATTTGTCCGTTTTTACTCATAATCTATTTTAAACGTGCTCCATTACTTTTTATTGTATTTATGTAAAAATATTTCTAGAAACACTGCAAGCCACCCTACTGACACTTTCTTAATAAATCTATCTTTCCAACAGCACCTCACCATGGTCGTCAATAATCTGACGATAGAACCATTCGGGATAGGGCGGTTGCTGGGGAGAACGGACGACACCCGTCGGGGTTGTCTCTATCTTGCCGTTCTTCACATGCTTGATATTTCCGTCGATATATTTCATCAGCAAAAAATGGTCGAGCTCACGCCAGCGGCGCATCATCTTCTCGGAGCGGTCATTACTGAAGCGGTTGAGGGCGCCCACCAGACGTGCCTCGTTGTCCTCCTGCGCCCAACGTTTGGCATATGCTGTCTCATCGCCGACAAACTCATCCTCCAACTCATGTTGTACGCGTTGTACGTCGACAATCATCGAGTCGTAACGCAAGTAGCAGAAGTTGCTCACGCGGTTGAAGAGCCAGAAAGCGGCCGTCTCCGAATACTGGCTCATTGAGCCGTTGCCCTCTTCGAAGCAGATTGGAATCTGGGTGCAGCCGCAGTAGACGGGGCAGTAGCAGGTGCTGTAGGTATCATCGACGCCGAACCAGAGGATGCCACCAAGCTTGGAGGGCAGCCATTTACGGCACTGCGCCACAAAGCTGAATCCCGTCTGCTGGGTACTGATAGCACGCTCGTGGATATAGCGCTTGCCATCGACCTCGAAATCCATCGGGCGCCAGCGGTAAGGGCAATGGAAAGGACCTGCGCCCACATCTTGGGTCATATCCATCGGAGTGCCCTCGAAGTGGTCGCGCATCAACGTCATCACATCCTGCACCGAAAGCTTGCGGTTGGGTTTTACCCACAAGGGCAGTCGCTCGGCGGTGGCATCGCCCATAGCAAAAGCCTCATAGCGTTTCATATCGTCGGAAACCCTATTAAACATCGCATATACGCGTGCCTCGCAGGCGCGGAGGCCCGAGAAGGTCAGCGGGTTGTAGGTGTCGGCGAAGGAGAAGAATGGGTCGGGAGAAGCAGCCCTGATTCTGACACCTTCATGCGGTATTTCCGTGTAGAAGCCTTTTTCTCTTGCGAAACTGACCACATCCTCGCTGTAGACGCACTCCACTTCCGGCTCGAAGATATGGTCGATATGCTTGCTACTGATGGCGTGATGCAGCCCTTTCTTATTCCATTTGAGATGCTCCTTGGGGAAGGTAGTGATGCGAGCTTGATTGGCGTGGCCGCAAATGTAGCCGTCGGGCACGCGACGCGCCACCCACACGGCGCCCTTCTCGTCGCCCTTGTTGATAATCTCATAAATCCACACCTCGTCAGGGTCAGCGAGGGAAAAACTCTCGCCGCCGTCGCTATAGCCGTAGGTGCTCACCAACTCGTGCATCACCTTGATGGCCTCGCGGCAATTGCGGGCGCGCTGCAGGGTGACATAGATGAGGTTGCCGTAGTCGATGCCTACTCCTGAGCCGTGCGCCAGCTCTTTGCGGCCACCCCAAGTGGTCTCGCCCATGGCAAGCTGGTGCTCGTTGATGAAGCCCACCACCTGGTAGGTGTGCGCCGGCTGCGGTATCTCTATCTGGAATTTTAAACTTCCGTAGTTGTAGAGCTTCAGCGTCTCGCCGGGCTCATGGTCGGCGGCGGCGCAGTAACGCAGCTGTCCGTAGCGCACATGGCTGTCAGCAGCATAGGTGATGAAGGTGCTACCATCGGAAGAGGCCCCTTTCGACACGATAAGGTTGGTACAAGCTGGCGCCGCCGTAGCCGCCGCTAGCATCAGAAGAAGAATCAATCGTTTCATAATTATAATGATTCAAGCAAAGTTTTGACGTTTATTCATTTTGCAAAAATACGAAAATTTCTTAAATCGTTTTTTTCGCTCGCGGAAAACAATATTTGTCTAGTTTGCTCGTTTATTAAATTTAAGACTATTTTTTTTAATAAGACTATGGACAAACAGAGATTCACTTCCTTCAGCATCACCTTACAGGGGCGGCTGGTAACCTTCGACCGGCCGGTGGTGATGGGTATACTCAATGTCACCCCCGACTCATTCTACGATGGCGGCCGCCACAATAGCCCCGAAGCTCTTGTCGACCATGCCAAGAAACTTCTTGACGAGGGTGCCGACATCATCGATATCGGCGCCGTCTCCTCGCGTCCCGGTGCTCAGTTGCTGCCTCCTGACATTGAAGCCCAACGCCTTGCCGATGCAGTGACCCTCGTACGTACAACGCTGCCCGAGGCCATTCTCTCTGTCGATACCTGCTACTCCCTCCCTGCACGCAAGGCCGTTGAGGCGGGAGCCGATATCATCAATGACATCTCCGGAGGCCAGTTTGACGAGGAAATGTTCCAGACCGTTGCCGAGTTGCAAGTCCCCTATATTTTAATGCACACGCGAGGACTCCCGGGACAGATGCAGCAACTCACCGGCTATGACGACATCATCGATGACCTGACGAAGTATTTCTCCCAGCGACTTGACATCCTCTACCACCTGGGAGTCAAAGATATTTGGATTGACCCGGGTTTCGGCTTCGCCAAGACCGTCGAGGAGAACTACGAGTTGCTCCATCGTCTGGAAGAACTCACAAGCCTCTTCCGCGAACCCCTGCTCACAGCCCTCAGTCGCAAGAGCATGATTTACAAAAAGCTAGGAACCACACCCGACGAGGCACTCAACGGCACCATCGCCCTCGATGCCATCGCCCTGACGAAAGGCAGCCGCCTGCTGCGCGTCCACGACCCACGTCCCGCCGTCGAAACTATCAAACTTCTCTTTTGTTAAGTGATGAGTGTTAATAATATCAACCTATCAACTTTTAAACCGTAAACCTTTATGATTCCCAATGCCATCCTCGGCCTCCCGGAGCTGCATCTCATCGATATCATCGACATCGTCATCGTTGCGGCTCTTGTCTTCCACGTCTATCGCATAGTGCGTAATTCCAACGCCATGTTCATTTTCTGGGCCCTCCTGATTATTTTCATCGCATGGCGTGCCGCCGATATGCTAGGGATGAGGCTCATGGGAGCCATCCTATCGGCCGTTGCCAGCGTGGGACTCATTGCTCTCATCGTCATTTTCCAGCCCGAGATACGACGTTTTCTCCTCTTCCTCGGTACAAAGACCCAGCTTAACGACAACTTCTGGAGACGTCTCCAATTTTGGCGTCAGCAGCAGAAAGTAAACAAAAGTACTGGTTATGAAGACTATATAAACGCCTGTGTCCACATGTCGCAAACCAAGACTGGTGCTCTCATCATCTTCAAGCGACAAAATTCTGTTGAGGAACTTGTCGACACCGGAGAGTTGGTGGATGCCTTGGCCTCCAGCGCCTTGATAGAGACCATCTTCTTCAAGAACTCGCCCCTCCACGACGGTGCCATGATTGTCAACGGCAACCACATCATCGCCGCCCGCTGCATCCTGCCCGTCACCTCGCGCCTCGACATTGACCCCAACCTCGGCCTGCGCCACCGCTCCGCCATCGGCGTCACAGAGCAGCTCGACGTCCTCAGCGTCATCGTCAGCGAGGAGACCGGTGCCATCAGTTATGCCCTCGACGGCGAAATCCACCACGACATCTCCCCCGTCGAACTCCATCAGGTCCTCGAGAAATACGAGTGCTGACAGATATCCCCATTTAATGTTTTACATATAAAATTTATCGAAAAACAATATTTTTTTTTCGTTTTTCGTAATTTTTTTTTTTGTATTTCAGAAAAAAGTCGTATTTTTGCGGCGACAAAGACAACGAAAAAGATGGCTAAAAAAAGCAGAATCACCAGAATTAGAACGCTTTACGCTATACTTATCGGCGTAGCTGCCGCGTTTATTGCACTCTTTATTATGAACGTGGTGAGTGCTGCCGACCCCATTGAGGTGGGGAACATCGGTACACAAAGCAAGAATTACGGACTTTTTATTACCGACCTACAAAGTCGCACTGGCAAAGAGCCAATTGTGGTGACAGGATTGAACGACAGTCTAAGCGCCACAGTGCATATCAGCCGCTACACCATGGCTATCGCTTCCGACAACGAAGAGCTTATCACCTCCAGCAAGGCCTACTGGTGCTTCGGGCTCCAACTGTTTAGCGTGCTGGCCTTTGTGGCAATGGTCATCCTGACCGTCATCGCCCTTATCTCTTTCTATATTAATGTTCGCAACGGCAAAGTGTTTCCCAAGAAAAAGATTCGTTGGCTGACTTGGATAGGAATGCTGATGATTGCGATGTCATTATGCATGGATATCAGCACCTGGATAGAGCAGTCGCTGGCGGCATCGTTGCTGGCAGGCAGCGACTGGGAGCCATCGACAGCCATCCAGCTGCATACCACACGCCTCTTCTATGGGCTGACAATCATATTTATGGCTCAGATATTTTATATCGGGCGCGAGATGCAAGAAGAACAGGAACTGACAATATAAATAAGGTAGACGGTATTTAAGTAAGCAAGGAATGATAGTAGTAAACCTGGATATGATGATGGCCAAGCGAAAGATATCGCTGGGCGAATTAGCGGAGAAAGTGGAGATTACGCCTGCCAACCTGTCGATTTTCAAGACAGGCAAGGCCCGTGCCGTACGATTTAGCACCTTGGAACGCCTGTGCGAGGTACTCGACTGCCAGCCTGCCGACCTGCTGGAATACCAAAAAACAGCGAATAAGGAAAACAATTAATATTTATTATTCATTAAAAACACAATCAAAATGAAAAAGACCTTTTTATTCACCATGCTGCTGACCCTCCTCCTCGGCGGCACCTCTTTCGCCCAGCTGGGAGGCCTGAACACCGGCTCGAAAGAAAAGAAAAGTGATGTCAACGCCCAGGTACCTCTCGACAAGAAGGTGCTCTACGGCAAACTTGACAACGGATTCACCTACTACATCCGCAACAACAAGAAGCCCGAGAAAATGATTCAGTTCCGCCTGGTCTCCAACGCCGGTTCCATCATGGAACGCGACGACCAGCAAGGCCTGGCCCACTTCTGCGAGCACATGGCCTTCAACGGCATCAAGGGTTACCCCCACAACGAGATGATTGACAAGCTGCAGAAGCACGGTGTCGAGTTCGGACGCGACATCAACGCCTACACCAGCTTCGACCAGACGGTCTACTATGTCAACATGCCCGCCGACGACGAAGAGATGGTCAAGATGGGTATCGAGATTCTCGACGGCTGGGCCGGCAACATCCTCTTCGACGAGCAGGAAATTGAGGAAGAGCGCGGCGTCATCCACGAGGAGTGGCGCGGTGGCGTCGGCCACGGCGACCGTCTCCGCAAGAAAACCTGGCCCATCATGCTCAAAGGCTCCCTCTATGCCGACCGTCTGCCCATCGGCAAGGAAGAGGTTATCATGAACTTCAAGCGTCAGAGCATCGTCGACTTCTTCAACGACTGGTACCGTCCCGACCTGCAGGCCATCGTCATCGTTGGCGACATGGACAACTTTGAATACCAAGGGGTCAAGGGTGCCAAGGGTATGGAGAAACAGGTGAAAGATGTCTTCAGCGGCGCCAACCACAAATACCTTGGCCAGGGCACTCCCAAAAAGCGCCTCAGCTATGAGATTCCCGACAACAAAGAGCCCCTCATCTGCATCGCCACCGACAAGGAGGCCACCAACACCAGCCTCGCTATCTACTGGAAACACAAGAAGACCCCCAACGGCACCGTCGGTGCCTACCGCGCCATGCTGGTCCGCAACCTCGTCGACATGATGATCAACGAGCGCTTTGCCGAAATCTGCGAGAAGCCCACTGCCCCCATGATGTATGCCGGCGGCGGCTACAGCGGCTTCCTTGGCCGTGAAATCGACGTCTTTGCCCTCAGCGCCTCTCCCAAGGAAGGCCGTATCAACGAAACCGCCGAACTCCTCCTCAAGACCGTCAAGCAGATGACCGACCACGGCTTCCTCCAGAGCGAACTGGAGCGTCAGAAAGAAGATCTCCTTTCCACTTATACCAAGATGGCCAAGGAAGAGAACAAGACCCAGACTAACAGCCTCGCCGACGAGTACACCAACCACTACCTTGAGAACGAACCCTGCCCCGGCATCCGCCAGGAATGGAAATATGCCAAGGAATTTGTCCCCGAAGTGACCCTTGAGGAGTGCAACGCCCTCATCAAGAGCTGGATTACCGACAACAACATCATCTTCTACCTCACCGCCCCCGAGAAAGACGGCGTGAAAGTCACCACCGAGAAGGAAGCCCTGAAGATTATTAAGAACGCCAAGAAAGTGAAGACTCAGCCTTGGGTTGACACCTTCAAGGACGAGCCCCTCTTCGCCGAGACCCTCAAGGATGTCAAAGCCACCGTGACCAAGGAGAACAAGGCCCTCGACTATAAGGAGTATACCTGCCCCAATGGCATCAAGTTCATCGTCAAGAAGACCGACTACAAGGCCGACGAAATCCAGATTAGTTCCTTCGGCTTCGGCGGCACCTCCCTCTACAGCGACGAAGAGGCCTACCAGGCCCAGAACGCCGCCAACTTCGTTGACGCCGGCGGTATCGCCAACTTCAGCGCCACCCAGCTCAGCAAGAAGCTCAAAGGCATGAACCTCAGCATCAGCCCCTACATCAGCACCGAGACCCAGGGCTTCAGCGGCAACTGCTCGCCCAAGGACCTCGAGACCACCCTGCAGCTTATCAACCTCTACTACACCGCCCCCCGCAAGGACCAGGAAGCCTACGAGCGCAACATCGAGAACACCGTCAACCAGATTAAGTACGTCCGCGAGAACCCGCAGGTGGCCTTCATCGAGACCTACTACAAGACCGCTTTCCCGAACGACAAGCGCCAGGTGGTCGTCCCCACCGAGGAGAAGGTGCGTAGCCTCAGCCTCGACCGCATGTTCCAGATCTACCAGGAGCGCTTCGCCGATGCCTCCAACCAGACATTCTTCTTCGTCGGCAACATCGAGGACAAGGACATCGACCTCATCGCCAAGTACCTCAACAACCTGCCTGTCAATGGAAAGCAGAAGAACGACAAGTTCATCAACCGCAACCCGAAATTCGCCGAGGGCATCCAGCATGCCGAGGCCGTCAAGGGTATCGAGAAACAGGGTATGCTCCTCATGAGCGGCCAGGTGAACTGCGATGCCAAGGAGCTTGATCCCCAGACCCGTATCGCCATCCAGCAGCTCGGCGACGCCCTGAGCATCACCACTCTCGAGATCATCCGCGAGAAGAACGGCGACGCCTACAGCCCCAGCGCCGGCTTTGACTACGAGATTACCCCCGAAGGCCAGGTCAGCTGGCAGTTCTACATCGGCTGCGACCCTGAGAAGGCCAAGAAAATTGAAGGCGACTGCATCGACATCCTTAAGCAGTACATGAAGGAAGGCTGCGACGAGAAGACCCTCAGCAAAGTCCAGGAGCAGATGATTGTCCAGCGCGACAAGAACCGTCAGAACAACGGCTTCTGGCTGGGCCAGATCAGCAGCAGCTACCGCTTCAACGAGAGCCGCGACTATATCGACCAGTACAACGAGATGGTTAAGAAAGTCACCGTCAAGGACATCCAGGCCATCGCCGCCAAATACGTCAACCTCAACAACTATGTCTGCGTGACCCTCCGTCCCGAGGACGGCGCCACCGGCACTGCTGATTGATCCACTTTTTCCGGCTGCAAACCCTGCAGCCCCGAACATAAAAACCTCCGCCTCCCGCGGAGGTTTTTTTTGCTCCTCAATACCCCGGGACTGCCAAAATGGCAGTCCCCACAGTCCCGCTCCTACCTCTTAGCCATAAACCACCTAATCTCAATATCTTAACTTCGTATATTCACCTTACCAACTCCTTACCAACTCCTAACCAACTCCTACCACGATAGGAGTTGATAGGTCGAAAAAAGGGTCTCGGGACTGCCATTTTGTCATGCCGGTAGAAACAATAATCCAACCCATCAGACGTTATATATAATAGTATGAGAAATCAAGAAACCACCAAACACGACTATGGTCATGGGCTGCTCATTGCCGGATCCTATGGGCGCATGGGCTGCGCCATCCTGGCTGCGCGAGCCGCACTAAGGAGCGGATGCGGGCTAGTAAGCGTACACCTGCCGGAGCACTGCGTCAACCCCATGCAGAGCGCCTTCCCCGAGGCAATGGTCAGCATCGACCCCTCTCCAATCCTCTTCTCCACAGTACCTGAACACCTGGAGCACTACACAGCCATCGCCGTTGGTCCCGGTATCGGCACCAATCCCACCACCGCCAAAGCCCTCCACAACCTACTTAAAAACTGCCAACTGACAACTACCCACTGTCCCCTGGTATTAGATGCCGACGCACTCAACATCCTCGCCCCACTCACACATTCTCTCAATAATGCATTAACGCATTCAATTCTCACCCCACACGACCGTGAATACCAGCGACTTTTCGGCGATGCCGACCCCGCCGAAATGGCGGCGAGGCACGGCTGCATCATCGTCAAAAAAGCCCACCGCACACGCGTCTATGCCCCCGACGGCCGTGTGTATGAAAACACTACAGGCAACGCGGGTATGGCCACCGCGGGTAGCGGCGACGTGCTCACAGGCATCCTTCTGGGCATTATCTCACAGCATACCAATAACTTATTCGAATCCACATGCCTTGGAGTGAGAATACATGGCGAAATTGGCGACAGAGTGGCAAAAAAACAATCCGAATCGAGCCTCATTGCTTCCGACCTAATAGAGGAATTGAAAAATATATCCATCGAAAGTTCAACCAATTAGAATATACAGCAAAAATTATTTCAAAAAAAATTTGGTCAGAATAAAAAAAGGTTGTATCTTTGCACCCGATTTCAAGAGAGAAACTGACACTTAGAAATAAGACATCGGAAATTAGAAATCAAGGAGATTCCTCCTTAGCTCAGTTGGTTAGAGCACCTGACTGTTAATCAGGGGGTCGAAGGTTCAAGTCCTTCAGGGGGAGCAAATCAAAGCCGCATAAATTGCGGCTTTTTTATTAAGACAAGGTATGAAAACAATACTCATAGTGTTGGCGATAGCCATTGGCATCATCGCACTGATGATGGCAGGATTGGGCATCAAAATGCTTCTTCACAAAGAGAAAGAATTCAAACGCCCTTGTGCCAACGCTGATCCGAAGACGGGTCGTTGCGCACATTGCACGTGCGGAAAAAAGGAAAACGGCTGACGGATTGTCCATCAGCCGTTTTTCTTTTCATTTCTGAGAGAACTCCTTTATTCGTTGCTCCTCACTACGCTTGCATACCAGCAACCGATCGCCCTTAGCCGAAACGATATATCCGTCAAGCCCTTGAAGCACCACTTTCGATGCTTCTTCGGCATGCACCACACAGTTTGAGCATTCATACATATCCACCTTCCCAACAGCGCCGTTATTAGCGTTGTCCTTCTGCAACTTGTCGTGCAGCGAAGCCCAATTGCCGAGGTCGCTCCATCCGAAGTCGGCAGGATGGGTATAGACCTTACCGTCGGCGGCAGCGGGCTCCATCACGGCATAGTCGATAGAGATTTTCTCGCACTGCGGGAAGATGGTTTGCACGTCGGCATCGGTCTTCATACGCTCCATATCACCGGCAATATTGGGCTTATATGTACTGAGGGCATCAGTGATGGTGCGGACATTCCAAACAAAGATACCGGCATTCCACAGATAGTTGCCGGCAGCGAGGTACTGCTGAGCCACCTCCAGTGAGGGCTTCTCCTTAAAGGCTGCCACCTTCTTTATCTCCCCGCTCACAGTATCGGCCGCTTCCACATAGCCATACCCCGTCTCGGGACGCGAAGGCTTGATGCCGATGGTGACGATAGCGTCGCTCTTCTCGGTAAACTGCAAGGCGTTGCCTATCACGCGACGGAACTCCTCGGGATTCATCACCACGGCGTCGGCGGGAGTCACTACGACATTGGCCTCTGGGTCTTCCTGCTTGATACGCCAGCAGGCCCATGCGATGCAAGGGGCGGTATTGCGGGCGGCGGGCTCTGCGAGGATATGGTTCACGGGCATCTCCGGCAGCTGCTCGCGGACGATGTCCACATAGGCGGCGTTGGTCACCACCCAAAAATTCCCCATCGGGCAGAGCCCTTTGAAGCGATCCACAGTGAGCTGTATGAGCGTGCGTCCACAACCCAGAATATCGATAAACTGTTTAGGAAATTCAGGGGTACTCAGCGGCCAGAAACGGCTTCCTATGCCACCGGCCATGATAACGATATGATTGTTCATTAAAAGCGAAGTTTAAAGTTTAAATATCTATTATTTCATCTTCATCCCCAGATTGTACATAATGAAGCCATAGATGTCGGCTTGCTCCTCGATGACCTTGGCCAGGGGTTTTCCTCCACCGTGACCGGCTTTGGTGTCGATGCGGATGAGTACGGGGTTGTTGCCTTGGTGGCATTCCTGAAGGGTGGCTGCGAACTTAAAGGAGTGGGCAGGCACCACACGGTCGTCGTGGTCGGCAGTGGTGACAAGGGTGGCGGGATAGGAGGTGCCGGGCTTGAGGTTGTGGAGCGGCGAATAGCCCAGGAGGTATTCGAACATCTCTTTCGAATCCTCGCTGGTGCCATAGTCGGGTGCCCAGTTCCAGCCGATGGTGAACTTGTGGTAGCGGAGCATATCCATCACACCTACCTCGGGCACTGCCACACGGAAGAGGTCGGGGCGCTGCGTCATGCAGGCACCCACCAGCAGACCTCCATTGGAGCCACCCACGATGGCAATCTTCTCGTTCGAAGTATAGCCCTCACGGATGAGCCATTCGGCAGCGCCGATAAAGTCATCGAAGACATTCTGCTTCTGCATCTTGGTGCCGGCAATGTGCCACTCTTCACCGTATTCGCCACCACCGCGGAGGTTCACCTGCGCATAGATACCGCCATTCTCGAGGAAAGGAATACGCATGGCCGAGAAACCGGGTCCGAGCGAGATGTTGAATCCACCATAGCCGTAGAGATAGACGGGGTTCTTGCCGTTGCGTTTCAAACCTTTCTTATAGGTCAGCGACATCGGGATACGTGTGCCGTCCTTGCTCAGGAAGAAGACCTGCTCGCTGACGAAGTCCTCCTGGCGGAATTTGATTGTGGGAGCAGAATAAAGGGTGCTCTCGTTGCGGTCCATATCGTAGCGGTAGATGGTGCCTGGCTGGGTGAACGAGGTGAAGGAGTAGAAGCACTCGGGTTCTTTCTCGTCACCGATGAAGCCCACGCTGCCCACACTGGGGAGCTTCACCTCGTGATGCAGCTGTCCGTCGAGGCCGTAGACATAGGCGTGGTCAAAGACATCCTGCTGGTAGGTGAGGATGAGCTGTCGGTTGATGACGCTGATGCCACTGAGGGTGTTCGGCTGTTCAGGTATCAGTTCCTGCCAATCGGCGATGCCGGGATGACGTATGTCGGCCTTCATGATGCGGGCCTTCGGGGCTCCATAGTTGGTGTAGAGATAGATGGTATTGCCCTCGGAATAGATGGGACTGTACTGATAATCCATATCGGTAGTCATCTGGATGAACTGCGAATTGGGCTGACGCAGGTCGCGCACATAGAGGTTGTTACCGCTGCCCTCTCCGCTTTCGTAGAGGAACATCATGGTCTCATCCTCGTCCACACTCACTCCGTAGAAACGCTTGGGATAAACGGGATTCTGGTAGAAGAGCACGTCCTCGCTCTGCGGGGTGCCTACCTTATGGTAGTAGATTTTGTGTGTCTCGTTGACGTTGGAGAACTCCTTGCCCTGCTCGGGGGCGTCGTAAGCACTATAATAGAAGCCGTCGCCCTGCCAGTCAGCACCTGAGAACTTGGCCCACTGGATGTGGTCAGAGGTAAGCCGGCCTGTCTTGAGATCGATGACATAAAACTCCTGCCAGTCGCTTCCCGAACGCGAAATGCTGTAGGCGGCCCAGCGGCCGTTGTGCGAGAAATAGACCCCTCCCAGCGCCACCGTGCCGTCGTCGCTCAGCGTGTTAGGGTCGAGGAAGACGTGCGGGGTGCCACCCAATTCATCCATCACGTACATCACATACTGATTCTGGAGACCGTCGTTCTTATAGAAATACCACTTCCCATGACGTTTGCGGGGTGCGCCAATCTTCTCATAGTTGGAGAGTTCGGTGAGCCTTTTCTGCAGTTTCTGGCGGAAGGGGATCTTCGCCAGATAGGCATTGGTGATTGCATTTTCCGCCGCCACCCAGGCGGCCGTCTGGGCACTGGTGTCGTTCTCGAGCCAACGGTAGGGGTCGGCCACCGCGGTGCCAAAATAGGTGTCCTTGACTCCAGTCTTCTCGGCTTTGGGATACTGGATGTTTTGAGCCGTAACGGCAGTCGAAGCCATAGCAGCCATGAGGATGAGGATGTTACGTTTCATACTATATTTCTTTTAAAGATGCAAATATACGAAAAAAGTTTTACACGAGTTTGTTAAAACTTAAGTTGACAAAACAGAAATATCAAAAAACCACTTTGACGATGCCGAAAAAGAGGCAATACTCAAGATGTTCATTTCCACTGATTTGAATAAGATAAAGAAGACGGTCAGCGTACTCCGCTGCCGCTCTCCTTTTCAGTCTGTCGAACTCGTCCATCGGCATTTCGTCCAGCATTTCTAACGCCGTTTCCGCGTCCACATCCTCTTTGCTCATCAGCAGCATCCTCATTATATTCCGCACCACTACCCAATAACTGAGTCTTCCCTGATTGCCTGACAGCGTCAGCCATATCGGTTCCGCTGCGTAATACTTCTGTGACATTTGTCTTTTATATTGTAGGGTTTATGAAAAACCTTTGGGTCAAGAAGCGTCCCACCGACTCGGTAATGGGAATGATTCTGAGGTTCCAAGCAGGCGAGCTGCGTCACTATCAACGTTGCGTAAGTCGAGCGCAAAACAAACTTGTTTGCTTGGCCGAGATGGAGCAACGTCAATGAAAGTAACGTCCACTGGACGTTTCTCAGCTTTACCGATGAAAAAAATTCACTATATCACCTGATTACCTGAAAAAAATTGGGGCAGCCAACTCGTGGCCGTCCCGCTTCACGTTTTTGTAGTGTTTAAACCTTTGAGGTTAGTTGTCTCCGATAGCAGTTCTATCCCTCAGATTAGGAGTGTGACAGGTGCCTGTCCCCTAACACAATCACAGTATTCTGAAATCAAGTCTTGTTCGTGCCTGCGTCCGACGATTTTAGGGTTGTATTCCATGTCTGCTTTTTTGATTATTTCCGAGTGCAAAAATACAAAAAAATCGCGATACCACTTCCGAAACTTGATTTTTTTTATCAAAACGGAACCGCTATCGGCATTTTTTTTTCTAACCTTGTGTGGTGTGATTCAGAATTTACGGGGTTCCGACTCTGTAAAGAAAGTTTACTTCTAGTTTATCGTATCCCCCACTTCTTCCCCCTACCGGTTCTTGAAGAACGGGGGGGGCGAAGAGCTCGCCGAGGACGTCGCGGAAGAGCGTCAATGCAATCAAAAAGCCCATATTTTCTCCTTTCTTTAATACACGTATCTCGCAACGGTACCTGACGTGCAGAAAGCTCTTTTATTCTTCGCTTTCTTCGTTATTATTTCCCGGCAGCAGATAGTCGCTGGCCTTTGCCGAAGAGATAACACTGCGTCCCAGTTTGCTTTCCAACTGCTTGCGGGCGGCTTTCGCCACGCTGCCACCGTCCTTCGCCACACGTTTCTGGGCATTGAATCCCTTCGGGTCGCGTTGCTTGGACAGCTCTGTTTCCGAA
Source organism: Bacteroidales bacterium (assembly GCA_045222295.1). Taxonomy (GTDB): domain Bacteria; phylum Bacteroidota; class Bacteroidia; order Bacteroidales; family P3; genus Colimorpha. Next base: position 10,946 of record JBGUXP010000010.1, on the reverse strand, counting down.
GCCTCTGCCAGCGTGTTCAATGCAATCTCCACGTTCGTCATATTATCGCGCAGATTCTCTTTCTTCAGAAAACGCCTTTCCTCTCAGCACAATTCATCTTTTGAGGGCCACCCGCTGTCTGAACGGAAAGGGGGGTGACAATTTGTCCCCACCCTTTGGAGAGCTCCGGGTCGCGTTGCTTCATTTTTTTGATGTATCCTTTGGGATCTTTGCTTTCAGTCAAAACCTCGACCGCATCCACCACGCAGAAGAACCACTTCTCCTGTTCATCGTCCCATACCGTGCGGACCTTCTTCTCCTCGAACAACTGTATCGTTTGTTTCTTGGTCATATCTGATTATTTTTATAACGTCATTATCCTTAGATTTATTTTCGTATCAGCCATCATATATCTTACCTCTTCCTCCTTCCTTCATACTTCATACATCAGCCTTCTTAATTATAGAATGATATGATTGAAAACACTACAAATCATTCTATTATTTAGTTGTCTCTCACCTGTTCCTGTTGCATTCACTATCCCTGTTGCAATCAAACCCTATTCTCAAATTAGTCCTTTGAGGGGAAAAACGTGTATCAAAGTTCCTGTCCCGTCGATTCCTTCTCTCGCTCGGGCGTCGGTTCGTTCGTCGGTCCTCGCCATGCCAAAGTGAACGAGTTCCCTTTGTTTATTTGGCTTATCGAAAACGTTCCTTTTCAAGGTGCCTGTGGCGGGAACGTCGAAGCGCAGCGGTGCACCGTAGTCCTGCTTGGTGGCGAGTGCGCGACCGTTGATGTCAAAGAGCGTCACCGTGTTCTGCTCTGCGTCCTCGACCGGAAGCTGGTGGAGGATCGGTCGTGGTTGATTATGTGAGGTGAAAAATTGGGGCAGCCAACTCGTGGCCGCCCCGCTTCACGTTTTTGTAGTGTTTAAACCTTTGAGGTTAGTTGTCTCCGATAGCAGTTCTATCCCTCAGATTAGGAGTGGGATAGGTGCCTGTCCCCTAACACAACGCTCATTTGCAATTACTTACCAGCACGGACGGCACGGACAGGCAAGCCATCATTGCGGACCTTTGCGCCAGTAGTGACAGATGAGGCAGAGAAGAAGAAAAATTTCCCTTCAGTCGGATATTCTGGGTTGAGATCAGCAGACCAGTAATAGCCTTTGGCTCCAATGCTAGTCGGAAGTTTTTTTGTTCCGGCGGCGGGCAGGAAGATGCTATTGCCGTTGGGGCCAGTGATTTTGAGACCGTTGACACCGTTTTTGGTGGTGTACTCGTGGGTGGTGTTGTCTTTCAGCTCCTGCCAGTCTTCGAGTGTGGGGGTGTAGGCATCGCCGCCGATGTTTGCCGTGGCAGCATCGTCCATCTCCTCAAGGACGGTCTTGTTGTCCACCGGACCGTAGTTCTCGTTGGTGTTGTACTTGGTTATCTTGTCATAGACGGGGCCGGCTATACCATCTTTATAGGTGCAGTAGCGGTAAGTGTCCCATCCGTAACTTTCTTTGGGTTCTGTCTCAGCCCAGGAGAAATAGCTGCCGTAATCATCGGGTTTGGAAGCGCCAACGTTGCGGTCGGCCCACTGCAGACCCGAGGGCAGACCCAGATCCACCCACTGGAGGGTTTCGGGATCGCCACCGCCATTGTTGCCATCATCGTCCTTGCCGCAGGAAGCGAACAGGAGTGCGCCGCAGAATAAGGTGGCGGCGAGCACCGTGAACATTTTCTTCATTGTTGTGTGTATTTAAATTGGTTTATAAAAATTGTTTTCCATTCATCAGCTGGCCAGCAGCACGATGCCGATGACCATCAGCGCGATTCCCAGCAGGGCCGTCGCCACTATCGGGATGTAAACTTTCCTTTTTACGATGTCGTTCAGTTTTGACATAACACTTCATTTTTTTTCTCGTGCAAAAATATAAACAATCATGCGCCCACGCAAGCGCGCAGACAAACCCTTAACCCGCGCAGACAAATTAATAAATGGCCATTTTGCACTGCATTGGTTTCCAGCGCGGTGACAAACTATTAATAATCTGTCCGAGACAAATTATTAAGTCGCTTTGAGCCGTAAACAGCCACTTTGGGGCAGTGGAAAATACAAAAAAAGCCGGCACGCAAGTGCCGGCGATGATAGCTTTGTAATGTCCAATTCTCAATTCTTGTTCCTGAACTCGGTGGGGGTAAGGGCGTAGCGTTTCTTGAAGTTGTTGGCGAAGGTGATGTTGCTGCCGAAGCCGCTGGCGGTGGCGACGTCGGAGATGCTCATCTCGGGGTGCTCGGAGAGGAGCTTGGCACCGTGTATGAGGCGCATCTCGTTGACGAAGGAGGCCAGCGACGCATACTGGCTGCCCTTCGAGAAGGCGGCGCCGATGCTTTCCTTCGAGAGGTGGAGGCGGTCCATCAGCTGCTGACGGCCGAACTGCGGGTCGAGGAACAGCCTCTCTTCGAGGATGATGCGGCGAAGCTGGTCGAACAGGTCGCTGTCGGAAAGGGTCGAAAGGTCGCCATCGGAATCCTGGTTTTCTGAATCAGGAGTTCGATTATCGGTATTTCGTATCGAGGCGAGGTATTTCTCCTCGTTTTCAATCTTTTCGGAGATTTCCTTGGTGAGGACGGCGTTCTTCTCGCGGATGGAGTGCAGCTGCCGCACCAATAAGGTGGCGAAGACGGCCACGACAAACAGCAGGACTCCCAGCAGCGAGGCGATGATGCCCATACGGTTCTTGGCGGCCTCCTCGCGCTCGGTGTTGAGGCGTTCCTCCTGCAGCTGGTAGCGTGCGGCGTACTCGTGGGCCTTGCTCTTCAGCAACTGACTATGGAGCAGGCCCTTCAAATCGGAGTAGCGCTGCCAATAGCCGGTGGCGGTGGCGGTGTTCCCCCTGGCTTTGGCGGCGATGGCGCGGCCACGCAACATCTTGGCGTAGTCGAGGTTGACGGTGTCGTCGCCCATCTGCTCCGTGGCCTCGTCGTAGGTAGCCAGCATCTTGTCGTAGTCGCCCAGCAGGCACCAGGTCGGGGCGATGACCACGCGACCGTAGAGGGTACTGCCGTAGTCGCTCTGCTCGAAAAGCTTCAGATAATGGCGCGCCTGTTTTGTGTCGCCCAGTGACGCATAGGCGTAAGCCAGGTAACCGTTGGCCTGGGCGGTATAGTAGTCGCAATAATCCTCCACCTCATCTTTGTCCGTCGGCATGCGGTATGAGTTGTCGGTATATTGGTCATAGTGTTCGCGGTAGTCGCCGATAATCTCGATGAGATGCTGCGTCAGCGGGATGACTTCCTTGGCGCGGTCGAGTTTCTTCAGGACGTTGATTTTGCGTCTGATGGCGATGATGCAGGCATCCGTCTCGTCGATTTGACGCTGTCCGTCGAGGCTGGCAATCACGCCGTTGAGCCTTTCGATACCCTCCTTTTCCTCGCCAAGTTCGACGAGGATGACGCCAATCTCGGCCTCGGTACGCAGCGCCTCGGTCTTCTTGCCCTGTGCGCGGCAGAGGTCGGCCTTCTCGGTGGCCCAGCGCAGGCATTGCTCGTAGTCGTCCCGCAGCCGTGTGGTACTCACCAGCAGGTCGAGCACCACCTCGCGCTTCTCGGGGTCTTTCACATAATTGCTCTCCATTAGGCCTTCGAGCATCCGCTGGGCCGTGTCGAGGTACAGCTCGTTGTTCGACTGGCTGTAGATTTTGGCTTTGAGCATGGTGGCGAGGTCGTCGTCGATGTTGCCCACGAGGAGTGCCGAGTCGATGATGACGAGCGCCCGGCCGAGGTCTTGGCTGGAGACCTCCATGGCCATCTCGGCGGTGTAGAGCGTGTCGGACGGCTGCTGGTCGCGCCCGTTTTCTCGTCCCCCGCAACCCACCACGAGAGCCACGATAACTATATATAGTATAATATGTTGTACTTTCTTCATAAGGTCGTTCAATGCAACGAAACTAACTGCAAAGATACAGAAGTTGAGTGGAATGGCAAAATAATTTTGCCATTCCCGAAAGCTGCGTAAGTCGAACGAGGAGAAAAAGCGGGGGGAAAATAACGAAAACGAAGACGAAAACGAAAACTAAATAGGGAGGAGGGCAGATGTGTCGCCCCGCTATTCGCTGGATAAGATTTATTTCAGCGGTGCTCATCACCCCTTACGGGGGTGGGGCTCAAAACGATAGGGAACCATACGATGTCCGTGGGCAAACGCCCACGGCTAAGATCTGTCGCCCCCCGATGGGGGCTTTATCGAATCAGCCAAAACAATTTCCTCAAAGACAGAAAGAGGCCGCAATTGCGGCCTCATATAGGTATTTCCAATCCCCTCGGATTCGAGAGGGTTATTTCAGCAACTTGCGGTTGTCCACCTCTTCCAGGACGCTCATTTGCTTGATGGCTATCTGGTTCAGACGTTTCAGGCGCTCGCGTTGGGGGATGCCGTCACCGATGAATACGGCGTTGAGGTTTTCAAGATTGGAGAGGCAGATAAGCTGGTTGATGGTGGCATAGTCACGCATATTGCCCTTCTTGCCGGGATTGACATCGCGCCACTCTTTGGCTGTCATCCCAAACAAGGCCACATTCAGCACATCGGCCTCCTCTGCGTAAATAAGTGAGCTATGGTAGGCGTCCACCTCGTCGGGAATGAGATTGGCACGGACGGCATCGGTGTGGATATGGTAGTTGATCTTCGACAGCTCGCGTTTGGCACTCCAGCCGATGGCCTTCTGCTCCTCTTCCTTCAGGCGTTGGAATTCTTTGACGATGAAAATCTTGAATTCAGGGCTTATCCACATGGCAAACTCGAAGGCAATATCCTTGTGGGCGTAGGTACCTCCATAACGACCAGCTTTGGCTTGCAAACAAATGGCGTTGGTACGGGAGACAAACTCTTTGACGCTTATTTTGAATCGGTTGAGCCCTGCCTGATTTCTAATTGTGGCGAATTCGCCATAATTAAAATCAGGATTATAAACCTTCTCCCAAATACCGATATACTCTAAAGTGTTACGGTTACGCAGCCAGTCGGTAACGAAGAAATCGCCATCTTTGGCCTGAAGCATATCTGTGAGACAGATATAATCCTCCGCACCCTGTTTGATTACCGTAATAGGCGTATCTTGTACGATTATTTTATTTGCCATAATTCCTGGCTCATTTTATTATATTATTACAACTGCAAATATACGAAAAATATCTGATACTGTGCAAGTTTAGGATAAGATTCTTTTATAAATGTAAATAAATCAGTAATATATAAATCGAGTTTGTGAAATGTAAAATGCAGAAGAAAAGAAGGGAATGAAAGAGGGAAATGACGGAGGGTGGGTAATAACGAAAACGAAAACGAAGACGAAATAGGGAGGAGGAAAGAGAAAATTCGCGAGATGGCAAAAGCGAAAAATTAGGCATAAAAATGAAGAAAGTATGCATACTTTGCAGCCAAATCTTATTACAAAACCCAACATTTGGCAGCGAAGTTTGCATTTTTTTATTGCTAATTCATATTTTTTTATTACTTTTGCAGCGCAAAAAGAATTTGGAAATGGACCATAATCAGGATATTTTGATTGGGCGCAAAGCCGAAAGAAAGCATTTGGAAGCCATTGTGGCATCCAAGGAAGCTGAGTTTGTTGTGGTGTATGGCCGCAGGCGTGTCGGCAAAACATTCCTCGTCAACTCGTTTTTCAACGATAACTATGCATTCAAGCTGACAGGATTGGCGAAAAAAAGCAAACGCGAACAGCTGGCAAACTTCACCACATCGCTCAACAGGTATCACACTGGCAAGAAGTACAGGAAGCCTCGCACTTGGTATGAGGCTTTCGATCAACTGCGCGATATGCTCGAGCAGGTGCCTGTCAAGGGAAAACGGGTGGTGTTCATTGACGAACTCCCCTGGATGGACTCAAGGGGAAGCAATCTCGTCTCTGCACTGGAGCATTTCTGGAACGATTGGGCGGTTACTCAAAACGACCTTGTACTGATTGTTTGCGGCTCGGCTACATCATGGATGACCAAAAAGATTCTGAAAAACAGGGGAGGTCTGCACAACCGGGTTACTCAGAAGATATATATCCGTCCGTTTACATTGGCCGAGTGCAAAGAATATCTCCAAAGTCGCGACATCGTGATGGAGGACAAAGAGATTGCCGAATGCTACATGATTATGGGTGGGATACCGTTCTACCTGAAGAATATCCAGCGAGGGAAAAGCCTGTCGCAGAATGTCGACGAAATGTTCTTTATGGACAAAGGTCGGCTCGACGACGAGTTCGATGCTCTTTACGCCTCGTTATTCGACAAGTCGGAGGGTTATATCAAGATTGTTGAGGCCTTGAGTACCAAGAACAAAGGACTGACAAGAGAAGAGTTGTTGAAAGCGACCAAGTTGGATAGCAACGGCAAGTTTACCACCATGTTGCGCAACCTTGTGGATTGCGACTTTATCCGCTGTTATCGTGGCTATGGAAACAAATCGAAGATGTCGGTATACCAACTGGTTGACCCTTTTACACTCTTCTACTTCAAGTTTATCAAGAAAAACGGCAAAACAGACAAACCCTTCTGGCAATACCAGATGGGCACGCATCAGCACGACACATGGGCAGGTTTGGCTTTTGAGCAGTTGTGTTTGAACCACCACCGACAGATTGAGCAGGCTTTGGGTATTGCTGGAATTATAACCAACGTCTATTCATGGGCAACGCCACACAACGCCGAGGAACAGGCCCAGATTGACCTCATCATCAAACGTGCGGACAAGGTTGTCAATGTGTGTGAGATGAAGTTCTATGACGGTGACTACACCTTGAAGAAAAAGGATTACGACGATATGGAGCGGCGTGTGCGCGTGTTTCGTTCAACCAACAATATCCGAATGTCTATTCACCCCGTTTTGGTCACCACCTATGGATTGGTTCACAATCAATACAGCGGATTGTTCCAAAATGTGGTGACGTTAAGGGATTTATTTAAATAAAAGAGCATTTCTCGGCGCTGATTTCAGCAAAAGAAAATTACATACTTCGCAGCCAAATCTGATAATTAATCCATACATTTGGCAGCGAAGTATGCAATTTTTGTTTCGGAGGTGGTCGCAAATTGCGACCGGTTCGCTGGCTGTGGATAACTTTTCGTGAAATATTTTTTTCAACGGTAAGATGTGTTATTTGGTCGGGGTTTGGTGAGAGTGACCGTCCTCGTAACTGCGCATGTGAATAACTTTATCCTTTACGGATAGGGAAAATTTCGTACTTTTGGGGCTGGAAATAAAACATAGTGGCAGCGGCTAAGTGCAGGGTTTATCAAGACCTTGCGCTTTGTTTCTGTCTCTCTCAAAACGATAACACATTGGAATACATAGAAATAAGCAAACACAAAGATACAGAGTATGATACACGAAGAGGAAGTGAAACATTTTGTAACTATGGCCGAGCGGGCCATGCGGTGGAAGGACAGCGACCCCCTGCGGGCGATGGGGGCACTCGAGAAAACTGCCGAGGTCATCCGTGATGCTCTTGAGGATACACTTCTGCCGCTGAAGCGGGCCAACCTTGCACCTTTCAATTGGTACGTTGATGTAATTGCCGAAGCCGAATTGGACAAGAGTTGGTGGAACCCAGAGCCAAACGAGTGGCTGCCACAGGACCACACAATCGCCAGCATCAAACGGGCCGTCCGCTGCACTTGCTCGCGGATGTGGCTCCCCCACGCGCCGACCGACGAAGTTGTCGAAGGGACGCGTGAGCTCTACTACTGCGACGGCATCACCCAGGGCGACGACGCTACGGCGGAGCAGCTGCTGCAATGGGTACGTCTGTGCCCTGTCTCCCCGCTCGATATCTACCTCGTCCATCTGACCGAAGTGATGCAGGACGAGTGGATGCACCTGGTCGACTACGCCCGCGAGGAAGGGCAGATAGACAGAAAGCAGCGCAAACGCCTGAGAGAAATCAACTTGAGCCAATACTGCTACTCCGACCAACCACCCACGCTCTCGATGGCCGACATCCTCTCCGCCCCGCAGACAGGACAGAAGCAACAGCCGACGGCGGGGGCTGCACATTTCAGCAAACGGGTGTCGGACGACGAGTTGACTGCCATCTTCAACGGATTGATGGAGCACAAGATGCTCTGCGACGATCCGTCGTTGGCCGACTTCATCTACTGGCACACCGGGAGCGGCACGCCACCGGCACAACCCCTAATGTGGGCCGCGAAGAACGTATGCCGCTATTATGTGCAGCAATACCACAATTCCGGCTGGTCGACAGCAGAGTGCTGTTTTTCGTGCAAGAGGGGCAGTATCAGCGGGTTGTCGCAAGCCACCAACATTACCGACCGTAACAAGAAGATAATTGACTCCATTTTGGACAGAGCGAAGAAGAAACAGGGCAAAAAACACGACTAAGACCGACTAACGGGCGACTAAACCGACTATTTCTTTCCCCGAACAACCCCACACAGAGCCGACGGTATGTGTGGGGTTTATTGTTTGTTGTCTCTCTCCATACACCCCACCCTCGGAGCTGCCGACTAATAGTCTTTTTAGTCTTTGGCAGGTCTCGGAAAAGGTTGCACTTTTGCCATCGAATTCACCGCCGGACAACAGCTGAGCACGGCTCCGGACACGAGATGAAGTACGCCTATCTATATCATCGTGGAGTGCAAGAGGGCATTTTAATACCTTTAAAAGAAATGACAAAAGTATTGATTTGCAACATCACCACCGACCGCCTCGTTGCGGACATCCACCCACACACCGAGCTGTGTGTCGACCTGAAACTGCTGACCCGCGAGCCGGGACGCCTGAACATCGGAGCCACCCTCGGGGGCATCATCACCCGCGACGGCGAGGAGCACTTCACCTTCCGCGAGACGCAGCCTTCGACGGCCGGCAAGCGCAACCAGCAGGTGTTCTACGGCAAGTTCATCACCATCACCCGTAGGGATGACGGGACGCTGCGGCCGAACTTCAAACCTGTGAAGATGAAGGAGGGCTTCAGCGCGAGCAGCTATGCCACGGGCGTGGCCAATGAACTGCTCTGGGCACTCACCAGCCTCTTAGGGAAGTAGTCAACCATCAGTCTCAAATCTCAGTCTCAGTTGCAAAAAAAGTCACTTTCCAACTCACTACCCCTCTCTTGTAACTCTTATAACTAACTAATAATAAGATATATATAAAAGAAAAGAAGAGTATAGGATGGATGTGCGGGGTGACTTTAAAAACAACTGAGACTCTGAGACTGAGACTGAAGACAGAGTAAAAAACAACATCAACAAACAATTCAAATTTCAAGAAAACAATGGATTATAACATTTTTGATAAAGCAGCTCCAGCGATGCCTCATCCTTCTAAAGGCACGGAATTCTGCAAATTTCTCCTCTCAAAGGCCTCAAAAGACATGCGAGAGCCCCTCGTTCCGATGGCCTTACCCGCTCTTGCCGCCCATCTGAGTGGCGTGGAGTTCCAGTACTCGGACAACAAATATTACGAGCTTTGCGGCCAAATGGGGCATTTGATTGGTCCTTCGGGTATAGGCAAGGCGCAGTTGACCCACCTCATCGAGGCTATTATGCGTCCCTTCCGCGAGCACGACGAGAAGGAGTACCAGCGGCTGACCGACTGGCAACGCCAGATGAAGACGCGCAGCGCCAACAAGGAGAAACCCGAGCGTCCCGACGTGAGTTTCTGGTTCCCGCCTGCCGACCTGACCAACGCGGCATTCCTGCAGAACGCTATGGCGCTGGAGAAGCAGGGCAACCGCACACAGTACCTGAACCTGCCCGAGGTGGAGATGGCCGACCGCATGTGCGGAGGACACCGCCAGGTGAGCCAAACGGTTCGCAACATCTACGATATGCAGCGAGGAGCAGGTGCTTTGAGAGCGACCGAACAGGGCGTGACCGGCAACCCCGTGCTGCGGGTGAACCTGACCTTCAGCTCCACTCCCGATGCCGCACGCACCTTCTACAAGAAAGATCTGACCAATGGTTTCTTCGGACGTATCCCCTTCGCCTACAAGGGGCGCGGCGAGCGCAACGGGCGCATCCCCCGTCAGGGCAACTACGACGAGGATTTCCTCCAGAGGCTCGACGAATACCTGGTGCGGCTCGACAACTGCAAGGGTCGCTTCGTGGTGAGGCAGCTGAACAAGGTGGCCGACCAGTTGGCCGATGAGATGGCACGGCTGGCCGATTTGGCCGACGACGACACTCTCTTCGAGCTCAGCCATCGCAGTATCTTCGCCGCATGGAAGAAGGGCGCGACGCTGTGGATACTGAACGACCAGACGTGGTCGCGCTCGATAGGCGAGTTTGTGGTGTGGTTCTGCTACTACGACCTGTGGTCGAAGGTGAAGGTGTTTGGCGACTTGTTCAAGGGTGGCGACATCATGTCGGACGAGGTGCAGCGGAGCGGCCCGAAGAACATGCTGGACGACCTGCCCAATACCTTCAACGAGGCACAGCTCGAAGCGTTGCGCACCAGCCTGGAAAAGAGCCGCGAAGGCACACGCCACCAGCTCAACGTCTGGAAGAACCGCGGGTTTATCAGCTTCTCGGAAGAGACGGGACTCTATTCGAAGACGGAAGACTATCTGACCGGTGAAAGTTCTCAAACCCTTAAACCCTCAAACCTTTAAACCTTTACCCGTTATGGAAAAGTTTGAATTACAGATGCTCCGCGACCTCCCCATCGAGGGGGTCGCGGAACGGATGGGGATGGAGGTCACGAGGCACAAGGCGCTGTGTCCGTTCCACGACGACCACCACGCGAGCCTTTCGTTCAACGTGCGGAAGAACACCTACAGGTGCTTTGTGTGCGGGGCGCACGGGGGGACGATTGATTTGGTGATGAGGTTTTTGCATAAGGACTTTCGGGAGGCTTGTGAGTGGCTTGACCCGTACGGCAGTTTACGTAACACACTCCTCAGTCAGCAGCGAGCTGCTGCCAGCTCCCCTAACTTAGGGGAGCAGCTG
>JBGUXP010000009.1:0-115070 GCA_045222295.1 Bacteroidales bacterium | reverse complement strand
CTCCCTGTTACCCCTCGACTTGCATGTGTTAAGCCTGCCGCTAGCGTTCATCCTGAGCCAGGATCAAACTCTTCATTGTAAGAATTGTTCTTTTTACCTATTGACTCGTCTTCGTGTCCTCACTATACCTTATATATAGTGACTGACACACGCTATCTCTTTCTTCTCATCTGTTTCAATGTTCTCTTGTTTTCTGGTCGAAAACGGATGCAAAAGTACAACCTTTTTTCAAACTGACAAAATATTTTTTCAAAAAAAATTAATTTTTATTACAAATAGTTGATTTACAAGATAAATAAATTAAGAAAAAAATTATCGATTATGGAAATTGAGACAAAAAACAGCAAAAAACAGGCTTCTTTTTCTCAAAAAATGCCTCCTCAGGCATCCAAAAGACCAAAAACAGAGGGAAATCGAAATATCTTACTGAAAAACAGCAAAATAAGCTCAAAACATAATTCTTATGGAACAGTAGGGGATAACTACCTATAAACCAGTTACCAAGTCCTTACCAACTCTTACCCAAGTCCTACCATGGTAGGAGTTGATAGGGTGTTGGTAGGGTGATGGCATGCACATGGGGTTAAAGTGGCCGTAACTATAGCGTTCGGGAGCCTATCTTTGAAATTTATATTAAAGAAATCAAAATATATATAATATCAAAAAATTTGTATATTTGCAAAACACCCCTTGTTACAGAGGGGAGGTATAAGTGTTTGTAGAACAAAAAGATATCTAATATAGAAATGAATACTATGAAGAGTATTATCATTGTATCCGCGATTATGGTGCTGGATTTAATGTTTGGGGGAGCGGTACAAGGACAAGAGTACAACCTGATTAACGGACAGACAGTCAATATCAATGCACGCCAACAGCGAATGGGGACGATTTACGACGATGGCGGAGCGTCGGGAGATTATAGCCACAACTTCGACGGCTATGCCGTCATCGATGCGGGCTCCTACCTGGCCCTTACTCTCTCGGGCAGTTACAGCACGGAGAGTTGCTGCGACAAAATCAGTATTTGGGATGGCGACAATACAACGGGCACCCTTGTCTACAACAACGCCAGTGGATCGGGGAACGTCAGCGTAACATCCCTTACGGGAAAGATTACCATCTACTTCCATACCGACCATTCCGTCACCAACTCCGGCTTTGCTTTCCAGTATACCGCCACAGGCTTTGACTGTGATGAGAGTGCCTGCACCAACACCACCAGCAACCTCTCCATCAGCAACATACAGTCGACATCGGCCGACCTGGCCTGGCAATCGTCGGGTTCGGGGCCCTACTATGTCAGCGTCAACGATGGAACCCCTGTTACCGTTACCGGCACCACATATAGCTTTACGGGACTCAACCCCAACACCTTATACACCGCACGAGTCACCTCCGATGCCAATCCCACCATCTGCTGTTACACCACCGGTCAGTTTCGCACCTCCTGCGATGCCATGACAGCACCTGTCGTCGAACGTTTCGACGACTACGGCACGGGCACCGACGTCATTCCTCCCTGCTGGCACATGCAATGCACTTTCGACAATATCGTGCCTGCCTATGTCTGTGGCGACGCCTACAGCTCTTCCCCTGCGTCACTGCGGCTTTTCACCACCACCACGGGCTACTGGAGTGTAGCTGTCGGACCAGAGATTGTCTCCCCTTCCATCTCCTCGCTCTATGTGCGCGTAAAAATCCGTGCACCCTACTCCGGGACTTCCGTCGAGGTGGGTATTTGCAATGACACAACCCTTTATAGCGTCAGCTCGACATTCACCCCACTCGACACCCTTACGGTAAGCACCGCCAACCAGTGGACAGAGTTTCTCATTCCCCTTGACAATTATACCGGCACCGGGAAATACCTAGCTTTCCGAATGGACCGGAGCCTGCAAAGCGGCGACAACCGGTTCATCTACATCGACGACCTCTTCGTGGAGAGTTGCGGAATATGGAACCTGAGCCTTCTGAAGCGAAACGCCCACAATCTTTGGGTGCAGTGGGAATCCTACGGAACGCCCACCCTCACAGCAGAATATGGCCCTATGGGATTCGTGCCAGGAACGGGGACAACGATTACCAATCCCGCCACTCCTCTCCACCTCTCGGGCTTGGATGCCTCCACTCCCTATGAGGTGCGCCTCTATCCCACCTGCACCTCTTCCACCCCTGCAGAAACCTACCGCGGCATCACCCTCACCACGCTCGAGGGGCCACGCAACGACCTGAACCTATGCGAGGGGTTCGAAGAGAGTGGCAACATGCCTGTGGGATGGCGGAGCCTCAATCCCTACAACAGCACTCCCCAAATCTCGACATCCTACCGCCACAGCGGCAGCCGTGCACTGCGTATGCATCCCTATTATCAAAGCACCCAGCCCATTATAGTGTTACCCATGATCGACACCGTGGACATCAGCCACCTCAATGTGGGATTCTGGGTCTACAGCGAAAACTACAACTCAGGGCGTGTGGTAGTTGGCGTGATGGAATACCCCGAGGAGGCGGAAAGCTTCGTAGCGGTCGATACGTTGCTTGTTGACGCCAGTAGTGTATGGCAACATAAACAGGTGAATCTAGGCACCTACAGCGGCCCGGGCAAGTATCTGGCTTTGATGGCCTTCGACCCCAACACCTACTACAACTCGATGTACATCGACGACTTAGAGGTAGGCACCTGTCTCCTCAGCGGGGCGACCGTCACCAATATCGGAGCCCACAAGGTAGAGCTGCGTTTGGATACCGTGGACAACAGCTACCACGGCGACAGCGTCATCGTGGAGTATGGCGGCGCAGGATTCACCGCGGGTGAAGGTACGCGCCTGTCCGTGGCGGTGCGCGGTGCGGAAGTACAGACCGTCGGCGGCAAGCAGACAGTGATCCTCAGCGGCTTGGAGGCCGACTCTTCCTACGAGTTCCATGTCTATGGCCAGTGCGACACCATGGTGCAGGCCTGCGCGGTGGCGACCCTCACAGCACGGACGTTGGTGCAGGACATCAACCTCCCCTACTGCATGGACTTCGAGTGGATAAGCACCTCATTACCAGTAGGCTGGACTCGAACATCGACACTTGACGGTAGACCGACAGTAACCACCACCCGTCCACACAATGGCTCGCGATCACTCAATGTACATGCCCTTGGCGGATTGTCTTTGAACCACTCAACAGCCATATTGCCGATGCTTGATGTCGACAGTGTACAGGGACTCACAGTGTCATTCTGGGGCTACGGTACCTACAATGGAAACAGTTATGTGCAGGTGGGCGTAATGGATGACCCCACTGACGAAAACACCTTTGTAGCAGTTGCCTCCAACAGGTTGCCATACAATATTTGGAACCACTATGTTCACTCATTAGCCACATACCAAGGCACAGGTAAATATATTGCCTTTCGTTACTATCACGATTGCAACTATTGCTATTATGAGGCTTGGCTTGACGAAGTAGTAGTCAGTGACGCCGCTGTATGGAATCCTCAGGTCAGCAGCATCACCTCCCATGGCGCCACCTTCTCCTGGGAAAGCGCTGGGCGTTCCTACAACGGCGCCTACGTGGAATGGGACACCGCAGGCTTTGTCCAAGGCACCGGCCATAAGGACACCGTCGACGCCAACACCTTCTCCCTCACCATCGACACCCTGCATCCCGACACCCATTACGACTTCTTCATCACCCCCCTCAGTAGCGAGACCGACGGCATCTGCAACTTCACCCGCCAGAGCTTCACCACCTTCGACCAACCCACAAAAGCCTCATTCTGCTACGGCTTTGAGGATGTGGCCAACGACGGCTATCCCGTAGGTTGGACACGCCCTGTAACATACAGCAGCCGCCCCCGTGTGTCACAAAACTACCACCACACCGGTAGCTCCAGTCTTAATCTCTATTGCTACAACTGCGGGACCGACAACAGCACCCTAGCGGCAATGCCCTACCTCGAAGAAGAAGACCTCTCGGGACTCACCCTCTCCTTCTACGCCCTTGGCGGTTCCTACTCCTGCTATCTCTCTGTCGGTTTCCTCTCCGATCCCAACGACCCCACTACCTTCGACACTCTGGAAACCTTCACCCTCTACAACTGGAGCCAATGGACTCAATTCACCCTCGACCTAGGCCAATACACTGGCGCTGGTCGCCATCTGGCTTTCCTCTGCCACGCCTTCTACTGCAATAGTGGAGATTTCTATATCGACGACATCACCATCAACCGCTGCCGTGTGAACCGCGTGCGCAGCTTTAGCGAGACCACCCATAGCGTGACCATCGACTGGCAACCCGTCGGAACCATGGACAGCGTCGAAGTGGAGTACGGGTTACAAGGCTTCGCTCCCGGCTCCGGTACCATCGTCGCCACCACCGACACTCTCCTCACCCTCACCGGCCTCTCCGAGAACAGCACCTACGACTTCTATGTACGACCCTACTGCACCGGCAGCTCCCAACAGTGCTCCGAGCAGAAATACCAGTTCACCACCCTCACTTTGCGCGTGGGGAATCAGTGGTGCGAGAATTTTGAGGACAATACCGGAAACTACGGTATCCCACTTCATTGGAGTCGTCCCGCCATGCAGGACAACTGGCCCGAGATATGGATCCACAGCGATGCACAATTCTACTCCTCCTATCAAAGCGCCTTCGAATACCGTGCCCACGACGGCGGCTGCAACATCGCCGTAATGCCCGCTTCCGAAGACCCCCTGGGCAATCTTATCGTTTCTCTCATGGTCCGCGGCACCAATTCTCTCCACCCCGAGCGTGCATGCCTCATCGTCGGCGCTATGCCCAACCCCTTCGACACCTCCGCCTTCCTACCCATCGATACCATCCATCCCTCCTACAGCTACCGTCGCTATGATGTCAGCCTCGCCTCCTACACCGGTTCCTTCCGCCATGTGGCCTTCAAGTATATCGACCCCTCCAATTCCTATAACCCCACCTACACCGACGACATCGTCCTTTCCCACTGCCGTCCCACCAACGTCCGCGTCACCAACGTCGCCGACAGCTCCATCGCCCTCTCCTGGGAACGCTTGGGCTACTTCGACACCACACGTATCCTTTATGGCCTCCTCGGAGACGATTTCTCCAATGGGACACTCCTGACCGTCATCGGCACCGACACCTCCCTCTCCAACCTCTTCCCAGACACCTCCTACTGGTTCTACCTCTACGGCTCCTGCGTTGACACCCTCATCCCCTGCCAAGGGGTCCAAGTGCAGCAGCGCACTCTTTCCGAACCTATGACCGTGCCTGTATGCTTCAAGTTCGAGGAATCCTCTTTCTCCGACGGTCTCCCCAACGGGTGGCTCCGTCCCTACGGCAATACCGAAGCCGGCATTATCTCCAACAGCAACTACAATCATACCCTGCCCGGCAACCATTCCCTGCACCTCTATGCCTACAACTGCAACAACCCCGACCAAGACCGCACCAATATGGTTGCCATGCCTGCCCTCCAGGCTGAAAACCTCGACGGCCTCTGGCTCGAATTCTTCTCCATGTCCTCCGACAGCCGAATAAGAACCATCGTCGGCATTCTCTCCGACCCCTACGACACCTCCACCTTCTTCCCTCTCGACACCGTCAGCGAATCCCCTTCCTGGCACCGCCACACCGTCAGCCTCGCCTCCTATAGCGGCAACGGTCGCCACATCGCCTTCAAGAGCTTTGCCCCCTCCTGTTCCTCCGGCGACATCTATATCGACGACATCAACATCCGTCCCTGCATCATCACCACAGCCCACGCCGGCCAACCCACTAACCATTCCCTCACCCTCTCCTTCACCACCTCCTCCGGTGCCACCGGGGCTTGGGTGGAATACCGTCAGGTGGGCGGCGCTGGACAAGACTTCACACCCGGCACCGGTGACACCCTCTTCCTCCCCTCCTCTCCCCACACCTTCTCTGGCCTCGAGGAAGCCACCTGGTACGCTTTCCACCTCTATCCCGTCTGTGGCGGCAACGCCAGCGACGGCTGCGACTATGTCACCACCATTGCCCAGACCCTCCATCCCGGTGTCGACATCCCCTACTGTGAAAACTTCGATTACTACTCCTCCGGCAACTTCCCCAACAACTGGCGCCGCTTCACCTCTTTCAGCGACACCCGCCCCTACATCTATTCCGGTGCCAACCACAGCGCCGACAACGCCCTCTTCTTCCACGTCGACGGAGAAGGTTACACCATGGCCATCATGCCTCGTCTCAACGTGGGACAAACCTGCCCTCTCGTCGACAGTCTCTATGCCAACTTCTGGCTCTACTCCGACTACAACTACAGCAGTGCAGCCTTCATCGTCGGCATCGTCACCGACGCCAACGATCCCGAGTCGTTTACCCCCATCGACACCCTGCGCCCCACTGCTTATGCCATTTGGGAGCACCACACCGTCCCTATCCGCAACTTCTCTTCCACCGATACGTATGTAGCCTACAAACTCGTCAGCACCGACAACAGCTACACCTCTGTCCGCATCGACGACCTCTGCATGGAGAAATGTGTCGCCGCCGACGTAACTGTAAGCAACATCACACAGAACAGCGTCACCGTCTCCTGGACCTCCTACGGCGTTGACAGCCTCGTCTGCGAATATGGCCCACAAGGCTTTTCCGCTGGCTCTGGCACCACCGTGGTACTCCACTCCAGCCCCGCTGTCATCGACAACCTCCTCGACGGAACCGACTACCAGTTCACCTTCGCCAGCGTCTGCGGTTGCCAGCAATACGGAGCCACCTATTCCCCGGGCGGCGGCAGCACCGGTGGCTACGGTGGCGGAGGTTGTCGCTACTGCGGATGGTGCTGGGGATGGGCCTGGCACGAAGCCACCTCTCCCTCCGACTCCTCCTACCGCTACTGGTGCTGGGGGCCTTGGCACGGTCACTCCTGGAGCTGGACACCCGGTGGCGGCTCCATATACTATCCTCCTGTGATTGACACTGTCACCACCCAAGCCTCATTCCTCCAAATACCCTACTGTGAAAGTTTCGAGGACTACGACACCGTCAGCTGGCCCCGCTCCTGGCGACGCATCGGCGGCCAGACCCCTGGATTCCCCTCCCTCACTCGCAACAACCACCACTCCGGCACCACCAGCCTCAACTTCTACGCCTCCCCAGGCAGCAGCAACTACGCCGCACTAGCACCCCTTGAGCCCGGCACAACCTCCAACCTCGTGCTCACCTTCTACGCCTATGCCAACAATGCCAACGCCATCGGTTCCAACGCCCGCTTCATCGTGGGCGTAATGACCGACCCCGACAACTCTTCAACCTTCTCTCCCATCGACACCGTCCGCCTCAACGCCACCGGCACATGGGAACAACAGGTAGTCGACCTCGCCTCCTATGCCGGCAACGGACAATATGTCGCCTTCCGCTTCGCACCCGTCAACGCCTCCTATCACTATTACATCGACGACATCTACCTCGGCACCTGTGCTATCTCTCACGCCGCCACCACTACCACCTCCGCCGCCGTCACCCTCTCCTGGCAATCCCACCACGCCCCCACAGGTATCCTCGTCGAATATGGTCCTCAGGGATTCGCCCCAGGCGGGTCCTCCTCCTTGGGCACCCTTCTGTTCACCACTTCCCCTGGCGACCTCACCTCCAGCGGCATCCTTCCCGACGTCAACTACGACCTCTACGTCACCGCCATCTGCGACGACACCGCCATGGGATGCTTCACCTCTCCCATCACCCTCAACCCACGTCTCAGCCTCCCATATTGCGAAGACTTCGAGGATATTCCTGTTCCCGAATTGCCCCAAGCCACCTATCCCGACCTCTGGAAGATTGTCCAGCGCAACAACAACCGTCCGCAGTATCCTCGCGTCGAAAACCAACACGACCAGAACGTCGTCACCTTTTACCCCTCAACGGGTGATAACAGCAACACCGTCCTCCTCCCTCCACTTCCCGACGGCGATACACTCCAAGGCAAGTGGATATATGCCTACTTCTCCACCTCAAACAACAATTACATCTTCCTCGACTTCGGCTACCTCGCCGACACCAACAACCCCTTCTCCTTCGTCCAGATGGGCTACATCTCCAATGGCGCTAGCAATCAGTTGCGCGAATTCAACATCCAACTCACCTCCGACACACCTGTCCCCAACCGCCTCGCCTTCCGCGCCCGCAGCACCAATGGCGAACGCTGGATTTATCTCTCTCGCCTCGCCGTCGCTAACCACCCCTATCCCACGGGTGTCACATCCTCACCCCTCGGCGTCGCCAAAAGGCGAATTTCCTGGGACAACCAATACAACAACCCCTACTACAGCATCCAATACGGCTATGCCGACCAGTGGCAAACCATCCCCCTCAGCGACAGCTGCTCTGCCACCCTCACGGGCCTCCGTCCCGGGAAAGACTATAAAGTCTACTTCATCTCCCCCGACGGCGAACGCCTCTGCCTACCCTACCAGTTCACCAACGAAGAATATACCCCGCTTCCCTACTGCGACGACTTCGAATCCTACCCCCAGCACTCTCTCCCCTCAGGCTGCTCCAGAGCCGCCAGCTGGTCATCAAACTATGGCTACCCACGCGTAGAATACAACGTACACTACTCCAGCCCCTACCGCTCACTCCAATTCCACAACGGTTGCAGCTCCAACCGTTGGGACCAGCTCTCCCTCCCCGACATCGACATCGACTCCATACGCAACCTCTCCCTCCGCTTCCGCATGCGAAGCGACTACTCCGCAAACAACACCATGATTATCGGCATCCAAACCGAAAAAGACAATCCCCTCACGTTCTCCCCTCTCGACACACTCCATTCCTCCTCCCCCTGGCAAACCTTCAACATCTCCCTCTCCTCCTACCACGGCGACGGCCGCTACATCACCTTCCGCTACCACCAGTCCAACGGCAGCTGCCACTACGCCTACATCGACGACCTCACCATCTCCCCCTGCCCACTCCCCGACATTTCTGTCGCCGGCGCCCGCCAAGTAAAAGCACAACTTCCCACTGGAGGCTCTCCCGACTATTACATCGAATACGACACTGCTGGCTTCGAGCAAGGCACCGGAACAATACTACATATAACAGAAGACCCCTACTACATCAGTGGTCTCAATCCTAACACCACCTACTCTTTCTATGCCCGCTGCGACAGCATCTCCATCACTTGCACCTCACCCACAACACTCACCACATCTCAAGAACTCTCCCTTCCCCTCTGCGACAACTTCGAAACCTATACCTCTGGTTCCTATCATGCTCCCTCCGGCTGGTACAGCTACTATAGCGGAGACAACAACTCTTACTACCCATATATATATAATTATTCCGGCTACTCCTCCAGCTGCTGCCAGTCTCTCTACTTCTACACCCATCGCAACTACTACGAGTACACCGCCATGCCCGACCTCGATGTCGACAGCATCAGCCATCTGGAACTCTACTTCAACCTCCGTGCAGGCGACAAAAACTATACCAAACTGGTGGTCGGCGTGATGCAACAGCAGAACGACTTCAGCACCTTTGTTCCCGTCGACACCGTCAGTTGCAACTCCAACGGCAACTACGAGGCCAAGCACGTCTCCCTGGCCTCCTATACCGGCGATGGTCGTTTCATTGCTTTCCAGATACTTATCACCGACAACAACTGGCGTGACCTCTTCCTTGACGACCTCCGCATCTCCAACTATCCAACACCACAAATTACCCTCTACAATGCCAACACCGTCCGCATCATCAGAGAAGACAATCGCGACTTCTGGATTGAGATGGCCCCAAAAGACACCCTACAGGGCAACGACACCAACCGCTGGTTCCACATCACTCAGGACACCTTCGACATCTCCAATCTCGAATATCTCACCACCTACGACTTCTACCACCATGCCGACAGCGGCACAGTGACCTGCTTCCCGCGGACACAAATCCACACCTCCACCGTGTTTCCGATGCCTTTCTGTGACAATTTTAATCAGTACGATAGTTATACTTATCCGACAAACTGGAAACGTGATCACAGCAGGTCAGGATATGACTATCCCCGCATTCACCCATCCAAACATCTTGAATTTTACGGATATCAAAACGACCTTTGCCAAATTGTAATGCCAGAATTGGACATTGATTCTGTCAAGAATGCAGAGCTCTACTTTACTATGATGACCTATAGTCCTCAATATGTAAGTCTTATTATGGGAGTGATGGATGACCCAAACAACATATACTCTTTTGTTGCCGTAGATACAATAACCAATACCACAGGAGCAGATGTCTGGCCAATAAAACACGCTTCATTACGTAATTATTCCGGAGATGGTAAATTCATCGCATTCCGCCTAATGGTTACATCTGGATGGCAACAACTATTCATTGACGATCTTTATATCCAAGCCTGTCCGCGGCCCAGCATCCAGTTGGTTGGGGGCACTACTGTAGCCTCCATTGTCGACACCAACCATACTGCCGACTACTGGCTGGAGTATGGTTTGCAAGGGATGACACCAGGTGCTGTCGACACGCTCTACAACGCCGATAGTAGCGAATACACACTACAGCCTCATAACACCTTGTTGCATATCACCTCCGATACTCTGCTTATCCCCAACCTAACGGAGAACACCACCTACGACTTCTACGCCCGTTGTGACTCTGCCCACGCCGACTGCTACATCCGTACGGCTCAAATTACCACCTCCCAGTTACAAAGCATCCCCTATTGCGAAGACTTCGCTTCCTACGGGACCGGATACAGTGCGTTCCCCACGGGATGGAGGCGCTACAACACCTATTCCGACTATTCTTCCCGCTATCCCTCCGTCAGTTCTTCTGTTACCAGTGAAGACAACCGTACTCTCCAATTTTACACTTACTCCTCCAACGGTGGTGCCGCCTATGCCGTGCTGCCCGAAATGGATGCGTCAGACATTCGTAACCTAAGCCTAAATCTCAAAATGTACAGCGATAACTCCCTGTACTCATACATGGTGATAGGAGTTATGTCTGACAACACAAACTTCAATTCATTTGTCCCCCTCGACACTCTGCGCAACACCACCAACCAGTCATGGGAATCCTTCCATACCACATTACAGAATGCCCCTGACTCGGTGGGATTCATTGCCCTGCTTATGAGATCCACTTCTGGTTGGAGGTCCGTCTACATTGATCGTCTGGAAATCACCACCTGCGACATTCCCACCAGTACAAAAGTCATCCTCCACAGCCACAACCAGGTGCGCATCGATGCCAACAAGCAAAGCAACTCCGGATTCTGGGTAGAGTACGGCACCACCGGTTTCGAGCAAGGTACAGGCAATTACGAATACGTTGATACCCTGCCATTGGTGATCAACCTTGAAAACAATACCACCTACGACTTCTATTTCCGCTGCGATACGGTGACTGCAACCTGCATTCCCGTGCAGACCGTAACTACCATGAGCGCACCACTCTCTCTGCCTGTGTGTATTAACTTCGACACCTGTGCCAACAACAGCATGCCTAATGATTGGCGCAAATATCGTCTACCAGATGAATGGGGTACCGACTGTTATATCCATAACGATCAAAGTCACTCGGGCAATCAGTCTTTGCAGTTCTGCTCATACTACAATAGCAATCATCCTTACGCTGTAATGCCATATATTGAAGTTGAAAGCCTCTCTAAGTTGGCAGTATCATTCTGGATGAGAAGCGACAACAACCCCGAATCCTTCCTACTGGAACTAGGCGTAATGAGCGACCCGTCCGATGTAAGCACATTCCTCTCTCTCAAACAATTCACCAACACCAGTAGTGGCATCTGGCAACGAATGCAAACTGTGCTGACCGATGCCCCGGAAGATGCACACTTTGTAGCATTCAGACTTACCAAAAACAATAACTACAGTTGGGACTGGCTCTACATCGACGACCTTTATTTCGACACTTGCGGCGCTGGCGAGTGGCATATCACCAGTGTGGAAAGTGACTATGTAACCTTCGACTGGAAACAGTCTGGCGAGCCCTCCCTAACCCTCGAATATGGTCCTATGGGATTCACCCGTGGAAGCGGCACCACAGTAAACATCACAAACCCACCTTACACGCTGACCGGCCTCAGTAATCTGACGAACTATCAGTTCTATTTCGATGCCTCCTGCACAGGCGGAAGTGGCTTCTGTACAACCGACTATAGTGACAGTACAACCATCTTCACACCCACTGGTGGTACAGGTTGTATCGACCCGACCAACCTGACGGCGGACTACACCACATGCTTCTACGGCTCATTTGGCAATCCTTACCAAAATACCGGTATCGTGGACTTCGGAAGCGAGAGTATCCTCAGTCACCATACAGTACATTATGATACCACGGAACGCGACCCACGAACAGGAGGAGAACTGCGAACGATACCCGAAGGCGCACAATCGTCGGTAAGACTTGGCAACTGGGGCTCTACCAGTGAGGCGGAAGCAGTAACCTACAGCCTTCACGTAGACTCCACCCAATTCGACTTGCTAATTTTAAAATATGCCGCCGTACTACAGGACCGCCTGCATCCCTCTACGTCTCAGCCACGTTTCAAGATTGAGATTCTTGACGAAAACGGTGCTCTTATTGATGCCAACTGTGGAGCCGCCGACTTCATCGCCAACCAGAACCTGGGATGGCACCTCATCGAAGAGAACTACGTGCTTTGGAAAGACTGGACAACCGTAGGTATTGACATGAGCGCCTACTACGGCCGCACTGTCCAAATCCGCCTAACGACCTACGACTGCGGTGACGGACAGCACTACGGATACGCGTACTTCACGCTGAACTGTCTGCAAAAGACGATGATCAGCGAGCACTGCGGCGATGTGGACTCGAACCGCTTCTCGGCACCGTTAGGCTTTGCCTACAATTGGTATACCAACCAAGACACCACAATCTTCAGCCACGAACAGAGTATCGAGGTGCCGACGAATAATGCCATCACCTACTATTGTCGTTGCGCCTTTGTCGACAAGGAGGACTGCTTCTTCACCCTCTCAGCCTTTGCAGGAACACGCTATCCACTGGCGCAGATGGAGTATACGCAGCGAGTGGAGAACTGCAAGATTTATGTAGACTTCCACAATACCAGCACCATCTCGGCCGATGGCACCACTCCCATCGGTACGGGAGAAGGATGCGAAGAGGCGTGGTGGGACCTTGGAAATGGGGATACCGTCACCACGTATAATGCACAAGGAGTCTACAACTCCTCGGGTACATATACCGTCACGCTCATCTCGAGCATCGCCGGTGGTTCTTGTTCCGATACCGCAACCTATAGCATCGACCTGTCAATGAACAACGTGATGCCCATGATTGCGGGTGTGGCAAGTGCCTGCGATGGCGACAGCGTGTCGTTAGCAGTGGAAAACGCGATAAATTACCTCTGGAGCACCGGCGAGACCGATAGCATCATCAAGGTGGCCGTGGGACCGGTAGACAATTGGAGCTGTTATGTGACAGACTCCAACGGCTGCATAGATACTCTCAAGCATACTATCACCATCAATCAGGTCTACGATATCTCCTTGGACACCAGCGTCTACAAAGACAACTTCCCGCTAACATGGTCTCCTTATTACATCACGCTGGACGACCATATGCTCAACGGAGGAGACACCACTCTCACCTTCCCACTCAGTTCGGCAGAAGGGTGCGACAGCACGGTACACTACCGTCTGACAGCACTCTTCGACATATCCGTATCGTCAGACTCCACCATCTGTGAAAGCTCATTGCCACTCATATGGAACGACAGCACCTTCTATGCTGCAGGAAGCAAACAGAGGGTGTTGAAAACCGTCTATGGAGGCGACAGTACTATCACGATGAACCTCTCGGTAATCCCGACCACCTACGGCACGTACCTCGACACTATTGTCGAAAACCGCTTGCCTTACGACTTCCTGCACCACACCTACACCACCGACACCGTGGGCGACACCCTGATGTTGACCAACATGGCAGGATGCGACAGCATCCTCAGCTATAGCCTCGTGGTACACCGCAACAGCGCGGAAAGCCACGACACGATGGTATGCGAGAGCGAATTACCGCTGACTTATTATGGTCACACGTTCTCCCGCAGCGAACTGGAGGAGCAGACCGGGGGAGTGCGCAGCCTAACGGTGCACGACACGCTGACAAGAGTAACAGGTGCCGACAGTATTTTGCATATCACCCTGAGCGCGGTCACTATCCCCACCCTCCGTCATTCGACCGACACCACCCTACTGCGCGGCGAGGCGGTAACGCTGAGGGCATGGTCGAGTCACGGCTCCATTGTCTGGCTCGACAGCAACGGGGCACAACTCTCAAATAACGACAGCCTGACTGCCAGTCCCTCAGTGCACACGACCTACTACCTCTCCACCCTCAACAGCTTCTCAGCTTTGACGGCGTGCAACGTCAGCGACTCCGTCACCGTACGTGTCCATACGACAACCACCGCAGACAGCAGTGTCTGCAACAATCACCTGCCCGTTGAGTGGCACAGCCTGACCCTCGACAGCACCGGCATTTACACCGACACAGTCGCCGGAGAAAAGGTAGATACGGTGGCCACCCTGACCCTCACTGTGGACCTCACCAACGGCAGCGACACCACAGCTGTGGTCTGCGACAGTATGCTATGGTACGGAAATTCCTATTATTCGACAGGAGAAGCAACGCATATCGTCAGCAACATGGCAGGATGCGACAGCACGGTGACGCTACAGTTGACGGTGAACTACAGCAGTGCCGGAATCGACGTACAGACAGCCTGCGACAGTTACACATGGCTCAATGACAACACCTACACCGAGGACAACACCTCCGACACGGTCCACACCACCAACGGGGTGGGATGCGACAGCACCATAACTCTCAACCTGACCATCCGCCACAGTACAACCTACACCGATGAACAGTCGGCCTGCGACAGCCTCACCTGGCTCAACACCACCACCTACACCACGAGTAACTCCACCGACACCGTGATGCGGACAAATGCCGCAGGATGCGACAGCACGATAACCCTCAACCTGACCATACGGTACTCGTCCGACACCACCATTAGCGACACCATCGTCGAGAACCAACTCCCCTATACGTTCAACGGAGTATCCTTCACCGACAGCGTCACACACTCCACCGTCACCATCACCAACGCCGTGGAGTGCGACAGCATTATCGACTACAGCCTGTTCGTGTTCCGCAACGTAGTGGACACCCTCGACAGCGCACTCTGCAACAGTCGGTTGCCAATAGAGTGGAACGGCGTCACCTTTGACACAACAGTCACACAAACTATTACAATGACACGCACGGCGACGCTGCTGGCCGCCTCGGGAGCCGATAGTCTGGTGGTGATGAACCTAACGGTACACCCGCTCTACGACCACCATCTGAACACCGCCATCTGTGACAACCAGACTCTCACCTTCGGCGACAGTATCTTTATGGGTGCCGACGGAAACACCGTCCACCTCGACAGCCTGCTTTCGGTTTACGGCTGCGACTCCCTGTCGACACTGCACCTGACAGTACATCCCACCTTCCACCCCCACCAGTACGACACCATCTGCACAAGCGGAAGCTATACCTGGGGAACTCCACAACGGGAATTGTTCACACCCTTCTATTACAACGGCGCCGGAAATGCCATCGATACGACAGTCACCGATACCCTGACCAGTGCCTACGGCTGCGACTCGCTCTCAACACTGCATCTACACATACTTCCTGCATACAACATCCACTTCTACGACACCATCTGCGACTCGTCGCTTGTGGCCAGCACCTGGCAGAGAAACAATTTCACCTTCGACGACAGTTCCTTCTCGACGGCAGGCATCCATATCCTGCCGTATTCCACCGAGAGCTGCGACAGCATCCACACCCTGCACCTGACGGTGAATCCTTCTTACGACATCATCATCTACGACTCCATCTTCGACGGCGACCGCTACCCGTTTGAAGGCCGTTACCTTGACACCACGGGAGTCTATGAAAAACTGCTGACGACATCGGCGGGCTGTGACTCGCTGCGGACACTCCATCTGCAATGCAACCCGCGTACCCCCAGCGACACCGTGGTATGTCGCAATGCGCTCCCCGTCACTTGGAATGGAATCACCTTCACCAATGCCGGTACCGACTCGGTACGTCTCGTTGGCCGTGGAGGTATCGACTCACTGGTGGTAATGCATGTGATTGTAATCGACACCGCCTCCACCATCGTCACCCTCCACACCTGCGACAGCCTGCTATGGGAGGACAGTGTGATGTACTACGGTTCCACCACCTCACCCTTCCGCCTCTTCACCACCACCCAAGGATGCGACTCTGTGGTGCATCTCAACCTCACAATGGATACCACCCACTACTTCGTCGACCGCCAGCTTGTCTGTGACTCACTACTATGGATTGACGGCCACTGGTACTACCGTGACACAACCGCCACCGTTGGCCCCTTGGGAAGCAGCTTGGTTTCGGGTCCTGTCGACACCCTGTCGACCGTCGAAGGCTGCGACTCCGTGGTCTCCCTCAACCTCACAATCCACCCCTCCTACTACTCCTCTTCAACCGACACCATCTGCTACAACCAATCCTACCTCTGGCACGACTTGTCTGTCTCTCCCTCCTCTGAGACCTATTCCACCAAAGAGCACCTGCTGATTGACACCATGAAGACCGTCTGGAACTGCGACTCGGTGCTGGCCCTGCAACTCACCCAGTTGGGACGCCCGCGGTTAAAGGTGGACTACGACTACGACTGCCGACAGAACCGATACTACCTCTCGGCCCAAGCCACCCTCGACTGGGGACTCTCCGAGCCTCGCGATGCCTATGTCACCTGGAACTCCTATCCTTACGACAGCCTCGTTGACGAAAGCACCGCGACCGTGGAAGCCTCTCCCCAGGAAGACCCGACATTATATTATGTATACGCCGACTATCGGGATATTCCCACCTGTCCCGTGGGCGACAGCCTACGCCTGCGACCCATCGTCATTCCCGAGGCCAGGCTCCAGGTCAACCCCGAGGCTCTCAGCCATGGTGTGCACGAATTCAATGCCTACGATGTCTCCCATGTTTACCCCTACAGCATGTCGCCCGACTCCACAGAACGGTGGCGCCGCACCTGGTTCCTCGACTGGAATCCGCTCTACGAGCAGTCAACGCATCTCTACCACGACGTAACCTCTTCCGACGTGGATAGCGTCATCGTGGCACTCGAGATTTACAACGGCCAATGCTATGACACTGCCGTCCACGTGGTCCAAGTGATACGTACAAACCTCCTCGCCCCCAATGTCTTCACCCCCAACCAGGATGCCAACAGCCGCTTCACTATCGCCATGCAGGGTATCATCACGGCCGAACTCTTCATCTACAACCGAGAAGGACTCCTTGTCTACCGCACCACCGACCTCGAACAAGGCTGGGACGGCCGCAACCTTTCAGGAACACCCTGCCAGCAAGGCAACTACGTATGGAAACTTGTCTACAAGGCCAACGACTGGCCCACCGCCGAGCGCACCGAAATAGGCTCCGTCCTCCTACTGAGATAACGAATTAAACTTTTTTATGTATATTTGCATCTTGAAATATTAACGCATTAAATAAACAACACTTTGAAAACAAGAATATTAATCTCCCTAGCCACCATCGTTATGGTGACATTGCCCCTCAAAAGCCACGCTCAAGTCCAGTGGAGCGAGGTCTTCAACAAGTTCAAACTGGAAGCTCGCGCCGACGTCGAATACTCCCATGACAGGGTAACCTCCGACGGCGACCTCCTCGGCGACCCCCGCAACCTCTATGGCGTCCACGGCCGCTATTTCAACCTCCACCTCGGCGGCAACCTCGGCGAGAACTTCTCCTACTATTTCCGCCAGCGCCTCAAGGCCGAAGCCGGTTCCATCAACTTCTTCGACAACACCGACTTCCTCTACCTCAACTACCGCCCCTCGCAGAACTGGCAGCTGCGCTTCGGTAAGGATGCCATGGCCATCGGCGGCTTCGAATACGACGCACCTCCCATCGATGTGCTCTACGAGACCATGATGTGGGACAACTTCTACTGCTTCCAGCTTGCCGCCAGCGGCGCCTACATCTCCGACGACGGCCTCCAGACCCTCATGTTCCAGGTCTCCCAATCCCCCTATGTCAACTATCTGCGCTATACCCACGGCCAGCCCGTCGACTGGAACTCTGGCCTCCTGGCCTACAACCTCTATTGGGCCGGCTCCCTTGGCGACCATGTGAAGACCCTCTGGGGCGTCAGCATGATGGAGCGCGAACGCGGCAGCTTCATGAACTACATCTGTCTGGGTACCCAGTACCTGTCCGACATCATGGATATCTACGTCGACCTCATGCACCACTCCCTCGCCACCGACGACTGGGGCAAGAACTTCGGCATCGTCAGCCGCTGGAACTACCATGTGAGCAACAACCTGACCCTCTTCATCAAAGGCAGCTACGAACAGAACAAGTCGCAGGTCGACCTCGACAACACCACCGGCATCGGCATGGACTTCCTCCTCCCCTTCGCAGGCCACACCTATGCCCGCTACGGCGCAGGCTTCGAGTACCGTCCCAAAGGCATGTCCGCCGTCCGCTTCCACGGCTATCTCGCCGAACTCTCCGACAGCTACACCAACGCCCTGGGCGACGACATCGTCGAACACTCCCTCAACGTCAACCTCGGCGCCACCTGGACTATGGACTTCCACAAACTCTTTAAGAAATAACAACCATGGAAGAAAAACACAACAACAACCTGCTGAACGGACTCCTGTCGGTACTCAACCCTTTCGAGGTGTTCAAACACCACGAAACACAGGAGAAGAAAAACCACAAGCCACGTCGGCTGAAATTCACCACCAGCCGCAGCCTCGAGGCGCTCATCTTCCTCGTGCTCTTCTTTGCTTTCTTTGGCTTCCTGACCTATAAGATGACCCTTCCCCACATGCTCAACACCTTCATGCAGACCGCCTATCAGCTGCTGCTCGAGACTGTGTTCTACATCATGGCCATCTGCGTTCTCATGGGGGCCATCTCCAAGCTCCTCACCGAGTTCGGTGTCGTGCGCCTGATGGAGAACATTCTCCGCCCACTCATGAAACCCCTCTACAACCTGCCCGGCGTGGCAGCCCTGGGAGCCGTGATGACCTTCCTCTCCGACAACCCCGCCATCATCTCCCTGGCCAAAGACAACAACTTTGCCCGCTACTTCAAGAAATACCAGCTTGTCTCTCTCACCAACTTCGGCACCGCCTTCGGCATGGGTCTCGTCGTCATCGCCTTCATGACCGGCAAGGGCTACGGCTCCGGAGCCCTCGTCGGACTCCTCGGCGCCATCATCGGCAGCATCGTCTCCACACGCCTCATGCAAAAGTTCACCCTCAAGAGCTTCCCCGAGATGGACAGCCCCGTCACCGAAGAGGAAGGCACCGAGCAGAACATCTCCTTCAAGAGCGAGGGCAACGCCTTCCAGCGCTTCCTCAACGCCATGCTCGACGGCGGCAAGAGTGGCGTCGGTATCGGCGTCGCCATCATCCCCGGCGTCCTCTGCATCTCCACCATCGTCATGATGCTCACCTTCGGCCCCGCAGGCGAGAACGGCGAATACCTCGGCAAAGCCTATGAAGGCGTGCCCGTCATCACCTGGCTGGCCGACAAGATTAACGTCGTCTTCTACTGGCTCTTCGGCTTCGAAAGTGGCGCCCTCGTGGGCTTCCCCATCACCGCTTTGGGCGCCGTAGGTGCCGCCATCGGTCTCGTCCCCACCTTCGACGCTGCCGGCATCATCAACAACAACGCCATCGCCGTCTTCACTGCCATGGGCATGTGCTGGAGCGGTTACCTCTCCACACACACCGCCATGCTTGACTCCCTCGGCTACCGCAAACTCATCGGCAAAGCCATCGGAGCCCACACCATCGGCGGCCTCTGCGCCGGCATCGCCGCCCACTGGCTCTGGGTGCTGCTTGCACTGATATTTTAGTTTTTAAACCATAAAAGATAAATGTTATGAAAACAACAAGATTTCTCATGATGTTCGTGGCTGCGGCCGCAATGATGTTCGCCTCATGCGACAAGGACAACAACGACAATGGAGGCTCTGGCAGCGGCGGGACCCAGACGGTGACGGCCTTCTTCCCCACGGGCTACAACCGTGCAAATGTCGCTGCATGGTACACTGCCAACGAGCACCAGAACGACGGCCAGCTCAACGTGCAGGCCATCTACGTCTTCAACGACGGCACCATGCTGTCCACACTTTACAAGAAGAAAGCCAACGGCACCGAGGTCCGTGAAATCGAGGCGACGGGAACCTGCAACCTCACCAGCGGCAACTGGGACAACGGCACCGCCGTGGTCAGCATTCCCTCGCTCAGCATGGAGATGAACATCACCATCAGCAACGGCACCTTTACGGCAAGAGAGCTAACCTTCACACGTCAGGACAACGCAGCCATCCCTGCACCGCAGGAGGCCACAGATAACGGAGGTGGCCAGGGTGGTGGCGACGGCAACCTCCTGACCGAGGCCTATCTGCCCATCAGCTATGCCGACAAGACCATCGAATCCTGGTACGCATACAGCAATCAGGAAAACGACCGCATCAAAACCGAGGCCATATTCCTCTTCACCGACAACACTATGCTGGTGACCAAGAGCAAAGTGTACACCAGCGGTCGCGAGCCTTCCTACGAAATTGAGGTCGAGGGCACCTACCAGCTCACCAACGGCAACTACGAGAACGGTACCATCAGTGTTGTGGCCGGCGGCATGAACATCACGGCGGAAATCAGCAATGGCGTTCTTTCTGCCATGGGCGGGCAATACACCAAGCAGCCCAACGAAGAGGCTCCGGAACCGAGAGAATAGCTTTTTGCTGCTTGCCACGCACACTGAAAATAAAAATACAAACCCCGATAAGGTACTTGTATTCAATGTGATTGCCATGCATCCTCACCAAAAATAGTGATAAAATTTGGCCGTATCGGAAAATGTTCGTATTTTTGCACTCGCTTTCAAAGCAGTAATTGATCAATTATTAATCCTAAAAAAACAGAAACAAAATGGCTTACAAAATCACTGACATCTGTGTTGCTTGCGGCACCTGCATCGATGAGTGCCCCGTCGGAGCTATCAGCGAAGGCGACATCTACAAGATTGACGAGAACGCTTGCGTTAGCTGCGGTACCTGCGCTGGCGCCTGCCCCACCGGTGCTATCCAGGAGGGTTAATCGCTCACAGATTCAAAAGTAGAAAAAGAGCCGCCCGCAAGGACGGCTTTTTTAGTCGAGCAACATAATGAAACAGATTACCTTTTTTCTTCTAGCCCTTCTGCTCTGCAGCAATGCCGACGCTCAACGGGAACGTCGCGTACATCGCCAGCCCAGCCTGTCAGATCTTCGTGTGGAGCAGATGACCATCGAGGAATACCCCGTATGGCGTTTCCTCGGACTGAACATCCGTATCGGAAAGAAACATCGCTTAGAGAGGTTCTACGACCAACAAGGCAACGACACCTTGTATCGCATCTACCAATACGATGAAGAGCACCATACAGTTTATGATGCCTACGGCAATCCGATGGACAAATGGGCCACGAGCATCTCCAATGGTGCAAAGCGAGGCACACGCTATCAATACAACTACCTCTACAACACCTTGGGCAACATCTCCACCCAGTACGATATCACCCTCCATGACACCCTGCATTACACCTATACTTTTTACCCCGACAGCAGCGTGGTGGACATTCAAAACTGCTTTCGCTGCCCCAAACACTCTGTCTATGACGTCAGCGGAAATCTCCTCTACGATATCAGCTATACTAGAAACGGCACCCCGCAGGTCTTCAGCGTCCAACCCATACCCGATGAGCGCTATGCGCTCATGGAGCGCAACTCACTCGACCTCACTACCAAGAGTGTGCTTTACTACGACTCCGACATTGACCGTGGATACCACATGTACAAGTATACCTATGTCCTACGACCTTGGGCCGACTGCCTGCAGAGCGGCGATCTGCTGTTTGTCAGCGATACCAGCGACATGGGGCAGGCTGTGAAAGAAAGTACCGGAATGTATACCCATGTGGCTCTAGTGGAACGCATGAGCGACAGTCTCTTCATTATCGATGCCACCCAAAAACACGGTGTGTCCCGTAGACCCATTGAAGAAACCTTTGCATACAAGATGCCCATAGAGATCTACCGTATGACAATACCTTTCGATACCGCAACCGTCATCACCCGTGCCAAAAGCCTCCTCGGGAAACCTTACGACAACGCTTTCCTACCCGACAACGATGCCTATTACTGCTCCGAACTCATCCAGGTGGCTTATGACACGCTCTTCTCTTCAGCCCCCATGAACTGGCGCGACAAGGAGGGCAACCTGCCCGAATACTGGAAGAAACATTTCGAAAAACTCGGCATACATGTGCCCGAAGGGGTCCCCGGCACCAACCCAACCGATATGTCACATTCGAAGTTGCTTCGGAAGCTATAGAAAACTGACGAGAGAAAATAAAACGATTAACATTTATTAACATTACAAATCACTCTAAAAGTCACTTCTGGCGACCCTTTTCACAAAGAGTCGCTTCTTTTTGTGCTAATAAAAAGTAAATAAGAAGTATAAAGCACTTACCATCTCCTTACCAACTCCTAACCAACTCCTACCACAGTGGGAGATGATAAGGTAGTGACAGGGTATCTGTATTTAATATTTATTAACATTTATATACCCGTTATTTTTTTCCGTATTATACAACTCCAAAAAACAACCGAGATTTATTATACAATAAAAATGGAAAGAACACGTTAGTAAGAAAAAAACAATCTGAATATGAAACCTATCGTCAGCATCATCATGGGCTCGACCAGCGACCTACCGGTCATGGAGAAGGCCTGTCAGTTCTTTGAGGAGATGGAGATACCTTTCGAGGTCAATGCCCTCTCCGCCCACCGCACGCCTGCCGAGGTAAGCGACTTCGCCCGCAACGCTGCAGGGCGTGGCATCAAGGTCATCATCGCCGGTGCCGGCATGGCTGCCGCCCTGCCGGGCGTCATCGCCGCCGAGACACCGCTGCCCGTCATCGGCGTACCCATCAAAGGCTCTGTTCTCGAGGGACTTGACGCCACCTTCGCCATCATGCAGATGCCTCCGGGAATCCCCGTGGCCACCGTAGCCATCAATGGCGCCCAGAACGCCGCCATCCTGGCCATGCAGATGATGGCCCTCGGCGACGATGCCCTGATGCAGAAACTCATAGCCTACAAAGCAGGCCTCAAGAAAAAAATCGTCAAAGCCAACGAAGAACTGGCCAAACTCGAATACAAATTCAAGGTATGATTACCATAGGAATCACCGGGACTTTGGGAGCCGGCAAGGGCACCATCGTCGACTATCTGGTACAGAACAAGGGCTTTGTGCATTACAGCGTGCGCGCATTCCTCATCGAGGAAATCAAGCGCCGCGGGATGGAAGTGAACCGCGACAGCATGACGCTGGTGGGCAACGACTTGCGAGCCAAACACACGCCGTCGTGGATTGTGGAGCAACTCTACGAGAAGGCCGCGGCTTCGGGCTGCAACTGCATCATCGAGAGCGTGCGTACCCCCGGCGAAGTCAGCGCCCTGAGAGGCAAACCCAACTTCTACCTCTTCGCCGTCGATGCCGACCCCAAGGTGCGTTACGAGCGTGCCGTGCTGCGTGGCTCTGAGACCGACCACATTGACTACGAAACATTCATCGCCAATGAGCAGCGCGAGATGGACAATGCCGACCCCAACAAGCAGAATCTCAAATACTGCATCGAGCATGCCGACTTTCGCTTCGACAACGGCGGTTCGTTCGAGGACCTACACAAGCAGGTCGAAGAGGTGCTACAGCAGATTACCTACCACCGCCCCTCGTGGGACGAGTATTTCATGGACTTGGCTAATGCCGCAAGTCGTCGCGCCACCTGCGACCGAGGTCGTTCGGGTTGCGTCATCGTGAAGGACCGCCAGCTGCTGGTAACGGGCTATGTGGGCTCGCCCAGCGGGTTGCCGCATTGCGACGAGGTGGGGCACCTCTTCCGCCAGACCATCGATGCCGACGGCCATATCTCCACCCATTGCGTGCGCACCGTGCATGCCGAGCAGAACGCCATCTGCCAGGCCGCCCGCCGCGGCATCGCCCTCGACGGCGCCACGCTCTACTGCCGTATGACCCCTTGCCGCACCTGCGCCATGCTCATCATCAACTGTGGCATCAAGCGTGTGGTATGTGAGCGCAAATACCACGCCGGTGCCGAAAGCGAGGAACTCTTCCGCCAAGCTGGTATCCAGCTCGAGTTCTTCCACGACGAGGTGCAGCAGTACGCTAATCAGTAAGGGTTATTGGTTCTAGGTTATCGAGAGATGAGGCGGATTCTCTTACTCTTGATGCTGACACTGGCTCCGGTGATGGTTTCGGCAACGGGGCAGGCGAGCGATATTATCTATATCGACGGCCAGCAGTGGTGGCTGACGGGACGGCTTACACACGCGTTGGATTCTGTAAGATTTTTCAAGCTCGATGCTCTCTTGCCGGAGCTCAGATCGCATTCTACTGCCAACTGGGACGGCCATATCGGATATTGGAGTCTGGATGGTGACCTGTTGGTGCTTGATAGCATTGTGGTGGAAGTCTATGAGGATAGTACGTACAAGAAATCTCATGAGATGTCTTTGCATCAGTCGACCATGCGCGAGGTGTTTGGCGACTACTACCGCAATGGCAGGATTGAAGCAACCTTTGTGACCTGGGAGAAAATCCGTGTGACACAAGGGCAACGCATATACTACGAACACTCTTTCTGGGATCGATTCTACGAGACAGAGATGATACTCAAGGTAGAACAAGGTCGTGTCTTGGAGCGGACATTGTACCACAACCGTGTGGCGGTGGAAGGATTTTACTTCGATGAAGATGATTTTGAGAAGCAAGCCGTATTCAAGGCGGGATTCGCCCCGGTCCTTCGCAAGTATCAGGAGTTGGACAATGTCGACAGAATCTTTTTTTCCATTTCTCAATGGACCTTCGACACGCTGGGCAACATGACAGATGTAGAGGTGAAGGCCAAATGCCGGGGCCATGAGGATATTCAGCCGCTGTTGGCAGCGGAATTCAAACAATACTTGATGTCCATTCGTCCGTGGAGACTGTGGTATTTAAATGGCGAATACACACCCATCAGCAGAGCCTGGAATATTCCTTTTCGTCGGAAAGACTGGGAAAACTGATATATTACAATAAATTCTTCCTATTTATAAAAAAAAACGTATCTTTGCAAACAAGAAGCCCTACACAATAGTCACAGACAGTATTGATATACAAACATATAGAATATTAAATGAAAGGTATTGTTTTGGCGGGAGGCTCCGGCACCCGCCTTTATCCTATAACCAAGGGGGTCAGCAAACAGCTGCTACCCATCTACGACAAACCGATGGTCTACTACCCCCTCAGCGTGCTGATGCTGGCGGGCATCCGCGACATCTTGATTATCTCCACCCCCCACGACCTGCCGGGATTCCGTCGCCTGCTGGGTGACGGCTCGGACTTCGGCGTGCACTTCAGCTATGCCGAGCAGCCCTCGCCCGACGGTCTGGCGCAGGCTTTCATCATCGGTGAAGAGTTCATCGGCAACGATTCCGTCTGCCTCGTCCTGGGTGACAATATCTTCCATGGGAACGGCTTGAGCAAGATGCTGCGCACCGCGGTGCTCTCGGCCGAGAACGACAAGAAGGCCACTGTCTTCGGCTACTGGGTGGCCGACCCCGAGCGCTACGGTGTGGCGGAGTTTGACAACAGTGGCCGCGTGCTCTCCATCGAGGAGAAACCCAAGGAGCCCAAGAGCAACTATGCCGTTGTAGGACTCTACTTCTACCCCAACAAGGTAGTGCAGGTGGCTAAAGGCATTAAACCCAGCGCCCGCGGCGAGTTAGAGATCACTTCGGTGAACCAGGAATTTCTCAACGACGGCGAGCTGAACGTGCAACTCATGGGTCGCGGTTTCGCCTGGCTCGACACCGGCACCCACGACTCGCTGGCAGAGGCCTCCACCTTTATCGAGGTCATCGAGAAACGTCAGGGACTGAAGGTAGCCTGCCTTGAGAGCATCGGCTATGAGAACGGCTGGCTTACTGCGGATGATGTGCGCCGTGTGGCACAACCCATGATTAAGAACCAATATGGACAGTATCTGTTGAAGTTGATAAGTTGATAGGTTGATAAGATGAACGTGATTGATACAGAAATAGAAGGACTGAAGATTATAGAGCCCCGCATTTTCGGGGATGCCCGCGGATACTTCTTTGAGAGTTTCAGCGTGCGGGACTTTACTGAACAGACGGGGATGCAGATAACTTTTGTGCAGGACAACGAATCGAAGTCGCGCTACGGTGTTGTCCGTGGTCTGCATTTCCAAAAGCCACCCTATGCGCAGTCAAAGTTAGTGCGTGTGGTGAGTGGTACGGTACTCGATGTGGCCGTCGATATCCGCAAGGGTTCGTCCACCTATGGCCGTTATGTGGCTGTGGAACTCAGTGGAGAGAACCACCGTCAGCTCTTCCTCCCCAAGGGGATGGCTCATGGCTTTGCCGTGCTGAGCGACGAGGTGGTGTTCCAATACAAATGCGACGAATACTACCACCCCGAGTCGGAAGGGGCTATCGCTTGGGACGACCCCACGCTGGCCATCGACTGGCACCTGCCGAAAGAATCCGTGCTGCTTTCGGAGAAAGACAGCCATCACCCGAAGTTTAACGAATTTGTAACTCCCTTTAACTAAACGCTGAACGCTCAATGAATATCCTTGTCACAGGCTCCAATGGTCAGCTAGGCACACACTTCCGCTTGCTTGCCCCTCAGTCGCAACACGACTGGCACTTCACCGACGTGGAAGAACTCGACATCACCTCGCCCGACGAGGTGAACGCTTTGGTCGACAAACTCTCCATTCGGCTGATTGTCAACTGCGCCGCCTATACCAATGTAGACCGAGCCGAGAGCGACGAGGCGACGGCTCTCCGCATCAACGGAGATGCTGTAGGCTATATGGCGGCAGCCATGAAAAGAGTAGAGGGCACGCTGATACATTTCTCTACCGACTATGTCTTCGGGGGCACCCTTCATAATACTCCTTGTACCGAAGAAGAGCTACCCAATCCCACAGGTGTCTACGGACGTACCAAATTGGCGGGCGAGAAGGCTTCAGAGGCCTGCCATCACTTGATTTTCCGTACCTCATGGCTCTACAGCGAATACGGAAAGAACTTCCTGCTCACCATGCTGCGCCTCACGTCCGAGAAGCCCGAGTTGCGGGTGGTCTTCGACCAGGTGGGCACCCCCACCTACGCCGGCAACCTGGCAAAGGCAGTCTTCACCCTTATCGAGAATGGCGACTACAAAAAGCAGGAGGGCATCTTCCATTTCGCCAACGAGGGTGTATGTAGCTGGTACGACTTCACCAAGGAGATTGCCCGTCAGAGCGGACACACCGCCTGCCGTATCCACCCCTGTCACAGCAACGAATACCCAAGCCCTGTGAAACGGCCAGCTTATTCGGTGCTCGACAAGACCAAGTTTAAAAAAACCTTTCATCAAGAAATACCCTACTGGACTGACAGTCTAGCTGTTTGTTTGAAGAATATATCATGAAGAATTTTGCGCTCATAGGGGTTGGCGGATACATCGCTCCACGTCACTTGAAAGCCATCAAGGAGACGGGCAACGAGTTGATATCGGCCTACGACAAGAACGACTCTGTCGGCATCATTGACAGCTACTTCCCCCGTGCCTCGTTTTTCACCGAACAGGAGCTCTTCGACCGTCACAACAACCATGTGAAGGCCCAAGGCATCAATATCGACTACCTCACCGTCTGCTCGCCCAACTACCTGCACGACGCCCACACCCGCTACGGTCTCCGTCTGGGTTGCGACGTCATCTGTGAGAAGCCCGTGGCCCTCAGCCCATGGAATATCGAAGCGCTGGAACAAGTAGAGAAAGAGACAGGGCATCAGGCCTACACCATCTTCCAGCTGCGCCTGCATCCCTCCGTAATTGCGCTGAAGAAGAAAATAGAAGAGGGTCCAAAAGACAAGGTCTACGACGTGGACCTTTCCTATATCACGCCTCGCGGCTACTGGTACTATGCTTCATGGAAAGGCAACCTTCAAAAAAGCGGCGGCGTAGCCACCAATATCGGCGTGCATTTCTACGACATGCTGCAGTGGATCTTCGGACCAGTGCAGAAGAGCGTGGTGCATGTGGCCAGTCATGACCGTGTGGCGGGATACCTCGAACTGCGCCAAGCGCGCGTGCGCTATTTCCTCAGCATCAACGGTGAGCATCTGCCGCAAGGCGTTACGGGGAGCTATCGCTCCATCACTATGGACGGCGAGGAGTTCGAGTTCAGCAACGGCTTCACCGACCTACACACCCGCAGCTATGAAGAGATTCTCGCTGGCCGCGGATTCCGTATCTCAGAGGCCAAAGAGTGCATCCAGACCGTCTACGACATCCGTCATGCCGAACCCATAGGCCTTTTCGGAGACTATCACCCTATGGCCAAATATCCGTTAACTAAACACCCCTTCGGATGGTAAACGAGCCGTTCATACACGAAAGTTCCTATGTTGACGAGGGAGTGACCCTGGGCAACGGCACCAAAGTATGGCATTTCTGCCATATCCAGAAAGGCGCCGTGCTGGGTGAGAACTGCTCGCTGGGGCAGAATGTCAACATAGGTCCCAATGTAAAGATTGGCAATGGTGTCCGCATACAGAACAACGTATCGGTCTACGAGGGTGTGGAGATTGAGGACAATGTATTCCTCGGCCCCAGTTGCGTCTTCACAAATGTGCTGATGCCCAGGTTGGACCGTCCCGCCAATGGTCACTATGAGCGCACGCTGGTAAAGGAAGGAGCCTCGTTGGGAGCCAACTGCACCATCGTTTGCGGCCACACCATCGGGCGACATGCGCTGGTGGGAGCCGGTGCCGTAGTAACCAAAGATGTGCCCGATTACGCAATAGTCGCTGGCGTACCAGCAAAGATAATAGGAAAAGTAGAAGAATAATATGCAGTTCCGCGACCTACATAGACAATATGACGCCATGCATGCCGAAATGGACGAAGCCCTCCTGAAGGCTGCCCATAGTGGAGCCTATATCATGGGTCCACAGGTGTCGGAATTGGAGCAGCAGCTGGCCGATTATGTGGGCGTGAAACACTGCATCACCTGTGCCAACGGCACTGACGCCTTACGGATGGCCTTGATGGCCCTCGGCATTGGTCCTGGCGATACCGTTTTCGTGCCCGACTTCACCTTCTTTGCTACTGCCGAGGTGGTGGCCGAGGTGGGAGCGACCCCCATCTTTGTTGATGTTGACAAGGATACCTATAACATTGATGTCACAAATCTTTGCAATGTGTGCCGACAACATGAGGTTGAGCCCAAAGCGGTGATTGCAGTAGATTTGTTCGGGCAACCTGCCGACTATAAGTCTCTCGTTCAATTCTGCAAAGACTTTAACCTTTTCCTCATTGAGGATGGCGCCCAAGGGTTCGGTGGCAGCATTAATGACAAAAAAGCCTGTTCTTTTGGTGACATCGCTACCACATCGTTTTTCCCAGCAAAACCATTGGGATGCTATGGTGATGGTGGAGCCCTCTTCACCGATGATGACCACTATGCTGACCTGCTGCGTTCCTTGCGCGTACACGGCAAAGGAACCGATAAATACGACAATGTACGGCTCGGCTTCAACTCCCGTCTTGATACACTGCAAGCGGCTGTGCTGCAAGTGAAACTAAAACATTTTGATGAGGAGTTGGGGGCTGTGAACCGTGTGGCGCAAAAATATGACAAACTTCTTGCAGGGAAAGTAAAAACTCCCGTGGTGCCTTTAGGATACACCTCCTCATGGGCACAATATACCATTCAAACCGACCACCGTGAAGAAATGCAAGCCCGCTTGAAGGCCACAGGCATTCCCTCGATGGTATACTACCCTCGCACCATGAGCCAGCAGACCGCTTTTGCCCACCTCCATCAGAAACCCTGCCCTGTGGCGAAACAACTTACCAAGACGGTCCTCTCACTCCCCATGCACCCCTATCTCACCAATGAAGAAATAGAAACCGTAGCCTCCTTGATATGATAAAATTGAGCGACATAAAGATTTGCGTCATTGGCCTCGGTTACGTAGGCCTCCCGCTGGCACGTCTCTTCTCGACGAAGTATCCCACGATAGGCTTCGACATCAACAGCCGTCGTGTGGAGGCGCTGATGCAAGGTCACGACGACACCCTCGAGGTGGAGGACGACCTGTTGCAGGAGGCCATGCAAAATCACGGCTTCCGCTGTACCTCATCACTCGACGAAATTCACGACAGCAATGTCTATATTGTTGCCGTTCCCACACCTGTGGACGACAACAACCGTCCCGACCTCACCCCACTTATCGGAGCCTCCGAAGTGGTGGGTAAGGTCATCGCCAAAGGCGATATCGTTATTTATGAAAGCACCGTCTATCCCGGTGTTACCGAGGAGGAATGCTTGCCGGTCGTTGAGCGGGTGTCGGGATTGAAACTCAACGTCGATTTTTACGCCGGCTACAGCCCCGAGCGCATCAACCCCGGTGATAAGGAACACCGCGTGGAGACCATCCGCAAAGTCACCTCGGGTTCCACTCCCGAAGCTGCCGACCTCATCGACACCCTCTACAACAGCGTGCTCCTCAACGGCACCCATAAAGCTCCTTCCATTAAAGTGGCCGAAGCCTCGAAGATTATCGAGAACTCTCAGCGCGACGTCAATATCGCCTTCGTCAACGAGTTGGCCAAGATATTCAACGCCATGGATATCGACACCCACGACGTGCTCGAAGCCGCTACCAGCAAATGGAATTTCATCAAGCTCAATCCAGGCCTGGTGGGCGGCCATTGTATCTCAGTCGACCCCTACTACCTCATCCAAAAATCACAGCTCTACGGCGTGCTGCCGCGTGTGATGAGTAACGCCCGTCGCCTCAACAATAGCATGGGAGCTTATGTGGCCAACCAGACCATCCGTCAGATGAATCTCAAAGGGGTGCCCGTCAAAGATGCCCACATCCTTATCCTGGGATTCTCCTTCAAGGAAAACTGTCCCGATATACGCAACACCAAGGTGGTGGACATCTACCACACTCTTCGGGAATACACTCCCAATATCACCATCTACGACCCTTGGGTCGACTC
Source organism: Bacteroidales bacterium (assembly GCA_045222295.1). Taxonomy (GTDB): domain Bacteria; phylum Bacteroidota; class Bacteroidia; order Bacteroidales; family P3; genus Colimorpha. The sequence continues at coordinate 83,774 of JBGUXP010000009.1, read as the reverse complement.
TGCAAAAGCTCACACCGAATATGGTATCACCATCAACCATCAACTACCAACTACCAACTATTACGATGCCGCCATCCTCGCCGTAGCTCATGACGCTTTCCATTCGCTCGACCTCCGCACTCTCGTACCCCAGCCGGGTGTCATCTACGATGTAAAAGGGGTATTACCTAGAACACAAATTGACGCACGATTATAAAACAAAGATTATGAAAGCAAGAAATATTAACATCTTCAGGAGAATATCCTTTGTGGCGATTAAAAGATACCGCCATTCCACCATCTCCCAGTGGTATGTGCTGATAATGGATGTGATCATTTTCCTGTTAGCATTTTTCATGATGGAGGCTCTCCGCCATGGAGGTTTCTCAAACCTTTCTATCCAGGAGTTATTCTTTAAGCTTGTACTCTCGTTCACCCTCACAATGGCGTTCTTTCTATTCACGGGTTCCTACCGTGGTATCATACGACATGCCGGAATGAGTGACATCTACAAGATTATCGTTTCCTCTGTAATGCCAGCACTGATTTGCATCATCTTTAAATTTATCAACAATCAACATGATCCTCAAATCATCCCCTCCGGATATCTCCTCTCCTATCGCGAGATATTCCTGCTCTACGCATTGCTAGCTATCTCAATGATTATCTCTCGTTTGGCACTTCAGCGCATCTATAATGAGTATTTCCGTCGCCGCCGTCCCCACCAGAATGTTGTCATTTACGGTGCCGGTGCCGCCGGTATCATTGCATTCAATGCCTTGCGTCAGGATTTCCGCATAGAATACAATATTGTAGCATTTATCGACGACGATATGTCGAAGGTGAACCAGAGTCTGAATGGTATTCCAGTGATGCGCATGCGCAACGTACTGAATCCCAAATTTATCAAACAAAAGAAGGTAAGCCTACTTATCATCGCCATCCCCACCATCCGACTGAAACACAAACAAGCCATCTCCACACGAGCCCTTGACCTGGGTCTCACCGTGAAGGCGGTACCGCATGTCAGCACCTGGTTCAATAACTCCTTCTCGTCGAACCAGATTGAGGACATCAAGATTGAGGATCTACTAGGTCGCGATCCTATCAAGATGGACAACGTGAACATCGTCCGCGAGGTGGTCGACAAGGTGATTCTTGTCACGGGTGCTGCTGGCTCTATCGGCTCCGAAATTTGCCGCCAGTTGATGCAATACCAGCCCAAGAAAGTCATCATGCTCGACCAAGCGGAGAGTCCGATGTACGACATCCAGTTTGAATTGAAGAACACCTATAAAGACCAACTCGACCGCATGGAGTTTGTCATCGCCAACGTCAAGGACAAGGCCCGCATGGAGGAAGTTTTTGAGACGTTCCACCCCAACCTCGTTTATCACGCTGCCGCCTACAAGCATGTGCCCTTCATGGAGGAAAACCCCTACGAAGCTGTCTATATTAATGTCTTCGGCACCCGCAATGTGGCTGACCTCGCCATCAAGTACGGTGTGCAGAAGTTCGTCATGATTTCCACCGACAAAGCCGTGAACCCAACCAACGTAATGGGCGCCACCAAGCGTATGGCCGAGATTTACATCCAAAGTCGTTCCACCGAACAGACCCATTTCGTCACCACCCGTTTCGGCAACGTACTGGGTTCCAACGGCTCCGTCATCCCACTCTTCAAGAAGCAACTCGCTGCCGGCGGTCCCCTCACGGTGACGCACAAGGACATCATCCGCTTCTTTATGACCATCCCCGAGGCCTGCAACCTGGTACTCGAGGCTGGCGCTATGGGCGAAGGGGGAGATATATTTGTCTTCGATATGGGCAAGCCCGTCAAGATTTACGATATGGCTCTCAAGATGATACAGCTCTCCGGCCGTCACGATATCGAAATCAAGGAGATTGGCCTCCGTCCGGGAGAAAAACTCTACGAGGAACTGCTGGCCACCAAGGAGAACACCATCCCCACCTACCATCCCAAAATTATGCGCGCACAAGTGCGCAAGTACCCGCTCGAGGCCATTGACCGCGAATACAACGACTTGTGGGAAATCCTCGAGGGCATGGATGACATGAAGATTGTTGCCAAGATGAAGAGTATTGTCCCCGAGTTCCTCTCCAACAACTCTATTTACTGTAAGTTAGACCCCCAAGCCCCCCCCACAGCACACTGAATAACAACTGATTATAACACATGCGTTTTCGAACCCTCGGACTTCTTTTCCTTACACTCCTTCTGATATTTCTCTCTCAGAAGATGTTCTTCATGCTCTACAACATGAGCATGGCCAACGGGGCAGCCTTCCTCTCCTGTGTGGCTTCTCTATGGCATGGCCTACGGCTGGACATAGCCACATCATGCTACTTGATTATCTTGCCTGTTGTGGTGCTTCTCATCAGCTACTTCTTCAACAAGTTCCCACTCCGCAAGGTGCTGACCCCCTACTATGTCATTGTAGCCATCGTGTTGGCTCTCATCTTTGTAGCCGACACCATTCTTTATAGCTTTTGGGGAGCTAAACTTGATGCCAACGACCTCATATACGCAGCCAAACCCAAGGATATGCTTGCCAGTTTGCCCCTTTGGGCCACAATATTGGCATTTATTGTTGTAGCATTCTTCTCCTGGGCCTATCTGTGGATACTGCGTCGTGTCACGCCGACTACTTTGTCCTCACGACCCAACAAACTCCCGATGCTATTCTATATACTCATTGCTGGACTCGTGTTTCTCGGCATGCGAGGAGGCATCTCTGAATCCACAGCCAACCCTTCCTACGCCTACTTCTCAAAATACCCCTTCTGCAACCATGCTGCCCTCAACCCAGCCTTCAACATCTTCCACTCCCTCTTCAAAGTGCAGGACCTTTCAAAAGAATATGACAAACTATCCGAAGAACAGGTCGACACCCTTTTGGGAGACAGCTTTGTCCCTGACAGCACGCTGACCGATACATTGTTGCGAGTTGAAAAGCCCAACATCCTCTTAATCATTTGGGAAGGTGCCGGCACTGGTATGGTAGGCTCTGACACCGTAGCCCCCAACCTCCACCGCTTCATCAAAGAAGGAGTCTATTATTCCAACTGCCACGCCAACAGTTACCGCACCGACCGCGGCCTCATCTCTGTCCTCAGCGGATGGCTCGGGCTCCCCACTACCACACTTATGAAACGACCCGATCTCTGCCGCAAACTGCCCTCCATTGCCTCCTCGCTAAAAAAAGAAGGCTACCATACTTCAATTACTTATGGCGGTGACATCGACTTCACCAACATGCGTCTCTACTTCTCCGAAACTGGATTCACCAACGTCAAGGGAGGCGATGCTTTCCCTTCGTCACAACGCACTGGCTCCTGGGGTGTACCAGACCATTTTCTGCTCACACCCGAGCTCATCCCTGCCGAACGGCCATTTCTTTCCGCCGCTTTGACTCTCAGCAGCCACGAGCCTTGGGAAGTACCCATGCACCGTCTAGATGATTATCGGCGCAATGCTTTTTCCTATACCGATTCATGTATCGGCATTCTTATTAATAAACTAAGATTCTCTCCCCTTTGGGACAGTCTGCTAGTCATCATCGTCCCTGACCATGGCATCCCATTCCAAGAAGGCATGTCCACCTCCAACGTTGAGGTATCACACATCCCCATGCTTTGGATAGGGGGCGCCCTGCGCAAACATCGCACCATTGATTGCCTAATGAGTCAAAGCGATCTCGCCGCAACACTTTTATCGCAGATGAAACTCTCTGCCAACAACTTCCCATTCAGCCGCAATGTCTTGGGATGCCTGTATCCTTCGCGCCAACAGTTTGCGATGCACTCTGACAAGAACTGTCTCAACCTCATCCTTCCAAAGGATTGCTTTTTCTACGACTGTGTCAGCGGCACTCTGCAACCCAAGGACGACAACCAACTTCTCTTTGTACAAGCCCTCCTGCAACGACTCTATCAAACTACTGCTGCATTATAGCAAATAGTCTTATGCCATTCATACCTGAAATATTACACCACCGCAGCCTCTCCATTGTGGGACTTGAAAAGAACACTGGAAAGACCGTCTGTCTCAACTATATTCTCAACCGACTCAACCAGACAGGCACTCATGTGGGTGTCACCTCCATTGGTGTCGATGGCGAACAAATAGACAGCGTCTTCGCTACGGCAAAACCCGAAATCACACTCTTCAAAGGTACACATTTCATCACCTCAGAGAAGCACTACCTCATCCGTCAGGCCGTGAGCAACCTGGTGGCCGTCGATAGTCAGCGCACTTCCCTCGGCCCCCTGGTTACCGCAGAAGTACTCATCCAAGGCAAGGTGCTCCTTTCTGGGGCAGCCACAACGGCAGTGCTAAAAAAACAGATACAATCATTTGACGCCTTGGGTGTTGACCTCTCCATTGTCGATGGAGCATTGTCTCGTCTGAGTCTTGCGTCACCCACGGTGACCGAGGCAATGATACTGGCCACAGGAGCCGCCGTCTCAGCCAACGTCAAGCAACTCATCGCAAAAACCCGTCACCTCTACCAATTCATCATGCTCGATGAGGTGGAGGATCCTCTGAGAACCACCCTGAGCGACATTGAATCTGGGCTCTGGGCCATCGACAACGAACAACAAATCCACGACCTTGGTATTACTTCGGTCTTCCTTATCGACCGCTCCGAGAAAGACATTCTGCGATTTGGGAAGACCCTCTTTGCCGCCGGTGCCATCAGCGATCGACTGCTGAAAATCCTCTCCGCCAAGGGCAAAGACATCACATTGATAGCAAGAGATTTCACCAAGATATTCGTTACACCTGAGGTATACACCGAATACACTCGCAAAGGCAATAGACTGAAAGTATTGCAGCGCTCCAAACTCATCGCCATCACACTCAATCCCACCTCTCCACAAGGATTCCTACTCGACTCCAAAAGCACATGCGACGCCTTGAGCGATGCGCTACAAACTCCCGTCTACGACGTAAAAAAGATTGAACAATGAGAATAAAAGAACTGATAAAAGGAGATGCCGGCTTCCAATATATCATCGACGAGATGGACATCCAGTCGGCCGCAGGACGACGCGGAATGCTCAACACCGAATTCAGCAACGATGCCACATCCCTCGAGACAGAATGGAACCGTGTAGCCGAAGCTGTCCGCGCCACCAACGACATTCCCAACCGCCGCTACTACATCGACTTGCGACACTGCCTTATGTGCCTGCACGACCTCTCGGGAACCTTCGCCGCGCTAGCCAGCCACACCCCCTTGAATGAGGTGGAACTCTTCGAGATAAAGAATCTATGCTATACGTCGAAAGCGGCAGCGACCGCCATCGAAGGACTCAACCTCACCACTACCCTACCCCTCCCTGACTGTAGTCCTATCTTCAACCTCCTCGACCCCGACCATACCGGTATTGCCAACTTCTATATCTACGATAGCTACGACTCACGACTGGCACCCCTGCGTCGCGAACTCAATGCCTTGCAAACCAGCGGAGGCGACCCCATACGTATCAGCGAGCTGCTCGCCCAGCAGAGCGAAATCCAGAACGAGGTCTGCCTGCGTCTCTCCGACCAACTTCATCCCTGGGTCGACATCCTCACAAAAACGTTGAACCAAATGGCTTATGCCGACGGCCTGCTGGCCCGAGCCAAACTGGCCATCGATTGGAATCTTGTGCGCCCCTCCATCGGCGATGTCACACGCTACAAAAACCTCTTCAACCCCCGTCTCAAGCAGCGCAACGAGAGCATGCACCTACGCTACCAGCCCGTCAGCATTGAGATACGTCCCGGCGTGTGCCTCATCACCGGAGCCAACATGGCCGGCAAGACCGTGTTGCTCAAGAGCATCGGCACAGCCCAAATGATGGCACAATGCGGCATGTATGTGCCAGCAGAAGAAGCCACTATACATCTGGTGGAAGGTGTGGCAACCTCCATTGGCGACGATCAAGACGAGATGAACGGGCTCTCCTCTTACGCCTCAGAAATCATCAAGATTAGCAATATTTTGAGTCTCTGTCGCGAGAAAGAGACCCTGGTGCTTATCGACGAACCCGCCCGCACCACCAACCCCGTCGAGGGCAAAGCCCTAGTGCAAGCCATCATCAAGATTCTGGAGCAGTGCTCATCGTTCACCCTCATCACCACCCATTATGGTCAATTGGGCAGCAACTGCCGTCGCCTACGGGTGAAAGGCTTTGTGGAGGACATGGATAACATACCCCTCACCCCTCAAAGCATCAATCGTTTCATCGACTACTCCCTCACCGAGGACCAGAGCGACAACGTCCCTCATGAGGCTCTCCGCATCGCCACTATCCTCAACTGCGACCCCGAGATGATACGGCTAGCGCAGCAGAACATTAAATAAACAAAAAAAGACGCCGCAACATGCAGCGTCTTTTTTCCTCCTGGCGGAAAGGAGGGGATTCGAACCCCTGAAGCGCTTTTAACGCTTACTCGCTTTCCAGGCGGGCCTCTTCAACCACTCGAGCACCTTTCCGTGGATGATTTTTCCTTGAAAATCGGGTGCAAAAGTACAACTTTTTTTCAATATGGCAAAAAAAATGTAAATTTGCATTTTATAACGTAACAGAAAAATCACTTAAACATATTAATAATGAAAAAGTTAATCATTTGCACTATGGCTATTTCAATGTTAGCCGCTATCGGTTGTAAAGGCAAACAAGCAGCCGAACAGAAGTCGGAAATTCAACAAAAAGTGGATGAGTATGCCGAGTTCGAACTCAAGTCCGACCTCATCCAGAATCTTTCCGCCAATGAGAAGGAACTCGTAAAAATCTTCATCGAAATTGGCAAAGTAATGGACGAAATCTACTGGGACCAGTATTTTGGCAATGAGAATCGTGCCAGCCTTGACACTCTCAGAGATCCCGCCATGCGCGCCTTCGCCAATATCCAGTATGGCGCTTGGGACCGTCTCGACAGCGAGAAGCCCTTCATCCCCGGCTACGGCGAACGTCCGAAAGGCTGCAATTTTTACCCTGTCGACATGACCAAAGAGGAGTTCGACGCCCTGAAAGACCCCCTGAAAAACAGCGAGTATAGCGTCATCCGACGCGACGAGAACGGCCAGCTGTACGTCCTTCCCTACCACGAGGCCTACAAGGAGCAACTCGCCAAGGTCGACGCCCTCCTCGAGAAAGCCATCGCCCTCGCCGAGAATCCCGGCCTGAAGAAATACCTCGAGGCTCGCCGTGAAGCCTTCCGCACCGACGACTACTTCAACAGCGACATGGTGTGGATGGACATGAAAGACAGCAAGCTGGACTTCGTCGTGGGTCCCATCGAGAACTACGATGATGGCCTCAACGGACTGAAATGCAGCCACGAAGCCTTCGTCCTCGTAAAAGACGAGCAGTGGAGCAACGACCTCAGCAAGTTCGCAGCCCTCCTGCCCGAGATGCAGAAAATCCTCCCCTGCGACGAGAAATATAAGAAAGAGGTTCCCGGCACCGATTGCGACATCAACGTCTACGATGTGGTCTACTACGCCGGTGACTGCAATGCGGGTTCCAAGACCATCGCCATCAACCTGCCCAACGATGAGCGCGTGCAGCTCAAGAAAGGCAGCCGCCGTCTGCAGCTCAAAAACGCCATGAAAGCCAAATTTGACAACATCATGGTGCCCATCGCCAAGCTGATGGTATGCCCCGAGCAGGTCGACAGCGTGACCTTCAACGCCTTCTTCGGCAACACCTGCTACCATGAGGTGGCCCACGGCCTGGGAATCAAGAAAACCGTCAACGGAGGCATCCCCTGCCGTCAGGCCCTTGGTGCCCAGTACAGCGCCTGGGAGGAAGCCAAAGCCGATGTCTGCGGCCTCTTCCTCACCGAGCAACTCATCGAGCGTGGCCTCATCACCAACGCTACCATCAACCAGAACTACATCACCTTCATCGCCGGCATCCTCCGCAGCGTCCGCTTCGGCGCCACCGAGGCCCACGGCGTTGCCAACATCATGTGCTACAACTACTTCGAACAAGCAGGTGCCTTCACCCGCAATGCCGACGGCAAGTATGTCATCAATGTGGAGAAAGCCCGTGAGGCCGCCCGCAGCTGGGCCGCCCTCATCATCGCCATGGAAGGCGAGGGCGACATGGCCGCCGCCAAAGCTTACAGTGACAAGAACGGTAAAATTAGCAGCGCACTCCAGAAGGACCTCGACCACATCCGTGATGCCAACATCCCGCGCGACATCATCTACAAACAGGGTGCCGAAGTGCTGGGTCTGTAATGCGATTTTAACATAATTTTAACTATTGAATTGGAGGGAGCCTCATAGATTGAGACTCCCTCATTCATTTCCATAGGGTTACACCACCTACCATCCACCAACCAAAGCCTTACCAACTCCTAACCAACTCCTACCATAGTAGGTGTTGATAGGGCGTTCACATGATGATTATGTTAAGTAATCATCATGGAATTCTGAATCGCCTCGTAACCCCTTAACAAATCACTTTTTAATGATATCCAGTTAATTATTTTTTTAATTGTAAAAAAAAATGTATATTTGCAGTAGACTTTCCACGTGCCGAAAAAAATGTTATGCACTGGGAATGATAGGGTTGCGGCAACACCCTTGGACAGGGGCGCCCGTCAATCGGAGAACCAAAAACCGATGAACCTGCCAGAAACTCCGACCCTTATGCCGGAGGAGAGGTGGGTTTATCCATACCGCAACCAAGACTTAGCTCCCTAAAATGACTGACACCCACGGTACCCCAAACACCCTTGCCACCGGCGAAGAGTCGCTTCACTGGTATGCAATGAAAGTGTTCTACAACAAAGTGCAGCTCCTGATAGCTGACTGCAAAGACGCGGGACTGGAATTTTTCGCTCCCGTGGAGGTCATCCACTCATTGCTATTCGTCCGCTGCAACGAAAACAGTCTCAATCATTTCCTATCAGTCCATTCCCACGGCATCTATCTCTACCGGATGGCCGACAACCGACAGCCGGCAGTAATCCGCGACCGCGAGATGGAGGTATTCCGTTTCGTGGTGACGGCTGGACACCAGGGACTTGAGCTCCTCGGCGATGACCGTCCTGAGTACCACATGGGCGACCGCGTAGTAGTGACCGACGGTCCTTTCAAGGGCGCTGAAGGACACATCAAACGAATTAAGAAAGACCGCCGACTGGTAGTGACTATCCCCGGCATCGTCGCCGTGGCCACAGCCTACATCCACCCCTCGATGCTGAAAAAAGTGGAAGCATGAAAAAAACCCTCTTCCAACTTCAATATGAGTTCGACGACGAGCGAGCCTACTCAGAGCAAGGCACTGAGCAGGGCGCCAAGTTGTCGGTGGCCGACATCGAGGACGAAGAGGTGAGGAATATTCTGCAGCAGACGGCCAAGATGACTCAGAAGGAACTCCTCAAGTGGCTAAGTACCCGAAAAGAGAATTATCCCCAATTGCTCATCGTGCCTCTGACCACTTCGACTCCCGAAGCACTGCGCTACCGATTCGGCGACCAGAAACCAAAACTACTCTATCTTACACGTCCGTTGCACACCCTAGAGAACCTCAACAAATTCCTCTACACCGCCAACGAGCTGATGGACAACGGGACCTATCTCTGCTGCCATTCCATGACGGCAGCACTAAGACGAAAGATGCTCAAGCAAAAGCACCTCTGGGGCGTAAGAAATGTGGTAATCGGCGCCGACTACCTGTGGAACCGCGTTTTGCCAAAACTACGGCTGACGAGCGACCTCTACTACCGCATGACCCACGGCAAGAGCCGCACTTTTACCCGCGTAGAAATCCTAGGACGTCTCTACCGTGCAGGATTCGAGGTCATTGACGAGCAGTTCCGCTACGGCGAGTTCTTCGTGGTGGCCCGCAAAATCCAATCCCCCGTGAACGATACTCCGCCCCTGGGCTCTCCTATCATCCACCTGCGTCGCAAGGGGAAAGACGGTAAAGAAATTGTGGTCCACAAGTTCCGCACAATGTACAACTACTCAGAGTACATACAACCATACGTCTATCAATATCAACACCTACAAAGAGGGGGAAAGTTCAAGGACGACTACCGAGTGAACTCCTTAGGGCACCTGTTGCGCAGGACCTGGCTCGACGAACTACCAATGCTATGGAACATACTGCGAGGCGAGATGAAACTGGTGGGCGTGCGTCCGCTGAGCAAACAGTATTTCAACCTCTACACCCCTGAGATGCAGGAACTACGCACCCGCACTAAACCAGGAATGCTGCCTCCCTTCTACTACGAACGGCAGACCCCCACGACCCTCGACGAGATACAGGACAGCGAACGGCGCTATTTGGAAGCCTACCTCAAGAGGCCCTTTGCCACTGACTGGCGCTACTTCTGGGGCATCGTCGGCAACATCCTGTTTCACAAAAAACGCTCTGCATGAAAAAAACGACCAACGACTGGACTACCGTCATACAACCCAAAGAGAAACTCCTCCGCGTGGACTTCGGCGAACTATGGCGCTACCGTGACCTGTGCATGCTGTTCGTCAAGCGCAACATCACCACGCAGTACAAACAGACCATCCTAGGTCCCCTCTGGTATATCCTTCAGCCTGCCATCACCGTGCTGATGTACATGGTGGTCTTTGGTGGTATCGCCAAGATAAGTACCGACGGCCTGCCACAGCCACTGTTCTACCTCAGCGGCGTCTGCCTGTGGCAGTATTTCAGCGACTGCCTAAGCAAGACCTCTTCCACTTTCACCACCAACGCAGGCATATTTGGCAAGGTCTATTTCCCACGCATGGTGGTGCCCCTCTCCACCGTCATCAGCAACCTGCTGCGCTTCGCCATCCAACTTGGCCTCTTCCTGGTGGTGTATGCCATCTATCAACTATGGATCATCCCAGGCGAGATACACACAAACCTCTATGTGTTGCTTCTGCCAGTGCTGGTGTTGATGCTGGCGGGACTGGCACTGGGATTCGGCATCCTCTTTTCGAGCCTCACTACCAAGTACCGTGACCTACAACTGATGCTCGACTACTTTGTGCGCCTGTGGATGTATGCCACCCCGGTAGTATGGCCACTGAGCACTATCACCAACGCCAAATTGCATCTAGCCATGAGCCTCAACCCCCTGACACCTATCATCGAGGCTTTCAAGTATGGTTTCCTCGGTGCTGGCGAATTCTGTTGGACAGGTTTAGCTTATAGCTTCTGCTTCATGGTAGTACTGCTCGCCGTGGGTATCGTACTCTTCAACCGAGTGCAGCGGACATTCATGGACACAGTGTAATTGGGAGTGACTAAGTGACTGAGTAGCCAAGTATCTAAGAGACTAAGTGACTGAGTAGCCAAGTGACCCTACGCCCAATACACTCAGCAACTCTGCACCTCAGTTACTCAGATATCCAGAGACTCAGAGACTCAGCAACTCGGACACTCAGCAACTCAAATATTATAGAATATGGCACGAACATTTGACAGTCTTTTTATTTGGCAAAAATCCAGAGAACTTGTGAACAATATCTACAAAATGATGGAGAACTGCAGGGACTGGGGATTTAAAGACCAAATTCAACGTGCAAGCATAAGTATTATGAACAACATCGCAGAAGGATTCGACTCTGGATCTTCTGCAAAATTCATCAACTTTTTAAACATAGCCAATGGAAGTTGTTCCGAAGTAAGGAGCATGTTATTTCTGTGCGAAGATCTGCATCTATGTAGTGAAGAAGAGCGAGTAACATTGCAGACAACGACAAAACATATTTCTACGGGCATCGTCAAAATGATTGACCACCTTAAATCCCCTAGACAAAAATCCGCTGAGCCTACATCTTAGTCACTCAGCCACTCTGTCACTTAGCCACTTAGCCACTCATGAATAACGAGATTGACATAGCGTTTGCGCTTCTGCGTGGGGCACTCAACGGCACAGTGCCAGAGGTGGAGCACATGGATGCCAGCCATTGGTGGAGCCTTTTCCGCCTGTTGCAGCAGAACCACGTGGCAGCCATGACTGCCGACACGGTGGCGGCACTCGACGTGCCCCGCGAAGTAAAAATACCCTGGCTGGCCGAATGCGACAAAGCCACACGATGGCATAAATACCAACAGGAGGTGCAACAGGAGATTATCGACACCATGAAACGTCACGGCATCGAGACACTGGTACTCAAAGGCACCCACACAGCACAATACTATCCACAGCCCGAGCTTCGAGAATTCGGCGACCTCGACCTCTACTTCTACGACCACCACGACGAAGCCGACCGCATAGCTCGTGAGGTGCTGAGGGTAACCGTCAGCAACGACTCCCACCACCATAGCAAATACAACTACCGCGGTGTCACCGTCGAGAGTCACTACGACTTCCTGAACACCCACTATCCCCCCAGCAACTGCCGCTACGAAAAGCCACTCGAGGAACTAGCCCCCTCGCCTACTTTCGAAGTACTCTTCCTCCTTCGCCACATGGCCTGTCATTTTGCCGCCAGCCGCATCACGTTGCGCGACCTGGTGGATTGGGCCCTCACCTGCCGTGCCTTGCAAGATAAAGTAGATTGGAGCATTGTACATGATACCGTCAAGCAATTTGGCATGGAGCCCTTCGTCTCTGCCCTCAACACCATTGCCGAACAACGCCTCGGCTACTCAGTCACTCAGTCACTCAGTCACTCAGATACTTGGTCACTTAGTCACTCAGAAACTCAGTCACTCTTCGAGCACGACATCGTCTATGGTGACAAAGCCTGTGAAGAGCCGCATGTCGACGGGCTCCCCCGACTGCGATGGAAGCTGCGTCGCTGGCGCGCCTTGAAATGGAAGCGCCGCATGGTCTTCAGCGACAGCGAGCCAAGACTCCTCCTCGCCAGCCTCACCTCCCACGCAGAAAAGCCCGCCAGCATCCTCCACAAGATGTAATTTCTCTAAGCGAACTAACCAAATCAATCCGAAAATCTCAATCAGAACTAAAAGAACAAAAAGAAATCTTTCAAAATCTTTTCAAATCTGATTGAGACATAAACCTTGATTAAAATAAAGCTCAAAAGAATAAAAAGAAAGCAAAAGAATCAGCAGACAAATATTCTTTCCTATTCTTTTCATTGACTCGCTACATTTTATTGTTTTTCAGCGGTGCTCGCAGGCATACCACTAATTGAGAAATAAGTTCTGATAGTTCTTTTTATTCTGTTTGAGATTAAAAATAATTCTGACAGAGAATGTCCACAGCAATAGAATTCAATAACATCAGCAAGATCTACCGCCTCGGGTTGGTTTCCACCGGCACGCTGGCGCACGACCTCAAGCGGTGGTGGAGTATGAATATCCGGGGCAAGGAGGACCCCTACCTCACCATCGGCGAGACCAACGACCGCAGCACCAAAGGAGAGAGCGACTATGTGTGGGCTTTGAAGGACATCGACTTCAAGGTCGAGCAGGGCGACGTTGTGGGCATCATCGGCAAGAACGGTGCTGGCAAGAGCACTTTGCTGAAGATCCTCTCCAAGGTCACCGCCCCCACCACCGGCACCATCCGCGCTCGTGGCCGTATCGGAAGCTTGCTGGAGGTCGGCACCGGCTTCCATCCCGAGATGACGGGCCGCGAGAACATCTACATGAATGGTGCCATCCTCGGCATGACCAAAGCCGAGATCACCAAGAAACTCGATGAGATTGTCGACTTCAGCGGCTGCGAACGTTACATCGACACCCCCGTGAAGCGTTATAGTAGCGGTATGATGGTACGCCTCGGCTTTGCCGTCGCCGCCCACCTCGACCCCGAAATCCTTGTCGTCGACGAAGTCCTCGCCGTCGGCGACGCCGAATTCCAAAAGAAAGCCATCGGCAAGATGCAAGACGTGAGCAGAGGCGAAGGAAGAACCGTGCTGTTTGTGAGTCACAATATGACAGCAGTAAAGAATCTCTGTCATAATGGTATAGTCCTTAATAATGGTAAGATTGCTTTCAATGGAAATATCAATGATGTAATAGACTTTTATCTTAATGGTCAAACAGAGCGATCTAAAATTAAGATATCTGAGATTCAAGAAAGGATAGGAAACCGAAGCATATTCTTTAATGATATTCGATGCTATGATTCTGATGGTCACGAGAGAGACTCCTTCCGTGTAGGAGAATCGGTAACAATTGAACTTTCAATAAATACTGACAAGAGATTTGTCACTTGTAACAAAAGCAGGGTAGATATCGGTATCAACAACAATATGGGAGAACGAATCGTTTGGTTAAGCACATATGTTTTCTCTGACAAAGTAAACCTAAAAAATGGCGTTATAAAATTCCATATCCCCCATCTTATTTTGCAACAAGGCACCTATAATGTTAATCTTTTCTCAACCGTTGATGATTGTGTGGCCGACTGGGTTCAAAATGTAGCAAAGCTACAGGTAGAACCTTTTGACTACTACAATACAGGAAGGGATATTCCCGCAGACCAAGGACAATTCATAATGGATTTCAGCATACAATGAGTCTAAAAAAAATCATATCGCACCTTACACGTTACGACAAGTTGGTCGAACGTATAAATTCACTAACAGAAAAATCTGACACTATCATTCGTCAACAGCAGGAACTATTCATGGCGCACAAGTATCATGATACAGTTGCAGACTATGAATGGCTGAAATACAAAGGCGTATCTCCTGGGGGGTGGGCTGTCGATTATGCTTTCTGCTACACCCTGGTACGCACATTGAATGCCATGCATCCGCAAAACATTCTTGAGTGCGGCCTCGGACAAAGTTCCCGTTTAGTCCATCAATATGCCTTCTACAATAACATTGAGGCTATTACATGCGAACATGACTTGGGATGGATAGACTTCCTAAAAAAAGAGGTCGGGGACAAATACCCCATAAAAATAGAAAAAACCGAACTCGAAGAAATTGAATACAAAGGTCAAAAAGCACTAACTTATAAGAATTTTCAAAACTTATTTGAGGGCATAAAATTTGACCTAATATTAATTGACGGACCATTTGGATCTCCCCATTATTCAAGGCCTCAAACAATAGAGCTATGTAAGAACAACCTGGCAAAACGTTTCTGTATAATTATCGATGACACAGAAAGAATCGGAGAACAAGAAACCGTTGAGGAAATAAAAAAAATGCTTTCCTTGAAGAATATTGATTTTGCAGAGACATCCTACTCCTCTATTAAATCACATACGTTACTTTGTTCCAAAGACCTATCGTTTTTGACATCACTATAAGTTCGATTTTTTACCAGACACCTGTGTCTTCCCAAACAACTGCATAAAATTAAAGCCAAGATTATTGCTGAAGTATCCAATAAGCCAGTTTATTGTATTGAGACGAATGCCATGATGTTTATACCGACTTCCATTTCTGCAAAAAAAGAATACTTCACTCAATAAGAGACAAGTGCCCTTGAGGATACCATTGGCTGCAATCTGTTTACTATAAGATGAATGAAGGATAAAACCGTATAAGAAGCCAAAGGCAACTCTTATCCACTTAATTTTAAACCTCCATTATTATACCTCAAAAAGACAAGCAAAGCCTTATTTATGAACAAAAAACAAGTATGAAAGAAAAGATTATTGTATCCCTCACTTCATACAGCCTTAGGTTGAACAATCTGCCTAAGGTACTTAACACAATTTTCAATCAGACATTCCCTCCGGATATTGTTGAGTTGAATTTGGCATTTAAAGAAACCATACCTTCATCTGTGAACGATTATCTCCAAACCCATAACGTAACGATAAACCGATGTCCCGATACAAAAGTGTACAAAAAAATAATTCCTTCATTATTGAAATATCCTAATGATTGTATTATCTGCATTGATGACGATTACCTATTCCCCTCTGGAATGATTGAAGATTTTATTAGTGTACATAAATTGTATCCCAATAACCCCATCAGTGGCTCTCATTGGTCATATAAGGGGTTATTTACTCCCCATTGCGGAAATGCCTCATTAACAAAAGCCGAATACCTCGGAAACTACATTCATGAAATAGACAACGACCTTATGCAAAATTGCCCAAGTAGCGATATCGTTTATACATATCTTTCCATTCTGAATGGGCATCCCTATCTATGTACACAAGAAGAGTATTTTCTTAACTTGACCCACTACAATGAAATTAACGGCTATTCCAAAAATGTTGTGGGGAACGATGGACAACAAAAGACTCTCGAATACCTTGAACAAAGATTTGGTAAGTTACCATCTTTCTTTGTTCCCTATTTAGGCGACAATGCCTTGTCTCACACATTTCAAACAATGGTGGATAACGAAATGCAAGAACGTATTGAAATCGAAACGTCTAAAATTCGCGCCACATACGCCTACCGCTTAGGGAAAACGCTCATTAAACCATTCTCCCTTATTCGTAACGCCATTAAAACAAATAAGATATGACAATTGTCAGTATCTTTATACCAGTTTACAACGGAGAAGCTTACATTTCCAAGACCTTTGAATCTGTTTTGACACAGAAATATACTGATTGGGAAGTTTTGTGTGTAGACGATAGTTCCACCGATAACAGCTACAGCATCCTTCAGGAGTATGCTTCACATGATTCAAGAATACATCTTTTCAAAAAGACAAATGGCGGTAGTGTTCCACCATCATGGGAGTTTGTTATTCCGCATATTAATGGGGATTTCGTCTTATATATGTCACAGGATGACCTGCTACAGCCCGATACTTTAGAGAAACTCGTCAAACGACAGCAAGAAACGGGTGCCGAAGCCGTCATACCCCATGAAATCCACTATCACAAAGGTCAACCCGAAGACAAGCAGCATCACTTACGTGGTGTACAAGGCGATATTACACCGATCCTCTCTGGACGAGAAGCCTTCCGCCTGATGATTGACTACTCCATCTCTGGCCGTGCTCTCTGGTCCACTCGTATCGTACGAGAAATAGGTATGCCTGCAGACACATACAATGCTGATGAATTGGCACAAAGGTTATGGATACTTAAATGCAATAAAGTGGCTTTTTCCGATGCCATATTCCTCTACTGTCGCGACAATCCCGATGCAATCACCACAAAACACTCGCCACGCCACCATGAAAGCTGCCTCACCAATGCTTTACTGCTACAAAAGGCCGAACATGTTTTCCCCGAGGATACAGAATTACTCCTATCAATGGCGAACGGATACTACGACTATCTGCTGAAGATGTTTATAGTCTATTTTCAACAAAAAGATACTTATACACCAAAAGCACGAGTCCGAAGCAAAGAGAAACTCCGGGAGGCATACCGAATACTACATCGCAGACATTCGCTGAAAGGGAAGAAGAACCGCATTAGCAGCCTGTGCTATCCTGCATTATTAGCCGTCGCTCAATATAAAGCTTATAAATACCTTCGGCAGAGAATCATACTTGATGATAATTTTGATGCCATTCTCTACCCCACTTGCAAATACTAGATTAATTTTAAAAAGGATGATTCCTTTCAATAAACCATATTGCTCAGAAAAAGCCCTATCATACATCAAAAACGTGTGCGACTCAGACACACTGTCCGGCAATGGGATGTACACGAAAAAATGCCATAGCTTTTTCGAAAAACGCTATGGCTTTGGCAAATGCTTACTGACCACTTCTGGCACAGACGCACTGGAAATGTGTGCGATGCTCTGTAATCTTTCACCAGAAGATGAGGTAATAGTACCCTCTTTTACTTTTGTCTCTACGGCCTTAGCCTTCCTGAGAGAAGGATGTCACTTGGTGTTTGCCGATTGTGGTACAGAGAATCCCAACATCACTATAAATCAAATTGAGCCTTTGGTCACGCCTCATACAAAAGTAATCTGTGTTGTTCACTATGCCGGGGTTGCCTGTGATATGGAACCCCTCATGGAATTTGCCAACAAACGGGGTATTATTGTGGTGGAAGATGCTGCTCACTGCACAGATTCATACTATAAAGACCGTGCACTGGGATCCATTGGACATCTGGCGGCTTTTTCCTTTCATGAAACCAAAAATGTCAGTTGTGGCGAAGGCGGAATGGTGGTAATCAATGACGAGCGATTTGCTCACCGGTCTGAAATCATATGGGAGAAAGGAACAAATCGAGCCGATTTCTATAAAGGTTTAGTAAATAAATATGGCTGGTGTGACATGGGGTCATCTTTCCTGCCATCGGAGCTGAATGCTGCATTCTTGTGGGCACAACTTGAGGAACTGGATACAATCCAACAAAAACGACTTCATATTTGGCACTTATATGACCAGATTCTTCGTGGCAATATAGATGACCGATTTAAACTTCCTTCAATTCCATCTTACGCCACCAACAACGCCCACATGTATTATATATTATGTCCCTCTATGACCATTAGAGACAATCTGATTTACTCTTTAAAACAAGCCAATATCCAGGCTGCATTCCATTACCTACCGCTTCATTCAAGCGAATTCTATTCGAGCAAACATGATGGACGGGAGTTACCCATGTGTAACTATTATAGCAATTGCATTTTGAGACTACCTCTATATAATGATTTGAGTGATTCCAATGCTCAATATGTTGGAACCTCCGTCTTACAAATAACGCAACAACAATGACACAAACAATAGAGAATCCTCTTGTCTCGGTTAATGTTATCACCTATAATTCCTCCCAAACTGTAGTTGAGACCCTCGAGAGTATCAAGGCTCAGTCATACCCAAACATTGAACTGATAATAAGTGACGACTGCTCTAAAGACAACACTATTGACATTTGTGCAAAATGGTTACAGTCCAATAAATCCAGATTTACAAATTCCAAAATTGTCACTTCGCCCGTCAACACCGGACTGGCTCCCAATTATAATCGTGCCATAAATGCCGCTTCCGGTATTTGGATTAAGGAAATAGACGGAGATGACCGGCTATTGCCCAATTGTGTGTCTGATTTTATAGAATACACCAGCAACAACCCTAACGCCAAGTATATTTTCGCAAAAGTAAGATGTTTCGGTGCTGACGAGACCACATGCAAGAAGTACGAAGACGTTTTTAAGTACGAAATGTTTGGCAAAACTCAAGAGGAGCAACTGCATCAGATGGTATATGTTGACAATTATATACCATGCCAAGGGTCTTTCTACAATAAAGCCTTCATTGATGAAATGGGATTCCGAAACGATGAACGAATGCCCATGATTGGCGATTGGCCGAAATGGATTACTTTACTTCAAAAGGGGGTGAAATTTTATTTCATGGACAAGTATGTTGCCGACTATCGCATTGGTAACGGCGTATCTACATCATCAAATGTAAGTCCAATATATATGCGGTCACTATTACTAACTGATATCTATTACCGGTGGCCTGTATGGATGGCTGACGGCACACAGGAGTCTATGGATAGAATTGCCAAACAGGTTATTGGTGCAGAAGACGAAATCATTCGATTGCGCAATACCCATGCCTACCGGTTGGGGAAAATATTACTTAAACCTACCACCTGGTTACGAAAACTTGCCCGATAACCATGTTCCACAATTGGATCAACAAACACCATATTGTCCTAAAAAAGGGACAAAGAATACATATTCTATCCCAACTGTTTTGGAATAAGATTCTGTATATCAAGTTAGGGATATTTAAATCGATTCACAGCATCCAACATCCCATTATACACTTCTATGCCCTTTGCTGGAATGAGGAACAGATCCTACCCTTCGTCCTCGACTACTATGAACGTTTCGTAGACCATATCACCATCTATGACAACCACTCAACCGACCGTTCACAGGAAATCATCTCATCCTATCCAAACACTAGAATAGTCAAATTCGGGAAAGATGAATTTGACGACACCACCCACAATGACATAAAAAACAATTGTTGGAAACAATCCCGAGGTAAAGCCGACTTTGTGGTGGTCTGCGACATGGATGAATTCATCTACTCACCCGACATCAAAGCCAGTTTGGAACAACTAATTACACAAAGGGTCTCAGTCGTACAACCCGAAGGGTACGACATGTACAGTGAGGAATACCCAGCATATACCAAAGACCATCTTATTACGAATATTGTCAATTGTGGCATCCGAAGCCCTTGGTTCGACAAATGCATTCTATTCGACCCCCATAGTGTTGTTGAAATAAACTACAAACCCGGGGCTCACGAATGTCACCCTGTAGGCCGCATCAATCGTTCATCAACAACTGAATTCAAACTCCTACACTATAAAAATATTGGTCTTGAACAAACCTTGCAGCGCATACATTCCTATGCCCAACGGTTGTCGAAAGGGAACATTGAAAAAGACCTTGGCACCCACTACCGCAACGAAAAACAGAAACAGATTGAAGAGTTCAAACACAACCTACAGCGTGCCACCGAAATCATCTAAATAATGCCACGCATTTCCTTCATTGTTCCCAACTACAACCACTCTCAGTTCCAACGCCAACGAGAAAGCAGTATAGCCATGCTTCGACGTTGGCACCTATCAGCAAGCAACCAACAACGCCCCTTGGACCTTCCTTGGACTATCAATATACCGTATTTCGACCATAATAGATGGTTGAAATATGGTCGAAGTATGGTTAAACGATGGTTGAAGTATGGTCGAACGAACGATTCGAGTACGGTGCAGATAGGAGGCAGGGACGACCCTCTATACAAGTCAACGAGTCTACGAGACAACGAGACATCAAGACAACAAGCGTTCTTTTTGTTCTGATGGTTCTGATTGAGATATAAAAAAAGTCAACAAGTCTGCGAGACAACAAGACATCAAGACAACAAGTGTTCTTTTTGTTTTGATTGAGAAATAAAGCAATGGCAAACGACAAGATTAAAGGCATTACAATCACAGGGAGATTTAAGGAGAGCGGGATAACAGTATATTTCCGCAATGGGAAAGCGGTGGCGCGGACGGCGACGAGCTATCAGCCCAAGCGGCGCACCCGCAAGCAGTTCATCGCCCGCCAGCAGATGCTGCATAGCACCCGACTGTGGACGCTCCTGAAATGGGCTGGCACCCCTCTGTTCCCCGCCCAACCGACAGCTTACGCTCGCTTCCTGAGCCTGATGCACCGCACGGAGGTGGTCTTCCTACCCCAAAGAGGGCCGCTGGATGGCGCGACCATGCTGCTGCCCGAAATGCCACTAAGCGAAGGGCTCATGCCCTCCGTAAAGCAATACCTAAGCGAGGTGGAAGGAAACCCAGCGCTCATCACCAACCTGACCCGCGATAGTCTCAAAAGAGGCGACAAACTGCTACTCTACACGCTAACACAAAATATCCAAGGGACACCGAGGGTGCGATTTGCAAGGCGAGAGGTGATGCCCAGCGAGATGGCGGATACTACTGAAGGTCTGGCCTTGGTCAGCGATGAGTTTGCCGACGACATGAAAGGCTGGGCGCTGGTACACGTGAACAGCGACCGCTGCTCGACCCAGACGGTCGTCACCCGCTGCACCTATTACCAGCAGTTCACCACCGAGGAGGCTCTGCAGGAAGCCGCCGCCAGCTACGGCGGATTGACAAAAGACGTATGACCACCAAGACTTGAGGCCTAAAAAAAGCTGTCATTTCAACAACGCAACTCTCCATTATATGTTTACTGTCTCGGTCATCGTACCCAACTACAACCACGCTCCGTACCTAAGGCAGCGCGTCGAGAGTATTCTCAATCAGACCTTCCAGGACTTTGAGCTTATCCTGCTGGACGACTGCTCAACGGATGGGAGTCGTGAGATTATGGAAAGCTACCGCAGCAACCCACAAGTGAGTCATATCGCTTACAACGAGACCAACAGCGGGAGCGCATTCCGTCAGTGGGACAAAGGCATCGAGATGGCGCAGGGCGACTGGATATGGGTGGCGGAGAGCGACGACTATGCAGATCCCACCTTCTTGGAGCGCATGACGACCGAAGTTGCCAAATTCCCCGACTGCTCGCTAGCCTACGCCGCTACTTGGTGGGTGGACCAACAGGGCAACAAACTATGGGAAACACCGCATAGCGACCGTGTAAATATCTACGACGGTCACGATTTCATCCGCAAGAAACTGGCCATCTACAACTCCATCGCCAACGTCAGCGAGTGCATCTTCCGCCGCGACTGCTACCGTCCAGAAGAAAGCTACCGCTACGAGCGCATGCGACTCTGCGGCGACTGGTTTTTCTATATACTCATGGCCGAGCAGGGAAGCGTGGTGGAGGTAGAAGAACCTCTCAGTTACTATCGCCAGCACAGCACAAATATCTCGTCCGAGGCAGAACATCGAGGGCTTACTTTCCTCGAAGGGGCAGACGTGCTGGAGTACATGATACGGCATTATGGGCTGAAAACCAAAGACTACGCCCGTGGCTGGGGGAAACTCTGGGCGAAATACGAACGGCAGTACAAGTTCTCTCCCGAAACCAACAAGGCTATTCGCAAACGGTTCAAAAGACATCTGCTGATAGCGTTGTACTACTATCTCTACAGAACCAAACTTTCTCTCAATCAAAATGCCTCTAATCTCAATCAGAACCAAAAGAACTAAAAGAAAACTTGTTGACTTGTAGACTCATTTTTTATCTCCTTCAGATTTTAAAAGAATATAAAAGAACAACTTGATGTCTCGATGTCTTGATGTCTATTTCAAATCTCAATCAGAACAAAAAGAACTAAAAGAAATTTCGTAGACTTGTTGTCTCGTTGTCTCGTAGACTCGTTGACTTATTAATATCTCAATCTGATTGTAAAAGAATGTAAAAGAATCTCGATATCTTGATGTCTCGATGTCTTGATGTCTATTTCAAATCTCAATCAGTGGCGTGCCCGCGAGCACCTCTAAAACAATCAATGTAGCGAGTCAACTAAAAGAACAAAAAGAAATAATCATGACTCATGCGGAATTGGCATACGAAATAATTGGATGTGCCATGCGAGTTCACCAAAACCTTGGTCCAGGATTGCTTGAATCCGTCTATCAGAAGGCTCTTTTGATAGAACTTGATGAAGCCTGTTTAGAGTTTGAAGAAGAAGTGCCTATTGATGTTCTATATAACGGGAATAATCTGGGTATCGGTTTTAGAATCGACATTCT
This sequence comes from Bacteroidales bacterium, assembly GCA_045222295.1. Classification (GTDB taxonomy): domain Bacteria; phylum Bacteroidota; class Bacteroidia; order Bacteroidales; family P3; genus Colimorpha. Next base: position 60,739 of record JBGUXP010000009.1, on the reverse strand, counting down.
TGTTGAAAACACTGTCATTCTTGAGCTTAAATCCGTATCACAATTAGAAAAGGTACACTATAAACAACTACAGACATACTTAACTCTTGCAGATAAACCGTTTGGTTATTTGATAAATTTCAATTCGGACGATTTCAGTATTGGGAAAGGTATTCACAAAATCACGAACCTCAAGTATCGTTCTGATAGTTCTTTTAGTTCTGATTGAGACATAATTCTGATAGTTCTGATGGCCAAGGTAACCGTGCTGATGCCGACATATAATGTGGGTCCTTATGTCAGGGAGGCCATAGAGAGTGTGCTGCGGCAGACTTATCGCGACTTCGAGCTACTGGTCATCGATGACTGCTCGACCGACAACACCGTCGAGGTGGTACGCTCCATCGACGACCCTCGCATCCGTATAGCCGCCTTCGACAACAATGTGGGCCTTGCAGAGAATCTGAACCGCGGGCTGGCATTGATTGACACGAAGTATGTGGCACGCATGGACGGCGACGATATTGCAGAGCCTTACTGGCTGGAGCATGAGGTGGCCATCCTCGACAGCCATCCTGAAGTGGGCATCTGCAGTGGAGGCTTCGAGCGCTTCGGGACGGTGAAGTCGCTGGTAAGGTTCCCCGAGCGACATGAGGACTGTATGGCCAACATGCTCTTCGAATGTAGCGTCATCGTTCCCACCTTCCGCATGAGTCTCTACCGCGATTACGGCCTGCGCTATAGCACAAATGCCTTCCCTGCCGAGGATTACCGCTTCTGGGCAGAATGTCTGCGCGTGACGAAGATATACAACCTACAGGAGACCCTCTTCCACTACCGCATGCACCCCACGCAGATCTGCACTGCCCGACGCGAAGAGCAACAGCGCAAGGTGGCAGAGGTGAGATGTTATATGCTGGAGTGGCTGAGTCCAGACTTCACAGAGGAAGAAAAAAGCTATTATACCGGCCAGTTCATGGCGCCACAGATAGCCTCGCGACAGGACTATCTCGACCGACAGGACTTTTGTAGCAAGCTGGCGGCGAAGAACCGTGACGTGGGGCATTTCGACGAGACGGCCTTGCGGAAAAGACTCGACAAACACCTGACACAGACACTCTACAGTACCATTGTAGAACACTACTTCCGCGGAGGATACTCCTTCCCCAAATACCTGCGCTACCTCACCAGTGGCTTCGCATGGCGCACTGGCTGGCACTACGAGTCTCGATTCCTCCTTAAAAGCCTGCTCAGACGTAAAAAGTGACAGCACTTCACAAGCGCAAGCGCTTGCTAACGTAACAAAGCCTCGAGACACAACAAACAAACGCACCCAATGCCAGACAACCTCAAAATACAACGCTGTCAACTCCACGACTACCGCGAGCCGTGCATATACCTGCTAACGGTGACGGTGGAGGGGCGCAAGCCCTTGCTAGGGCGTCTCGCAGGGGATGTGCACACGGCGCACATCGAATTGTCTTCTTTAGGCGAGGATGTACGACATGAACTCTACGCCTTGTGCGACCGCTATCCACAGCTGCGGCTTCTGCAATACCAGATAATGCCCGACCATGTGCATGTCATCCTGCAAGCGACGGAACGGCTGTCCAAACCGATAGGCAGTCTCTTTGCCTCGTGGCGGCATGCCTGTGGGGTGGCCTATGCGCGGACTGTAGCAGGCGCAAGCGCCTATCAACCAGACAAAGCCGACACAAAAAAGAAGAGACAGACAGACCTCAGTGCTTCGTTAAGCAAGACGGCGCTTGCGGCGTCTTCCTCCCCCAACAAAGAAGAGGCCTTTAGGTCTCTCCCCGACACCCCAAGTGATGCAGCGCAAGCACCGCGCTACCTGCGCCTCTTCTCAGAGGGCTACAACGACAGCATCCTCCGGGGGCGAGAGCAGCTGCAGCACATGATAGCCTATGTGCGGGACAACCCACGCCGCCTGCTGCTGAAACGCGCCAACAGTCCCTACTTCACTATCCTCCGCGACATCAACGTGGCAGGGCTGCGTTTTGACGCCATCGGCAACCTCGCCCTGCTGCAACGACCACTGATGGCCGTCCACTGCCGCCGCCGCTGGACAGACGAAGAAAGGAAGATTTTCTCCGCCCAATGCCTGAAGGCTTCAGAGAATGGGACCGTCCTCGTCGGGGCTTTTATCTCCAAAGCCGAGCAGGAGATTGCCCACACCGCAAACGAGCATCGCCACTCACTGATCCACCTCGTGGAGAACGGCTTCCCGGAACTGTACAAGCCCGTCGGGCAGGCTTTCTATGCCTGTGCTGAGGGCCGTCTGCTACTGTTGGCACCTTGGGAGTACCATGCCGGTCGCAAAGCCATCAGTCGCGAACAATGCAATGCGCTGAACGCCATGGCAGAAACCATTGCCTCACAACACTAAAGATGATACTCCAACGCATCAAACGGAAACTATACAAAGCCACCCATCCTGTCGTGGGCGAGATATGGATGCTGCACAGAGTAGTGGAGCAGCGGAGTGAAAAACCGGAACAGCGGGCGCTGGAGGTGACGCATGATTGGCTGGAACACAAGATACTGGAGTACCAGCAAAAAGGCTACACCTTTGTTCCCATTGATGCGCTACCCAAAAACGGTAGATGGATATGTGTTACCATCGACGACGGCTATCGCGACAACTACACCGTTGCTTACTCTTTGCTGAAACGCCTTCATGTGCCTTTTACCGTCTATGTCACCACTGGTTTCATCGACAACCGACTGCCCATGTGGTGGTACCCTAAGCAGAAACACGGTTTGAATGCCACCGAATTACAAGCCCTCGATGCTGACCCACTCTGTACCATCGGTGCCCACACCGTGAGCCACCCGAAACTTGATACCCTATCCTACGAGGAACAGCACAAGGAAATCGCTGACAGCAAGCAGGAGCTTGAACGACTACTCGGACATCCCATCCAACATTTTTCCTTTCCCCATGGCGCATACAACGCAGATACACTTGCCATCTGTCGGGAGCTGGGCTTCAAAACCGTTGTCCAATCATGGGGAGGTCCTGTGCGTCGTGGAGCAACCCCATATCCGCTTCCCCGAATTGAATTATTAGAGCCATGAGACAAGGCATTTTGATAACAGCCTATCGGGACATACCACAGCTGCTGCGCTTAGTGGAGTGGTTTGACGACGACTTCGAATTGTTCATTCACATTGACAGCAAATGCCAAGAGGACTGTTCGGCATTGGATTACCGAGAACACATACACCTCTTCCGAGAATACAGAATAAAATGGGGAGACTATCGGCATCTGCTGGCAATCCTGCTCTTGATGGAAGAATCCTACAAGCATGCCGACCTTGAATACTTCCATCTCATTACGGGTAGCGACTACCCGTGCATGTCCAAAGAAGCCTTCAAACGATTCTGCGAAGAGCATCGAAGGAACAATTATCTGGAGCATTTCCCCCTGCCTCATAATGATTGGGGAACAGAAGGCGGGCTCAATCGAATAAAGTACTATTGGGTTCAGCCCAGCTATCGAGTGAAACAGGGTAGGCTTATAGAGAAAATCATCAAATGGCAACGGCGACTGGGAGTCAACCGTCGCTTCAATTACTTCGGAGGCAATCTCTTTGGTGGCGGCACCTACTGGAGTGTCTCTCGAGAAGCCATCAAGGTGGTGCTCGATTACATAGAGGCACATCCCAGCTACCTACGTCGTTTCCGCATGACGAGTATTGCCGAGGAGATTTGCCTGCCAACCCTTTGGTGCAACGGTGGCATACCCCTTATCAACAACTACATGCGCTATATCGACTGGGGTCCCGATGGCGCCAATCCGCAAGTGCTTACCGAAAAAAACTACGATAAGATTGTATCCTCCGGTGCTCTCTTTGCCCGAAAAATGGCAAGCGGAACATCTGACAAACTCATTGAACGGCTTGATAACAGATGAAATTCTCCTTCGTTGTGCCGGTATATAATGTTGAGCAGTATCTTGAGCAATGTCTTGAGAGTCTGCAGGCGCAGGATTTCGATAATTTTGAAATTATCTGCGTCAATGACGGCTCCACCGACCACAGCCGGGAAATACTGACCGAGTGGGAGGCGAGGTTACCACAGATGAGGGTGATTGACCAGGAAAACTGTGGTCTCAGTGCTGCACGCAACACAGGGTTGAAAGCTGCGACAGGTGATTATGTAGTCTTTGTGGACAGCGACGATTGGATAGAGCCGACAATGCTGAGCCGGTTGGCAACTGAATGTTACGGAACCGAAATGGTTTGCTTCTCCTGCCAACGTACCGACAGCGACAGATACGACACCCTTATCGACGAGCAATGCGATAGCTGGGATTACTATAACCGACATGCACTGGAACATCGGGAGATTCCTTTCGTCTGCGTGTGGCAGCGCTGTTACCGACGGGAGTTCTTGATGGATAACAATCTGTGGTTTCGCGAAGGCATCCTGCATGAAGACAATGAGTTTACCCCCCGTGCCTTTCTCAAAGCAACTATCGTCAAGGTTATTCCTGACGTGCTATACAACTACCGTGTGCGGCCCAACAGCATCATGACCAGCCGAGGAAGGAAAAGCAAAGAGAGTTTAATAACCATAGGAAACGAACTATCAGAATTATTTTCCCATGAGAGTGGCATAGACAAGACTATCATTTATCGTGCACTCACCCAATACTACCAGATGGCATTTATTGACAACACCCGGGAGGAGGACCGTCAATTGCTTTCGCAGATTGATTGGAAGGCCTACCATCGTGTGAGCCGAACGAAATTTAGGCATAAAGTCAATCATATTCTTATTCGCTTCTCGCCTTCATTTTTCAGATGGTTTTACTAAGTTAACATCTTCCTACATGTTTCTCGCAGCAGTTGTTGTTACATATAATTATAACCCGCAAACACTCCTAACAAACATTGCCTCCTATGCCGATGAGGTAGACTTACTAATTGTATGGGACAACAACCTCCCTAAGATGAAATTAGATGCCATTGCAAAGAGATGGCCGAACGCACGGATATCCCAAACTGGAAAGAATGTCGGACTCGCCATAGCATACAATCAAGCTTTTACTTTTGCTGCAGAGCAAGGTTGTACTCATTTGATGACTATGGATCAGGACTCCACTTTCGAGGACTTTCCCAAATACAAAGAACAGATAGCAGCTTTCAACGACCCCTCTGTGGGCATATTCACATGTCCAATCAACAATGATATTGCAAAAATCGGCTACCGAGAAACAACAGTCTGCCAATCCGGCAGTGTTTACACGATAGATATGCTTAACAGCATCAGTGGGTTTAGGGAAGATTTCTTCATTGGGATGGTTGATGCAGAAATGAGCCTTCGCGCTTTAGAAAAAGGATATAAGATATTCCAATTCACTGGATGCAATTTAATACAACACATTGGGGCAGGTAGAATAGTGAATTTTCTGGGAAAGAGAATTGAAGTCTCTGACTATTCTCCTTTGCGACACTACTACGATAGCAGGAATAGAATACTGTTGTGGCACGAGTTCACATATGACTACTCTACCAAGCACAAACTTCAATGGTTTCTAAGCAGAATGAAACTTATTACCAAAATAATTCTATTTGAGAATAATAAAATACAAAAAGTCTCAGCTATCATGCGTGGCACCTTCAACGGTATTTTGAATCACACAAAACCTTATTGACATGCCATATTTCGCTATAATAATGCCTCTATACAACAAAGCTCCTTACGTCCGAAAGGCAGTGGAGAGTGTCATGGAACAAACATTTGGCGACTGGGAATTGATTGTCGTTGACAACGGGTCGACAGACGGCAGTGGCGAAATTGTGACAGGAATCACAGATTCCCGTATTCGGATAGTTCGGCTGGAGGAGAATATCGGTCCTGGGGGAGCACGTAACTATGGGGTATCCCAAAGTGCAGCTCCATGGATATGCTTCCTTGATGCCGACGACTGGTGGGAACCCACTTTCCTTGAGGAAATGACCGGGCTGATTGAGAGACATCCTGATGCCGGAATTTATGGCACAGGCTATTATATCGTCAAGAACGGCCGCAAACGAGTGGCGCCCATAGGAGTTGACGAGGACTTTAAAGAAGGCGAGATTAATTACTGCCGAGTATATGCCAAAATACTTTGCATGCCATTAACTAGCATTTCGGTATGCCTACCTCGTGGAGTATTTGACGAGATGGGGGGATTCCCAACCGACATCAGATTAGGGGAGGATTTCTTACTCTGGATTCGAATAGCACTAACGCATAAAGTGGTGCTGCTCAACAAGCCGTTGAGCAACTATAACCAGGATGTGGATGTAAACTTTCGTGGCACCCATCATTTGCGAGACCCTAAAGAGCACATGCTATGGAATCTCGGCTATCTTGAGCCTCTAGAGAATACTAATCGCGATTACAAACAGCTGATAGACAACCTCCGCACCTACAGTCTAATGAACTACTTGCTAGACAAACAATATCGTGATGCGGCCCGTACAGAACTTTCTAAAGTGGACTGGACTCGGCAACCATCACATATCCAGCAGATGTACCACTACCCTATTCAAATACTCCAACTCAGACAATACATTCTAAAAACAGGCTCCCTTATTAAACAGCACCTCATGTAATGAAAATCATTGTTGACCCTGAAGACGATATTCAGTACATGAGTTTTTATGTCAAAGGACTCATTGACCGCTTTGGTTCATCCTGTGTGATTTACAATCGTCGTGCTTTCGAAGAGTTGTCCAACGCTGACCGCACCACACGCACCATGCGGTTCATCATAAAAGAGGGTACGTGTGAAAAACGATATACCATCGACACCAACGACAGTTACCGAATCAACGAGTCGCTGTATGACTGGTGTGATGTCTATGGCTGTGTCAACACCAACTGGGCCAAGACTCCAAAGAACCTTCAAAGCAAGCTCGTATCCTTATGTCCATCGTTTGCAATACGATACACCCAGCCCATACGGGCATTGACATCTGCTGCCTTGGAGGTGATGGGAACAAGTCGTCCAAGACTTAAGTATCTTGGAAGCTGGAAAAGAATGTTACAACGTCCTCAACTGAAAGATTACACAATCCAGCCAGCACGAGACAACTATATTTTCCACCTTTCCACTCTGTGGCAAAGCGACGAATGGAACCGCAACAACGAAGGAGTGAATCTGCGACGCGCCTACTTCATCAGAGCCTGCCGTGGACTGGAGCCAAAGATTCTCTTTGAAGGAGGTCTTGCCGTCTCGCCCAACAATCCTTCAGCAGCCCTATTCTCTGATTGCCTTACGAGCAGAGTATCAGTCAATGTCAGCCTCAAAAAGACCAAAGAGTCAACCCTTGTGTTCAACACTCCCGCCTACTGGAACTGCCACGGCTGGAAACTTGGAGAATACATGGCCCTCGGAAAAGCCATACTATCCACGCCGCTGTCAAACGACCTGCCGGCACCCTTGGTTCATGGCCAGCATATCCACATCACAGGCGCCACACAAGAGGAGATGGTTGAAGCAATAAAGTACATGCTCTCCCACCCTGATTACAGGCATCTGTTGGAAACCAACATCCACGAATACTGGCAACAATATGGCACTCCCGACGCCTCTCTCAAATTGTTAGGAATATGATACCAATGACGATCCATTACTGCTGGTTTGGTAAAGGGGAAATGCCTCAGTTGGCAAAGGATTGTATTGCCACCTGGCATAAGTTTATGCCTGACTGGGAATACCAACTATGGACTGAAGAAAACTTCGACGTAAATGCCATGCCCTATACGGCAGAAGCTTACGCTGCTGGCAAATATGCTTTTGTGAGCGACTACGTACGTCTTTATGCGCTTGAAAAAGAAGGTGGTGTATACTTGGATGTTGACTTTGAGGTGTACAAGCCATTCGATGACCTGCTGAAACACAAAGCTTTCGCTGGGATTGAGGGAAGCAAGCACAACCCTGTGATGATGGGTGTGTGCGCATCAGAACCACATGGTGAATGGGTTACAGAGATGCTGGATGCCTACCAAGGTCGTCACTTCCGGAAGCACGACGGAACGCTTGACCTCACCACCAACGTACAATTCATCACCGCCATCATGACACAGAATGGATTCCGGCAGAATGGCACAGAGCAAGACTACAAAGACCTACATGTCTTCCCTGTTGACTACTTCTCTCCCCGACATACCACAGGCGAATATATCTGCACCGAAAATACCTATTGTGAACACAAGGGATTGGCCTCTTGGAGTGACCATAAGAAAGGCTGGAAAGGTGCTTTGCTCAAATTGGTAGGACAGAAAACCATGACTAGACTAATAAAACTCAAAAGACACTTCGAAAATCTCAAACAAAACTAAAAAAACTATCAAAATTATTTCTCAATCAAAACTAAAAGAACTTGTTGTCTCGTAGACATGTTGTCTTGAAGACTTTATTAAACCCCTTCAGATTTTAAAAGAATATAAAAGAACAACTTGATGTCTTGATGTCTCGATGTCTGGATGTCTTTAAGAAAAAACTTGTAGACTTGTTGTCTTGTAGACTCGTAGACTTATTGATATGATTCCATATTTTCCTAAACAAATAGCCACCAAGGGCATTGTACTCTACCTTGGAGTATTGGCAGCGGTATCTATTCTCTTCATAAATTATGCCATGTCTGTCGAGTATTTCGTCATGGGCATCGTATGGGTGGTGGGATTCTTCCTACTGAGCACCTATTGTAGCCGTAAATGGTTGGAGATCCCTCAACGAAAACTGCTACTATACCTCTTTTTTATCGCGCTAGGGCTACGGGGCGTCTGGGTATTCTTTTCCTTCATCTATTACACCCTCAAGACAGGCATCCCGTTCGAGTTCTCAGCGGGCGATGCCCTTTGGTATTATGAAGAGTCCGTGGGCAATATCAACACCTCTCTTGCCGACATCTGGAACTATCTATTTGTTGACAGCGCCACAGTCTCCGACTCGGGGTATGTATTCTATCTTTCCCTTCTATCAAAAGTGTTCGGAGAGAATGTTCTATTTCCCCGACTGGTCAATGCCACCCTCAGCGCAACAACAGTAATTCTGATTTATCTGCTGGCCAAACGTAATATCGGAGAGGAGGGGGGGCGGCTGGCAGCCATCTTCGCCTGCTTTATGCCCAACCTTATCTTTTACTGCGGAATGCATCTAAAAGAGAGTACAATGCTTTTCCTAATGGTTGCCTACCTGGAGCGTGCAGACTACCTATTGCGGAGCAAGAATTATAATGTGCTGACCATTGTCCTACCCCTCCTTCTGGCATTGACGCTTTTCACTTTCCGAACGGTGTTGGGTGCCGCCGCCATCTTCGCCTTTGTCACGGCACTCGTTTTTACCAACACCTCCGTCATCGGAAACAAGAAAAGATTCATGCTTATCGGTTGGGGTGTCTTGGTGGCGCTTACCTTGACAGGCGGTACCATCATGAATGAAATCGACGGAAATCTGGAAGACCGTGAAACCAATGTAATGAACAAAAGGGAGATGCAAACCGCACGAGGCAACCAATGGGCGAAATATGCCACCGGCACAGTGATGGCACCCATGATGTTTGTGCTCCCCTTCCCCACAATGGTAGATGTTGACCAACAGTACACCCAGCAGATGCTCCATGGCGGCAACTATGTACGCAACTTCCTTGGTGGATTTGTGCTTATTGCCATTTTCAGTGCCTTGTTCATCACAAAGAACTGGCGCAACCTGTCGCTCATCGGTTCCTTCGTCTTCGCCTACCTCGGCGTCGTATCCATCAGTGGTTTCTCCAACTCGGAGAGGTTCCTGTTGCCCGGTCTACCGATATTGCTCATCATGGCGGCCTACGGGGTGACGCTGCTGGATGAAAAGAATTATAAGTTCATCAAGATATGGTATTGGGTGGTGCCGGTGATGGCCTTCGCCTGGGCGTTCTTCAAACTGGGCTCCCGCGGCCTCTTCTGATGTCTCAATCAGATAGCTTTTAAATCTCAATCAGAACAAAAAGAACTATTAGAACCTTTTTCTATCTCTAACGAATATGTTTCTTTCTCAATCATCACCAAAAGAACTATCAGAATCCATCCTTTTTTAAGCCAAACAGTTAAACTATCAGAAAAGTTCTTTTTGTTCTTTTCTTTCTGATTGATATTATTTTTACCTACATTAATATGACCGATGAAGAATTAGCCTATGAGATTGTTGGGTGTGCAATGCGAGTCCATCAAAAACTTGGTCCAGGATTACTTGAGTCTGTTTATCAGAAGGCTCTTTTGATAGAGCTTGACGATGCCTGTTTAGAGTTTAAGGAAGAAGCGCCAATTGATGTTATATATAATGGAAACAACTTGGGCATCGGCTTTAGAATTGACATTCTTGTAGAGAACACTGTTATTCTTGAACTTAAATCTGTATCACAGTTAGAGAAGGTCCACTATAAGCAACTGCAGACATATTTAACCCTCGCAAACAAACCATTTGGATACTTGATTAATTTTAACTCAGATGATTTCAGCATTGGAAAAGGTATCCATAAAATCACAAACCTCAAGTATAGTTCTGATAGTTCTTTTAGTTCTGTTTGAGATATATAATTATTAGTTTTGGTTGAGATATGCGTTTGTTGTTGATATGCAATTATAAGCCTGGTGTTGGAGGAATCTCGGGGCAGGTGGAGATCCTGCAGCGGAAGCTGCGGGAGGAGGGGCATATTGCCGATATCTTCTCCACCAAAGATTCTTTTTTGCGACGTCTTCTGCTTCCCCTGCGGCTGCGTCGCGTGGCAAAGCACTATGATGTCCTCCATATCCACTGCTGCTCTGGGTGGGGTTTCCTGCCTGCGGTAGTGGGCATATCTGTTGGCAAAAGACTCGACAAGCGCGTGGTACTGACCTACCACGGTGGTGGCGGGGCGAAATTCTTTGCAAAGCATACACGATTGGTGAAACATTATCTGCTGCGCACCGATGCCAATATTGTCCTCTCGGGTTTCCTTGGAAAGGTTTTTGTCCAATACCAACTACCCTATTCCATTATTCCGAATATCATTGAACTCGACGAGAAACAATACCGTGAACGCACAGAAATTAGGCCTCATTTCATCTGTACCCGTGCACACGAAGCTCTCTATAATATTCCATGTATCCTGCGAGCCTTCCAAAAAATCCAAATAGCTCAATCAAAACTAAAAAAACATTCAAAAATATCTAACACATCTCAATCAGAATTAAAAGGACTATCAGAACTTATGTCTCTAACCGGGAGTTCCATAAGTCGAGCGCAGTGTCATGCTTGCATGAACAATGCCGAGATGGAGGAACGTGGACGTAGTCAAATATCCGAAGTTACTTTGACGCTGGTTGGAGATGGGACGCAACATGAAACATTGATGGCTATGGTAAATGATATGGGACTTAAGAATGTCATTTTTACTGGACGAGTAGACAATAGTGAGATATACCGATATCTTGACCAAGCTGATGTTTTTCTCTCAGCCCCCACGGTTGACAATATGCCGGTTTCCTTTCTCGAAGCCATGAATGCAGGACTGTTAGTCATCAGTAGCCGTGTGGGGGGTGTACCTTATATGATTAAGAACGGAAACAACGGATTGCTTTTCGACAGCGACGATAGCGACAAATTGGCAGAGCTGATGTTGTGGGCCATTGAAAACCAAACCCTCTCGAAAGCGATGATACAGAAAGCACACAAAGATGTCAATCGCTATCGCTGGGAGGGCATCAAAGAACAACTATACACCGTCTATGGCATTCATTCATAAACATATCATCTTGCCCCTGAGCGATCTCGTGAGAGGTGAACAGGTACATAAATATCTGCGTCTGCTGCGCGATGCCGAGAATTGGGCACCCGAGCAGATGGCAGCCTTCCAACAGCAGAGACTACGCCAACTGCTGAGATATGCTTCCACAGAGGTACCTTTTTATAGTGATTGGTTCCATGACCATCATCTGAATCCAGACACCACCACACTAGACCAACTACCCATCGTCTCGAAAAGCATCATGCGCCAGGAGGGTATTGACCGCTTCACCGCCAAGGGATTCCCAGTCAAGCAGCGTATTCCATCCCGTTCCAGCGGTTCCACCGGAGAGCCTTTTTCCTTCTTCGTATCAAAAGAAGCCTACTCTGTCAACACCGCCGTCAAACTGCGTACCTGGTATATGGCAGGTTACCAGCTCAGCAACCGCTATATGAAGATTGCCAACGGTGCACGTCATGGAAAACTCAAAAAGCTGCAAGATAGAATAAACAACTGTGTCTATGTTCCGTTCTTTTCGATGGATGACAATACGCTTAAGGATATCCTTGACAAAATCGAAATCACACACCCTTCCATTATCCGCTCCTACCCCGTGCCACTCTATCTGCTAGCACAATACCGCAACAAGCATGGAGACAGCTACCATCACAAGCCGTTACACGTAATGACCACAGGATCCACACTACCGCAAGCCTACCGTACTGAGATTGAGCAAGCTTTTGGATGCGATGTGATTGACTCCTATAGCTGCGAAGGGACTGCCGACTGCTATGAGACCACCTCACACGACGGATACAATATCACTCAGTTTTACGGCATTATTGAGGTGCTCGACAATCATAACCACCCTATCACCAACGGCATCGGACGGGTGGTCAGCACTGACCTCTGGAATCTGGCACACCCCTTTATTCGTTATGACACACAAGATCTGGTAGAGATAAAAGAAGGAAGAATCCAAAGGATTATGGGGCGCGAATGTGAAAGCTTGATTGTCTCCAATGGACAAAGATATACCGTACACAACTTTGTCGGTTTTTTCCAAGAAGACAATCGCCCGACCAAACAATCGGTCATTGCCTATCAAGTAGTCAAACGTAAAGATGGAAGCATCACCTTCCGTCTGGTAGTCAACGAACAATACACTCCCGACATTGAACAATATATCATCGACTTTTGGCAGCAACAACTTGGTGTATCCGTCACTGTCGAACTCGTCGAGCAAATACCCCTAATGAAAAACAACAAACGTCTCACAATAGTAGAGGAATAAAATGCCCAGCAAAGAAATACTTCAATACCACGGACTTGATAGTCGAATAGGTCGTCTAAAATACACGTTCATCCAATTGTGGCGCTTCAGCCTGTCTCGCCTTATGTTCTTTATTCCCTTCAAAGGGTGGCGTTCCACTATGTACCGCTGGAGCGGCATCAACATCGGGAAACGCGTCTACATAGGTCACGACGTGCTCTTTGACCGTGCCTTCCCCGAACAGATTACCATCGGGGACGACACCGCCATTGGTGACCGCTGCACCATCACCGCCCATGGCTGCATCCCCACCCAGACACCTCTAAAAGAAATCTATCCGCTCACTGTCAAGCCTGTCACTATCGGACAGCGGGTGTGGATTATGCCCAATGTGACCATCATCTACGGTGTCACCATCGGCGACGAGGCAGTCATTGCCACTGGTGCCGTGGTCACGCGCAACGTACCTCCCCATACCCTTGTGACTGGGGTTCCCGCCAAAGTAATCAAGCAGCTATGAGAGTCCTCTTTCAACTCGGACACCCTGCCCACTACCACCTCTTCAAAAACACCATCGCCGACCTGCAGCGCGACGGTCACCAAACCTTCATTCTTATCCGAAAGAAAGACATCCTCGAGGATCTGCTGAATGCTGCCGGCATACCTTATGTCAATATTCTTCCCAGCGGGAAGAAATCCGCATTCACCCTGTTGTTACGACTTTGGCGTGTATTCTGGTTTGCCCTCACCCATCGGGTCGATGTACTAGTAGGTTCCACACCCGAAGTAGCACAAGTGGCATGGCTCCTGCGACGCAGCTCTGTCGTTATGGCGGAAGATGATGCCTCTATCGTGCCCCAATTCATCCAAGCCGTCAGGCCCTTCGCGGACAACTACCTTTCCCCTGTTTCGTGCAACAACGGACCACTCGAAAACAAGACAACCCATTACGAAGGATTCCACAAACTCGCCTACCTGCATCCTAACCGTTTCACGCCCGCCCCCACCGTGGTTGACCGATACTTCCCTCATAATGAGACTTATTTCCTGCTCAGATTCGCCCAACTAAATGCCTATCACGACGTGAGTGCTCATGCCCACGGCATCAATGGTGAGATTGCTCAAAAACTTATCGACATGCTCACTCCCCATGGCAAAGTGTATATCACATCCGAACGGCCATTGGAGCCCTCATTAGAGCAATATCGACTTAGAATCAACCCCTTGGACATCCATCACATCATGGCATATGCCACACTCTATATCGGGGACAGCCAAAGTATGGCGGTCGAAGCTGCAATGCTTGGAACACCCTCCGTACGCTTCAACGATTTCGCCGGACGTATAGGTGTGTTGGAAGAACTAGAGAACAAATACCAACTGACCTATGGCATTCCTACCTCAGAGCCGGAAAAGCTTTATAAAACCATCGACCAACTGCTCAACACACCCCATCTGCGGGAGGAGTTTCAGCAGCGCAAAGAGCGGATGCTGGCAGACAAGATTGACGTGGCTACTTTCTTCACACAATTCATTGAGAATCTGAAATAGATGGATTTCACCATTGAAAAATACAAAGAGTTGCTTGAAGCGCTGAAGAAGCATAAATGCTTTAGTCTCAGGCATGATGTAGACTTGCGACCCGACTTTTCGTTGAGGGTGGCACAGGTGGAGGCTTCTATGGGGATGCAGGCTACCTACTATTTCCGGACGGTGCCGGAGAGTTATGACGAAGAAACTATCAAACAGATTGTCTCCCTGGGTCATCGGGCTGGCTACCATTACGAATGTCTGACCACCTGCAAAGGTGACATGGAGGCGGCATACGAGGACTTTTGCAGGAACCTGGAGAAACTCCGGAAGGTGGTGCCTATCACAACGGCTTGCGCGCATGGCTCGCCACGGTCGCCTTGGAATAGCCAAAGCCTCTGGAAGTCACACCGTCACAAAGTCACAAAGTCGCAAAGTAATAAAGTCGAAGAACCACTTTGCCACTCTGCTACTCTGCCACTCTGCCACTCTGTCCACGACATCCATGCGTTAGGGATTGACTATGAACCCATGTTGGACACGGATTTCTCAAAGACGCTATACCTGACAGATACCGGACGGCGATGGGATGGCTATAAAGTGAGTGTGCGGGATAAGGTGCCACAATATCAAAAGCAGTGGGAGAAGGAAAGTCTTGTGTTCCACTCCACAGACAATATCATCCATGCTATCAACAACATGCAGCACCCCATACATCAAAAAGAATTACTAATCAACACCCATCCGCAGCGTTGGATGCCATTTGGTATCGGATGGATGAAAGAGTCGGTGCTGCAGAACACAAAAAACATCGTCAAAAGAGTTATTATTTCAACCAAAACTAAAAAACAAAAAAATGAATTAACCCAATAATGCAGTAATTTTTTTTGTTTGTTTTGTTTGTTTTTTAGAAATATTATGAAACGAATTCTAACAGTTGTCGGGGCGAGGCCACAGTTCATTAAAGCGGCGGCTATCTCACATGTTATCAGTGAGAAATACCCCGAACAGATAATCGAGGACATCCTGCACACTGGACAGCATTACGACGATGCGATGTCGGGACAGTTCTTCTCTGAACTTGACATACCTCTACCCAAATACAATCTCGGTGTGGGCTCTGACAACCATGGGGCACAGACAGCAGCCATGCTAAAAGGCATAGAAGATATCATACTATCAGAACATTACGACGGAGTACTCGTCTACGGAGATACCAATTCCACACTGGCAGGAGCACTGGCAGCATCAAAACAACACATCCCTGTCTATCACGTGGAAGCGGGACTTCGCTCCTTCAACCGTAGCATGCCGGAAGAGATCAACCGCGTGGTCACTGACCATGTCTCCTCACTCCTCTTCGCTCCCACACAGAACGCTGTACAAAACCTAAAGAATGAAGGATTTACAGACGAGCAAATCGTATTCAGCGGCGATGTCATGCTCGATAACGTGAGACGGTATGCATCCCCCTTCCCCCCTCAGAGAGGGGGGAAGGAAAAAATAATCCTCGCCACCCTCCATCGCGACTTCAACACCGACAACCCAGAACGCTTAAAAAACATACTATCAGCACTCAACAGCATCGCAGAGCAGTACAATACCCCCATTCTCTTCCCTCTCCATCCTAGAACTAATAAAAAACTGCAATCTTTAAACTATAAACTTTCAACTTTACACTTCAAACTATCCAAGCCCCTTTCCTACTTCGAAACCCTAGGAGCATTGCAACAGGCTCATCTGGTGCTTACCGACAGCGGTGGCCTCCAGAAAGAGGCCTATTTCTGTGGCAAACCCTGTGTCATCCTGCGTCCCGAGACCGAATGGGTGGAGATTGTCGATGCTGGCGCTGCCTTGCTGGCTGATGCCAACCCCGAACGCATCCTCAACGCTGTTGACAAGCTATGGGATACGAAACCCCATACAACAACGGCTTTCGGGAATGGCCATGCCGCTGAAATTATCATTAAAAAAATTATATCACAACAAACTGATTATTAGCTTATTAATCACACAAAAAGAAATATTTTTAATTAAAGAATAAGATATATAAGAAAAAAATCATATCTTTGCATACTATAACAAAACAAAACAATCGACATAACGTGTTAAAAATTAAAAATATAAATAATTTTTATTTAAGATTTCTTTTTGCATTTGTCATCGTAACAATGGCAACCTCTTGCATTACTCCCCGCAGAGTCAACTACCTGCAGGACATTACCCACGGAAGCCAGATTGAGGTTGAAAACAAGTTTGAAGCCACTATCGCACCCTACGACGAACTAAACATCATCGTTTCTACTTCCGGCAGCAAAAAAGAACTTGCAGTCCCATTCAATTTCAATAGTAACAATCCCACCCCGGGCAAAAACAACAACTATCTGGTAGATGTCAATGGTGATATCCAAATGCCTATTCTTGGGAACATCCACGTCGCCGGGCTCACACGTTTAAAACTGCAGGACACCCTGACGGCCATGCTCTCCAATGGTGGCTATATTGACGAGCCCTTTGTCCTAGTGCGCTTCAACAATTTCAAAGTATTCTTCCTTGGAGGCGGCAAAGGCCGAGTGCTGAACATCGACAACGAGCGTTGCACCTTCCTCGAGGCCATAGCCATGCTGGGAGGAGACTTCGACACCTATATTCGTCGTGACCATATCGCCGTTATGCGCGAAGTCAACGGCCGAATGGTAACCCGCTACCTCGATCCACGCTCTTCCGACGTGTTCAATGATCCTTTCTTCATGCTACAGCAGAACGACTTTATCATTGCCGACACCTACACCACCGGCATTGTAAAGACCGAATTTTCCTACTGGCTTGGTATCGGATCACTGATTATGTCGACTGCATCTTTGATACTTTCTTTTGCACTACTTAAAAAATCCTAATCCGTGATGGCAGAAGAAAAAAGAATCATCGACACCTCGTTCCTTGAGGAAAAGAAGACCCAGAAAATCCACATCAAGGATATCCTCTTTACCATTTTGAGGAATATTCATTGGCTGGTACTCTGCGGTGCTTTGGGTGCCATCATCGCCGGATACTATGTCCGCCACCAAAACAGGGTTTACGAGAGCAGCGCCCGTATCCTAATCAAAGGTTCTTCTACCAGCAACAGCGAGAATACTGTTCGCGAGGCCTCCATCAAAAACATGTTCTCCACCCGCACCCTCTACAACAGCTCTATCAACAATGAGATGATGATTCTCACCTCGAAATCTGCCATGACTGACGTAGCGCGCAACCTTAAACTCAATGTTGTATATACCGCTAAGACTCGTTTAGTCAGTCGCACAAAGGACCTTTATGGAGAGTCGCCTTTCACCATCGATTTCATCGACAATGACGAAGAAGATTATGTCACCTTTGTCGCCACCGTCAAAAATAAAAACTCGCTCATCCTCACCTTAACCGATTATGACCCTCTGCCCGTCAGGTTTGAAGACACTGTAGCCACTCCCTTTGGCCGCATCGTGGCCCACAAAACATGGTTTTTCAATACCAGTTACAGCTCCACTCCCATCAACGTGACGCACAATAGCATGAGCGCCACCGCCGACCACTATCGTGCTGCACTACAGGTAATGCGCAACGATGACATGAACACCATCGTAAACCTTTCGCTCCGAGACGCTTCTCCTATTCGCGCACAAGAGGTCATCAACGAAGTCATCCGTGTCTATAACGAAGGTGCCATCAACGATAAAAAACGAATAATCGCCGACACCTACAACTATATCAACGGTCGACTAGCTTTGCTGCACTCCGACCTTGGAACACAGGAGAATGCCTTGGCCAATTTCAAACGCGAGAACCAACTCCTCGACATTTCATCCTTCGGACAAAGCTACCTCCAGTCAAGCATCCAGTCGTCGGAAGAGATTGATCGTCTAAAAAAGCAGCTCTCCCAAGCCCGCTACCTAACGCAAATGAATCAGGCCAGTAATGCTGCTCACCTCATTCCTCCAACCATCGGCCTCGACGATGCCAATATCATGAACCTTATCGACAAGCACAACTCAATGGTACTTGAGTTAGAAAAATACCAAAGTCCCAATAGTCCCGTCGTTAAGGCCAAAATGGAAGAATTACGCACACTACGTTCCAACATGAACCGCCTGCTCGATGGATATATCGGCATGATTCAAGAACGCATTGCCGAGACCCAGATTGTGGCCTCCACGGCTTCTTCCAAGATGAGCCAAGTCCCGCAACAACAACTCTATCTAGAGAACCTCGAGCGACTACAGAAAATCCAAGAAGAGCTATACCTCCACCTCCTAAGCCGCCGTGAGGAACTAATGATTAGCCAACCCTCTATCGAGCCCAACGGAAAGGTGCTCGACCCTGCCCGAATCAACCGCACCCCTGTGTCTCCCAACGAAACGCGCACCACACTGCTCGGTCTGTTTATCGGCCTGCTCATTCCTGTGGGATTCTTCTTCCTGCGTCGCCTGCTCGACACCAAGGTGAAATATCACAACGATATTATTGACGCCACTGACACTCCATTCCTCTGCGAGATTCCTGCCCGGGAGAAAAACGACGACCGCGATATTGTTGTGACGAGCCACGGCAACGATGCCATCTTGGAATCCTTCCGCCTGCTGCGAGCTAAAATTGACTTCCTCGGCACCCGCGAGGAGGGAAGTGTGAGCAAAGTTCTTATGGTCACCTCTCTACTCCCAGGCATGGGCAAAACCTTTATCTCCACCAATATTGCAGCCAGCCTTGGTGTCGCCGGAAAACGAATAATCATCCTCGACCTCGACTTGCGCAAGGGATCAATGACACGAAAGTTTTATTCTCGCAAACATGCCGGCCTCTCCAACTTCATGGCAGGTCGCACCGACGACTGGCAATCACTTATCAAATCCGACCTCATCTTCAAAGGCGTGGACAGCATCTTCACTGGTCCCATTCCTCCCAATCCCACTGAATTGTTAGGCAATGGCCGCTTTGAGAAACTCATAACACAACTTCGTGAGAAATACGACTACATCATCCTCGACACAGCCCCCACAGGACTCGTAGTCGACACCGATATAATCAAACACTTGGTTGACAGTACGCTGTTCGTCATTCGTTATAACAAATTCGACAAGCGCCTCCTCAACACCTTAGACAAGATGTACAAAGACCGCACCTACTCCAACCTATCTATCGTGCTCAACGATGTCCACTACAAAAAGTTGATGCCGTATGAGAAGAAATATGGCTACGGGTACGGTTATGGCTACGGGTACGGTTATGGCTACGGGTACGGATACGGTTATGGGGATACTGAAAGAAAGGAAGATGCAGCGGAAAACCCTGAAAATGAAACAAAGAATTAGATAGTTATAGTTAAATGAAGAAAATACTGATAGCATTGCTGCTACTAATAGCAAGTTCAAGCTACTCAATAGCACAGAACGGCCGTTGGCGAGGATTCGCCCTGGGTGCCGACCGAGACACTCTATTATATATCATTGCGTCGCCATTCGACAACTGGTACCTCAACGTCGGTGGAGGCATTCAGACTTTTATCGGCAACGAAGTGGATGCCTCTGCACGACGCAACAAACTTAACTACAACATCAGCGCTGAACTAGGCAAATGGATTATTCCCGACCTCGCTGTCTCCCTGAGACTTGGCTTCATGAACCTTGACGGTCAGTCACAATACAGCCTACACCCTTTCATCGACTATACCAATACGCCGACATACGATAAAGACGGCGTAACCTACTATGAATACGAGCCCTTTCATGCCCACGCACTCACTCTTATGGGATTTGTCACCCTTGACTGGACAAACCTATTTAACGGCTACGAACGCGGCAAACGCAAAAAATTGCACTGGTACTCACCTATCGGACTCGGCGGCTCTATGCTCTTCGGCAAAGAAAAAAATCCAAACCCAAAAATCGAATACGAAGTAGGAGATTTCCGCCATAATTTTGAACTTGCATTCTCCTTCCGCTTCGGTGCGGAATACTGCATCTCCCAGCAGGTTGCCTTGAATGCCACCGTCGAACTCTTTGGTTCAGAATCCACCTTTGACTGGTCGCCCTACGATAACAGTTACTCAATCTTCGACATTATCCCCTCCGTAAATGTCGCAGCAAAATTCAACCTGTTGAAGACCATCACCAAATACGACCCCTACACCAAAACATCGCGCCGTGAGACTGTCAACCACGAATTCCTTTCCTTTGGCAGCCGCAACACCATACCACTTCTTAATGGCAAACTTGACAGACTTTATCGGGAAAGAGACTCCCTCTTGAATCTCTCACACTTCGATTCCATATGTATCGATTCCCTCAACAACGAAATCGCTCGCCTACAAGACGAGATGGACAAGATGCACACCACGGAAGAGAGACCCCCAATAAACATCTTCGACGAGTTATTGTCCGTCAACGAAGCCCTCAACCTGCCGTCCACAATTGTTTACTTCCAGCTTGACAAATACGACCTCGACTACAATGCCAGGAAGCGTCTGGAGAACTTCTCTAAGGATGCCAGAAACCTCGATGATACTACCGAGTTCTATATTATAGGTGCTGCCGACTCTCTCACTGGCTCCATCCGCCACAACCAGAAACTCTCCGAACATCGCTGTGAGGTTGCCTACAAACTTCTCGTCGACACCTACGGCATGAACGAGAACCAACTCATCCGCGTATATGCCGGCGGTATCAACGTCTACGACCCGAAGGAAAACAACCGTATGACCATGATTATCCAGCGCACCCCCGTCACCGAAGAAATTGTCGAACGTTGGATACGTATGAGCAAAGAAAGGCTGAAATAGCCATTCCATAACCTCCCAAAGAGCCGGATTCCATCCACAGGAGTCCGGCTCTTTTATTGTTATCCCCCTACCACCGCGCCCTCTTGACACCCTCCTAATGTCACATACCAACGAGGCACCTACCATCCCTCTACCAACACCCTATCAACTCCTACCATGGTAGGAGTTGGTTAGGAGTTGATAGGGAGTTAATATGTAGTTTACAGCCAGTTAGTAGCAAGCATAAAAAAAGAGCCGCAGAATGGTTTTTCGCCCATTCCGCGGCTCGAATTTTGTTAATTTTAAGTCTTATTTCAAACCAAGTTTTTTCTTCACAAGAGGCATAATGTCGTCACTGTCCTGCGAATAGAGGACGGCAGCGGTGCCCGAATCAAGAATGTAGGTGTAGCCGTTTTCGGCAGCCACATCGGAGATGGCCTTCTTGGCGCGGTCGATGATGGGCTTCAGGAGATCCTGCTCACGCTGCTGGAGCGTCTTCTGGGCGTTCTCCTGGAACTCTTGGATACGGGTGCCCATATCCTGCAACTCGCGCTGTTTGGTGTTGCGGATAAGCTCCGTCCAACCCGACTGCTTCTCCATATAGTCGTTGTAACGTTTCTCCATTTCCGACTGCATCGACTTGAGCTGTTCCTCAAGACCAGTCACCTCCTGCTGGAGAATAGCCTGGGCCGAGTCGCGACCGGGCATAATCTGCATCAGATCGTTGGAATTGATGTGGCCGAGTTTGATGTTTTTCTGTGCCATGGCGTTGCCTCCAAAAACGAAGAGGCAGGCAACAATTGCAATTAAAATCTTTTTCATCTGTTGTATTTTATTTATAATTTTTTCGGTTTCATTTCTCTAACATCCTTACCCGCGCGACGGTCGTCACTACGCTGGCGCATCTCGGGGTTAGAGGGTCTCTTCTTGGGTTCATCAGTCACCGCAGGAGCCTGCGAGGCACCGGGCTTGTATCCCAGCGACTCGAGGACATCGTCGCTGATGTCAAACTTCTTGTTGGCGAAAAGTACGGCAGGGCTGCCAGCCTTGTCGAAGACAAATCCATAGTTCTTCTCCTGTGCAATGCGTTCTATAGCGGCATAGACGCGGTCCTGTACAGGCTTCAGCAGTTCGGCACGTTTTTTATCGAGGTCGCCGCCTGTACCGAAGCGTTGCTGTTGCAAATTCCTCAATTCCTGTTCTTCAGCCTTGATTTCCTCTTGGCGACGCTTCTTCAAGTTATCGGGCAAGAGGTAACTCTCCTGTTCATACTCGGCGCGAAGGTTCTCAATCTCGGACTGCTTATCCTCCAGTTCTTTCTGCCAATCCTGGACATACTTATCCAAGCGCTTCTGAGCATTGGCATAGTCAGGGATGCTGCGCAACACATAATCAGTATTGACGCAAGCAAACTTCTGCTGTGCCACAACAGGAAAGGCAGCGAAAAGAAGGGCAGCAAAAAGAATCAAAAACTTGTTTTTCATTACTTAATCGAGACTTTGACCAATAGAAAAATGGAATTGGCTACCACCTGTATTTCCGTCGAAACCATAGCCCCAGTCGACGCCAATGAGACCCAACATGGGGAGATATAGACGGACTCCGAGACCAGCGGAATTATACATCTTGAAAGGTTGGAACTGAGAGAGATCGCTCCAGCAGTTACCTCCCTCAATAAATCCGAGCACCCAGATGGTGGCGCTGCCGCTCTCAACAATGGGCTGACGTAATTCGATAGTGAAGCGGTCGAACACTGAACCACCATTGTCGGGACTCAGGGAGTTGTTCTCGTAACCGCGCAGGGGAATGACCTCACGGCCGTCGAGAACCCACGACGAAAGACCGTCTCCTCCCAGGAAATAGCGGCCGAAGGGGGCGAGTCCGATGTCACCGTTATAGTAGCTCATCCATCCGAAGCGGAAACGAGTGCTCAACACCACATCACCAACAAGATTAAGGAACCATGTTCCACGGAGGTTAATCTTGTAATACTCAACCCATCTAAACTTCTCCTGAGCAGTAGCGGTGGAATAATCCTTGCCAGTAAAGAGAGAGAATGGCGGGGTAAGGTAGGTGCTAAGGGAGAGTTCTGATCCACTACGGGTGTAGAACGGCGAGTCGAACGAGTTGCGCGAGACGGTGAAGGCGTAGGAGATGTCGTTGGCATGGCCATCGGAGAATAGGCCGGCGGCGAGATTGTTGTAGTTGTTGAGAATGTAATGTTTATATGTGATGCCGTGCGATATGATAAAGTAGTCGTCGGGCCATTTGAGACGCTTGGAGAAACTGATGCCGGCACCGGTAATCTGCAGACTATAGAAACTATTGTCGTTTTTCCGCACCCAAAGACCATTGCTCAAGTAGTTGTGGTAAATTTGGCCGGTAAGGGACTGTGCACGATGACCGCCGAGCCAAGGCTCAGTAAACGAAGCACTGAAGGAATAATAGGAACTGCCATTGGTGGTAGCATTGAAAGCCAATTTCTGGCCGTCGCCGGCAGGCAGTGGCACCCACGCATCCTTATTGAAAATATTTCGGACGCTGAAGTTATTAAGTTGGATACCCACCTGACCGATGAACATTCCTGAGCCGTAACCGCCTTGAAGATTGAGTTGGCTGGTGGATCCCTCCTTGACATGATAGATGATGTCCACTGTACCATCCTTGGGATTGGGTCGCGGCTCAGGCTTTACAGACTGCTCCTCGAAGAAACGGAGGTTCAACAACTCACGGTAGCTACGCATCATTGCCTCACGGCTGAAGAGATCGCCCGGACGAGTGTGCAGCTCTCGCATGATAACCTTGTCGTTGGTAATCGTATTGCCCTCAATAGAGACATTACGGATACGAGCCTGTTTGTCCTCGACGATACGAATTTCGATATCAATGCTATCATTCTCCACAGCCACCTCGACAGGCGTGGCACGGAAGAAGAGGTAGCCGTTGTCCATATAGAGCGAGGTGAGATCGGTACCTGAAGGATTATAGGTAAGGTTCTCTTCAAGAAGGCTCTTGTTGTAGGGGTCACCTTTGGAGATACGCAATGAACGGCGCAACACATCGTCGGAGTAGACAGTGTTTCCCGAGAAGGTGATGTTACGGAAATAGAACTTGCGACCTTCGTAGAGGGAGACTTTGATTCTCAGCCTATCTTGATCTTTTTTCTTCAACTCGGCCTGGGAAACTTCCCAAACGGTGTCCATCACAATGCGAGCATCACGGTAGCCCTGTTCATTATAATAGGCAATGATGGCGTTGAGGTCCTCCCGGAAGTCATTCTCCATATAGCGAGATTTCTTCCAGAAGATTTTCTTCCAAAACCGCATGCTTTTACGGAAATGCACATCACGGGTCTTCTGCATCTTGCCTTTCAGAGTACCAGTAGAGATATCCTGGTTTCCTTCGAAGATGAGAGAGTCAATCTTCACCTTGTTACCACGCTTGACGTGGAAGGTAACGATAAGGCGTCCGGAAGTATCGGCCTCGGTAGCGGGGGTCACTTCGACACGGGTAAAGCCCTTTTCAATAAAGTAGCTCTTGATTTTGTTCGACGAAGTGCGAAGCATATTCTCGGTCACAACATCACCGGTTTTAATCTGAATTTCTTCGCGGAGTTTTTTATCCTCGCCCTTCTTTACGCCAGTGAAGGCAAATTTCAGCATGCGTGGACGCTCGTGAAGAACAATAGTGAGAAAAGCAATATTACCCTGAATACGAGAGACTCGTATCTGTACGTCGTCAAACATTCCCTGTTTCCAGAGGTTCTCAATCGCACCCGAAATCTTATCGCCAGGAATCTTCACCTTGTCGCCCACCTGCAGGCCAGCCACAAGCTGAACCACACGGGAATCAAAATTCTCGGCGCCCTCGAAAGAGATACCGCCAATTTCGTATGTCTTGGGAGTCAGATAATCGAAGTCATATTCTGCACCACCACCTACAACCACCTGGGAATGAGCCGTCATAGGAAGCACAACCAGCATAATTGTAAGCAGCAATAGTTTCTGTTTCTGTTTCATCAATATTTACACTTAATCTATATAATAACTCATTTCTGCATGAATTATTATATATTAGTATAAAAAATGAGAAAAAAATTTCAATTAATGAAAGAAAAACTACTTGCCAGCTTCTACCTGAGCCTCTGTCTTGCCGAAACGACGCTGTCGACGCTGATACTCTGCCACGGCATCACAGAGATCCACTTCGCGGAAGTCAGGCCACAGAATCTCCGTGAAATAGAACTCCGTGTAGGCCATTTGCCAAAGGAGGAAATTGCTCACACGAAGTTCTCCACCGGTACGAATCAGCAAGTCAGGGTCGGGATAATCCTTAGTGGCCAGATAGCTGCGGAGCGTATTCTCGTCGATGGAGGCTGGGTCGCGATGCTCGGCACAAAGAGTTTTGATTGCCTGTGCTATCTCCCAACGCGAACTGTAGCTCAATGCTAAAATAAGTGTCATGGCAGTGTTGCCAGAAGTCTCTTCTATACACTTCTCCAACATGGTACGGGAACGCTCGGGAAGACGCTGGGCATCACCAATCATAGCGAGACGTACATTGTTATTCATCAATGTCTCTGTCTCCTCTCGAACAGCTTTAATGAGGAGCTCCATCAACCCATCAACCTCGGCTTGCGGACGGTTCCAGTTCTCAGTGCTGAAGGTGTAGAGGGTCATATATTTGACCCCCATCTTCACACCGCCCTCCACCGTCTGTCGAACCGCCGTAAAAGCATTCTGGTGGCCATAGATGCGTTCCTGTTGTTGCTTCATTGCCCAACGGCCATTACCGTCCATGATGATGGCCACATGTTGTGGCACTCTCGTTTTATCTATCTGGTCTATCGTCATGATTATTTGGTGTTATTATTTTCTACAACGTTTTGAGCGCATCCATCCCAAAAGTACATCGAAACTGATACCCAACGAGGCATGAAAATAGGCATACCAGTCGTCGAGGGAGTCGTCGCCTCGCTTGATACCCACAGCATTGACATATCCGTCGACCACCTCACCACTACGGTCGGCCAATTGCGCCGCCAAAATACCGTCGTCAACATTGTTCTGGAGAAAGTCACTTCCTACATAAGTTTTGCTAACATCATCGAGATAGTCAGTCCACGTCATACGAAAGCCATATTCCACCGCTAAAGAGAAGGCCTTACCCATCCTCACCTTGACACCCACACCGAAAGGCAAACTGACCTGTGTCAGAGGGTATGTTTTACGATCAGGATACTCTAAGGAGCCTTGCCCTTCAGTGTGTAAGGGTTGCAATGCTGCCCAATGTTCCTCTCCATTGCCAGTGAAATAACATGCCTTCGGGTTGAAATGGAATACAGCCAGGCCTCCAAAGAGATAGGGCGTCCACCGACGTTCTGTAGCTCCAGGACCAAAGGGAGCAAAGTTGAACTCCGTCAAGAAAGCCACTTCCAAAAGGTTGGACTTGAAGCTGAGATTACGCAACTTGTTATAATCCTTTTCGCAAGCCACTGAACCAACACTCACCTCGCCCCTCAATGCCCAACGGTTATCCAAGCGATAACGCAATCCTATACCTCCAGCAGGTCGCGGCAGGGTAAGAGCGCTCTGGTCATTCAAGTCGCCAATGTAATTCATACCACCTCCCAGCAACAACAATTCGCTGCAGCTGAGAAAATCCTGCCTCTGGGCTCCAGCCATGCCAGCCAAACCCAATAAAAGCAGAAACGGCAGAATATGTTTACTCATCTTCACCTTCTATCCACTTGAGCGAATTGCAGATACCCTCCACCTGCATCAGGTAGTCGCGCTTGTCGAAGCGCGGAGCATAGACAAAACCAATCACTTCAATAATATCCTTTCCATCGGGCGAAAGCATCGAATAACACACAAAGGGGCCTCCCATACGGTCGGTAGTCTCTATCAAACGCCATAGGCCTCGAGTCTCGATGCAATAATCGGCGCCTTCATAGTCCACCCTGCGAGTCTCAAAGTCCACCCTGCGTTCGGTACCCATATAACCATCTTCCGAAGGAGAGGGAATATGTCGGCGCATAATGGTGTCAATACGGTTATGAATCTTCTCCGGAGTCATCATATCTTGACTGCGATAAGGGGTAATATTGATGAGAACCCCAAGACTTATATCCTTGGTCTCTTTGCGAATCCAAGCAAACCCATCATCCTCACTGGCCCACATAAAATCCTCACTGAAGGTGAGTTCGAAGCCAAATTTTTCTTTCACACGATTCATCAACCCCACGTTACGTATGTTATAGAAAGCCCTAATCATACGCTTGTGTTCTGCATTGTAGATAGCCTTAAGGATGTTGGGCTCATACTTGCGTAGCAGATCACGCAACGAGGCCTCATTTGATGCGGCAATATCCACCACCACCTGCGGTGTGGCCCATTTGTCACAATCAATATACACCTTGTCGGGATTACCTTCCTTAACCTCAAGAATAATGATATTCCTGTGCATCTGAAACATGTGGGTATTACGCAGCGACGATACTGGGACATTCACCAAATCAAACCGCGGCTCAGGCTGCGGAAGACATCTCTGCGGCTGCAAGAAAACCGAGTCAATCAATTCACGGGTAACATTGGTAAAATGTCCTTTGTCGGCTGCCATCAACACCTCAAGGGTCTTGCCCGACGAACTCTTTTTCAAAATAGCCTCGTTCTGACGGCTATTGCAAGCAGCAAAAAGCAGCACTGCTAAAAAAACAAAGAGAATCTTTTTCATAATTATTATTTCCTTTTTCTCCATTCATAAAAGTCTTTTATAGCTTCGGTAATAGGGGTTTCTTTCAGTTCCAATTCCTGTACGGCACGGCTATTGTCGTAATATTCCCGCACAAGTAGTTGACGAACATTCCGTGTCGACACCTGCGTTCTCACCCCCATCCACCGCAGCATATTACCAACGCTCCCACCGACCACCATGAGCCAATTAGGAGCCATGAGAACCTTCTGCCTATAGCCACAAACTTCGGCCTGTAGTCGAAATAATTCCTTGAAAGTCATGCAGGCATGACTATTGACCGCAATGTACCGACTACCACTCATACCGCTCGAAAGCGCATTGACGATAGCCCGCGCCACATCTCCCACATGCACGAAAGCCTTGCCTCCCTTCGGGGCGAACATCAACGGCTTACGGTAGGCCGTCAGCAGCATCCGTCCCGATGACGGCTTCACATCCCACGGTCCGAGCATGAATCCAGGATTTACCACCACCACATGACGTCCCTCCCTTGCCGCCGCAAGCACAATCTGTTCCCCTTCATATTTGCTGTCGGCATAGAAACCGCCCTTGAACGGCGGCAACATTCCTACATTCTCGTCAGCCGGACAATCACTTGTACCATAACCGATGGTGTTGACCGTTGAAGTATGTATCAACGTATTGATTCCCTGCTCATCCATCAGTCGCACCAACATATGACACAACTCACGATTCACCGGCAGGAAGTCCTCATAACGACGCAACGCCATGTCGGTGCTACCAGCACAATTGACAATGGCATCACATCCTATGGAAACCTTTGAAAGCACTTCATAATCGAGAGGTGAGCCAATCACTGTTTCCCAACGACCACCAGACATACGAATGCCGTCAGAACGACGAACCAAGGCCACCACGCGGTGCCCTTCATCCTCCAGATGCCGCAGCACATTGTGCCCCAGCAAACCTGTCGCCCCAAGCAGCAATACTTTCATATTTGTAATAACGCACCGCTGCCCATCTTATTGCATCGAGATCAAATAAAATCAGAACTTCCAACGAAACTGGAGGTGCCACGTCTGGCGCACGGGACCGGGAGTGGCAGCGTTGTCAGAACCTATGGCATCCACCTCGGGACGTGCAATGAGAGAATATTTAAAACTAAGATTCAGCCATCTGGTGGCATCAAAACGTACCACCGCCGATGCCCTCAACCCTCTCCCCTGCAACATGGGGATGCTGAATGCATACTGGAGGTTACTCTCACTGAGATAGATGCGGGCATAGTAGCCGTTGATGTCGTGCCATGCCGCCTGTACAGCGGTCTGCCAGCGTCCCTGGCTGTAACGTACCTCCTGAGAAGCAAGCCACCCATGCTGGTTGCCCGACTCCTCAGTGTTGAACCACGAAAGGATGACCCGTGTGGTGAAACGCCACGGTCCATTAGTAAAACGATATCGCCCTTGCAGTTGATGGCGGAGCGTATTCTCTATGACTTTGCCGCTAGTGCCCGGAACATTACGTTGCTGATGGCGAAGCATGTAGCGCACCGCAGCCTCGCCCCGACGCCCAACAGCACGACCCAATTGTAACTGCCACTTGGATCCCGTAGAGGGAGAATAACAACCATAACGAACCTTTGGAAACCGGTGCACATCAACGCTAGCCAAAGCCGTGATACCCAGAGGAAGGCGAAAACGGCCGTCGAGGCCGACCCCCTGCTCGTTGGCGATACGGCTCCCGATACTGTAGGCTGCCGTATGGAGATTATGATAACATGGGTCGAAATGGCGCAACACGATACCGACACTATTGTCACTTCCCAGTCCAAGCCTCATACCGCCAATAGCTGCCGGATGGCCCTCAATGTCGGTAGCCACCTCGCCAAAGAGCAACAACCGTCCCGTCTGCCACAGCACATCGACCCCCAAAGCCCCAGCATGGTCACCACGGAAATAATCCTGATTGTAGACATAGTTACGTAGATGCACACTGTCGTCGAGAATAGAAACTGACGCCGTAACGCCCAGTACAAGATTGTCGCGACGGAATTCCACATGGCCTCCACCCATCCATTCTTCGTTGGCACGCGAGCCAAAAGCCGACAGATTGAAACCGCGCCCAAGGTTGAAGGTTGTTGCCAATCCCTCCTGCCACCCCTCCTCATAGAAAGGGCTGGCAGCTTTTATTCCCTTGGCATAACGCACAGGTGAATCGCCAATCAGCGAAAAAGGCTCAAAACCCGTCCACAAAGAAACACCTTGGCCAAACTGTAGGTTATAGCGTCCGATGACCAGCTTGCGCACCCGCCCGAAATCATTCAACGTCAAACTATATCCATAGAAATTATTTTTACCCCACGCTTCGGTAGGGTCTTTGTCGGCACTGAGTTGCAAAACGACACGATTGTCGTAATTGAAGCGGTAGCAGACGAGGCCTCGCAAATTATCGCCCTCATATTTTCCGTTCTCATAACCCTTGGCCTGCTCTACCGTTCCGCCCAAGCCTGTAACCAGAGTATGATGTCCCTGGCGGAACATCTCCCCTACCCCGGGATACCTCTTATGCACGTAAGGCTCCACCTTCACCAATGGCAAAATCATCGCCATAGTGGCACTGTCAAAACCTGGCACCATCTGCAGTTCCCCGATACTCATCAGCTGTCCATAAAGCACGATATAATTGTGCAGAGCACTGACCTGAAACGGCGACAAGAATGGCAGCGAAGCCACAGCGGTAGTGTCGTTGAGGTTTACCGGATTGTCAGTCAGTTGCAGCAAAAAGTCACTCAATTCGGAGACATTCCCTTCCGAGCCATGCTCCTCGACCCACTGCTCAACGGCATCGTCCACCTGTGCCGTTGTCACCAAAGGCAAGGCCAACAGAAACAATACTACTACCCTGCGCAGCAGAAACATAACTGAAAAAAATCAGATTGTTGTTTTTACGATGATTCCCTTGTCCACAAGGTCCTTATAGGTCTTCTCGGCGGCCAACTGTTCGGCAGCCTTGATTGAGAATTCGACGGCCGATTTCTGGGCCTCGCCGTCAATGCTCACGCGACTCTCATACTGCCGGCGGCTGGCATGTCCTTGCACAAATGTGCGCACCACCTCAAAGGTAATCTTTTTGTGGTTCTTCTGGCCCCAGTCAATGAGTTTGCTTTTGAAATTCCAATCCATGGCAGCCATCGATTCGACATCAAGATAGGTGCAGAGGATGCGGTCGACAAGGATGCGGCGTACAAACTTGTATCCCTTGTCGATGTACATAGCACCGACAAGAGCCTCGAAGGCATCGCCGCCGATGGACTTGAAACCGCCTGACGAGTCGTGCTGATATTCAATTAAGCCGAAAAGGCCTATCTTGGTCGAGAGTTTGTTGAGGCTGGCACGACTCACAATCTTCGAACGCAACTCGGTAAGGAATCCTTCTCCCTGGTAAGGATATTTTCTGTAGAGGAAGTCAGCCACTACGGCACTCAGCACGGCATCACCCAGATACTCCAATCGCTCGTTGTTAACTCTATGCCCGTTGCGTGAGGCCGATAAAGAACGATGGGTAAAAGCAACGTGATACACCTCCGTATGGCGCGGAACGTACCCTAGAATGTTCTTAAAGAAACTATTGAATTCCTTACTTTCCTTATTCTTCCGACCGAACAACATGCGGATCAATACTTTCTGAAAGCAAGACAGACATTATGACCGCCAAAGCCGAAAGCATTGCTGATGGCGAAGTTAACATCGCGTTTCTGCGCTTTGTTGAAAGTGAAATCGAGAGCTGGAATCTTCGGATCGTCCGTAAAGTGGTTGATTGTCGGAGGAACGATGCCGTTCTTGATAGTAAGGATGGTAGCGATGGCCTCGACAGCTCCAGCGGCCCCCAACAGGTGACCAGTCATCGACTTGGTGGAGTTGATAGCCATCTTGTAGGCGTGGTCGCCAAAGAGGCCAACAATGGCCTTTGGCTCCGAGATATCGCCAATAGGCGTAGAAGTGCCGTGGGTGTTTATGTGGTCGACATCAGTGATAGCCATACCCGACTCTTCCACCGCCTGTCGCATGGCGCTGATAACTCCCAACCCATCGGGGTGAGAGGCGGTGATATGGTAGGCATCGGCCGAGAGACCCGTACCCGTAATCTCGGCATAAATATGTGCACCGCGAGCTTTTGCATGCTCCAATTCCTCAAGAATGAGAGCGCCAGCACCTTCTCCCAACACGAAACCGTCACGGTCCTTGTCAAAGGGGCGTGAGGCCGTCTTGGGGTCTTCGTTACGTGTCGACAAAGCCCTCATATTGCCAAAACCGCCGATGCCAGCCTCTATGACAGCACATTCGGAACCGCCCGCAACCATGGCATCCACCTTACCAAGGCGTATGAAGTTGAAGGCGTCGCCGATAGCCACAGCCGACGTAGCGCAGGCTGCAGTAGTGCTGTAGTTGGGGCCACGCAGACCATAGCGGATAGCTATCTGGCCGGCACAAATGTCGACGATAACTTTGGGAATCCAATAGGGGCTGAAACGGGGGTTGCCGTTGGAGAGGGCAAACTCGCAGAGTTCGTCCTGAAGGCTCTTCACACCACCCATACCGGAACCCCAAATGACGCCGAAACGATCCTTGTCGACGCTGTTGTCGTCAATTCCCGCGTCACGCATCGCCTCTTCGACAGTAACCAAGCCATACACCGTATAGCCGTCGAGGAGACGCATCTCCTTCTTGTCAATGAATTTGAAAGGGTCGAAACCCTTCAGTTCAGATGCTATCTGGCACCTGAACTTTGAGGCATCGAAATGTGTTATTGGCCCGGCTCCGCTCACTCCTTTAACCAACCCATCCCACAATTCGGGGACGCTGTTACCAATAGGGGTGAGCGCGCCGAGACCTGTAACAACAACTCTTTTCAACTCCATAAAGCAGAAAGAGTAGACTTAATTTTAAGGTTACTTTTTCGCGTTTTCGATGAAAGCGATAGCATCACCAACGGTGACAATCTTCTCGGCTTCCTCATCGGGAATCGAAAGGTCGAATTCTTTCTCGAGCTCCATGATCAGCTCGACGGTGTCCAAAGAGTCTGCACCAAGATCATTGGTGAAGCTGGCTTCGGGGGTAACCTGACTTTCTTCAACACCAAGCTTGTCGGTGATGATAGCTGTTACTCTAGTTGCAATTTCTGACATTTTCTTTTGATTTTAATTAATAAAACTGGGTGCAAAGAAACAAAAATTTTCTGACATATAAACATTTTTTAACATTTCAAACTGCTATTAAAAATACTAATCAACTGACATCAAGAAGAATAATATTCAAAAAAAATCTATTTTTTCATTTTTTAAACACTCTTTATCGACCCCATTTTTATGCATTTTTAATAAAATTTTGCAAAAATGGCCACTTTTTCATCCCTATAGCCTACAAACAACGTGGTACAAAACACCTACCAACGACCTATCAACGCCTTACCAACTCCTACCATGGTAGGAGTTGGTAAGGCGTTGATAAAGATATAGTATTGTCTTCATGTCTATTAAATATCCAACATTACCCACCAGTATGATATACTGATATTTAAGTTATTTTTTCAAGGTTACGCAACCTTTTTTATGAAAATGTCAGGATTTATTCTTATCTTTGCATTTTTATTTTGGAATACATAATATCAATATGACAAGACTAGCCATACTGGGTTCCGGCAACGGAACCAATGCACAACAAATTACAGAATATTTCGCCGGTCGCACCGATGTCGAGGTGGCCTGCATCATCTACAACGTCCGCGATGCCTATATTGCCCAACGCGCAAAGAACTTAGGAATCGAGGCACGCTATTTTGGCCGTAAGGATTTTTACGAGAGCACCGCAGTACTCGACTACCTGCATGAAAAGCAGGCCGACTGGGTCATTTTGGCCGGGTTCCTTTGGCTGGTGCCCGAAAATATGCTGGCTTCCTACCCCAACCACATCATCAACATCCACCCCGCCCTGCTACCGTCCTACGGTGGCAAGGGCATGTACGGTCATCATGTGCACGAGGCTGTTGTTGCCAACCATGAGCGCGAAAGTGGCATCACCATCCATATCGTGGACAACCATTACGACCACGGCACCACCCTCTTCCAAGCGCGCTGTACCGTTACCTCCGAGGACACTCCCGATACATTGGCAGCGAAAATTCACCTGCTGGAGAAGGAACACTTCCCTCGTGTAATCGACGAAACCATCAAGGCCAGCAAATAATGCGCATTGCCATTAACACACGTCTGCTGTTGAAGGGGAAGATGGACGGCATCGGATGGTTCACCGCCGAAACGGCACGCCGCTTGGTACAAAACCATCCTGAGCACCAATTCTTCTTCTTTTTCGACCGCAAGCCTGACAAAGAGTTTCTCTATGGCGACAATGTGACACCCGTGGTGCTCTGGCCACAATCGCGCCACCCACTGCTGTGGTATCTCTACTTCGAGTGGGCCACCCCCTGGGCGCTGAAGAAATACAAGATAGACCTTTACCTCTCGCCCGACAGTTACATGCCGCTGCACTCCAAAGTACCGACACTGACGGTGATACACGATATAAACTTTGAACACTCAAAGGGAAACCTCAAATGGTCACACCAGCGCTACCTGAGCCACTACTCTCCCCTCTTTGCCCGCAACGCCACACGCATAGCCACCGTATCAGAATACTCCAAGAAAGACATCTCGGATACTTACAACATTGATTCCAAGAAGATTGACGTAGTCTACGACGGCGCTCACAGCAACTACCGTCCGCACAGCGAGGAGGAAAAAACAGCCGTCCGTCAACGCTTCACCGACGGATGCCCATATATTATTTTTATAAGTACAATAATAAAAAGGAAAAACCTTGCCAACCTGCTTAAAGCCTTCGACAAGGTAAAAGCACGTGGACACAACGACTTAAAACTCGTGGTGGTAGGCAACCGTATCTGGTGGCAGGACGAACTTGCCGCAGCCTATGATCACATGTCTCATCGAGAAGATGTCATCATGCCCGGAAGAGTAGAACCCGAAGACCTGTCGGCACTGCTCTCCGCTTCCGAGATGCTGGTGTATCCATCATACTTTGAGGGATTTGGAATCCCCATACTGGAAGCCATGTATGCCGAAACAGCTGTCGTAGCCTCGAAGACCACCTCGATGCCTGAGGTGGGAGGCGACGCAGCACTCTATATAAACCCGGCCGACCCCGACGACATTTCCCAAGCCATACTGAAGCTGAACGACAATCAGTTGCGCGAAAAACTCATTGAGAAAGGTCGTCACCAACGAACTCTCTTCAGCTGGGACCGCACGGCAGACTTGCTTTGGAAAAGCCTGATGAACACCCTTGAACAGAAATGAGAAAACACTGGATTAGCCTTGCCTGCTTCATTGCCCTATCGACCACCCTTCCCCTGCGGTCACAAAACGACAATGAAAACCTGATTTTCAATCCCTCCTTTGAGGAGCATCAAAGATGTCCGATGAAAATTGATGCCCTGGGAGTGATGCGTGAAGTCGATGCCTGGTGGCAACCCTCCGGTGGCAGCAGCGATTACTTCAACGTTTGCGGTAGCCGCGAATGCAACGTGCCACGCAACAAGATGGGTCTCCAGGAAGCCCACAGCGGCGAGGCCTACTGCGGTATTTACTGCTCTCAAGAGCACTATCGAGAATACCTGCAAACCGAGCTCAAAGAGCCCCTAGTAGCTGGCAAACGCTACCGCGTGAGTTTCTGGGCAAGCCTCGCTGACAAATCGCCTTACGCTGTTGCAACGATCGGAGCCTTGTTCACCAGTGAGCGTGTCGAGGACTCGGCTCGTGGCATACTAATGGAGCGAGAGGTTGCCTCTGTGGAGGGCAGAAGTTCCCTGTCCATCGCCACCCATTTTGACCCTCAAATTTCCAATCCCTCCAACAACATTCTAAATAATACAAAGGATTGGGTCGAAATCAGCGGCGAGTTTACTGCAGAGGGCGGCGAAAGATTCCTGACAATAGGCAATTTCTTTCCTTTCAACAAATCCTCAGTAGTCGCCATGCAAGGAACCAACATGCCACTGTCGGGTGCCTACTACTACATTGACGACGTGTCCGTGGTATGCCTTGATACGGTAACATCCGTCCCCGAGCCTCTGCAGAAGGCCTCCGTTGGAGAGGTGATACCCTTATGGAACATCTATTTCGCAACCGACGAAAGCGAGGTGCTGCAGCAGTCCTACAACGAACTATTCAAGCTTAAAGAAATGCTGGAGCAACACCCCGGAATGAAAATCGAACTGCGCGGGCATACCGACAATCAAGGCTCCCAAGCACACAACCAAAAACTATCGGAGGCACGTGCCAAAGCCGTGGCCGACTACCTAATAGGCAACGGCATCGCCAAAAGTCGCCTAACCTGGGTGGGATTCGGTAAGAACTGTCCCGTGGTCGACAACAGCACCGCCGAAGGCCGCCGCAAGAACCGCCGTGTGGAATACCGCATCCTGGCACTCTAACATCTCTGCGGCACATATAAAAAAGCAGCGGGACCTCCGAAAGGAAGTCCCGCGCTTTTTAACTATTCTCAACTAGAACTATTCAATCACACGGTAGAAACTGACGCGACGGTTGAGGGCGTACTGGATGTCGCCGAAGGCAACACTCTTACCCTTATAGTCGGTCTGGATGCGATCCTCAGCAATACCATACTTCTTGACAAGGAGGCGCTTGACCTCGTTGGCACGCTTTTCGGAGAGCTTCATGTTGTAGCTGTCGCTGCCAGTGTAGTCGGCGAAGCCAACAACCATAACCTTAACATCGGGGTTGTCTTTGAGGACGCGGGCAACGGCCTTAACCTTGAGCATCTCATCATCGGTGACATTCCACTCGTTGATGTCATACTGGACAGAGAAGGGCATGGCATAGAAGGTGAGCTGGTCAGCCTTGATCTTGTTGATGACGGCCTGAAGGCTGTCAGCAGTGGCATTACCGGCACCATTCTTACCACCCTGGGCAAGAGCCTTGGCGAGCTGATCCTCGAGTTCGGCGATGCGGTTCTCAAGTTTCTTCTCGTTGTTGCGGCAGCTGCGGAGCTGGTTGTCAAGGTTGTTCACCTGGCTGTTCAGAGCGTTGAAGTTTTCCTCGGTGAGGAGGGACTTCTGAGCGGCAATAGCCTGGTCGGCCTTGGTGAGACCGAAGTTGTACATCAAACCCGTGTGGAAGGTAGCGTGGACATAGTTCCAATCCATGAAGTTGTTCCATGGAGTGGGCCAGTCATTGAAGTTCAACTCACCCTCAGCATAGAAAGTCCATTTCTCGCAGAGATCAACATTGTAACCAAGACCGGCATTGATGTCGAGCATAACCTTACCCATGTTGCTACCGGCATACTTGGAACCGTTAGGAGTCTTGACAAAAGCTCCACCGGCACCACCAAAGAGATACCAATTGTGGTGGCAGTCGGGATTGTAGCCATAGATAGCATTGTTGATGGAGAACATTAACTCGGCAGTCATCGTAACAAAACGGTTCATGAAATCGCCATCATTGTCCTGACGACCACGCCAGAAAGTAGGGATGGAAAGACGGAAACGCGCATCCCACACATGGTTCAACTCCTTCTGAGCGAAGAGGTCGGCACCCACATTGATGGAACGTCTCCAAAGGTCACGAGTGTTGGGAGCCTCGTTGTCCCACGAGTGCTGACCCAGCTGCCAAGTAACGGCAGGGCCGAAACCAATCGACCAGTTGCTCCAAAAGCCGTAGCTAGGATACTCGGCTTTCTCCTGAGCGAAGACGCTAGTGGAAGTCAGCAGGAGCGACACCACAACGCCCATTTTGATAAATTTTTTCAACATATGAAATGTGTTTAAAAAGTTAATAATTTCCAATTCTTTAATTTCTCGTACTTTCACTATTGAAAGTGATGCAAAAATACATATTTTTTTTTAATTGTGAAAAATATTTTTTTTTATTTTTCGTTAATGTGAAGAAAATATTGAAGTTACGATTTAAAAATAATCACCCAATAGTGCTTTTTATGTCCTAAAACTTAGTAATTTAACCCCAAAAATAACGAAAAATATGGAGAATTTGCGTGTTCAACTGGCCGAATCCGTAGAAAAAACGTGCCAGAATTCTATTAGTCAAATTACTACAGAGGTCCTCTCGGCCCGCGAACATCTTTTGAAAGGTGATGCCGCCGGAAACGACTTCCTCGGATGGGTCAACCTACCCGAAAACTACGATAAAGAAGAATACACCCGCATGATAGCCGACGTTGCCCGCCTCAGCGTCAAAAGCAAGGTTTTTGTGGTCATCGGTATCGGAGGATCCTACCTCGGTGCCCGAATGGTCATCGAGGCTCTACAGTCGGAGTTTGCCTCGCTCGTCCGCGGCAGCAAACCTTACGTCGTCTATGCCGGACACACCCTCGGTGAAGATTACTATAGTCAACTGCTAACACTCTTGGACCATGAGGATTACAGCGTGGCAGTAATTTCTAAATCAGGAACCACCACCGAACCTGCCGTAGCCTTCCGTATCGTCAAAGCTCACCTCGAAAAGAAGTACGGAAAAGAAGAAGCATCGCAGCGTATCGTGGCCATCACCGACGCTCGCAAGGGCGCCCTCCACGACATCGCCGTCAAAGAAGGCTACCCCATGTACGTCATCCCCGACAATGTCGGTGGCCGATTCTCGGTGCTGACCCCTGTCGGACTGCTACCCATAGCAATGGCCGGCTTCGACACCGACCGCCTGCTGCAGGGAGCCCGCGACATGCGTAAGACATGCATCGAAAAGAACACCCTCGAGGAGAATCCTGCCCTCAAATATGCCGCCATACGCAATGTATTGTACCGCAGCGGCATCAAGGTAGAGATGCTGGTAAGCAGCCTCCCCAACCTACGCTACCTGGCCGAATGGTGGAAACAACTATACGGCGAGAGCGAAGGCAAAGAGCACAAAGGCCTGCTGCCACACAGCCTGAGCATCACCACCGACCTGCATTCGATGGGTCAGTATGTGCAGGATGGCGAGCGACTGATGATGGAGACCATGATTCGCGTGAAGCAGCCCGCCACCCATGTTCCCGTGCCTACTGACGAGCAGAACCTCGACGGCATCAACTACCTGGTTGGCAAAAGTCTCACCGAGATTAACAATTGTGCCACCGAAGGCACCATTGAGGCCCACCTCTCCGGTGGCGTACCCGTGATGGAAATCGGAGTGGAACGTGTCGATGAATACACCCTTGGCCAACTCATCTACTTTTTCGAGTTCGCCTGTGGTGTCAGCGGATACACCCTGGGTGTCAACCCTTTCGACCAACCCGGTGTGGAGGCATACAAAAAGAACATGTTCCGCCTCCTCGGAAAGCCTGGTTTCTAAGGAAAAAGAACAAGAATACACCGGCTCTTGTCCAACGACAAGAGCCGGTTTTATTTATTCAAAACGGAAGGTCACCGAGAGGCTCGGTGTCGCTGTTCAAGATATCTATTAAAGGATTGTTCACCGGCTGCGACTCCTCGTTGCGTTGGCGGCTCGAAAGCAGCAACAGATTGTCAGCCACTACCTCCGTGACATGACGTTTGTTGCCCTCCTTGTCTTCCCAAGTACGGCTCTGGAGGCGTCCCTCGACATAAATCTGGGCTCCTTTATGAAGGATGCGCTCGGCAATATCAGCAAGACCACGCCAGCACACCACATTGTGCCATTCAGTGATTTCTACTTTTTCATTGTCGCGGCTGCGACGATATTCTGTTGTGGCGAGGGGGAAAGAGGCTTTCTTCACGGGCAGGGGCCCCTCGGAAGGGAAAGTGACTACATCAGGATTTTTTCCAACGTTACCTACAAGGATTACTTTGTTAACTCCAATCATACTTACTTTTTGATTTTTTTAGCCAAAAATGTGGCTGCGAAATTACTACTTTTTTCCCATACCGAGAAATAAAGATATTCACAAAGTCTGCAAATATCTATCTATCAATCTTGACACAGGGATTTTTTTTATTTCCAAGACGGGTACAACATGGTATTTTTCGGCAATCCGCGGCGGTTGCGACGGCAGTTCAGCCCGAAGAAAGAGAGCGTGGATAGTACGGTGGGTGAGTTGATGGCGATAGGGTGTTGAGCGTTGAAAATTGAAAGGGCTCGACCAAAAGTTTTCCTCAAGAAAACGAGAAGCCTCTATCTGTAACTGTTTGTCGTCTAATTCCATAACAGTCTCCAACAGAGGAAACTGATAGAGTCCCCGCCAGATATCCTTTCCGTCGCGCTGCTCAACGACAGCAAACTCCTCGCCTCCAATCTTCCAACGAAGGTCAAAATAGTAGAACCATCTGTCCTTAGGTTTAGCTTTGGCCACCTTAACGGGCAACATCTCCACTTTGCCAGTACGTAAAGCCACACAGTCGTCGGCAAAGGGACACAGGGTACAATCGGGGATAGGCTTGCATTGTAGCGACCCGAAGTCCATCAGTGCAGCATTGAAACGGTCAGGATGTCGACGATCTATCTGTTTAAGCAACAGCCCCTCGAACTCCGAATAGGCGGCATCGGTAGCGATAGGAGTGGCAATACCATAGAGACGACTGATGAAGCGATAAACATTACCGTCGATGACCGGATGCGGCAGACGAAAGGCAAAGGAGGCAATGGCAGCAGCGGTGTAGCGTCCTACGCCTTTAAGTTTTAGAATCCCCTCATAGTCCGACGGGAACGCCCCTCCACACTCCCTCATTATATATTGCGCCGCAGCATGCAAATTGCGTGCACGCGAATAGTAACCCAGACCCTGCCACAACCGCAACACCTGTTCCTCGCTGGCGGCGGCAAGATCAGCCACCGTGGGAAAATCTTCGACAAAGCGATGGTAATAATCACGTCCCTGTTCTATGCGCGTCTGCTGAAGGATAATCTCCGAAAGCCAGATGCGATACGGGTCGCCAATTCCTCTCCAGGGAAGGGTGCGCCCAAAGTCGGTATACCAAGTGTCCAATTTCTGCGAAAGTGACATAAAAAAATATCGTTTTATCTCAAAAATCGTTTCTAAGTGCCTGAAAAAAAAATGTTAAAAACAATTTTTAACTCTTTGCAAAATCATTATTTTACAGTAACTTATAATTAACAAAATGTTAAAAATATTTAAAAATCCATATTTGAACGGTCAAAGGTTTTGCCATATCGGAAAAAGGTGGTACTTTTGCAGCCGTTTTCGTCTCAAAAAAGACAGAATAATAACGTAAATAAACAATAAAAATTATACTACAATGTCAAAGAAATGTGAAATCACCGGTAAGAAAGTAATCGTGGGAAACAACGTGTCGCACTCCCGCATCCACACCAAACGCACTTTCGCTCCCAACCTGCAGACTAAGAAGTTCTACATTCCCGAGGAGGATATGTGGATTACCTTGAAGGTCTCCGCCAAAGGAATGCGTATCATCAACAAGAAAGGCATCATCGCCGCTCTGAATGACGCAGCCGCCCAGGGTCACCTGATGTTCTAAGAAGACAAATAGTCTTAAAATAATTAAATTATTAACCCTTAACAAAGAAAGAGGTATTAACAATGATCGTAGTTCCTATTAAAGAAGGTGACAACCTCGAAAGAGCTCTCAAGAAACTGAAACGCAAATTCGAAAAAACCGGCGTGGTGAAAGAGATGCGCCGTCGTCAGCAGTTCACCAAGCCCAGTGTCATCAACCGCGAGAAGCACCTGAAGGCCATCTACGTCCAGCACCTGCGCCAGCAGGAGCTCGACAAATAAGAGAGCCCTCTACCGCTCGCGTTTGGAAACAACGCATTGGAAAGAAAAAGCCCCGAGAATTTCTCGAGGCTTTCTTTTTATCTTTTCTCCACACGCTTCATCACTGTCTTACCATTAGCCAAGCATACCTTTACCACATACATCCCTAGGAATGCCTATGGCCTCTTTTTTTTCTTACAAATCGGGGGCGC
Source organism: Bacteroidales bacterium (assembly GCA_045222295.1). GTDB lineage: Bacteria > Bacteroidota > Bacteroidia > Bacteroidales > P3 > Colimorpha. Next base: position 18,733 of record JBGUXP010000009.1, on the reverse strand, counting down.
CGAAAAGACGCCCCCGAAAAAAAATTCACTTATTGTCTTTTATTGTTGCTGCGAAGTGATTCTCTCCAGCCATTTCAGCATGCCAAACATAACAAGCATGGCGATGAGGCAGATGACAGCAAAGACCAGCCAAGTATACCACAGATGCGTGAAGGAATTGAGCATCCTCACACCAAGGAATATGATAAGGTTGCCAAGTGCGGTAGCACCAAGCCACAGACCCTGGCAGATACCCTGCAAATGCTTGGGGGCAATCTTTGACACGAAACTCAGACCCAGCGGACTGATGAAGAGCTCCGCAACCGTGAGGAAGAAGTAAGTCACTATCAGCACCCACGCGCCACACTTCTGCGCTGCAATGGCGTCAGCAGGCTGAGCCATAAAGACCTTGCCCGAAGGATAGCCGATATACATGCTGAAGAGCATCAGGAAGATGTAAGCACAAGCAGCAAATCCCATACCAAGCACAATCTTCTTGGGAGTAGAGAATCGACTACCCCACTTGGTAGCAAACAGCCACATAATGATAGGAGTGAGCACAATGACAAGGAACGGGTTGAGGAACTGCCACACTTCGGGAGCCACCTGGTCGGAGTTCACAAAGTTGCGAGTGAAGATGGTTAAAGACTGGGTATTCTGGTGGAACGAGAACCAGAAGAAGACCACAATGCCAAGCACGGCATAGAGACCAGCCATACGTTGTTTGATATCCTTGGCCATGGCAGCCTTTTCCTCTGCAGTGTAGTTAACCACATCCTTCTTCTCTTTCTTGGTGGGATTGGGGAAGATTTTCTTAAATCCCATGAAGATGATGAACGAGAGCAGCATGGCGGCCACCGAAGCGATGAAGCTGTAGTGGACACCAGTGTTGAAGACGTTGAGGTAGCTGTCACAAGCAGCACTCATAACATCGGGGCTAATCATATCAATAACAGGAGCGGCAGCAGCCTGGGCGGTATCGGAGACAGTAGCGGCATTGTCGCAAACGGTCTGTACAGTGTCAGCCATGACCTCGGGAGCCACTGCGGTATTGTCGGCAAGAGTCTGGGCAACATCGGGAGCAACAGCCTCTTGAGCAGCCTTGACAGCCTCTACCTGAGCCTGGAAGTCAGCATTGCTCTTGGTCATCCACTCGGTCAGATTGTTCAATTGCGTGGAGTAGTTGTTGCAAGCATCAACAATATTCTGCTTGACGGCGTCAGCCACATCGAGGTTCATGTACTGAGGTACATCCTGCAGGTTCGAAGTCATGTCGGCAATCTGGTCGGCAGTCATCGAACTCTGGTCGGTAATATACTGCTGGCACTGCATCAGGAGGTCAGCCTTGTCGGAATCCATATTGGTATTCTCAGCCATCCAGGTAGTCAGGGATGTCAGCTGCTCAGGAGTCAGACTATTGGGGTCTGCTGCATACTGATTGCAAAGGTCGAGCATGCTGGGGTCATACGATTTGTTGTAGAGGTGACACACGGCGGGCAGATCGGAATTGTATTTCATACCGAATTTGCCAAGCCACCACTTGCGAATGGCAGGAGCCACAAAGGGGGCAAACACACCACCAAGGTTGATGAACACATAGAAAATCTGGAAACCGGGGTCACGCTTGCTTTGAGCCTTTGCCAAAGCCTCGGGGCCTTCTTTGGCAGCCTCAGCCTCAAGGTTGTCGTACATCTGACCCACAATAGCCTGCAAGTTACCCTTGAACAAACCATTACCGATAGTGATTATCAGCAGGGCGGCGCAAATGAGCACCAGCATGGCGATTTTGTTCTCAGGCGACACCGTAGTCGGTATCGAAAGCATCACATAACCCACAGCCATCACAATCAGACCAGCAGCAATAGTGCCCTTGTAATTCTGCAACTTGTCAGCCACAATACCTCCCGGCAAAGCCATGATGTAAATCATGAAATAGAAAACCGAGAAAATCAAGCCCGCGGTTTCGTCTGACAAACCGAACTTCGAGCACAGGAACAGCACCAAGACTGCATTCATAATATAGTAGCCAAAGCGCTCTCCCATATTACTCAAGGCAGCCCAGATAAGTCCTTTAGGATGTCCTTTAAACATAGTTGTAATTTTTTGATTTATAAATTATTGAATTATCTTTATACCTATTTTTGTAAAATTAACAATATGCAAAATTACAAAATAAATTTCATCCATGCAAGCAGAGACACTTTTTTTTCGTACTTTTGCACCATGAATCTCGACGAAGCAATCCAACAGACCGTCTCCGCCCTGCGCGAAGGAAAGACCATCCTCTACCCTACCGACACCATCTGGGGCATCGGTTGCGATGCCCGTAACCACAACGCCATCGAGCGCCTCTATGCTATCAAAGAGCGCGACCACAGCAAAAGCATGTTGGTGCTGGTAGAGAATAATCCGAGTGTTCTTACCATGCCGAACACCCCTAATTCCAGACCCATTACCTACATCCTTCCCTTTGCAATATGGCACCACGAGATGCATCTCGAAGTAGCTGATAACCTGGCGGCCGCCGATGGCACTCTAGGGGTTCGTATTCCGCAGCATGTTTTCTGCCAAGAGGTCATTCACCAACTCGGGGCACCTCTGGTAAGCACCTCGGCTAACCTCTCGGGACAACCGTCACCGCAGAGTTACAATGAAATTACCAATGAACTGAAACGCCGCGTCGATTTCTGCGTGCCACCGCTGCCCAGACTGCTCTCCTCTGAAACCCGTGGCAGCCGCATTGTAAAAATCAACCCCGACGGCTCTCAGACCGTCATACGCCCATAGCCAACGAAGCCACCACATCGGGCAATCCCGTTTCCACATCCTGTATAGTACAGTCGCATCTCGAAAGCGCGGAAACCATGCTTCCAAATCCTTGGATACCAGTACCACGCATCTTGAGCACAGCTTCCTTGCGTGTCCACAACTGCAGGAACGCCATAGTAGGGTCAGCGTCGGCACGCACTGCGGCAAGTTCGTTAGCCGTGCATACACGCTCCATCAACCCGTCACCAATCTTACGACGACACTCCACATCAATGCCTACCCTCCTTTCGGAACTCACCACCACAGCCACCGCCTGGCGGCAATGACTGATGCTGAGCGAAAGCTCGGGGTGATTGGGAAGAAATGGCGCGCCCTTGCCATCATGATCCAGATGAGGATGTTCCTCGTCAAGCAGACGGCACAAAATATCATATGCCAGCGCTCGCTCACGCTCGCGCTGGCTGCCGGTCCCTTGGGGCAACGGCTCAATGAGCCAACAGGTATAGGTCACGCTTAGGCTTTACCCAGAATATCGTAGGGAACAGTACCATCAGCCGTCGGTTCAACGATAGTGCCAAACTGCTGCTCGTACTTCTTCAAGTTGTCGTTCAAGGCAGCTAACAGACGTTTAGCGTGAATAGGACTCATAATAATGCGCTCGCGCACCGTAGCTCCCTCGAGGCCAGGAAGCATCTGGGCGAAATCGAGAACAATCTCGGAGGGGTTGTGACTGACAACGACGAGGTTGCTATAGGTTCCCTTGGCCACGTCGGGGTGGATGTTGAGTTTGAGGTTCTGTTGTTCTTTCTGGTTTGCCATAACGATTAGTTTTTATTGTCATAACGTGGAGCTTCGAGAATTATTGTGTCGAGCCTTCCAATATATGTAGTGCACCTCGCCCCTCGTAGTCAACAGCGAAGCCTTAGAAGGTCAGCGGATATTGAATTCCCTAGGGAAATCGGAGAGATTGAGACGGAGAAGGGCAGCCTTTCGAGAGAAGATGCGAAGGTCGAGGGTTTCATGGGTAAGAAAGAAATGAATGCCATCGAGCGAGGCGATGCCCTCGGTCTGGGTAGCCACAGGGTTGGCAAGAGCGGTGCGACGGTGTAGTCCCTGGTCGAACCGCTCGTCATCAAAGCCATCAACGAGATAGACAAACGGCTTGACCAACATAGAATAGCCCACCAACGCCAGACAGCGCTGGTCAGGGAGATAGCAGGCGCCGGTAACGAGGCCGCCGACATATAGCGTGAAATGACGGCTGGCGGCATAGCTGCCCGGTTCCTTGGGGAGAACATAGCAGACGCTGTTGTGGGAAATCCATTGTTTTGTAAAAAGATAGAGACTGTCGGCACCGGCCACAAAGGCCTCGCAGTCGAAGTTGCGCGCCCATGTCTCGGTACGCTCGGGATAGAGGAAAGCAATGGTATCGAAGAGGAAACGGCCTACGGCGAGATTCCTGCGCGCGAGGCGCAGGATACGGAGGTCGGAACGAACACCTTTGTTATCGCCAAAGTCGCCGAAATAAAGATAACCACTGTCAAGGGTCACTTCCTCGAGGTCGTAGACCGTGACACCAAGGTCGACAACAGAGTCAACGGCACCACTGAGTGTGTCGAGCGAAAAGAGTTTCAACGCCCCATGGTCGTTACAGGTCCAGAGACGTCCATCGAGCCAGAAGAGCGACGAAGTGCCAGAAACCTCATCTGGCAAAAGGGCAATCTGGGCGGCCTGCGGATTAGGGAAGAAGTCTGCATCGTTGCCGGAAGGCTGAGCCATAAGCCGCCATGGACATAACAGCAGAGTGAGAAACAAAAGAAGAAACTGGCGCATACTAAAATAAAAAAAGTCCGAGCCACCATTGAGGGTGGCCCGGACTAGGTATGTAATCGAAATTAGTTCTGCTTGTCAGCCGACATGGCGGGAGCATTGCCAACCACGAGGTCCTGATATTCACGCAGACCGGTACCGGCGGGAATGAGGTGACCGACGATAACGTTCTCCTTCATGCCGACAAGGGTGTCGCACTTGGCGTTGATGGCAGCCTCGGTGAGCACCTTAGTGGTCTCCTGGAATGAAGCGGCGGAGATGAAGGACTTGGTCTGCAACGAAGCGCGGGTGATACCCTGAAGCACCTGCTTACAGGTGGCGGGGCGTGCGTCACGCACTGTGACGAGCTTCTTGTCCTGACGGCGCAGAGCGCTGTTCTCGTCGCGCAATTCGCGGGCCGAGACAATCTGTCCGACGGAGAGATTCTCGCTGTCGCCAGCGTCCTCGACGACCTTCATTCCGAAGATATTGTCGTTGACATCATTGAAGTCGAGCTTGTTGACCAGATCGCCCTCGAGGAAGCGGGTGTCGCCCGGGTCTTCGATTTCGACCTTGCGCATCATCTGACGGACAATGACCTCAAAGTGCTTGTCGTTGATTTTCACACCCTGCAGACGGTAGACTTCCTGGACCTCGTTGACAATGTATTCCTGCACCTTCATGGGTCCCTTGATAGCAAGAATGTCGCTCGGTGTGATGGCACCGTCGGAGAGTGGGGTACCAGCCTTGACATAGTCGCTGTCCTGAGCCAGAATCTGCTTGGAAGTGGGGATGAGGTAGGAACGCTGCTCGCCAGTCTTGGAGGTGATGGTCACCTCACGGTTGCCACGCTTGAGTTTCTTGGCGATGGAGACAATACCGTCAACCTCGGCCACAATGGCGGGATCGGACGGGTTGCGGGCCTCGAAGAGCTCGGTGACGCGGGGCAGACCACCCGTGATATCGCCTGCCTTGCCAAAGGAGCGCGGAATCTTGACCATGATATCACCAGCCTTGAGTTCCTGCCCCTGCTCGACACCGATGTGGGCGCCAACGGGAAGGTCATAGACTTTGAGGATATTGCCCTCGGAGTCGATGATGTTAAGGGTAGGGTTCTTGGTGCGCTGGCGGCTCTCGATGACAACCTTGTCCTGAAGGCCTGTCTGAGCGTCGCTCTCAACACGGTAGGTGACATTCTCGATGACGTTCTCGAAGGAGACCTTACCGGCCACATCGGAGATGATGACGGCGTTGTAGGGATCCCACTCGGCGATGACATCGCCCTTCTGCAGCATATCTCCGGCGGCTTTGTAGAGCTTTGCGCCATAAGGCAGCAGAGAGGAGAAGAGGGTGATTTCGGTCTTGGGATCGACAATGCGCATTTCAGCGCTACGACCCATGACAATATGGTAGGAGTTGCCCTCGTTATCAGTATAGGGGATGGAGCGGAGCTCATCGATGACGAGACGACCCTCATACTTGGCCTGCAAGCTGGAAGCAGTACCAATGTTGCCACCGGCGACACCACCGACGTGGAAGGTACGAAGGGTCAGCTGCGTACCAGGTTCACCGATAGCCTGAGCGGCGATAACACCGACGGCCTCACCCTTCTGGACCATCTTGCCAGTGGCCAAGTTGCGGCCGTAGCACTTGGCGCAGACACCATGCTTGGACTCGCAGGTGAGGACGGAACGAATCTCGACCTCCTCGATGGGAGATGCTTCGATTTTCTTGCAGATTTCCTCGGTGAGCTCTTCGCCGGCACGGGCGATGAGTTCGCCAGTCTGAGGATGATAGATGTCGTGGACAGAGGTACGGCCGAGGATGCGCTCGCCGAGGCTCTGGACGATATCCTCACCCTTCTTGAGGGCGGTGGTGGGCAGGCCGCGGAGAGTGCCGCAGTCTTCTTCGTTGATGATAACATCGTGGGCCACGTCAACCAGACGACGGGTAAGGTAACCAGCGTCAGCCGTCTTAAGAGCGGTATCGGCCAGACCCTTACGGGCACCGTGAGTAGAGATGAAGTACTCGAGCACCGACAGACCCTCCTTGAAGTTGGAGATAATGGGGTTCTCGATAATCTCGTTACCAGAGGCACCAGCTTTCTGTGGCTTAGCCATCAGTCCGCGCATACCGGAGAGCTGACGAATCTGTTCCTTACTACCACGAGCACCCGAGTCGTACATCATAAAGATGGGGTTGAAGCCTTGGTTGTCAGCCTTAAGCTGCTTCATAAGGGTCTCTGTGAGCTGGTTGTTGGTGTTGGTCCAGATATCGATAACGTGGTTGTAACGTTCATTATTGGTGATAAGACCCATGGCATATTGAGCCATAACCTCTTCGACCTCGCCGTTGGCTTTCTCGATGAGCTGTTCCTTCTCCTGAGGGATAATTACATCACCAAGGTTGAAGGAGAGACCGCCGCGGAATGCCTGACGGTAACCCATGTTCTTGATGTCGTCAAGGAAGGTGGCTGTGACGGCGTTACCGCACTCTGTGAAGATGTCACCGATGATGTCGCGCAACGACTTCTTACCCATGACCTGGTTGATGAAGCCATACTGGCTGGGAACAACCTGGTTGAAGATGACGCGGCCGACAGTGGTACGGAGACGGTTGGTCTTAATATAATGACCATTGGCGTCAAGGATAGGATTGCCATCGATGTCGCGTTTGATTTCAAACTCGGTGCGGCTGTGGAGAGCAATCTCAGCGGGAGTACTGCAGTCGATGTCGGTGAGCACATTGCCTTTCTTGTCCTTGATGACCTCCATGAAGGTCTTGTCGGTCTTGACGTAGGAATATTCATCGTGACGATGGTCCTCGTCGAGCTGCACAGAAATGCAGGCATTGAGGTCGACACGTTTCTCGTTATAAGCGATGATAACTTCCTCGGCAGAATAGAAGCGCTGGCCTTCACCCTTGACAACCTCGTCGGCAGTGGTGCGACGCGGCTTGGTCATGTAATACAAACCAAGCACCATGTCCTGCGAAGGAACGGTGATAGGAGCACCATTGGCAGGGTTGAGGATGTTGTGGGTGGAGAGCATCAACAGCTGAGCCTCGAGGATGGCGGCATTGCCCATGGGCACGTGGACTGCCATCTGGTCACCGTCAAAGTCGGCGTTGAAGCCGGTACACACCAACGGGTGGAGGCGGATAGCCTTACCCTCGACAAGACGGGGCTGGAAGGCCTGGATACCCAAACGGTGCAGCGTAGGAGCACGGTTGAGCAGGATAGGGTGACCTTTGAGGATATTCTCAAGAATTTCCCAGACGACGGGCTCCTTACGATCGACCACGCGCTTGGCGCTCTTGACAGTCTTCACAAGGCCACGCTCTAGGAGCTTGCGGATGACATACGGTTTGAAAAGCTCAGCGGCCATGTCTTTGGGAAGACCGCATTCATGCATACGCAGTTCGGGGCCAACGACAATAACCGAACGGCCGGAGTAGTCGACACGCTTACCAAGTAGGTTCTGACGGAAACGGCCCTGCTTGCCCTTGAGGGCGTCAGAGAGAGACTTGAGGGCGCGATTGCTATCAGACTTTACACTGGAGACTTTGCGGCTGTTGTCGAAGAGGGAGTCGACAGACTCCTGGAGCATACGCTTCTCATTGCGCATGATAACTTCGGGAGCCTTGATTTCGACAAGACGTTTCAGACGGTTGTTGCGGATGATGACACGACGATAGAGCTCGTTGATGTCGGAGGTAGCGAAACGTCCGCCATCCAGCGGAACGAGGGGACGCAGGTCGGGAGGAATGACAGGAATGATATTCATAATCATCCACTCGGGACGGTTGTCCATACCACGGGCACGCATAGAGCGCTGGGACTCACGGAACGACTCAATGACATTCAAGCGCTTGAGGGCTTCCTGCTTGCGAGCCACAGCAGTCTCGCGGGAAGCTTTGGCGCGAAGCTCATAGGAGAGTTTGTCGAGGTCGAGGTCGCAGAGGAGCGTATAGAGCGCCTCGGCACCCATACCAGCGATAAACTTGTCGGGGTCGCTGTCAGGCAACTGTTCGTTACCTTCAGGCAGGGAGTCTTTAATATAGTAGTATTCCTCTTCAGTGAGCAGGTCAAGACGCTGCACGGGCATTTCGTTCAAGACAGCCTTGCCAGGCTGCAGGACGATGTATTTCTCGTAATAGATAACCTGGTCGAGTTTCTTGGAAGGGATGTTGAGCAGGGTGCCAATCTTGTTGGGCAGAGAGCGGAAGAACCAGATGTGGGCGATGGGAACCACCAGTTCGATATGGCCCATACGCTCGCGACGGACCTTCTTCTCGGTGACTTCGACACCACAACGGTCGCAAACGATTCCCTTGTAACGGATACGTTTGTACTTGCCGCAGTGGCACTCCCAGTCGCGCGTGGGTCCGAAGATGCGCTCGCAGAACAAGCCGTCGCGCTCGGGCTTGTATGTGCGATAATTTATGGTTTCAGGCTTGGTCACCTCGCCAAAGGAGCGACGCTTGATGCTTTCGGGCGACGCGAGGCTGATGGTGATCGAGTTGAAATCGGTCTTTACCTGAGATTCTTGTTTAAAAGCCATTGTTCTTTCTTTCTACTTAATTAATCAAACGTTACCTCCAAACCGAGACCACGGAGTTCGTGGACAAGGACGTTGAACGATTCGGGGATACCCGGAACCGGCATGTTGTCGCCCTTGACGATGGCCTCGTAGGCCTTGGCACGGCCCATGACGTCGTCGGACTTGACGGTGAGCACTTCCTGCAGCACATGGGATGCGCCGTAAGCTTCGAGGGCCCAGACCTCCATCTCACCGAAACGCTGGCCACCAAAATTGGCTTTACCGCCAAGGGGCTGCTGGGTGATGAGGGAGTAAGGTCCAATGGAACGGGCGTGCATCTTATCGTCAATCATGTGGTGGAGCTTGAGGTAGTAGATGTAACCCACAGTGGCGGGCTGGTCAAAGCGGTCGCCAGTCTCGCCATCATAGAGATAGGTACGGCCATTCTCGGGAAGGCCTGCCTCACGCATGTAACCATTGATTTGCTCGAGAGTGGCGCCATCAAAGATGGGAGTCTTGAAACGCTTGTTGAGTTTCTTGCCAGCCCAACCAAGGACAGTTTCGTAAATCTGACCAAGGTTCATACGCGAAGGCACACCCAGAGGGTTAAGCACGATGTCGACAGGAGTACCGTCGGCGAGGAAAGGCATATCCTCAGCACGGACAATCTTCGACACGATACCCTTGTTACCATGGCGACCTGCCATCTTGTCACCGATACGCAGTTTACGCTTCATGGCAATGTAAACCTTGGCCATTTGGACGATGCCACTGGGAAGGTCGTCTCCAACTGTGAGGGCAAATTTATTGCGGGTGAAGCGGCCTGAAATCTCACGGTACTTAATATTATAATTGTTGAGCAACTCTTTGATGAGTGCGTTGGTCTCCTTGTCAGTGGTCCACTTGTTGGGGCTTACCTCTGTGTAATCGATGGTCTTGAGGGTCTTTGCGCTAAACTTGACCTTTTTGGGGATAAGTTCCTCGCGGTGGCTGGTGTAGACACCGTTGGAGACTTTTCCGTTGAGGAGGACGAGGAGGCGGGAGATGAGCTTGTCCTTCAACTCCTCGCACTCGAAACGATACTCTTCTTCAGGCTTGGCAAGAAGCTCTTTCTCCTTAGCGCGAGCCTTACGGTCGCGGATGACACGGGCAAAGAGTTTTTTGTCGATAACCACACCATGCATTGAAGGAGGAACCTTGAGGGATGCATCCTTGACATCACCGGCCTTGTCGCCGAAGATGGCGCGGAGCAACTTCTCCTCGGGAGTAGGATCAGATTCGCCCTTGGGGGTAATCTTACCAATGAGTATGTCGCCCTCCTTGACCTCGGCACCGATGCGAACAATACCATTCTCGTCGAGATCCTTGGTAGCATCGTTACCGACATTGGGGATGTCGCGGGTGAGTTCCTCGTTGCCACGCTTGGTCTCGCGGACCTCAAGGGTAAACTCCTCGACATGGACAGAAGTGAAAATATCCTCGCGCACAACACGCTCGGAAATCACAACAGCGTCCTCAAAGTTATAACCCTTCCACGGCATGAAGGCCACCATCATGTTGCGGCCGAGAGCGAGCTCGCCACCCTGTGTAGCATAACCCTCACAGAGCACTTGGCCTTTCTTAACCTTATCGCCTTTCTTAACAATAGGACGGAGGTTGATGGCGGTGGAATGGTTGGTACGTTGATATTTGGTGAGGCGGTATTCCTTCACATCGTCGTCGAAGGAGACAAGGCGTTCCTTTTCAGTACGGTTGTGGCGAATGACAATCTTGGTGGAGTCGACGAACTCGACAACACCATCGGCCTCAGCATTGAGCAGCACGCGGCTGTCGTGTGCAACGGCTTCCTCGATGCCCGTGCCGACGATAGGAATCTCGGGGTTAAGCAGAGGAACAGCCTGACGCATCATGTTCGATCCCATCAGAGCACGGTTAGCGTCGTCGTGCTCGAGGAAAGGAATGAGTGATGCTGCGATAGAAGCAATCTGGTTGGAAGCAATGTCTATGAGATCAATCTCGTCAGGAGCCACAATGGGGAAGTCGGCCTGACGGCGGGCCTTGACACGGCTTTCAGTAATATGACCTTCCTCGTCCTGGGGAGTGGTAGCCTGAGCCACAGTCTTGTTCTCCTCAGCCTCGGCAGAGAGGTAGACGGGAGGTTCATTAAGCTGCACCTGACCATTGACAACACGCTGATAGGGGGTCTCGATGAATCCCAGCTCGTTAATCTTAGCATAGACGCAAAGAGACGAGATAAGACCGATGTTGGGACCTTCAGGAGTTTCGATGGTACAGAGGCGACCATAGTGGGTATAGTGGACATCACGGACCTCAAAGCCTGCACGCTCGCGCGACAGACCTCCGGGACCGAGAGCCGAGATACGACGTTTATGGGTGAGCTCTGCCAAGGGATTGGTCTGATCCATGAACTGGCTCAACTGGTTGGTACCAAAGAACGAGTTGATGACCGAAGAAAGAGTCTTGGCATTGATAAGCTCAGTGGGGGTAAACACCTCGTTGTCGCGCACGTTCATACGCTCGCGGATAGTGCGGCTCATACGGGCGAGACCCACGCCAAACTGATTGGAGAGCTGCTCGCCGACAGTGCGGATACGACGGTTTGACAGGTGGTCGATATCGTCCACCTCAGCTTTCTGGTTGATAAGTTCGACCAGATATTTAATAATCGAGGTGATGTCCTCTTTGGTCAACACACGTACGTTGTCGGGGACATCAAGGTTCAATTTGGTATTGATTCTGTAGCGACCTACATCGCCCAGATCATAACGTTTCTCTGAGAAGAAGAGTTTCTCGATGATACTACGGGCAGTCTCTTCGTCAGGAGGTTCGGCATTACGGAGCTGACGATAGATGTACTCGCAAGCCTCCTTGGCGTTGTTTGCAGTATCCTTCTTCAAACTATTGTAGATGACGGAATAGTCGATACCGTCCTTATCCTCGTTCTTGATGAGGATGGATTTGACATCGAGCTCGAGAATCTTCTCAATATGTTCTTCGGTAAGCTCAACATCACGCTCGATGACGACCTCGGTACGCTCCATGGAGACGACCTCACCGGTGTCCTCGTCGACAAAGTCCTCGGTCCAGGTCTCAACGACACGGGCGGCGAGTTGTTTGCCAAGCACTTTTTTCAAATTATTGCGACTGACCTTGACCTCTTCGGCAAGTTCGAAGATGTCGAGGATGTCCTTATCGGACTCGAAGCCGATGGCACGCAAGAGGGTAGTGATAGGCAATTTCTTCTTACGATCGATATACGCGTACATTACGTTATTGATATCGGTCGTGAACTCCATCCATGAGCCCTTAAAGGGGATGATACGTGCGGAGTAAAGCTGGGTGCCGTTCGAGTGGAACTGAGTGCCAAAGAAGACACCAGGGGAACGGTGCAACTGGGAGACCACAACGCGCTCGGCGCCGTTGATAACGAAGGTACCCTTCGGGGTCATATAAGGAATCATGCCCAGATAGACATGCTGCTCGAGGGTTTGGAAATCTTCGTTCTCGGGGTCTTTACAACTCAATTTCATCTTGGCTTTCAGCGGGACACTATAGGTCAGGCCACGCTCGATGCACTCCTCGATGCTATAGCGGGGAGGATCGATATAATAATCCAAGAATTCGAGTTCGAAATTGTTTCTCGCATCGGTGATGGGGAAATTCTCTTTGAAGACTTTGTACAGGCCTTCGTCCAAACGATTGTCGGGATTGGTCTCGATTTGGAAGAAGTCTTTGAACGACTGGACCTGGATATCGAGAAAATCCGGATATTCAAATTTGCGTACCGACGCGAAATTGACTACTGTGGGTTCTTTTTTTGCCAAGGGACTATAAATTATATCGTGTTCTATAACTGATCGCGAGTGAAGCAAGAGTACCCATTCAAGGGGTTGAAGAAGCGCGGAATCGAATTCCATAGCAACAAGGAATAGGCACTCCGATCATGTCGGAGGCCCTATTCCTCGTTAGTATCAGGAAAGGATTACCTTACTTGATCTCGATTTCGGCACCAGCCTCTTCGAGGGCTTTCTTCAGGCTCTCAGCCTCTTCCTTGGAAACACCTTCCTTGACGGGCTTGGGGGCGTTGTCGACAAGCTCCTTGGACTCTTTCAGACCGAGGGAGGCCATGTCCTTAACAGCCTTCACAACACCAAGTTTCTTGGTCTGATCGGGGACACCTTTCAGGATCACGTCGAAGGAGGTCTTCTCCTCGGCGGCGGCGGCACCAGCGGCGGCGGGGCCGGCGGCGACTGCGACAGCGGCGGCGGCGGGTTCAATGCCGTACTCCTCTTTCAGGACGTCAGCGAGTTCTTTAACTTCTTTAACGGTAAGGTTAACCAATTCTTCAGCAATAGCTTTGATGTCTGCCATGACTTTATTGTTTTTAAATGTTTTACAAATTTGTTATTTAATTGTTTTGTTTTGGCTTTTTTCGAGGGAGCCACCCCCTATTTGCGCGGTTGGTTAGGCGCGCTCCTCCAAAGTTTTCAGCACACCGGTAATGGTATTGCCAGCCGACTGAACCTGCGAGAGGACGTTCTTGATGGGCGACTGCAGCAGAGCGACGACATCGGCGATGAGCTCGTTCTTGGACTTGATGTTGACCAGAGCCTCGAGGTTCTCGTGACCGATATAGAAGCACTCTTCGACATAGGCACCTTTAAGAATAGGCTTCTCAGCGTTCTTCTCGGCGGCGCGGAAGCTCTTGATGAGCTTTGCCGGAGCATTGTTGGTGTTCGAAAGCATTATGGCGGTTTCACCCTTAATCACAGGGAACAACTCGGAATAGTCGAAACCCGACTTCTCGAGGGCCTTGATGAGAAGAGTGTTCTTTACAACCTCCAGCTTCACCTCGTTGCGGAAGGCGGCACGACGCAGTTTGCTGGTCTGCACAGAGTTCAAACCTCCAATGTCTGCAATATAGAGACTGGGATAGGCCTTGATCTCTTCGCACAGGGCGTCGATATGCTGGTCTTTCAGTTCTTTTCTCATAATGTTTCTTTAATTAATTAGATTTACAAGGTAGCGGCTTTGGTGTCAACTTTGACGCCGGGGCTCATAGTGCTGCTGATGGCGATGCTCTTCACGTAAGTGCCTTTAGCGGCGCTGGGTTTGAGCTTCATAATCATCTGGAGCACCTCGCGGGCGTTCTCAACGATTTTCTCGTTGTCGAAGGAGCACTTGGCGACGGCGGTATGGATGATACCAAACTTGTCGACTTTGAAGTCGATCTTACCGGCCTTGGCCTCCTGGACAGCCTTGCCTACTTCCATGGTAACGGTGCCGGTCTTGGGGTTGGGCATCAGGCCACGAGGACCAAGGATGCGACCGAGGGCACCAATCTTGGGCATGCAACTCGGCATGGTGATAATAACATCGACGTCAGTCCAACCACCTTTAATCTTGGTGATGTACTCATCAAGACCGTAGTAGTCAGCACCGGCGGCTTTGGCTTCCTCCTCCTTGTCGGGGGTGCAAAGTACGAGGACGCGGACGGTTTTACCCGTGCCGTGGGGCAGCGTGACGCTACCGCGCACCATCTGGTTGGCCTTGCGGGGGTCGACACCCAGACGAACGTCGATATCGACAGAAGCGTCAAACTTAGTGAAGGTGATGTTCTTCACGATGCTGACAGCCTCCTCGAGGGAATACACTTTGCTACCGTCAAATTTGGCGACAGCCTCTTTCTGTTTTTTTGTCAGTTTTGCCATGTTGGTCTGTTTTTGTGGTCACCGCACTTTCGCTCTCGCTACTTATGCTACCACTGTTCATTAATCTTTTTTGTTTACTTCTTGAGGGGATTCTCACCCGTAACGGTGATACCCATGCTGCGGGCAGTGCCAGCCACCATGCTCATAGCGCTCTCAACAGTGAAGCAGTTGAGGTCGGGCATTTTGGCTTCAGCAATCTGGCGCACTTGCTCCCAGGTGACCGAGGCGACCTTGACACGGTTGGGTTCGCCGGAACCCTTCTGAGCCTTGGACATCTCTTTCAGCTGAACAGCAACAGGAGGAGTTTTCAGTACAAAGTCAAAGGACTTGTCCGTATACACAGTGATGATGACGGGGACGACTTTACCGGCCTGGTCCTGTGTACGGGCGTTGAACTGCTTGCAGAACTCCATGATGTTCACACCTTTCGCACCGAGAGCCGGTCCGACGGGAGGAGCGGGGTTGGCAGCACCGCCTTTGATTTGCAATTTAATCAATCCTGCAACTTCTTTTGCCATTGAATTAAATTTTGATAGGGTTAATTAATCGGTTACTGTTCTTTCTCTACCTGCGAGAAACTGAGCTCAAGGGGGGTCTTGCGACCGAAGATCTTGACCGTAACTTTCAATTTCCTCTTTTCCTCATTGACCTCCTCAACGACACCGATGAAACTGTTGAAGGCTCCGTCGATGACTTTCACATTCTCGCCAACAATGAAACGATCCATGGCGTCGGCATTCTCCAACTGCTCATCCATCTTGCCGAGGATACGGTTGATTTCAGCCTGACGCATGGGGATAGGCTTGCCCTCACGCTCACGAAGGAAATCGAGAACATTGGGCAGGTTCTGGATGACAGGGATAATCTCATCACGCAGGTCGGCCTCGATAATCACGTAGCCCGGGAAGTAATTGCGGTCTTTAACCACCTTTTTCCCGTTGCGGATGGAAACCACCTGTTCGGTAGGAATCAGTACTGTGGGCACATCGTTACTCCAGCCACGCTTGGCCATTTCGTTCTCGATGTACTCCTTAGCCTTCTTCTCCTTGCCGCTGATTGCTCTAACGACATACCACTTTTTTTCCTGATGTTCCATTGCTAGTATAAAAACAGTGAGATAAACTTAAAACCACACTTGATTAACGGCCACCGCGACGAGCCTCAAAGAGATTTGGGAAGCAAGACCCGGGCGTTGACGCGACCGTTGTTATCCAAGCAGATTGTAAAAGTTTCCAAGCAATCCCTTCCAGCTACCGCTCTGGACACCAAAGACGATATCCATCACGAAGACTATAAGGGCAATAATAACAGAGGCAACAGCGACAACCACGGCGCTGTTCTGCAACTCTTTGAATGTAGGCCACGACACTTTGTGCACCAACTCGTCGTAGCTCGACTTCACATATTCACCTAACTTTGACATTTTTCTAAACTAGTTTTTTATTGGCAGGGGCAGAGAGAATCGAACTCCCAACCACGGTTTTGGAGACCGCCATTATACCATTTAACTATGCCCCTGTAAAGCCGCGCCGCTCTTGGCGCGGCTTCTTATAATCGTTTCAGCGATTATTCAATGATCTTGGTCACCTGACCGGAGCCAACGGTACGGCCACCCTCGCGGATAGCGAAGCGCAGGTTCTCGTTCAGAGCGATGTCGGAGATCAGCTCCACAGTGATCGTCAGGTTGTCACCAGGCATGACCATCTCGCGGCCCTCGGGGAGCATGATGGTACCGGTCACGTCAGTGGTACGGAAGTAGAACTGGGGACGATAGTTGTTGTGGAACGGAGTGTGACGGCCACCTTCCTCTTTCTTCAAGATATAGACAGCAGCCTCGAATTTGTGGTGAGGTTTCACCGAGCCGGGCTTGGCGATAACCATACCACGACGGATCTCGTTCTTGTCGATACCGCGGAGGAGCAGACCCACGTTGTCGCCGGCCTCACCCTCATCGAGGATCTTACGGAACATCTCAACACCAGTGACGGTGGATTTCAGTTTCTCAGCACCCATACCAATGATGTCGACGGGGTCGCCGGTGTGGATAACACCAGTCTCGATACGACCGGTAGCAACAGTACCACGGCCGGTGATGGAGAACACGTCCTCGATGGGCATGAGGAAGTCTTTATCAACTGCGCGGGTGGGCAGGGGGATCCAAGTGTCGACAGCGTTCATCAGCTCTTCGACAGCCTTGACACCGCTGGCCTCGCCATTCAGAGCGGCAAGGGCGGAACCACGGATGATGGGGATGTTGTCGCCATCGAAGTCATAGGAGCTGAGGAGCTCGCGGACTTCCATCTCGACGAGGTCGAGCAGCTCGGGGTCGTCAACAAGGTCGCACTTGTTCAGGAAAACGACGAGCTGGGGAACACCAACCTGACGGGCGAGCAGGATGTGCTCACGGGTCTGGGGCATGGGACCGTCGGTGGCGGCCACAACGAGGATAGCACCGTCCATCTGGGCAGCACCGGTAACCATGTTCTTCACGTAGTCAGCGTGACCCGGGCAGTCAACGTGAGCATAGTGACGAGTCTCGGTCTGATACTCGACGTGAGCGGTGTTAATGGTGATACCACGCTCTTTCTCTTCAGGAGCGGAGTCGATGGAATCGAAGGATTTCACTTCAGAGAGACCTTTCTCAGCCAGCACCTTGGTGATAGCAGCGGTCAGAGTGGTCTTACCATGGTCAACGTGGCCGATAGTACCGATGTTGACGTGCGGTTTAGAGCGATCGAATTTTTCTTTTGCCATTGTAATACGTATTAAATGTTAACAATAATATTAATTCACGTTCAAAGAGGGCGTGCATAAAGCATTCGTCCTCAACTTTTTCTTTTTCCTTTCATGCCTTTCGGCATAAAAAGAGAGCCACAGACGAGAGTCGGACTCGTGACCTCTTCCTTACCAAGGAAGCGCTCTACCACTGAGCTACTGCGGCTTGTTTTCGCACTCTCACTTTTCGAGTACCTTCGTTCTTTTTGAAGCGGGGTTGGGGTCTTGCTTCGTCCCGCTTTTCTTGAGCGGAAGACGGGGCTCGAACCCGCCACCTATAGCTTGGAAGGCTATCGCTCTACCAAATGAGCTACTTCCGCTTCTCTTGAGTTTTGGTATTTCGTGGGGGAGGGTGGACTCGAACCACCGAACTCTTCCGAGGACAGATTTACAGTCTGTTGCAATTGCCGCTATGCGACTCCCCCGATATTGTTGTCCGACTGCTCAGTTTTCTGAGTGCCGGTATCGAGCCGATGAAGGGACTCGAACCCCCGACAGGCTGATTACAAATCAGCTACTCTACCAACTGAGTTACATCGGCTTCTGTCAACCTTTCAAACAACTCTTTTTCTCGACGATTGAGGTTGCAAAGATACTACTTTTTTCAAATACGACAAAAGTTTTTTTCAAATTTTTTCTAATTACAGACGCAATAATCTGATTATCACATCCATATATGTGGATATTTTTTTATCCCATCCTTCCGTTCCCCCTGCAAAATATCCTCTTCCCTCCCCTTCCAGCATCAAATTAGGCCCTAAAACAAACAAAAATACGCCTATGACAGGCAAAACAAGTATAAAACACTATCTGTCAAAGAGAAACATACTATTATATAAGAAAATACAGCAATAACCCTATCCATTTATCGGTAACTACCATTTATCGGATTCTCAGGCATTTCAAACAAAAAAAACCGCCATTGCTGGCGGTTTTTTTCTAGGCTATTAAGAGTACGTCCCTTAACGGACGATGAGTTTACGGATGGCGTTGACCTGCTCGCCGACGATGCGGACGAAGTAGGCTCCCTGGGCCATCTCAGTAACATCGATAGTCAACTGACCGTCGCTGACAGTCCATTCACCAGCCTTGCGGCCGTTCATGTCGACCACCGTCACCGTGGCCTTG